>NZ_FONL01000017.1 GCF_900112895.1 Succiniclasticum ruminis DSM 9236 | reverse complement strand
TATAAATTTGGAAATCGAAAATTCTGGGCAACCGGATATTACGTTAGTACGGTAGGGCTGAATGCGCAAACCATACAGAAATATATCCGGGAACAGGATAAGATGGATCAAATGGAAGATTCGTTATTCAGTAAAGAATACGAAGACCCTTTTAAGGGTAGCAAGTAGTCATACCACTGCGGCTTGAACAAAGTGAAAGCCAGCGTCATTTAGGCGCTGGCCTGTGTTGGGCCCTTATAGGGCTAAGCGAACCACCCCTTGAAGGGGTGGAAGCGATTTTACCGTTTAGTAATCAGTTCTTTGCCTGCCTGCAAGGCTTTTTTATTCGCTTCTTCTGTTCCTTTGGGAACACGGTTCAGCACAGCCTTTTCCAGCGCTTCGTCGGATACGCAGTGGGTTAAGGCTACAACAGCCCCTAACGCTACGATGTTGGCGAATAAGGATTTGCCACAGGCGCCGATTGCCGTGTGGGTGATGGGCAGGTCAATCCGCTCTTTGTAGGTTCCGGGTACTTCTTTAACAAACAGGGAATCCGTGATAACGATACTGTCTTTGCCGCAGTCCTTGGTATACTTGTTTGCCGCTTCCTGGCTCATGGCCAGCAATACATCCGGGCAGGTAACCCGGCCAAAATAAATTTTGTCGTCGGAGATGATGGCTTCCGCTTTGGAAGAACCGCCCCGGGCTTCCGGTCCGTAGGACTGGGACTGGATGGCTTCTTTGCCGTCGAGGATCGCTGCTTCCGCTAAGATGATACCGGCTGTGATCAGGCCCTGGCCGCCGGTTCCGGAAAATCTAAAATTATGTTTCATGATTATTTCCCTCCCTGTGCGCGCCGGATGACTTCATCATAGGCTTCGGTATATTCCTGTACGTCGTTGGTTTCAAACAGTACGCCGATGGGGAATTTGCCCGCTGCGATGGCTTCGGCTTTTTTCTCTTCGTCCATCTTGTCCCAGGCTGCTTTCATTACGCCGTGGTCCCGCTGCCATTCCATCATTTTGGCCGGTGTGCCCGCTTTGTTCTGACGTCCGAAGTTGATGGGGCAGGCCGATACGCATTCGATGATGGAGAAGCCTTTGTGGGCGATGCCTTTGGCAATCACGTCTACCATCAGAGGTACATGGAAGGTGGTAGCCCGTGCGCAGAAGGTGGCGCCGGCTGCTTTTGCCAGTTCCAGCAGATTGAAGGAAGGTTCGATGGTCAGGTACGGAGCCGTAGTCGCTTTGGATCCTTTGGGGGTCATGGGCGAATACTGGCCGCCGGTCATGCCATAGATGCTGTTGTTATATACTACTAATGTTAAATCAATGTTGCGGCGTGCCGCATGAATCAGGTGGTTGCCGCCGATGGCTGTGCAGTCACCGTCGCCGCTGGCAACAATAACCTTTAAAGCGGGATTCGCCATCTTCAGGCCGCTGGCGATGGGCAGTGCCCGTCCGTGTAAGGTGTTGGCTGTATTAAAATCCAGATACCCGGAAGAGCGGCTGGAGCAGCCGATACCGGAAATTAAAGCGACTTCGTCTTTGGACAAGCCCTGCTTATCCACCGCTTTTACAATTGCGCCCGTGATGACGCCGTTGCCGCAGCCGGGGCACCAGATGTGGGGCAGGCGGCCCGGGCGAAAATATTTCTCAACTAATTGTTCCATTCCCATGGTCTTATCTCCTTTCCCTTACCGGCCCATGGCCTTTTTGATTTCCGCCAGAAGTTCCTGCGGCGTTGCGGATTCGTTGTCGTACTTGCCGTACAGGGTGACAGGGCATTTGCCTGCTACGACCCGTTCTACTTCCAGCACATACTGGCCGTAGTTCAGCTCATGCACTAAAATGCCTTTTACTTTGCCTGCCAGCTCTTTCACTTCTTTTTCCGGGAAAGGCCAGATGGTGATGGGACGGAAGAAACCGACTTTCAGTCCTTCAGCCCGGGCCATGTCTACTGCTTCGTAAGCGGTACGGGCCGCGCCGCCGAAGGAAAGAACAGCGAATTCCGCGTCGTCCATCTTATAGTTTTCAAACGTAACGATATCTGCCAGGTTATTATAAATTTTATCATGCAGGCGGTTCAGGGCGTTGACCGTGCCGGCCGGCGTGCCTTTCGGGAACCCGGTCTCGTCGTGGATCAGGCCGGTGACGTGCCAGCGGTAGCCGCTGCCGTAATCCGCCATGGCAGGAACCAGATTGTCTTCCGTGGTGCCGTAAGCCAGATACTCTTCCGGTTTGCAGGTGGGACGTATCCGGTCCACGGTTTCTACCGTGCTGTAGTCATCCGGCAGTTCAATTTTTTCCCGCATATGGCCGATGACTTCGTCCATTAAAATGATAACGGGCACGCGGTATTTTTCCGCCAGGTTAACCGCGCGGATGGTGAGCCAGAAGCATTCCGGCACGCTGGAGGGCGATACCACGATGACCCAGTGGTCGCCGTGGGTTCCCCAGCGGGTCATCATCACTTCGCCCTGGGCAGGGCTGGTGGGCTGGCCGGTAGCCGGGCCTACCCGCTGTACGTCTACGAGGACTACAGGGATTTCCGCCGTGCAGGCCAGGCCTAACATTTCCTGCTTCAGGGAGAAGCCGGGACCGCTGGTGGCGGTCATGGCTTTTTTGCCGCCCATGGAGGCGCCGATGGCTGCGCCTAACCCGGCGATTTCATCTTCTGTCTGCATAAATTTGCCGCCGACCTGGGGCAGACGGGCTGCTAACTGTTCGGCAATTTCCGTAGAAGGGGTGATGGGATAGCCGCCGTAAAATTTAACGCCGGCCGCGATGGCGCCTTCTACTACTGCCTGGTTGCCTTGCAACAGTAATACTCTGGACATAACATCTCACTCCTTTACTTTTCCACAAAAATTGCGTAGTCGGGGCAGCGCATCTCGCACTGTCCGCACCGGATACAGTCTTTTTCTTTGTCTTTAATAATGGCGCACTTGCCTACTTCCGTAACTTCCAATACCTTTTTGGGACAGAAGTTTACGCAGATGCCGCAGCCTTTACAACGTTTGGTAACCAGTTTCAGCATGCTAAAATCCTCCTCTGATAATGACCCCTCTTAACATTATAGTACGACCTGTTGTATTGTGTTTTTTATGTACCAATTAATTATACCTTATTATTTCTTACATTAAAAGCCAAATAATTAAAAATGAAAAATAAAAAGTGATAATTAAATAAAATTTTCGTAAAGAAGGCGGATTTCGTTTTGCATTTTTACGCAAAAATCGTTATAATAATAAAGATTACTATAAATATAAATGAATTATTCGGTAAAAACGCACCAGAATGCTGAAACGATAAATATTTCAGCATGATAAACTATGCAAAAGCATTTTATTGTAAATGGTGCGAAGAGAGAAGGAAACACGCATGATAAAGCTAGTAAACGTAGAGAAAACGTATTTCAGCAAAGCCGGAGACATTGCGGCCCTGAAGAAAACGAATATTGAGGTAAAAGAGGGAGAAATTTTTGGCATTATCGGTTTATCCGGCGCCGGGAAATCCACGCTGATCCGGTGTATCAATATGCTGGAAGTGCCTACGGGGGGACAGGTCTTTGTGGACGGACAGGAACTTACTGCCATGAACGAGGCCCAGCTCAGGAAAGCCCGGCAGAATATCGGTATGATCTTCCAGCATTTTAACCTGCTGGCTTCCCGTACCGTATTTGATAATATCGCGTTTCCGCTGGAGATCCAGGGCCTGCCTAAGGAAAAAATTGCGGAACGGGTAGGAGAACTGCTGGACCTGGTACAGCTGAGAGACCGGGCGGATTATTATCCCAGCCAGCTTTCCGGAGGTCAGAAGCAACGGGTTGGTATTGCCCGGGCGCTGGCCTCTAATCCGAAAGTGCTTCTGTCAGACGAAGCGACTTCCGCACTGGACCCCCAGACCACAAAATCCATTTTACAGTTGTTGCGGGATATCAACAAACGGCTGAATCTTACCATTGTCATGATTACCCACCAGATGGAAGTGGTGAAAGAAATCTGTGACCGTGTGGCGGTTATTGAAAACGGCGTCATCATTGAGGAAGGCACCATGTATAAGGTGTTTACGGAACCGCAGATGGAAACGACGCAGGAATTTGTCAAGACTGTCAACGATATTAAAATTCCTCCGATTATTGACACGCAGTCTATGAAACAGAAGTATTTTCCGGGCGCAAGGCTGCTGGTTAACCTGACATTCCTGGACAGCGGCGCAGGCGGGGATGAAACGGAAAAGAAGACCGGCGCAGATCAGCCGCTGGTTTCTGCCCTGATCAAAAAATTCGGAGTGGATGTCAATATCATTTCCGGCAAAGTGGATTACCTGAAGGATACTCCTTACGGAACGCTGCTGGTAGAAATCATGGGTGATGAAAAAGGTATCGCAGACTCCGTTCAGTATGCTAAAGATGCGGGAGTAAAAGTGGAGGTGATCGGCTATGTCGGCTAATATGATAGATTTGCTTTTGAAATCGCTGGGGGAAACCTGTTATATGGTGCTGATCGCCATCGTGCTGGCAACGCTCATCGGTCTGCCTCTCGGCGTGATTCTGACTGTGACCCGTAAAGACCACATCATGCCGAATTCTGTGGTGCATAATGTGTTGGGCGCTATCGTGAATGCGACCCGTTCCACACCGTTTATCATTTTAATGGTCGCTATTATTCCTTTTACCCGCATGATCGTGGGTTCTTCCATTGGCACAACAGCAGCCATTGTGCCGCTGACTATTACGGCGGCGCCCTTTATTGCCCGCGTCATTGAATCTTCCCTGTTGGAAGTGGACAGGGGCGTAATTGAAGCAGCCCAGTCCATGGGCGCGAGCCCTGTGCAGATTATTTCCAAGGTGATGCTTCCTGAGTCATTGCATTCCATTGTGTTGGGAATTACCCTGGCGTTGATTGCGTTAATAGGCGCTTCTGCAATGGCAGGTGCTTTAGGCGGTGGCGGACTGGGTGACCTGGCGATCCGTTACGGTTACCAGCGCTTCCAGATGGATGTGATGATTGCTACGGTCATTGTCCTGATTGTTATGGTACAGGGTGTGCAGACTGTTGGAAACGCGCTGAGCCGCAAGCTGAACAAGAACAAGCTGTCGTAAATATAATTGCATATCCGTGTTAGTTACATATCTGTGTATCCACGTGAAATTCCATATCCGGCGCCTGATTAAGACGGACGCCGGATATTTGTTTCATAATAGTTTTTAATGGTGATTTTGTTGAAATGATCAAGGTTTACCGGAATAGATATTACGTAAAATACGGATTATCTCTTAATTTTCGTAAAAACAGCAAGTGGATATTGACTTTCACGCAATAAAGTAGTAAATTGATAAATAACGAATTTTGTTTATGATTTTTATCAAATGAGGAAAGTCGGTTCTATGAGAAAGATAAAACAAGAGAATAATGTGAAAGCAGGAACTGTAAAAGAAATTGAAAGAAAAGGTTCTGCGTGCAAGGAGGATTTTAATTATGGCTGAGAAAATTGAGAATCATCTGACTGAACAACTGTGTGAAGCGATCGCTTCCCTGAAGAATGAGAAACAGATTGCCAATTTTCTGGAAGACGCCTGTACGATCAGCGAGTTCAAGGCACTGGCCCAGCGGTTTGAAGTAGCAAGGCTTCTGGATGAAGGTGTTAAATATGAGGATATCGTGGAGCGTACGGGAGCCAGCACAGCGACGATTTCCCGCGTGAAACGATGCCTTGTGTATGGTAAGGACGGCTATGAAACAGCATTGGCAAATTTGAAGAAAAAGCATCATGAGACCCGGTCACCCAGAGTGATACGTAAAGCTAAATTTGAAAAAGAACGGGCCGAAAGAAAGAAAGCGGTACGGGAAAATGGCTGATGCAATATTGCAGGTTCCCTATGGAACAAGGGACGTGCTTCCGGGAGAGGCTGCGGCACGCCGGCAGATGGAAGATAAGATATGCAACCTGTTTGCTCTTTGGGGGTATGACGAAGTAGCGACACCGACCTTCGAGTATCTGGATACGTTTGCAGGTATGGGACAACCCGGCGCGGGCGCGTTTAAGTTTTTTGACCGCAAGGATAACATTTTAATGCTCCGCACGGATATGACGACACCGATTGCCCGCATGGTGGCCACACGGATGCGCAAAGATGAAAGCGTGAAGCGGTTATCATACCGGGCTCAGTTATTCCGTTACGAAGAGGCCCAGGCCGGCCGCCAATGTGAATTTACCCAGTGCGGTATCGAAATGATGGGGGCCGCCGGGGCGGCTGCCGATGCGGAAGTCATTGCGCTGGCCGTGTCGACCCTCATGGAAGCGGGCCTGAAAGATTTTAATATCACCCTTGGCCACATGGAGTTTATCAACGGGTTGATTGAAGCGGCAACGCTGACGGAAGAACAGGCAAAGGATATCAAGCATTGCCTGATCAGACGCAACGCGGCCGGACTGGAAAATGTCGTGGAAGCAGCAAGAATTCCGGAACAGTTGGCCCTTATTTTTAAAGAATTGCTGTTCCTGCATGGCGGTATTGCGTTGCTGGAAGATATGCAGAAGCGGGTGTTGAGCCGTCGTTGCTGGAATGCGCTGGAGAACCTGCGGGAAATCTATGAACTGGCCAAAGCCTACGGAGTGGAACAGTATCTGAGCTTTGACCTGGGCCTGACCCGCAGTCTGGATTACTACACGGGTATGCTGTTTGAGGGGTATGCTGCCGGAATGGGATATTCCCTGATTGGTGGCGGGCGTTATGACAACATGATGCAGCGATTCGGGAAACCCTGCCCCGCTACCGGTTTTGCCCTGGGCATTGACCGTATAGCCCTGACGTTGGAACGGCAGGGGAAACAGTTTGCGGAACGGCCGGAAACCGTGTTTGTTGCCTATGGGGGCGGAAAAACCGCAGAAGGTATCCGTGCAGCCTGTGCCCTCCGTAAAGAAGGCAAACGGGTGAAGCTGGCTGACCGTGCTATGACGGAAACGGAAATGCAGCAGGCCGTACAGGAAAATCATTACAGTACATGGAAATACATCGGATAATATTATCGTTGTGTTTTCTGTTACATGAAGTACGGCGAAACAGGACCGGAATGGAGAATAAACCATGGAAGAATATATTACCATAGCGCTGCCAAAGGGCAAACTGTTCAAACGAAGTCTGGACCTGTTGGCCAAAGTAGGGTACAGCGCGGAAGGCGTTTCGGAAAATTCCCGCAAGCTTGTGATTGCGAATGAGGAAACGAAGGTGCGTTTTATCATCACCAAAACGGTGGATCTTCCGACCTATGTGGAGTATGGCGCTGCGGACATCGGCATTATCGGCAAGGACGTTCTGCTGGAAGAGCAGAAGGACGTGTACGAACTGCTGGATCTGGGCTTTGGAAAATGCCGTCTGATGATGGCGGTGCCGGAAGCGAAGAAGCGGTCGGAACTAAAAGATTACGCGCATTTGCGCGTGGCAACAAAATATCCCCGCTGTGCCCGGGAATATTTTGATAAGCTGGGCATCCAGATGGAAATAGTTAAACTGAACGGCTCCATCGAACTGGGCCCACTGATTGGGTTGTCGGAGCTGATTGTGGATATTGTAGAGACAGGGACCACTATTAAAGAAAACAAGCTGATGGAAGTGGACAGCATCTTTACTTCCACCGCACGGCTGATTGCCAATCCGGTCAGCTTCAAACTGAAATTTGAACGGCTGCATAAACTGGTCGTGGATTTACGTGCCGTACTGGCAGCGGAAAAAGGAGACAAAAAAGCAAAATGAATATAATTGACGCAAGAAAAATGAATGCTGAGGAAATTGCTGCGCTTCTGAAAAAGAAAGCCTTTGACGAAACGGAGCTTTCACCGGGCGTACAGGCAGCCTGCGATCAGATGTGGGGCGAACACCTGACGGCTGCGCAGATCGTAGACCGCATTGTAGACTACGTGCGCAGGGTTGGGGACGAAGCGCTGTTGTATTTCACCAACACGATTGACCGGGCGGGTCTGACCGCCGAAACCCTGCGGGTAACGGAGCGGGAATTTGACGAGGCCCGCACATTGGTAGACCCCAAGGTCGTTGATTCCCTTACCCGGGCAATCATGAACGTAAAAAAATTTCATGAGGAGCAGATGCCAAAATCCTGGATTACCAACCGGGCCCATGGCAGCATTCTGGGACAGAAGATCACGCCCCTGGACAGTGTGGGTATCTATGTGCCCGGCGGTACGGCGGCCTATTCTTCCAGCGTGATCATGAACGCGGTTCCGGCCAAAGTAGCTGGTGTGCCCCGCATTGTGATGGCAGCGCCTCCCGGTAAGGACGGAAAGCTGAATCCTTATGTACTGGTAACGGCAGAAAAAATCGGGATTACCGAAATTTATAAAATGGGCGGTGCCCAGGCCATTGCAGCGCTGGCTTTTGGTACGGCAACAGTTCCGAAGGTGAACAAGATCACTGGCCCCGGCAATATTTTTGTGACGCTGGCAAAGAAAGCGGTATATGGGCATGTGGATATTGATATGCTGGCCGGACCCAGCGAGATTTTGATCGTGGCGGACGATTCTGCCAATCCGGTCTATCTGGCGGCCGATTTATTAAGCCAGGCAGAGCACGATCCGCTGGCCAGCGCAATTTTGATTACAGACAGCGAGCGTATCGCCAAAGCGGTGGCGGCGGAAGTGGAAGTGCAGTTGAAAGAACTGCCCCGGGAAGAAATAGCTGCGGCGTCCCTGAGAACCATGGGCAAGATCATTCTGGCGAATAACATGGAGACCGTGGTGGCCATGGCCAACCTCAGTGCGCCGGAGCATCTGGAAGTTATGACAAAAGCACCCTTCCAGCTGATGCCCCTGCTGCATAACTGTGGCGCGATGTTTCTGGGCACGGATTCTCCCGAGCCTTTGGGCGACTACTTTGCAGGACCCAACCATGTATTGCCTACCGGTGGTACGGCGAAATTCTACAGTGTTCTGAACGTGGAAACCTTTATGAAAAAGACCAGCATCATTGCTTATACCAACAAGGCATTGCTGGAAGCCGCGGACGATATTATCGCCATGGCGGAAGCAGAAGGCCTGCGGGCTCACGCCAATGCGATCCGGAAACGTCAGGAAAGGTAAATAATTGATTATCTGTGAAGAGAAGCGGCTTACCTGCCAATTTCATTTATAGTTACATAAGGGGTGAACAACGTGCCTGAGATTGCGGTTCGTTCCAGCCTGGCCGGGCTGGAGGAATATGAAGTAGAAACGATAGAAGCAAAAATAATCGTAAACGCCAACGAGTCGAATTATCCGGTTCCGGCTTCCATACAGCAGGAAATTGAAGAAAAGACAAAAAGTTTTTTGTTTAACCGGTATCCGCCGATAAAATGCGAGACCCTGTGCAACCTTATTGCGGAAACACTGGGTGTTGATATTGACAAAGTACGCGTCGGCAACGGCTCCAGTGAACTGTTGCAGATGGCCTGCTATGCTTTTGGCGGAGCAGGGAAGAAGATTGCGGTACCTTATCCGTCTTTTTCCATGTACGGCGTTTACGCCCAGATGTCGGACAGCGAAGTATTGCGTTATCCTCTGAACGTGGAAGGTTTTCTGGATGCGGAATCGGTCATTGATTTCTGTAAAGAGAACCGTCCTAATCTGCTGATTCTCAACAATCCCAACAATCCGACGGGAAATTACAATCCACTGTCAGTGATTGAACAAATCATTGCCAACGTAGAGTGTCCTGTTATCGTAGATGAAGCGTATATGGAATTTGCCAGAGGGGAAGGGGTGGATCCCCGGGACCTGCGCCCCCTGAGCCAGTTGAAACTGGTGGCAGGTTCGGCCCTGGCGCTGTTAAACAAATACAATAATTTCCTCGTTTACCGGACTTTTTCCAAAGCCTACAGCCTGGCCGGTATGCGGGTCGGGTATTCTGTAGGCAGCATTTCCCTGAGCCGCATTTTAGGGAAGACGCTACTGCCCTATCATGTGAACGCATATTCTCTCATGGCAGCAGAGGTTTGCTACCGTCATAAAGAAGATTTCCGTGAGCAGATTGAAGAGATCCGTTCCCAGCGGGCGCTGATGATTGCGGAACTAAAAGAACTGGGGATGAAAGTCTGGCCTACGGAAACCAATTTTATCTGCTACAGTCCGGAGGGGAAACTGCAGGCCATGCTTGCGGACGCGTACGAAAAAAAATACGGTTACAGTAATTTCAGCGCGGCGACGAAGGCCGGTAAAATGATTTTTAAGGCTATGCTGGCGGAAAAAATCCTGCTGCGGGATTTTACGGAGCACCCGGTTCTGCAGGGATGCATCCGCCAGACCATCGGGCTGCCGGAAGAAAATGCCATCGTGATGAACAAAATCAAGAATCTTTGCAGGGAGTGTTTGGGAAATGAACAAATCAACTGAAACGAAAAAGACGCGCTGTGCTGAGATAAAAAGAAAAACGGCGGAGACGCAGATTTCCGTAAAACTGACACTGGATGGAGAAGGGATATGCGACATTGCAACGGGTATCGGTTTTCTGGATCATATGCTGACCCTGCTGGCCAAACACAGTTTTATGGATTTGACTGTAAAAGCAAAAGGCGATCTGGAAGTGGACAGCCATCACACGGTGGAAGATATCGGTATTGTGTTGGGCGAAGCGTTGCGGGAGGCGCTGGGTGACAAAGCCGGGATCCACCGCTACGGTAACTGTTTTATCCCCATGGATGAAACCCTGGCCCAGGCATGCCTGGATTTTTCCGGCCGTCCGTTTTTAGTTTTCGGCGCAGAGATTCCGAAAATAAAACTGGGAAATTACGATACGGAAATGACGGAAGAATTTTTCCGCGCCGTAGCCATGCACTGCGGATTGACGCTGCATATCCGTGTCCTGTACGGCAGCAACGTGCATCATATCATCGAAGCAATCTTCAAGGCCTTTGCCCGTGCCGTGGCGCAAGCGGCGGCCGTGGATCCGCGGGTGAAGGGCGTTATGAGCAGCAAGGGCGTGCTGTGATTTTTGGGAGTTTAGGCAATGAGCAATAAAAATGTCGTAATTGTTGATTATGGCCTGGGGAACCTGCACAGTGTCAACAAGGCTGTGGCACTGGTAGGAGGCAACCCCGTTATTACCGGCGATAAAGAAATTATTGCGGCGGCGGAAAAACTGATTCTGCCGGGTGTGGGTGCGTTTGGCGACTGCATGGCGAATCTGGAAAAAGCCGGAGTCATTCCGGTCATTAAAGAGTATATTGCTGCGGACAAACCGTTTCTCGGTATTTGTCTCGGAATGCAGGTGCTGTTTGAAGAAAGCGAAGAAGCGCCGGGTGTTAAAGGGCTGGGCGTGTTTCCTGGCAAGGTTGTAATGATTCCTACGTCTTTGAAAATACCCCACATGGGATGGAATCAGCTGAACCTGAAGACTTCTTCCCCTTTACTGGCGGACAGTGAAGGAAAATATGTGTATTTTGTGCACAGCTATTGCTGTCAGCCAGAGGACAGGGCTCTGATCACTTCCGTCTGTGATTACGGAACGGAAATTGTGGCCAGCGTAGGCAGGGGAAATGTTTCCGGCGTCCAGTTTCACCCGGAAAAATCCAGCGAAGTGGGGCTTGCCATGCTGAAACGGTTTGTGAATTTATAATTTATCAGAAAGAAGAGACACTATGATTATTTTTCCTGCAATTGATTTGCGGAATGGAAAAGCAGTGCGCCTGGTGGAAGGCGATTTTAAACAGGAAACGGTGTATGCGGATGATCCGGCTGCCGTGGCGGAACAGTTCCGGGACGCGGGAGCGGAATTTCTCCACGTGGTAGATTTGGACGGTGCTTTGGCCGGGGAAAGCCGGAATCTGGAAGTGATCCGGCGTATTCTGGCGAAGGCCGGTAACATGAAAGTGGAAGTAGGCGGAGGCATCCGCGATTTGCACGCGGTATCCCGCATGCTGGATCTGGGCGTGACCCGGGTCATTTTAGGCAGTCTGGCAGCCCGGAATCCGGCGGAAACCCGGGAAATCTGTAAATATTTTCCCGGTCAGGCGGTAGCGGGCATTGATGCAAAAAACGGTGAAGTGGCTGTGGAAGGCTGGGGCGTTTCCGGCGGTATGAATTATCTGGAGCTGGGAAAGCGGATGGCGGAAATCGGTATCCGGCATATTATTTTTACGGATATCAGCCGGGACGGAAAACTGCAGGGCGTGAATGTGGAAGCGACGGCAGAACTGGCTAAAGCCAGCGGCGTGAAAGTTATTGCCAGCGGCGGCGTGGCTTCGATTGAAGATGTGAAAAAGGTTATGGCCCGTGAGCAGGACGGTATTGAAGGCGTGATAATCGGAAAAGCGCTGTATGCCGGCAAAGTGGATTTAAAAGAAGCACTGGCTGTGGCCAAAGGCAAAGCGTAACAATTCGGCAGCAGCCGGAGAGGGTTGCTAATTCTGAAATAACTGCGAAATCGAGCCGCTGCGCATGGTTTCACAAAGCTAAGTTTGCTATAATAGTAAAGGGGAACAACATGCTGACCAAACGAATCATTCCCTGCCTGGACGTAAAAGAAGGGCGGGTCGTAAAAGGCACGAATTTTGTAGGTCTGCGGGACGCAGGCGACCCGGTGGAGCTGGCTTCCGTCTATGACAGGGAAGGCGCGGATGAGCTGGTGTTTCTGGATATCACCGCCAGCGTGGAAAAACGCAAGTCCATGCTGGATGTCATCAACCGGACGGCGGGCAAGGCGTTTATGCCCCTGACGGTGGGCGGCGGCATCAGTACCGTGGAAGACATCCGCAACTGTCTGAATGCGGGAGCGGACAAAACTTCGCTGAATACGGCGGCGGTAAAAAATCCGGACCTGATCGCCCGGGGTGCGGAACTGTTCGGCAGTCAGTGCATTGTGCTGGCAGTCGACGCAAAACGCTGCGGCACGGACCGTTGGGAAATTTATGTGAACGGCGGCAGGACGCCTACGGGGCTCGACTGTCTGGAATGGGTGAAGAAAGCGGTGAACCTGGGGGCCGGTGAGATCCTGCTGACCAGCATGGACGCGGACGGTACCAAAAACGGTTACGATATTCCCCTGACGAGAGCAGTGGCGGAAGCGGTGAACGTGCCTGTCATTGCCAGCGGCGGCGCCGGTACCCTGGAACATTTTTATGATGTGCTTGCGCTGGGAAAGGCAGATGCGGTGCTGGCGGCTTCCGTATTCCATTACAAAACGTTTACGATCCGGCAGGTGAAACAGTACCTGCGGGATAAAGGAGTAGAGGTGAGACTGTAATGAAAATTGATTTTTCTAATCTGAAATTTGATGACAAGGGATTGATCCCTGCCATCGTGCAGGATGTGTACAGTGATGAAGTGCTGATGCTGGCCTATATGAACGGCGAGAGTCTGGCCAAGACGGTGGAAACCGGCTATACCTGGTTCTGGAGCCGCAGCCGTCAGGAATTGTGGAACAAGGGCGCTACCAGCGGCCACATGCAGAAAGTGGAATCCATCACCTATGATTGTGACGGGGATGCTTTGCTGGTGAAAGTGGATCAGACAGGCGCAGCCTGCCATACGGGGCATCGCTCCTGCTTCTTCAATCCCCTGTGGAATGAAGGGGAAGGCAGAAACCTGCCTGTTCCGGAACCGGACAACGAAAGCATCTACGGCGTTCTGGCAGAACTGTACCGGGTCATCCTGTACAAACGGGAACACGGCGGCGAAAAGAGTTATACCAAGTACCTGTTCATGAAAGGACAGGACAAGATTTTAAAGAAGGTGGGCGAAGAGTCGGCGGAGACCATCATCGCTTCCAAGAACAACAGCCGTCAGGAAGTAATTTACGAAATGAGCGACCTCTGGTATCACTGCATGGTGCTGCTGGCGTACCACGGCATTACTCCGGCAGAATTGCTGCATGAATTGTCCGGCAGAAGGTCAAAGGAAAACAACAGTAAATATTGAGATTTAACCGAACAGCTAAAATATGCCCGGTGAAAAAAGAGCTGCATCCGATGATTTTATAAACAGAAATGTCTGCATCGTAAGGTGCAGACGTTTTTTTATGGTATAATAATATATTAAATTAAGTTTTAGCAGTGTCAGGGAGGCAGTTATGAATAAACCTGTTCTTATCATCGGTCACCAGCATCCGGATACCGACTCGGTCTGCTCGGCTATTGCCTATGCCTATCTGAAAAAGCAGCAGGGCTGGAATGCGGAACCGGCCCGTGCGGGCAAACTGAATCCGGAAACGGAGTTCGTACTGGATTATTTTAAAATTCCGGCGCCCCGGCTGATTAATTATTTTTATCCTTCCCTGGAAGATATCAGGCTTCTGCAGGCGCCGGCCGTGGGCATGCAGGCTACGCTGCGGGAAGCAGGCAAGTTGTTTGTGGAAAATCCCCGGCTGAAGTCCGTGCCGGTGTTGGACACAGAGGGAAATGTGACCGGCATCATCACGGTAGGCGATTTGGCCAAACGTTATTACGAAGAGGAATCCATCAAGGAACTGGAGGATGGTTCCGTCAGCTATGCCAATATTGTCAGTACGCTGGAAGGCAGGCTGCTTTGCGGGGATATCGGGAAAACCTTTTCCGGCAAGATCAAGCTGGGCGCGTCTCAGGCGGCGACGATTCTGGCGGATGTGGCGCCCGGGGATATGATCATCCTGGGGGACCGGGAAGATGTGCAGAAGGAACTGTTGGGAATCGGCGGCATCTGCCTGGTGCTGACCAGAAATACCGATGTTTCGGAGGAAATTATCCGGCTGGCGGAAGCAAGGGATGACGTGATTATCGTTACGCCCTTTGACAGTTACCGCACGGCGCGGCTGATCAACCAGAGCATTCCCGCGAAGCTGATCATGACGTCCCCGGTGGTATGCTTCAATGAAACGGACCTGTTGGCGGATGTAAAGGAAAAAATCCTTTCGGCCAAATATGTAACCTATCCTGTGCTGCGAAAGGGAAAATATATCGGAATCATCGACCGGGGCATGATGCTGGAGCCGGAACGGCAGCAGGTCATCCTGGTAGATCACAACGAGCGGAGCCAGGCGGTGGAAGGCATTGAAGAAACGCAGATCCTGGAGATTATCGACCACCACCGGCTGGGGGGCCTTACTACCGGTGCGCCGATTTACATCCGGCAGGAACCGGTAGGTTCCACGGCTACGATTATCGCCAACATGATGTGGAACCATGACATAGGCATGCCGCCTAATATTGCGGGCATCCTGTTTGCCGCTATGGTTTCGGATACGTTGTATTTCCGTTCCCCTACTACGACGGAGGCGGACCGGGCCGCGGCCAAACGGCTGGCAGTACAGGCGGGCATTGAAGACCCGGAAGACTTTGCCATGCAGCTGCTGCGGGCCGGGAGCGTGCTGAACACCATGGCTCCGGCAGATATTATCCGCAACGACTTCAAGGAGTTTGATTTCGGGGATGTGCGGGTCACGGTGAGCCAGATTAATATTATGGACCGGCAGCTGGCCATGGAAAAACTTCCGGAATTGCAAAAGGCTCTGGACGAATTCAGAAAACGAGAAAACTATGATATGTCGCTGCTGATGGTGACGGACGTGCTGGGCGAAGCTACGGATCTTCTGGAGGCGGGCTGCCGGGACAGTGTGCTGGATCTGGCTTTTGGCGACCGGGACGCTGCGGGGTACTATCATCTGCCGGGCGTACTGAGCCGGAAAAAGCAGGTAATTCCGCCGCTGACGGAAGCTTTTAAGAAAATGGACTGAGGATAAGCATGAAACATTACATGTGTTTTGATATTGGCGGAACTTCCGTAAAATTTGGCGTGGCCGGAGAAAATGGCGCGCTGTTGCAAAAAAACGAAATTCCCAATGTAATTACCCAAAAAGGTGTGGATGGGCTGGTGGATAGTCTGGCTTCCGTCACGGAACAATACCGGCAGGAATACAGTTTGCGTGGGATTGCGGTTTCCACTGCAGGCGTGGTCGATCCGGAAAAAGGTTTGATTTTATATGCGCCGAAGTATTTTCCGGGTTATCCGGGTACGGCGTTGGGAGAACGGCTGGAAATACGCTGCGGTCTGCCCTGTACGGTGGAGAACGATGTAAACGCCGCGGCGCTGGGAGAATACTGGCTGGGCGCCGGACAAGGGGCGAAATCGCTGTTCTGTATTACTGTCGGAACCGGAATCGGCGGCTGTGCCCTGCTGGACGGCCGGGTGATCCACGGCGCGGCCTGCTTCGGCGGGGAAGCGGGACTGCAGCATATTACACCGGAATGCACATGGGAGGAGATGGCGTCCACCCGGGCGCTGATCCGTAACGTAGCAGCGGCAAAAGGAATTCCGGAAACTGCGCTGGATGGCAGAAAAATTTTTGCCCTGGCACAGAGCGGAGACGAAGAAGCTGCGGCTGCCATTGCCAGACAGATGGATGACCTTGCGACTGGCATCGCCAATATTTGTTATATTCTAAATCCGGAACGGATCATCGTAGGCGGCGGCATTGCCGCACAGGAAGCATATCTGTATCCGTTGCTGGATATAGCGTTGCGGGAAAAGCTGTTCCCGTTGGTGTATGGAAAACTGACGCTGCGGTTTGCCGCGTTGCAAAATGATGCGGGCATGCTTGGCGCTCTTTATAATTTCTTAATGCGGCAGTAAAAGTATTTGCCTGCCGGTCGTATTGCAACAATTGGCATTTTATAAAAATAAAAGAGTTTTCTCTTGACAAATATACCCCTGTGGGGTATATTATTTTTGTCCAGGTAAATACCCTATGGGGGTATAGGAGAAGGATTCTGATAAACAGTGGCCGGACTCTCACCGGCTGCTGCCGGAATGATGGAACTGCAGGCAGGGAGAAGGCCTGCAGTTCTTCCCCCCTTTTGTGTGAAAGAAGAAGGTTTGAAAATGGCAAAAGAAGAAATAATGGCAAAAGAGGAGAATTCTTGTTGTGCTGCAACTGCAAACTCCCATGCAGGAGAGACCATGTCCGGGTCTTCCTGCTGTGATTGTGTGAAACACAAATACCGGGATGTTAACAGCAAAGAATACAAAAGCATGATCCGCCGCCTGAAGCTGATCGAAGGCCAGGTCCGTGGCATCGAAAAGATGGTGGAAGAGGATCGTTACTGTGTCGATATCCTCATTCAGGTCAGCGCAATCCAGAGCGCACTGAACGCTTTCAACAAAGAATTGCTGGCCCAGCATATCCACGGCTGTGTGGTGGATGATATCCGTAACGGTAAGGATGAAGTAGTGGATGAGCTGGTAACATTGGTGCAGAAGCTGATGAAGTAAGAAGAATCTGCAGGCAGGTGTTTGTCTGCATAAAGGGAAACCGAGTTACAACGTAACAAAAGATATGGTTGCAACCAAGGCGTTGCAGGCAGAAAGGCAGTTATGAAGAAAGAAAAATACATCGTCACAGGTATGACCTGCAGCGCCTGCTCCAGCCGCGTGGAAAAAGCGGTAAATAAGCTGGACGGAATAGGAAAAGCCAGCGTGAACCTGCTGACCAATTCCATGCAGGTGGAATATGACGAAACGAAATTAAATGAAGAGAACATTGTTCAGGCTGTAGTGGATGCCGGCTACGGCGCCGAACGGGTGGAAACGGGCCGCAACGGTAAAACAGAGTCAGGTTCAACCGCCAGCGCAGGGGCCGGCAGCAGTAAGGAATCGGCAGGCAGCGGCAAAGCAGCCGGTTCTTCTTCTGCAAAAGCAAAAAAACCGAAAGAAAATCCGGCGGTGAAAGCATCGAGAGAAGCTATTGCGGAAATGCATCACCGGCTTATGTGGTCGCTGGTATTTTTAATTCCGGTGCTGATTCTTTCCATGACGCCCATGTTTGCGAAATTTTTCGGTTTTGCGGTTCCGGACATTTTGCAGAATTATTTTTACGGAACCAACAATGCAATCTGGCTGGCTTTTACGGAATTCATCCTGGTATTGCCCATTCTGATTATCAATAAAAAGTTTTTTATCAGCGGATTTAAGAGCCTGGCCATGGGCGGTCCTAATATGGATACGCTGGTGGCGGTAGGTTCCGGCGCGGCGTTGCTTTACGGTATTTTTGCCATCTACCGTATCGGATGGGGCCTGGGCCACGGCGATGTGGCGCTGGTGGATCTGTACCGCATGAATCTGTATTTTGAATCGGCAGGTATGATCGTCACCCTGATTACCTTCGGCAAATGGCTGGAAGCCCGTTCCAAAGGCCGCACCTCCAGCGCCATTGAAAAACTGATGGACCTGGCACCGAAACAGGCTGCGGTCATCCGGGACGGCGCGGAAGTCGTCATTCCGGCGGAAGAACTGGTGGAAGGCGATGAAATCGTGGTACGCCCCGGTGAAAGCATTCCGGCAGACGGGGTGATTATCAGCGGCACTACCAGCGTGGATGAAGCGGCCATTACCGGGGAGAGCATCCCGGTGGAAAAACAGCCGGGAGATAAAGTCATCAGCGCTACCATCAACAAAACCGGGTTTATTCATTTTACAGCCCAACGGGTAGGGGAAGACAGCACGATCAGCCAGATTATCCGGCTGGTGGACGAAGCCAGCAGCAGCAAGGCTCCCATTGCCCGCATGGCGGATAAAATAGCCGGTGTGTTTGTACCGGTGGTAATGCTCATCGCACTGGCAACCTGTATTTTCTGGCTGCTGTGGGGCGAGACTTTTGAATTCGCTTTCAGCTGTGCCATCAGTGTGCTGGTCATCAGTTGCCCCTGCGCGCTGGGCCTGGCTACTCCGGTGGCCATTATGGTGGGAACCGGCAAAGGCGCGGAAAATGGGATCCTGATCAAATCCGGGGAAGCGTTGGAAACAGCCCATAACTTAGATACTGTAGTATTGGATAAGACGGGCACAATTACGGAAGGCAGGCCCCGGGTCACCGATGTAATTCTGCTTCGCGGTGCCGCCGATGAAACGAATCCGGATTTTGCATCGCTGCTTTCTGCAGCGGCAGGGCTGGAGCATGGCAGTAGTCATCCCCTGGCAGGCGCCGTGATGGAATATACAACGGAAAAGCAGATTGCAGTTCCGAAGATGGATAATTTTGTTACACTCTTCGGCAAAGGCGTGCAGGCGGAACAAAACGGAAGCAAGTTTTACGCGGGCAATGATAAGCTGATGGAAGAGGCAGGTATTGACGTTACGTCCGTTGCCGTCCAGTTGGATAAACTGGCGGATGAAGGCAAAACTCCGTTGTTGTTTGCAAAAGATAAAGAATTGCTGGGTATTGTTTCCGTGGCGGACAGGGAAAAGGCTACCAGCCGGCAGGCTATCTCGGAATTTAAAAAACTGGGAATTAACGTAGTGATGTTGACCGGTGACAACCAGCGGACGGCGGAAGCGATTCAGAAACGGATGGATATTCCACGGGTCATTGCCGGCGTGCTGCCGGAAGGAAAAGAAAAAGTGATCGCGGACCTGCAGGCGGAAGGCCATAAAGTAGCCATGATCGGGGACGGTATAAACGACTCGCCGGCTCTGGCGCGGGCGGATGTGGGCATTGCAATCGGCGCCGGTACGGACGTGGCCATTGAAAGCGCGGATATCGTACTGATGAAAAGCGATTTGCTGGATGCGGTAGATGCGGTTCGTCTCAGTAAAGATGTCATCAAAAAAATAAAAGAAGATCTATTCTGGGCTTTCTTCTATAATGTGGTCTGTATTCCGGTGGCAGCGGGCGCGCTGGTGCACTGGGGCATCCATCTCAATCCCATGTTCGGGGCTGCGGCTATGAGCCTGAGTTCCGTTTCGGTGGTAACTAACGCGTTGCGGTTGAAAGGATTTAAGCCGACTGTGGCGGTGAAGAGCAAAGCAGCAACGGAAACCGGAATTGTGCAGCTGAAAAGTCTGGGTATGGTACCGGTGAATGCCGGTAAAGATAATAAAAATATAAGTATTACAGGAGGTTCAACTATGGAAAAAGTATTAAAAGTGGAAGGAATGACCTGTGCACATTGCCAGAAACATGTGACAAACGCGTTGGCGAAACTGGAGGGCGTAACTTCGGTAGATGTAAGTCTGGAAGCTAAAACCGCTACGGTGAAGGCTGACCGCGACATTCCGGTGGCGGAATTCGAAAAGGCGATTACCGATGCAGGGTATGAACTCGTGAAGTAATATTTGATTTTAGGAAAAAGGCTTCGCAAAAATGTTCACTTAGTTTTGCTTCAGTCTTTTTTCTGACAAACTAATATTATTGTTTCCAAAGAAAAAACCTGATGCTGAACATCAGGTTTTTCTAGCGTTCAAAATAATTAATTCTGTTTTATATGAGGGATTCCATACACAATTCTCTGATAGCCTTCCGGATCGGTGTCGCCTTCGGTATTAATAAGCAGGATTACCGAATCTGCGTTGATATTAAACAGGTTACGAAGCGTTTCATCCTGCAGGATCCGGTTGACGAGACCGTAGGTCACAGCCCCGGATTCTCCGGCGACGATTGCTTTGTCATTGCCAACCGGGTTCGCGTAGGCACGCATACCTTCTTCTGTAATGGTATCATCACAGGCGCAGAAGAAAGCTGCTTTGTCACGGATAGCGGGCCAGGTTACCCGGCAGGGCGTACCACAGTTCAGACCGGCCATAATGGTTGAAGGATTTCCTTCTAAGGTGTGAATCTGTCCGTCACCGGCTTTCACAGATTGATAGATGCAGGCGGCTTCCACAGGTTCAACGACAGTGACAATGGGAGGAGTTTCACGATAGCATGAATGAAAAAACTCCAAAACGCCACCCGCCATGGCTCCGACACCTGCCTGCAGAAAAACGTGGGTCGGAATAATTAGTCCCAACTGTTCTACGGTTTCTGATGCCAATGTCAGATAACCGTCGATAATCCATTCCGGATATTGTTCGTATCCGTCCCAGGCGGTATCCTGAATCAGTATCCAGCCATTTTTAAGCGCCAGTTCCCAGGAATGTTCCACAGCCTGATCATAATTAAATTCCGTAATCTGCGCAGTAGCATTGCCCGCTTCTTCGATGGCAACGCGCCGTGCTTCCACAGAACCTTTTGGCATAAATACAGTGGCGTTGCAGCCAAACAGCTTTGCGGCCCAGGAAACACCCTTGCCGTGATTGCCGTCCGTGGCTGTGACAAAATGGATTTTGGCGCATTGCTTCCGGACTTCTTCTTTCTGAAAGTAACGGTAATCAATGTTTTTGTAATCCAGCCCCAGCTTTTCGCAGAGGATGCGGAACATGGCATAACTTCCGCCTAGTCCTTTAAAAGCATTAAGGCCAAAACGGTGTGACTCGTCTTTGCAGTAAATACCTTTAATTCTACAGGCAGCGGCTTGTTCCTGCAACGCAACCAACGGGGCAGGCGCGTAACCGGGCAGGGTTTTGTGAAAACGAATTGCATCTGCGGCCACGGCTTTATCAAATCGTACATATTGGTTTGCCTTTGTTAAGCTATTATTTTGCAGGACGCTGAAATCTTTGAACCGGTATTCCATATGAATCATTCTCCGCTATTGTTTCAGTGGTTAAGTAAAGAAGAAACTTCTTATGCTTACTGTGTAATAACTAGAGCAAACCACCCGGTACTTCCAGCGGGTCGGGGCCGTAATCGTTGGGGCCGTCCGTTCCTTTGAAGAACAGAAGGTAGATTCCCAAAACAAGATTTACTAACGGCACGAACACACCGATGCACCACCAGGCAGGGCGGTTCAAATCGTGCAGACGCCGGATTATAAGCATGAAACTGGGGATTACGGCAGCAATCGAAATAATGGTTCCCAGCATGGCGATTGCACTGCTGTTCATTGAAACGGCGACCATGGTAATTAAATTTGTAATGATTGAAGCGGCTGCTCCAAGTGCGAGGCCGCGGAAGAAGTAACGCTTGCGGTTCAGGCGGTTGTCGTAACGCAGGAACATGGACTGGAGGTCTTTGTCCGGTTCGTATTTGGGACCTGTTCCGCCCCGGGAAAATTCTTCTTTGTGGATGTAATCAGTATGTGGAAAGGCCTGTTCAGCTTCCTGCCGCAGAGAAGAATGCGAAGGCCCGTTGTCTTTTGACGCTTCTTCATGAAAAGGCTGAGGGTCTGGGGGTGTCTGCTCCCGGGGAGGGACGAAAGCATCCTGCGGTTTTTCAGGAACCGGGTCCGGATGAATTGCTCCCAACGTTGCAGCTGTTGCGGCACCGGCAGCACCGGTTACTGCGGAAGAAGTGTCGGAAACTGCAGATGTTGTGGAAGGATTACCGGTCGGGGCATTTGCCGGAGATGTATTCACCGCAGCATCTTCCGGCAGTGAACTGGGTGTAACGGGGGTTGCCGGTACTGCCGGTTCAGTTTGCTTTACCGGAGCTCCGCAATTCGGGCAGAATTTATTTTCGCTCTTTAAGGGCGAACCGCAGTTTTCGCAAAAATTAGCCATGATTGTTTCCTCCTCGCTTACAGTTTATGTAAAATTAAATATGAAAAAACTTAGTACAGAATAACAACAAGACTTCTGTAAAAAAGAAATTAAACACATACTATCTATTGTTTATAAAAAAACTTGTCGTCAAAAGATTTTGTAAATCTCTCAATTATATTCTATACTATCGGGCAGATATCTGTAAATGCAGCCTCTAAAAAAATATTATGGTGTAAGGTGATGCAATTTCCCGGGAAATATTGTAAAATTAAACTGCAGGAGGAAATTGACATGAAAAAAATACTAACGCTTTCACTTATTTTTACACTGCTGTTTACAGGCGTATGCTTTGCGGAAAAAAGCAAGCTGAAAAAGAAAACATGGACACCGGTGCAGACACGGGTGGAAAACTCAATAGAAGTTCAGGACTTTTATAATCACATGGAAGTACATCATGAAGGAGATAAACAAATCGGCCTTTGGTTCGTGACCTTTATTCCCAATCAGAAGGGCGTGACGCATTCCTATTTTTATGAAGCGGTAGTTATGGATTACGGAACCGGGAAATACAGGATTATCCGTGCTTACCAGGCAGACAGGAAGAACAAAAAAGTCAAGACGTCTGATCAGCGTTTTATCGACGCGGAATGGAAAGGTATTGCCGGAACAAAGTATGAAACGTTGTATCACAGAATGAAACCTTCGATTTGGTGAGAATGCTATTGACAAAGGATGCTTTTTTCCGTATAATATCGTTTGTAAAGCTTTTGGGGGCGTAGCTCAGCTGGGAGAGCGCTTGAATGGCATTCAAGAGGTCAGGGGTTCGATCCCCCTCGTCTCCACCACATCAAAAGCCAACAGCCATGCGGGTTTCAGAACCTGTGTGGCTGCTTTTTTTTAGCTCTTATTGTTCTAAACAATGTTTTTTGTAGCATTTTTGTAGCAAATGATTTTTATAGTACTTAAATCCGCACAAATGCTGGCTTTAACTAAAATGCCGTGTTTTAAGATGTTTAACGTTGTTTTTATTGAAAAAAATTAAAATATTGACTAATAATAAAAATGAAACGATAGGGAAGAGTAGAACCGCAAAAACCTTTTAATGGTTAAGGAGAAAAAAGATGGAAATTATAAATGTAAGGGCCTATATAGGTGCCAAGATTAAAGAATACAGAAAAAAGATGCATTGGACGCAGGCAGAGCTGGCAGAAAAGGTAGATGCAGCTCACAATACTGAGGCATCATGGGAAAAAGGCGACAGGGAGCCTACCATGCAGCAATTATATATGATAGCGAAAATTACGGGTGCAAGCGTTTCTGATTTTTTTCCGCCGCTGGTTGATGAGTCAGCCATGGTGATGGAAAAGGAACTCATCACCGATTTCCGAAATTTGAACGACCAGGGTCACGCGCTGACGGTTGCTGCGGTGAAAGGTTTATCACAGATGCCGGAGTACAGGAAGATGAATGAATAGTAACGGTTGCTTGATTTCTTCTGTTATTTGTTCTATAATAATCTGGCAGAGTCGTTTCGGACGTTGGGCCGGCGGGGTACATTGCGCATCGTGGCATCTGCTTCAATAGGTGCTTGCTCCTTTACGCCCGGGTCAATAACCCGGAAACGACCGGGAGAAGTACCTAAAAAAAGTCCTTCATGGCAGCCCCTGCATTGGAAGCAGGAACGCCGAGCTGTGAAGGACTTTTATTGATTAGGCATTGAGTATAAAATAAACAAAGATGTAAAATTTTACACGACAAAAATAGCGAATCCCTGCAACCCGCTTCACAGCTGGGCTGGCAGGGTTTTGAAATTTGTCGCTGTGGGGGGAAACTTTTGGACAGCAAAATGTGATAAAATAGAAACAACGGAAACAACGGAGCCTCTGATGCAGAAGACAACGTGAAGGATAACATTATAAAACCTGAAATAGAGAGGAAGTGTAGACTATGATGATCAGCCCTGAAACATATTACGAAGATAATCTGAAAGGAAAGAGCGCAGGAGAACTTTTTCGGGAGATTCAATCTTTAAAACGAGAAATCAAAAGACTCATAAAAATCGCTGAAAGTAACGATGTGCTTTCGGAAAAAATGTGCGAGCCCAGCCCGCTGACGCAAATCAAAGTTAATAGGGAGTATTTGGAACGAGCGAAGATTGCTTATGCGGAAGTTGGCGGAGAGTACAAGCCGACGAAGGCAGAGATGAAGGGTCAAGAGTTTAATGAATCACTCAGGTTGATGAAGAAATTTGAATTTGAATACGGCGGCTTCTTCAATGGTTATGAGACTCGTAGTTATACGATTGTTGGAGAAAAAGTACTTCTTGATTTGCGCCACAGCTTTCGTCAGAAACCTTTTGATTTTCCGGTCTATGAGCCGGTTACCAAGGAGAATTTTTTGGAAGGACTTGCCGAATTACATATTGGTGAATGGAAGAAAAATTATGCAAGTCCGATGCTGGACGGCACACAGTGGAGCATCGACATCGAGTATGAGGGAAACAGGAAACCTGTCCATATTTATGGCAGCAACTCATTTCCCTATAATTTCGATGATTTATTGGAGTTCTTGGGAGTTGATGATCAAGAGTACCTTGATGACGATGGGGACGAAGTATAAGACTAACTTTCAGAAGACAAATCTAAGCCTCCTTTTAAAGATATTAGATAAGCGGTGAAACAAATGTATGAAATTGAGGAAATGAATAAGATAGATGAAAATACGTTGCCCGCATTTTTAAAGCATGATATAGATGCGTATATAGAAGCGATAAGGAAAGAACAAGAAACAGGAGAAAAATGCTGGCACATGGATTGTTTGCAAGATGAAATCTATGGCTCGATTAATGGTGCATACTGGGATGGACTGATAGATAAAGATGTAGCGGAATATCTGCGGGAGAAGTATCTTGGTATAGACGAACCTTTGCAGAGCAGAGAAATCAGTAAAGAAGATGCAGATTTTCTGCGTAATTTTCATAGATGCAAGCGTGAAGTATAGATAGAGTCTGGTGTTAGAAAATGATTTTTTTTACTTCGGATTTACATTTTTATCACGAAAAAATCATTCGTCATTGTAATAGACCTTTCAAAAACGTTGATATGATGAACGAAAAGTTAATTGCTAACTGGAACAACATTGTTGCCCCTGACGATGAGGTGTATATCCTGGGTGACGTTACCATGGAAGGCCCGGAGAAAGCCTTTGCCATGCTTTCTCAATTGAAAGGCGTAAAGTATCTGATACGTGGCAACCACGACCGGTTTGCTGATAACGAGGCATGGCAGCAGTATTCGTGGGTGTTCCGGTGGGTGAAGGACTATCATGAACCGGTCTGGAACAGCCAGAAATTTGTATTATTTCATTACCCGGTAGAAGAATGGGCGGATTATTATAAGGGAGCTATTCATCTGCATGGGCATCAACATAATAAAGCTATATATAATTACCAGCAGAAGCAGGCTGGAATCAACCGTTATGACGTGGGTGTAGATGCTAACGGGTTCGCACCTGTGAGCCTGGATACGATAATGGTGTTTTTTAAATGATAAAAGCCCAACCAATCATTTTGGCTAATGTCATTAAGTAACTTATTCCAGGGAAAAGGTAAAAAATCTTTTTGCAAAACACTTACAACGAAAAAATGAATCCGCAAAAGGTTCATGAGTATAGACGAATTGACAGATCAATAGTATCAGATTAGAACAATTTATATGACAAGGGAACGGTTAAAATTTGCAAAGGTGACTGTATTGCGCATATGATGCCTGTTGCAACTTTTTATCCAGATAATGAGAAACAAACTTAAAACTTTTAAATGAATAGAATATACAGCGACAAACTATGAAAAAAAGGTTTTACCTGTTAAACGTCGAACTAATAGTTTAATATTATTTTATAGATTTTTAGGATTGTATAAGTATTTATTAGGAGATGTGATTATGAATATTATAACAATTAATAATCAGCCAAGTGCAGAAGAATTATGGGCTGGGATTGGTGGGCATTTTGACAATCTCGGGCAAATAATTAACGAATTCCTTGACAATAGCATTTCAAATTTTGCCGCAAATCCTTCAGTTAACAGAAATCTTATTGTTAGTTTAAAAGAATTACAATCAACTAATCAGGTTGAAATTTCGATAGAAGATTCAGGCACTGGAATAAAAAAACTTGATGAAGCATTTACTTTGGGAAATACGAACGCAGGAGAATCCCCTCTTAATGAACATGGTTTTGGTTTAAAACATGCGTTAGCTTCTGCAAATCCCGAGAACTCCTCATGGGAAGTATATACAAGAACAGATGAAGATTATGATAATAACTCTTTCAAAAAGATTTCAGCTCCTTATAAAATCCATGACTTCCAGGCACTTGTTTGCGCAAATGAAGCCTGGCCTGGCCAACTTAGTGGTTCTGGCACTTTGGTTAGGTTTACTTGTAGTTGGGAAATGTTCAAAACCACAGCAAGAGGAATTCGAGGAGGTGTAACCTCGTTCCGAACAATGGCTGATATCCTTTGCGAAGATATCGGATTCATATATGCTGGAGTTATTGCATCTGGTGGCGCAAGCATCACAATGAGTATTGAAAATAGTGACGGGATAAAAGAGAGAAAGGTTGTGGGTGCTGTTGAACCAGACTGGGCAGATTTTATTAAACCTGGATCAGGCATGGAACAAGTGGATTTAGGCTCTGGGAAAGTTGATATTGAGTATAAATTTGGACGTATTAACGAAAAATCATTAAGGAAAGAATTTGATAATTCCACAACCAGAAAATATTATATGAAAAATATGTCATCATCTGGAGTTGAAATCCGTATTAACGGTAGAGTTCTCTGTTATAATCTTTTTAAGGAAATTTGGGGTATTGAAAAACACAATTCTTACAATTATCTTCTTGTTGTACTCAATCTCAAGTCCCAAAACAAAGATTATCTGCCGAAAACCCGTACATCTAAAAATGGATTGCGCGAAGGGGACCCCAAACTTGAGAAACTCTATTCCTGGGTAAAATCAAATATGCCTGAACCAAAAAAGGATTTGTCCCTGGCCGATCATGAAACTGATTTGTTTGAAGAATTGCGAAAAAACAAGGAGCTGTTTAATCCTGATCCGAACAAATTAATAACGACTGAAATGCAAGTTTTTAAAAGTACGGGAGAAAACAAAGATAGAGTTAGGATAGATTTATATGAAAAAACCTCTTATGGGGTTACCATTTATGAAGGTAAAAAGGAAACCACAACCAGCAAAGATGTTTATCAACTCCGAATGTATTGGGATGGACTTGTGTTCGATGGAATTATCCCTAATAAAGGTATATTAGTTGCTGAAAGGAACCCAGAGTCTGTTAAATCATTAATTAAAATAGTAAACACGATGAGAGATGCTAACGACAAAAATTACAATTTTGAGGCGAAAACATGGGCCGAGTTGGGAATTAATCTCTCACGGCCAAATACAAATTAAGTGGACAAAAAAACCAAGCTACTATATAGAATAAGCAGAGTCTATTTTTTTCTCTGAATTTCTTAAGTTAATGATGTTCTCATTTTGGCTGGGCTTTGATTTTGCATAAAAACAGGCGTTCTTTGTTATCGGTAATTTCTTTTGCCCCGTGGAATGTGGGGTAATACAGCTAAACAAAAACTGCACCCGTATCATAGCAATGATATTGGTGCAGTTTTTTTGTTTTTGATGAATTTGCTGCCTGTAGCAATATGGCAGTGATTTGCTGATGGAGGTATGAAACGCGACCGCCTATACGTTGATTTGGGCTTGTGAATCCATGCACTCTTCCGTGGCAATGATACATGATGCTTCGCCGGTAAGTAGTATCATTGAAATCGACCTCTCGCATTTGTTCAAACGCTCCGCCATTTTATAGCGGAGTTGTTTTTTTATGTCGGGATTTGCGAGTGTTTCTTTTCCCAATTTATACCAATAGGGAATCAACACCAATAGATTAGCTCTTGCCTCGAGTGAAAACGTAGAAACGCGTGTATCCACAGAGTCATATGCATGAGCTCTGGCGATGAGTTCATCTTCTCGGGCCCTATAGATAAACATATGGGTATCAATAAATCTGGAAAGAAAAGACTCGTAAACTCCCTTTGTTGATTCTGCATATAGCAAAAATTCAGGATCATAGGGAGATTTGCTGGCGCCATATAACCAATTCGGTGAAACACCAAAGCTGACAGCAAAGTCAAATAGGCCATCTACTGCAGGCGTTCTGGATCCGGATTCCCACGCGGTAAGGGCTGATATGCTGGTATCCTCGCATAACCAGGATACTTCTTTGAGTGGGATCCCGTAAGCATTTCTTACAGCGGCCAGCCTTACAGGAATTATTTCTTTTACGAAATCAGACAATCTTTTCATAAATTTTTTACCTTCGTGACCCTATTGACATGATACATTATTTTTTATTACAATCTAACTAGAAACGCAATTGTAGTATTAAAAGATTCAATTGCGTGCGTAAAAACCTCGTTGAGGTCGTTTATATTTACAAATGTGTTTATTAATAACATTATAATGCAGACAGGAGGAAAAAACAATGTTAAAAGATGAAAAAGTTTTGAAAAAGAAATTTTATTCGGTTCGTGATTTGCACGAGGCTTTGGGCGGTTATATAACAGTACAGCAGATTTACCGCATGATTGACAAGGGCGAAATCCCTGTGCGCTCGATCGGCGGGCGTATTGCTATTGATGGCAACTGGGCACGGGCATATGTTGATGCTCCGTGCGTCTGTAACGGAAAGAATAAAAAGGTTGCACCGTCTTCCTGACCTGGGGAGGAAATATTAAAATGGCTCGTCCGAAAAAGAATGGTGTTTTTGATTACAAAGAAAAAAACGGAAAATACAGCTATTATGTCAAAGTTGTTTACATCCGTGACATTGAGGGGAACCGTAAGCGTAGACCTATACGGGCACGTACTCTGGGTGAACTGAAAGAGAAGGTTGCGCAAGCACTGGAAAAGTCGGTCTCGGGCAATGAGAATGCAAATGATTTGAAGGCACTGGAAAAATCGGTCACGGACAATGAAAATGCGAATGATTCGAAGGCGCTGGAAGAATCGGTCTCGGAAAATGAAATATCTTTTATTTTAGGCCAATGGTGTGATTGCTGGCTGAAAAAGATTCTTCCGGGGACTGTAAAGGGTTCGACTCTTTCTTACTACACATACATGCTGCGGTACCTTGACGACGATATTCGGTCAAAGATGTTGTCCGATTTAACTGCAATCGACTTTCAATCGTATTTTCTGAAATTGAAAGAACATGGGGCGAAACGGACCGGGGAACAACTATCTACAACTACAGTGCGCAGCGTCAGGGCTACTTTGATATCTGCATTGGACTCAGCTATAGATAATGGTGTTCTGAGTCTGAACGTAGTAAAGAAAACGAAGCCGCTGGCACAGAATGACAAGAAAGAAATAAGTTATTTGACTAGAGATGAGATGTACCGTCTGATGGCGGTTGCGGAGAGTGGCGAGTATTATACGACGTTGGATAAAGTGAAGAAGAGAATTAAAGAGACGGAGAATAAAGCCAATAAGTCAGATAAAGAAATCAAAATATGGAAGAGAGACCTTGGCATTATGTATTTGATCCGCCAGTGGTATTTTGTCATTTGCCTTGCATGTGCAACAGGCATGCGCCGGGGTGAAATCTTCGGCCTGACCTGGGGGTGCGAGGACTATGTTAACAATACCATCAATATCAGACACAACCTGCAAGGCGGTAAGCTGGTAAGTCCCAAGACCAGAAGTAGCGCCCGTACTATCAGTTTGGATAAGGATAATATGCAATTATTGCGGTCTTGGCATGATTATCAATTACGTTACTCTGCAGCAGTAGGTGATTGGTTCTTTAATGAACACGGCTTGATATATACGAATAGTTTTGGTCAACCGGTCGACTACACCAATTTTCGTTGCAGGTATTTCGATGTGATGGTCAGCGCTGCCGGGCTCCCTAAAAGTATAACTTTCCATTCCCTACGCCATACACATGCCACCCAGTTATTGGCATCAGGAGTGGATGCTAAAACTGTGAGCAAAAGGCTGGGACATTCTGGTAATGGTGTTGCATTTACCATGAAGACTTATGCACATGTGCTGGAAGAGATGGACCGCAAGGCTGCGGATACGATAGGAGCGATATTTGCCGCAAGGAAAAAGGAAAAACCAGAGGCATAGCGATTGCGGTCTGACGTACGAGTTTGCGGATACAAGACTACGATACTAGTTTTCCATAATTAAATTAGAGGAAAGGTGATAGACCACACTGTCACCGGACCAGAAGCCTTAGTACAATATCGATATTCTTGTTTGTTAGGCTTATTACAAGTCTTCCAGAATATTTATATACGGATACTTTGTTTTCAAGGCAAAATATAGTCCATTTTTCACGATATCCAAACGCATTATCTGTTGTTCAGTAGCCTTTCTTAAGTTGTGCTCTGCGAAAAAATCGTTATAGCCTTGGATATATAGTGCAAAAACTAAGATATTGGCTCGTGCAGCCAGGTCATATAAATCGCGTTTAGAATTGTCAAAATAATCTTTGGAAGACGTATCAATACGCAGATACATTGAACCGTTTTGATTTAAGTCTTTAATGACTTCGTATGGTTTGTGGATAGACTCCGCGAGGAACACTGAATCATGTGTATATGGAATCTGCGATACTCCAAAAAGCCAATCGATCGAAACACCGAAAGAAGTTGAGATTTGATAAAGGCCATCAGCGGAAGGGATACGCAATCCTCTTTCCCAATTATTTAAAGCAGATCGACTGGCGCCACATATCCACTCTTCTTCGGATACTGGTAGGTGGTAACTGGTCCGAAGAGTATATAGACGTTGAGATAATTGTGATAAGACATTTTCCATAATCTTCTCCTATAAAAAAACATATTGATATAATCGATTAAAAAAATATACTTGAAGTGAAACGAACCAGTAGCATGAGTTTCAAAAAATTTTAAATGTAAAACTGAAAAGTATGATATTTTTATTCTATTATATCTCACATCGTAGAAAAAAACAAGGGTATTTACAGTTTTTAACAGAATAGGGGAAGCTATTAAGTTATCCTGGTTTTTAAAACGCAGCGCCTAGTCATTAAATATGACCAGGTGCTGATTTTTTGTTAGCGTTCAGGGAGAAGATAGTATTGTTGTTCCTTTTGGCAATAACAACAAAATAAAATTGAAAATAGCAATAAAAAATAGAAACATTATAGAAAAAAACAAGATAAACCAATATTTAAAAACAAGAATCGGCTAAAATAACAAACCGAAAACAAAAGAAACGCTTTAAAATGCCCTACAATGCATTCAAAGTGGTCGACGCATATGTGGAATACCCCGGACATGTCGGCGCTTCTATGAGGCTAATAAGGGCCTTAAAAACGATTTCTAAAAAATCGATGATTTTTAAAATGAGAATTGGCGATGTTTTTGCGAATTTATACTTAAATTATGGATAAAATGTCCGTCTGAAATAAACAAATCGGCGGATTTTGAGTAAATTTAAGCAAAAAAAACGAATACAAAATAGTCGTTGATATTGATACATTAGTTATTGTTATAAGATTTTTTTAAAAAAAGAAAAAGTTAAAAGTATTGACTTAATCTGATATAATTAGTTACAATAACGCTAGGAGAAATCTATAATATGAGTTATTAAAAACTCAAATGTAATTTTAAAAGTAAAGGAGTGAACAAATGTGGCAGCAGCTCGACAAAGATATTTTTACATAATTGGAACTCGAAAAAAGAGGCTGACGGGTCATTCCGAAATTTTGCAGATCCGGGGAATAGTTCACAGTGTTCACTCAACGCCTGGCGCGTGCAGGCGTTGGAATGGACGTTGCGATGGCAATATCCAGAAAAATATTTTTATTCGCAAAGGTGAAAGGAACGATTTGTTATGAAAGAAATCGTGAACGGAAGAATGTTCAACACAGTAAATGCAATATTTGTAGGGTCAGACGGGTATTCTTGTTCTAGTGATTTCCAGTACTGGCGCGAAGAACTTTACCAGAAAAGGAATGGCATGTATTTCTTGTACGGCGAAGGGGAACCGACTTCAAGCTACGCTCTGGATACCGGTCTTAACGATTGGGCCGGCGGGAAAACTATTCTGCCCATGGATGCCGATGAAGCAAAAGAATGGGCGGCAGAACATCTTGACGCAGATAGGTTCATTGAAGAATTTGGCGAATCTGGGGAATAATTCACAGTGTTCACCCAGCGCCTGGCACGTGCAGGCGTTGGAATGGATGTTGCGATGGTGATATCCAGAAAAATATTTATATGCCGCAAAGGCGAAAGGAGAAATACCTTATGAAGAAAATCGTGAACGAAAAATTGTACAACACAGAAACAGCACATCGTGTAGGAACATATAGGTTCGATTTCGACGATGGCGTCCAGCACATTTGTACCACACTTTATCGGGACAGAGACGGTGAATATTTCCTGTATAACAGAAGTGCGGGTGTTCCTGTGACTAACGTAGCAGAAGAATTCGGCGGGCAGATTATTAGAGAATCCATTATTCCCATGACCCCGGATGCTGCGAAAAAATGGACCGAACGGTATCTCAACGAAGACGAGTATATCAATGAATTCGGAAAGCCTCAAGGTTATTACAAACGGAATAACCTGCCGCAGTTCTCGGAAATTGAAATGAACTTTATCACGCTGGTGGTGCTTATGGCCAAAAGCTTTCCGTACTTTAGCGTGGATGATATTCCCGGTCTTGTTAAAGACGCTTTTCGGAACAGGTCGAACGGGTTTGCGCAATATATCGACGTTGAACGAACAATTAAAAAAGTTTGCAAAATGAATCACTGGCAACTAGTAGAGTTTTTTAAAAGAATAAACACCTTCGTGGACTCATTATCCGCTAAAGAAAACAGTCAGGCTTAAAGAATTTGTTTAAGTATCGTATGACGATACGGAAAAGGAGCTTAGAAAATGGTAAATGGCTATACAAAAAAATGGCGTAAGAAATTGTTGAAAAGTGGTTTTGCAAAAAGATTTACAAAAAAATATTTGTATAAGATGGGCGCCGGCGCGATACGAATAAAATCGTGGGAATACGATGAACAAATGCCTCTGTTCCAGGAGTATCAAAGTTCCCCTGAATATAACCGTGTGTATATTCGTGTGGTGGGTGAAGATGCTTATTGTATGTTAAATTTTTCTTTTGCAGACTTCCAGGAAGAACTTTTTGCGTATATGGATTCAATTGGAGCTGCAAAAGGCGACCCTGACAGAAACCTGCTGTATGTATTGGATAATAGAAGGTTTTGTGTAGTGGAAAATTTCTTGGAAGCTGTCCGGACCCTGTTAACGAACAGCTTGGCCCCCGCGTCTTAAATTAAAAAAAGAAAATGCTCTGATGTTGTTGGCCGCAACATCAGAGCATGGTGTACCACGGAAGTACACATAGATTATGTTGATTTATTATAACATGATGGTTGTATTATTACAAGTGGATATCACTGTAAGAAGTTTTCATTAAGGAGAATGCTAATGATGGATGTATTAAAATCTGATATATATAACTTCAACGCGAAAAATTTGACAGATGGCAGAAATTTGCTGTCCGAAATTAAAGATGGAACAATAGCTACTGCATTTTTCGACCCGCAATACCGTGGTGTGTTGGATAAACTGCACTACGGCAACGAGGGAAAGAGCAGGGGCAGGGAAAGATGCTCTTTAGAACAGATGGATGATAATATTATTAGATCCTTTATAACAGAGATAAATCGTGTCTTGAAAAAGAGTGGACATCTTTTCTTTTGGGTCGATAAATATCATTTGATTCAGGATATTTATAAATGGTTTAGCGATACAAATTTAAATGTAGTGGATATGATTGTTTGGGACAAGGGGAAGCTCGGTATGGGATACCATGCGAGACATAAATCAGAATATCTTGTTGTTTTGCAAAAGTCACCCGTAAAAGCAAAAGCATGTTGGCGTGACCACAGCATTCCTGATGTATGGGCAGAAAAAGTCGTTAAGAACCACCCCCACAGTAAACCGGTTGAATTACAAAGAAGGTTGATAGCAGCTACTACTGCTGACGGGGACGTTGTATTGGACCCTGCGGCTGGGGGTTATTCGGTTTTTGAGGCGTGCAAGCAATTGGACAGGTGTTTTTTGGGTTGTGATATCAGGTATGGAGTTACTTCATAGTTTAATACGGTAAGCGTATTGGGCCACTGAAGTGATTTGGGATAATGGTTATTTCGACGAAGGTTTGAAAAGGCGGGTGATGTATATGATTGTAATTGAATAACTTAATACTGGGATTGTTTCATTGTATCGTGATTTTAGTAGATACTGCAAATGCATTACAGTGACCAAACAGATTTGGAATCTGTATCACATTATTATTTTATGAAAGGATGAAAAACATGTTAATTAAAATTGTTGATAAGAATAAAGAAAAAATCGATAAAGTTTTATCTGCAGTGAACGGAAGGGCAAGGCGGAGAATTTTGGATTATGAAAGGTTGCTTGATGTTGTGAAAACTGCACAAGAACAGATAAAACGGACAGTAGGCGACAGCAAAAGTTCTGTGTACGGAGCAAAAGTTCATTACGCTCCGAATGCCGTATTTGCGAAAAGTTACAAATACGAAGCAGAAGGCACTTGTGTAATCTTTCACTTTAACCAAAACGGAGAAGCAGTTCTTACGTATGCGTACCGTAACAGAATTTCGAAGGATACAAGTAAGCAGTATGATGTGGAATTTACGGAAAAGCAGAAAGCGTTGATGCTGAAATATGCATCTCGGTTTTAGACATGAGCGGTGTTATTTTTTCATCAAAGCTCCTTGCGAGTTGATGAAAAAATGCTCTGAAGTTATTTCCGGTAACTTCAGAGCACATCGTACCGTGGGGGTACGCATAACCTTTACAAAATAATTATACCATATTTTGTTATTTTTTCCAAGTGCTTATCCCCACTTCAGGTTTCTTATGGTGGTGCTATTATGTTAAAGTCAAAAGAATTAGTGAAAATGATTTTTTTATCAGATAATTTCTCGGCGGAAGAAAAAGGTGTTTTAGGTACTGCGGTTGCAACGTATCAATCCACCGGGGTTGCTTCGTTTTCCGGCTACGAACGTATCGGTGATTATTTTTATACGTTGATCAAGCCGTTGATTGACAACGAAAAAGAATCTTCCGGTTCTTTGAGTTCTGTCCGTGCTGCAGCCGGCAGTAGAGGTGGCAAGGCTAAAGCAAAAAAGAAAAATGTGGCAAACGTAGCAAAAGTAGCAAACGAAGCAAATGTGGCAAACGTAGCAAAAGTAGCAAACGAAGCAAATGTGGCAAACGTAGCAAAAG
>NZ_FONL01000022.1 GCF_900112895.1 Succiniclasticum ruminis DSM 9236 | reverse complement strand
GAAAAAGTTCACTGATGATATTTGAACGACATGCGAATCTGAAATATAAATTTGGAAATCGAAAATTCTGGGCAACCGGATATTACGTTAGTACGGTAGGGCTGAATGCGCAAACCATACAGAAATATATCCGGGAACAGGATAAGATGGATCAAATGGAAGATTCGTTATTCAGTAAAGAATACGAAGACCCTTTTAAGGGTAGCAAGTAGTCATACCACTGCGGCTTGAACAAAGTGAAAGCCAGCGTCATTTAGGCGCTGGCCTGTGTTGGGCCCTTATAGGGCTAAGCGAACCACCCCTTGAAGGGGTGGAAGCGATTAAAGAGCCTGTGCGCCTGGACGGTGATTTTAGCTTGTTTATTCTTGACCGTCCTGTAATCAATTTGTTATAATTATCCTGTATAGCTATGCCGTTTTTTATGCGGCGGCAGGCACTGTGTTGAATAAACGGAAGTGCCGGTGCGCAGTATGGTTTTATACAATATTTTATTGAAGTATATCAAACAATCTGGAGGAAAGATCGACATGTTAGACATGAAGTTTGTGCGGGAAAATCCCGAAAAAGTAATTGAAGCCGTTCATAACCGTAACGGGGAACTGAATCTGGATGAGTTTCTGGCATTGGATAAAGAACGCCGGGAAGTGACCCAGCAGGTCGAAGTGCTGAAAAATGAACGGAATACAGCTTCCAAGGAAATCGGTAAACTGAAAAAAGCCGGCGAAAACGCGGAAGAAAAAATGGCGGAAGTGCGCGCCATCGGTGATAAAATTGCGGCGGACGATGCCCGTCTCCGTGAAATTGAAGCCCGCCTGAAGGAAATCATGCTGGCTATTCCCAACGTGCCTGCGGATGACTGCCCTATTGGCAAGAGCGACGCGGATAACCCGGAAGTGCGGAAATGGGGCGAACCCCGCAAGTTTGATTTTGAACCGCTGTCCCACTGGGATATCGGTGAGAAGCTGGGGATTTTGGATTTTGAACGGGGCCATAAAATTTCCGGAGCCCGCTTTACGGTGTACAAGGGCCTGGGTTCCCGGCTGGAGCGCAGCGTCATAAACTTCTATCTGGACCTGCATACCTCCCAGCACGGATATACGGAATTTTTCCCGCCCTTTATTGTAAATGCCGACAGCATGCAGGGTACCGGCCAGCTGCCGAAATTCGCGGAAGACATGTTCAAGCTGCAGGGCATGGACATGTACCTGATTCCTACGGCGGAAGTTCCCATCACCAATCTGCACCGTGACGAGATCCTGAACGGCGACGAACTGCCGCTGCGGTACTGCGCCTACAGCGCCTGCTTCCGCGCCGAGGCCGGCAGCGCGGGCAAGGATACCCGCGGCCTGATTCGCCAGCATCAGTTTAATAAGGTGGAATTAGTTAAATTCACTCGTCCGGAACAGAGCTGGGACGAACTGGAAAGCCTGACCAACAATGCCGAACATGCGCTGCAGCTGTTAGGCCTTCCTTACCATGTAGTACGGCTGTGCACCGGCGACCTGGGCTTCTCCAGCGCTACCACCTATGATCTGGAAGTATGGCTGCCTCAGGCCAACCGCTACCGGGAAATTTCTTCCTGCTCCAACTTCCTGGATTTCCAGGCACGCCGCGCCAACATCCGTTTCCGCCGGGACGCCAAGTCCAAACCGGAATTCGTGCATACCCTGAACGGCTCCGGCCTGGCAGTGGGCCGTACCGTGGCCGCTATCCTGGAAAATTACCAGCAGGCAGACGGCAGCGTAGTGGTACCGGAAGTATTGCGCAAGTATATGGGATGCAACGTGATTCCCGTACCGGAAAAGAAATAATATAAAGAGAGCCTATCCTTTATTTATATATTATTTATAATTTGTAGTTTTGTGCAGCGGAAATAGTATTTCCGCATAAAAAGGAATCGAGGTGACATTATGGCGGATACATCTGTTAGCTACAAATGTCCAAACTGTAGCGCCCCGCTGAGTTTTCTGCCCGGCAATGATAAAGTGACCTGTGAGTACTGCGGTACGGAATTCGAGGTCAAGACCATTGAAGAAATGTTTTCCAGGCAGGAAGAACGGGCGGCGCAGGAAGCAGAAGCCAAGGAAGCGAAATGGGACACGGAGCATGCAGGCAGCGAATTCACGGAAGACGAATCCGCATACCTGAAGACCTTTACCTGCTCTTCCTGCGGCGCGGAACTGGTCTGCGATGAAAATACGATTGCGACGGAATGTTGTTATTGTGGCAACCCCACCATGATTCCCTCCCGGTTTAAGGGAATGTTGAAGCCGGACTACGTCATTCCGTTCAAAAAGACGAAAGAAGAGGCGGTGGAAGCCCTGAAGAAATTCTATGAAGGGCGGAAGCTTTTGCCGGACGCGTTTACGGCCAACAACCGTGTGGAAGATATCCAGCCCATGTACGTGCCGTTCTGGCTGTTCGATTCCGAGGTTACGGCGTCGGCGGTCTTCAAAGCGGAAAATGATCTGGTCATTGACACGCCGGACGCAATTGTTACGGAAACCAGCGTCTATGACGTGGAGCGCATCGGCACCATGAAGTTCGAACGGATTCCGGTGGACGGCAGCGAGAAGATGGACGATGCCTATATGGAAAGCATCGAACCTTTCGATTACAGCGAGATGGTTCCCTTCACCACGGCATACCTGACCGGCTACCTGGCAGATAAATATGATGTTTCCGCGGAAGCCAGCGTACCCCGGGCAGATAAGCGCGTAGAGCACAGCGCGGCCGGCGTGCTGGATGAAACGGTGACAGGCTATATGCGCCATCAGATGGAATCCTGTGCGGTCCGAAAAGATGTGGGCAGCGTGAAATACGCCCTGGTTCCGGTATGGATCCTGACTACCCGCTACAATAACCAGCCTTACACCTTTATGATGAATGGGCAGACCGGTAAATTTATCGGCAGCCTGCCCTGGGACAAGGGTAAAGCGACGAAATATCAGGCGCTGGCTACTTTGATACCGTTGCCCATCATTTATTTCATTGCGAAATTCTTAATCGGTTGAGGGGAGGCGGCAGATCATGAAGAAAATTTTTGCGGTAGTGACTTTGCTGGTTTCCCTGTTACTGACTGTTTCCACCGGGTTTGCAGCCACGACGGCCGCGGGACAGCAGTATCCCAGTTTTGTGGATGGCGCGGCTCTGGTAAAACCGGTTGATAAGACCAACCTTCTGTCCAACCTGCGGCAGATTGAAACCAAACATGGGATTCGTTGCGCGGTTCTGACGGTGAAATCCACCCAGGGGATGAATATTCGGGATTACGCGCAGTCGGTGCAGGACCAATATTTTGCCAACGCGCCCAAAGGCAGTATCCTGATGGTGATCAGCATGGATAACCGGAAGTGGCATATCACCACGGATTCTGCCATGCGGACCAAGATTCTTGATAAAGTCGTCACTGGAGAATTGAAGGATGCGTTTATCAATGACCTGAAAAAAGGAAATTATGCATCGGCTTTCAACAAATATGGAAGTAAAGTCGACGAGCTGATGAGCTATTATGAAAAGAACGGGGAAGCCTACGATCCGTCCAATGCTTTCAGCTTCGGCGCTGCGGGGATTGCCGGCCTGCTTTCACTGTTGTTCGGCGGCAGTGTGAAGAAGAGCATGGTGAATTCCATGAGCAACGTAACCAACGCAGTATCCGCAGGTCAGTACCTGAAACGGGATACGTTCAACCTGTTAGGCGGCAATGACAGATACCTGTATACCCATACGGCCGTAGTACCGAAAGCCAAATCGAACAATAGTGGCGGAGGCAGCAGCAGTGGTGGCACTGGAGGTCACGGCGGCGGTGGCGGCAGCTTCTAGTACGAAGTTTTCAGTGACGGTTTTGCAGAATGCTTTTCTGAAACTGAAACCAAATAATTGAATCATTAAAATTACATATGAATTTGACACGGGGAGCGATTCGCTGAGAGGAGCCGCAAGGCTCGACCCGGGACCTGATTTGGATAATGCCAACGTAGGAATGTCAGAACGTTTTACGTAAAAGTTGCAAACAATAATTGCAGGCAGTGTCCGATGAGGATACTGCCTGTAGTTTTTTTCAGAAATTGTAGAGAAAACGTGAAGCGAGATCCAGACGATTTTGCTGAAAGGAGCAAAGCATGGGAAAAGAGTATTACACACAGATGGAAGCAGCGCGAAAAAATATTATCACGCCGGAGATGGAAAAGGTAGCTGCTAAGGAAGACCGGTCCGTGGAGTTTATCCGGGAGAGGGTGGCAAAAGGTACACTTGTGATTCCGGCCAACCCGCTGCATAAAAGTCTTGACCCCAACGGTATCGGCAGCATGCTTAAAACAAAAATCAATGTAAATCTGGGCGTCAGCCGGGACTGCAAGGATTACGATATTGAAATGAAAAAGGTAATGAGCGCTGTGAACATGGGGGCGGAAGCCATCATGGACCTGTCCAGCCATGGCAACACCCAGCCTTTCCGGCAGAAACTTTGCCGGGAATGCCCCGCCATGATCGGCACGGTGCCGGTGTACGATGCGGTCATCCATTACCAGCGTGATCTGAATACCCTGACTGCGAAAGATTTTATTGACGTAGTGCGCCTTCACGCGGAAGACGGCGTGGATTTTGTGACGCTGCACTGCGGCATCACCCGGAAAACCATCGAGCAGATCCGGGCCGGCAAACGCAAAATGAATCTGGTGAGCCGGGGCGGTAGTCTGGTTTTTGCCTGGATGAGCATGACAGGGGAGGAAAATCCTTTTTACGAGTTTTATGATGAAATTCTGGAAATCTGCCGGGAACACGATGTGACCATCAGCCTGGGTGATGCGTGCCGTCCGGGATGTCTGGCGGATGCTACCGACCAGTGCCAGATTGAAGAGCTGGTGCGTCTGGGCGAATTGACCCAGCGGGCCTGGGAAAAGGATGTGCAGGTGATGGTGGAAGGCCCGGGCCATGTGCCCCTGGACCAGATCGCGGCCAATATGAAAGTCCAGCAGACCATCTGCAAGGGAGCGCCTTTTTATGTACTGGGACCGCTGGTTACGGATATCGCGCCGGGGTACGACCATATCACGGCAGCCATCGGCGGCGCAGTGGCAGCTATGTCAGGAGCGGCGTTTTTATGCTATGTGACTCCGGCGGAGCATCTCGCCCTGCCTAATGTGGAAGACGTAAAACAGGGTATCATCGCCAGTAAAATTGCAGCCCATGCGGCGGATATTGCCAAAGGCATCCCCCACGCCAGGGAACAGGACGACCGGATGGCAGACGCCCGCCGGAAATTAGACTGGGAAGCCCAATGGAAGGAAGCCATCGATTCGGAGACCGCCAAAGCTGTCCGGGCCAGCCGCGCCCCGGAAGACGACCACAGCGATACCTGCAGCATGTGCGGAAAATTCTGTGCGGTCCGCAGTATCAACAAGGCGCTGGCAGGGGAATTGATCGATATATTGTAATATAATATAAAACAAAAACGCCGCTATACTGGTTTTTAGTATTGGCGGCGCTTTCTCTTAAATAAGATCCGGCTGTCTGAAGCATGGCCGGAATGTAAGATTGTAAGACAAATGTAAGACTTGAGAAACTGATAACCATGCGGGTTTGTTCCCAAAGTCTTACAGTCTTACATTTTTACAGAGAGAAGATAAATAATCCTGTACGTATATGCGCGCCCGTTATATGAATTAAATTTCAATTTCATAATCTATATCTGCCGGAAAAAATGTAAGACTGTAAGACTTTTTTGTGAAACAGGCATTGGCACTGGGATTATAGGGTCTTACATTATTAATAATGAAGTGAGAAGAATTGTACATGATCAGAGATGGAACGTAATATCAGGCTCGCGATTTTAGTAATACGGTACTTCATTTTTGCCGTATCGTATTACAAAAAAGTAAAATTCTGTGAAAAACCCTGTTGACTTTTTGACTTTTCTTTGCAAGCGTGGTATTATATGTATGCTGGTTGGCACTCTGAACAAAAGAGTGCCAACATCAATCTGTTTTTAACTTAAATCATATAAAAGGAGTGTTTATATCATGGAAAAAGAAAAGTTTGAGTTTCAGGCCGAGACCAAACAACTGCTGAACTTAATGATTAATTCCATTTACACCAACCACGAGATTTTTCTGCGTGAACTGATCTCCAACGCCAGCGATGCCATTGACAAGCTGCGTTTTGCTTCCCTCACCCATAGTGACCTGCTGGAAGGGGACAGCGAGTTTGTGATCCGCCTGACCCCGGATGAAAAGGCAAAGACCCTCACCATTACGGATAACGGTATCGGCATGACCAAAGAAGAAGTAATCAAAAACATCGGCACTATCGCCCAGTCCGGTACCAAGGAGTTCCTGGCCAAACTGGAAGAGGCTAACAAGATTGCGAAAAAGGCAGAGGAAGAAGCCGGCAAGGAAGCGAAAACCGACGCTACCACCAAAGACCTGATCGGTCAGTTCGGCGTAGGTTTCTATTCCGCGTTCATGGTTTCGGATAAAGTGACTTTGATAACCCGCAAGGCCGGGGAAAAAGAAGGCTGGAAGTGGGAATCTGCCGCTGACGGCACTTATACCATCGAACCCTGCGAAGTGGAAAAACACGGTACCAGCATCACCCTGCAGCTGGGCGAAGCCTATGCAGGCGAAGGGGCGGAACAGGATATGACCAGTTACTGGACACTGGAAAGCCTGGTGAAAAAATATTCCGATTATATCCGCTATCCTATTAAAATGGAAGAAACCACGGAAGAACCGGCCCGCAACGATAAAGGCGACATCGACGACAAGCTGCCGCCTGTTAAAAAAACAGAAGACAAGACCCTGAACTCCCAGACCCCGCTGTGGAAACGGAACAAGAGTTCCATCAAGGCGGAAGAGTACAACGAATTCTTCAAGCACCAGTTCCACGAATGGGAAGACCCCATGTGGTATTACCACACCCGGGCAGAGGGCACCGTGGAATACACGGCGCTGCTGTACATTCCGGGCAAGGCTCCTGCCAACCTGTATTTCCAGGAATATGAACCGGGCCTGCAGCTCTTCTCCCGTTCCGTATTTATTATGGAAAAATGCAAAGACCTGCTGCCGGACTACCTGCGCTTCGTCAAAGGTCTGGTGGATTCCCCGGACCTGTCCCTGAATATTTCCCGGGAATTATTGCAGCAGAACCACACCATCAAAGTGATCGGCCGCAACCTGGAGAAAAATATCCTGAAGCAGCTGGCGGATATGCTGGCCAAAGAACGGGAAAAATATGAAAAATTCTGGAACGAGTATGGACGTTCCTTAAAAGCCGGCGTATATAACAGCGTGTACGATCCGGACACTAAAAAGGACCAGCTGGCGGATTTGCTGCTGTTCATGACCAGCAAGGAAGGCAAACTCTGCACACTGAAGGAATACACCGACCGCATGCCGGAAAGCCAGAAGGCCATTTACTACGCAACCGGTAAAGACAAAGAGGCCATCGAACACCTGCCCCAGATGGAAGCGGTGAAGGACAAAGGTTTTGAAGTGATGTTCCTGCTGGATCCGGTGGACGAGTTCTGCCTGGAAGCGCTGCAGGAATACGCAGGCAAAAAGTTCCAGTCCCTGAGCCGGGGCGATCTGGATCTGGGAGACGTGGAAAGCGAAACCAGCAAGAAAGAAACGGAAGACATCGCCAAAGACAATGAGACCCTGCTGAAAGATTTCAAGGAAGTGCTGGGAGAAAAAGTCAACGAAGTGAAGCTGACCAACCGGCTGAAGGACAGCGCCGTCTGCCTAGTGGCCGGGGAATATGGCCCCAGCTTCGCCATGGAGCAGGCTTTTGCCATGGCCAATGCCCCCATGTTCAAGGCCCAGCGGATTCTGGAACTGAACCCGAAACACAAGCTGTTTGCCAAATTGCAGGAAGCCCACGATCAGGGCAAGGACAGTCAGGACTTTAAAGATTTCTGCGCCCTGCTCTTTGACCAGGCCCTGTTGCTGGACGGCATGATCCCGGACGATCCGGCTGCGTTAGCCCAGCAGATTGCACGGATGATGGCAAAATAATAAATTGTAAATCAGAACGGCAGCGTTTTCTGTGGAAGACGCTGTCGTTTTTGTTTAACTGTGTTTAGCCGGAGTATGATATTATGATATAATGAAAAAAATGATATCAAAGCGTTTCGGAACACAGGAGTTTTTCAATGCGTTACCGGTTATTAGACACACTCCGGGGTATCTCCGTGGTGAGTATGATTTTATTCCACGCCTGCTGGGATTTGGTGAATCTTTACCATTTTGAATGGCCCTGGTTTCAGGGAACGGCCGGGCATGTCTGGCAGCAGAGCATCTGCTGGGCATTTATCCTGATCAGTGGGTTCTGCATGGGACTGAAAAAAGAAGATTCGTCCGGGTTTGCATCCTGTAAACGGGGGCTTATACTATTGGCAGCTGGTATTCTTGTCACTGTTTCCACCTTTCTGTTTACCCCGGAAAGCCCGATTATTTTCGGCGTGCTGTTTTTCCTGGGCTGTGCCATGCTGTTGACGACAGCGCTCATGCCGTTACTGCGTAACTGTTCCGGCAAGACCGGACTGTTGCTGACGAGCCTGCTCTTTTTCCTGCTGCGCAACATTAATGAAGAAACGCTGGGATTTGAGGGGATTGTTCTGTTCAGATTGCCGGAAGCCTGGTATGAGCAGGGGATGCTTGCGACTTTTCTGGGCTTTCAGGATAAAAATTTTTTCTCGACAGATTATTTTTCGCTGCTGCCCTGGTATTTTCTGTTTCTGGCAGGATATTTTTTGTGCAGGCTTATGTTAGAAAGAACGCAAACTCTGCCTGACGGTTTTGCAAACGGCATTCCCTTGTTTGAAATTCCGGGACGGCATTCCCTTCTGATTTACCTGCTGCACCAGCCTGTTATTTTATTGCTGCTTTCGGTCGTTCTGAAACCGGTAATACGCGCTATGTAAAAACCGGTACGAGCGGGAAACATAGTAAGCACTATCACCGGAACGCACAGATTTAAAAGCAGGAGAACGAAGAAAAATTAAAAAGAATCTGAAATTCCTCTTGCTTTTTTTGACAAGTTGGCGTAATATAGTAAAGTAATCTTTTAGTGGGGATGTAGCTCAGCTGGGAGAGCGTACGGTTCGCATCCGTAAGGTCGAGAGTTCGATCCTCTTCATCTCCACCATCGAAAAGCACACTTTTTACCGGGTTGTAAAAAGTTGAAAAGCGCGTGGTTATCACATGTATTGTGAAAACGACGCGCCTTTTTTATTGCTTCTTTGTCTGTATCCGTGATGATCCTGTCCCCGGTTGTTTCTTTGCGGCGTGTTGTTAATGTGTTATTAATGAATGATAAAAATCATGCTATAATGTAAAAAACGGAATTTCAAACAGTACAGTGTCATTTTTGACAGGCAAGAGAATGAATATAAAAACAGACATGTCTCTTAAACAAAAATTATTCGGGGATGATGCCCGGGCAAAGTTCCGCCACTTTTTCAGCGTCATGATACCCATCCTCATTACCCAGATAGCGATCATGGGAATGAATTTTGTTGATACGGTTATGAGCGGGCGCGCCGGCGCGGAACAACTGGCAGGCACTTCCATCGGAACAAACCTGTGGATGCCTGTATTTACAACGGTAAACGGAATTTTAATCGCTGCCACGCCGCTTACCGCTCATCTCCTGGGAGCAGGAAAAAAGCAGGAGACGGGGCGGGTAATCCGGCACGGGCTTTTACTGGCCCTGCTCTTTTCCTGTTTGTGTTTTGCGGCAGGTTTCTGCTTTTTGGATCCGTTTATCCGGAGCCTGGGCCTGGAACCGCGGGTGGCTTATATTGCCAAATACTATCTGGCAGGTATCGGCATCGGTATCATCCCCTTTTTCATGGGAACCGTGCTGCGTTCCTTTATCGATACCCTGGGCGGAACGCGCCTTACCATGCAGGTCTATCTGGCAACCCTGCCCCTCAATATCATCCTGAATTATATTCTGATTTTCGGGAAACTGGGGTTGCCGCCGCTGGGCGGTATCGGCGCCGGCATCGGAACCGGTATTACCTGCTGGCTTCTGTTCGGGATGTTCACGCTGATTATCCGCTGCCATCCCCTGTACCGCAACGTAAAAATACTCAGGGAACCTTCTGGCAGCACGGAAGCCTCCGACACGTCGATGAAAAACGCGGAATCTTCTTTTAACGGCTCCGGCGGTAATAACCAAATCCGTTTTTCGAAAGCCCTTTTAATGGAGTATCTGCGTATCGGCATGCCTATCGGGTTGTCTATTTTCATGGAAACCAGCATCTTCGGCGTGGTGGCTTTCCTTGTCGCGCGGTTCGGCACGGCTGCCATTGCCGCCAGTCAGGCATCCATGAGCTTCGCCGGTTTTGTTTATATGCTTCCGCTGAGCGTTTCCATGAGCATGACCATCCTTATCGGCATCGAAGCCGGCGCCCGGCGCTGGACTAATGCCGAACAATACGCGAATGCTGGGCTGGCTTTTAACTGGACCTGCGCCCTGGCTCTTCCGTTTCTCTGCTATCTGCTGCGTTATCCCATTGCCAGTATGTACGTAACCGAGCCGGAGGTTATTGAAGTTTGTGTCCGGTTTATTGTCTACGGCTGCTTTTTTATCATGGGCGACGCCGTGGCCGCCCCTATCCAGGGAATCCTGCGGGGATATAAGGATGTCAACGCACCGTTCTATTCCAGTCTTATCGCTTACTGGGTCATCTGCATGCCACTGGGCCTTTTCCTGGATTACAGGCTGGACCACGGTCCGTATTCCTACTGGCAGAGTCTGGACATCGGCTTGTTTGCCTCTGCGCTGATTTTGTTTTTGCGCCTGCTGTTCATCCGGAAAACCATACGCCGTAATAATACATTTCCCGCTTAATTTTATCTGATGAAGTGAAATGCTGTAAGACAAATTAAAAAATCAAAACAAAAAAGTACCGGTCTGCAAATACTCGCAGCCGGTACTTCATATTTTTAATTATCCAGTTAATACTTCGTTAATCAGTCTTCTTCCAGCACGCCTTTCAGGTCTTTGTTGGTCATGGCGCAGACGCAGGAGTCGGACCACACGTTTTCCGCGGTCTCGATCATGTCAATGATCGTGTAAATCGGAAGGATAACGCCCATGATGCCGATGGACGCGCCGACCGAACTCATCAGGGACAGGGTCAGGAAGTAGCAACCCATGGGAACGCCGGCATTGCCGATGGCGGCCAGCACGGCTACAAACAGCCAGGAAATCATGGCGCCCATGGTCAGGTTCATGCCGGAGTTCTGCATCACGAACAAGGAAGTAACCAGAATGAAAGCGGCGCAGCCGTTCATGTTGATGGTGGTGCAGATGGGCAGCACGAAGCGGGATACCCGGGGGTTGACTTTCACATTCTGCTCGGCGGAAGCCAGGGTTACCGGCAGGGTAGCGGCAGAACTTTTGGTAAACAGCGCAACCGCCAGGGCCGGGGACATCTTTTTCATGATATCCACCGGGTTCAGGCCCCGGGCCAGCAGGAACAGCGGCAGCACGATGAAGAACTGGAGCAGGTTGCCGCCGATGACAACGGCCGTGTATTTGCCCAGCGCGCCTACGATGACGCCGGCTTCAATCTGGGCAGCCAGCTGGCCGGCAAACGCTAAAATGCCGACAGGCAGCACATACAGGATGGCGCGGATCAGGGTGAACAAAACTTCCTGCAGGCCGTTGATGCCTTTCAGCAGCACTTCCCGGTTTTCCGTTTTCGGCATAAAGGCCAGAGCCAGGCCGACCGCAGCGGCGATGAACAGTACGGACAGCACATTGCCGGACAGGAAGGGATATAAAATATTATTGGGAACTACAGAGAGGAAATGATCATAGTAGGAAAGCTTGCCTAAATTCTGGGGGACCTGCGCCGCTCCTGCGCCTACCACGTCGGCAGGCAGGTTGCCCGGGGCGATCCAGAGATATAAAGCCAGCCCTACGGCAGCGGAGCAGATGGTGGTCAGTAATGTATAAACCAGCGTGTGGGCGAAGATGCGCTTGGTATCTTTTTTGGCGCCCAGTGCCGACAGGGTGGTGATAACCGCCAGCGCAATGGTGGGCACGGCGATAAACTGGAACATGCGGGTGAAGATTGTAGCAATAAAGTTGAACAGTTCGTTCAGGGAGGGATTGTTCATCCAGCCCAGCGCGCCGCCGATTACCAGCGCGGCCATCCAAAGGATAAACTGTTTGCCGTTGCTTTGCTTACGGCTTTCTTCAATGATTTCTCTTGCCTTGTCATTAACCTGAGAGGGGTTCTTTTTGTCAGCCATGATAAACTCCTTATATATACTTTAAAAACTTCTTATAGTATAGTACCGGACTTTTTCTTATGTCAATACAATTCAACAAAAATCTTGGACGTTTTCCTATAATATGGTAAAATAAAGAGTACTGTCAAAGTATGAATTTTAAAGGCTTTATCCGGGAGGACGTCGTGAAACAACCGTTAGTGGAGGCTATGGAACGCTATCTGCAGGAGCAGGTGTACCCGCTGCATACACCGGGCCATAAAGGCGGCCGGGGTATGGCGGATCCGCTGCGTTCGTTGCTGGGTTCCACCGCGTTGCGGCTGGACGTTTCCCTTATGAGCGAGCTGGACGATATACACGCGCCTTCCGGCTGCATCAAAGTTGCACAGGAAGAGGCGGCAAAGTTATACGGCAGTGATGCCTGCTTCTATTCGGTGAACGGGACAACGGGCGCTATCCATGCCATGCTGATGACGGCGTTGCAGCCGGGCGATAAAGTGCTGGTTCCCCGGAATGCCCATCGCAGTGTAATGGGCGGGCTGATTTTGGCAGACGCGGTGCCGGTATATGTGCAGCCTGCGTACATAAAAGAGTTTGGCATGCAGGGCCAGGTCACGCCGGAACAGGTGAAAGAAGCGTTTACAGCGCATCCGGATATCAGAGCGGTGCTGCTGACGTCTCCCAATTATTTCGGCATGGCAGCGGAAGTAAAACAGATTGCCGGGATTACCCACGCTCATAATGCGGTGCTGCTGGTGGATGAAGCGCACGGTCCCCATTTGGGCTTTCATGACAAATTCCCGCCTTCTGCCATGCAGTGCGGAGCGGATATGGCAGCCCAGAGCACCCATAAAATCTTAGGGGCGCTGACCCAGAGTTCTTTATTACATGTGAAGGGAACACGAATCGATCTGCGTCATGCGGCGGATGTAATGAGCCTTCTTACAACCACAAGCCCCAACTATCTGCTGATGGGTTCCCTGGACGCGGCCCGGGCCCAGCTGGCGGAGCGGGGGCCTGCCATGCTGGAAGATGCGTTGCGGGCGGCGGGGCTTTTACGCCTTGGACTGGAGAAGATTCCGGGTCTGAGGGTGATCCGTCCGGAAGATGTGGCAGGCAGGTACGGAATTTCCGCTTTGGATATAACAAAGGTAACCATAAATCTGAAAGAATGGGGCGTCAGCGGTGTTGCCGCCGGGGAAGCCCTGCGCAAAGAGAAAGTAGCCGTGGAACTGGTGGATCCACAGAACGTTTTGTTCCTTGTGACGTACGCGGACTGGGCACCGGTGCAGTGGCAGGATACGGTGAACCGGATCTGCAGAACCTTGCAGAAGCTTCGTCCGTCGCTGAACCCGCTGGAAGCAAGATCCGTGGAACGGGTCAGGGCGTTGGAAAACGAAGCGGCGGAAAGAGAAAAGGCGCAACAGGCAGAGATTCCGGTAACAGAAGCTGCCCTGCCGATGCGTACCGTATTTTACGGGAAAAAGAAAGCGGTTCCGCTTTCTGGGGCGGCCGGCCTGATCTGTGCCGAGCCGGTCAGCTTTTACCCGCCGGGCATTCCCGTGATTCTGCCCGGGGAGCGGTTTACAGATAAAATTATTGAATGGTGTTGTCTGATGAAACAGCAGGGACTGCCTGTCAGCGGTCCGGCGGACACTTCACTGCAGACAGTGAGGGTGCTGGAAGAATAACCTGTCAAACAGAGGTGCAGATTATGAAAAAAGGTTGTTTCATTACGATGGAGGGGGTAGACGGCAGCGGCAAGACTACCCAGCTGCAGCTGACGGCCCGGTATCTGTTGGACCGGGGCTATGAAGTGGTGACCACCCGGGAACCGGGCGGCACGAAGCTGGCGGAACGGATCCGTAACGTGGTGCTGGATGCGGACGCTGCTGTGAATCCGAGGACGGAAGCGCTGTTATATCTGGCAGCCCGGGCGGAGCATGTGGAAAAAGTGATTCGGCCCGCGCTGGAAGCAGGTAAAATTTTGCTCTGTGACCGCTTTGCGGATTCTACTCTGGTGTACCAGGGCTTTGTCCGTGGTATTGAGATTGCTAAAGTACAAGATCTTTGTAAATTTGCCGCGGACAACGTGCAGCCGGAACTGACGATTCTGCTGGACGCCGCGCCGGAAGCCTTGTTACAGCGCAGGGCGGACCGGGGTGTGCAGGACCGTTTTGAACAGGAAGGCCTGGACTTCCAGAAAAAAGTGCGGGAAGGATTTCTGCTGCTGGCGAATGCTGAACCGGCACGTGTTAAAAAAGTACATGCGCTGCAGCCTGCGGAAGCAGTACAGGAAGATATACGGAAAATATTAGTAGAAGCGGGTTTTTAAATAGAAAAGATGAGTTTATAGGTTAGGAAAAGATATGAGCAAAACATCGGGAATGATTGCGACATTCCATGCGAAGAAATTCGCCGTCATGGCGAGACTGTCTGAGGGACGTAGTCCCGAGTTTCGAAGCCATAGGCGAATGAATCCATGGAATAGCAATCATGTACGGTTTTGCGAATTCTTTTCGCAACCTGTAAATCATATTTGCTAACAGGTGCAATATGTTTGACCAAATCGTAGGACATCAACAGAATAAAGATTTTCTGGAACGGTTCTTAAACCGGGAGGAACGGCCTCACGCGTTGTTGTTCTACGGACCGGAGGGAATCGGCAAGTGCCTGCTGGCAAAAGAATTTGCCAGAGCTTTCCTGTGCCTGGGTTCTCCGCAGGAAGCCAGACCCTGCAACCGTTGTGAGTCCTGCCGCCTGCTGAACTTCGAAACCGGCAACTTTGCCCATCCGGATTATCTGTATTTTGATCCCATGACAGACGAGGAACAGGAAAAGAAAAAAACAAAAATCATTTCCGTAAACCAGATCCGCAGCCTGATTAAACAGTCTGCTTTTGGTCCTACGCTTTCAAAACATAAAATTTGCATTATTAACGAAGCGGACACGATGAACACGGAAGCGGCCAATTCGCTGCTGAAGCTTTTGGAGGAACCGCCGGACAAATGGTTTTTTATTCTGGCAGCCTCTTCGGTAAGCCGCCTCCTTCCCACAATTTTATCCCGGGTGATCCAGGTGCGGTTTACGCCGCTGTCTGTGCAGGAAACAAAAAACGCATTACTGAATAAAGAAATTCCCGAGGCCGAAGCGGACCTGCTGGCGCATCTGTCCGATGGGTCGTTAGGACAGGCGCTCCGGTTCCGGGAAGAACGGATCATGGACTTCCGCAACGCCGCGTTGAAATTTGTGGCGGAGTTTCCCATGCAGGCGCCCATGACCTATCTGCTGAATGAAGATTATTTTTCTGATTTTATTCCCTCATCCGGAGGCAACGAGCAGCTCCAGCGTTTTGTGACCATGACGGTTTCACTGCTGCGTGATCTGCTGTTTGTAAAGAGCGGCCTGCCGGATCAGGTTTTTAATACAGATGCGCTTCCCCAATTGCGGAAAATAGCGGGGAAATGGGAGGCAGGACGGCTGCACCGGGCAACGGAAGCAGCACAGGAAGCAGCGGCAGCCGCGGTGCGGCGGGCTAATACCAAAAGCGTGCTGGACAATATGACATTTAAGATAAATACATGCTGCGAAGGGAGAATATAGCATGAAAAAAGTTGTAGGAATCCGTTTTAAGAAAACGTGTAAGATATATTATTTCGATCCGCTGGAGACAGAGCTTGTGCCGGGGGATCATGTTATCGTGGAAACGGCCCGGGGCATGGAATTCGGAACGGTGTCCATCGGTACCCGGGAGATTCCGGAAGAACAGCTGAAAAATCCGCTGAAACCTATTATCCGCAAGGCTACGCCGGAAGACGAGGAAACGGTGAACCAGAACATGGTCCGGGAGCGGGAGGCTTTCAATATCTGCCAGCGCCGGATTGAGCGTCACGGACTGGAGATGAACCTGGTAGACGTGGAATTTACGTTTGATGTCAATAAAATCATTTTCTATTTTACGGCAGACGGGCGTATAGATTTCCGGGAACTGGTGAAAGACCTGGCTTCCGTGTTCCGCACCCGCATCGAACTGCGGCAGATCGGTGTACGGGACGAAGCCCGGATGGTAGGGGGCATCGGCAGCTGCGGCCGGCCCTTGTGCTGCGCCAGCTGGCTGGGTGATTTTGAACCGGTGTCCATCCGTATGGCGAAGAATCAGAACCTGTCTTTGAATCCCACCAAAATTTCCGGCAGCTGCGGGCGCCTGATGTGCTGTCTTAAATATGAAGATTATCTGTATGCCAAAGAAAAGGGCAAAGGCAGCCGGCCCAAGAAGGAATATGCAGAAGCGCCCCAGGTCGGGACCATGGTGGCTACCAGCATGGGCAAGGGCAAGGTCACCACGGTGAACAAAGCCAAACATACCGCCACCGTGCAGCTTTCCCGCGACAATGTGGTTACATTGGAATGGGATGAACTGATTGATGCGTCCCAGGCCATGGATGACGATTAAAAATTTATCAGTCAGACCTCACATTGCTTGCGGATTGTTGTACGAGTTTAAATTAATGCATACGAGCAGATGAAATGAACAAAATCAGAGAAGATTACCTGCCGGGGTGCGGATATAAAATCTATCAGGATCCGGCGGAGTTTACCTTTACGACCGATTCCGTCTTTCTGGCCCACTTTCCCCATTTGGCCAATAAGGCAAAGGTGCTGGAATTAGGCTGCGGGACCGGGGCCGTCAGTTTTTATCTGGCAGCCCGGGGCGCGGCGGAAGTGACAGGGCTGGACGTGAATCCCCGGATGGTGGAACTGTTCAACCGCAGCGCGGAAGCAAATGGGATTGAATCGCGCGTCCGTGCCTTGGAATGGGATATCAAAGAAATAAAAAGTTTTTGTCCTACAGAATCGTTTGATCTGGTCGTTGCCAATCCGCCTTACCGCAACAGCGGCAGGGAACGGGCCATAGGCACAAGCGCCTGCCATGAAAAAACAGCGGTGCTGGAAGATTTCTTTGCGGCTGCCGGTTATGCGCTGCACAGCCGGGGGCGTTTTGCCCTGGTGCAGCTGCCGGAAAGGTTTATGGAATCCATGGAGCTGGCCATAAAATATAATCTACAACCGAAAAAACTGCAGTGGGTACATGCTTCCGTGGACAAACCGGCCTGGATCTTTTTGCTGGAAATGGTAAAAAACGGAAGCTACGGTCTGGAAGTGCTGCCGCCGCTGATTATGTACAATGAAGACGGATCGCTGACAGAGCAGGCGAAGAAACAAATGGAAAAAGAATAAAATCCTTTTATAAAAAATTATTTGGAGACCTTATGCCAGGCACATTATATTTAGTAGCTACCCCTATCGGAAACCTGGGTGACATGACGCCGCGGGCGGTGCAGGTGCTTACGGACGCTGATTTAATTGCGGCGGAAGACACCCGGCGCACGTTGCAGTTGCTGAACCATTTTTCCATAAAGGGAAAGCTGATCCATTACGATGAAAACAATAAAGAGAAACAAGGACCTGTATTATTGCAGGAACTGCTGCAGGGAAACAATGTGGCGCTGGTAACCGATGCGGGCTTCCCGGGAATTTCCGATCCGGGGGAGGCCATGGCGAAGCTGGCCATTGAAAACGGCATTACCGTCACACCGGTGCCGGGGGCCAATGCCTGCCTCACTGCCCTGGTTGCTTCTGGACTTCCGTCCACGCCGTTCTTTTTCGGAGCGTTTCTCCCGAAAAGCAAAAAAAACCGGAAAGAGCAGCTGGAAAAATGGAAACAGATTCCTGCGACCATCGTATTATATGAAGCGCCTCATCGGATCGCAGATGTGCTGGAAGAAATTCTGGCAGTATGGGGCGACAGGCAGATGGCGTTCGGCAGGGAACTGACCAAGCTGCACGAAGAATTCTGGAGGGGGACTATTTCCCAGGCAATATTCTATTTGAAGGAAAATCCTCCCCGGGGCGAGTTTGTTCTGGTCATTGCCCAGGCGGAAGAGAAACCGCCTGATGAAGAGGAAATTAAAGACCCGCTGGACGCAGTAAAGGAAAAAATCGCGCAAGGCGTTCCCAAGAAGGAAGCTCTTAGCGAAGTTGCGAAACAGTTTAAAATTCCCAAACGGGATTTATATAACCGCTTGATTCAGGAGCAGGAAAAAGAGTAAAATATAAAATGTAGATAAATTTTTCTGTTTGCGAATTTTTCTGTTTGCTGAATAATCCGGTGAGCGAGAAAGAAAAAATTTTTAATAAACAGTTAACACTTCTGCAACGCAGATACCTATATTAAAAGGAAGAAGGGCATATCATGGAAAAGAAACCGTTTTTTATTACCACGCCGATTTATTATCCCAGTGAAAAACTGCATATCGGTCACGCCTACTGCACTACGGTAGCGGATGCCATCGCCCGTTATCACCGGGCTAAAGGAGAAGATGTATTTTTCCTTACCGGCAGCGACGAGCACGGACAGAAGATCCAGCGCAAAGCGGAAGATCTGGGTATCACCCCGATTGAATATGTAGATAAAATCGTGGCCACGTTCCAGAGCCTGTGGAAACGGCTGGAGATTTCCAACGACGATTTTATCCGCACCACCCAGGAGCGTCACGAAAAAGTGGTGCAGGCGGTGATGCAGCAGATTTACGATAAAGGCGATATTTACAAGAAAAATTACGAAGGCTGGTACTGCGTGCCCTGCGAATCTTTCTGGACCGAACATCAGCTGGTAGACGGGAACTGCCCGGATTGCGGCCGTCCCGTAGAGAAGATGCAGGAAGAAAGCTATTTCTTCAAGATGAGCAAGTACGCGGACCGCATGCTGCAATATATTGACGAGCATCCGGATTTCATCCAGCCGGTGGCCCGCCGCAACGAAATGATTAACTTTATCAAACAGGGACTGGAAGATCTCTGCGTAACCCGCACTTCTTTTGACTGGGGTATCAAGGCGCCCTTCGATCCCAAGCATGTTGTGTATGTATGGTTCGATGCCCTGCTGAACTACATGACCGCCATCGGTTATAAAGCGGACGAGGAGATGTTCAACAAGTACTGGCCGGCGGACATTCATCTGGTGGGCAAGGAAATCGTGCGTTTCCATTCCATCATCTGGCCCATCATGCTGATGGCCATGGGCGAAGCCATTCCGAAAAAAGTATACGGCCATGGCTGGCTGGTAGTGGATGGCACCAAGATGAGCAAATCCATCGGCAACGTGGTGGACCCCAACGGCCTGATTGACGAATTCGGGGCTGACGCTATCCGGTATTTCCTGCTGCGGGAAATCAATCTGGGCAGCGATGGCAACTTCAGCCGTGACGCCCTCATCAACCGCATCAACGCCGACCTGGCCAACGACCTGGGCAACCTGCTGTACCGTACTGTCAGCATGGTGGAAAAATATCATGACGGCGAACTGAAAAACTGCCCGGCCGTAGCGCAGGATGTGGATACGGATCTGGTCAAACTGACGGAAGCTACGCTGGCTTCTTATCAGGAACACATGGATAAGCTGGAAATCAATGATGCCATCAAAGCAGTATGGGGTCTTGTGGCCAGCGCCAACAAATATATTGATGACACGGCTCCCTGGAAACTGGCCAAGGAACCGGCCGATGCCGACCGCCTGCACCTGGTGCTGTACAACCTGGCGGAAGTGCTGCGTTTTGTAGCCGTGATGATCGAGCCTTTCATCCCGGGGACCACACCGGAAATCTTAAGACAGCTGGGACTGGAATGCAAAGAACAGAACCTGCTGGAAGATTTAACGTGGGGCGGTATTGCCGACGGCACCAAAGTGGTGAAGGGCGAACCGCTGTATCCGCGTATTGACGTGCTGCCGGACGGCCGCACCCTCATCGGCGCTACCAAAAAATACGCAGGCAAAGTGTACAATCCGGAAACCGGCAAGCATGAAGAGTATCATCCGGAACCGGCCAAGGCAGCCAATAATAAACAAGAGAAAAAGAATGACAACAAAAAGATTGACGCGTTAGCGGAAGCCCAGGCGAAAGCGGAAGAAGCCAAAGCGAAAGCCCTGGCGGCCAAAGAAGCGGCGGCGAAAAAAGCAACCTCCGCGGCCGATGCGGCCAGTGACGCGGTAGCGGCAGCAGGTGATGCGGCCAAAGCTGTGGGCGGCGCGGTGCTGGCGGCCGTGGCTTCTGCCAAAGCACGGGTCAGCGCGGCGGCTGACGATGCGGTGCGCACGGCGACCGAAGTGAAGAATGCGGCGCTGGAAGCGGCCCGTGGCAGTGAAGCGCAAAAATCCGCCCCGGCAGCAGAAGGCGAAATCACCATTGACGACTTCGCCAAAATTGATTTGCGGGTTGCCAAAATTCTGTCCGCGGAACGGGTGCCTAAAACCGATAAGCTGATGAAGATCCAGGTGCAGCTGGGCGAAGAGGAACGCACCATCGTGTCCGGCATTGCCCAATATTACACGCCGGAAGAACTGGTGGGCCGCAATGTTATCGTAATCAAGAACCTGAAACCGACCAAGCTTCGTGGTATTATGTCTTACGGCATGCTGCTGGCGGCTTCCGACGGGGAAGGGAATCTGGTGCTGGCAGACGCGCCCAACATTAAGAGCGGCAGCAAAGTAAAATAAAGGATTACTTATGTCACGTTTAGGTATCATAGACACGCATGCACATTTAGACGACAACCGTTTTGATTCAGACCGCGCCGATGTAATGGCGCGACTTGCCAATGATATGGAGGCGGTCATCACCCAGGGCACCACGTATGAATCGTCGGTTGCCTCTGTGAAGACGGCGGAGCAGTATGATTTTGTGTATGCCGCGGTAGGCTGGCATCCGGAAGATCTGGCAGGGATCAAAGACGAAAGCTATATTGCCGGACTGGAACAGCTGGCCCGGGAGCATGCAAAAGTGGTGGCCATCGGGGAAATCGGCCTGGATTATTATTGGAAGGAAAACGAGCCGAAGGAAGTGCAGCTGCTGCGGTTGAAACAGCAGTGTGACCTTGCGTATCAGCTGGACCTGCCGGTAGTGATTCATAACCGGGAAGCCCACGGCGACTGCCTGAACTTTTTCCAAAATGAAGTTCCCAAAGAGTTGAAGGTAGTGTTCCACTGCTATTCCGGTTCCCTCGAAATGGCGAAGGAACTGTGGAAACGCGGTTACTATTTAGGTTTTGGCGGAACATCTACCTATAAAAATAACAAGAAGGTGCGGGAAGTGCTGGCAGCCTGTCCGGAAGAATTATTTGTCCTGGAAACGGATTGTCCCTATCTGGCTCCGGAGCCTTTCCGGGGACGGCGCAACGACCCCAGCCTGACAGAATATGTTGGCAAAAACGCAGCCCTGGTCCGGGGCACAAGTTTTGAGCATATTGCGGAGCAGACCACGAAGAATGCCCGCACGTTGTTTAACAAAATGTTTCGTGCGTAAAAAGATTTTGCAACAGCTATAGTTATTGAAAAAAACACAAAAGAGGGATGAGACCATGGAGGATGGCGAAAAGAAGGCTTCAGTATCTGCATTAAAAGCAATCAAAGAGCGTCGCAGCATCCGTAAATTTAAATCAGACTCCATATCTGAAATGGATCTGCACACGATTCTGGAAGCGGGCATTGCGGCTCCTTCTTCCAAAAACCGGCAGCCCTGGCACTTTACGGTGGTACGGGGCGATGCCAAAGAAGAACTGGCGCGGGTCATGGAACGGGGCCTGAATCTGGAAGTAAAAGCCCACGAACCGTTTTTGCCGGAAAGCATGAGATTTATCAACGGTGCTTTTAACAGCGTGAATGTGATGCGGGAAGCACCGATGGTGGTGATGGTGTCCAATGAGCTGGGCAAAGGAATTGACTTTGCGGGAAATTTGTCTGTAGATGAACGGGTAGCGGAAATATGCAATGTGCAGTCCGTAGCGGCGGCTGTTGAAAATATGCTGCTGGCGGCGCAGGAACTGGGCATCGGCAGTCTGTGGATTTGCGATATCTTCTTTGCCTATCCGGAGATTTCCGAATGGCTGGACAAGAAAAATCCGGGGCACGGCATGCTGGTGGCAGCCCTTGCTTTCGGTTACGCGGACGAAGCGCCGAAAGCCCGGGCACGGAAGAGCCTCCACGACGTGGCAACATTTTTGAAATGAGATATGTCCGTCGAAACAGAAACGAATCGTATTGTGAGCAATGATAATTATTCATAAAATGTCCGTTTATGCGGAACGGACCAATGCCCCGTTCACAAAGTGATGTAAGTTTCCAAAGGATACTTGCGTGCTTGTACTGGGGTATTTTTTTAGAGAAAGGTCTTTACGTTAATGTTCTGGCTGCTGTTTCCTTATGAATATGTTGATAGTGTATTTTCAATCGATTATCAAAAATTAGTGCAAAAAAGTTATAAGGGAATCATATTCGATATCGATATGACGCTGGTTCCCCATGGGGCCGATTCCACAAAAGAAATCGATGCACTGTTTAAAACGGTTCATGAACTGGGTTTAAAAACACTTTTGTTAACGAATAACAGTGAGGAAAGAGTCAGGCGTTTTACTAAAAATATCGATACCCTCTACCTGTGCGATGCCAATAAACCGGAACCGGAAGGTTTTTTGAAAGCGGTAGAAATGATGGAAATAAAAAAAGAGGAAACAGTTTACATCGGGGACCAGATATTTATCGATATTTACGGCGCCAATAAATGCGGAATCGCCAATATACTTGTTCATTATGTGACGGCTGAGGCAGAAACAAAAATCGGAATCAGGCGGAATTTGGAAAAAATAATTCTTAAACTTTACAGAATAACGAAATTTTATCAGCACAGACTGGGAGATATTCAGAAGACGGAGGCTGTTTGAAGATGCTTTTTTGTGAAATCCATCCCGTTTGTTATGAAATTTCTTTGAAAAAAGAAATTTGTAAACGGCATATCAGGGATTTGTTAAGCAAGGAAAAGTTTGCCAAAACAATCAATGATACATTGCTGCCTAACGTGGTTGCCAGTTACAGCTGCAATTTAATAAAAAGAGGCAAAGGCGTTGACTTGCGGCTTCAGGAAAACAAGGCGGTCAACATCCGGTTAGCCTGCCGGAAAATTGACGGGATTATGATTTATCCCGATGAAATATTTTCGTTTTGGCATACGGTTGGCAAAACTACCAAGGCGAAAGGGTATAAAGACGGGCGCGTTATCATCCATAATAAGTTGATTCCCGGACTGGGCGGCGGTCTTTGCAATCTGGGAAATACCATACATTACATGATTCTGCACAGTCCTCTGGAAGTAGTTGAATTCCATCATCATTCCGATGCGCTGGCTCCGGAAGAAGGCAAAAGGGTGCCCTTCAGTACGGGCACTTCCATCAGCTATAATTACATTGATTACCGTTTCAAAAACAACACGGACCAGAATATCCAGCTCCATGTCTGGTGTGATGATGAAAAATTACATGCCGAGTTACGGAGTGAAAAAGAATTTCCCTGGAAATATTCCCTTGTGGAGGAAGACCATCATTTTCAAAAAGAAAATGAAAAGTATTTCAGGGTCTCTAAGATTTACAGGGAAATTACGGACCGTTCAACGGGTGAAGTGCTCAATAAAGAACTCATTTTAAATAATCATTCTGAAGTTATGTATGATTACGACCTGATCCCGAAAGATCTGATTACGGACAGGTAGTGGAAGAAAGGATTTAATTATGGGAAACGCACCGGAACTGATTGTCATGCTTACTCATAATGACCTCACTGTTACTGACGCCTATGAAATATTTGACCAGTGTAAAACATCCAAAGCAAAATTCTGGGGATTCAAAGAAGAGCCGCTGCCTCTGGAGCAAATGCAAAAATTATTTGCGTATATGAAGGACTGCGGGAAAACCACGTTTCTGGAAGTGGTTTCTTATAGTGAAAACGAATGCCTGGAAGGCGCCCGGAAAGCGGTTGCATGCAACTGTGACTTTCTTATGGGCACTACATTTTTTGATTCCGTGAATGATTTTTGCAGGGTAAACCATCTTAACTATTTACCCTTTGTCGGCAAAATTACCGGCCGTCCCTCCGTGTTGGAAGGCAGCCTGGAAGAGATGATAAATGAAGCCAATGCCTATATTGCAAAGGGCGTTTACGGTATTGATCTGCTGGGATACAGATATACAGGCGATGCCGCCCTTCTTAACAGGAATTTTGTAAAAAACATGAAAGTTCCGGTCTGTATTGCCGGCAGCGTAAACAGTTATGAACGGTTGCAGGAGATAAAAGATGTCTCGCCCTGGGCCTTTACCATTGGCGGAGCGTTTTTTGAGAATAAATTTGACGGAACGATGAAAGAACAGATTGATAAAGTATATAATTTTATGAAAGAATAACTCATTTCACAGTTACAGTTCCCTTTACAGAAGCAGTGAAGAAACAACGCGGCTTCTGCAGAGGGAGCTGTTTTATATTTAGCAGACTGGTTTTTGTATAAAAACTGATAAAAATGTTACTTTTTTAACTGCAAAGCTCTATTGTATACACAAAACATAGAAAAACATTGACACTATTTTTTGTAATTAATATAATTTCAAGCAAATAGTTACAAAAAATAAAAGCAAATCCTTTGCAAATGTACAGCAGGATAGGACGAAAGGTAAATTGTAGCTATAAAAGGGCAAGGAGGGGAAATTATGAAATTCACGAAAAAATTATCAGGCGTATTAGTAGCAGGTATTCTGTTGGCGGCAATGACTGCAGGCTGCGGTGGTGGCGGCGGCGACAAAAAAGCGGCGGATAACAAAGGGGCGGAAGCCCTGATCGGCGCGAACTATGAATTGACCGGCAACGTAGCAAGCTACGGCCAGTCCGCACTGTCCGGTTGCAAAATGGCGGTTGATGAAATCAACAAAGCCGGCGGCATCAACGGCAAAAAACTGCGTATCGTAGAAGCCGATAACAAGTCGGAGCCTTCTGAATCCGGCAACGCGGCTACGAAACTGGTTACCCAGAACAAACTGATCGGCTTTGTAGGACCGGCTACCAGCGGCTGCACCATGGCTGCGGAACCAATCGTTACAGCCAATAAACTTCCTTCCGTAGCGCCGACTGCTACGGCGGATGCCATCACGTTTGACGCCAAGGCAGGAAAAGTCCGTCAGTTCATTTTCCGCGCCTGCTTCATCGACCCGTTCCAGGGCAAAGTAATGGCAGCTTTTGCTGACAATAAACTGAAAGTAAAGAACGTTGCGATTTACCGCGACAACTCCAGTGATTATTCCAAGGGTCTGGCGGAAGCTTTCAAGCAAAATTTCAAAGGCAAGATCGTTGCGGAAGAAGCCTATCTGGCAAAAGACATGGACTTCAAAGCCGGTCTGACCAAGCTGAAAGCAACCAATCCCGACGCGATTTATATTCCCGGTTATTATGAAGAAGTCGGCAAGATTGTAAAACAGGCCCGTGAAATCGGTCTGGAAGTTCCCATGATGGGCGGCGACGGCTGGGACAGCCCGAAGCTGATCGAAATCGCAGGCAAAGCCGCGCTGAACAAGACCTATTACAGCAGCGCGTACAGCGCGGATGATACCGATCCTTCCACCCAGAAGTTCATCAAAGCCTTCAAAGAAAAATATCAGAAAGATCCGGATTTCTTCTCCATGATGGGTTACAACACCGTTCTGATCCTGGCTGACGCTTACAAACGCGCCGGCAGCGAAGACGGAACTAAGATTGCCGAAGCCATGGCCAAGACGAAAGACCTGCCGGTTGCCGGCGGCAAGCTGAGCTTTGATGAAAAGCACAACCCGATCGTTCCCGCTCTGATCATCGAAGTAAAAGACGGCAAACCTACTTTTGTTGACAAGATCTCCTTCTGATCCAGGAATGATTTGCCCGGATTATTTCGTGTGAGTTAATTCCGTAATGCCGGATAGGCAAAAGTTTTATAAGGCGTTTCAAAAAATGAGGACTGCAGCGCGTTGCTGCAGTCCTTTTAATTATGGCTTTAGCTTGGGAGCCGAATCCCTCAAGGGGATTTGGCTCAAAAACCACCTGCTACGCAGGTGGGATTAATGCTTAAGCAAAAGGGCAACATCCTTCTTGTATAATGATAGTGTTCAAGCCGTCACTAAAACAAGAAAGGATGTTGCCCTATGGCAAATAGTTTAGCACATACCAAGTGGGTATGCAAATATCACATTGTATTTACACCAAAATACAGAAGAAAAATCATTTATAACCAATTGCGTTTGGATATCAGAACGATTCTTAAAGATTTGTGCAAATGGAAAGGTGTAGAAATC
>NZ_FONL01000016.1 GCF_900112895.1 Succiniclasticum ruminis DSM 9236 | reverse complement strand
ATGAGTGTTTCCTATATCATGGGGTATCTAAAGGGAAAAAGTTCACTGATGATATTTGAACGACATGCGAATCTGAAATATAAATTTGGAAATCGAAAATTCTGGGCAACCGGATATTACGTTAGTACGGTAGGGCTGAATGCGCAAACCATACAGAAATATATCCGGGAACAGGATAAGATGGATCAAATGGAAGATTCGTTATTCAGTAAAGAATACGAAGACCCTTTTAAGGGTAGCAAGTAGTCATACCACTGCGGCTTGAACAAAGTGAAAGCCAGCGTCATTTAGGCGCTGGCCTGTGTTGGGCCCTTATAGGGCTAAGCGAACCACCCCTTGAAGGGGTGGAAGCGATTATAATGAAATACAGATGAGACTGTTACTGTAAGTTGCAGTTTTACTCACCAAAGGTTCTGTGATATAATTTAAAAAATAATTCCCGTGAGTGTCAATTTTCGATATTTTGTCCTGTATATAATTAGTGAGATGCATTAAAAAGCTTTTTTGGGGAGGGTGTTACTATGCCGATCTACAAAAAAGATCTTACAAAAGAAATGGTTGTAAAAGCCATGCAGTGCAAAACACCGGAGGAACTGATGGAAATGGCGAAAGCCGGGGGCTTTACGATTACCAGAGAAGAAGCCGAATCGTATATGGCGGAACTGGCGGCTTCGGCCTCTGGTCAGCAAAGGAAGATGTGAATCATGAGACTAAGCACCTATGAAATCATCCTGCCGCTGGTCGGTGCGGATGAAAAACCGATTGAGGGATACGCGCTGCTGGTGAACGGCCTGTACGGCGCCATGGACGTAGTGCCGAAGGAAGACGCGGACAGGCTGCAGGCAGGAAATTTTGCCGGATTGTCCGCCGCGTTGCGGGAACGGCTTATGCTGCGCGGACACATTACCCGCAAAGACGAAGCGGGCGAACTGGCGGACCTGAAACTTTTTTCACGCATCTACAAGAACGTTCAGGGCCGCATGGGTGTAGGGCTGGTCATCATGCCCACCTACGACTGCAACTTCCGCTGCCCGTACTGCTTTGAACAGCACCGGCTGAAGAAAGGGCAGGACTGGCTCGATAACACCATGAGCGATGAGATGATAGAGGCCGTTTTCGCCGCGCTGAAGGACTACAAAGCGCGGGGTTATGTGGTGAACGGCTGCACGTTCTATGGCGGGGAACCTTTCCTGGCAAAGAACATCGGCGTGGTAAAAAAGATTGCCGGCAAATGCAGGGAAATGGGGCTGTTCATGGGCGCCGTCACCAACGGGTACGATCTGGAAGCGTATCTGGACTTCATGGAGGAATACAAGCTGGGAAGCATACAGGTGACGGTGGACGGCACGGCGGAGCTGAATGACCGCCGGCGTCTCCACAAGAACGGCCTGCCCACCTACGACCGCATCCTCCGCAATGTGGAACTGGCGCTGCAGCGGGGCGTGACGGTGCGTCTGCGGGTGAACGTGGGCAAAGAGAACCTGCACGGGATTAAGGACCTGGTCGATGACCTGAAGGCCCGGGGCTTTATCGCGAAAGAAGAAGAACGGGCCAAAGAAGAGGCGGAACTCAGGAAAACCGATCTCAAAGCGAAGACGAAGCGGGGCGTGTTCAGCTATTACTTTAAGGCGACCACCGATGACGCGCATCCCGAAAAGAATATCAGCGAGCAGGATACCATTGACGAAATGATGAAGATCGGCTTCACGGCGGAGGAGGCGGTTGCCCGCCAGAGCCAGTACGACATGATCTGGTACCGGATGAACAATCTCTTCAAAAAGGAAAGTTATCCGGATTTCTCCCCGGCGTATTGCGGTGCCGAGACGGGAATGCTGGTGGTGGACCCCTTCGGGAAAATCTATACCTGCTGGGACGTCGTAGGGAAAGACGACCAGGTGACGGGTTACGTCCAGCCCGGTATGAGCCGGTTCTTATGGAATTTCAATAAGGCAAAGTGGCGTACCCGCACCGTGGATTTGATGAAAGCCTGCCAGACCTGCCCGCACGCCCTGATCTGCCGGGGTGGCTGCGCTTCCCGCTCCAGCAACGCGCATGGCGACTACTTCCGGGAGTTCTGCGGCGAGGTCAGGGAAATTTTTGCTTTCGTTGCGTCCCGTGTGGCCGGTCGGGAATGGGAAAAACGTTGTGCCGCCGCTGCCGCGGGGGAAGCATGCATGGATGCCTGCGCAGGTGAACTGACACTGTCCCTGGCCGGACCTGCCTCGCGGTTTACAAATGCGGAACGGGAGACGATTATGTCAACAACCAGCCAGAAGGAAATATTTGATATCGTAAAAGCGACCGCCTTTTTACCGGAACCGGCGGAAGCGGAAAAATAAATAATTGAATTTGGGAGGGATTCTGCTATACCGATCAACAAAAAAGAACTCACAAAAGCACAAATCATGAAGGCCATGCAGTGCAAAACTGCCGACGAACTGATAGCGCTGGCGAAGGCCGGCGGCTATGAGATAACCAAAGAGGAAGCGGAAGCGTACATGGCGGAGCTGGCCGATTACGATCTGGACGGGGAAAAGCTGCAGGCTATTGCCGGTGGCACCGGTCCGTATGATGCCCAACGGCCGAAACGGATAGAATAATCGAAAAACTCCAATTTTGCACAGTAAATGACTCAACAGCCGTGGATTTTTCCGCGGCTGTTTTGTTATAATTAAGGAAAACGGAGTGTACACAGAAAGTGGTTTATCAGGGGAACGGTTTGTGAAAGAAGAATGTTTGATTTGCAGTGCTCCTCTGGAATATCCTGAAACAGAGATCCTTAATCCGGAGAAAGGATGAAAATGAACAGTATAGAAGCGCTTACACAGATTCTTAGGGAAAGTAAAAATGTTGTGTTCTTCGGCGGCGCCGGGATGTCCACGGAGTCCGGGGTGCCGGATTTCCGCAGCGCCAACGGAATCTACAGCCGGAGGCTCCATCAGGAGTTCCGTCCGGAGGAGATGGCTTCCCACAGTTTCTTCGTGAACCATACGGAAGCGTTCTTCGAGTTCTACAGGGAACACCGGATTTTCCGGAACATCCGGCCCAACGCGGGGCATATCGCGCTGGCGGAACTGGAACGGCGCGGCATTCTGAAGGCCGTCGTCACGCAGAATATTGACGGGCTGCATCAGCTGGCGGGCTCAAAAACCGTGTACGAGCTGCACGGTTCCATTCTCCGGTGGCCATGCCTGCAGTGCGGCAGGGTGTATCCGGTGGACTACGTGCTGCAGGAAGAAAACAAGCCGATTCCCTATTGTGAAGACTGCGGCGGCATCGTCCGGCCGGGCGTGGTGCTTTATGAGGAAGGCCTGGATTCCGATGTGGTGCATAACGCGGTCCGCGCCATCCGGGAAGCGGATACGCTGATCATCGGCGGCACGTCGCTGGTGGTCTATCCGGCGGCGGGGCTGATCGATTATTTCCGGGGGCACCATCTCGTTCTGATCAACAAGACCGAAACGAAAGCGGACTCCAGAGCGGAGCTTGTCATACGCGACGCCATCGGGAAGGTGCTTTCGGCGGCGGTAGAAGGGATTTAAAATGGACAGACTGGAACGGCAAACAAATCCCCGGGGATATTTTGTGGGATTGACGACAATGGACTATGTGTTTTATGTCGATTCCCATCCCCGGAAAAATTCCAAAGTAAAAACGAATCATTTCACGAGGCTTGTGGGCGGGCCGGCGGCGAACGCGGCCATAACTTATTCGCTGCTGGGCGGAAGCGCTGTGTTGGTCACCTGCCTCGGCAACACGGCGGAGTCGCACATGATAAAAGAAACGCTGGAAAAATTTGGCGTGACCGTTGTCAATTGTACGGAGGATGATGCCATGCCTGCCGTGGCGGCCATCGCGGTGGACCGGAACGGCGACCGGCAGATTTTCAGCGGCCAGAACCAATATAAAACAATTCATGTTCCTGCGTTGGAAGAACCGGCTTTCTGCCTGTTTGACCTGAACCAGCAGGAACTTTCGCTGGGCGTTCTTCCTGACTGTGCTTGTGAAATTGTAGTGGATGCGGGTTCCTGGAAAGGAGAAACCCTTGCGTTTCTTAAAAAAGCAAGTGTTGTAATTTCTTCCGAAGAGTTCAGGGATCCTGCGGGCCGTGACATTTTTGCCATCGAAGAATGTGCGAATGCCAAAAAGGCCATGACAAGGGGAGAAAAACCGGTGCGTCTGGATGACGGTGAGATTCCTGTAGCGTCCGTGACCTGCGTGGACAGCCTGGCGGCCGGGGATATTTTCCATGGGGCGTTTTGCTTTGCTTATTATCATAAGCAGTATGATTTCAGGGAAGCTCTTACGTTCGCTTCAAAAATCGCCACCGAAAGCGTAAAGTATGCAGGACCCTGGGAATGGGCGAAGAAAGTGAGTGATAGAAATGGCTGACAATATTTCACGTGAAACATTTTCCGCTTCTGCGGTTGTATCTTCCAGGGTTGTTTCAAACGAAACGCCTGACAAACATAAAATTGCGGAAGCAAGCCGCATTATCGCGGCGCTGCAACATGAACTGGAGGAACTGGCGGATCTGGGCAGCGGTCCCTTTGCCGCGGCAATCTATGACGCGGAGGGGAACCTTGTGGCAAAAATGCCGAACACGGTTACGCTGGACAATTGTTCCCATAATCATGCGGAGATGAATGCCATAAAAGCAGCGGAGGAAAAGCTGGGAACGTATGATCTTTCCCCGTTTTATTTGAAATTGTATTCAACCTCTGAGCCTTGTCTGATGTGCATGGGCGGCATTATGTGGTCAGGCATAAAGGAAGTGTACTACGGCGTGCCTACCGAATCCGTGGAAGAGATCACGGGGTTTGATGAAGGCTATAAACCCGGATGGCTGGAAGAGTTTAGGAAACGGGGCATCATCGTGTACGGCAACATTGAGCGGGAGCTGGGCGAGCAGGTGCTGCGGAACTATGTGGCGAAAGGCAAAAAAATATATAAGCCGTCCCGGCAGGATGAGCAGTGACAGATCTGGCTCGAAAAAGACAATATGCGCAGTTGCTTGCAAATTGCAGGCAACTGAATGACATTTTTGCGGAGGTGACAAACGATGAACGCAGGCAGATTTTTACTTAAAAAAGTTACGGGCTTAATTTTCGCGGCGGTAATTCTTGCAACTTGTGTCTGCATGGGACTTGCGGCGGAGGCAGGCGATTCGCCGAAGAACTGGTATGATAAGGACGGTTTGTTCCACGAGCAGTATAACTCCTACGTCTATGCCAAGGACGAGAGAGGCCTGCTCTCCAGACAGGTCGAGGTTGTGATGCATACCTGGTATGACAGGGAGGGAAACCAGCATGAAATAACCACGTCTCCTGAGTGGACGAGAGAAAATACGGTTTCGGCAGCGACGTCGGCAAAGTCACGGATCCGGTACTGGTATGACGAGAAAGGTATTTTTCACAAAGAATATACATTTTTCACGTCCAAGGGTGATAAAGATATCGAGCATATATGGTATGATAAGGACGGGAAACAGTATGGCAAGGAATACGGGTACGTCATCATTAACGGACAAACTCTTTACCGGGAGAGCGTCACGACCTACGATGCGAAAGGCTGGCGTCATATAAATATTTTCTGGATTTATCCGGATAAAAGCCGGCGCGACAAGCATATCTGGTTTGACGACAAGGGCGAGCGCCATGAAGAGTGGAAGAAATAAGGGAACGTTGTGTTTTCGCGGCAATGAGAAACGCGCTGCGGGGAACACAGAATGGAGTTGCTTTGCGGCAAAGATGGAACGGGTTATAAAAAAACTGTAACAATTGAGGGGGAAACTATTATGGTTAAGAAAAGAAGTATTGTGTTCGCGGTGATTTTTTCTTTCGTCACCTTCGGGTTATACGGATTGTACTGGATTTACAAAGTTACCAACGAGATGAACACCCTGTTGTATAAAAAGGATGCCATGGGCGGCATGATGGTCCTGATTTTAACCTTGATTACCTGCGGGCTCTATGGATTTATCTGGGCCTACCGGCTGGGGGAGAACGTGGACAATCTGAAGCGGAACCCCGGCGGCAATTCGGGCATTCTGTATCTGATCGTGTATATTCTGGGCTTCGGTCTGGTGGATCTTGTGCTGGCCCAGGATGCCATCAATACGTATCTGGACGGACAGGGGGCGTAAAGGAGGAACGCTCAGTTGTTTACAAATTGCAAGCAACTGAAACCGCCTGCGGCCGGTGGGAAAAAAAGATAAGACAGACGTGATTGATGAAACAATGCTGAATGCGCTGATGGCAGCCATGTAGATAACAGGAGGTTATCATGTACATAGGAAGAGTTTTAAAAATTCTTGTCCTGGCGGTTTCGGTTTTCGCGGTCGGCGCCCTGTGGCTGCCGGGCGTATCCCTGGCCGCGGATGTGTGGTGCTGTTCCCACGACGGCCGTACCTTTTATCTGGATTCGGACAGCATTAACGCGGCAAATCTTCCGACGGGAATGGATTACCGGGTATCGGTAAAGGCGGTCCGAGAAAACGACGGTTCCCTGGAACGGATTGTCATTTACGGTTTCGAGTCTCAAAACGACCGCATGGTAGGGGCGTTTTATGAAAAATCCACCGACCTGTGGGAGTATTCTCCTTCCAAAAATGAAAGGCCGGTTTTGAAAGCCGTCTGGGAAACGATGAAGCCGTATATGAAGCAAAAAAATATCAATTACAGCGATTCCTGGAAGTGGGAGTGAAACGGCTGGCTCAACCGCAGTTTTTACGACGCAAGTATGTTAATAGAGACAATAATGCTGGTGAAGCATGAAAAAATTATTTACGGTTGATGATTTTATGATAGCCTTCGTCTCAGCGCTTGGGTATGGACTGGGCTATGAAATTCCGAAGCTGCTGGGATGGCCCGACTGGCAGTGCCTGGCAGTCTGCTTTGTGGCCGGATTTGCGATGGATTTTGCGGTAGGCAGAATCATCTTCAGCAGGGCCATACAGAAGAAACCGGCGTACAGGTTCGTGGCTTTTGCCCTGTTCATCTTCATCTTTCTGGCGGTCCAGCATATCGCCATGTCATGGCTGGGAGTCTCCATGCTCGGGCATTTGCTGGTGCAGTACAGGAGTGTCATCGCCTTCCCGGTTCTGGGATTTTTGTTAAGTATGGCTGTCCGCTGGTACCGTATCCGGAAAGTCCGCAGGCAATACGGGGACGGGAGCAATGGTTTTGTGTTTGACGAAGCGCTGAAAACCATCGACCTGGACGAAGTGAACCGGCAGAACCGGCCCATCCGCGGCGCCTATGACACCGGTCTGGCGGTAAAGACAAAAACCGGGACGTATGTCGGTGTTAAAGAGAAGAACATCATTTACTATTCGGGAATTCCCTATGCAAAGCCTCCTGTGGGGGAACGCAGGTGGAAAGCGCCCGAACCCCTGCCGGAATCGGAGGCCGTATTTGAGGCGCAGCACCTCGGCGCATCCGCGATTCAGGTGGACCACGAGGGCTCGATTTTAAAGCATCACAGGCAAAGTGAGGACTGCCTGACGCTGAATATTTGCGTAGGCAGTAAAAAGACGGACCGGAAAAAGCCGGTCATCGTGCTGTTCCATCACGGCGATTTTGCCTACGGCGGGTCTGCCGATCCGCTGATGGACGGTACCAGTCTGATCCGAACCTGTCCGGACGTTGTGGGCGTCAGCTTTAATTTCCGTCTGGGTCTCTTCGGTTTCATTGATTTTTCGGAGGTCCCCGGCGGGGAAGCGTATCCCGATGCCTTAAACCTGGGACTCCTTGACCAGATTGCGGCGCTGCGATGGATCAAAGAAAACATAGCGGCTTTCGGCGGCGATCCGGACCGGATTACCGTGATGGGCTTCGAGTCCGGGGCTGTCTCCATCAGTCTGCTGGCGGCCTGCGAACAGGCGAAGGGCCTGTTCCGGAAAGCGTTTGTGTTCCACGGCAATCCCATGGCGGCTTTCGATACCCCGGAAATGTCGAGAATGCTGGCGAAGAAGTTGTTGCAGGAAACGTCGGCGGCGACGATGGAAGAACTGATGCAGCTTTCCACGGAACAATTGAAGGAAGCGTCGCAAAAACTTTTGATGGGACTGTTTCTCTCCGGGCCGGTCCGTGACGGAAAACTGATTTCCGCAGATGTGTATGAAGCGTACCGGAACGGAACCGCGACCGATATCGAATTCCTGATCGGCGTCGCCAGCAATGAAAGAAAGATTTACAGGTCCTTTGTCGGCAATCAGACCTACGGGGATTTCATATCCAGTGAACTGAACGTCATTTTACGCTACCTTGATGAAGTCAGTCCTCCTGATGCACAGGCTATAAGAGCCTATGTCCGGGAACAGGCGGCCACGGTGCCCGAGGTGGAAGCGAAAGCGAAAGCGGTGGAACAGTGCAGCGCGCTGGGTGTGTATCTCAGCGCAAGAAAACTGGCAGAAGGCGGAAATAAAGTGTATCTGCTGTACTGGAACGTAAAGCCGCTGCTCGAGAACCTGGGATCGGGCACGGTGGACGTGGCTTCGGCGTTTCTGGGAAACAGCGACGGGGCGCAGCTGTACGGCAATGTCCTGGATGCGGATATATCCGAGGTGCTCCGGAGTTTTTTAGTAAAATTTCTGCGCGGCGACGCGATGCGGTTTTACAATAACGAAATCAGGGGAGTCAGTGCGATTGAGTGGGAACGGTTCCCGAAGGCTCTCCTCGTTTCCGATAAAGGATTGCGCTGCGGTCCGGTGGAAGACAAGCTGACAGAGATTAAGGGTTTGCCGGAGTTTATCGGAAAGTATTAAGAGACAGCATTGTGTAGACAAAACATACTATGTTAAGGGAATAATTATGCTGACAGCCACAGATTTTTCTGCGGCTGTTTTGTTATAAATGTACCTGTACGCGTCCGAGAATCTGCTGTGCTGCCGGATAAATGAAATCACAAAAAAAGAAGGCCTGGATCAGCGCTCACTTCCTCCCGGGAAACCGGGACCGGATGTGGCCGGTGATTCAGCACCTTCTTTGGAGAGTTCAGGTTTACGTGCGTTCTTCTTCTTTTTTTTGTTCCAGTTTATTCAGTGTGAGATGTAGATTTATCGCTGCGCAGGAAAGCGCGGTCAAAGCGAGCCATAGACAAAACAGGTCTACGATGACTTCCTTGTTTTTTATAGTAGGTTTCTTGTTCTGATCCGCCATATCCGTATTCCCCTTTCTGTAGAACTGCTGCTTATAATTATAACAAAAGCGCGCGTTCTTTTGCAACCGGAACCTGTTCATGCAAGTTTCATGTATTGCAGCGGGTGTGGTTTCTTTTCCTGTTTCGTTTATAACAGGCAAAGCAGATATCCGTTGTAATGATTTAAGTTGTAATGATTTAAATAGATTTTAACCTGGCAGCCGTGGGATTTATTTTCTGCGGCTGTTTTGTTATAATTAATTATTAATGGAGGTAACGATATGAGAATGTATGCCCGGCTCAGAGAGCCCAGAAAATCGGATGATAATACTTATATTTATAAGATTATGCTGTATAAAACCGGGGAAGGCATCTATCTCTTTACCTATTCCGGCGCGGACGCGGTCCTGAGCGCGGCGGACTACTGTTATGATTCGCTGGAAGACCTGTATGCTGACTGGAACGATCTGATCGATGAAACAGGCTGGATCGAGCTGGAGGATCCCCTTCCGGGCTGCCAGCATGACGCGTTCATACCCCTGCGGGTGAAGGGCCGGGATATCGGAAAACCGGAGTGGGGCGTTTACGAAACACTGAAAGACGGGGAATGGGTCGAATATAACCTGTAAACCGGGAAATGACAAAAATGACAGAATTGGAAGGGCAGATTGTGTCATGCCAGTTTTATATTTACCGCTGATAGGTTTTTTTGCGGGCATGCTGATTATTTCGTTGGGCCGTGGCTTATGTCAAAACTGGACCGCCGGAAGGTAAACCGTTATCTTCGTCCTCTGGTGGCGGTGATTAATCTGATTCTGGCCGTGTTGATTTTGATGAAGTGAATGTATCCCGCTGCAATGATTGGCCTGATACGTTCAATTGTTGATGCGCATAAAAGCATTGGATAAGAATATGCGCTTTCAGGAAGTAAAGAAGGTTTTACAAAACCATTTTAATTTTGAGGAATCGTTTTATGAAAGCACTGGTATTGTTCAGCGGCGGTCTTGACAGCTCCGTCTGCCTGGGGCTCGCCGTAAAAAAATATGGGGCGGACGAAGTACTGGCCCTTTCCATTTATTATGGCCAGAAACATAAGAAGGAGCTGGAAGCCTCGGAAAAAATTGCTTCCTTCTATGGCGTTAAAAGGATTACGCTTGATCTGGGGGAAATATTCAGAGGCGCCGACTGCAGCCTGCTGGAAGGATCGGCAGCGGATATTCCCCATGAGGAGTATTCTGACCAGCTTGCCAAAACAAACGGCGCGCCGGTCAGCACGTATGTTCCCTTCCGTAACGGATTGTTCCTTTCCTCCGCGGCTTCTGTTGCCATAGGAAATGGCTGTGAAGTGATTTATTACGGAGCCCATGCGGATGACGCGACAGGCAGCGCTTACCCTGATACCAGTGTAGAATTTAACAAGGCCATAGCCGACGCCATTTATGTAGGCAGCGGAAAGGCGCTGCGCGTGGTTGCGCCTTTTATCGGCAGGTCGAAAGCGGATGTTGTAGCCGCGGGATTGGAAATCGGCGTTCCTTTTGCAATGACCTGGAGTTGTTACGAGGGACATGAGAAAGCCTGCGGTGTTTGCGGGACGTGCCGTGACCGGAAACGGGCTTTTCAGGAGAACGGTTTGGCTGATCCCATTGCGTATGAGAATGGGAAGGACTGATGAAGGCGCGTATAAAAAAGGAATTATGTGATTGGAATCACAGTGAATTAAAAATTTTGTGATTAAAATTAAATAAGAGGAAAAGTTACTTAAAGCAGTATTAAATAAAAGGAGGAGTGTCACCGTGAAAATTTACATCATCACCTGTACGTTTAACACTGCACAGACGTTGATCGACTGCGCTTTCCAAAAGGAAGCGGAGGCAAAGGCATATGCAGCCGGATTGAACGCCGACAGGGCGAAGGCGGTTGCCCGCTGCAGGGAACTCATCGTTTTGCGAGAAGGGGAAGCGATGGCTGCGTTTCTGGACGAAGCGGGCAGCATTGTGTTTGAGGTTTTGGCTGCCGATCTGAAATAAATCAACGGCGGCGGAATGGAGAGTAACATGAAATTTGTAAGCAGCCGACGGATCCGGAATCTGTTCCCGGGATATATTGAGAATTATTTTACGTACCAGTCCGCGTTCAGTCAGATCCTGTCCATGATTTCCGACACCAAGTATGACTGCGTCCTGAACCTGGGAAACGCGAAGGATGGGGACATAACCCCGGTCAATGTGGTCAGCGCGCTGGCGGGTCATCAGATTACTTCGGAGCAGGATCCGTTCTATCCCCTGATTGCGCATTGTAAAGCTTTTAGTCGTGAGGATCTGCTGGGGAATCCCTATTACCGTGACATACGGCTGGAAGGCTGTGAGCTGGGGGATTTCCGGGTTGCTTCTGTCATTGACAGGCAGTTCGAGGTTATTTTATGGAACGAGGTCGTCTGTGAAAAATGCGGCGGTCTGGATTCCTTCGTTCCCTGTATCGGTTTCTGGAAAGACGAACCCGCGCCCTATTATATTTTGCAGGACAAAGAGGGAAACGGATGGATGTCCGTCACGTTCAATGAGATCTTTACCATGCAGCCGGCCGTTGACGAAGCGAAGGGCAGGGTGCTGACGCTGGGCCTGGGGTTAGGCTATTTCGCCTATATGGCGGCGCTGAAACCGGATGTGGAAAGCGTAACGGTTGTGGAACGGAACGAAGGCATCATCGAATTCTTCAAAGAGAAGATTCTGCCGCAGTTCGGAGAGGCCGGTGCAAAGATCCGTGTGATGCAGGAGGATGCCTTCGAGTTCATGCCGAAGGTACAGGACGGGGAATATGATTTCTGCTTTGCGGATATCTGGAACGGGCTGCAGGAGGAAAAACCGTTTTACGCGTTGCGGAACCTGTGCGGAAGCAGTTACCGCGGCATGAAGATGGCCTACTGGCTGGAGAACAGCTTCCTGGGGCAGGTGGCCACCGGCGTGAAAGCGGTGTTGATGGAAGGATTCGCGGAAGCGGAGCAGGAAAAGACCTGGTTGCAGCTAGCCATCTCCGCGAAACAACTGCGGGACAGCGGAAAATACGAATTCTTCGCGGTGGCCGACAAGCTTATGCAGGACGTTGTCATAAGAACCATGGAAGACATTGAGTATTACTGGGAGTTTGCGAATATAAAAAAGCTGTGCGAATAATAATAAAAAACGCCGGAACCCTGTTAGCGGGCTCCGGCGTTTCATTATTTGTTGCTGATTATTTGTCTTCTTCTACTTCTTTCTTCCAGTTTCCGGATTCCATTTCGCCGGCTGCGTAATCGGCCACCATGGCGTTCACAGCGCGGAAGTTGGCCTTCACGCCGGACTGGGTGTTTCTGTATTTCATGGCATGTTCCTTTTTGATGCCGATGTTCTGTGCCGCTGCGGCCGCGTCGATGTTGGCGCCCAGGAAGACAAATTCAAAATTCTTTTCCTGCAGTTCGGAGATCAGCGCTTTCACTTTGGCGTAGGTCCATTCTTTGGACGCGTTTTCCTTGCCGTCCGTGGTGATGACTACCAGTACTTTGTTGCCTTTGGCATCGATGTCCGGCAGGGTTTTCATCTGGGACAGGGTGTTGCCGACAGCGTCCAGCAGGGCCGTGGTACCCTGGGGCGTGTATTCTTTATCGGTAATATTTTTCACTTTATCCAGGTCGGCGCGTTCATAGATGGTGGAAACCGCGTTGTTGAACATGACGGCCGTCACCTTCACCGGCAGGTCGCTTTGGCGCTGTTTGTCCAGCATGGAGTTGAAGCCGCCGATGGTGTCTTTTTCCAGCCCGTACATGGAGCCGGATTTATCCAGGATCAGCACCAGGTCCATGGAAGTGGCCTTTTCTGTTTTTTTCTGATGTTCGGCAGGTTTTTCTTTTTCCGTGGTTTCCGTGGCAAAAATTTTGGTGCCCGTAGGAATGCCCAATTTGTCCGCTAACGTTTCCGAAGAAGAAGCGGCGAAAGCCGTCGCGGAACAGGCTAAGGCAAGAAGAGCCGTGCAGATGATGGCAGTTTTTTTCATGATGAGTTCCTCCCGTAAAGTAAATGACTGTTTTACGAAAAATAAGACGAAACGGAAGCAGGGCGCGCCAGCTTTCCGATTATTGATTGTAGCTATTGTATGACAATTATTTGTCAAAAATGTGTTTTTACGGTTATTTCTTCTCCGGCTCTTTCTGTTTGGGTTTCAGTTTGTTCAGACCTTCGTTGCCGATGATGATCAGGTCGTTTTCTTCCATGGCATATATCTGGTTGGGGCTGTTTGTTTTATGTATTTTTTGTCCGATGCACCAGCGTTCCAGCACGGGATGCCATCCGAATTCGTTGTAGGCGGCGTCGTGGAATTTGCGGTTGCGGGCCGCGATGGCTGTTACGTTGTCGGCCGGGGCCAGGCTGTCCATAAATACATAGTATTTGATTTTACGGTTATCTTTCATGGCAAATTCAAAAGCGTTGCCGTTTTGTTTGATCTGCATGTCGCGGGTTATGTCGAAACGGCTTTCCCGGTCTTTGAAGGAACCGTCTTTCTGTTTTTCACGCAGGAGCGTGATGGCAGGGTAGTGGATGGTAAAGGGCGCTTTGCCGTTGTAATCCTGCCACTGTTTGTGTTCAAGCTTGTCGCTTCCGTAGACTGTCAGGGATTCAACGGCCAGGGAATCGTGTCCGTTCACCGGCCACCGGGGATTCTCGCCCCAGGCTGCGCGGCTGGCCGCTTCCACGTCTTTTTGCAGCGCATCCGGGAAACGCTGCAGGTCCAGACGCACGCGGCTGCCGAATTGTTCCGCCGCTGTCTCCATCACAGCACGGGGGCGCAGCGGGGCCCCGGTGTAGATGAAGTGCAGGTTGACGGAGTAATTTTTGTCTTTAAAAGAATTTTTGGCAAAGGCGTCCATGTCTTTGATGGTAATGGGCAAGACGCCACCGAGTTCGTTGTCTTCTTTATTGCCCCCGATCGGCGGCTTTTTGCCGTGCATGTCGACCCGGGACGAAATGTGAACCTCCGGTTTTACCGCGGTCCACTGCAGTCCCAGCATGTCATTGACCAGGGCGGTCGCTTTTTCCGCGTATAAATCAGCCTGTTTGGAGGTATAGATGTCGCCGGTTTTGGTGTTGACGGCGAACTTCAGCTTTTTGCTGCCGGACTCGTATTCGCCGCTTACGAATTCCGTCAGCTGCAGCTGGTGATTTTCCCCCAGATATTTTACGCTCGAAACCTCTTTGACCTTTGCGTTGGGATCCGTTTTGGCGAGGTATTCTTTAAAGATTTTTATGGCGCTGTCGTACAGCTTGTCCTGTTCGGAGGAAGTGAAGTCATCCAGGTAGCATCCGGAAAAGGACAGGCAGAAAAGGATTGCCAGACAGAAGGTCAGCAGTCGTTTCATAGGATGGTTCCGCTCCTTTCAGAAAAATATCAAAACATCATTTATATTATAGAATATCTGTGTTAAAATAGCTATAATTAATTGTAGAGGAAAGTAAGCCTTCGTTTCGGTTTTTGCTTACGTTCATGGGGGAACCGTTACCGTTTTATGACGGCTTTTCTTTTTTCGGGCCGGACGACTGCCGGGTTAATCTGTTTAAAATTGCTGCGCGGTTTCTGTGACCGGGCGGCTGAAGGAGGTACATATAATGAGAAAAATAGTGGTAAGTCTTGTTGCTGCGTTGTTGATGTTATGCGCGGCATTGCCCTGTTTTGCGGAAAAGCCGGCGGACGTTCTGCCTGAGATCCGCATGGAGCAGCAGAAGCAGGAGTACCGGACGCCCCAGGGGCAGGTCTGTATCGTCACCGATTACAGCCGCCTGATTGTGGAGAATGCGGACGCGTTCCCGGCACTGGCGAAAAAGCTGGAGCAGGTGCATAACCGGGAGTGGAATTACCGCATGGAAGACGAAGCACGGGAAGATTACAAGGACGCAGTGGAACTGAAAAAGCACCGCCCGGAAGATTATATGCACTATCTGCTGGAAGAGAGGGTCTGGCAGAAGTATCTGAGCCGGAACATCCTGAGTCTCTACGTAGAGTATTATCAGAGCCGGGGCGGGGCCCATCCGAACATCGATATTTTTACCTACAACCTTGACCCGGTGACCGGTGATTTCATAACGATGGACGACGCGCTGGCTCCCGGCAAACGGAACGAATTCCGTGATATGTATGTGAAGCCGGCCCTGGAAAAGGTGAAAAAGGAGCGGGGACTGTTTTATTACGATAACTACAAGACCATTGTGGACGACCTGTTTCAAAGGGATTATGCCGGCGAACCGCCTCTGACATGGACCTGGGGTTATGAAGGAATCACCATGATTTTCCCGGCGGAAACCATTGGGCCCGCGGTCATGGGACCGGTTGAGGCTTTCATTCCCTTTAAGGGAAATGAAATGCTGTTTAACAAAAAATATATGAAATAACCCGGCGAGTTTTCAATTATTCAATATACGCTTTCAGGCTTGCATTCAGAGTAATGCCTGAAAGCGTTTTTTAGTCTGCCTGACAGGGGGGCGCCCGAAATACATTGCCTTGTCAAAATGCATTTTTCTGTGTAATTATAAGTTGCTTTAAAGTTGTTTTCATATTATAATGAACATTATTATTGTGACAGATATGTGAAAACCCTGGCACAAAATTTATTTTCAGAGACTTGGGGGCCTTCATTTGAATCAGGAAAAGGAAAGAAATAATTTTACGGGAACGCTTGGTTTTGTTCTGGCTTCGGCGGCCAGCGCCATTGGGCTGGGAAATATCTGGCGGTTTCCGTTTCTGGCTGCCCGCGACGGCGGCGGTTTGTTTTTGGTTTGTTACCTGGTGTTGGTTGCAACCTTTGGTTATACGCTGCTGTCTTCGGAAATCGCTATTGGGCGTAAGACCCGGCAGGGGCCGTTAACGGCGTATACCCAGATGGATAAACGGGGCTCTGCCATCGGTGTGCTGGCCTGCCTCGTGCCGGTGTTGATCTTGCCATACTACTGCGTCATCGGCGGCTGGGTGTTAAAGTATCTGGCGGCGTTTGTCAGCGGCGCCGGTCTGGCAGCTGCGGGGGATAAATACTTTACCGGTTTTATCACCAGTACCTGGGAGCCGATCTTCTGGTTTGCGATTTTTATGGCGGCGGTTGTGTTTATTATTTATCTTGGCGTGGAACAGGGGATTGAAAAGTATTCCAAGGTTTTGATGCCGGTCTTTTTCCTTATGATCATCGGGGTATCGGTGTACTCCCTCACGTTAAGTTATACCGATGCGTCCGGTGTGACCCGTACGGGGTGGGAAGGGTTTCTGGTATATACGGTTCCCAATCTGGAAGGTGTTACCTTCAGCAAATTTCTGAATGTACTGATGGATGCCATGGGGCAGCTGTTTTATTCCATTTCGGTAGCGATGGGCATCATGGTTGCCTACGGTTCGTATGCGAAAAAGGATGTGGACCTGAGCCAGTCCATCAACCACATTGAACTGTTTGACACCCTGGCAGCGTTTCTGGCCGGTGTCATGATCATTCCGGCTGTTTACACCTTTATGGGCAAGGAAGGCATGTCCGCGGGTCCGTCGCTGATGTTTATCTCCCTGCCAAAGGTTTTTGCGGCCATGGGCTCCGCCGGGTCTGTTGTGGGAATTGTTTTCTTTGTCATGGTAACCTTTGCGGCGCTGACTTCCGCCATGTCGGTACAGGAAGCTATCGTAGCAAGCTTTATGGACCGGTTCGACTGGGAACGTTCCAAGGCTACGCTGCTGATTGGCCTGTACGCCCTGATCGGCGGCATCATCGTATGCCTGGGCTATAATGTGGCCTATTTCGAACTGCCGCTGCCTAACGGAGCGGTGGCCCAGATCCTGGATCTGATGGATTATATCAGCAATATCGTGTTCATGCCGCTGGTGGCCATTGGCGAATGCCTGCTGATCGGCTGGGTTGTCGGGGCGGACTGGATCATTGAAGAAATCGAGCAGGGCAAATATACATTTGGACGTAAAAGCATGTACCGGATCATGGTGAAATATGTTACGCCGGTACTGCTGTTTATATTATTCTTACAGGCCTTTGGCGTGTTTAACTGACACAGGTTTAGCCGGACGGTTTCCGGATGAACGGCATTACGTCGGTCGGTGTGTTGAAGAGGGGATTGTGTTTTATGCAGGGGAAAGAGAAAGCGGCTGTAAATCCTGAAAACGTAAAGGATGAAGCGCAGCTGCAGAAAGAACTGGACAAAAAGGCGCAGGAATTGCTGGAAGAAAAGGAAGCGGACTCCCGCATGCGGACCTATATCGGTCCCATGAGTAAAATACTGGTCGTACTGCTCTGCGTCTGGACGGTATTCCAGCTGTATTTCACTACGCTGGGGGCGATCAGCGCCATTAACCTGCGGGCGTTCCACTGTATCTTTTTGCTGCTGTTTACGTTTTTGCTGTTCCCTACATACAAAAAAGAGAAGCGCGTGTGGAAACTGCCGCCGGTTTGGGATATCCTTCTGATTTTGCTGGGAACCGGTTCTTTCGGTTACCTGATTACGAATTTTACCCGCATCGCCGAGACCGGGGGACGTGTGGATTCTTTTGAGGTGGGCATTGCGGCGGTGGCGCTGCTGGTGGTGTTTGAAGCGGCCCGGCGCGCTTCCGGGAATCTGGCGTTGCTGGCCCTCATCTTTCTGGGTTACAATTGGTTCGGCGCATTCCTGCCGGGGTTGCTGGGACATAACGGGTTTACCCTGAAGCGGGTGCTGATTACCCAGTTCTGGGGGACCCAGGGTGTGCTGGGCACCGGTATCGGCGTATCGGCCACGTACATTTTCCTCTTTGTTGTGTTTGGCGCGTTCTTAAAACACAGTGGTTTTTCCAAATTCATCAACGATTTTTCCCTCACATTAGTGGGCCAGACCCCCGGCGGTCCGGCGAAGGTGGCGGTGGTTGCTTCTGCCCTCATGGGTATGATTAACGGTTCCGCCATTGCCAACGTGGCCACCACGGGTACCATTACCATTCCCCTGATGAAGCGGACCGGGTACCGGAAAGAATTTGCCGGGGCAGTGGAAGCGGTGGCTTCTACCGGCGGTCAGTTCTGTCCTCCCATCATGGGCGCGGTCGGTTTCGTCATGGCGGAATTCCTGAACCTGAGTTACACGAAAGTTATGCTGGCGGCGATCGTGCCGGCGTTCCTGTATTATCTGGGACTGTTGATGTCCGTGCACTTTGAAGCGAAACGGCTGGGCCTTTCCGGTCTGTCGAAGGAAAACATTCCCGATGCGATGAAGGTGATCCGGGAGCAGGGGCACCTGGTGATCCCTCTGGTTGTGCTGATTGCCCTCATGTTTGCGGGCTACACGCCGTTGTATGCCGCGGTCATCGCCATCTTTGCCACCATCGGGGCCAGCTGGATCCGGAAAGAGACCCGCATGACCTGGAACAAGATTATCGAAGCCACGGTGGAAGGGGCCAAGGGCGCTATTTCCGTTGGCGTCTGCTGCGTCATCATCGGCGTCATCATCGGCACGGTGACCCTGACCAGCATGGGTCTCAACATGGGTTACCTGATCCTGAATGTAATTAACAATGACAATATTTATGTGACGGGCCTTCTGGTCATGATCATGTCCACGATCCTGGGCATGGGCGTTCCCGGCGTGGCCGCTTACGTTATCGTGCAGGCGGTGGCGGTTCCGGTCCTGATCAAGGCCGGCGTGCTGCCCCTGACTTCTCATCTGTTCTGTCTCATCTATGCCTGTCTGTCCAACATCACCCCGCCCGTTGCCATGAGCGCCTATGTGGCGTCCGGCATTGCCGGTTCCGACCAGACGAAGACGGGATTGTGGGCGGTACGGTTGGGGCTGATTGGTTTTATCATCCCCTTCTTCTTCCTGGATAACCCGGTGTTGTTGATCGGGGTGGATCCCAACGCAGCATTAGCAACAACCTTATGGACCGTATTCACGGCCTGCGTGGGAACCGTCGCCCTGGTGGCCGGGCTGGAAGGCTGGCTGGTACAGAAATGTAATATGGTAGAGCGGCTTGTCCTCATCGCCGCGGCGCCGGCCATGCTGTACCCGGGAACGTTCACCGATTTCATCGGATTGGCCTGCCTGGTGGTAATCGGGGCCCTGCAGTTTATCAGAAGGAAGAAAAGCTGAGTTTTATTTATATAAAATTTTGCATTAGGAAAAGACTTAGTAAAACCGTGCCCGTTTGCTATTCCATGGACTTATTCGCCTATGGCTTCGAAACTCGGGGCTACGCCCCTCAGACAGTCTCGCCATAACGGCGAAATTCATCTCATGGAATCACGCAAACGTTCCCGATGTTTTACTCATGTCTTTTTCTTCCGCAAAATTTTATACAACTGCAAATAAGTAACTCTGTTATTTTTATGAAAAAAGCGATATAATAGTTCAAGTAGCATTACCTGAACATGTAAATTTTTTAAGGAGGAAAAGAACTATGAAAAAATCCTTGAAACGCATATTAAGCGCATCTTTGGCCACCATGTTAATGGTAGGGGCATTAACTGGCTGCGGCGGCGGAGAAAAAAAGGCGGAAGCTCCGAAGAAAGCTCCCGCGGCTGCGACGGAAAAGATCAAGATCAATTTCCCGACAGCTTCTGCTTCCGGCGCCCTGTATGCAGTAGGCGCTGCCATTACCAATAACTGGAACAAGACCGTTCCTTCCGTCAGCGCGGCGAGCCAGGCTTCTGCCGGCGGCATTGCCAACCTGAACATGGTTTCCGACGGGGAAGCCCAGGTTTCCATCGCAATCAGCAGCAACGCGTACCAGTGCATGAACGGCACCGACAGCTTTAAAGGCCATGCTTACAAAGACCTGAAAGCTATCGCCGGTCTGTACCTGAACCCCAACCAGGTTGTAGTAACCAACAAATCCGGTATCACGAAACTGGAAGAGGTGAAGGGCAAACATTTTGCGGTTGCTTCTGCCGGTTCCTCTGTTTATAACGAATGCCAGACCCATTTCACCGCGGCCGGCATCAAATTCCCGGAAGAGATCAAAGCGGAATACATCGCGTTCGGCGGCGCGGCTGACATGCTGCAGAACGGCACCATCGACGGCGCCTGGATCATGTCCGGCACCCCGGCATCCGCTGTTTCCCAGGCTCTGAGCGCCAACTGCCGTCTGGTAAATATCAGCGACGACATTATTAAAAAGCTGCAGGAAAAATATCCCTGGTATGTTAAGTACACCATTCCCGCAGGCACCTATCCGAACCAGAAAGAAGCCATCAACACCTCCGCGATTAAGATGGTTATGTTCTGCCGTCATGACCTGAAGGAAGATACCGTTTACCAGCTGACCAAGACTTTCTGGGAACACATCGATGAACTGGGTCAGTCCCAGAAGAACCTGAAAGGACTGAAACCGGCTGAAGCCGTAAAAGATATCGCCAAGATCCCGCTGCATCCCGGCGCGGAAAAATATTACAAGGAAATCGGCGTGCTGAAATAAACGCGGAAAACGCTTCGTAAAAATTTTGCTTGCCTGTTTCACGTGAAACAATTATACTAAAAGCACACAGAAGATTCTTCTGTGTGCTTTTAACTTTTTGATTCCATAACTTTATAAAATTTATTGTGGCGAGGGACTTGGGGGAGCGCCCTGGTCCTGTATGAAAATATAAATATTTTCTGAAGCCGAAATGCGAGGGAGCCCGTGTGCCGGGCTGAGAGGATGCCAGAGATCATCGACCGCCGGTTTGTATGAAGGAAAACCGATGTATGTAGGGAAAAGCTGCCGTTGAGAAGTGGCTGTGAAGCGCGGATTGTGAAACAGCAGCGGCAATCGTTTTCCTGATGCGCAGTTCCATTTCATGCATATCGTTCCTGAAACGCATTTTGGTTTTGGCATGTAAGGCGCGATATGCTGTCGCGCTTTTATTATTTTTAGCATCTTTTGGAATTGTGAGGCGTGGTTGCAGTATTCAATATGTTATAGCGAAAGAATGGGGGATTAAAATGAAAAAGACAATTGCTTTTATCATGTTCCTGTGCCTTTGCGCGGGTTTGCTGGCCGGCTGCGGCGGTGAAACGAAAAAGAGTGCAGGAAGCAATGAGATTAAAGAGCTGAAGATTGCTGTTTCTCCTTACCAGGATGCGGAGACGGTAAAAACAGCAGTGGGTCCGTTAAGTACAATGCTGCAGGGAAAACTGAAGGAAAAAGGCTTTGCGGTCGGCAAGGTATCCGTAAGCGTAGGCACATCCTACAGCGCGGTAGGGGAAGCTTTAAGCGCGGGCAGTGCAGACGCGGGTTTCGTTTCCGGCGCCACGTATGTGTTGTTTGATAAGGAAATCGATGTGCTGCTTACGGCGCTGCGGCAGGGGATCAGCAAGGATACGACAGACGTAAAGATCTGGAACGAAGGGGAACCGGAGAAGTTTAACGACAAGCTTGTCCAGCATTACCGCTCTGTTCTGGTGACAGGTCCTTCCGCCAAAGGAAAAGCCTTGCTGGAGAAGGTGAAAAAGGGAGAAAAACCTTCCTGGGAGGAACTGAACGGGCTGACCTGGACAGTGATGAGTCCGGCTTCTGCTTCGGGCTACCTGTATCCTTCCTTGTTTTTGAAAAAGGAATACGGGAAAACAATTGCTGATCTGGCCCATGTGGTGCAGGCAGAGTCTTACACCACATCCATGGCGCGGCTGGCTTCCGGGCAGGCGGACATTGCGGTGGCCTTTTCCCACATACGGATCCGCAATGAAAAGAACTGGCAGAAAAAGCTGGGGGGAACGGACACGATCTGGAAACAGACGGGCATCATCGGCGTGACGGATAAGATTTATAATGATACGGTCTGCGTGAGCAAAACGTCCAAAACCATGCAGGACCAGAAGTTCCGCAAGGCTTTCGGAGAAGCGCTGATTGAGATCGGAAAGACGAAAGAGGGACTGGACGCGCTGAAGATTCTGGGTCACAAAGGTTACGACTGGGCTGATGCGAAGAATTATGACGACGAACGCCGGGTACAGCGGGAACTGAAAGGGAAGTAAGATTGTGTCGCACTTTCTCTTTGATGTGCGCTGTAACATGCGGTGTGTTGGCGGGGCAGGTCGCAGGTTTGCGTGGAAAAGCGGCAGCGAACGGTCAGGTAATGGTATATTGGTGCCTGAGATCTTGCGTTAAGTGAGATATTGCGTTAAGGTGATTCGGTATGCTGGAGTTAAAAAATGTAACACATCAATTTCATAAGGACGACCCGGTTTTGCAGCAGGTTTCCCTGCGGGTTACCGATGGGGAGTTTGTGGCCGTGATCGGGCGCAGCGGGGCAGGGAAGACAACTCTGCTGAAACTGTTCAACGGGATGGTGACACCGCAGCAGGGCACAGTCTGGGTAGACGGGGAGTGCCTGTCAAACTGCAGCGGGAAAAAGCTGCGGCAGATACAGCAGAAGATCGCGGTAATCTATCAGGATTTCTGCCTGGTTCCCCAGTCGACGGCTCTGGAAAACGTGCTGCACGGGGCGCTGTGCCGGAATCCGCTCTGGCGTGTTATGACAGGCTGCTTTTCGGAACAGGACCAGGAAAACGCGAGAGCGGCCCTGGCCAAAGTCGGACTGGCTGAGAAAGCGGATAGCTTGGTCTCAACGTTAAGCGGTGGCGAGAAACAACGGGTGGCCATTGCCCGGGCATTGCTGCAGCAGGCCCGCATCATTCTGGCTGATGAGCCCGTGGCCTCGCTGGATCCGGTGGCCGCGGAACAGGTTCTTTCATTATTAAAAAACCTGCAGCAGGAGAATAAGCTGACGGTAGTCATGAACAGCCACAACACGGTTCAGGCTGCGCAGTATGCGGAGCGGATCATCGGCTTAAAGCAGGGCGTTGTGGTAAAAGACGCTCCTGTTTCCGCATGGGATGAAGCTTCCTTTGCGAACGTATATGGAGGCGCGCAATGAAACGGCAGAATGCTGTTTGGATTGGTACGCTTTTTGTTGCAGTTGGATACGGGGTAACGAAATGAAACGGTCATATCTTGTCCGCAGTGCAATAGTTGTGCTTTGTCTGCTGGTTTCCTTATGGCAGACAGAGTTTTCCCTTCCCCTGTTATGGGAGCGGGGGCATTATTTTATTGACACTGCTGCCAGGATGTTCCCTCCGGATACTTCTTTTCTGGATGTGATTCTGGTTCCACTGCGGGACACGGTGTATATTTCATTGCTGGGAACCGTTTTGGGCGGAATCATCGGGGCAGTGGGGACCGTGTTGTGCAACGGATATGTGAACCGGTGGAAAGTTGCGCGGATTATCCTGAAGGCGGCGGTACACGTGTTTCGCTGCATTCCTGTGCTGATTCTGGCCCTGCTCTGCACGTTTGTGTTCGGTCTTGGCATGTGGTCCGGCATTATCGCGGTTACTCTGTCAACTGCAGCCGTGCTTTCCCGTCTGGGATACGAAGACAGTGAGAACGCGGAACTGAAAACGGCCCGCGTATTGGAATATGCGGGAGCGGGGTGTTTCAAGGCCTGGTGGGTATCTGTATGGAAGCAGATACTTCCGGGTTATCTTGCCAACCTGCTGTATCTTTTGGAATCCAATGTGCGTAACGCTGCCGTGCTGGGTTTTGTGGGAGCGGGAGGCATAGGCCTGCTGCTGAATGAAAAACTGGCCTGGCGGGAGTACTCCAAAGTGGGCATGATCCTGTGCGTGTTATATTTGGTTGTGCTGGCAACCGAGAGTTTAAGCGGTTTCCTGCGTGTCCATCTGATAGAATCGGAAACAAAACACAAAAAATGGTATATTCCCACGGTTCTGTGCGGTTTTTTCATCTTTTTCTCTTTTTTAACCGGCTTTCCGGCCATGTCCGGAGTAAACAAAACCGCGCTGGCATCTATTGCGGAAGGTGTTGTATCTCCGGATATTACAATGATGTTTTCTCTGGCAACTGAAGCAGTTCCGACCTTGTTGTTTGAAACGCTTTGCATTGCTTTTCTGGGTACTCTCGGAGGAACTGTATTTGCTCTGCTGTTATCTGTTCTTTCCTGCTTCCGTTTTTTGGGGCTTGCAGCCCTGCTGATGCGCCTGCTGTTGCTGGTGTTCCGTTCGGTTCCCGTCCTTGTTTACGGACTGCTGTGGATCCGGGTGACCGGGCCGGGTCCGTTTGCCGGCGTGCTGACCATGGCCTTGTGCAGCATCGGACTTCTGGCCAAACGCTTCCTGATTGCTATTGACAGCATTGATATGAAACCGTATTACGCATTGCGGGCCTCCGGTGTTCACATCCTGGCGGCTGTGCGCTGGGCTGTGGTTCCCCAGATACTGCCCCATTATCTGTCTGCCGTTATCTACCGCATGGATATCAACCTGAGAGAAGTGGCCGTGCTGGGTCTGGTTGGCGCGGGCGGCATCGGTACGCCTCTGGTCCTGGCCATGAATCATTATGAATGGAAGCAGGCCGGCGCGCTGCTTTGGGGTCTGATCCTGCTGGCAGCGGCGGCAGGGGCTGTTTCGGAAAAATACCGCAGGTCGTACCGGCTGCGGAAAAGCAGATAAAGTAGTACGATGCATCTTATGTAATGGAAAATATAATAGTAAAGTTCCATTACGTGAAAACAGACAGCGTGCAAACAGAATTCGAATCCGTTATACTGTTTCAGAAGAAAGATAAAGCAAAATAAAAAACTGTACAAAGCAAATGGGATTTCCATTGCTTTGTACAGTTTTGTTTTGTGTTTCATGCAGGAATATCAGTAAAAATCATCCTGCATTTTAAAAGAATCTTAGCACATTATTCTTCTCCGGGAACCCGTACGATAGCGCCTTCTGCGGCGGAGGATACCAGCGCTGCATAGCGGGCCAGGTAGCCGCTCTTTACTTTGGGCGGCGGGCATTTCCATTTAGCCCGGCGTTTTTCCAGTTCTTTGTCGGAAACCTTAACGTTTAAGGAACGTTTCGGGATGTTGATCTCGATGATATCGCCTTCTTCGATCAATGCGATGTTGCCGCCTTCCCGTGCTTCCGGAGAGATGTGGCCGATGCAGGCGCCGCGGGTTGCGCCGGAGAAACGTCCGTCGGTGAGGAGGGCTACGTCTTTATCCAGGCCCATGCCGGCCAGTACGGAAGTGGGGTTCAGCATTTCCCGCATGCCCGGGCCGCCTTTGGGTCCTTCATAACGGATAACGACCACGTCGCCCTTGTTGATCTTTTTGGCGCAGATGGCTTTGATAGCTTCGTCTTCCGAGTTAAATACCCGGGCCGGGCCGGAATGTACCAGCATCTCTTCTGCCACGGCGCTTTCCTTTACAACGGAGCACATGGGCGCGATGTTGCCGGTCAGTACGGCGATGCCGCCGGTCTTGCGGTAGGGATCTTCCACGCTGCGGATTACATCCGGACGCGTAATGACCGCGTTTTTGATCAAAGCGCCGATGGTCTTGCCGGTGACGGTCTTGCAGCTCTTGTTGATGAGTCCCAGTTTGCTCAGTTCGTTCATGACCGCGGCGATGCCGCCGGCTTCGTTCAGGTCAATCATATGATGGAAACCGCCGGGACTCAGTTTGGTTAGGTACGGAGTCTTCTTGGAGATTTTGTCAAACAGGGATAAGGGCAGTTTGAGGCCGGCTTCGTGAGCGATAGCCGGTAAGTGCAGCGCTGTGTTGGAGCTTCCGCCGATGGCCATGTCTACGGTGATGGCATTCTTAAAGGCGTTCATAGTCATGATATCCCGGGGCAGGAGCTGTTCTTTCACCAGGCGGACAACGGTTTCGCCTGCTTTTTTGGCCAGGCGGGCACGGTCGCCCTGGAAGGCTGCCGGAATGGTTCCGTTGCCGGGAAGGCCCATACCTAATACTTCGGTGAGGCAGTTCATGGTATTGGCGGTGAACAGGCCGGCGCAGCTGCCGCAGCCGGGGCAGGAGCAGCGCTCGATGCGGGACAGTTCTGCTTTATCGATCTTGCCGGCTTCAAAACGGCCGGCCGCTTCAAACGTGGTGGAGATGGAAATATCTTTGCCTTCATAACGGCCGGGGAGCATGGGTCCGCCGCTGCAGAATACTGCAGGGATATTCAGGCGCAGCGCAGCCATCAGCATGCCGGGCACAATTTTATCGCAGTTAGGAATCAGCACCATGCCGTCAAAGGCATGGCCGTTGATCTGCGCTTCAATGCTGTCGGCGATCAGTTCACGGCTTGCCAGGGGGTATTTCATTCCTTCGTGGCCCATGGCGATACCGTCGCAAAGGCCGATGGCAGGAACTTCAATGGGAACGCCGCCTGCCGCCAGGATGCCGTATTTTACCATTTTGGCCTGGTCATCCAGATGGGCATGGCCTGCAATGATATCTGTCTGGGAATTCACTACGGCGATCAGCGGTTTTTTGAGATCTTCATCACTGAAGCCGAGGGCATAGAATAAGGAACGATGGGCCGCGCGGGTGGAACCCTTTTTGACTAAATCGCTTCGCATTTCAAAACCTCTTTTCTTTTACAATATAAAATGATAAAAATAAAACTTCAGGAACCAGCAGGTCCTTAATTTTGTCTTCTTATGAAAACATAAGTATCAAAATAATTTTATGCCGACGGAAGAATCTTGTCAATGTTGAAAATAAAAATCTTCATTATTATAAGGAATGGTGCTTGTTCGCAGCGTGAGAATATATTATAATATTTTCGTAGTATTACTCTGTGATAATGACGGAGTATACAACCGTGATAATGAAGAAGTATGAATCCGTTACTACTCTCACAGTCATGATCGAAAGAAAACGGAACCGGCGCGGCAATTTCGGACGCCGGCCCCAATAATTCGGGAGGATGAAGGCTGATGATAACAATTGAAGACGTTCGGACGTGGTTGGATGGTAAAAATGTCCCCTATGAAGTGATGGTTGACACCGCAACTGGCAATGATGTGTATGTTGTGAAGCATCATTCTGAGGTGGCGGAAATTGATTATATGGGCGTTATTGCTGTGCCTCCGGGACGGTTTATGATGGTTAAGGTAGTGGGGGCCGATTTAAGCAAGTACCATCCCCGTAAATGCCTGGCGGTACTGCAACAGTTTAACGGGCTGATGAACCGGCGCCATACACCGGACAGTTACAATTATAATGTGGAAGGAAAGAACCTGATTATTATCTTCTGGCCGGAAAATACGACCACGGACAGCATCCAGCATTATCTTAATTTCGGGTTTGACCGTCTTGATTTCATGTACAGGAATCTGGAAAAACTGGAAATCGCGGATTAACAGTTTTTCAACTTTTTCTTGACAATCCTTTTCCTTTGTTCTATAATATTCAAGTAACACGTCAAGTGGTCGACTAGCTCAGCTGGCAGAGCAACTGACTCTTAATCAGTGGGTCCGGGGTTCGAGCCCCCGGTCGATCACCATGTGGGCGCTTAGCTCAGCTGGGAGAGCGTCTGCCTTACAAGCAGAATGTCAGCGGTTCGATCCCGTTAGCGCCCACCATTTTTTTATGTCCGGCCCGGTGGTTCAGTTGGTTAGAATGCCGCCCTGTCACGGCGGAGGTCACGAGTTCGAGTCTCGTCCGGGTCGCCAGTATGCCTCGGTAGCTCAGTTGGTAGAGCAAGGGACTGAAAATCCCTGTGTCCACAGTTCGATTCTGTGCTGAGGCACCATTTTGAAACGCAGTTACCCACGGGTGTCACACCGTGGGTAATTTTGTATAAGAAAGAAGTAAAACGCTTTTCAGATACGCAGGGATTTCGTAAATCGTATTAGCGTAATGTTTTCTTCAGAAAAGAAGGTGTTGATTCATGTTTCCGGGTGGAGAAAGTACTACCACGTCCCTTATTTTTATCTGGGGTGTCGTATTGATTTGCAGTATCCGTGGTTGTTTCCGTAATTTCCAAACGGGGGATAAGGCCTGGGGCACGGCGTTTGGCATCCTGATTCCCGCATCTGCCTACTTCCTGGCAGATTTGCTGGGACTGCTGCCTCCGGGAGCGCCCCGCGTTTTTATGTAAGCGGATATTTGAATTATGGATTTTTCAAAAACGCTTGACAAATGGATAGTAGTAGGGTAAAATGAAATTGGTTAGCGAAAGCTAACCAATTTTTTGCATAGTGCGTTAGCAATGGCTAACCCTTTTCTGATGATTCCTCTTCATTTTTTTGTTTTGTGGAATCCGGCTGAAAAGCATTATGCGGATTTATACTACGTCTGGCAGTATAAATCCGCATGAAAAGATTCCGGTGTTTTCTTTTGTGCGACTGGCGTGGCCGGTCGCTTTTTTATTTGATTAATACAAATCCAGCGGCACCAGTGTGCGCACGCCTTCCGAAGTATATACATCCTCTGCTTTTACACGGAAGACTTCTTTTAACAGGTCTACCGTAATTACATCTGCCGGGTTCCCGCTTGTGACCAATGTTCCTTTCTTCATGACCACCACATGGTGGGCGAACTGTACTGCCTGATTTAAATCGTGGAGTACCAGCGCGACTGTCAGCTTCAGCTCCCGGTTTAACCGGTCCAATAGCTTCATGACTTCCAGCTGGTGGCAGATATCCAGATAGGTTGTTGGTTCATCCAGCAGCAGTACCTGGGGCTTCTGGGCCAGGGCCATGGCAATCCAGGCGCGCTGCCTTTCGCCTCCGGACAGCGTCTGCAGGATGCGGTGTTGGTAGGGCACCAGGCTGGTTTCTTCCAGCGCCCACTCTATACATTCCTGATCTTCCTTAGTGGCTTTGCCGAAGAGACTGCGATAGGGAAAACGTCCCATGGCCACCAGATCCCGTACTGTCATATCAGCCGGGGCCTGGGGAGACTGGGTCAGGATAGCCAGTTTCTGGGCGAATTCTTTGTAACCGAAGTCCCACACGTTCCGGTTCAGCAGGGTGATCTGGCCGGCAGAAATGGGATTGATCCGGCAGATGGCTTTCAACGTAGTACTCTTGCCACAGCCGTTTGGTCCGATGATGGCGGTAATCTTCCCGTTTGGAATATCCGCGTTCATGTGCTGTACGATCGTTTTTCCTGACAGAGTGACCTGCAGGTCTCTTACTTCAATCATATTGTCCATCATAATTCCCTCCTTAACAGGAACAGGAAGAAGGGCGCGCCGATAAACGCCATGATAATGCCTACGGGCAGTTCAATGGGCGCAAAGGCTACCCGGGCGAACGTATCGCTGAAAGTTATGATGGCGATACCCAGCAGGGCGGCTCCCGGAATCAGGAAACGGTAGTCGGAACCCAGAATCAGACGGGCTACATGAGGAATTACCAGGCCGACGAAACCCAACAGGCCTGCCACACTGACGGCACTGGCTGCCAGGAGCGCCGCAATGGCAGTCAGGGCAATGCGTGTAACTTCAACGTTTACGCCAAGGCCTTTGGCCATCTCATCGCCTAACTGCAGGATGTTCAGATAGTGGGCGCTGACGATGGCAAGTACCAGACCGATCAATGCGTAGGGAACGATAATGGTAACATGGGGCCAGCTTCTGGCAGCCAGACCGCCTACCATCCACATCAGGGCGCCGTTAACACGGTCGCTGTAGAATACCAGCAGACCGGAGATGCCGGCGCTTAAAAAGGCGGACACGGCTACGCCCGCCAGAATGATGCGGACCGGCTTGATGCCGTTTTTCCAGGCCAGGATGTAAATGGCGATAGCGGCCAGCATGGCGCCGATAAAGGCTACCGGCGTAATCAGGTATTCCAGCGCAGGGAAGAGGATCATAATGGTGATGCCTGCGATACCCGCGCCGGAAGAAATGCCGATGATGTGTGGGTCTGCCAGGGGGTTGCGCATGACGGCCTGTAAAATCGCGCCGGAAAGCGACAGGTTCAGGCCTACCATGGCGCCTACAATGGTCCGGGGCAGCCGGATGTTCCAGATGATCTGATCCTGGGGGCTTGCCTTGGGATGCAGTAATATTTCCACGACCTGGGAAACCGAAATATCCGCAGCGCCTAAGGCAATGGACATAAGGCAGCCGGTCACGGCAAGGACTGTAAACAGGATCAGCATGGCGACGCGCCAGACCCTGCGGTCAATACCATAACGTTCCGCCCGTTCGGATGCGTCCGGCAATTTATCTGCCATATTGTTTTCCTCCGATATTACTTAAAGTTTTCCGGGAATACATGTTTCGCCATCAGTTCCACTGCGTCCGGATACCGTAAGCCCGGAGGTGTCAGGAATAAATCTTCCGGCAGGATAAACACTTTGTTGTTCTTTACGGCGGTTAAGGCGCTGTAGGCGGGATTTCCCTGCACATCGGCCTTCAGGCGTTTTTCAATCTTGTCCTGGGCGCCCATGGAGGTGATGAAGATGATTTCCGGATCCTTTTCCACCAGTACTTCTATGCTGTAAGGGGCTTTTTCCGGTTTGCCCTGAATGGCTGTGGTGCCCTGGGCAATGTTGACAAAGCCCAGCATTTTTGCTGCGTTGCCGGCAATGCTGTTTTCCAGTTCCACAGTTACGGTGGACGGGGTGGCGTGCAGGATCACGATGCGCTTCTTGTGGTCTTTCGGCATTTTGGCAATGGTGGCAGCGATTTTATCATCCATTGTCTTGTTCAGTTTTTCCGCTTCAGCAGATTTCCCGTAAACCTTACCGGTGATAACCAGCGCTTCTTTGGTTTCTTCATAGGTTTTCGGCTGCAGCGTAATGGCGTTTATGTTGTTGGTCTCCAGCATTTTTATAAATTTCTGGTATTGCGCCGCATTGATGAACACCAGGTCCGGCTTCAGTCCCACAACTTTTTCCATGTTGATGTTAAACACATGGCCGACGTCCTCGGCTTTTTCCATGGAAGGGGGAATCACAGACGCTTTGCTGCTGGAAGGACGGCCGATAATCGTTCCGCCCACTGCGTCCACGTAATTCAGAATCGAAGGCACCATGACCACGACCCGCTCCGGCTTTTTGGTAAGAACCACGTTGCGTTTTTCGGAATCGGTAATTTCCGCAAAAGCTTTTTGCGAGGTCTGAACTGCCGGTTTGCTGCCTGCGTTCGTGGCTGCGTTTTCCGGCTTACAGCCGAAAGAAACAAAGGCCAGCAGGCTTACCATCAGTGAAAAGAAAAGAATTTTTTTCATAATCCGTACACTTCCTTATTAATTTCTGAGCTTTATAAACGCCTGGCCGCCGATGACAAAGACCACGACCAGATAAATCAGCAGGATTCCCACTGACCATAACGACACTTCCGCCCCGCTGCCGATGCCCCGCAACAGGTAACTGGTGTGGGTGAGGGGCAGGCATTCGATAAAAATACGCAACGCATCGGGTAACGCTTTTGTGGAGAAAAAGGTGCCGCATAAAAAGGACATGGGCAACAGGATATAAGTATTCACCTGGCCCATCTGTTCATACGTCGAGAGGAACATGGCCGCGGCAAAACCGATTTCGGCGAAGATGGCGCAATTCAGTATCAGCACCAGTAAAAAGAGGGGCGTAATGGTGAAGTGCGCGCCGAAAGCATAGGAAAGCGCGATGATGATAGCGGAGGAGATCAGTCCACGCAGCACGGCTGCCAGCACTTTTCCGATTACATAAGCGTATGGGCGGATGGGGGCGATGATATATTCTTCAATGCTCTTGTGGTACACCCGCTCCGCGTGGACCGGCGTTACGCTGTTGAAGCTGATGTTCATGGAGTTCAGGGCCAGAATGCCCGGAACCAGGAAATCAATATAGGAAGCGCCGTTAGCCGTCTGGATGCTGCGGCCCAGCCCCCAGCCAAAGGCTACCAGATACAGGAGAGGCGCTACCATGCGGGAAAGGATGAAGGCGGTCATGCGATGCTTCAGTACGACCCAGTCCCGCCAGAAAACAGTCCAGATGTCAGACAGCATCAGAGTCCCTCCTTCCTTCCGGTCAGTTCAATGAATACGTCTTCCAGATTCGATTTGCGGATGGAAGAGGCCGCGTCGATGGTGCCGATGAACTGCCGGGCTTCTTCACGGGTGTTGAAAAAGCGAAAGTCCCGGTGCACGTCGTCGCGCCATTCCGCTACAAACCGGCCGAAACGGTTGATGAAATTCTGAGGTGTGTCTACATCAATCAGTTTCCCTTTATTCATGATGGCCACCCGGTCGCAAAGTTCTTCTGCTTCTTCAATGTAATGGGTGGTGATCAGAACCGTTGCACCGTCTTTTGCCAGCCGCCGCACAAGCTCCCAGATACGCCAGCGCACCTGGGGATCCAGGGCTACCGTGGGTTCGTCCAGGAACAGGATCTCAGGCCGGTGGATCAGGGCCCGGGCAATCAGCAGTCTGCGTTTCATGCCGCCGGAAAGCTGCCGCACCCCGTCATTGATTACGTTTTGCAGTTCAACGTATTCCAACAGTTCGGCAATACGGGCTTCCCGTTCTTCCCGGTTCATGTGGTAAAGCCTTGCGTGCAATTCCAGGTTTTCCCCTACAGTCAGATCCTGATCAAAGTTCAGATTCTGAGGCACGACGCCGATCATCTGCTTGATTTGACGGGCATCGTCCGCGTTGCCGATGTGTCTGCCGTCATACAGAATCTCTCCGGAGGTGGGACGGGACAGCATGGTCAGCATCCGGATCGTGGTTGTCTTGCCGGCGCCGTTGGGGCCCAGCAGACCGAAAATTTCACCGGTGCCGATGGTCAGGGAAAGATTTTCCACAGCTACCTTTTCCGCTTTTTTATTATGGGTATCTTTATGGGGGAACGTTTTTCGGAGATTTTTTACTTCTATCATATGTTGTGTCCTTCCGCATCTATGCCCGGCATTTCCGTGCCGGCGTCAGACGCTGTAGGTTTTCCGGCTTTTCTGTTATGCGCGGCAGCCGGTTATATTATTTTACCTTATCCGCTCATTTTTCGCCATATGTGAAGCAGGCTGTCTTCCGAAAGTTTATCAATTTTAAAATACGATGCGTCCATTTTCCGGGCCAGTTTTTTGGCGAGTCCCAGCTTGATAAACCCGTTTTCGGTGTCAATGACCGCAATGGGGATATTCCGTTTGCCGATGTGTTCTGCTTCGGTCATGGCATCGTCCACCGCGTTGGTGCCGTTTTCCAGGGGCAGGGTGGCGTGACCGTCCGTAATCAGGATCAGCACAGGATCCTGCAGCGGGTCCTGCCGGTACAGCATATCCAGCACGTCTTCCGCTTTGGAAAGGCCTTTGGCCAGCGGTGTTTTTCCGCCGGTGGGCATGGCGGCCAGTTTTTTCTGGGCGAAGTCAACGCTCTTGGTGACTGGCAGCAATACTTCCGCCTGGTTTTTCCGGAAGGCAATCATGCCGACCCGGTCACGTTTCTGATAGGCTTCCAGTAAAATTTTCAGGATGACGCCCTTTACGGTCTTCATCCGTTCCCGGGCGCCCATGGAACCGCTGGCGTCTACGGCAAAGAGGAAAATATTGCCGGTACGTTTCTCACGGACTTTGGTGCGCAGGTCTTCTTCTTTGATAACCAGGGCGCAGCCGTTGGACTCCCGCCATTTCTGGTAGGGGGCTGCGGCCCGCAGGGTGGCGTCAAAAGCGATGTCAGAAGATTTGGAATGGGGAATCTCGGCGCGGACATAACGTCCCTGCCGTTCGTCTGTACGGGTGGCGCTGCGTTTGCCGCTGCCTTTGCGTTTCTGTTTTCCTTTTACCGGTTCAACCCAGACCGGCGGAAGCTTCACCCGCATGTCCGCCGCGTCCACGCGGTCGTTGCTTCCCGCGTTGGGGTTGGTCATGGTTTCGTCTTCCTTATGTTCCTCCTGGTTGCCTTCGTGGGCTTCCGTATCGGTTTCTTCCGGTTCCGGCGCGTCCGGCATGGAGAACAGTTCATCCTGTTCTTCCCGTTGCGGCGGCGGATTCTGCTGTGCGTCTTCCGGTTCTTTTGTTTCGTTCTGCTGCGGCTCCTGTGGCTGTTCCGGCGGCAATTCCCGCATCCGGTGGGGCAGCACGAATTCCGCGGCCTTTTCCAGATCCTTGGGCAGTACGTATTTGCGTCCGGCCAGAGCGGCTTCAGCCCGGGCGGCTTCCATCAGGTAAATGTCGGCCCGGTGCCCGGCCACGTTGGCTTTGATCGTATAAACGGAGGACAGCCGGATCATGGCGTCGGATACTTCCACCTCGGGCAGCAGCGCGCGGGCTTTGGCAATTTTTTCTGCCAGCCGTTCAGTTTCTGCGGCCCAGTTTTTCCGGAAGGTTTCTCCGTTTTTTTCAAAAGAGGTGACCCGGCGTACGATTTCCATCCGGGCTTCTTCATCGGTTTCCGCTTCTACCGAAACGAACAGACCAAAACGGTCCAGAGCGGCAGAAGAAAGAGTGCCGCTTTCTGGAGCCATGACGGCCAGCACCGTGTATTTTGTGTCCCTGTGTTCGGAGAGGCCGTCCCGTTCCAGTTGGTAACCGCCGGTTTCCTCAACCCGGAGCACGGCAGACAGTATATCGTCCCGCAGCAGGTTGGCATCGTCAAGGTAGACAACACCTCCGTTCGCTTCGTCGATCAACCCCGGTTGGAGCTGCCGTTTGCCGTATTTTACCGCTGCTTCGGCATCAATGGAACCGAACAGCCGGTCTTCCGTAACGCTTACGGGAATCTCGATCCAGGGCGCGTTATATAATTCCCGGGCTCCCCGCATCAGGGTGGACTTCCCGGTTCCTTTTTCACCGCTTACCAGCACTCCGCCTGCATGTGGATTGACAAGGGCCAGCGTTACGGCTTCCTTTGCCTTTTCCATACCGCAGACTGCGGCAAGCGGATATCCTGTTCTTTTCATGCGTCAATCACCTTATCCACATTTTCCCAGTCCAGCTTCTGTTCTTCAAAAGGACGGCGGCGCATACGGTGAGGCAGCGCCAGGTGGGCGGCTTCCCGCAGGTCCTCTTTGGTAACTTCGGTATGTCCGGCCACGGCTGCCAGGGTTTCCGCGGTTTTGATCAGCACGATATCAGCCCGGTGACCGTCAACACCCAGTGTAATGGAAATCTGGGCTGCCATGCGCAGGATCTCATTGGATGTGGTTACCTGGGGCAGCAGTTTCATGGCGCGTTGGATGCGGTGCACTTCGTTCTGCTGTTCTTCTTCCCATTTTTTAATGAATTCTTCCGGATCGTCTTCGTATTCCAGACGCCGTTTGATAACCTCGGCCCGTTTGTCCAGGTCCTTTTCGCCGGCTACGTAAACAGAAAGGGCAAAACGGTCCAGCAGCTGGGGCCGGATATCGCCTTCTTCCGGGTTCATGGTACCAACCAGGGAGAAGCGGGCGGGGTGGGAGTAGGAGATGCCTTCCCGTTCTACGGTGTTGATACCCATGGCGGCGGAGTCCAGCAGTACGTCTACTACGTGATCGTCCAGCAGATTGATTTCGTCTACATACAGAATATTCCGGTTAGCGTCCGCCAGAATACCGGTCTCAAAGGAACGTTTCCCTTCTTTGATAGCAGCTTCAATGTCCAGGGTTCCTACGACACGGTCTTCTGTGGCGCTGACGGGAAGTTCCACTACTTTCATGGGAAGTTCTTCTGTTTCCGGCGCCGCATTGTCATATTTTTCGTGGCATTCATCACACCAGTTGGATTTGTCGTTGGGGTCGTCGTGGAACTTGCAGCCTTTGATGCACAGGCGCGGCGGCAGCAGGTCGGCCAGGGCACGCACGGCGGTGGACTTGGCTGTACCTTTTTCCCCCTGGATCAGTACGCCGCCCAGGCGCGGATTCACTACGTTCAGCACCAGCGCTTTTTTCATCTCTTCCTGCCCGATAATGGCGGTAAATGGAAAGGTTCCCTGTCGTTTCATAATCGTATCGTCCTCCCGTAATCATTTGATAATTTATAATATGTTAATCAATACCTTAGGTTGTGAACCCACAGTGCAGGTTTCGCTACAGTCCTGCGTTTTTTAACCGTTACCGATGGCAAGCAGACTTAGTCTTCGTCGTCTTCTTCAATCTCGCCTTCCACGGAAAGATACAGTTCCTGCAGTTTTTCTTTCGTTTCATCGTCTGCGTTCCACATCTGGCGCTGTTCTGCTTCCAGCAGGGTTTCTGCGATATTCTGCAGGGCCCATGGATTCACTTTTTTCATCCACTGCTGTACTTTCGGGTCAAAGGCGTATTTCTCAGCGTAATCGTTATACATCCAGTCTTCCATTACACTGCTGGTGGCGTCCCACTGGAAGCTGATGTTCAGCCGGTTGGCCATGTCCATGGCGCCTTTGTAACCGTGCTGCATCAGGCCTTCGATGTACTTCGGGTTCAGGGATTCCGTGCGCACCACCCGTTTCATTTCTTCCGCTACCGTGCGGATCTTGGGGGCGCCCCGGTTGGCGCTGTCGCCCACGTAGGACACCGGCGTCTTCTGCCCGAAACTCTTGACCGCTGCGATCATGCCGCCGTGGAAACCGTTGTAGTCGTCGGAACTCAGGATGTTCATGTCATGGTTCTCTTCGTTTTTTACGGTGAGTTCCATTTGCGCCAGACGTTTCTTGAACAGTTCGGGCTGATATATGCCCCGCTGTCCGCCGCCGAAGACGTGGCCGCCCCAGCGTACATACACGTCGGCCAGGTCTTTTTCCGATTCCCAGTTCTTGGCGTCCAGCACTACGTTGATGCCGGAACCGTATGTGCCGGGGGCATCGCCGAAGACACGGAAGGCCGCGTTACGCCAGGCGTCGTCTGCGGAAGCGCCGTCTGCCTGTAAGGCTTCGCTGTCTTCCCGGATATGTTTTCGTACAAAGTTGTCATCATCGGATTCGTCCAGTTTCGCGGCCATCAGCACGGCTTTGTCCATCAGCTCGGCCAGGTGGGGGAGCGTGTCCCGGAATAAGCCGCTGATGCGGGCCGTCACATCGATGCGGGGCCGTTTCAGTTCGTCGAGGGGAATTACTTCCAGATCGGTAACCCGCAGACTGCCTTTCTGCCAGACGGGTTTGACGCCCAGCAGGTACAGGAACTCGGCGATGTCCTGGCCGCTGCTCCGCATGTTGGGGCCTGACCAGAGGACCATACCGATGTTCTCGGGATACTTTCCTTCGTCGGTAATGTACTTTTCAATCATGCGGTCGCCCAGTTTTTTCCCGGCCATCCAGCCTGCCTGGGAGGGCAGTGCCCGGGGATCCACACCGTAGAAGTTACGACCGGAAGGCAGCAGATCTACGCCGCCGGCGCTGGGAGATCCGGAAGGCCCGGGGGCCACATATTTGCCGGAGAGGGCTGAAAGCGTATGATCCAGTTCATCTGTTGTTCTGGCAAGACGGGGATATATTTCTTCAATGATATATTGTCCAAGGGATTTAGTTTTCTGCTTCCATTCTTCCGGCCCTTCTGCCATTTCCGGCAGCTGCATGGCCGCGTTGACAGACTGTTCCGTGAAACCTTTTTCCGCAATGGCCGTTACAAATGCCCGGCTTTCGTTGCGGATGCGGCGCAGCAATTCGCCACCGGTCAGGTCGAAGGCTTCCACGATGGCGGAGGGATTCTTTTCCAGTTCCTCAAAATTCAAACTGAATTTTTCTGCCCACAAGTTATATAAGGAAGGCACCGGCCCGTTTGACAGGCGCAGGAGATGCATGACCTCGCCGATGAGGATATCTCCTTCCGGCGGCTGACCCAGCACATGCAGACCGACATGGATCTCGCTGTCCTGCAGCTCTTCAATATATTCATGAAGTTCTGCCAGATAATCGGTGAAAGGTTTTGTTTCGTCATAGGCAACAGACTCGTCGATCTTCGTTTCATGGGCCAGTTCAATGATTTTTTTCTCCAGTTCGGCCGCCTGTTCTGAATCCTGTTTCTGGAAATGGCTGTATTCGTCAGCCATTTTTTCCAGCTCTGCCAGTTCGTCGAAAGCACCGGCTTCCGCTACGGGGGCGGGCAGGTAGCCGATAAGGCAGGCGCTGCTGCGGCGTTTGGCGATGACGCCTTCGCCGGAGATGGTCATCAGGTAAGGGTAAATGTTGGGCAGGGAACCCAGGGCGATATCGGAATAGCTGGAACGGTCCAGTCCGGTTGCCTTACCGGGAAGCCATTCCAGATTACCGTGGGTGCCCAGATGGATCACTGCATCAGCTTTGAACACTTCCCGCAGCCAGTAATAGAACGCCAGGTACTGGTGGGTGGGGGCTATGGTAGGATCGTGATAGGCCCGGGCGGGATCCATGCCATACTGGCGGGCAGGCTGCACAGTCATAAAAATGTTGCCGTTCATGGTACCGGGCACCAGAATATTGCCTTCATCGGACAGCATGATATCGCCGGGAGTTTCGCCCCACTGTTCCGTCATCTTTTGCCGTGCTTCTTCCGGCAGGGTGGCAAAGAAAGCCGCATATTCATCCGCGGAAAGCTTCTGGCATTCTTCTGCCTGCTTGTCGGTTAACAGACTTAAATCGTTGGTGGCATGGGAAGTCATGATGCGGATAAACTCTTCCGCCGATTCCGGCAGGAAGTCAATCTTGTAGCCATCCGCCTGCATGCGGGCCAGAAGCCGGGTCGCGCTTTCCATGGAATCCATGCCGGAGGCGCTGCCGATATTGTAATTTTTGGGCGGGTAATTATGGAAAATCAGGGCGATCTTTTTATCTTCGTTTTTCAGACGGTGGAGCCTTGCCCATTTGATGGCCTTATCCACCATGGCGGCCATACGTTCTGGCATGGGCTGGTATTCGATGGCGCCGTCAGGCAGTACGTTACGGCCGGCGATAGGAACCCCGTGGATCGCGCCGTCAAATTCCGGCAGGGCTACGGCGATGGAAGTTTCCACCGCGTTGAGGCCTTCGGGATTTTTGCGCCAGTCTTCTTCCGTCGTCAGCAGGGTGTAGGCTGTTAAAACCGGTACGCCCAGCTGTTCCAGTTCGTCTGTAGTTAGGCTGCCGTTGCCTACGTGGGAGAATTTCATGGCGCTGACGAGAACATCGATTACGGTTTCACCGTTCTGGGTGAAGAAATCATGAAATACCTTGCGGATGCTGGGCATGCCCAGGGATTCGTCAGGCATCTGGTTGGTGAATACGGCCAGAGCGTTGCAGCCTTTTTGTTCCGCTTCCCGGATGAAAGCGGTGGGGTAGGCCAGGTCGTCCCAGATCCATTCGTCACGGTAAAACAGCAGACCGATGACCGGCCTGTCCGGTTTGCAGAATTGTTCCCGGTATGCGGCCAAATCGGTCATGAAGCCGTCAGGCATGTCAGGATGATAGATACCCGCCCAGCATTGAGGTTTCGGTTCGTCCGGAACGGTGACAGATGTGTCTGTAAGAGAAGAGGCATACAACCAGAAGTTCCGAAAGTTTTCGGCGCCGCCGTAGAAGGTATATCCCCTGAGGCGTGCGGCAACAGATTTTTCCACTCCCGCACCATTCCCGGCTGAAGCAGATTCCACTGCGTCGATGACATAGGGGATGTGGTTGGCATCCAGAAATCTGCGGCATTCTTCCCAGAATTTTGATTTAAAAATATTATTGAAGAACCTGGCTACAATCAGGCTGCTGCCCCGGAGCTTCCGTTCCCAGACATAGTTCCATTCGCTGGAACGTTCCAGCTTGACAGCCATGCACAGATCGGAAATCTTCATCTCGTCCTGCAGCTGCAGACAGGCGTTCTTCATGCCGGCATAGCGGCGGGTATCGTTAGTCAGGTAAATTATTTTTATATCCATATCCATAAAAGAAATAATTCCCCCTCTCTTCCTTGAAAAATATGAGAGCATGCAGGTCTGCCGCATTTTGTAATATGTTGAAAAATTTCAATTTTATTAGTATTTACTTCTATTAATTATACATTAGTTTTAGTTATTAGTAAATGTTTCATAAAAGCACACTATATTTACATGAAGCTGTATCAGAGGCTTATTCCGGTAGGTTGAGGGGCTTTGACACCGCAGATTCCAGGTGAATATACTACGCTGGCTGGCCTTTCTCTTACCCGTCGTGAGATCCCGCAAGCGCGCAGAATAAAAAAGGACGCCCGAAAGCGTCCTTTTTATTATTATGGCTTTAGCTTGGGAGCCGAATCCCTCAAGGGGATTTGGCTCAAAAACCACCTGCTACGCAGGTGGGATTAATGCTTAAGCAAAAGGGCAACATCCTTCTTGTATAATGATAGTGTTCAAGCCGTCACTAAAACAAGAAAGGATGTTGCCCTATGGCAAATAGTTTAGCACATACCAAGTGGGTATGCAAATATCACATTGTATTTACACCAAAATACAGAAGAAAAATCATTTATAACCAATTGCGTTTGGATATCAGAACGATTCTTAAAGATTTGTGCAAATGGAAAGGTGTAGAAATCATCGAA
>NZ_FONL01000014.1 GCF_900112895.1 Succiniclasticum ruminis DSM 9236 | reverse complement strand
ATATCATGGGGTATCTAAAGGGAAAAAGTTCACTGATGATATTTGAACGACATGCGAATCTGAAATATAAATTTGGAAATCGAAAATTCTGGGCAACCGGATATTACGTTAGTACGGTAGGGCTGAATGCGCAAACCATACAGAAATATATCCGGGAACAGGATAAGATGGATCAAATGGAAGATTCGTTATTCAGTAAAGAATACGAAGACCCTTTTAAGGGTAGCAAGTAGTCATACCACTGCGGCTTGAACAAAGTGAAAGCCAGCGTCATTTAGGCGCTGGCCTGTGTTGGGCCCTTATAGGGCTAAGCGAACCACCCCTTGAAGGGGTGGAAGCGATTTTGTTTTGCGCGAAAGGGTAAATCCGGAATCAATGCTGCATGCCGGTGCTCTGTTCTTTGGCTTCGCCTTTTAATGCATTCCAGCTTTCCAGAGCATGGGCAACGAACATCTTCTGAACTGCGGCGTTTTCGCCCAGGCCATGGATGTACGGAGTTACCTTGAAGCCTTCTTTTTGCAGAATGGATTTATGGGAATCTTCTTCATCGCCAGCCATATCGTTGTTGGCATGGTCACCGGCAACCATCATCATGGGCATCAGGGTTACGTTTTTAACTTTTTCCGCTTTCAGTTTCGGAATTACGTCACCCAGGGAAGGCCAGCCTTCAACGCTGTAAACATGGATGTTGCCTTTGTTCAGGCTGTTGAAGCGGTCCTGTACTACGGAGTAGTAAGCGTTGGACGGATGGGGCGTGCCGTGGGCCATAACCAGAACAGCGTCTGCTTTGCCTAATTTCGGGAACTGGGTCGACATGGCTTCTGCGAAATCTTTTACATCGTCCGGCTGTTCTTCCTGACCCTGCCAGTACAGCAGCGGGGTGCCGAAAGTCATTTTCTTGAAGTTATCGCGATACAGACGGTAGATAGCAGTCTTGTATTCGTATTCCATACCGGGGATTACGTCCAGTGTGGCCAGGGCGATGCGGGTATAGCCTTCAGCCTTCAGCTGTTCCAGGGCTTTTTCCGGAGTGGGGATTTCCAGACCTTCATTGGCTTTTACACGGTCGATGATGATATGGGAGGTGTAGGCGGTAACCACTTTTACGCCGGGCAGCGCTGCCTTAATGGCATCGATGGTCGGGTTGATGGTTTTGTCGCGGGTTTCTTTCATGGTGGTGCCGAAAGACATAACTACCATAGCGTCTTTGTCAGGCAGATTCTGCAAGGCGGGGTTGCTGTAAGAGCGAACGCCGATTTCAGAAGCCTGCTTTAAGGCAGGGGTCGGAGCTTTTACTTCTTCGCTCAGGCTGTAAGCAGCGTAACCGGGGATGGAGATAGCCAGGCAGCTTGCTGCCAGCGCAGCGGCAGTTAACATTTTGCCAAACTTTTTCATTTTGCATTACCTCTCTCGTTTTAAAAATTTTAAATAAAGGTATTTTATTGCGGCCGGCAAATCTGCGAACCAGGAAAGTCACAGTTTTGCGGTCTAAGGTTAATGAAATTATAAATCTTTTTAAGTAAAAAAGCAATACTAATAGTAAATGATATTAATAAAATCAAAAATTTTTAAGGAACAACCTTATTACAGATAAAAAACAAAAACTGCAGGGAAACAGTATGAATCTGTTTCCCTGCAGTTCTGCAGGACAGTATGTTAAATAAAGTACTACTTTGCAGAAGAAGATTTCTTCTTTTGGTCCGCTACCATTTTTTTAATGCCGGCGAAGGTTACGGGGCTGATGATATGTTCAATCCGGCAGGCATCTTTTTCCGCAATGTCCTGGGGAACATTCAGGATTTCTGAAAGGAAGACAGTGAGCGTTTTATGTCTATCCAGAACCGAGGCCGCTTTTTTCAGGCCGTTTTCCGTCAGCACGATCCGCCCGTCGGGTTCCATAATGATATAACCGCTTTTTTTCAGGATACTCATGGCACGGGATACGCTGGGCTTGGAAAAATTCATTTCAGTGGCGATGTCGATGGAGCGGACGTTACCGTTACGCTGTTGCAGTATCAGTATCGTTTCCAGGTAGTTCTCACCGGATTCCAGAAGCACCATAATTATTTCCTCCTCATAATTCAGATGGATTATTATTAACAGGTTTTAATAAATTGTAACATTGAAACACGTTTAACGCAACCGGCACTGTGAGTTTGGAGATACGGCGGAACCATGTACGCTTCCCTGGTATGGTGGTATAATGGTAATATAATAGAAATAGCCGGAAACAACAAGGATGGTCAGATGTCATGTTGCCTTTTGTAAAGGAAGAGAATACTCTCTGGGATTATTTAAAAACAGTGGGGAAGCCGGTCGTTTTATATGGAACCGGTGACGGGGCAGATAAGGTGATAGCCCGTCTGGAGAAAAACGGGACTGCCGTTTCCGGAATTTTTGCCAGTGATGAGTTTGTGAGGGGACAGCAGTTCCATGGTTTTACGGTACGGAAATACAGCGAACTGCTGGCGCTCCGGGAAAACGTGATTGTGCTGATTGCGTTTGCCAGTGAATTGCCGGAAGTGCTGGACCGTTTTTATAAATTGGCAGAAGTCCATGAAACGTATGCGCCTCATGTGCCGGTTTTTTCCGGCGACCAGACGGTTACGCCGGAATGGATACATAAATATGAAGCAGAACTGCAGACAGTTTATGACCGGCTGGCGGACGTTGCTTCCCGGGAAACGTTTGCTGCAGTATTAAATTACAAACTAAGCGGAAAACTTTCTTACCTGCAGGAATGTACGACAAAGCGGGACGATGACCTGAAGGAACTCTTTTCTTTTGGGGAAGAGGAAACCTATGTTGACGCAGGGGCCTATGACGGTGATACGGTTAAAGAGTTTTTGAACCTGTCAGGGCATCGTTATAAAAAAATAGTTGCGTTGGAACCGGATCCGAAAAATTTCAGGAAACTGACGGAATTTATCCGGCAGAACGGACTGAATGCTGTAAGTAGCCTGCAGGCGGGCGTGTGGAGCGAATGCGGCTTACTGGAACTGAACGGAAACGGGGGCCGGCAGTCAACGTTCCGGAAGCCTTCCGGGCATAAAAAGATAAAAACACAACAGGTTGATGTCGTTTCTGTTGATTCCGTCTTAGGTAATGACCATGCGGATTATATGAAGTTTGACGTGGAAGGCGTGGAGAAAGAAGCTCTTACGGGGGCGGCGCAGCATCTTGTACCGGACTGTAACGGAGTTTTGCCGAAACTGCTGATTGCGGCATATCATCACGATGAGGATATCTTTGCCCTGCCCCTGCTTTTATGGGAACTGCAGCCGGATTATAAAATTTATTTGCGGAAACATCCCTATGTGCCCGCGTGGGAGATTAATATTTTCGCAAAATAAGCCGCATCCGCGTGGCCGGAGAAAGACAGGACCTGCTTAGAGGTGAAAAGTTGTAAAAAAGATGTAATTATTACGATTTTATGGTAAAATAAAAGAAAAAAGCATACCACTGTAAGCAGGAATAATTAACAAGATATCGAAAAAATACTCAAGTAGTGTTTGCTAAAGCGGGCCTTGCCGGAGTTCTTCTAGTATTTTTTATAAAGAGGGAGTCCGCACATTCATAGAAAAAATTTTTAAGGAAAGAAGGAGATTAAGCTATGAACAAAAAACTTTTGGGCGCTGCTGCATTAATGGCTATGGCCGCTGTGATGGCTGCAGGCTGCGGAGGCGGCGACAAAAAAGCGGCCGCGCCGGCTGCTGACGCGAAAAAAGGTCCGTCAGGAGAAGTAAGCGTTTACACTTCCATCTATCCTGATATCGTGGACAAGCTCTGCAAACCGAACGTTTCCAAAGCGTTCCCCAACCTGAAAGTAACCTGGTTCCAGAACGGCACGGAAAAACTGAAGACCAAGATTGCCGGCGAAATCAAAGCGAAAAAGATCGGCGCGGACGTGCTGATGGTTGCCGATCCGTCTTACTATCTGGCACTGAAGAAACAGGGCCTGCTGATGAACTACAAATCGCCGCAGCTTAAAGACGTTGTGCTGGCAAGCGATCCGGACGGCGCCTGGCTGCCGGTCCGTGTTAACAATATGATTATCGCCTATAATAAGGATAAACTGGCCAAAGAAGACATTCCGACCAGCTGGGAAGACCTGACAAAACCGAAATATAAAGGCAAAATCGCCATGCCGAACCCGATGCTGTCCGGTACGGCCTATGTAATGGTTGGCGCCATGGCCCTCGATTCCAGATTCGGCTGGGATTATTTCAAGAAGCTGAAAGCCAATGGCCTGCGGGTGGAAGAAGGCAACTCCGCTATCCAGAACAAACTGCTGACCGGCGAATACATGGCTGCCGTTATTTTGGAAGAAAACATCCTGAAACTGCAGGAAACCAAGAAAGAACCTTTGGCTGTATGCTATCCGAAAGAAGGCTGCATCATCATCAATTCGCCAATCGGTATCTTCAAGGATACCAAGAATCCGGAAGCGGCCAAAGCACTGGTTGACTGGTGGCTGAGCCCTGAAGGACAGAAGGCCGTTACCGCCGGCTGGATGCATTCTGTACGTGGCGACGTAAATCCGCCTAACGGCGCCGGCATTAAACTGGCTGACCTGAACAAGAATGCCATTAAGATCGACTGGGAAAAACTGGCATTTGAAGAAGGCAAAATCAAAGAAGCATTCCGTACCAATGTTATGGAATAACGGCTTAACAAAAGAATTACACGGGTACATTATAAAAATCTGAGTTGACAGGAAGCTGATCAGGGGCCGTTTTGGCGGTCCCTGATTTCCCATTCCTTAAGAAGCGCTGATTCAGGACGTATTTCTGTTTTTCGGAAAAGCTTCTGACGAACTGCTCAGTAGTTTCCCGACTCTCACCGGAAGAACCGGGGAAAGGAGCGAAAGTGAAAAAATCTTTGCCCCGCCTCGATAGTAAATTTATTGTAATTGCTATCTCTGTGCTGTTGCTGCTGTATTTTATTGTTATGCCCCTGCTGGTGCTGATTTACGACAGCCTGTTCATCAACGGTGTGTTTGATATCAGTAATTACAAAGATGTTTATGGTAAAAAGGTAAATTGGAAAGCCCTTACCAATACGATTCAGCTTTCGCTGATCGTCATGGTAGCCAGTGTTATTGTTACGTTCCCGCTGGCCTGGCTGGTGGGGCGTACGGATCTGCCGGGAAAGAAAACCTTCCGGACGGTCCTGGTTGCCAGTTATATGATTCCGCCATATGTGGGCGCCATCGCCTGGGTCCAGCTGCTGAATCCAAGCGTCGGGTACCTGAATGAGTTTCTTAAATTTATTTTCGGGTTGCAGAAGGCGCCTTTCGATATATATACCATGGGCGGACTGGCCTGGGTGCTTACGTTGTTCTATTCACCCTTCGCCTTCATTACCATCTCCCGCGCCATGGAAAAAATGGACCCCACCCTGGAAGAAGCGGCCCGGATTTCCGGGTCTTCGCCGCTGAAAACACTGTGGGATGTGACTCTGCCCCTGATGATGCCGTCCATCGTGGCCGGCGGCCTGCTGGTATTCATCGCGGCGGCTTCCTGTTTCGGTATTCCGGCGATCGTAGGCATGCCAGGCAATATCGAAGTGATGACGACCCGTATCGTTACGTTCCTGTATATGGGTGACGATAAAGGCATTCGTGACGCCACGGCCCTTGCGGTTTCCATGATGGTGGTAGCCAACGGCCTGCTGATGTTCATGAGCTGGATGCTGAGCCACAAAGATTATACTACCATCAGCGGAAAAAGTACCCGCCCCAACATGGTGGAGCTGGGAAAATGGAAATGGCCGGCCTTTGCCGTGGTGGCAGGCTATGCCTTCATCGCAGTGATCCTTCCGCTGTCCTCCATTGTTGTAACCTCGTTCCTGGTGAGTATGTCCAAGGGACTGGCGCTGGATAATTTCGGCATTGACGCCTGGATACCGGTAGTAACCAGTTCCCAGTATATGGAAAGCGTATGGCGTTCCATCGGTTACGGTATCGTGGCCGCCTGTATCGGTACTGTGCTGGCCCTGTTCGTTGCCTATCTTTCCGTTAAGACGAATATTACCGGCCGCAGCATACCGGACCTGCTGGTGGTGCTGGGGGGCGCTACCCCTTCCATCGTTATCGCCCTGGCCCTGATTGTCACATTCTCCGGGAATTATGGCCTTAACCTGTATTCCACAATGTGGATCCTGATCGTTTCCTATCTCGTTAAATATATGACCATGAGCGTCCGTACCATCGCCGCGTCCTTAAGTCAGGTGCACATCAGCCTGGAAGAAGCGGCCCTGAGTTCCGGCGCCAGCTGGATCCGTACCTGCAAGGATATCATCATGCCGCTGGTTGCTCCTTCCATTGTGGCGGGCTGGTTCCTGATATTCATGCCCAGCTTTTACGAATTGACCATGTCCAACCTGTTGTACGGCGCGGATACGAAATCGCTCGGCGTGCTGCTGTACGAACTGCAGACCTATGCGGATACCCAGAATGCTTCCGTTCTTTCGGTCATCATCCTGCTGATTGTTTTAATCGGTAACATTATTCTGAATAAAGTGACGAAAGGAAAGGTAAGCATTTAAAAAGTGCTGCCCGGAGAATTACGGGAGCAGATTCCGGAGGCGGCACGTTGTGCGCCACCGGTACTTACGGATGAGAGAATTATTTAAAGCTGTGAAACGGAGGGAAGAGTAACGTGGCAGAGTTAAAGCTTCATCATATATACAAGCGGTATGGCAATGTGACTGCGGTAGGGGATTTTAATATTGAAGTGGCGGACGGCGAGTTTATTTCGTTCCTGGGTCCGTCCGGCTGCGGCAAGACTACCACGCTGCGAATGATCGCCGGCTTTGAAAAGCCTACGGAAGGCGTAATCATGATCGGGGATCAGGAAATCTCCAATGCGGAAAAGGGCTATTTTATGGCACCTGAAAAACGCGGCATCGGCATGGTGTTCCAGAGTTACGCCGTGTGGCCCCATATGAATGTAATTGATAACGTAGGCTATCCGCTGAAGATCCAGAATGTGCCCAAAGAAGAACGGCTGAAGCAGGTCATGCAGATGCTGGAACTGGTTCATCTGAAAGAATACGGGGAGCGTCTGCCCAGCCAGCTGTCCGGCGGGCAGCAGCAGCGCGTGGCCCTGGCCCGCGCTCTGGTAGCCAAACCCAGTCTGCTGTTATTGGATGAACCTTTGTCCAACCTGGATGCAAAACTGCGGGAAAGCATGCGTTTTGAAATTTCCGCCATCCAGAAAGAACTGGGCATTACCGTCATTTACGTAACCCATGACCAGAGCGAGGCCATGACCATGTCTGACCGGATTGTGGTTATGAGCATGGGCAAGGTGCAGCAGATTGGCAGGCCTTATGACATTTATACAAAACCTGCCAACCAGATGGTAGCTGACTTTATCGGACTGGTAAACTTTATTCCGGCTACGGCGAAAGGCGATCGGATTTTTATGCAGGGGTATGAGGGCGTTTCCTTCCCGAACCCGAAAAAACTGGTCGGGGAAGCAGTACTGGCAGTTCGTCCGGAACAGATTACCCTCTCCAAGACCGGGGGCATGGTGGAAGGCGTCATGAATCATCGGTTCTATATGGGCGACAGCGTGGATTACCGGGTCAAGGTAAAAGACCACATCGTCCGTGTGATCCAGAAAGGCGCTGAATACGAAAAGTATAAGGACGGGGAAACCGTGTACCTGGATTTTGATAATGTGATGTCCTTTGCCAAAGATGAGTAAAGAAAGCGAATGATTTATTGAGTTCCAATCCCATAATAACAGCAGGGCAGTAACAAAAGAGACGTTACTGCCCTGTTTTTTATGGTATAATGCTGTTACGGGATAGTATTGCCGCTGTAAGGGAATGCGGAGTATTATCCGGCAGTGTAATCAAATTGTTAACTCATTGCGGTTTGAAATGTCAATTCATCTGTAATGTTGCACACTTATGTTAGGAAAGTTAAGAAATCGATATGAAAAGGTTTTATGTTTTACTTTTAGCGATGTTGTGCCTGCTGCTTCTGGCGGGCTGCGGTTCGCAAAAACAGGATCCGCCTGCGGAAGGAGTCGTCCGGGTCTGCAGCAGCATGAACCGGAATCTCTCGGAAGCCCTTATGGAGGATTTTGCCAACAAGACGGGGATTGTAGTGGAATTTGATCCCCTGGTTGCGACGTCCTTATCCCAACGCCTGGATTTGCTGGGTGCCAGCAAAGTGGACGTATGGCTGGGCGGTTCTGCCGAGGAATATTACATGGCGGCAGAACGCGATATGCTGGTTCCGTATCTGCCCCGGGGCGCTGCCAATATTCCGCCGCAGTACATGGACCGTGACGGAAGGTGGGTTCCCCTGTCCATCGACTACATTGCATTGCTGAGCAACCGGAACAATATGCGGAAGCTGGGAATCGAGCCGCCGTCATCCTGGGACGAACTGCTGCAGCCGGTACTGCACAATGAAATCGTTATGGCCGACCCGGCGACCGGGGGACCGCCCTACGGGCTGATTACTTCTTTATGGCAGCTGCGGGGCCGGGATGCCGCGCTGCAGTTTGCGGGCAGTCTGCGTACACAGCAGGTACTGTATCTGCCGACGGAGGCAAAGGCAGGATACGAAGTGTATCTTGGGAACAAGGCAGTGGCGGTCATGTCACTGCGTCATGCTCTGGCCCTGGAAAGGGAACATCCGTTTTTATATGCCGTTCCGGTGCGGGATGGGAATAAAAATATGATTACGGCGGTTGCGATCCTGAAAAACGGGGAAAAGCGTAAAGAGGCGGAGCGTCTCATGGAATATCTTTTGTCAAAGGAAGCGCTGCAGATTATGCGTGATTACCGGATGAACCCGCTGGCTGATGCGCTGAATGACAAAAACAAGTATGGCGATATCGGGACTGTTCCCAACGATGACCTTCGCTGGATGGCAGGGGAAAAGCAGGCGCTGATCCGGGAATGGATCAATGCAAAGTAACCGGACGGATAAGTTGTATGGTTACCGGCATTTAAGCCGGTTTAACAAATCATATGTTTACAGAAGAATGGGCGAATCTTTTGCGGAAAGGATCCATAGATGAAGACAGGTAATTTACAGCGGTTGAAACAGATAAAATGTTTTTTGTTTGATATGGACGGTACCATCAACCTGGGCATGGAACTGATTCCCGGCATGGAAGGCTTTTTTGACAGGCTGAAAGAAGCGGGGCGCTCATACTATCTGGTTACCAATAATTCCTCCAAAGATCACGGACATTATGTGAAGAAGATGAACTCCATGGGCGTGCCGGTGACAAAAAACAACATCCTGATTTCTTCGGATGCGCTGGTAAGTCATCTGAAACACAGTAAACCGGGGGCGCGACTCTTTGTACTGGGTACGCCGGAACTGAAAGCCACCATTAAAGAAGGCGGATTTACACTTTCTTCCCGTCTGGAGGATGAAACGGATTTAGTGGTGGTGGGGTTTGACCAGACCCTGACCTATGAGACACTGACGATTGCCTGTCGTCTCATTGACAGGGGCGTGCCTTACGTTGCGACCCATCCGGACGTGCGGTGCCCCATCGAAGGCGGGGAGTATATTCCCGACACGGGTGCTTTTCTGGCCTGCATCAAAACCGCTACGGGCAAAGACCCGGAATATATTACAGGCAAGCCCTACGGATATATGGTAGATACGGTGATGGAACGAACCGGTTTGAAAAAAGAAGAGATCGCCATGGTGGGCGACCGGCTGATGACGGATATCCGGTTCGGGACAGATAACGGCATTCTTTCGATTTTGGTGCTGACCGGGGAAGCAACGCTGGAAGATGTGGAGCGGGGTCCGGTGAAGCCGGATATTATCCTGCCCCATGCGAAAGAGATATTGAAGTATTTGTAAAAGTTTGCACAGAAGATACAGCAAGGGAAAAGTTCTAAGCAAAACATCGTGAGCGTTTGCGAAATCTAATGAGATGAAATTTGCCGTCGTGGCGAGACTGTCTGAGGGGCGAAGCCCCGAGTTTCGAAGCCACAGGCAAATGAGTCCATGAAATAGCAAACGGGAACGGTTTTGCGAGAACTTTTCCCTTGTAATTTTTTATGGGCAAAACTTTTATTCTATTACAAAACAGAATGGAATCTCCGCACTGATCAACGACAGCAACGGCACGTCTTCTTTTTTCACCTGGGCAATCACATTGCTGCGGGGATCCATTGGCTGGGGCACGGTTAAAATCTGGAGTTCGCCTTTATAGCGTCCGTACGTATTATTATCGAGCAGGACAGTTCCCACCGGCAGCAGGGAAGATTTTTTCCCGTTAGCCAGATGTTGGGGACCTGCGAATACGGCGGCGTATTCTTTCGGCATTTCGATGATGAGTTTGTTTTCGTTCCGTTCCGGTACGATGGTAACGTCTTTTGCGGTGTCCCGGCTTTCCGTGGCACGGATGACATCTGCCGCCGGGTCGGGGCGGTTGGTATAGGACCGGGACAAAAGGCTTCTGATAAAGGGAGCCTCTGATAAAACATGAATATGTAATGGCAGCGGCGCGTCCGGCTGCCATTCTTTTTTGGGCGGCAGGGCCTTGCGGGAATAACGGGCATCGGCTTTGGCCAGGGTCTCCGGATCGGCCAGTGCTTCCAGTTCCGCCAGCGTAGGATTACTGTCCCCGATAATCAGGCTGTCGCAGCCGATGGCAGTCAAAATGGGGGCGGCGTCACAGGGGGCAATACCCCGGAGGCTTTCCATGGTGGGCAGGCCGGCATACAGCGGTCCCCGTCTGCCGGTCTGGCTGGCCGCGAAAACCCCTGCCGGAATATCGTGCCGGTGCAGCAACGCATTCTGCCGCTGAACCGTTTCAGAACTGAGGCCGGTATGGGGGCGGGGATAAAAATTATGCTGGCCGTCGATGCGGGAAAAATCCGCCTCCGCCTTTAATAACGCATGTAACTCCACGGAACGGGCGGTGGACGCGTTTAGCTGGACATTCATTTCGCGGCTGAAGGCTGCGATGGTTTCCGTTCCGATTCCGTAATCAAAGCGGGCCGTGGTAATGTGAAGTTGTTTCAGCCGGGCCGGTGTCAGCTCGGGTATGTCCAGAATCTTCAAGGTGTGTGGCGAAATATCGGCAATCACATCCAATCCCAGACTCTCCGCAAAGGCAAAAAGATAAAGGGCGTCTTCACGCAGGGAAGTGGCATTGCTTTCCGGAATGTGCAGGGAAGAAAAGACGCGGCTGTAACCTAAGGCCGCTGCCTTTTGCAACAGCAGCAGGCTTTTTTCCCTGTCCGCGTCAAGTCCCGGATATATGGAAATTCCAAGTTTCATAGTATTGTACTCCTATTACGGTTGACCAAACCTTTTTCAGTTTTTCAATCTTTTAAAATAGGTGATGCGTTTTCCGTTTTGGCTTTTGCTGTTGAATCAAATGCAACCCAATATGAGTGCAATGTTGTTACTATCGAAGCTTTTCGAAGCTTTATTTCAGGGCCTGCTTTAGGCGCCCCTGGTTTTCTTTCAGTTTCTGCACAGCTGTTTCGTAATCAATACCGGCCAGATGCATCAGAATCGCAGGCTTTACTTCTCCGCGGGACTGTTCCAGCAGTTTGTCCGCCGTTTCGCCGTCGCAGCCGGAAGCTTCCATTACTATACGCCTTGCCCGTGCCTTCAGCTTGCTGTTGGTACATTGCAAATCGACCATCAAATTGCCGTACACTTTTCCCATCAGGATCATGCTGCCGGTGGAAAGCATGTTCAAAATCAGCTTTTGCGCTGTGCCGGCTTTCATACGGGTTGAACCGGTAATGACTTCCGGACCGGTTACGGCGGTGAGGGAAAGGTTTGCGTGTGCTTCGGTTTCCGGATTTTCCGTACAGGTTACGGCGATGGCATAGGCGCCGGTCTGTTGTGCATATTTCAGCGCACCGATTACATAGGGTGTCCTGCCTGATGCGGAAAGGCCGACGACAACGTCCAGGTTCGTCAGTTTTTGGTTTTGCAGGTCTTCTGCGCCGGCGGATTCGGAATCTTCCGCGCCTTCCTGCGCACGAAAGACAGCAGGCGTACCACCGGCGATGATACCCTGTACCAGTTCCGGCGGCGTGTTGTAGGTGGGCGGACATTCGGACGCATCCAAAATGCCCAGCCGCCCGGAGGTGCCGGAGCCGATATAAAACAAGCGTCCCCCGTGGGAAAGACGGTTGGCAATGACAATTATTGCCCGGGAAATATCCGGGAGGATTTTTTTGACTGCTTTCGGTACAGTCTGGTCTTCCGCATTGATCAGTTTTACAATTTCCAGCGCTGATGCTTCGTCGATGGCTTTGGTTTTGGGATTCTGTTGTTCTGTGGTCAGTTTTGTCAAGTCGATCATGATAATACCTTTCGCAAAAGAAAACTTTCAGGTGGTTTTCATATAATTATATCCTAAATGAGATGACGTGGCAAAAATAAATCGGGGATTGCCGAAAAGAAAAGCAGGTTACAAAATATAAAGGAGTTTCCTTACGGATTTCTTTGCTGTTTCATAATTTTCACATTGACCCTGCGGGCAGTTTATAATATGATAAGTAGGAACTGTCAATTCTTTTATGACGGTTCGGGATGTTTCGAAAGCACTTTGAGGGGAGCGCGGCCAGATTTAAGCTGCGCTGCAGAAGGAGACATATAATTATGAGCAGGAAGATTCCGTACATTTCAAAAGAAAAAGCAGAACAGATTGCGAAAAAATACCCGACGCCTTTTTACCTGTATGATGAGGCGGGGATTCGTAACAGAGCCCGTCTGGTGAACAAGGCATTTGCCTGGAATAAAGGCTTTAAAGAATATTTTGCGGTAAAGGCTACGCCGAACCCGTATATTTTGCAGATTTTAAAAGAAGAAGGCTGCGGTGCGGACTGCTCGTCCCTGACCGAGCTGCAGATGAGCCATGCCGCGGGGCTGACTGGCCATGACGTGATGTTCAGTTCCAATGAAACCCCGGCGGAAGATATGCAGCTGGCCAAAAAAATGGGCGCGATCATCAATCTGGACGACCTGACCCATGTGGAATTTCTGGAACAGGTGGCGGGCATACCCGAAACCATCTGCTGCCGTTTTAATCCCGGCGGCCATTTTGCTATTGCCAACAGCATTATGGATAACCCCGGCGATTCCAAATACGGTATGACCCGGGAGCAGATGGTGCAGGCATACAAAATGCTGATGCAGAAGGGCGCAAAGCATTTTGGCATTCATGCGTTCCTTGCATCCAATACCGTGACCAATGCGTATTATCCGGAACTGGCCCGGCAGCTGTTCACGCTGGCTGTGGAACTGAAAGAAGAAACCGGAGCGGATATCACGTTCATTAATCTGTCCGGCGGCGTGGGCATCTCCTATCATCCGGAACAGGCGGAAAATGACATTCTGGCGATTGGCGAAGGGGTACGCAAGGTTTTTGAAGAGGTGCTTGTGCCTGCCGGTATGGGCAACGTAAGCCTGTTCACGGAAATGGGCCGTTTCATGCTGGCCCCGTTCGGTGCGCTGGTGACCCGCGCTATCCACGAGAAGCATATTTATAAAGAATATATCGGTGTGGACGCCTGCGCAGCAAACCTGATGCGGCCGGCCATGTACGGTTCTTACCATCATATCACCGTGCTGGGAAAAGAAAATGCGGAACTGTCCCATGTTTACGACGTGGTGGGCGGGCTGTGCGAGAACAATGATAAGTTTGCCATTGACCGGAAACTTCCGGAAATTGTAAAAGGCGATATACTGTTTATCCACGATGCCGGCGCCCACGGTTTTTCCATGGGATACAATTACAACGGCAAGCTGCGCAGCGCGGAACTGCTACTGCAGGAAAACGGTGAAGTGAAACTGATCCGCCGGGCAGAGGAACCGAAGGATTATTTCGCAACCTTTGATTTCAGCGAAGAGTTTCCGGAACTGAAAACGTATTGAGAAGTTTCAGCTGAAAACAGACATGACATCTGAAACGATAGCATCATTCGATGTGCCGCAAAGGTAAAAAGGAACGCGGCAGCCGGTAAGACGTAAGCAAAACCGGTTGCCGCGTTTTTCTTTTTAATCTTTCAAATCAGAACCTAACGCCTGTACATCTTCGGCGTGTTCTGTTTCCGTCAGTACATACAGGAAGTCGCCGGCCATGATTACAGTATTTGCGTCGGGTATCAGCTGTTCCGACCCGCGCTTTACGTCTACCAGCAACGTGTGACCGGGCCAGGGGATATCCTGCACTCTTTTATTTTCAATCAGGCTGCCGCTGCTCACCGGAACTTCCACAATATTCCGTTCTTTCCTGACGGTATTGGGTTCAGGCGTGCTGTGACTGTTCAGGGATTTCAGCAGCAGCGCTTCATAAATGGGCTGGCTGCCGCAAAGCTGTGCCACAATGTAGGCGATGGCTGATGCCATACCCAGGATCATCAGGTGGTAAAAACTGCCGGTCATTTCACTGATCAGTACCGTACCGGTAATAGGTGCCCGCACGGAAGCGGAAAAGAACGCTGCCATGGCGATGATGATGATGTTGGCACCGTGACTGGGAAGAATCAGCTGGAAGGCCGTCAGAAAATAGGCGCATATGCTTCCCACAAGCGCTCCCAGTACCAGCATAGGCAGGAAAAAACCGCCCGGGACGCCTGTCCCGTAGCTGATCAGGGTGAAGATAAACTTTCCGGCCAGCAGGGCAAACAGCAGCTGCAACGGAAACGACTTTGTTGCCAGCTCGTCTACCAGACGGTTGCCACCGCCCAGCACCTGGGGCAGCACAAAGCCTAAAACACCGGCGCATAACAGGGCAAACGTGATTTTCATGTACAGGTTTTTAAAGACCGGCAGGCTGTAAAACCGGTGTATATTCAACAGGCCTGCATTGAAAATGACACCGCAGAGACCGGCAATCACGGCGATGAGGATTGCGTACACGATATGGAGATCCAGCGGGAAACGCGGGATACTGCGGAAACTGAAAGTCAGGCCTCCGCCGAAGAACAACCGGGAAACAAAAGTGGAAGTCATGGCTGCCGTCATGGCAGGCAGCAACACAACGGCGGAAAAGTTGCGGTGCAGCTCTTCCAGGGAAAACATGACCCCGGCCAGGGGCGCGTTAAAGGCCGCGGCCAGGCCGGCACTGGCGCCGCTGGTAATCAGATAGCGTTCTTCCATGCGGGTACGCCCCAGGAAACGGCTGACACCCTGGGCCGTTACGGCGCCTAACTGGATGGAAGGACCTTCCCGTCCAAGGGACAGGCCCGCGCCCAGACCGATAACGCCGGCAGTAAGCTTCACCCATAAAATCCGGAACCAGTTCATGCGCATCAGGCCCAGGATAACACCCTTGACCTGAGGGATGCCGGAACCGCCCGCCATGGGTTCGTGCCGGGTGAGCCAGTAAAGGACGCCCCCTACGGCCAGCAGCGCCGCGAACCAGCCTGCCGTATATACAGCAGGCAACTGGCTCAGGTATCCATACAGTCCGATGCGGAATTCTTCCGCTCTGGAAAGTAAAAAACGGAACAGGCTGACCACCAGGCCGGAAAAAATACCCACGACAATTCCTTCCCAGAACAATTTGAACTGGAAACCGTTCCAGTGGTTCAGGGAACGGTAGGTGTTTACCAGTTGTGACCGGGAGGCAGCTTCTGTATTAATCTTTTTATGCGGGTGAAAGAAATTTGCCTTCATACAAAAAGTCCTTATAAATGAATGTCATCTTATTATACCACTAATGCGATACAGGGCAATAAAAAACCCGCAGCAGTAATGATACTGAGCAAAAATAAATTTCAAAACCAAACGGGATTTGATTTATGGTATAATTAAACGGTAATGTATCATGTGAAATGTTGCGTCGGGAAAGGCGGAAGCGTCAAATCATGAATCTCACGATCGCAAAGGATATACGGACGGAGCAGGTAATATCCAAAAGCCGCTTTATCTGTTCCCTTAAAAAAGTTAAAACGGAAGAGGAAGCGCAGGAATTCATAAAAGCGGTGAAAAAAGAGTTTTGGGACGCTACCCATAACTGCAGCGCTTATGTAATTGATGAGCAGCACCAGAGGTCCAGTGATGACGGGGAACCTTCCGGTACAGCCGGCATGCCCATGCTGGGGGTGTTGCGCAAACAGGGACTGCAGCAGGTGGCTGCCGTAGTGACCCGCTATTTCGGAGGGATCAAACTGGGGGCCGGAGGCCTTGTAAGGGCCTATTCGGGCGCCGTTGCTAATGCTGCGGATGTAGCAGGCCTTGCGCAAAAAGTGAAGATGGGGCTCTATGTCTTTTCCTGCGCACCGGGCGAGGCGGGCAGGATAACTAATCTTCTCTATCAGCAGCAGTTGTTTAACCTGGCAGACACGGAATATGGCAATGCAGTGATCTTTACCCTGCGTATGCCGGAGGAAAGAAAACCTGCGGCGGAAAAATGGCTGACGGACACATTGCAGAAGCCCATCGAACTGACGGAAGCCGGATTTGAATATGAAGAAGTACCTGTTTGAAAAAGAATATAATTATTGGAGACGTTTTTATGCGGGCTGATTTACATATCCACACCACGGCCTCCGATGGGACCTGGGACCCGGGTCAGGTTGTGAAAGCGGTTTGCGCCGCGGGAATTGAATTCTTTGCTGTTACGGACCACGACAGCGTGGCCAACGTGGCAGAAACGAAAAAACTGGCGGCTGATACGGGTCTGGGTTTTATAACCGGCGTGGAACTGAATTCTACCAAGGATGGGCATAATTACCATATCCTCGGTTACGGAATCGATATTGAAAACAAAAGACTGCGGGAACTCTGCCGTCATAACCAGAGACTGCTGGAACTGAAAGATGACGACAGCGTCCGCAACCTGATTGACAGGGGCTGGCCCCTTTCCATGGAGGAGTTTAAGAAATACACCTATGATCCCCACCGGGGCGGCTGGAAAGCGCTGGCGTACCTGCAGGACAAAGGGTTGTGCGGTGATGTGAACGATTTTTTCCGGCGGATATTTACAGCGGAAAATGATCTGGGCTTTCCGGATTTTCCGGCCATTTCAGAAGTGGTACAGGTAATCCGGCAGGCCGGTGGGGTTGCCCTTTGCGCCCATCTGGCCAGTGATTTTCATGGCGCCGGCATGCAGGAATACCTGCCCCGGCTTGTCGACGAAAAACTGGACGGCTTCGAATGCTATCACTCAGGGCACAGGTTGGAGGACAGCAGGCTTCTGGCCCATTTCTGCCACCGTCACAAGCTATACATTTCCGGCGGCAGCGACTGTCATGGAAACTTTGTGAAAACCCGCCATTTAGGAGTTCCGTTTATTGACACGGACATGTTGTGTCTTCCGCAATTACAACACTGAAGAAATCCATATACAATCAGCATTTTAGCATACTGTAAAAAGAAAAATACGGATACTTTTCCGGCACCTGTTTAGGAAGACCGGGAAAGTATCCGTAAGTTTTTAATACCGGAAGGGTTATTTAGGAGAGTTTTTCCATCCTTTTGAAAAATAGAAGAGCAGAACCGCGTAATAGGCAATGGCCCCGATGGTTGTGCGGGAGGCCATCCAGGAAGGGAATACAAGAAAGGCCAGTACGATAAAAAGAATGCTGAAAGCCAGCCGGAACAGGGAAGCTGGGGAAAAATCTTTTTCCGCCAGGGTCCTGCGTATATTCATGACAGAAAAGATGCTGTGCCTTGAGGCAAAGATACCAAAAAAGAAACCGCTGATAATATATAAGAGCGAATTGACAATCTGGCTGAAGCTGCTCATGATGTTGCCTCCGGTTTTTTTACTGTTAAATTTATTATAACTGCATTGAAAGATATGGACAAGAGGGCGGGGGGCGCTGTTTAAATGGGATTGTTCACCGGAAAGCAGACAGACGCATCAAGCTGCTTTTTTAAGACAGGTTCTTATGCCGGAGGTTTGCAAAAACAAAAACAAAGTGCCACATTTATGATAAAATTATCTTAATAAAATACATAGTCAGAATTAAGAAAGCAGGTGAGCGGCATATGAACAGCGCGTTACAGGGTATAAAAGTAATTGATTTCTCCCAGTGGCTGCCCGGGCAGTATTGCGGAATGGTACTGGCGGATTTCGGAGCGGACGTGATCAAGGTGGAAGGCGTGAAAGGTGATCCCAACCGTAATTTTGCGCCACAACTTGCGCCAGGCATGAGCAGCTGGAACCTGGCGCTGAACCGGAACAAAAAGGGGATTACAGTTAATATTAAGACGGAAGAAGGGCAGGAAATACTGAAAAAGCTATTGCGGCAGGCTGATGTGTTTCTGGAAGGTTTCCGTCCCGGTTATCTGCAGTCAAAGGGGTTGGGCTATGAAGAAATTGTAAAAATGAATCCCGGGCTGATTTACTGTTCCATTACCGGTTTCGGGCAGGAAAGCAAATACAAACAGCAACCTGCCCATGATTTAAACATTATCGGGCTTTCCGGAATGAATTTCCTGAATGATACGGGCGATGTAGCCATCAGCGAAGTGCAGGTCTCTGCCATCGGCAGCAGTCTGAATGCGGTAGCGGCCATTTCCATGGCACTGCTGGCGCGAGAGAAAACGGGGAAAGGGCAGTACATTGACGTGAGTCTTTACAATACTGCCTTAAGTATGCAAATTGTCTCGTTTGCCAGTATTTTAGGCTGTAGGGTAACGGGAGACACACCTTTTGGCCGGCGTGCCCATTATTATGATGTTTATAAAACAAAAGACGGAAAATACATCAGCGTGGGTACCATTGAGCCGAAGTTCTGGCAAACGTTTTGCGAAATGATTGAATTACCGGAGTTAAAAGACAGGCAGTACGATTTCGCCCATGAAGAAGAAATAACACAACGGATCCGTAACAAGCTGCTGACGAAAACCCGGGACGAATGGGTCGCGCTGGCGCAAAACGGGGAGTTCTGTGTAACACCTGTAAACAATCCGGAGGAAGTGTTGGAAAATGATATGACGAAAGAGTCCGGCATGCTGGAAACCCGGCGGGAAGATTTTGGGGAAGTGGCGTATCTGAAACCGGCGGTGAAGCTTTCCGGTACTCCCTGCAGCATTCGCTTCCGGGGGCCTTATGCAGGTGAACATAACCGGGAAGTGTTAGGCGCTTTGGGGTATACAGACGAAGAAATTGTAAGTTTTAAGGAAAAAGGGATTATATGATTTGCGTCAGGACAGAAGCATTGCCTTGATTGATGCCAATGGATGATTAAATATGCAGGGACAACCGTTTTAACTGCCAAAAAGGAGTTTCACGTGAAACATTTTTTGAGAATTATTTTTTCAATACTCTGCCTGCTGGGAATTACCTGTTCTTTCCTGCCGGCTGCCGAAGCCGGCCTGATCAGCGAAAAACAGGAGTTAGAGATGGGCAAGGCTGCCGCTGAACAGATAGAAGCCCGTTATGGGGTCATCAACGATATGGAAATCGCTGAACGGGTCGAACGTATCGGGCAAAGCCTGGTGGACGTGTGCGGCCGTAAAAACATAAAATATTCGTTTAAGGTGTTGAATACCGATGATGTGAATGCGCTGGCCTGCCCTGGCGGTTATATATATGTTTTTAAAGGACTGCTGGACTACATGCCGTCCGACGCGGAACTGGCAGGCGTACTGGGGCATGAAATCGGACACGTGGTGAAGCGCCATACGGTGCACCAGCTTGAAAAAAACATGTGGACCCAGCTGGCGGCTATCCTTGCAGGGGCGGCTACTGGAAATGGCGATGTGCTGGCCATGGGAATGGTGGTCGGTGATGCCTTGGCTGCAGGTTACAGCAGGGCGGATGAAAGCGCTGCGGACAGGGAAGGATTTGCTTATACGGTGAAAGCGGGCTACAGCCCCTATGCCATGCTGGTAACCATGCATAAGCTGCAGGAACTGGCTGTGGAATATGGTAACCCGGGCTGGGGGATTTTTGACAGCCATCCCGATCCGGAACAGCGCATACGGAATATGTATAAGCTGATGGATCCGCTGAAGATGACCCCGGCACCGGTTTCAAATACTGATGGCACCGCAAGCGTGAAAGAATCTTTTGGGAATACCAGTAAAGATATCTGGGAATTCCGGATCGCAGCGGTTGCAGGCGGCAACAAACCGCTGTACCGGGCAGAACTGTTGGCAGGGGCCCTTTACCAGGTGAGACAAAAAGAAAAAATCGAGCCGACACATTTCATCGTCTTTGAAAGCAACGATAAAGCTGAGATTTTTTATGAAGATATACAGATTCATACTGTCTGGCGGCAAGATGTTGTGGGATTTGCAGAAATCGGAGGCTATGCGGCTTTCTGCGTGGAACGTTTCAGGGAATGGGCGGACAAAGTAAATATGACGAAAACAGTTGCAAAATAGTCAGGATTTGTATAAAATTTATATTATAGAAGATTAATATGACGGAGTATTTCGGAATATTATGTGAGTATTCGGTTCAGTAAAAGCGAGGTGCAGTGATGAAAACAAATTCCTGGAAAAAGAAGTTGGGTTCAGTAATTCTGTGCGGTATGATTGGTGTGAGTTTGCAGGCTGCAGTCCAGCCGTTGCCATCGGCACAGGCTGGAGCTATTGGTGGTATCCTTGGTACCGTTGTCCAGGGCGTGGCAGCCAAGCAGCAGGTGGAGGCATTGATCAAACATTATGATCAGACGGAAGAAGGGCGTCAGGAGCTTTTTGCCGGTTATCAGGAAAAATACGGCGTGTCTGAAAATTATTACCGCAAGCAGCAACTGGATGAGATGATGCCCCGCCTTACGAAAGGTATCGCGGCGGTGGATCCTACCATACTTCAAAAACCGTATTTGTATTTTATCAATAAACAGGAATCGTTTAATGCGTTTTGCAGCATGGGGCACGTAATGAGCGTCAACGAAGGGCTGTACAGCCTTACGGATAATCCGGATGAAGTTGCTGTTGTTTTAGCGCATGAAATGGGTCATGGCCAGAAGAACCATGTAGCTTCCTCTATGCGGAAGAAACTGAATGTTGCTATTGGCGCTGCGATGGTAGGTTCTGCAGTGGGAAGCTCCGCCCTGACCAATATCGCCCTTAATGTGCTGGTAAACCAGATTGATTCGGTTTCCATTACCAAAAAGGACGAGTGGGAAGCAGATAACCTTGCCCTTGACTATGTAATTAACGCCGGCTATAACCCGGGCGCTGCCGCCGCAATCTGGCAGCGGGTGGAAGAAAAATACGGAAAATCCAAGAAAAACTTTGCAGGCGAGATTTTCTCTCCCAGTGATCATCCTACCCACCAACAGCGCAGGGAAAACTATGTTAAGAGATTGTTTGAATACAGCGGTAAACACGTTACCGCGGAAAAAGGTGTTGTAAAAGTGAACGGCAAGGCCCTGGTCCAGCCTGTTGCTGCCAATGATATGAGCGGAGCGGAGCGTTCCTATTTTGTGCTGGGCAATCTGGCGGCAGCCTATCATAACGGACATAATAAATCCGATGCCTATGCTTCCGGTAACACGCTTATGCTGGGGCAGCAACCAATTATGACCTGTTATGGCGGAGACACTTCTGCTTACGAACTGGCCGCTCTGTTGAATAAAATTAAGTAAATATTTAATACAATATTAATTTTGGAGGGGTAGTTATGGAAAATAAATTATGGAATGCTTTAAAGGAACTGAAATCTGAAGGGTATGAGTGGGTGGAACTTTCCCATTCTCTCAACAACGACAGTCCGTTCTGGAGCGGCATACCGGAAGGTTCGGTGGAACTGAGCAAGGTGGTGTTTGACTGGGGCAATCCCATGCTGGAATGCCTGATTCATACATTTAAATTCCCCGGTCAGTTCGGCACCCATGTTGATTTCCCAGGTCATTTTGTGAAAGATGCTCCTTTGTCTGAACAATACGGTGTCAAGGACTTTGTGTTCCCACTGGCAGTCATCGACATCAGTGAAAAGGTAAAAGGTAACGTTGATTATGCCGTGACTGTGGAAGATATCAAAGCCTATGAAGAAAAATACGGTCCCATTCCGGAAGGCGCCTTTGTGGCTCTGCGGACTGACTGGTACAAGCGCTGGCCCGATATGGACAAACTGTCTAACGTTGGTGCAGACGGGAATGAACATTGCCCGGGCTGGTCAATTGATGCTCTGAAATATATTTTTGAAGTACGCAAAGCAGCGGCTAACGGACACGAGACGTTGGATACGGATGCCAGTTATCTGGCTGTTGAAGCCGGTGATCTGGCCTGCGAGCGTTTTGTACTGGCATCCGGAAAACTTCAGATTGAAGTGCTTTGCAATCTGGACAAAGTGGCTCCTGCCGGGGCGGTATTGTTTGCGTCCTGGCCGCGTATCGAGGGCGCAACCGGTCTGCCGGCGCGAGTGTACGCGCTTACGCCTAAACAATAAACAGTTATTTTCGTCTTCAATTTTTCTTTCCTGAATAATCAGAAAGGACGCAAAAAATGACCAGAAACCTGAAGAAATTCTACAGCGCAGCATTGGCGATGCTGGTAACGCTTTTGCTTCCGGTAGCGGTATTGGCAGCCGGCAAGGAAATTATTATATTGCATACCAACGACATCCACTGCGGCATCACGGATAACCTTGGCATTGATAAGGTGTCCCAATACAAAAAAGATTTGAAAAAACAGGGACATCCCGTAGCTCTGGCAGATGCCGGCGATGCCATCCAGGGCGCACCCATCGGGAAACTTTCCACCGGCGAGTCCATTATCAAGATTATGAATGCAGTGGGCTATGACTTTGTCATCCCCGGCAACCATGAATTTGATTACGGTATGGAGCGTTTCCTGCAGCTGGCTCCCCGGATGAAATGCGGTTATTACTCCTGTAACTTTGTGGATGTAAAGACCCGTAAACCGATTCTGAAACCTTCCAAGATTATTGTTCTGGGCGGAAAAAAGATTGGCTTTGTGGGTGTAACTACTCCGGAAACCCTGGTGACTTCCACACCTAAATACTTCCAGGATAAGAACGGCAAATTTATCTACAGTTTCTGTGAAGACCAGACCGGTGAAAAAGTTTATGAAGCTGTGCAGCGGGCCGTTAACAATGTACGCAAAGAAGGCGCGGAATACGTGTTCCTGGTAGGGCACCTGGGCACCGATGGTTCTATTCCTTACTGGTCCAGCGGCGCGATAGCGGCCAATACCTATAACATTGACGCCATCATTGACGGACACTCCCATGAACAGTATATCCCCCCTCACAAAATCATCAACAAAGCAGGCAAGGAAGTGCTGGTGGCCCAGACGGGAACCAAGCTCAAAAGCCTGGGAAAAATGACGATCAAAGAAGATGGGACCATTACTTCCGAGCTAGTGAAAGACTTGAAAACCGCGGATCCGAAAGTTACCAAACTGGTTGCCAAAGAAAACAAAAAGTTTGAGCCCATCCTGAAACAGCCCGTAGGTGAGGCGCTGACGGACCTGACCGGCGACGACCCCAAGACCGGGGAACGCCGGGTGCGTAACGGGGAAACCAATCTGGGCGATTTTGTGGCAGATGCTTACCGCTTCGTGCTGGATACAGACATTTCCATGGTCAATGGAGGTTCTATCCGCAATACTATCAAAAAAGGCGTGTTCACATATAATGATTTGCTGGAGGCTTTCCCCTTCGGTAACATGTGCACGGTGATTGAAGCTACGGGCCAGCAGATTGTTGACGCCCTGGAAGTCGGCGCATCCGCATATCCGGGTGAGCACGGGGCTTTCATGCAGGTTTCCGGTATGAGCTATACGGTCGACTCATCCATTCCTTCCGGCCTGGTTGTAGATGCCAAAGGCAATTTTGTGGAAGTGAAAGGCGAACGCCGCGTGAAAGACGTGATGATCAACGGCAAGCCCATCGACTTGAACGGCAAGTATACTATCGGCGGCAGCACCTATGTGCTGAAGGACGGCGGTAACGGCCTGGTGATGTTCAAACAGAGCAGGCTGCTGAAGGACGGCATCATGACAGATGTGGACGCTATTATGGAATATGTGCAGAACCATCTGAACGCAAAAATCAAAGAAGGTTATGAAAATCCGTACGGTGCCGGACGCATCACGATAAAATAACACAGGACGAACAGGAAACTGCGACCCAAAGAAACATGAAAAAAACATAATTGCGGATTATAGTATGTTTGTCCTAAATTTACAGTGTAAGAAAATGCATTTTGTGGTAAAATAGTAATACAGCATAAGGATTATGTATCAAAAAGATTAAATCATCACCGGAACCGATGGGCAATCAGCAAAACCAATCAGACAGGAAATCAGTAATTTGAAATATTATTAATTTAAGGAGGGAACAACACATGGGATTAATTAAAGCAGGCATGGGCGCCATTGGCGGCGTATTGGCTGACCAGTGGAAAGAGTATTTTTACTGCGACAGCATGACCCCGGACGTACTGATGTGCAAAGGCCAGAAACGGATCAGCAACCAGGGCCGCAGCTCCAACACCAGCGCGGAAGACAACATCATCTCCAACGGCTCCGTGATTGCGGTTAACGTAGGCCAGTGTATGATGATCGTGGAACAGGGCAAAGTCGTTGACCTTTGTGCTGAACCCGGCGAATACACCTACGACAAATCCACAGAACCTTCTGTTTTCACAGGCGACCTGAAAGAAAGCGTGATTCAGGTATTCCAGCGCATGGGTAAACGTTTTACTTTCGGCGGCGATACCGGTAAGGATCAGCGTGTCTATTACTTCAACACGAAAGAAATTATCGGCAACAAATACGGTACCCCGGCGGAAATTCCCTTTAAAGTAATTGAAGAAAATACCGGTCGCAGCTTGCTGGTTCGCATCCGCTGCTTCGGCGAATACAGCTACAAAATCGTGGACCCGATCCTGTTCTATTCCACGATTGCCGGTAATGCTCCCGACCAATACCTGCGGAGCCAGTGGGACAGCCAGCTGAAATCCGAATTGCTGACTGCGTTGCAGCCTGCATTCGGTAAAATTTCCGCACAGCGTATCGACTATACCGAACTGCCGATGCGTACCATGGAACTGGCCGACGCCCTGAATGACGTGCTGTCTTCCAAGTGGCGTGACCTGCGCGGCATTGAAATCGTTTCCTTCGGTGTGAACAGTGTTAAAGCCAACGAAGAAGACGAAGCGAAACTCCAGAAAGTACAGATGGGCGCTATGATGAGCAATCCGGATATGCGTATGGGCGTCCTGACCGACGCGACCGCTGACGGAATTCGTAACGCATCCGCTAATGAAGGCGGCGGTATGGGTCCCATGGGCGCGTTTATCGGCATGGGTATGGCGAACATGGCCGGCGGCATGGCCATGGGGAATGCGTATGGTCCGGCCGGTCAGTATCCGCCTCAGTACGGACAGCCGCAACAGCCGTACCCGCAGCAGCAGCCACCGCAGCCGGCGGCAGCTCCCGCAGCGGCAGCAGGCTGGGCATGTGCCTGCGGACATGCCGGAAACACTGGTAAATTCTGCGCCAATTGCGGACAACCGAAGCCGGAACCCAAACCGGCAGGCGGCTGGGATTGTGCCTGCGGCGCCAAAGGCAACACCGGCAAGTTCTGCGCCAACTGCGGCAAACCGCAACCGGCAGCCCCGGCTGGCTGGACCTGCAGCTGCGGCAGCGTGAACCAGGGTCAGTTCTGCCCGAACTGCGGTTCCCGGAAACCGGCAGACGCACCGTTGTATAAATGCGATAAGTGTGGCTGGCAGCCGGAAGATCCGCATAATCCGCCTAAATTCTGCCCGCAGTGCGGCGACCCGTTCAATGAAGGGGATATCGTAAAATAATTCAGTAGCTGACAGTGTTCCGGTTGTATGCTAATTTGTTGTAATACAGACTGAAGCAATTTAATAAAGGCTGATGAATCGACCTGCCGACTGCTGATGCATGCGGCAGGTCTTTTTCAGAAACAGACCGGAAACCGGCAAGAACTTTTATCATGACATTGCGGAAGGCAGTGTCATTGCAATACAATTGCAGCAAATGTAAGGAAACGCTGATTAATTCGTCTGCACGCTGACCGGTGCTTTTTGTGACTGACTGCGTCAATGCCCCTCAACGCAGCTATGGCTGCGCCTTCGGACCATTTTCTTGTCAGTCGCAAAAAGTCCTCGGTCATCGCACAAACTCATTTAATCAGCGTCTCCTTAAAAGAAATAAAAAAAGGAAAGAGGCTTAGTTTTTATGGTAACTGAAAAAAAATGGGTGTATAAGTTTAACGAAGGTAATGCACAGATGCGCGAGCTGCTGGGCGGCAAAGGGGCCAATCTGGCGGAAATGACGAATTTGGGACTGCCGATTCCCATGGGCTTTACGATTACAACGGAAGCCTGCACGGATTATTACAAATCCGGCCGCAAAATTTCCAACGAGATCAAGCAGCAGATTTTCGAAGCGCTGCGCTGGCTGGAAAAAGAAAACGGGAAAAAGTTCGGCGACAACAACGACCCGTTGCTGGTTTCCGTCCGCAGCGGCGCACGGGTCTCCATGCCGGGCATGATGGACACGATTTTAAATCTGGGCATGAACGATATTTCCGTGAAAGGCTTTGCGCAGAAAACAAATAATCCCCGTTTTGCCTATGACTCCTACCGTCGTTTCATCCAGATGTTTTCCGACGTAGTCATGGAAGTTCCCAAGTCGAAATTTGAAAAAATTATTGACGAGATCAAAGAGCAGAAAGGCGTTAAGTTTGATATCGACCTGGATGTCAACGACATGAAAAAACTGATCAAACGCTTCAAAGCATTGTATAAAGAAGCAATCGGACAGGACTTCCCGCAGGATCCGGACGTCCAGCTGATGGAAGCCGTGAAGGCCGTATTCCGTTCCTGGGATAACCCCCGGGCCAACGTATACCGCCGCATGAACGACATCCCCGGTGACTGGGGCACGGCGGTTAATATTCAGACCATGGTATTCGGCAATATGGGCAACACATCCGGAACCGGCGTGGCCTTTACCCGGAACCCGGCTACCGGCGCCAAGGGAATTTACGGCGAGTACCTGATCGACGCCCAGGGCGAAGACGTGGTGGCCGGCGTACGGACACCGCAGCCTATCAGCAAGCTGGAAGAAGATATGCCGGGCTGCTACAGCGAATTTATCAACCTGGCCCACAAACTGGAAAGCCACTACCGCGACATGCAGGATATGGAATTTACCATTCAGGAAGGCAAACTGTTTTTCCTGCAGACCCGTAACGGCAAGCGCACGGCGGAAGCGGCCATCAATATCGCCTGCGACCTGGTAGAAGAAGGCATGATCACGCCGGAAGAAGCGTTGCTGCGCATCGAAGCGAAATCCCTGGATCAGCTTCTGCATCCCACCTTTGACGCCAAAGCACTGAAAGAAGGAAAGGTAATCGGGCATGCGCTGCCGGCCTCTCCGGGCAGTGCGGCGGGCAAAGTCTACTTTACGGCAGAAGATGCCAAAAACGCAGCGGCCAAAGGCGAACGGGTCATCCTCGTACGTCTGGAGACCTCGCCGGAAGATATTGAAGGCATGCACGCGGCGGAAGGCATCCTGACCGCCCGGGGCGGCATGACCAGCCACGCGGCAGTAGTAGCCAGAGGCATGGGTACCTGTTGCGTATCTGGCTGCAATGATTTGAAAGTTAACGAAGAAGGAAAAGAATTTGAACTGAACGGTACGGTTTACCATGAGGGGGATTATATTTCCCTGGACGGTTCCACCGGTACCATTTACGAAGGGGATATCCCCACGGTGGAAGCGCAGATTAGCGGCAACTTCGGCTGCATTATGCGCTGGGCCGACCAGTTCCGCAAGATGAAAGTGCGGACCAACGCGGATACGCCGGCCGACGCGGAAAACGCGGTGCGGTTAGGCGCAGAAGGCATCGGCCTGTGCCGTACGGAGCATATGTTCTTCGAAGCGGAACGCATTCCCAAATTCCGCCGCATGATCCTGTCGGATACCGTGGAACAGCGGGAAGCGGCTCTGGCCGAACTGCTTCCGTACCAGCGCGAAGACTTTATCGGCATGTACAAAGCGCTGCGGGGCCGTCCCATGACGGTTCGTTTCCTGGATCCGCCGCTGCATGAGTTCCTGCCCAAGACGGAAGCGGAAATGCGGGAACTGGGGGACAGCATGGGCCTGACCTTCGAAGAAGTGAAAGCCCGCTGCGACGCCATGCACGAGTTCAACCCCATGATGGGCCTGCGCGGCTGCCGCCTCAGCGTCATTTATCCGGAAATTTCCCGCATGCAGACCCGCGCCGTTATCGAAGCGGCCATTGCGGTCAAGAAAGAAATGAATTACGATATCGTTCCCGAAATCATGGTACCGCTGACCGGGGAACGCAAAGAATTGCTGTTCGTAAAGAATATCATCGTGGAAACCGCGGAACAGGTTATGAAGGAACAGGGCTACTTCCTGAATTACCAGGTCGGCACCATGATCGAAATCCCGAGAGCCGCGCTGACAGCGGACGATGTGGCGAAGGAAGCCGACTTCTTCAGCTTTGGCACCAACGACCTGACCCAGATGACCTTTGGCTTCTCCCGGGACGACGCGGGTAAATTCCTGGAAAGCTATTACGATCAGAAAATTTATGAGTTTGATCCCTTCAGCAAACTGGACCAGACCGGTGTCGGCCAGCTGATGCAGATGGCCGTAAAGAAAGGCCGTCAGGAAAACCCGATGCTGCACTGCGGCATCTGCGGCGAACACGGCGGCGATCCTTCTTCGGTAGCGTTCTGCCAGGAACTAGGTCTGGACTATGTGTCCTGCTCGCCCTTCCGCGTACCGATTGCCCGGCTGGCGGCAGCCCAGGCAGCCATTAACCTGAAGAAAAAATAAGGCGGCGCAGTTTGTAAGTTGCCAAAAGAAAAATGCTGAATGAATAAACCTTTCAGCATCCGGTGCAGTGAAAAATTAAACAAATAACGGGCCGGTGCAGACGCCGGCCCGGTGACGTATCATTACAGGCGGCTTTGCGGAAAACCGAACCGCCTGTTTTGTTTTATTAAAATGCATAAAGATTTAATAATTATGCAAAAAACAACTTGACAGGAAACGCAATTTCATCTATTATATGCTTAATCATACGTGTCGTATTATATTATGTAAAAACCGAGGTCCATCATGACAAAAGTATTTATCGACGGAAGTTCCGGGACCACCGGATTACGAATTCGTGAAAGATTATGCACTCGTAAGGATATAGAACTGATTGCGCTGGATGAAGCGCACCGCAAGGATGCGGGAGCGCGGCGGGACGCGTTCCAAAAAGCGGATGTGGCGTTTCTCTGCCTGCCTGACGTGGCTGCTGTCGAAGCGGTGGAACTGGCATCGGACAGCGGGGCCGTCATCATCGATACGTCCACGGCCCACCGGACAGCGGCAGGCTGGACTTACGGCATGCCGGAACTGACGGGATGCAAAGAAAAAATAGCGAAAGCAAAACGGATCGCCAATCCCGGCTGCCATGCCAGCGGATTTATCGCCCTGGTGGCGCCGCTGGTGGAAAAGGGCCTGCTGGCCAGGGATGCGCTGCTGACCTGCTTCTCCCTCACCGGGTATTCCGGCGGCGGGAAAAATATGATCGCCGAGTACGAAGATCCGCAGCGAAGCCCGCTGCTGAATGCTCCCAGGCAATATGCGCTGGGCCAGATGCATAAACACCTGAAAGAGATGAACGCAATCTGCGGATTGAAAAACGCCCCGGTGTTCTGTCCTATCGTGGCGGATTTTTACAGCGGCATGGAAGTGACGGTGTCCCTGTTCAAAAAAGACCTGCAGGGTTCCCTGGCAGATGTCCGACGAACGTACGCATCCTATTACACGGGTCCCCTGATTCATTTTAAAGAAACGGCGGACGAAAACGGTTTCCTGTCCGCAGCGGCCTTTACCGGACGGGACGATATGGAGATCACCGTGACAGGAAACGAAGACCGGATCCTGCTGGTGTCCCGTTTCGACAATCTGGGAAAAGGGGCGTCCGGCGCGGCCATCCAGAATATGAACATTGTGCTGGGACTGCCGGAAACGACAGGACTGGAAGTTTAAGGAAACGCTGATTCATTCGCCGACACGCGTGCCGGCGCACAAATAAATTTAAACAGTGTTTCCACAAGGAAAAGCAATATCGGAGGAACAAATGATAAAACAGATAGAAGGCGGCGTCTGCGCTGCAAAAGGATTTACTGCCAGCGGCATTTACTGCGGTATTCGGAAGAAGAACAATAAAAACGATCTGGCATTGATCTTCAGTAAGGTTCCGGCTCATGCGGCCGCCGTTTACACAACAAACCTGGTAAAAGGCGCGCCCTTAACCGTAACCAAAAACCATATTGCCGACGGCATCGCCCAGGCAGTGCTCTGCAACAGCGGCAATGCCAATACCTGCAACAGCGACGGCATCGAAATCGCGGAGAAGATGAGCAGCCTGGCTGCGGAAAAGCTGGGCATCAGCAAAGACGATATGGTGATCGCCTCTACCGGCGTTATCGGCCAGAAGCTGAACATTACGCCCATCGCCAACGGCATGGACAAGCTGGTAAGCCTCTTATCGGAAACCGGGGAAGACGAAGCGGCCAAAGCCATCATGACCACGGACACGGTCATGAAAAAAGTGGCGGTGGAATTTGAAATTGACGGCAAGACCTGCCGTATGGGCGGCATTGCCAAAGGCAGCGGCATGATCCATCCCAACATGGCTACCATGCTGGTGTTCCTCACCACGGACGCGGCCATTTCCGCAGCCATGCTGCAAAAAGCCCTTAGCCACGACGTGCAGAAGACCTTCAACATGCTCAGTGTAGATGGGGACACATCCACCAACGACATGGTGACGATTCTGGCCAACGGGCTGGCGGGCAATGGGGAAATTACGGAAGAAGGACCCGCCTTTGATACCTTTATGAAAGCGCTGAATACCATTACCATTGCGCTGTGCCGTTCCATTGCCGGAGACGGGGAAGGGGCCACCAAACTGCTGGAATGCGACGTGACCGGCGCCGCCGATGAAAAAACGGCGGCCGTGGTAGCCAAAAGCGTAATCACCAGCAGCCTGCTGAAAGCCGCCATGTTCGGCGCCGACGCCAACTGGGGCCGTGTGCTCTGCGCCATCGGATACAGCGGTGCGGATTTGGACGTGAACAAAGTGGACGTGGCGTTTAAATCGGCAAAAGGAATTCTTCCCGTCTGCAAAAACGGAGCCGGGGTAGATTTTTCCGAAGAATTTGCCAAGGAAGTCCTGCTGGAAAAAGAAATCACGATTCTGGTGGAACTGAACAGCGGCAGTGCCGGCGCTACGGCCTGGGGCTGCGACCTGACCTATGATTATGTGAAGATTAACGGCGATTACCGTTCGTAAGGAGAAAAACATGTCATATTCCTATTCCAATGCAGAACGCGCCCAGATTCTGGTGGAAGCGCTGCCATACATAAAAAAGCACAGCGGTAAGATCGTGGTCATCAAATACGGCGGCAACGCCATGATCAACGAAACCCTGAAACAGCAGGTCATGGAAGACATTGTGCTGTTGTGGCACGTAGGCGTAAAAATCGTGCTGGTGCACGGGGGCGGGCCTGAAATCAACGACCTGATGAAACGCCTTGGCAAGAAGGCGGAATTTGTGGACGGCCTCCGGGTCACCGATAAAGAGACCATCGACATTGTGCAGATGGTGCTGGCAGGGAAAGTTAACAACACACTGGTAAACCTGCTGCAGATGCAGGGCGGCAACGCCCTGGGACTTTCCGGCGCGGACGGGCACCTGATCAAGTGCAAGATCAAAGACCCACGCCTGGGTTTTGTAGGGGAAGTGACCGAAGTCAACGAAAAACCCGTTCTGGATTTGCTGGAAAAAGGTTATATTCCGGTAGTTTCCACCGTAGGCTGCGACGATCAGGGAAATGCCTACAACATCAACGGCGATACGGCGGCGGCCTGCATCGCGGGTGCCCTGAAAGCCGAAACCTTTATTCTCATGACGGACGTGCCGGGCATTCTGCGGGACAAGGACGATGACAAAACGCTGATTCCGGCGGTCACCGTTGCGGAAACGAAACGGCTGAAAGAAGAAGGCGTTATTGCCGGCGGCATGCTGCCCAAGGTGAAATGCTGCGAAGACGCCATTGAAAAAGGCGTAAAAAATGTAATTATTATGGACGGGCGCGTGCCCCATTCCATCCTGATGGAACTGCTGACGGATGAAGGCGCAGGCACCATGGTGACAGGGGAGTGAGAACATGAGCAAGCTGCAGGAACTGGACAACAAATACGTAGCCAATACTTACGCGCGGTTTCCGGTGGAAATCGTCAGCGGTAAGGGAAGCATTGCCAAAGATACAGACGGTAAAGAATACATCGACATGGGTTCCGGCATCGGGGTTACCAGCTTCGGCATCGCCGACGACATCTGGAAACAGGCGGTCCTCGACCAGCTGGACAAGGTGCAGCACATGTCCAACCTGTATTACACGGAGCCCTGCGTGAAACTGGCAGAGCTGCTCTGCGAGAAGACGGGCATGAAGAAAGTGTTCTTCAGCAATTCCGGCGGGGAAGCCAACGAATGCGCCATCAAGGTGGCACGGAAATACGCGGCGGAGAAAAAAGGGCCGGAGTATTACACCATCCTCACCCTGTGGAACAGTTTCCACGGGCGTACCCTCACCACCCTGGCCGCAACCGGGCAGGACCATTACCACGAACTGTTCCAGCCTTTGACTCCCGGTTTTGTTCATGCCACGGCCAACGATCTGGTCAGCGTGCAAAAACTGGTGGAAGCACATAAAGTGGCGGGCATTCTGATCGAGTGCATCCAGGGCGAAGGCGGCGTGAACCCGCTGACGGCTGAATTCATTCAGGGTGTGGACGCCATCTGCCACGAAAAGGATATCGTGTTCATGGTGGACGAAGTGCAGACCGGCAACGGCCGCACGGGCAAACTGTATTCGTATATGAACTTCGGCGTGAACCCGGACGTGGTAACAACAGCCAAAGGCATCGGCGGCGGCCTGCCCCTGGGCGCCTGCCTGATGGGCGAAAAAGTGGAACACGTGCTGGGACACGGAGACCACGGCTCTACCTTTGGGGGCAACCCGGTGGCCTGCGCAGGGGCGGTGAGCATTATCAACCGGCTTGACGATGCGTTTTTGGCGGAGGTACAACGGAAAGGGAAGATTCTTTTCGGAGCGTTGGAAGAGGCACCCGGTATCGAGACGGTTACCGGTATGGGCATGATGTGCGGTGTGAAACCGGTAAAGCCTGCCACAGATGTGGTGAAAAAGTGTATTGAAAAAGGTGTGCTCTGCCTGACGGCCAAAGACAAGGTCCGCCTGCTGCCGGCGCTGAATATGCCGGAAGAAGTTCTGGTGAAGGCAGTGAATATTATTAAAGAGGCGTGCGCGGAATAACGTGCATAATAAAAAACGGTCTGCAGAAAATCTGCAGGCCGTTTTTAGTGATTCGTTTTCAAATATAATATGCTTATTCTTTTACAATCTTTGCGTCAGCAGCATTCTTTTTTACAGAAGCAATGCCGTTCAGGCAGCTCTTCATCGCTTTATAGCCTTCACTTACGGCAATAATCTGACCGTTGGTTGCTTTCAGACGGAAACGGAATTCGCCGGCTTTGTCTGCGTATACTTCAAATTTCGGATGTTTTTCAACTTTGAAGCCTTCTGCGGTCTGGTCTTCGATTGCGGCAATGGGCGCATTTTTTGCTACACTTGCAATACCATTTTTGCAGCCGGAAGCGGATTTGTAAACCTGAGAGGCTGCAATGATTTCGCCATTGTTGGCTACGAGGTTAAAGCGCATACCTGCTTTGGACTCTTTTACCACAAATTTTCCCATTTGAATTGCCTCCTTACATATTATATGGTTCCCTATGCTCAAGATACCACGATTTACGCTAAAATTCAAGGAAAATCTGCGAATTACAGCATAAATTTACGCAAATCAGCCGGTGCTTTAGGGGAAAGCAACGCAAAGGGGATATCCAATACGGTAAAGGCACCGCTTTTGCCCTGCTCGAAGTGAAGTCGGTACATGGCTCTGGCAAAGGCTGTCAGCACGCTGGAGGTGAATTGCGGGTTGCTGTCCAGCTTCAGGGAGAATTCCATAACATGGCTGGTGGTATCATCTGTCTTCCCGTTGCGGAATACAAAACCGCCGTGAGGAATGCCACTGTGGTTTTTCGCGAATTCGTCTTCGGAAATAAAATGAACGGTGGTTTCGTAGCCGACGAAGTAGTTGGGCATGGTCTTGATGGCCGTTTCGATAGCCTGCAGATCGGCGCCTTCTTCCGGCACCACAAAGCATTCCCGCAGATGCATCTCATTGCCGGGGGCATCCGTGCCTTTACCACTGCGGACGGCTTCCAGATACTCTTCCTTGGGAATGGTGTATTGTTTGCCGTTCTTTACGCCGGGGATCCTGCGGATGGCATCGGAGTGGCCCTGGCTTACGCCCTTGCCCCAGAAGGTATAACTCTTTCCTTCCGGCAGCACGCTGTCGCCCAGTACCCGCATAAGGGAGAACAGGCCCGGATCCCAGCCTACGGAGATGATGGCGGCAGTGTTATTTGCTTTCGTTATCGCATCCATGTTTGCGAAATGCTCCGGAATACGGGGATGGGTATCGAAACTGTCGACCGTGACAAAGTGCTGCGCCAGTTCCGGTCCCTGGTCGATCAGGTCCGTGGCAGAGCCGCCGCACAGGATCATCACGTCGATTTTGTCCTTATATTCCAGCACATGTTTCAGGTTGATGGCGGGAACACCGCTTGCTGTGCCGGGAAGATCGCGGCGGGAGAATATGCCCACCAGTTCCATGTCTTCTGCCCGGTTGACTGCCAATTCCACGCCGTGGCCCAGATTACCGTAACCACAGATACCGATTCGGATTTTTTTTGTCATAATAAGAATAGCTCCCCTCTGTATATGTATTCAAAGCCATTGTCTCCTGCCCGCAGTTTTCACAAGGGTCTCCGTTTGGAAATAAGCACTCAGAGCATTTGTGCTATTGCGGGCAGGCAACCGTTTGGTTCTAATAATAATGTATCAAATTTAGGCGATTTTGTGAACATTTTTATAAAAATTTTACCAAAAAAGTGTGTCTGTGATATAATTACTAATTAGAATACAATTGGCAAGTATTTTCTTGAGAAAGGGGTGTGAGTTATGGATCTGGATTATCATTTTGGGACAGTGTATGTACTATCACGCTGGGCAGATTTTGGCAGCTTTAATGCCCGGACCATTGCAGCCAGTTCCCAACTCGTGGATGACAATTTCGACACGACGCCCTTTTCTGATGCAGAAGAGAAAAAAAATATTGCCCGCGGCATACAGGTTCGTTATTCCTGCCAGAACGTATGGGGCAATATTTCCGGAAAGGGTAACGAAGATATCTGGATTCCTTTCCATTTTCTGCCGGGATTACAGGGGGAGACTGAAGCTGAGAAGCTGGTCTGCAAAAAGCACAGTGTAATGGCCAAACGGTTGAAATACAGATTATACGATACCAAACTGGATAATTCCAATTATGTGTTCCGTTTGGGCGTGGGGATGCATGTACTGGCAGATACTTGGGCCCATCAGGAGTTTGCGGGTATCAACAATGCGGTGAACCAGGTGAAGGACCTTCTGTTTTCCACACAGGGAAGTATGGTGGAAAAGATGTTGGACGAAATGCTGGACTCTACCTTCCTCAGTAAAGTGCTGGACCTTGTGATGCCTCTGGGACATGCGGCGGCAGTGCACTGTCCGGATATGCCGTACCTGTGGTGGAAGAGCGGGGAACGCTTTACCGGCGGACGCAAAAACTGGGATGAGTTTCTGGACGCTTCGGAAGAGTTGTACGCGATACTGCAGCACGTCAGCGGTGTGCCGGAAACGGGGCTGACCATGGAACAGCGGGATAAACTGTCAGAATGTTTCAAGGGTTTCCAGTCGGAAAATATTGACCGTCGTTACGGGTTCTGGATCGACCGAATTCGGGAAAACTACTTTGGTTTTAAGGATTTCGATGACGGAGACCGGAATGTGGAGTACAGTATTGGCCTGATCTTAAATGATATGAACTGGCGGAAGCAGTTCTATGATGAGGTTAACGACCATTTCTTCTGGGTAAAACAGCAATTGGAAGGTAGCGGGATTGACCGGTTGGGGAAAAAGTACAAAGGGTATTGAAATTAGAAACAATTAAAAAGAAAGCGTGTAAGGTTTTGCTAAACCCTGCACGCTTTGTTATTTTTGTTTTCCTGCTTCCCGGTTCAGTATAGGTACTGCTGAAAGAATTAAAATAATGCCGAGTACTTTTTGCCACGTAAAGGATTCTCCTAAAAAGAGATAGCTGACGATGGCGGCCACTACCGGTTCAATGGTTGCCAGGATGGCGGCGTGGCCGGCTTCCAGTTGCTGCAGGCCCCACATATATAATATGTTGGGAAATACACAGCTGACCAGTCCGATACCCAGGATACCACCCCATACCACCGCATCGCTGAACAAAGGGGTTTTAGCGGCCAGGCCGGAAAGGGGCAGGGTAAAGGCAGTGGCAAAGATAAAACACCAGAGGCTGACCGTGAGGGCAGAATATTTTTTTGTGGCGGGCTTGCCAAAAATGCTGTACAACGCATAGCCGAAACCACTGGCCAAACCGTACAGAAAGGTTTCCCTGCTGACAGAAAGGTTGCCTGCAAAGGCACCGGTGATACAGCCGCAGCCGATAAAGGTGATAATCAGGGCAACAATTTTTTCTTTTGTCAGTTTTTCGTGGAACAGGAACACGGACATCAGCATCACAAATACCGGCGCCGTATACAGCAGCAAAGCGGCGATAGCCAGGCTGCCGCCGGCGATGGCGTTGAAGTAGCACCAGTTGAAAAAGACCAGGCCGATCACACCGTTGCCAAAAAACATCCACCAGTCTTTGGGGCGGATAAAAAACTGGCGTATGTCCGTACGCCAGATGATCAGGGCGGTAAGCAGCATGGCGGTGGTCACGCGTAGGGTAGCGATTTGTAACGGGGCAAAGCCTTTGGCAGCCAAAATGTTGACAAAGAGGCCAATCAGGCCCCAAAGGGTTCCGGCGCCTGCTATGGAAAGAGCCGCAGAGTTTTTCATGTCAGGGAACATCCTTTAATGATAGAATGGTTAATCTTGTTTTGCATTATCATACGTATCTAAAACGTTGTGAAGAGTTCCATTCAATTTATACTTTAATACAACGGAAAGATTTACATTCTCCATGGCATGGAAGATGTTGTCGGGAACCTGCGGGTTCTCTGCCGACAGCCTGGCAATCAGATGTTTGATCTCCTGCCGTTTGGAGGGGGCGGGATCGTCAGGGTTGGCATCGGCAATCTGTTCGGTGAAACGGCAGGCACATTGTAAAAACTCCAGATGGTTTTCGTCACGCCAGTTTTTGATATCGTCTTCCCGCACGTAGTACATGGGGCGGATCAGTTCCATCCCGGTCCAGTTGGCGCTTTTCACCTTGGGCATCATGGTGCGTATCTCGCCGCCGTAGATCATGCTCATGAGACTTGTTTCGATGATATCGTTGAAGTGATGGCCCAACGCAATTTTATTGCATCCCGCCTCTTGGGCGTACCGGTACAGAAAGCCACGGCGCATTTTGGCACATAGATAGCAAGGGTTCTGTTCCACGTGAGAAACCGCATCAAATACTTTTGTATTAAAAAAAAAGATAGGAATGTTAAGCAATGCGGCATTATGTTCGATTTGCTGCCGGTTTCGTTCTGTATAGCCCGGATTCATGCTAAGGAACTTCACTTCAAAGGGAATTTTGTTTCTCCGCTTCAGTTCCTGGAACAGCTTTGCCATGAGCATGGAATCTTTGCCGCCGGAAATGCAGACGGCGATTTTATCATCGGGGCGCACTAAATCAAAGTCGCAGATCGCCTGGACGAATTTATTAAAAATTTTATGTTTGTATTTTGTCCGCAGGGAAGCTTCGATGTGTTTCAAGCGGTTGCGGTCTGCGTAAGCCGGATCTGCGTTTTCCTGACGCTGCTCTTTTTTACTTGTGTCGCACATGTTGTTGTCCTTTTCGTTGTTCTGTGTTATATATTCATGATACCTGGTAAGTCGAAAGCTTAATATATAATTTATTATATCACATATCCGTCTGTAACGGAAAAGAAGCAAAGAATAATTAATTTTTTTTGTTTTTCCAAAAAAATGTTACATGCAACGGTAAAAAGTATGCTATAATACTACTGTTGTTTGTTATTTGCCCTTTGGGGAGAAGATTTGGAAAATAATACAGAAAAGAATGGCTGTCCGGCCGATGTTTTGCGAAAATGCAAACGTTCGTAACGTTACAGATTTTTTCAATACAGGAGGAAAAACTCATGCAACCTGACCGGGGAACAAGGGCGGTAGTGAATTTGGACGCTATCGTGAATAATATTAAAGTGGCCAAGAAAAATCTGAACATGGGTACAAAACTATGTGCGGTGGTGAAGGCCAACGCATACGGCCACGGCGCGATTCCGGTGGCCATAGCCTGTATCGAGGCCGGCGTGGATTATTTTGCGGTGGCTCTGGTACAGGAAGCTGTGGAACTGCGGGAAGCGGGGATTACCAAACCGATCCTCGTGCTGGGGGCTATGCCTGTCCGTCCGTCTATGGCGGATCTTTGCGTGCGGTTTAACATCGCCCACGCAGTGTTTGATGAAGAACGTCTGGCCCTTTTGAATGAAGCCGGGCTGCGGCGCGGCAAAAAAGCTAAAGTCCATATTGCTCTGGAAACGGGCATGCACCGGATTGGCATACGGGTTGATGAAGCGGCCGCGTTTGCAGAAAAAGTGAAAACAATGCAGGGGATTGAAGTGGTCGGCGCCTTTTCCCATTTTTCCGCGGCGGATGTGGAAGATAAAAGCTATGCGGATTTTCAGTACCAGCAGTTTATGAAAGGCATTGAGGCTCTGGAAGCCGCAGGGCTGAAGATTCCTGTCAAGCATATTGCCAACAGCGCAGCCATAGCGGAACTGCCACAATACCAGCTGGATATGGTTCGCCTGGGTATCACGCTGTATGGTTCGCGGCCGGCGGACATCAAAGAACCTTACAGGGACTACCGTCCGGTTATGACCTTAAAGACTCAGGTAGCCTTTGTGAAAACGCTGCCTGCCGGGCGGGATATCGGTTACGGCCGAACCTTTACCACACAAAAAGAAAGCCGCATTGCTACGGTTCCCATAGGCTATGCGGACGGTGTCAGCCGGCATCTGTCAAATAAAGGCTGCATGGTGATCCGGGGCAAACGGGCGCCCATTGTGGGCCGTGTCTGCATGGATCAGATCATGCTGGACGTTACGGATATTCCGGACGTGGCTGTGGGTGATGACGTAATCGTTTATGGGGGGCCGGAACTGCCTGCCGAAGAAGTGGCGGCGACTGCCGGCACGATTTCCTATGAAATGTTCTGTGTGCTGCATCCCCGCATTCCCCGAATCTACGTGCGGGACTAACGGGTTCAGGCTGACGCGCTGTGGGCCGATTACTCCATAAAAAATCCAACACGACATCGTTTACCTTCGGGCAGGCAATGCCGTGTTTTTGTATCTTAAGTTTAACTGTTGATAACGTTTTCCTTTACCATTGAGGTGGTATTTTATCATACATGCCGACTATGTACATGGTGGCGTTTCCTTTTGCCAGCATATCTCCCTCATCGCTGTAAACTTTTACTTCCGTAAATATTACATGGTCGGTTTTACGGACCACGCCGGCTTCTGCAAATACCGTATGCCCCACTTTTACGTTGCTCATAAATGAGGTTGACAGGCTTAGGGTGCAGACCTTGCAGCCCACGGTCCAGCAGACGATACCGCCTGCCGAATCGATCAGCGTGTCCAGCGCGCCGCCATGAATAAAGCCAAAGGGGTTCGTAATTTCTTTTTTCACCGGCATACTGGCCTTCACCCAGCCGCAGTCCGCGTCTTCCAGTTTTACCCCGCAATAGTTAATAAAGGTGCTTCCTTCAAACTTTTTCAGTAACTGCAGACATTCTTCTTTGTTCATGCTGAAGCCTCCCTTTCCCGGAACAACGCAGTGTTGCTTATATCTGACTTCATTATACCACAAAATCAAGCGTACATCTTCGTTTGCCAGGTCAGGATTTGATTGCAGACGGCGATTCCTGGTACGAAGTAAAATATTACAATAAGCAGTATGGCTGGATCCAGGGCTAGGTCAATGGCAATTACAGCAAAGAGGGGTAAAGAGACTACTAACGTAAGAACGGCATATTTTTCAGAAATTTCCGCTATGAAATAAGAAATCAAAAAGCTCCGGAAGTCGCTTCCGGAGCTTGATTTGGTGTGGTGATCCAGGAGGGATTCGAACCCCCGACCCACGGCTTAGAAGGCCGTTGCTCTATCCAACTGAGCTACTGAACCATGTAGATTTGCAGAAATTATTATATCACATTTTTTGCTAAATGCAAGGTAACAAACAAAAATGTTAAGAAAAGTTATTACGGGAAGTCTGCCTGATTCTTTTTATTCATTGTTTCATGTGTTATAATAAATCAAATATGCTAACGTATTATAATGAAATAATGTCTGGAAATATTTGGAGATATTACAATGAAGCAGTTACCCGGTAAGGCAATCATTATTTTATTGGTAATCATCGGTTTTAATATTTTGTTTGGCATCGACGGGGTAGCGTTGCTTGACCCTGATGAGCCGGTCTATGCGGAAACTGCCAAAGAGATGATCCGCTTTAATGAATATCTTTCTCCCCGTATTTATAATGAATACTGGTATGATAAGCCGCCCATCTTTTACTGGCTGCTGGTAGGTTCATTGAAGCTGTTCGGCGGTTTTTCCGAATTGGCGGCCCGCCTGCCTGCATCTCTGATGGCCATCGGTGCGGTTCTGATGACAACGTTTTCTGCAGCCCGGCAGTTTAATGCCAGGGCAGGCTTCTGGTCCGGGCTGGTTATGGGGACCACCGTCATGATTATGTACATGGGCAAGGCTTCGGTGACGGATACGACACTGTTGTTTTTCATGACAGGCGCGCTTCTTTGCTTCATGCATGACAAATACTGGCTGATGTATCTGTTCTGCGGGCTTGCGGTGATGACAAAGGGGCCTATCGGGGTGGTGTTCCCTGGCGCGATTGTCTTTTTGTACCTGCTGATTACCCGCGATCTGGGGCGCCTGTTCCGTATGCATGTAATCCCGGGCTTGCTACTGGTAGCGGCGGTGGGAATGCCCTGGTATGTATTTATGTATCAGAATCACGGCATGGACTTTATTTTTGAGTTTATCGGTTTCCATAACATCAGCAGGTTTGCCGCGCCGCTTCATCCGAACCGGGTGCACTGGTGGTTTTACCTGCCGGTCATTATCCTGGGGTTGTTCCCTTGGACCGGCATGTTGCTGAAATCGGTTAAAGATGCTTTTACCAGAAGCATAGGAAAGGATAGTGCCAGGCTGCTGTTCCTACAAGTCTGGTGGATTTTTGTGTTCGTATTCTTTTCCATCGCCAAAACAAAACAGGTTTCCTATATGTTGGTGCTGCTGCCAGCGCTGTCTATGATTATCGGCTGGAATATTGAACGGATGACCTGCGACAATGGGAAATTACAGTCCGGATGGGTAGCCGGGACCTTCATTATGTACCTGCTCATGGGAATCGGATGGATCCTGGGCGGACGTCAGCTGCCTGAGGTGGCAACATATGGTATGATCTTGGGAGTCGTTACTCTTCTGCTGGGTGCGCTGATTTTGCTGGCACTGAAGAAATACTGCAATGTGGAAACGGCAGCCTGGCTTCATGTGGTTACGGGGCTGGTAACCATGGTAATGGCTTTTGGTGTCATGATGCCACAACTTCAGGACCGGTTTAGCGTGAAAACAGTTGCACAGACTTATGTGGCAGCAGAAAAAGATGCGTCGAGGGTGCTTTATATCGATAAGTTCCTGCGCCCGGGCTTCATGCTGTACACGGATATTCCGGGTATTGAGGCGGATACTAACAGTGAAAAGTCTCTGGACGCAGTGAAGCAGGACAACCGTTCCAAATATATTGTTATGCGTGAATCTATGTACACTAAGATGAAAGAGAAAATGGGCGGCGAAGATTGGGAACTGCTGGAAAATAAAGCAGGAATCTGCATTTATAAGAGCCGCTAACGGCTGGCTTCGTAAAAATTTGTAACAACTTTTGACGTTTTAGCCTGCAAATCAATACAGAAATAGTATTAACTGAAACACGAGGTTGAACCAATAATGGCTTCAGAAACCGTGCTGTATATGGTGATTCCCTGTTATAATGAGCAGGAGGTTTTGCCAGACTCAGCGGAAAAACTTAAAAATAAAATTTCGGATTTAATTGCGCGGAAGAAGATCAGCAAACAAAGCAAAATCTGTTTTGTGAATGACGGAAGCAGGGACCGCACCTGGGCGATTATCCGGGAATTCTGTCAACGGGACCCGGTTTATTCCGGCATCTGTCTGGCTCACAATGAAGGGCATCAGAATGCTGTGCTGGCCGGTCTTATGACGGTACAGCCCTACTGTGACGCAGCCATCAGCATGGATGCGGACCTGCAGGACGATATTGATGCCATAGACGCTATGATAGATAAATACGACGAAGGCTATAATATCGTGTACGGCGTCAGGGATAACAGGGAGACAGATACTTTCTTCAAACGGTTTACGGCAGAAGGCTTCTATCACTTCATGAAGATGATGGGAGCAGACGTGATTTTTAACCATGCTGATTTCCGCCTTATGGACAAAGATGCGCTGGCTGCGTTTGGGGAGTATCAGGAAGTGAACCTGTTCCTGCGCGGCATTGTGCCTATGATCGGGTTAAAACATGATTGCGTGTATTATAAGCGGAAAGAACGGCTGGCAGGGGAGAGCAAGTATCCGCTGAAAAAGATGTTTGCCTTTGCCTGGCAGGGAATTACTTCCCTGTCGTCCAAACCTATCAAATTTATTGTGGATTTGGGACTTGGCATCTCGGTAATCAGCGGGCTGGTATTGATCTGGTCGCTGTTCCGGCATTTTACCGGCCAGACCATCGCGGGCTGGACCAGTCTGATTATTTCTCTGTGGTTGCTGGGCGGGCTGATCCTGCTCGCTATCGGTATCATCGGTGAGTACGTGGGGAAGATTTATCTGGAAGTGAAGCGCCGTCCCCGGTATCTGGTGCAGGAGTTTATAGACGCCAACATGAATAAGGAAAAATAAAAAAGACTTTCTGCGTCGGAACCGCCAGATTTTCATCCTGCGTTACAGAAAGTCTTTTCAGACAAAAAAATGGAGCGGGCGATGGGAATCGAACCCACAACATCAGCTTGGAAGGCTGGAGTTTTACCACTAAACTACACCCGCATATTAATTTTGGATAACCAAAATCTACAAAATATAATACATGAAACGTTTTGGTTTGTCAAGTTTAATTAAAAGAGGAGGGGTTATCTTGACGAGGGTAAAAGAGACGATTGAACGCCATGACAAAGGTTACAACTGTGCGCAGTCCGTGGCCTGTACCTATGCTGATCTGGTAGGGCTGGATGAAGCAACCATGTTTAAGGCGACGGAAGGTCTGGGCAAGGGCATGGGCGGAACCCTGGCGACCTGTGGCGCGTTAAGCGGCGCCTGTGTGCTGGCAGGCATGAAACGCAGCACGGGAAATCTGGAAACGCCGGACAGTAAACTGGAAACCTATAAGCTTGCTGAAGAAATCGTAAACAAATTTCAGGAACAGTGCCATTCTTTAGTATGCCGGGAACTGAAAGGGCTGGATACAGGAAAAGTTCTGACTCCCTGCCCGGACTGCATTATGAACGCGGCCCGTATCGCCGAAGAAGTGCTGGACTTAAAGGCGTAAGTGTTCTGCGCTGAAAAAGAAATTCTGGCTGAAACGCCGGTCCTGTTGTGGATAGTTATGCAACAAAACAGATATTCCATAAAAAAACAGCCGATTGCAATTCACATATGCAACCGGCTGTTTCCTTTTAAATTAAGGTGGTCGGAGCGGCAGGATTTGAACCTGCGACCCTCTGCTCCCAAGGCAGATGCGCTACCAAACTGCGCTACGCCCCGACGTATTTCGGAACCGGCCTGCGTATTGCCGGACAGTTCTTCATTGCTTCACAGTAAAGCTATTATATATGAGCGCAACACGGTTGTCAAGAAAAAACGAAGACCGGCTTCCCGAACAGGAAAACCGGTCTTGCGAAAGGACAATATTATTTGAAGTAACGTTCCAGTAAGCCTTTGAAAGCTTTGCCATGACGGGCTTCGTCCCGGGCCATTTCATGAACGGTGTCATGGATTGCGTCCAGGTTCAGTGCTTTGGCGCGTTTTGCCAGATCAGTCTTGCCGGCGGTTGCACCGTTTTCGGCTTCTACGCGCATTTCCAGATTCTTTTTGGTGCTGTCGGTAATAACTTCGCCCAGCAGTTCCGCAAATTTAGCGGCATGTTCCGCTTCTTCATAAGCAGCTTTTTCCCAGTACAGACCGATTTCCGGATAGCCTTCCCGGAATGCTACGCGGGCCATGGCCAGGTACATGCCTACTTCGGAGCATTCGCCGTTGAAGTTGGCGCGCAGGTCGGCTTTAATATCTTCGGGAACGTCAGCGGCTACGCCTACAACGTGTTCAGCAGCCCAGGTCATATCGCCGGCCTGCTCTACAAATTTGGAAGCAGGAGCGCCGCACTGGGGGCATTTTGCCGGGGGTTCGGCCCCTTCATACACATAGCCGCAAACAGAACAAACAAATTTTTTCATGATGATTACCTCCGTATCTTTTTAATACATTAAATATCTCTATGGTACGGATACTACCGTTCCTCATAAAAAAAGTATAGCATTGCGGAGGAATCCCTGTCAACGAAACAATTTGTGAATTAATCTGTACCAAAGGAGTATTTTGCAGAGTGGTTACGCCGAAGAAAGAGGGGTATTGTTCCCAATACATCGAAAGCAGTACATGACCAAAGCAAATTTATTAACGATTTTTGAAAAACGCAATGAAACGCTTGTCAAATACGGTCAAAAACGATAATATTATCATGTATCTTTGTTTGCATTTTTAAGGAGAAGCTGATGAAAAGCGATAACAGTTTTCTGAAAGGCACGCTGATCCTCACCGTATCCAGTATCGTGGTGAAGGTCATCGGCGCACTGAACTGGATATTGTTGAGCCGTGTGCTGGGTGGGGAGGGCATCGGTCTGTACCAGATGGGCTTTCCTATTTACCTGATGGCAATCACGGTTTCCTCGGCAGGCATACCGGTGGCGATTTCCATCGTGACGGCGGAAAAGGTTGCCCAAAATGATTTCAAAGGCGCAGAACGGGTTTTCCGTGTTACGCTGCGCCTGCTGTTTGTAACCGGACTGGTTTTTTCCCTGGCGCTGTTCTTCGGCGCGCAGAAACTGATTGACTGGCAGTTTATCCGGGACGCCCGGGCCTATTACTCTATCATTGCCCTGGCGCCGGCGGTATTTTTCGTAACATTTCTGGCCAGCTTCCGCGGGTACCTGCAGGGCTGGCAGATTATGACGCCCACCGCCTGTTCCGAAATTACGGAACAGCTGGTGCGGGTTGTAACCATGCTGTTTTTTGCATCCTATTTCCTGCCCCGGGGCCTGGCTGCGGCGGCAGGGGGCGCCAGTATGGGGGCGGGCGCCGGCGCGTTCTGCGCGTTACTGGTGCTGATGTTTTTCTATCAGCGGCTGAAAAAAGGCCTGAAAGCAAAGCAGAGCCTGCAAAACACGGATGCGGTTCAGGAATCGTCTTCGTCTATTATTTCGCGCCTACTGAAGTTGGCGCTGCCGGTTTCGCTTACCAGCCTGATGCTTCCCATCGTGGCTAACCTGGATCTGCTCATTGTGCCCCAGCGGCTGGAAGCGGCCGGGTTTGACGTGCGCCACGCTACAGAGTTGTTCGGTTACCTGACCGGTATGGCTGTACCGCTGGTGAATTTGTCTACGATTTTTACGGCGGCGCTGGCCATCAGTCTTGTGCCTGCCATTTCGGAAGCCCGCGCCCTGGGCTGGCAGGAAAGCATCCGCCACAAGACTGGTGTGGCGTTCCGGGTTGCCATGATCGTGACCTTTCCCTGCTTTATGGGGCTGTTTTGTCTGGCGGAAAAGGTGGCAGGGCTGATTTACAATGCTCCCGGCGCTGCGCCGGCTATCCAGGCCATGAGTATTGGCATCGTGCTGCTGGGTATGCACCAGGTCAGCACGGCGGTGCTGCAGGGCATGGGGCGTACCAGCATCCCTGTTCTCAATATGATTGCTGCCTGCGTGGTAAAAGTCTGCCTGAACTGGACGCTGACCGCCGTCCCCTGGCTGGGGATTCGCGGTTCTGCCATAGCTACCGTGGCGGATTTCGGTGTAGCGGCGCTGATCAATATGTACTTTATTTATAAACTGACCGGATATAAAATATCTTTGCCTGTTTTCCTGAAGCCGCTGGTTTCGGCCGGCGTCATGGGCGTTGCGATTCTCGGCGTCCTGTATGTGGCATCCGGGCTTGGCGGCTGGGTTCTCCTGCTGTGTATTCCCGTTGCTGCCATAGTATATGGCGTAGTATTGACAGCTATCGGAGGCCTTACGAAAGAAGACCTGGAAAGCCTGCCCTATCTGGGGGGCCGTATTCTGCGCATCGGGCAGAGGCTGGGTGCGTTTAAAGAGTAATCGTCTGACATACAATTGTCAAAAGTTTTGCGTACACTGTTTTGCAAATGTTGGATGTAAAAGTTGCAAAACTGAAAAATACTGGTGAGATTATGGAAGCGAATAACAAATTAGAAGAAGTGAATACGGAACCGGTAATTCAGCTGATTATTCCCAGGGGCAGCGGGCAGGAAAAAGTTGTTTCCGTAACCCGTAAGAAAGCGATGACGCTGGCGGGAATCTTTGCAGTTGTATTTGTCTGTATGGCCGGCGCGGCAGGGTTTTATGGCTGGCAGTATCATCATTCAAAAATTGATAGGGCGGCGTATCAGGAATATCTTGATCATAAGTCGGAGCAGGAAGCAAAAATCCAGTCGCTGCTGGATGATAATGAAAAGATGCTGCGGGATATGAGCGAGATCCATACGCTGGAAACCAAACTGCGTCGCGCGGTGATTCAGAACAGCGGTGACAGGGAATTTTCCAGCAGCCTTGATTCCATCGGCGCGACACCGGGAGCCAAATCAACAGATCCTTCTTATAACGGAAAGGGTGGGCCGGGCGCTGACATAAGCATGATGGACGTGGCAGCGGCCCAGAATAAGAACCTGACGTCCCAGATTGACCGGCAGAAGAAAAACATGCATGAGCTTCTGACCATTATTGAAGGGCGAAACAATCGCCTTTCCATTTTGCCGGATCTGTGGCCGACGGACGGCGGCGTTATCAGCTCCCTCTACGGAGGAAGGACGGGACCCATCAACGGCGGTTTCGACTGGCATCCGGGTCTGGACATCGCTGTAGATATCGGCACACCGGTATATGCTGCGGCTATGGGGACTGTGGAGATGGCCGGCTGGAACGGCGGTTACGGGCAGTATGTGAAAATCCGCCATGGCAATGGTTATGAAAGCGCGTACGGACACATGAGCGGCATTGCCGTAACGGCAGGGCAGCAGGTACGTAAAGGTGAAATCATCGGTTTTGTTGGCAGTACCGGTTACAGCACCGGCCCCCACCTGCATTTCGAAGTGTTTGTGGACGGGGAAAATATCGATCCGTTATATATGCTGAAGAAAGCTAGATAGACGTTTTACCGGCTTCGGTCATAGCGAAACCGTACGAAGGCAATCCCAAAAGGGTTGCCTTTTGTGTTATAATAAAATACACGTTTTTCTACTATTACGACATTCAGGAGCGTATCGTTATGCATGCAATTGTTAATGGGCGTATTGTATTATCTGACAAAATTTTAGACGGCTGTGCTCTTTTGTTTGATAAAAATATTATTGGAATTGTCTCCCGTGAAACGCTGGACACTGCGTGGGCAGACGGACAAAGCTGGAAGGGGAAACCGCTGGACATAACAGATGCAGGCGGCAATTATGTTGCGCCGGGTTTTATCAACCTGCATATCCACGGCTGCGGCGGTGCGGATACAATGGACGCAACGGAAGATTCGCTGGCGGTCATGAGCCGGTTCCTGGTACAGACCGGGGTGACGTCGTTCCTGCCCACAACCATGACTTGTGATATGCAGACAATCTATAAGGCGCTGGAACGTGTCCGGGAAAACATGACACTGATTACCCGGCGTCGTGAGGAAAAACGCGGGTCTCTACAGTCTGGGCAGCACACGAGCGAAGAAATGAAGGGAGACATGAGTGCTTCCGGAAATAATCCAAAGGATTGTTCTTGTGCAGGGGAATCTGAGCCGTTTGATAATAAAACGGAAAAAATGCAGCAGTACCGGCTGCCTGGCGCGAAAGTATTGGGCGCGTACCTGGAAGGTCCCTTCATCAGCAGTAAATATAAAGGGGCTCAACATGAAGACAGCATTATGCCGGCGGATTTTATGCAAATAAAAGATTATGCCGATGTAATCAAAGTCGTCGTGCTGGCTCCGGAAACACTGGGAAATCCGGAGCAGGTTAAGGAGTTTATCGCGCAATGTAAGGCCCATAATATTATTGTATCCCTGGGTCACAGCGGAGCGGATTATGATACGGCGCTGCAGGCGGTCATGGAAGGGGCATCCCATGTCACACACCTGTGCAATGCAATGACCGGACTGCATCACAGAACCCCCGGCCTGCTGGGCGCTGCCCTTGATTCAGCTGTTACCTGTGAACTGATAGCGGATAATCTGCACGTGCATCCGGCGGTGCAGAGGCTCATATATCGTACGAAAGGTGTGGCAGGGCTTGAACTGATTACCGATTCCATGCGCGCCTGTGGATTGTCTGACGGTATTTCTGAACTGGGCGGACAGACTGTTATTGTGAAAAACGGAGAAGCGCGGCTGGCAGACGGGACGCTGGCAGGCAGTATAGTTACCCTGAACCGTGCCATGGCAAATTTCCGGAAGAATACTGGCGCGACGGTTCCGGAAGTTGTCCGCATGGTTACGGAGAATCAGGCCCAGGAACTGGGGCTGTTTGAAAAAATCGGAAGCCTGAGTCCCGGCGCGGCGGCTGACGTAACCATATGTAACGAAGATTTTGCGGTTTTACATACTTTTGTAGATGGCCGGGAGGTTTACAAGAACCCGGATATTTAGTAAAATTAAAAAAATAGGAAGCGTGTTTTTCGCTTTGCCCTGCGTAACGCAAGACACGGATGAAATATATGTTGCAACGTGAATACAGTAAGGGAGGGCAAATAAATTGGCAAGTGAGGTACGTTTATGTTATTAAATGAAATTTTTCAAAAGCATCCGGATGAAAAAACAGCTTTTATTTTTAAAGACGAATTTATGACCTATGGCGATTTTCGCAAAAAGGTTAAGGACTGGGCGATGTTTTTACAGGCTCAGGGTGTTAAGCAGGGAGACCGTGTCGGGCTTTTCAGTAAAAATTCTCCGGACTTTGTGGCTGCTTATTTTGCTGTGGTAAAAGCGGGAGGCATCGTGGTGCCTTTTAACTTCCAGCTTATTGCGCCGGAGATTGCTTATATTGTGAAAGATACGGGGATGAAAATCCTGCTCACAAAAAACCGTCTGGATGTGAATCAGGCGTTGTTGGATCTGGGCTGGGAGCAGGAACTGAAACAGTTTACCTTTGATGAACTGGCGGCACCGGAAGGCGCTGAACTGGTTGAATATGAAATGAATGAAATGAGCCCCGCGGCTATTATCTACACGTCCGGAACAACGGGCCGTCCCAAGGGCGCTATGCTGAGCCAGGGGAATATCGTTCACAACACGCAGGACTTTATGTCCCTCACACCCATGAAGGAGGATGACGTAGCCTTATGTGTGCTGCCGATGTATCATTGCTTCGGCTGGATATGCTCGGTTTGCTGCAACCTTTATATTGGCGCCACGCTGGTGGTTCAGGAAACGTATCAGTTTGGCGATGCCATGAGCCTGATTAAAAAATACCGTGTGAACACCATGTGCGGTGTACCTACCATGTATCAGTTGTTCGTTAAAGGAGCGGAACCGGAAAATCTGGCGAACTTTACACTGTTCGTCAGCGGTGGCGCAGCACTGCCGTTAGTGTTGTATGATGCTTTCGCAAAGAAGTTTGGTCGGCATGTTATGGAGGGTTACGGTTTATCGGAAGCTTCGCCGGTTGTGACTTTTAACCGCATAAATAAGAACAAGCAGGGATCTATCGGAGCATCGATTCCCAATGTGGAAGTAAAAATAGTGGATGAAAACTTCAACGAAGTGCCGGTTGGGGCGGTAGGTGAACTGTGTGTGAAAGGCCCCAACGTGATGTTGGGTTATTGGAACCGTCCGAAGGAAACCGCCTGGACGATGCGGAACGGTTGGCTTCATACGGAAGACCTTTGTTACAAGGATGAAGACGGTTGGATATTTATTGTAGACCGGTTGAAGGATATGATTATCAGCAGTGGTGAAAATGTGTATCCCCGTGAGGTGGAGGAAGTTTTGGCGGCTCATCCCGATATCAGGGAGGCGGCAGTCGTGGGCATTCCAGACAAACTGCGTGGTCAGGCTATCTGTGCCTACATTGTGCCGGAAGACGGTTGTGCCAGGGATAAGCGTATGATTCGTAAATATTTGCTTTCCAAGGTAGCAGCTTATAAGGTTCCTAAAGAATTTATCTTCTGTGACCACCTGCCCAGGAACAATACGGGTAAAGTGCTGAAGCAGGTGTTGCGGGAACAGGCACTGAACAACCTGATCAACCGGAAGTAAAGATAAAAAAACAGGGATGTAGCAGATTTTGCCACATCCCTGTTTTTTATTATGGCTTTAGCTTGGGAGCCGAATCCCTCAAGGGGATTTGGCTCAAAAACCACCTGCTACGCAGGTGGGATTAATGCTTAAGCAAAAGGGCAACATCCTTCTTGTATAATGATAGTGTTCAAGCCGTCACTAAAACAAGAAAGGATGTTGCCCTATGGCAAATAGTTTAGCACATACCAAGTGGGTATGCAAATATCACATTGTATTTACACCAAAATACAGAAGAAAAATCATTTATAACCAATTGCGTTTGGATATCAGAACGATTCTTAAAGATTTGTGCAAATGGAAAGGTG
>NZ_FONL01000019.1 GCF_900112895.1 Succiniclasticum ruminis DSM 9236 | reverse complement strand
AATAGATGGACATGATCTGGCATACAATTTCCTTCGATGATTTCTACACCTTTCCATTTGCACAAATCTTTAAGAATCGTTCTGATATCCAAACGCAATTGGTTATAAATGATTTTTCTTCTGTATTTTGGTGTAAATACAATGTGATATTTGCATACCCACTTGGTATGTGCTAAACTATTTGCCATAGGGCAACATCCTTTCTTGTTTTAGTGACGGCTTGAACACTATCATTATACAAGAAGGATGTTGCCCTTTTGCTTAAGCATTAATCCCACCTGCGTAGCAGGTGGTTTTTGAGCCAAATCCCCTTGAGGGATTCGGCTCCCAAGCTAAAGCCATAATAAAACAGCCGCGGAACTTACATTCCACGGCTGTTGCATTATTTACTGAGACAAGTATGAACTTTCTTCCCCGGGAACATCCCTTACAGATTTCTCTCCCGCTTAATATCCAAGCGCTCTTTCGCCAGGGTAATCGCCGCGTTGATCAGGACGCCGGCCACCGCGATGAAGAGGATCAGCGCGATGTCAACCGTTCCCACAGGCGCCAGCTTCAGCAAAGTGCGCATGGGGGGAACCACCAGGATGCCGATCTGCAGCAGGATGCCCACGGCCGTGATGATATTCAGCGCCTTGTTGTTCCAGGATTCTTTCGTGGCAAAGGCCAGGCTGCCCTTGGTCTTGCAGACGTACGCCATCAGCATCTCGTTGATGGCCAGCGTGCTGAAGCAGTAGGTCCTGCACAGTTTCAGGAGTTCTTCGTTTCCTTCCAGATTCGCCAGAATATTTCCCGTCCCATACTGCATGATCACGGGGAGCAGGAACGCCAGCAGCGTCACGCCGCCGCTGATCAGGCCCTGGATCACGATGTTCAGGTAATCGCTCCGGTTCAAAATGCCGGCCTTTACGTCCCTGGGCTTTTCATTCATGACGGCATCCGAACCCACGTCCATGCCCAGAGCCAGGGAAGGCGCCGTATCCGTCAGCAGGTTCACCCACAGGATCTGGATGGTGGAAAGGGGCGACGAAAGCCCTGCAAAAATGGCCGATGCCATCAGCACCACTTCGCCAAAGTTGGACCGCAGCAGATACACGACCGACTTCTTAATATTGTTAAACAGATTGCGGCCTTCCATCACCGCGTTCTTGATGGTGATGAAATTGTCGTCCACCAGAATCATCTCCGCGGCATCCTTGGCCACTTCCGTGCCGCCGATGCCCATGGCCACGCCGATGTCCGCCGCTTTCAGGGAAGGCGCGTCATTGACGCCGTCACCGGTCATGGAGCAGATCTTGCCGTGGGACTGGAACGCCTGCACAATCTGCACTTTATTTTCCGGCGATACCCGGGCGAAGACGCGGTAATCCAGCACATTCTTCTTAAACTCATCGGAATCCATCTCATCGATCTCCGCGCCGGAAATACTCTGGGAAATATCCGTGGCGATATCCAGCTCCTTGGCGATGGCGAAAGCCGTGATCTTATGGTCGCCCGTGATCATGGCCACGTCGATGCCCGCGTGATGACACTCGTCCACGGTTTCCTTCACGCCTTCCTTGGGCGGGTCGATCATGGCGCCCAGCCCTACGAAGATCATATCCTTTTCCTGGGGAACGGTATCCCCTTCCCGGTAGGCCAGGGCCAGCACCCGGAGCGCTTCGGAGCTCATGATGTCCGCCGCCTGGGTGGCAAGGACCACGTCCTCGTTGGTGATCTCCCGTATGCCGTCCTCATCCAGGATGCGGTCGCAGCGGACGATGACGGAATCGATGGCGCCCTTCGTGTAGGAAATATTTTTAATTTCTCCGTCCCGTTCCACCCGGTCCAGGGTGGTCATCATCTTCCGGCCGGAATCAAAAGGAATCTCATCAAAGCGGGTGATATCACGCATGATATCGTAATAGCCCAGCTTCTTGTCTTTCGCGTACTTGATGAAGGCTGTTTCCGTGGGATCGCCGATTTCCTCGCCGGTCTCTTCGGAATACTTCGCGTCGTTACAGGCCAGAAAGCCCTCCAGCAGTCTGGCAAACACCTTGCTGTCCGCAGGCAGTTCTTCCGGTTCCAACGCCTCGCCGGAAAGATACCACTTCACCACCGTCATCCGATTCTGGGTCAGGGTGCCCGTCTTATCGGAACAGATCACATTCACCGCGCCCAGGGTTTCCACCGCATGGATCTGCTTCACGATGGCGTTGCGCTTGCTCATCTCCTGGATGCCCGCCGTAAGCACCAGCGTGACCACGGTGGCCAGCCCTTCCGGGATGACCGCCACGGCAAAGGCGATGGAGATCATCAGGGTTTCAATGACAGGGGTGCGGTAAATAAAAATCTGGCAGGCAAACATCAGGATGCACAGGACCACGCCCGCGATGCCCAGCACCTTGGAGATGCTGTCCAGATTCTTCTGCAGCGGCGTCTCCTGCTTCTCGATCTGATGCAGCATGCCGGAAATTTTGCCGATCTCGGTATGGTCGCCGATCTTTTCCACCACGCCCTCGCCGCGGCCGTATTCCACCAGGGTGGACATGAAGGCCTTATCCTTGCGGTCGCCGAGGGGCGTCTTCTCATCGCTGGTTTCGCTGCAGTCCTTCTCCACCGCAACGCTCTCGCCCGTCAGGGCCGATTCATTCACCTTCAGGGAGCTGGTCTGCACCAGAGCCAGGTCCGCAGGCACCACGCGACCCGCTTCCAGGATCACGTAATCGCCCACCACCAGGTCCGACGCGGGAATCTCCGTCTCCACGCCGTCCCGGATCACCACCGCCGTGGACGCGTTGATCTGCCGCAGGGCCTCCACGGATTTCTCCGCCGAAAGTTCCTGCACGGTGCCGATGATGACATTAGCCAGCACCACCACGATGATAATGATGCCGTCCACGATTTCCCCGGTCATGATGGAAATGACCGAGGCAGCCACCAGCAGAAGCAGCAGCGGCGACGCAAACTGCTCCGCGATCACGGAAAACAGACTCTTCTTCTTTCCCTGGGTCAATACGTTCTTTCCCTGCTTCGCCCTTTCCAGGGCTTCGGCAGTGGTCAATCCTTTGCCGTTCATTTCCTTTGCCGCTCCTGTCTGTCCAATTACCCGGCTGCCCTTTCAAAAGCAAGCCTTTTCATCCTTATTCAAATCACACAACGATTGGTATCCACAGTCCCATCTATAAGCCATTATAACAAAAAAGCCGCGGAAAATAAATTCCACGGCTTTTATTCACACTATGAACCGGATTCCGGAAACATACCGGGTAAAACGGTCCGCGTTATTTCCAATCGTCAAAGGCATACATGCAGTCATTTCTCATGTAGCATTCGAAAATGCCGCCGGCGATTTTTTTCAGGTTGTCGCCGTCCAATTCGAAATCAGCCAGCTCCGCCAAATAGGTTTCGGCCTCTTCCTTCGTCAGTTCGATGCCGCCGCTCTTTGCCAGCGCGATCAGTTCATCGGCATCCTTGCACTGCATGGCTTTCATGACCATTTCTTTTGTCAGTTCGTTCGGTTTAATTGGCATAATAAAATCCTCCTTTATGTTATATATTAACCATCACTTTTTGGGATAAAACTTTACATCGCTCTTTTTACAAATCGCCCGGTCTTCGATTTCCTCGCACCGGTCAAAAAAGCCGCGGGCCGGTTTCTTCTCCGGTGCAGAGGATCTTCCCCTTCACCCGGGAAATGTTTTCCAGATAACTTTTCATCTGTTTATCTTTTCATCTGTTGGTTAGTTTACAGAAGAGAGGAAGGCCCTGACCTTTGCACGGAACTTCCTGTAATAGGGCCGCTCCATGAGCATCGCGTGACCCCCGCCCTCTATGATCTCCAGACGGGAATTCCTGTCCGGCAGCGTTTTATACGCCTCTTCGCATAACGCCGGGGATACATAGGGATCTTTGGAACCGACGATGATGAGCGTCGGAACTTTGATGTCCGCCGTGGGAATCAGCCTTGTATCCGGGCTTACCAGTAAATCCCTCCGGCCGCCGTTAGGGCTGGACGTTTTGTCATTGCGCCAGGCGTTGGAAAGAAACGTGTCCGCCACAGGCCTTTCCACAATGCGGAAATCAATGCCGCCGTCCGGAGCGGTCTGGAAATCCTCCGCCGCGTGCATCCATGTATTCGTATGGAAGGGTTCAGCCACCGGCTGCTCCCCAAGCCCTGCCACAATCGGGGCGTAGAGCACAAGCCTGCGCACCATTTCGGGATGACGCGCCGCAAAACGCCCGCTTGTCACGGTTCCCCAGCTCCACCCCAGCACATCCACGAAGGAAACCCGGCTGCGCCGCATGATACACCGCACAGCCGCCGCGATGTCTTCCGCCGCGTAATCGGAATCCGGCCGGAAGCCGTCCCCGATACTGCCGGAATTGCCAAACCCTGCAATATCCAGCAGCCAGACTTCAAACCCGTGCCCGGCGAAATAGCGCGCCAGGCTGTAATCTTTATAATCCACATCGAACTCATGGGACGAATAGGTTACCCCATGCACGAGCAGGAGGGGCTGCTTCCTCTTACCGTCCTTCTCTACGTACCGTTCCAGATGCAACAGCACACGGTTCCGCTCCAGGGGAACGGTCTCCCTGAAGATCTCCGCCGCCAACGCGGATGATCCACACAAAAGAAACAGCAGCAAACAAACGGAAAAGCCGGACAATGCCTTCCTCACCTGTTCCATCGTGAGTTCATTTTTGTTGATCGGCATAATGATTCTCTCCTTATTTGTATTACATGACTCTTACCTCACAGCGGATGCCGGATTTACTGCTTCGATTTTTACATTCAGATCGTTATCTACCTTCAGCTTATACTGCCTGTCTTCATTCAATGCCTCCTTAACCGGCGACCTTTTCTGCACCGTCACAATCGTTTCCCCTGTCTTCAGGCCCGTAAACGTGAATACGACATCGTAACCTGCTCCCTTTAACCTTTTATGATCCGGCTTTTTATACCGTTTCTCCTTCTGGCAGGAAACGATATCCGAATCAAACACGACACTGTAACGCGGTCCGCCTCCATCAAAGGAATGAAACGTAAGAGTCGCTTTTTCTTTTGCCAGCAATGTCCTTGTTACCGTATAGCCTGCCAGAAGGACCACACAAAAAAGAACCAACAGAAATGCCCGCTTCATTTTCGCTACCTCATACGAAAACCTCTTTTACAACTTACCTCTTCCCCAACACCAGTCAATTCCCTATCAGCCAGGCAAACGCTTTTGCCGTTCTTATATCCGGCTCTTTAAAATGATTTCCCCTGTTCCACTCCAGCACACAATCAACTCCCTGCCCTGCCAGGCAGTCATACGCCCTGCGGATGTTCTCTCCTACAGCAGCCATCACCGGATTCCGCACCTTTTCTTCCCTGTCCCCCAGACTCAGATAAACCCGCCTGCATTTTATCGCATGCTCTTCCATGTAATCCGCAAAACCGGGAAACCAGACTGAAGGCGACGCCGCCGCCACCCCTGCGAACACGTCCGTCTGATACGCCGCCCACAAAGCAAAGAGGCCGGCAAGAGAATACCCTCCGACATAATACCGCCTGCTGTCGTCCGAACACAAATCCAGCACAGCAGCCAGCGTTTCCGCCGCGCCACCGCCGAAGCCTTCTTTCCCGAACACGGCCGGCGCATTCCAGGGAGACAGATCCAGATTCCAGTCCTTCACTTTAATGGCAAGCAAATGGAAGTCATCCGCCGTCTTCCGGATGGCCGCCACTTCATTTTCTATCACAGCCAGATCATGATCATCCACCATCTGCAGCAAAATAGTGGAAGAATCCGGATTGCCGTATTCAAAAAGGCTGGATAAGCTTGCAATATTCAGTTGTTCTGATTTTGGCAGTTGCATGGATTATTTCTCCTCTTTAAACTCCCAACCGTATCCGTGTGCTTGATTTCTAGTACCATGACCAGGGATCAGTTTTTTCAGACAAACTGCACTTATAGAACCTTTACACTTTGTATTTTTCGCTAACCCTTGTTGTACCAGCCACTCCGCAGCCTCTTGCTGACTGTTAAAAGATTTCAAAACTTCTCCGGTTTTTAAATCAAGCATATTAACAGCCTTCTGCCTTGACTTACCTACTTTTGCAGCTCTTCGCTTAACTTCTTCCGGATGCGTCCGATTCCATTCTTTTAAAGACTTACTACGCTTGGCTTTTGCTTCTGCGCTATGGGCTGCTTCTATTTGTTTGCGCCTGTATTCAGCGTATTCTTTCGGATGAGCTTCACGCCACTTCTGCAGTGAAGCATTTCTTTTTTGTTTAGATTCTTCGCTTTGCATCGCAATACGATTATTTTCACGCGAGGCTGCATACTCTTCTGGATGTTCAGTTTTCCAGCGAATAATTCGCTTCCTGGACATTTCACGATATTTGCTTTGTGATGCAGTAGCTTTTATTCTTTCGTTTCGTGCTTTTAAAGCAGGCGTCGGCCCCGAACAATATAGTTCTTTATTCTTAGCAAGCATAGCCTGATACTGTTCAGGGTGTGCCAATAAATATTCACGTATATGAATAATTCGCTCTTCACTGTCATGTTTGCTAGTTCCCCCGCCCCCTTTAACCAAGTTGAGGCATAGTGGATCTTTAAGGAGTTCACTGTTTACTATTTGTGCTTCCAATTTTTCCGTTTCTTCGGCTGTTTTACAACAAGCAATAAAATATTGGACAAATTCTTCCGTATGTTTTTTGTACTTTTTTTGAAACAATAACCCGGAGCCTTTATAATTCTTCAGTTCTTTCCATCTCTTTCTGTTAACCTTCCCAATATAATACTCTCCGGTCCGAAAATTTATCTGCACATATATGAAATGATATTTATATACATCTTTTATTCTAGGTACAATAAAACGACATCCTCCTAAATCTTGCATCGTTAATAAACTCATGGTTTTCTCTCTTTTGAGTTTATTAATTATAGAATCAAGTCTTTTTAACCTTTCTGCAACTACTATTCTTTTATTAATTAATGCCATTCTACGTAGGTGCGTATAAATAACGTGAAGAGGAAAAGCATGTGCTGCACGCCAATTATCAATTATTTTTGTTGCTTCTTCCATTTGTTCGGAAGTAGAATCCAGATGCTTAATAATCTTCCCAGCTTTTTTTATTTGATTCTTTGAATATTCAACGATTTTCCATTTTGGTTGTTTAGGTTGTTTAAAGAACTCCATATATTTACTCCCAAAAATAAAAATTATAAAACTATCTCTTCAACATATGCAACTGTTCCAATATATCACATTATTTTATTGCTTCAAGAAGTATTCTGCCAGTTTTTAAAAGACCTGTATACTCTTTTAACACATCCCTTGCCAACCTTTTAAGCAACCCTTTTTTTACCATGTTAGAAAGTAAAACATTAGTGGTTGAAACCTTTAAATTCAGTTCCTTTGTGATATCTGAATTAGTAATTATACTACGAGTTTCAAACATGGTAAGTACTTTATCCTCGTTACTAACAGGCGGAAGTATCAACCTGTCAGCATATTTAGCATATCTGGTTGATTTACCCCTTGAAAATTTCAAAATTTCACCAGAATCAACCATCGTTCTTAACAAATATCCGGCTTGTGCAGAGTTTAAGTCCAGTATTTCCATTACATCACGTTTGGAAAAACATGAATTATTATCAGCTATTGCACGAACAACATCAACCTGTTGTTTCTCTAAAACACCAAAGCACTCTAACATAAAATTTGCCATTGTTTCAATAACAGGAATTGTTACCGAATTCCCAAACTGTTTGTATTTATAACCGTCAGTAATTTCATTCGGAAACTCAAATTTTTCTTTCCCATTTTCATCTAAAAAAGCATACCCGATAAAACCTTGCAAGCGCCCCCATTCAGTTGGCGTCATGAAACGTATTCCTTCTGCATTAAGAGGTGTTTGCTTTTCCGGAATTACTTTTCCCGCGACTCCTTCTTTGGGTTGATATATTAAATTCCGCTCTTTTCCGGATCCGCCTGTAGCTAAAATAGTATATGCTAAAGGATGTTCAGACTTAGTTTGGTTAACCACACAATAACCGAATCCATATCCGTTTTTCTTTTGGCGGGCTTTATGCCTTTTTAATGTTTCCAAATACCCTTGCGCCATATAATATCTGTCTTCTACAACGGGTTCCAATATTTCATTTACATCACGGAAAATAATTTTATTTCCACTTGTAGGTAATGACTTCGTCAATAATTTCACAGCATTACCGTAGATTTTTTTACTAAAGGCCATTAAATACACTCTTGGCCTGTTTTGCGGAACGCCAAAATCCTTTGAATTCCTTACCAAAGATGAACGGTTATAAACATAATTCCCGTCATCATCTAAACTTACACCGATAACACGGTATCTGAGCTCATCTTCCAAGGTTTTAATGATCGTCTCAATCGTATTCCCATGATCATGAAGCACCAAATTTTCAACATTCTCTAAAAAAACAGCTCTTGGATTAGTCCTGCAGAACATAAAAACCAGGCTATCGACTTTTGAAATTCAGTAGGTAATGTTGAAGTGCTACCTTTATGAAGCAGTTTGAGTTCTTTCATCTCGCTTTCAGGTATTGTTCTCAAAATATTTAAGCCATTATAATTGTCATCTGCTTTACTTCCCCAAATAACTTTAGGACCAAAATATTCTTTAGATTCAGGCAAGTTACAGATAAAATTACTTGGATATAAAGAGTCTCTGTAGGCTTCATTTAATACATTAGCATATGGTGTAGCAGTAAAGCTGACATAATTCATAGCCTGAAATTGAGCATTCGACCGGTTGCTTTCACAATCATTTCCTTTAACAAGATCAATTATCAGCCGATTTACCGTGGTTCTCTCAATCTCTTCCTCATCTTGCGGATTTCCCATTTTAGCAGTATTAATACTTGCCTGGTCAGCTTCATCATCAATAACCAGTATTCTCATCTTTGCAGCCCTTGCTTGGTTTGAATGAAGCCAGGTTATAAGATTCTGTAATCTTTTAGAATTCTTAAGACAAACAAAAACATATCTATGAAGCCAGTTGTTAACTATTTCTTTGGCAAATATAACCGCTACAATCCCCTATCGGTTCATGTCTGATTCAAGCTCAACAATGTCATACAACTGGCAATCCAAGGCTTCACAAATCTTACGCAATACATTAGTTGAAACATCCCCGCCTTTTCCCATCTTTGCCATTACATTCGTTGTTAATCCTGCCATCTCACGTAAATCTTTCTTTTTTAAATTGCGATCAATTAACAATTTCCATAGTTTATTGTAATTCATATCATCAACCCCTTCGATATTCAAATAATTAATCTTTCCTATGAATATAATAACAAAAATATATCAATGAATCAAAAATAAATTGAGTTTTTCAATTTTATAAAACATTGCGCTCACATGAATTTTAGGCCAATTATTTTGTCAATAGTTGATTGGCAAAAACGAGTTCCTCAAATGATTAATTAATCTACCCCCTGGTGCCCCCTGCTCTAATTATACTCCATTTCTCGTCCATTTGTCCGTACTTGCAGAAGTGCTACAAGCCGCGCCCTGTGCAGGCTTTAGAAGTTGGCGTAAAATTTTGGGGGTTTTTATCAAAAAGTTTCACGTGAAACACTAAAAAAATTTCCCAACCCTGTTGACAAATCACGATACAGTGCTATAATCATCCTTGTGTTTCGCATTATTATTTATCCAGTTGCCTTCTGGAAATAATAAACGGGCACATGCGAAACACACTCGGGTGTATACAGACATTACGTACCACCCGGAAAAAACTCCTGGTATGTGCAGGCCGGGAGTTTTTCTTTTCAAGCACACAAAAAACCGGACGCTGTTACACGTCCGGTTTTTTTTCATTTGCGGCACACTGCCAGTGACAGCGCGCCTTTTTCATTTTTTCGCAACGTCCCCCCGCATGGCAGCGATGTTGCAGCTCAGTTCCCCGATCACTTCCGTGAGGCCCGCCAGCCTGTCTTCCATGCGTACAAGCAAAAACCAGCTCAGCACCACGGGAAAGCCGAAGTCTTTAATAAAGCTGAATACTTCCGTGGTATCCATGTCGCGGCCTCCTTGCGTCAGTCTCCGACAACATCAAGGGTGATCGTGCGCAGGCGACCTTCCACCGCGTCCACGATGTCGCCGCCGCTGGTGTTGAAAATGTTGTTATCAACCACAACCTGCATGGCGGCGTCGATTTCCGCTTTCGTTACGCCGGTCTTGGGTTCCTCGATGTTGAGGGTCACCTTTTTGCCTGCCGCGTTCCGGAACACCAGATCCAGATCTGTATCTGCACTCATATTTTTTCCTCCTTACTCTTGACAAACCACGCATATTGCGCTATAGTTAAGTCCTCGCTGTTAGTTGTAAATTTTTTCCAACGATTTACTGTTTTTGGCGGACAACCTCACCGGTTGCCCGCCCTTTTTCTTTTTTCCGCCCTTACTCTTCCGTCAGGGTAGATCGTTCCACCACTACCAGCCCGGTAATGTCGTTGTCGAACAGGCCGCCCAGGGCTTTGCCTACTGCCAGGATCTTCGCCGGTTCCGCGTTGGGCTTGATGTTGGAGTAGACATAACTCTTGGTCACCTGATTCCCGTCCGCATCTTCGCCCCGGGCGATGGAAACGGACAGGGATCGTTTGATTACGTTCATAACTGCTGCCATCGGCTTCACCTCCTTTCCCGTAAAATACTGGTGCGGGACTTACTGCGTCCGCGGCTTACATCTGCAGGCCCTACGATTCTGCCGCATGCCGCATGGCACGCCCGCTGTATTTGCACTGCGGCGGCTCCGCAACTTGCGTTTCGCCGCAGGTCAAACCGTTTTCACCGGCGCATCGGATTGGTCCCGGATGCGCCCTCCGCCCTGCCGCCCGCCGGACACTAGGCTGCCTTCTTCCGGTGCTTCATGCCCCACAGATAGTACGCCGCCTTGCCCCGGATCAGGCAGCCCCCGGGGTACAGTTTCCCCTCCCGGGCGTCGTCCGGCAGGAACCACAGGTCCCATTTCGTTTCCGGATCCCCGCTGCCGGGGCCGTAGCCGTCCCGGAACGCAATCTCGCAATGGGTCATCACCCGGTCGGAACTGTTGGGAAAGTCCAGCTCGTTGCAGAGGATGGCCACGATCTTTCCCAGCACATCGATTTGTTTGGCCGTAGGCGGTTCACTGCCCAGGTCCATCATGGCCTGGTAGGGGTCCCGGTACTCCCCGGGTTCCGTGGCGCTCCAGGCGGCCTTCGCGCAGATCGCCGTGGGCACTTCGCATTCCGCATCGTGCCCGCAGCACAGGGCGATGCCGATGGTGCCGGTGTTCCGGTGCCAGGTGTGGGACTTGCGCTCGCAGAAGTCGTCGCAGGTGGCGTACACCGTGCCGTCCCTGTCGATGCACAGGTGGTAATCGTCATACACCTGGCCGTAATGCCCGGCGGTCCAGTGCAGGTAGATGGTGGTGATCCTGCCTTTCGCCTGCTTCGCCATCCGTTTGATTTTTGCTTCGGTAATGTGTGTAGGGTTTTCAACTAACATGAACAATCACTCCTTTTCTTTTTGCGGCAGCGTGTTGTGGTTTTATGCTGCCTTTTTGTTTGCGGTCCGGAACCACGGATGATTCCGTGTTTCCCCGTTTTGCCCTTACACTTCTATATCCGCAAAAATCGAAAAACGGCAACCGCGTTTTTATAATTTTTTTAAATTTTTTTGCAAAAAAAACACCGCGGCGATCTTATGAAAAATCGCTGCGGTATCTTGTGTTGTGCCGGTATTTATTAATGGTACAGTTGCGTATTGGACGGTATGGAATGAAACAACGGTGGTTTTATAAAAGCAAATTTACCTGACCCCTCCCTTTGAGTAGATATTAATCGATGAACTGCTGCACGGCAGCTTTCAGTTGCCGGTTAGCAACCTTTAGCTTCAAATTATCAGCCCGCACGAAACCGAGTTCCGCCTCAAGCTCATGTTTTCTTTCTTTCAGCGTCTTATTCTCAATCTGCATAAGACTGAGTTCCGCTTTAAGCCTGCGAATTCTGTCTTCCGGCGTCTCTCGGTCCGGATCCGGCTTTGCATTGGTTTCCGCAATGCAATACCCCGCCGGTTCGGGTTCCGTGAGTGACCCCTGCCTCGCAATCCGCAGGATGTCATCCGGCGTCACACCGAACAGTTCCGCTATTTTTTGCAAGTGGCCTTGGGAAGGAAACGCTACGCCGGTTTCCCACCGGGACACACTGTTCTGGCTTACGTCCAACTTTTCAGCCAGCACACTTTGTGACCAAAATCTTGTTTTTCGTTGTTCGGCCAGCCACCGGCCGAACGCTATCATGCTATCGTGATTTATAAAAAAACAACTTCCCATATAGTAATTCGCTAAAAACCGCCGTTTCTGTTTCCATACACAATAATGCCATCAGAAGGAACGGCACCGATTATCAGCAAAATCAGTTTTCCATTAAAAAATCCGCACGGTCTGCCTGTACAGGCAAGCACAACACGATTACAGATTATAACTCATTACCGGCACTTGCGCAAGCTTTTGCCGGAATTTTTTTATTAAAAAACACGCCGCCCCATCCGTATCCGTTTTTTATCCGTTTTCATGTATACTTCTCTATAATTTTTTATCCGTTTACAACAAGTTTACTACATGTGCTCCACATATTTTAAACCTGCACAGTGTGTTGTTTTTCACTGCTTTTTATGCTACGATTTTTCAGTCTTCGCGAGGACAAAATCTGAATAAAAAAAAGTATATGAAAGGATGCAAAGAGTAATGGAACATTTTATATTCGACAGGGAACGGATTCCCTGGGAAAAACTGCTGCGGGACGCGCAGGCGGGAGATAAAAGCGCCATGGAACGTTTCTGTTCCTGCGCGGAACCCATCATACAGATCTTTTTCCGGATCCATGTGCTGGAACGCAGGCTGGGGCGGGATGAGATCCGCGGCATCGCCTGGCTGGCCCTGATGAAATTCATCGCGGGCTATAAGGGCGGGGTGGTGGAAGAAACGTTCCCTAACCTGCTGTACAAAGTCATCCGCTGCGCCCTAATCAGCGAGACACGTAAAGAGCGCGAGCGTTTCGAGAAGGAAGTGCCGGACAGTACAGCCGGCAGTGAAGGCGGAACGGAGGAAGAGGCCCCTTATGGCCGGCTTCTTCCCGCCAGCCGGGACACGGAACCGGAACAGGCGCTGCTGCTGGCTGAACTGAAAAAGGAAGTGCGGGCGGCCCTGGACCAGACAAGCCCGCGGGAACGCGCCTGCATCCGCGCTCTCTATTACGACGGGAAAAAGATGCGGCAATATGCCCGCGAAACGGGCTGCACGCACCAGTTCATCAGCAAGACGAAGAAGAACACGCTGCGCCGCATGCGGGGACTTCTGAAAGAACGCAACGTAGTGTAAAGAACAGGTAAACATCAGGAAACTATAAATTTTAAGAAACAACTTTAGGAAACGCTGATTCATTTGCGCGCATGGGGCGCGATGCTTTCTATTGAAGGAATCTGCGCGGATGGCCGGCTCAAAGGATTCTTTTTACAAGGAGGACGCGATGCTTTCTAATGAAGGAATCCGTGTGGCGACAGCATCAATGGATTCATTTTACACACTGAGGGGCAATGCTTTCTGCGGCGTTGAATCAGCGTCTCCCGAAAGGAGCTCATACCATTTTATGGAAAACCAGAACGCACAGGTCACGAACGACCTGCTGAACATTACCGCTATTATGATGAAAGACCCGGAAGGAGCCTCCGTGCTGGGCGTATGGCACTGCATGGAAGCCATTGCCGCCGCGAGGCCGGACAACGCTGTCTGCCTGGTCCCCGGCGTGCCCATGTCCGTTCCGGAAATCGCTTCCTGTTTCCATTTCCCCGTGACGCTGGTGGAAAAGGCCGTGGCCTGGCTGCAGACGCTGGGCCGGCTCACCCTCACCGGCGGCCTGCTGCAGTTCACCGGCTGTCAGAAGAAAACAGCGGAAGGCCTGACACCGAGAGACGAAGCCAGGCAAAAGCGGATCCGGGAACAGACACGCCTCCGTGTGGCAAAGTGCAGGGAACTGAAAAAGGAAAAGGAGAAAGCGGAAGGCGCGCACGAAACAGTTGTGGAAGACGCGCCTGCGGAAAACGCTTCACCGGACGTAGAGGAAAGCAAAATGTTGCAGACAGCTGGTGTTGTAATGCAGAATGTAACAACATGTGTAACGCCAGATGTAACGCGGTTTGTAACGCATGATGTAACGCAAAATGTAACGGGTGTTGTAACGCAACATGTAACGCAAAACGGTATTACTGATATTAATATTAATAATAATAATAATAAATATGCTTTATATGCTGATATGCTTATAAGCCATAAGCCTGTAAGGAAATACCAACGGATCTTAGATGCCTGGAACAAACTGCCCCTGCGGAAATTCACCGGGCTGGTCCCCCTGCTGCAAAAGAAGTTGCAGTATCTGCTGGAGCGCTACGGGGAAGAAACCATTGTGAAAACCGTGGAGCGCATCGGGAGCAGCGATTTCCTGCTGGGCAAAAAAGCCGGCAGGACCTGGACCGTCACCCTGGGCTGGCTGCTGGAGCCGGGCAATTTCGCCAAAGTGCTGGCGGGGAACTACTTCGATAAACCCAATGCCGGCGGCGCGGACTGGCAGCCTGGGGAACGCTGCCCCTTCTACCTGCCCGGGGAAGGAACGGAAGCGTTCACGCCGGAAGAAGAAAAACAGGCCGTGCGGAATCTTTTCCTCCCCACCACCCCGGCCCAGAAAAAAGCAGCCCGGCTGTTGGGGCTGGGTGACAGGGGGTGCGCGGCATGAGCGAAAAGCGCGGCCTGCAGGAAATCATAAAATGGGAAAAACGCTATCAGGCCTTCGGGCTGGAAAAGCTGTGCGCCTGGGATTTCGCCCACGATAACGGGCAGAACCCGGCGGCCACCGGCGTGGCCCGGAAGTACGCGGACCACTTTGAGGAACTGCGGCAGGACGGCACCGGACTGTCGATCTTCGGCGGGGCCGGGGCGGGCAAAAGCTACCTCGCCGCGGAAATCGTCAGCGACCTGACGGACCGGGGCTACCACTGCCTCTTCACCAACATGAACACAGTCATGATCGAGCTGAACACCATGGCTTTTGAAGGCCGCCGCGACTTCCTCGCCCAGATCTGCGACAAGGACCTGCTGGTGCTGGACGATCTGGGTTCGGAACCGGAGACCTCGTACTGCAACCAGATCTTCATCCAGATCGTGAACACCTGCCTGACAAGGAACGTCCCCCTGCTCTTCACCTCGGCCTTCCATGAGGACATCCTGACCAAAGAGGGCAGCAACGCCAAGCGGGCCATGGCCGTCACCCGTCTTCTGAAACGGAACATCAGCTACACCGTGCTGATGCCCGGAGAACGCCGCAACACCAACCTGGAGCAGAAGCGGAAAGCGGAGGCCATGGTGAAAGGCGGGAGCGCCGGCAGACAGGAAACGATGGAAGGGTTTGAGGGATCGGAGGCTGCCTGCGGGGAAACTGCTGTGACGGAGTGTCTGCCGCAAACCGTGCAGCCGAGTCTGCTCCAAACCTTGCAGCAGAGTCTGCCGCAAACGGTGCAACAGAGGCTGCCGCTGAAATGAAAAACGAAGCGCGGTTTCGCATTCGTTCACCTGAAACGTAACGCAAATTTTTATAGCAACAGGAGATAACAACCGATGCAGGAGAAAATCATTCCGCAAAATATTTCCGCGGAGCAGAACGTGCTCTGCGCCATGCTCATCGACAATAAAGCGGTGGGCACCGTGTCCGGGATCCTGAAGCCGGACGACTTTTACCGGCAGGCCCATCAGGTCATCTACCGGGCCATGCTGAATCTGTACGGCCGCAGCGAGCCGGTGGATCTTGTCACCGTCATCGAAGAACTGAGAAAGATGAACAAACTGCAGGAGGTTGGCGATGTCAGTTACATCACGCTGCTGGGGGAAGTGGCGCCCACGGCGGCCAACGTAAAATTTCACGCGCAGATTGTAGCGGACAAGGCGATGCAGCGGCAGCTCATCGAAAGCGGCACCGTCATCGCCAGCCTGGGCTACGAATGCCCCGACGGGGAGATCCGGAACGCGGTGGATTCGGCGCAGAAGCAGCTGCTCGAACTCACCGGACGCAGACGGGGCCGGGATTTCGTGCCGATCCAGGAAATCGTGGAGAGTACCGTGGACCGCATGGGCAGCATGGTGGAAAGCGATGAGCCGGTGACGGGCCTGCGCACCGGTTTCACCGATCTGGACGAAGTGACGGCGGGGCTGCAGCCTTCGGATTTTATCATCCTGGCGGCGCGGCCTTCCATGGGCAAGACCGCCCTGGCCCTGAACATCGCCCAAAACGTGGCGCTGCGTGGCGCGGGCAAAGATGAGGCGCCGAAACGCGTGGCCTTTTTCAGTCTGGAGATGAGTCGCGACCAGCTGGTGCAGCGCATGATCTGCACCGAAGCGGATCTGGAGACAGGCGAGCTGCGGCCAAGGAGAGAGGATGCCACGCTGAAATATCTGAAGCAGGCTGATGCGGCGGGAAGTCAGACGCTGCACGCTACGACGAAGAGCAGTGATGGGATGGAATGCGGCGAGACGCATCAGCCGGTTTTTGTCGTTGGCGATAAGGCCGCAGAGGACAGTACGGCAGAAGAACGCAAAGCCGTTGCGGAAGAAACGCAAAAACAAAAGCAGCAGGTGCTGGACAGGATTTGGATGGCCTCCGACAAACTGGCGGGCTCCAGCATTTATATCGACGACACGCCGGGCCTTACCATTCAGGAAATGCGCGGCAAGGCCCGCCGCCTGAAAGCGAAGGGCGGGCTGGACCTAATCGTGATCGATTACCTGCAGCTGATGCAGGCCCCGGACCGCCGGACCAATTCCGAAAACCGGCAGCACGAGGTGAGCGAGATCAGCCGGGGACTTAAGGCCCTGGCCCGGGAGCTGAATGTGCCGGTGCTGGCCCTGAGCCAGCTGAGCCGCAGCGTGGAAACGCGCCAGGTGAAGAAGCCCATGCTTTCCGATTTGCGCGAATCCGGATCCTTGGAGCAGGACGCGGACATCGTCATGTTCCTGTACCGGGAAGACTATTATAAAAACGCGGGCGCCTCCCCCGTCCACCTGACGGAGCTGATCATCGCCAAACACCGCAACGGTCCCACCGGCAAGGTCAATCTGTTTTTCAAAAACGACTGCACGAAGTTCATTGGACTGAATGAAAGGGATGCGGTGTGAGGGAGATGGGATGGAGATGAAAAAAAGAAACGGCATTCGAGTGAAAACGAATGCCGTTTTTTATGTAAAAGTAATGCGATGCTGCATTTTCGCCGTATTGCATTAGCGTTTTTAACGTTTTGCGGTAAAGCAGAAAGTTTCACGTGAAACATTAAAAAACACCGGACGCTGTTACATGTCCGGTGAGAAGATTAAATCTTAAAGCACTACGCCAACAGACCTGGCAAATCAAAAGGTTTCATGTCTTCGTCAGTTTTTTCATCAACTCTGATCCCGCATCCTTCATCAGTGTAATGCCAAAGCATTTCTTCCCCGCATCTTTCAGTGAAGCCCCAATGTGGTACACGGTCTTTCTGTCCAAGATCAGAAAACGATCATGAAATATATTGGTGTATTTCACATCCAGTTGCGGGTACTGCGCGTTAAAGGCGGCTACGTCCTGCGCTGTTAGTTTTGTCTTTGAGAATGTATAAATTGTCACGGCCACACCGGATTTTTTCTTCGCTAATACGTTCAGCGTGCTCACATCCACGTATCCGTCTACCAGGATAATTTCCTGCTCTGCTTTCTGTATCAACTCTATAAGCAGGCTGAACGCATCATATATCTGTCCGTCAAAAAAGAGTTTCTGGTTTGTTTCCGCGTGCGTGTTTACATACTCAAAAAGCTGGTCAAACTTTTTATCTGCTTCCAGTTGCTTCAATTCCACTTTGCTGATCCGCTCAAACAATGCGGCATTGTTGGCTATGAAGTGGCGCATTTCAATAAAAGTCCGCATAATATTAATGCTCACCTGAATTGCAATTTTACTTCTTAACACACTGGCTAACATTGATATACCCTGTTCGGTATAAACATATGGCATGTATCTACGTCCACCGTAACTTTCACTTGAGGTTCCAGTTTGGAACCTCAAGTTCTCAAACTCCTCTTTTGTTAACTTAAATCTAAAGTCTTCCGGAAATCTTTCAACATTCCGATTGGAGGCTTTATTCAAATTCTTAGTTTCAACTTGATAGAGCTCCGCCAAATCACTGTCTAGCATCACCTGCTTTCCCCGTATAGTGAATATCCGGCGTTTGATATCATTAGCATCTAACGATATCAATTCTGTGTTATTTTCCATAAACATCCCTCCTGTATAACGAATCGAAACAAATGTTCGCTATTATTATAGCGCTGAATTTTGAAAAAGAAAAGCCTCTTAACGCAAAAAATCACCAGGCGCATTGAAACGCCTGGCAATCTTTTTATTTGCGGCGCCCTGTAAATGACAGCGCGCATTTTTTGTAAAACCGGGCGCTGTTACACGTCCGGTGGGAAGATTAAAACTTAAAGTACGGCTACGCCAATGGACCTGGCAAATCAAAAGGTTTCATGTCTTCGCAAGCTTTTTCATCAACTCTGATCCTGCGTCCTTCATCAGCGTAATGCCAAAACATTTCTTCCCCGCATCCTTCAATGAAGCCCCAATGTGGTACACTTTCTTTCTGTACAAAATCAGAAAACGGTCATGAAATATATTGGTGTATTTCACATCCAGCTGCGGGTAATGCGCGTTAAAGGCGGCTACGTCCTGCGCTGTCAGTTTTGTCTTTGGGAATGTATAAATTGTCACGGCCACACCGGTTTTTTTCTTCGCTAATACGTTCAGCGTGCTCACATCCACGTATCCGTCTATCAGGATAATTTCCTGCTCTGCTTTCTGTATCAACTCTATAAGCAGGCTGAACGCATCATATATCTGTCCGTCAAAAAAGAGTTTCTGGTTTGTTTCCGCGCACGTGTTTACATACTCAAAAAGCCGGTCAAACTTTTTATCCGCTTCCAGTTGCTTCAGTTCCACTTTGCTGATCCGCTCAAACAATGCAGCATTGTTGGCTATGAAGCGGCGCATTTCAACAAAAGCTTCCATGATTGAAATGCTGGCGGCAATCGCCCTTTCCGTATGCAGAACCGAAGTCAGCATGGCAATACCTTGCTCTGTGTAAACATAGGGTAAATATGTTCTGCCACCTTTAATACCACGTTTTTGCATCGGGATTCCAATTTGGCATCTCAATATTTCATCATCAGTAAGCTGAAAACAAAAAGATTCAGGAAAGCGTTTTATATTACGCTTCATAGCCCTGTTCAAATTACCGGTAGTCGTACCAAAGTATTCCGCCAAATCACTGTCCATCATAACCTGCCTACCCCGGATGGCAAATATCCGGCGTTTGATCTCGCCAGCATCCAGCGATATCAATTCTGAATCATTATCCATAAATAACCTCCCTGTATAATAAATTTGAAACAAACGTTCGCTATTATTATAACGCTGAACTTTGAAAATGAAAAGCCTCTTAACGCAAAAAATCACCAGGCGCATTGAAACGCCTGGCAATCTTTTTATTTGCGGCACCCTGTAAATGACAGCGCGTTTTTTTAATAAAACCGGACTCTGTGACACGTCAGATGAAAAGATTAAATCTTTAAGCGCTACGCCAATGTCATTACGTTAAGAATTGCAGGACAAACTTTAATAAAGCTTTGGAAATCAGAAATTATGGGCTTCGACGATTGTTGTAATCGTTTTCATTACACAATGGTTGTGTTAATAAAAAAGCGTCTGCTTTTTCCGGCAGGCGCTGCGAAAGATTCGGGGGATCTTATTATTACAATATTACATTATCAGGTGTTGTTTCATCCGGCTCAATATCTTCTTCAGCAAACCATCTTTATGGGTCCGTCATGCCTGATATTTTCTTCTTCTTGCTTCTAAGTACTTCTGTTCGTCCAGCTCCTCTACCCTGATAGCCTGCACTATACCTTTCTTGCCTACGAGGAAAACTGCCTGCCTGTCACCGCTGAAATACGTGTAGTCTGTACAACCCTTAAGCTTCGCTTCAACTCCCTCGCCCTGGAACTTAATCCCTTTTACCTTGCCAAACAGTTTCGCCACTTCTTTATATGGTACACCAACTGTTAACCCGCTGGGAGTTGTGAGTCCTTTTTCATATATGGCAACGGATGTGACTTTGAAACCGCGGTTCAGCTTTGCCCTTACAATAAATTTATCATTATAATTGTAAACCCGGATAAATCCCTCGTCTTCGAACTTGCCGGGTTTTCCGTAAATCTGTTCGGTATAGCCAATGTCCTGTCCGGGCTCTATGCCGCCAATGTTCAGTTCCGTTTCGGGTATCTGCGCGAAGCATGATGCTGTTGCCATGACCGCCAGTGCCGTGACTGCTGATACTATAAGTTTTTTGATGTTCATAATAGGACCTCCCTCTTTACATAAGACTTACGGTCTTCTCCATCCGTTTCCTGTTCGTATAGCCAGGAAAAGAACTAGTTCCAACTATTGGTTTTTCATCGCCTGGGCTGCCAGGAATTCTTCCAGGCTCCAGCCTTTTTCCAGTAATTTGAAGAGGACCTTGCCGGTGTTAAACGCATCGTCATACGCAGTATGCCAGAGTCCTTCCGAACCGGTATCCAGCTCTTCCGCGGCTGCTTTAAGGCCGGTGGTAAAACTGTCATCTTTCCAGAGTCTGTAGGCCAGCGCCAGATCAAGGCAGTCCTCCTTGCGCACGGGGTTCTCAATGCCGTGACGCTGGCAGCCAATATCCAGGACTCTGAAATCTTCGTTGCCCCATGTAACGAAATAACAGTTGCCCGGCGTGTATAAAGCTGAAATCTGCCTGACCATTTCCGGAAATTCAATGGCTTTCTTCATTTCTTTTTCCGTAATCATGCAGAAATCGTAGGCGTCTTTCGCCTGTTTCGGATAAAAATGCGGCTTGACAAACGCATGCATCCTGCCGGTTTCGGCCCCGCGGGAATCAAGCAAAACAGCGCCGGCCTCTATGATTTCGTTGAAAAAACCACGGGGCCTTCCCACCGGCCTTTTGTAAAATGTAAATTCAAAATCAATGACAAAGAAATTCATTGTTTTTCCTCTTTGTGTAAATCAATACGTTTCACGTGAAACATTATCATGTAACCTGAGTCCATGATATCTACATAATAATTTTACCATATTTTTGTGTCCATTTGTACGGACCCGGGGAAACTTTGCCGTACTTCCTGCGGGGTTTGTAAAGCAAAACAAAACAGCCGCGAATAAAAATTCCACGGCTGTTGCAGTAAATATAATTTTGACGATGCAGAATACGATTAATTATTTCTGACTTTGGTCCAGCAATTTAAAACATTGTAACAGACTTTAGCGCCGCCGGATACCCTATTCAGGGTCTCCCCGTCCAGCTCGATGTCGGCCAGTTCCGCCAGATACGATTCAGCCTCTTCCTTAGTCAGCTCATAGCCGCCGGTCTTTGCCAGCGCAACCAGCTCTTCCGCGGTTTTGCACTGCATGGCTTTTTCAATCATTTCTTTTGTGAGTTCATCTTTGTTGATGAGCATACTGTTACCTTCCTTTCTGTTGTTTTCTCTCTTGCCCCGGTTATCTGTAGTCGCAATATTCCCAGTGGTCATTTATGACCCCGATTCCCTGCAGGTAGGAATAGATAATGACAGGCCCTGCGAACTTGAACCCCCGTTTCCTAAGGTCCTTGCTGACCTTCTCGGAAAGCGCGTCCTTTGCAGGCATATCTTTCACGTCCGCCAGATGATGGTCGATCACCTTTCCGCCTGTGAAACCCCAAATATAGGTATCGAAGCTGCCGAACTCTTTCTGCACCTGCAGAAACGCTTTTGCATTGGTGACGGCCGCTTTCAGTTTCTGCCGGTTACGGATGATGCCGGGATCCTGCATCAGTTCTTCCAGTTTTGCATCGTCATAGTTTGCTACAATCTCCGGATCAAATCCGTCAAACGCTTTTCTGAAGTTGTCCTCTTTATTCAGAATAAGGTTCCAGCTCACGCCGGCCTGCATTCCTTCCAGAATCAACATCGCAAAAAGTTCCCGGTCTCTGTGCTCGGGCTTGCACCAGCGCGTATCGTGATATATCACAAATTTATCCGTTGCGTGATATTCTTTTGCGCCGAAGCTGAAATTGCATCTTTTCTTTTCCATATCGGTTCCTTAACAAAATCAGTACTTGTCGCTAAGTTGTTCTTCCCGTTTGAATCAGATATCCTTCTCTTACACCGACGATCCCGCTTAACTTCAAATCCCCAGCCTGCGGTAAAGCTGTTCGTCAATGACCCTCTGATACTTCTTCAGCACCGGGCTGTAGCCCAGCTTGTCATTAAAGAATCTCATGTTGTAGGCGCTTACAAAGGCAACCTCGGCAGCAAAGGGAATCATGGGATCGCCCTCTGCATGGCTGTAATCGCGGTTGACATCCCAATCCAGCCAGGTCTTTCCCCGCTGGTAGGAAATGACCTTCCTGTCCCAGTTGTAGCGGAACGTAAGCGTAAAGCTGTCACCCTTAGTGTACGGGCCGCCAATATACGTCTCATGGCTCCGCCAATACTCATCCGAGAACTCTACGCCCACCACATTGATGGCCAGCCGGTACTTTGGGGGCGCATACTGCTCCACCTTCACCGATGACCTGTCTGCATAATATCCCACGCCCATGCCGCCATCCACCAGCACAAGATTCCCACCATCCAATGTACCGGGATAATTGGCCAGCGCCGTTGCCACCATGGCAAACATCAGAACCACTGTAAGCCATGCAGTCCTTATACAACTTCTCATGATTATTCCTCCCTGCTCCACGGCTGTTGAATAAAAGATGAATTTGTCATACTATAACAAACTCCAAAATTCCGGTTTGAACATCACACGGGCGATATGGTTCACGATGACGGGAGAAAGATGGATTCCGTACCGTGCCAGCGTGGTTTGGACGTCCCCTTCCGTCCTCCAGAACAGACTTTCCGCCCAGCAGATGTTCCGGGCGGCCGGATCATCTTTCCGGCGCAATAAGGGAAACAGCCAGCGATAGACCTTTTCATAATACAGGGCGCGCCCGTCAAGCCGGGCGGCCAGTTCACCGGGGTTTATACCCTGCTCCAGGGCGTCCGACAGCATCGTTCCATCGGAAGCAAATGTTGCGTCCCCGCCAAATACATCCCGCACACTTTGGGAAACCTGCCTGGCTGCATCACCATCCCGTCCCTGCAGGATGCCTGCAATGTCCCGGCCGTCATTTTTCCTGTAACGGCGAAACCAGCAGAGCTTGTTGGCAAGCTGCCAGTCAGAGTCCTGCACCAGAAAAGACAGATTACCGGACTCTGCGTTCAGGCGGAGCGCATCGGCATGACGGTAAAAATTATCGCGAAAGCGCGGGGCGAACGTGAATCGATCCAGCCTGTGCATCCAAAAGGGAGGCAGCCTGTACCTTTTTCCAACGTCTTCCACACAGTCCTCAAACAGGGGTGACGGCTTCAGGAGCGCATAGTCGATGTCGTGGGCCGCCGTCCGGAATTCATGCCGGAGAGTAACCGCGGCGCCGCCGTAAATCAACACGTCCAGCGGAGGCGCGTTCCGTCTGGCATATTGCGACGCTACCTCGCAAAGCAACGTAACGATGTCCTCCCGCGCAAATCTGTATTCCCTGTTCTCCATCATAACTTTGTAATCGTTAGCTGTTGCTGTACTTTTTGCAGGGTTCGTCCGCCATATAGCATGTGCCGCCGGCCACATTCTTCATTTCCCTGCCGTCCAGTTCCACATCAGCAAGCTCCGCCATGTACGCCTCAGCCTCGTCCTTCGTGAGCTCAAATCCCTCGCTCTTCGCCAGCGCTATCAATTCCTCTGCGGATTTGCTTTGCAGGGCTTTGGCAATCATTTCCTTTGTGATTTCGTTTCTGTTGACCGGCATGGTAAAATCCCTCCTGAAAATTTTATTGCATCAATAACTCTTCGGTGTGTCCGGTTTGGGCTGCTTTTCGTACTCGATGCCCACGTCGCTCTTAAATTTCATTAACAGCTTAGTGGAAAGCTGTTTCCAGTCCTCAAAGATTTTGAGGGAGTTCTTGCGCAGCGCATCGGCAAACTGTTCCTTCGTCAGGCCGGAGGACGAACCGACAAGCTGCATGGAGTTTTTCTCCGCCTGTTCCACCGCTTCCTTCACGGTGGGAGCCATAATGTTAAAATAGCCTTGCGTCAGCGCCATGACCTGGTTGGAGGCCCAGAACATCTTCGACGGGTCATAGGTGTCGCGCAGGGCGCGGTACTCTTCGGGCACCTTCGATACGGCAAAGGGAATGAAAGGATTTTCAAAGGGCGTATCCATCGACATCCATACGACCGGGGACGGAAGCATGCCGCCGGCCTGGGAGATGTGGCTGTAACTCGTCTTGGAAGACAGGATGGAACGCTCGCCCATTTCTACTACATAATGGTACGGCGATCCGTACAGACCGGCCAGGGGGCTCTTCGACTTGTCAAATTTGGTCCCCTGGTAATAGTCGCGGTGGATGCGCGCAATATCTTCCACGTTCAGTTTTCTGTCGGGGCGGATGGAAAGCGGATAGGTTTTCGAATCCCAGTCCGCGACCCGGGACGGAAGGTTCTTGGACGGCGCGACGAGGCTCATGGCCCGCCATACGCGCCGCTTGGAATAATAAGGGTGATGGAATTCTTTGGACTGGAGGGATTTCATCCAGTCCAGCCGGCCTTCCTCGTCGTAGGCCGCCCAGCCGAATTCCTTAAGCATTTCCGGCAGGCGCGGGTTAAAGATCTGGCCCGGGTCGCCTTCCCGTATCGCATGGATCCTGAGCTGGTTCGCCTCTATGAAAAAGTCTCCGTCCGGTATCTTTTCCGCGATCCAGAGGCCGCCTTTGCCTGTGGGCGACATCTGCATTTCAAAGACCCAGGCCTCGTCCTTGTCGGCAACGGCTAACGTCTCGGCGGTGCCCCAGAGACCGTATTCATCGATCAGGCTGCCCATAAGCTGAATGGCCTCGCGGGCGGTTTTGCACCGTTCCAGCGCGACGCGGCTCAGTTCGGCCGCGTAGAATATGCCGCCGCCTTTTTTGTACGGCACTTCCGGCAGATGCGCGGACATGTCCGTGCATTCGCCAAACATCAGGCCGTGTTCATTGGCCACGCCGTAGTCCGCGTCCATATAGGCGTAGGTGTGCTCCACTTCGGGTATGTAGCCGATGGGCACCGTGCGGGGTTTGCCGGGGTAATCGTACCCTTCGCTCCGTTCCGGCGCGACAAGGTTCGGCTGGTCAAAGGCGTTGTACTCCGGCATGGTATTGAGCGCCACCGCCGTAGGATAAACAGGGCGTTTGCTGCCTTTCGGGTGATCCTTCGCCGGCACATAAATCAGATTCATTTCCGCGCCGCGGCCGTCGTTAGAGTGTGAAACCATCGTGCTCCCGTCCGCTGACGCGCCCTTCGTCACCACCATGACGGTGCATGCCTCGGCGCTTGCGGTTATAAGCGAAACCAGCGCCATACCTGCAATCATCTTTTTTAACATAATACCTTACACCCTGCCTTTCAAAATCAAAATGATACAACAAATATCCGTCATATATATTATAAATGAAACACAAAAAGAAAACAACGACTGTTGATTATGAACCCCGGTTTGTATCAACAGTTACATTGCCGGTTCCGTATAACAAAACAGCCGCGGAAAATTACTTCCACGGCTGTTGAACTTATTATAAAATTGTCGCTGCAAGAACCTGGCAGATCAGTCTTTCACGTACGTGCAGACCTTGCCCGGATTCAAAAGTCCTTTCGGATCGAATACAGCCTTGATGCCCCGCATCAGATCCATCACGTCTTTACCGGCATAGTCTTCCAGGCGATGGACGGAAACGGCACCGATGCCGTGTTCACCGGAGATCAGGGCGTTCATCCCCTTGCCCCGGGCATAAATCAGGTCGAGGAATTTATCGGAACGGGCGCGGAACTCCTGTTCCTCCATGCCGTTGGCGCAGAGTTTGATATGGATGTTGCCGTCCCCGGCGTGTCCGTAGGTATGAATATCCAGGCCCACTTCGTCCGTCAGGCTCAGGGCATAATCCACGACCTCCGCGATGTAGCTGGTAGGAACCACGATATCACATTCCTCCACCTTGTCATAGGTTTCAAGGATGGATTCCGGCACGGCCCTGCGCACATCCCAGGCCGTTTTCATCGAATTGGGATTATCAAACACGAGCACATCCAGCGCGCCGCCTTCCAGCATAACTTCAGCGGCTGCCTCCATGATCTCGTCCATCTCTTCTTCCCGGCGGCAATCAAAGGTGGTGAGAAGATAGGCTCCCACGTCAGTCCCCTCGCTCTTGGCAGGATAAACCGTCTTTTCCATGAATTTCTCCGCCCGCACTACACCGGAGCGGGGCATAAATTCCAGAGACTGGGGTTCCAGTCCGGAGCCTTTGACCGCAGGCACGCAGCGGATGCAGGCCTCCAGATCCTCGAACATGCCCAGCAGGGAGACCTGGAATTTCGGTTTGGGGATAAGCTTCAGTCCGATTTCCGTGATGATTCCCAGGGTTCCCTCGGAACCAACCATCAGATGCAGGAGGGAATAGCCGGAACTGTTTTTGCTGGGTTCGCCGCCCAGTTTCACCACACGGCCGTCGGGAAGCACCACTTTCAGGGTGCGGACATATTCCCGGGTGCAGCCGTATTTCACGGCCCGCATCCCGCCGGCGTTGGTAGCCACGTTGCCGCCCACCGCGGCGAACCGCTGGCCCGGGTCGGGCGGATAGAACATATCGCGTTCCAGGCAGGCGGCGGTCAGGTCAGCCAGCAGGACGCCGGCTTCAATGTGGACCAGGCCGTTTTCCAGATCCCAGCGCAGAATATGATTCATCTTGGTCAGATCGATGACAACACCGCCGCAGATAGGCGCGCAGCCGCCGCTGAGCCCGGTTCCGGCCCCGCGGGGAATGATGGGGATGTTGTTCTCGTAGAGAATTTTGCAGGCTTTGGAAACGTCTTCCGTAGACTGTGCCAGAACTACGGCGTCCGGCATACGGAAACCGGCGGATATCATCTCATCGTGGGCATAGTCTTCGGTGAGCTGGTCCCCGCTCAGGACGCTCCCGGGGAGCGCGGCGGTCAGTTGTGCAAGTACCTCGGGTGTCAGGGATTGATAAGCCATGTTAGCCTCCTAATTAAAGATTTTTTATCTTCGCTTAATGATGTAATACTATACTTTTTTCAAATTACATAGTAATTACTATTTTAAAATCATTTTATTTTATCATACTCTGATTCTATAACGCAACAGACTTCTGAAAGTATACAAGTTTCTGCAAAAACGTTACGTTGTCAGTCTGCTGCCGGAGCCGGCAGTACGACAGGAACTCATGGACGATCCCCATGCAAAGGGTGCAACGGGCAGTCGCCCACCTCTTTGATGACCGCGAAGCACGGCAGGCAGCGCCTTGCGTAGGGGCAGCCTTCATGGCCGCTCTGCTTACGGATGTTTTTCAACAAGGGTGAATGTTCCCAATACTCCGTAATGGAACCGTACGTTTCCTGTGCGTCCAGATACGGGCAAGGCGTGAAACTGCCGTCTGCCTGCACGGCGAAGAACCAGCATCCCGCCTCGCAGCCGCGCCCGATGCCCCGGTTGCCGTTTCTCTTCTCGTCCGCGCCGCCCATCACGGCGCGCAGCGGCGAAAAGCAGCTTTCTACCGTAAGCTCCATGCGGCTTTTTGCGTCAGTACCCGCCGTTTCGTTTGCTACCTCGCCATCCTGCGTTTCGTTTGCTGCCTCGCCGTTCCGGAGGTTCTCTTTTTGCCACGCATTTATTATTTCAGCCGCTGCGATAATCTGTCCGCGGTCAGGAGTTTCCCTGCGCAAACCGGGACTGCAGGGCTTCATGCCCGTGATGATGAGTTCCTGCGCACCCGTTTCTCCGGCGAGACGGATGACGCGTGGCAGGTCCTGCGCATTGCCCCGGTGCATGAACCAGCGGAGACGGAACCCGGCAAAATCTAAAGCGCGAAGCGTTTCCGCATTCGCCGCCCAGCCGGTTTCTTCTTCCATATCCATAAGAAAGCTGTCTGCTCCCGCGGCAATCATCTGTTCCAGCGCTTCCCGCGATACCGGTTCCGCCAGTGATACTTCCGCACGGATGCTGTATTCCCTGCACACGCCCAGAAGGCGGTCAAACTCTTCATAGCCTTCAACGCCCATAAAACGCGCCCGGCGCAGGCGGTTTTCCCCGCACTGGGCAAGGAGCCGCAGGGCGCTGTCCGCGGAAAGCGCCCGCTCCCCGTCCCTCAGGTAAAAAGCCACGCGGCCGGGGAATTCATAGGCGTCAAAATAATTGTGGTTGATATAGGGCGTCTGCTCCAGGTAGGCTTTTGCTTCGGTAATTTTTCCATCCTTGTAGTTCAGCTTGAAATAGTTGATCAGCGTCTGGCGGAAGGGGTCCGCATCGGGGCGGATGCGGATCCAGCGCCGCAGCGCTTCTCCTTTTTCCGGAAGGCACAGCCCCGCATCTTCCAGGCGCATGATAAATTTGTCGACGATGAGCGGATGCCGCCAGCGTGAAAAGACTTCGATGCCGATCTTGGGCAGCACGCCGTCCGCGCCGAGGTCGATATTGACGGCAATTCTCTGAGATTCCTTCCACGGCTCCAGCGCAGACGCAAGTTCCGCCGTATCGCCCTGCCAGCCGATGGCAGTCAGGCCCGGGAAAATGCTCTCCCAGGAAGGAAACGAAATCACGAGGCGCATGATGTCCAGTTCGCCCCGGCTCGTCATGGTGCCGATTTGCTTGATAAACGCTTTTTCGGGGAGACGCTCCGTCACCCTGTCCAGCGGAGCGCGCAGGCGTTTCGCCCGTTCTTCGCCCAAAAATGGCGGCAGCACATCATCCCAGAATGTCCGGTAATCTTCCTCACCCACATTGGCAAAGAGGCACGGCTCGATTCGTTTGCCCGTTGCGGCAGCCCGGGAAAATTCCTCGTAGTCGATTTCGTACCACAGCGCTTTCACCTTGGGAATGATTTCCTCGTCGATATTCATGATGTAATCCACATACGCCGCGGGATTCCCCAGCCGCACCTCCAGCCCCGCGCCGTAGCTTTCCGTTTCACCGTACTGCGCCTCCACTGACGAGAGCGCGGCCATGCACTCTTCCGAGACGATTTCCGGCATGGGGTGGCGGCGGAGATGCGCCAGCCAGTTTTTTACCGCAAGTTCCTTTTCTTCCATATCGTTTGCCGTTACCTCCGGATCATTGTTTTTCCATCAGTCCTGCCGTGCGTTCCGCTTTGTCAGCCGTTGCCGCCCGACTTCTGAAAATCCCGATTTCTATACGCATTATAACAAAACAGCCGCGGAAAATAAATTCCACAGCTGTTAAACTAATTATGAATTTGTCAGTCTGTTGCCGAAGCCAGTAATACGACAAAGCGATTCCTGCGGCTGTCGTATACGCTCCAGCACGACGCGCCCCACCATTCATGCCCGTCATCAAAAATATCCGACCAGTCAGTCGTCCATTCATACGCTTCCAGGCCTTCCGCGCCGTCCGGAAACAGGACCGCGTTGATCCGCCGGAGGTCTTCCGGTCCGTATTTCGTCCCATGCGGCGGCTCCAGAAACGCGTACCAGTACGGTATTTGTTTGCCGCAGTTTTCATCGTTGGGAACCCAGTCACTGTCATATTTTTTATTTCCGTAACGGTCTTTGCGCAGTACGTCCGGAACAAAAAGGAGCTCTCCGGGGTCGAGGCGTTTTGCTTCCGCTTTGCCGATATCGCAGGTAAACAGATGCAGTTTATCCGCGTACTCTTTCCCGAAAAGTTCTTCCGCTTTTTTTATCGTCTGCTTTTCGTTTTCATTTATCAAATGCACGGCAAAAAGAAGGGCGTCCCTGTGTGATTCTATTCCGTTATATGGTCTTTCATCCGCCATAAGAAAGAAATCCACGCCTTCCGGCTCTTCTTTTTCTAAGATTTTACTGAGTTCGTCAATTTTCAGCTCATACATATCATTCACCTGCGAACCACGATTTGTATCACAAATTTTATCGTGGATTTCAAATACAACTCACAACGGTCGGTTGTAACATAACCTCAAAGAAATACAAACGAATCGTTTGTTTATATCCTCACACCGCAATTTCCGCAGAACTGGCTTCCGGCTTCCAGCTTCACCCCGAAGTTCGTGCAGAATTCCGGTGCGTTCTTTGCGCCGCAGTGTTCACAGAAACGGCTGCCGGGTTTCAGCTCCGCGCCGCAATTTTTGCAGAAGGCTTTTGCAGCCGGAGCTGCGTTCTGCGGTGCAGAATTCGCAACGTTACCGGCAGTTTGGGTGCCCGCCGCAGCCCTGTCACCCGGAACGATATATTTCCGCGGATCCTCTTTCAATATATTCACCACGGCCCACTGCGGCGATACGAAATACATTTCCGGTTCCTTCAGGTTGGGGAACAATAATCCGATGGAACCGTCATCCGTCACCACCAGGAACTCATCTTCCCCCAGGGGCGTCTCTGCGTCAAACTCTTTCGCGACCTCGTGCAGCTCTCCCGCGTGGAACACCTCGCCGTTGCCGGCCAATAACCATTCGCTGCAGTTCTGTTCCGCTACTTCCACCGCGCCCGCAAAACTTCCTGCCAGTATCATATCCGAAGCTCCTTCCCGTCAGACAAAACCGCCTGACACAACAAGCATTTTGTATGGTTCACTGCAAATAGCAGTTAAATAAACAGCCGGCTGCAATCAGCCTTTTCCTGTTTCACCACTTATCGCCAAAGGCAGATTCCGTAAAACTCTTTCCTTCCACGCCCATTTCGTATGCCCTGGCGCTGGCTTCGTTGGCAAACGTCTGCCCAAGGCCCTGATTTATCAAACGACTCTGCTCTTTTGCGAAATAACGCTGGAAATTCAACGTCCGCACTGCTTTGACACTCTTCGGCTTCAGGTCTTTGCTCCAGTTGTCCCTAATTTTAAGATATTTTTCCTTCATGGCAAGGTTATTGTTCGCGGCAGCCTTGTCGCTTAGCGCGCCTCCTATCTGGTCTACGCCGAATTTCGACCATCCCTGGACCATGCCTTTCACCGATGCTTTGACTACATTCTCCCCGTCAACGTATGCAACGATTCCTTCTTTCATTGTTTCTGAAGTCACATAGGTCGCCAGCTTATAACCCCATTTCCCGGCAGGAATCTTGTCGGTCATATTCTGGAGGATATCCGCGCCGCCTTTGGCAGCCCCTTTAACAATGCCTCCCATGATGCTCTTTCCATCCACCGCCGCCTGCATCCCGCCAACCGTGACGTTCTTCACGCCGGTATATATGTTGGCTACCAGCTTCCCGCCCGGGGTTACCGTGGACAGGACGCTGATTGAAATATCCGCGCCTTTTTCTATCACTTCTAATGTCTTGACCGCCGTATCCAGCCTTGCGGCTTTCTTGTCTGCCGCTTCCTTGTCCGCTTCCAGTTTCGCCTGCCGGTCGTTCAGATAAGCCTGCCTCTCCGCGTCGGTCATACCGTAGGTGCCGCTCTTGATGGCCATCATGTCTTTTTTGGTCTGCTGCTGGATCCGGGCTTCTTCCTCCAGCATGTTCCGGTAATCCTGCTTCAAATCGTTATCAAAAGCTGTGGTCCGGTCCGCAAGGTTCTTCGTTTCGTTATGGCTCCAGGCCATGTCCTGCATGCGCTGTTTGTCGTATTCCTTCAAACTGTCCATGTCGACCGGGTTGCCCGTCTCATAGTTTGTCCACTGTCCTGTCTCCGGATCCTGCACATACAAGGTCTGGAACCCCGCGGGGTCAGTATAGACATACTCTTTTGGCTCCGGTGGGACGGAAGGCTGCGGAGGTATATCCGGTTCTGCAGACGTCAGATCGGAAACCGCTTCCGCCCCTGCTTCCCCGGTTGCGGCGCCGCCGCCGAGGAAGTGCAGCCCGAGGTATCCGCCTATGGAAACCAGCACCAGCCCGCCGCCGATTTCAACGATGCCAATGCCGCCGGAATCATCACCGGAAGGCTCGCCGTTTTTTATTACCGGTGAATCTGCCTTGGCCTTCTCAGTTACTGTTTTAGTCTTCGTTTTGTCTTGTGAAACGTTTGTCTTCGGTGGAACTATTTTATTCAGCGTTTTCCCTGTAAATATCTTGTAGGCTCTGCGAAAAGCGTCATCCGAAGTGAAAAGGACATAATGGCGCGTTGCAACACCGTCATCGTATAAAGGATTTTTGGGATCTCCTGTAGTCCAGGTCATATACACGTGCGCGATGACCATCTCCACGCCCTGGGGGATCGTGAACGATTGTGTCTGGCTCTGCGTTTTTCTTTCATAATCTTTGGACGCGATTTTGGGAAACCCCTTTTGTATTTTATAGGTTCCGAAATAGATTGCGGATGTTCCGCCTTTAAACTTGTTTTCCGGATAAATCTGAAGTTTTATGGTCTTCCCCGGACTTGTTTTTCCGAACACCGTTTCTGCAGCCTGGGATCCGCCTAAAGCACGGTATTCTCCATTGTAGCGGGAATATACATTTAAATCAACGTTCTCCCAAAGGGTTTTCATACGCAATACTTTAGCCGATCCTGAAGCGCTGGCGGAATCAGCCGCAGCCTCGGCAATGCTTACCATCATCCCTGCAACAAACACAAATACCGCCAGCAAAGCGGAAACCCACTTAGCAGAAAAATAATTCCCAAAACGATTTAAAGATTTCTTCCCGGTCTTCATGCACGCCACCGCCCCCCGACTTTATGTTATACGGTACTACAATTTCACCCTGTCATATACCTGATAAAAATAAATGAGTTTGTATCAATAGTTCTTCGGCGTGTCCGGTTTGGGCTGCTTTTCGTACTCGATGCCCACGCCGCTCTTAAATTTCATTAACAGTTTGTTGGAAAGCTGCTTCCGTCCTCAAAGATTTTGAGGGAGTTTTCTCGCAGCGCGTCGGCAAATCTCCCTTAAAATCATTTACCTTCTTCCTTTTTACTAAATATATTCAAAAATGACACTCATGGGGTTTATTTCTTACATTATACCATAAAAACCTTCCGGGAACATCTTTCCCGGACACGGTTGCGCGAACCTGCGGTTTATAAGCATGACGGGCGACATCCGCGAACACGTCAGAGACTGGCATGACCGCAACGAAGTGGCTTTTCTCGAAAATGTGGAGGCCGTGGCGCCCGGAATTATTGCCATAGCCCGCTCAAGGCTATGGCTTAGGGGAACCCCGCCGCCATGGCGGGGTTTTCATTTAGAAAACAAAACAGCCGTGGGAATCAGATCCCACGGCTGTTTAATTAAATATAAATTTGCTTAACCTGGCGCCACGTCATTCACCAGCTATACGATACTCTCTTTTCGCCGTACCGTATGCCTTTCGTTAATTAAGAACGCCGCATTTAATTTCCGTTACTTTGCCATATTTAATTTCAATCTTTAACCCGATGCCCTGCATCCCTTCGGCATAATAAATAAAATCTTCTTCGTGGATGAAATCCGGT
>NZ_FONL01000007.1 GCF_900112895.1 Succiniclasticum ruminis DSM 9236 | reverse complement strand
TATAAATTTGGAAATCGAAAATTCTGGGCAACCGGATATTACGTTAGTACGGTAGGGCTGAATGCGCAAACCATACAGAAATATATCCGGGAACAGGATAAGATGGATCAAATGGAAGATTCGTTATTCAGTAAAGAATACGAAGACCCTTTTAAGGGTAGCAAGTAGTCATACCACTGCGGCTTGAACAAAGTGAAAGCCAGCGTCATTTAGGCGCTGGCCTGTGTTGGGCCCTTATAGGGCTAAGCGAACCACCCCTTGAAGGGGTGGAAGCGATTTTATTATGTTTTACAATTTTATTTCCCTGTCTTTAGTTCGGTCCAGCAACGGTCATACAACTCGATGGCGTCGCCTACGTCCGCCGTCCATTCGGAGTTCCCGATGTAATCTTTGGCGGTTTTCAGGATAGGATCGTTTTTGAATTCTTCACTGTGATACGGGGCTGCTGCCAGGTTCGGGTCGTTATAACCGATGTATTCATAGTTTTTGGCGCTTACTTTGGGATCATACAGATAGTTGATGAATTCCTGGGCCAGGGCTTTGTTTTTGGCGCCTTTGGGGATGGCGAAGCAGTCGGCCCAGATGCCGGTGCCTTCTTTGGGGACCACGAAGCCGATATTTTTGTTTTCCTTGAAGCTGAAGTAAGCGTCGCCGCTCCACATGGTGCCGATCCAGGCTTCTTCCGCGATAAATTTCTGTTTGATGGTATCCGTATCGTAAGCCAGGATGTTGGGAGCCAGGGCTTTCAGGTCTTTCATGCATTCTGCCAGGTGGTTTTTATCCACGCTGTTCAGGGAATGCCCGTGCATCTTCATGGCGAAGCTGATAACTTCACGTACGTCGTTCAGCAGTACCACGCGGCCCTTATAAGCCGGGTTCCACAGGTCCCGCCAGGAAGTAGGCGGCGTTTTCACGTACTTTTTATTATAAGCGATGCCCGTGATGCCCCAGGAATAGACAACGGAATGGGTTCCGGTGGGATCATAGGCAGGCGCCTGTAAGTCTTTAATGAGGTTTTTCGTATTGGGAATCTTGCTCATGTCCAGTTCTTCGAGCAGGTTGAGCTTCAACATGGTGGTTATCATGTAGTCACTGGGCTGGATCACGTCATAGCGTGCTCCGCCAGCCTGAATTTTAGCCAGAAGTTCTTCGTTGTTGGCAAATACGTCATAGTTAATCTTGCAGTTGAATTTTTTTTCGAAATCCGCCAGAACTTCAGGGTCAAAATTGTCAGCCCAGCTGAACAGGTTGAGTACTTGCTTTCCTTCCGCATTCTTTGAAGGTTCGGCCGGCTTTGCGGGTTCTTCTTTTTTCGCAGGTTCCGCGGGTTTCTCCGCCTTCTTTTCCGGTCCGCCGCAGGCTGTCAGCAAAAGTACCAAAAAACAGAACAACAGAACAAGAATTTTTTTCATTTTATAAAAACTCCTCCTTTTCTCCATACTGGCAGCCGGAACTGCACCACCAGTAAGCCAGTTTGCAATACTGTCGCAGACATATTATACCATATTTATTGATTCTGTGCATATTTTTCTTACAGGGAGAAAAAACAGCTCCGGAATTGTCCTTTTAGGAGCAACGTTGTAACTTAAAAAGTAACAACTGAAAACTTATTCGCTGTCCATTTGGAAGGAATGGAAGTTCCGGTCTGCATTATTTCAACAAAAAAGAACAGCTCCGGTTGTTTTCTTCTGAGGGGTCCCCGTCGAATTGTGTCGGGACAAGCCGCAAGCTTGCTTGCGGGCGCGTCAGCGATGCAATTCGGGGGAGAGAAGAAAATAACCGGAGCGTAATTATGTAATTATATACTCGGAGCTATTACTTGCCTGTCTTCAGTTCAGTCCAGAACTTATCATACATGGTGATGGCGTTTCCGATATCATGCAGCCATTCGCCTTTGTCGGCCTTGGCGGCGGCATCTTTCAGAATCGGGTTTTCCACGATTTCTTTTTTCTGCATGGGGATGGCCGCTGCGTTGGCGTTGGGCAGTTTCATGTAATCAAAGTTGCGGGCGCTGACTTTCGGATCATAAATGTAGTTCAGGAACTTCATAGCCAGTTCTTTGTTTTTGGCGCCTTTGGGGATGGCCATGTTGTCAGCCCAGATCAGGGTGCCTTCCTTGGGTACGCAGAAGGCGATGTTGGAGTTGTCGAAATTGCAGAAAGAGGCATCGCCGCTCCACATATGGGCGATCCAGGCTTCTTCCGCGATCATCTTCTGTTTGTTGTTTTCGGTATCATAAGCCAGTACGTTGGCATTCAGTTTCTTCAGATCGTTGAAGGCCGCTTCCACGTCCTTCGGGTCTGTGCTGTTGTTGGATTTGCCCATCTTCTTCAGGGCCAGGCTGAATACTTCCCGGTTGTCGTTCAACAGGATGATGTGCCCTTTGTATTCGGGTTTCCACAGGTCAGCCCAGCTGGTGATGGGGTCTTTCACGTATTTCTTATTATAAGCAATGCCGGTGATGCCCCAAACATAGGGAATGGCGAATTCCAGTTTCTGGTCATAGGCGGGATGTTTCAGGCTTTCGATCAGGTTGGGCTGTACGTTGGGCAGTTTGCTGTGGTCCAGTTTCTCCAGCATGTTCAGCTGGATCATGGTGGTGACCATGTAGTCGGAAGGCTGGATGATATCAAACTGGGCGCCGCCGGCCTGCATCTTGGCCAGCAGTTCTTCGTTGTTGGAGTATACGTCGTAATTGACGCGGCAGTTGTTGGCCTTTTCAAATTCTGCCAGTACCTGGGGATCGAAATAGTCGGCCCAGCTGTAAATATTCAGTACCTGCTGTTCTTTTTTGGGCGCGTCTTTCGGCGCTTCGGCTTTCTTTTCGCCGCCACCGCCGCAGCCTGCCAGGGCAAAGGTGAAGCATACAACCAGTAAGAGCATCAGAGTCAGTTTTTTCAAATCGTATCAACCTCTTTTCTTTCACATTTATGAATATGGTTTTAAAAAATTTCAATGCAACGAATTACAGTTTTGGGTTCACTTCAGTAAAACATACTTCCGGGGATCGTGTCGTCTGTACAGGTAAAACTCATTTCACAGCATCCCTCCTTCAGTTTGAAAATGAACAGTTTCAATCTTCCGCTTTCGCCTTGTGGCTGGGCTGCAGGAATTCCGCCAGCAGCACCAGGATGATCTCTACCACCATCATTAACGTGGACAGGGCGTTGATTTCCGGGGAAATACCGCGCTTGACCATGGCGTAGATGTACAGCGGCAGCGTAGTGGAGTTGGGCCCCGCCACGAAGAAGCTGATGACGAAATCGTCGATGGAGAGGGTAAAGGCAATGAGGGCCCCGGCTACGATGCCAGGCATGATAAGGGGCAATGTTACGTAGCGGAAGCACTGCCAGGGAGTGGCATACAGATCGCTGGCCGCCTGTTCGTAGTCGCTGCGCATGCCGTCCAGACGGGCGCCTACCGTGATGACTACGAAAGAGAGACAGAAAGTGATATGAGCCAGGATCAGGGAGCCTTTGCCCAGGGGCATATGCACCTGAGAGAATAATACTAACAGGGACAGGCCCATGACGATTTCCGGAATGAGTATGGGAAGATAGACCAGGCCGTTGATGACGCTCTGCAGCTTGAATTTGTACCGGTGCAGGGCGATGGCGGCGATGGTGCCTAAGGTAGTGGACACGATGGTGGAGGAAAAACCGATGATCAGGGTGTTGATCAGGGCTTCCAGCACCCGGCGGTTATTGAAGAGCTGCTCATACCACCGGAAGGTGAACCCGGTCCACACCGCGTTGATGCGGGAATCGTTGAAGGAGTACATGGCCAGGATGACCAGGGGTACGTACAGAAATGCCAGAATGGCCAGGGAGTAGGCCAGCAGCACATGACTACGCCATGTTTTTTGCATTTTCGGCACCTCCGTTCTGCGCCTGGATGGCACGGTAATAGAGGATGATCAGAAGCAGCGACAATGCCGCCAGCACGATGGACAGGGCCGAACCGAAGGGCCAGTCGCGGGCGGAGAGGAACTGGTTCTGGATCAGGTTGCCTACCAGGGCGGATTTGGCGCCCCCCATCACATCGGGGACGACGAACATGCCCAGGGAGGAGATGAAGACCAGGATGGTGCCTGCGGCCACGCCGGGCATGGTCAGGGGCAGGGTAATCTTCCGGAAGGCGGTGAAGGGAGCGGCTCCCAGATCGGAAGCGGCTTCCAGCAGCCGGCGGTCCAGCTGTTCGATGGAAACGTAGATGGGCAGGATCATGAAGGGCAGCAGGGAATAAATCATGCCCAGCATTACGGCGCCTTCATTATATAACAGCTGCAGGGGCTGTTCGATAAAACCTGCCTTCATTAAAAATGTGTTCAATACGCCCTGGGCCCGCAGGATGATGACCCATGCGTAAGAGCGGATCAGGAAATTGATCCAGAAGGGGATCATGCAGAGAATTAGTCCCGGCTGCTGCCAGCGTTTGGGCAACTGGGCGATATAGTAGGCCAACGGGTAACCCATCAGGATAGTCACCACCGTAGTGACCAGGGCTACCAGCAGTGTCTGTGCAAAGATGGAAAGATATAAGGGCTCCAGAAAACGCAGGTAGTTGTTGATGTTCCAGTTAAAAACCACCTGACCGTAAGGGGTACGGGCGGCAAAGGACACAGCGACTACGATGAGCATGGGAACGATGAAGAAAATCCCCAGCCACAGCATTGAAGGAGCAATCAGTAATTTACCGTTCTTCATGGCTCCGCCTTTCTATTCTTTTTCCACTTTTACGCCGTCGCGGTCGTACCACCAGATGCCCACCCGGTCATCGGCCTGCCAGCGGTGCACGTCATCAAAATACTGGTAGGCGATGACGGTCTGGTTCGTGTTGTCAAGACGGATAAAGACTTTGTCGATGGTGCCGTAGAAGACGATATCCACCACGGTACCGAAGAATTTCGGCTCAGGATGGTCCGCGCCCTCTTCGTCTTCCGGACAGAGGTTCAGCTTTTCCGGACGCAGGGCATAGGTGTCGCTGCCGATGTCGAAGAAGTTGCTTTCACCGATGAAGCGTGCTACAAATGTATTTTTGGGATGATGGTAGATGCCGTTGGGATCCCCGTCCTGCTGGATGACGCCGTCGTGCATGATGACGATGCGGTCGCTCATGGTAAGGGCTTCTTCCTGGTCGTGGGTTACGAATACAAAGGTGAGACCCAGGCCCCGCTGCAGGTTCTTCAGTTCCAGCTGGAGTTTTTTCCGCAGCTGGTAGTCCAGGGCACCCAGGGGTTCGTCCAGCAACAATACTTTGGGGCTGTTCACCAGAGCCCGGGCGATGGCTACGCGCTGCTGCTGTCCGCCGGACATCTGGGAGGGGTAACGGTCCCGGAATTGTTCCAGCTGTGTCAGATACAGAACCTGGTTGATGCGTTCCTGCGCTTCATCGTTAGGCACACCCTGCATCTTCAGTCCGAAATGGATGTTCTCCGTTACGGTCATATGGGGAAATAAGGCATAGTTCTGGAAAACCATGTTGACATTGCGTTTATAAGGCGGCAGTTTGGTAATATCTTTACCGTCCAGGATCACCTTGCCGGTAGTAGGCGTTTCCAGACCCGCGATCATGCGCAGCAGTGTGGTTTTGCCGCATCCGGAGGGCCCCAGCAGAGTTACAAACTCGCCGTCGTTGATGGTAAGGTCTAACGTAGGGATGATAAGATGCTCGCCAAACTTTTTGGTAATCCCTTCCAAACGGATTAATTCATTCATTGCGATCACAACCTTTCCTGAGAAACCGCTGTAGGGCGGTTTCTGCTAAGTAATAGTCAGGGCTTTGCGGAAATGTTTCGTCATCTGTTCCGCATTCCCCGGGCAGGAAAGCCATTTGGAAATTGAAATTTCGGGCAGGCTGACCCAATTTAATTCTTTTAATTTATTGTACTTGCATTATACATGCAAAAGTCTGAGATTACAATGTTTTTTTTGCAAAAAAAATATTTTTTTAAAATTGTTGCCAACCCGCATGTCTGATAGGGTCGGCAAGGGGTCGGATTTTGAAAAAACGAAACTTTTCCCAAAGCCCTTTTTATACAGTTTTGTTTTACATTTACCATGTATTATGCTATAATATTTTTGAAAAAAGTGTTGCAATATTTAAATGGTTTGCGGTATTTAGTAAAAAACATTTCATGACTCTGTCAGTGCAGCTTTTGGGACTGCATTGTAATATATCAAAGGAAAAATGAAATTATGCAAGGAGGAAGATTATCATGGGACTGATTGAACAATCTATGATTCCGCTGAACAAGGCCATTGAGGCGATGAAGCTGGATCCGGGCGCGGCTGCTATCATTGCGGTACCGGAAAAAACCACGGAAGTCCATATCCCGGTGAAGATGGATAATGGCAAAGTCCAGGTGTTTACGGGTTACCGCTGCCAGCACAGCACCATTATGGGACCGGCCAAGGGCGGCGTGCGGTACCATACGGCAGTCAATATGGACGAAGTGAAGACCCTGGCGTTCTGGATGACCTGCAAGTGCGCAGTAGCAGGACTTCCCTACGGCGGCGGCAAGGGCGGCATCATCGTGGATGTGACCAAACTGTCGGAACGGGAACTGGAAGCCCTTACCCGCGGCTACATCGATAAGATTGCCGGTGTTATCGGCGAGAAGAAAGATATTCCGGCTCCGGACATGAACACCAATGCCAAGATCATGGGCTGGATGATGGATGAATACAGCAAGATTACTGGTCAGTACGAACCCGGTTTCATCACCGGCAAGGACATTTCCGTAGGCGGTTCCCTGGGACGTGCGGCAGCTACTGGCCGCGGCGTGGTGACGGCTGCGCTGGAAGCCCTGAAAGTAAAAGGCATGAAAGTAAAAGGCGCTACCGCGGCAGTACAGGGATTCGGCAATGTAGGCAGCTGGACCGCCAAACTGGCTTTTGACGAAGGCATGAAGATCGTGGCCATTTCCGACGTATTCGGCGCTGTTTTTAATAAAAAAGGCATCGATCCTTACAAACTGGCGGAATACACTGCCACCAGCAAAGGGCACAGCGTAGTAGGCTATCCCGATGCGGATCCCATTGACAAGGAACTGGTGCTGGAACAGAAAGTTGACGTGCTGTTCCCCTGCGCTATGGAGAATCAGATTACCAAAGCCAATGCCAAAAAAATCAAAGCAACCATCATCTGCGAAGGTGCCAACGGACCTACCACTCCGGAAGCAGATGAGATTCTGGACAAGAAGGGTATCTTTGTGGTTCCCGATATCCTGGCCAACGGCGGCGGCGTAACAGTTTCCTACTTTGAATGGGTACAGAACCTGTACCGCTTCTACTGGTCGGAAGAAGAAGTGAAGAACCGTCAGATTGACATGATGGTGAAAGCCTTCAAAGAAGTGCATGACCTGACCCTGGAGTACAAGGTGTCCATGCGCGTAGCCGCATATATTGCGGCATTAAAACGTCTGGCCGTGGCCATGAAGTTCAGAGGAATGTACTAAGAGTTATAAAATATCTCCCAAAAAACCTGCGCTTTGCGCAGGTTTTTTATTTGACACTGTTTTCCCCAAGTGATAAAATTTTTAATATATGAATATGAAAGAGGGGTATTTACTATGGAATACAAATTTGCATCACGCATGGACCGGATGAAGGCGTCTGAAATCCGTGAATTACTGAAACTGACTGCCAGGCCGGAGATTATTTCCTTTGCCGGCGGTCTGCCTGCCCCGGAACTGTTCCCGGTAAAAGAAATTGCCCAGGTTTCCCATGACCTGGTATTAAAAGAAGGCCAGAAGCTGCTGCAGTACGCTACCACGGAAGGCCGTCCCACTCTGCGGGAAAAAATCGCGAAACGCATGACGGAAAAATACGGTACCCCGGTCGATATGAACGACATTCTTATCACTACCGGTTCCCAGCAGTGTCTGGATTTTGCCGGCAAGCTGTTCCTGGACCCCGGCGACGTGGTGCTGTGCGAAAGTCCGTCCTACCTGGGCGCGCTGAATGCGTTCAATGCTTACCAGCCCGTATTTAAGGAAGTTCCCACTGACGGGGAAGGCATCATTCCGGAAGAGCTGGATAAGATTCTGGCTACCACCCCGAAATGCAAGTTCATCTATGTAATTCCCGACTTCCAGAATCCTACCGGCATCTGTTGGAGCCTGGAACGCCGCAAAAAATTCATTGAAGTCATCAACAAGTATGACCTGCCGGTATTCGAAGACAATCCCTACGGTGAACTGCGTTACAGAGGCGAAAGCTTCCCCACCCTGAAGTCCATGGACACGAAAGGCCTGGTTTCTTTCCTGGGCACCTTCTCCAAGATCTTCTGCCCGGGCCTGCGTTTAGGCTGGATCGCCGGTCCTCATACGATCGTTGAAAAATTTGTCATGATCAAACAGAGCGCCGACCTGCACACTTCCAACTTTGACCAGGGCGTGGCCGATGCCTACATGGATACTTATGATCTGGATGCCCATGTGAAGGAAATCGTGGAACTGTACGGTCATCGCCGCGACCTGATTCTGAAAACCATGGAAGAAGAATTCCCGGAAGGCGTGGAATTCACCCGTCCTGACGGCGGCCTGTTCCTGTGGGTGACGGTTCCGGAAGGGGTCAGCGCCCGCAAGGTATTTGACAAATGCATCGAGCAGAAAGTTGCGGCCGTAATCGGTGATGCCTTCTATCCCAACGACAAGACTGACCGCAGCTTGCGTGTCAATTACTCCTGCATGCCTGACGATAAGATCGTGGAAGGCGTAAAACGTATGGCCAGAGCCATTAAAGAGTGTATGTAAGCTGAACGGACAGGAACGGTTCTGTCTGATTCTGCAGTTTTTACCGGGTATACTGCTTTCCTGTAATGAAATGAAACAGGTACATGTACAGAAGAGAAAGAGGTTGACGTTATGCCTTTTATGATCGTAAGTGCTATTGTTGCTGTATTGGTTGCCATTCTGGCTGTCCAGAACTCCATGATGGTGGATCTGACACTCTTTATGTGGAGTTTTCAGCTGAACCTGGTGCTGGTGGTGCTGCTCTCCGTCATCTGCGGCCTGTTGCTGGGGATCGTCTGGGGTATTACCGTCAAAACGCGCAGCATGTGGCAGACCCGCAAGCTGAACGAACAGATTGCCCTGCTGGAAGACGACAAACGCATTTTACGTGATAAGGTGGAGCAGCTGATGAAGGCCCAGGGCGGCGTAATGGATCCGGCTGATACTACAACCACCCCCACGGCAGAGGCCACAGTGAAGCCGGCATCTGCGGCAGGTCCGCTCAATGCCTTTATGAAAAGATAAAAGAGTCCCTATTTTGATAGTCTCAACTTAATACAGAGATGCAAAGATTATCTGAACAGGCGGCAGCCGGTTGCCGTCTGTTTTTTTGTCGGTTGGAAAAGGCGGAACACCGCTGTGAAACATTTCACTTTATATCAGATATAATAGTATGGTATAATTAATTAACAGATTATATGCACGTCAGGAGAATAAACTATGGCAGATAAATTTTTGATTATTGACGGAAGCAGCCTCATCCACCGCGCATTTTTTGCCCTGCCTCCCCTGACTACCCGGAAAGGGCAGCACACCGGCGCTGTGTACGGTTTCCTGCGCATGTTCCACAAGCTGCTGCAGGATGTTAAACCACGTTGGGTGGCTGCGGCTTTTGATAAGTCAAGAATAACCTTCCGCACAAAATTGTATGCGGATTACAAAGGCCAGCGCAAACCTACGCCGCCGGAACTGAAGGAACAGTTCCCCCTGTGCATGGAGGTGCTCCGGTCCATGGGCGTCCCTGCTCTGGAACTGGATGATTACGAAGCGGACGACATTATCGGTACCTTTGCGAAAAAACTTGACCCTGGCCTGGAAGTGTTTATTGTTACCGGTGACCGGGATGAATTGCAACTTATCGATGACCGCACCCGGGTCATGTACACAAAGAAGGGCATCTCCGATATAAAGTTATATGATAAAGAATCGTTTGCGGCAGACTATGAAGGTCTTGCTCCTCTGCAGCTCATTGACCTGAAGGGCCTTATGGGAGATACATCCGACAATATTCCCGGCGTGCCGGGGGTAGGCCCCAAGACCGCGCTGAAGTTGATTGCAGAATACGGCAGTGTGGAAAACGTGATTGCGCATGTCGAAGAAGTCAAAGGGAAGAGCCTTAAGGAGAAACTGGTCAACAATAAGGAACAGGCGTTGCTTTCCAAAGAGCTGGCCACGATTTATACGGAAGTACCGGGACTGGACCTGACACTGGATACATATGCCCTGAAACCGCTGGAAGGAAAAACCCGGCAAATGATGGCGGACCTGGAGTTCCGCGGTTTCTTTAACCAATTCGGCCAGATCATGGGCCTTGCTTCCGACGTTGAAAGCAGTGTGGCAGGCGGTACATCGGCAGAGAGCGCGGAACCTGCTATAAAGAGTGCTGTATCGGGCAATGCTGCCGGCAATATGGAAGATTTGTTTGTTGCGACTGCAGATAACAGAAATACGCGGAATGCCGGTCCGGAAACAGCTCCTGTTCCGGATGACGGCATGGGCAGTCTGTTCGGTGCGCCGGTGCCTGCCGTACGAGCGAAAGAAATCGGTTTTGCTTCCCAGTGGCAGGAGGTGGCTGCGGAAATAGATGCGGATCCTTCCGCTATGGTCTGGTTCATGGCAGAGACGGCCGGGGAGATTCCGCATCTGCGGTTTGAAGCTGCCCGGGTGCTGTGCGGGGACCGGGAATATCTTGTGAGTGGTTCGGAAGCCCTTGCTTCTTTTACCGGATGGCTGGCAGAGGCTCCCAATCCCAAGGGCACGGCAGACAGTAAGGAAGTGTTCCGGACCTGTTTCTGTCAGGGTGTGGAACCGCAGAATATAATAGAAGATATTGTCCTGGGAGCCTATCTGGATGATCCGGGCCGCAGCAGTTACGCGCTGGCAGATATTGCCTGGCACTATCTGGGTCAGGACAGGGAACCGGACTGTCATACCCTGGCCTGCGTGGCGGAGGCGGTTAAACAGGCGCTGTTGGATAAAGAACTGACTCAGTTATATAAGGAGATTGAACTGCCGCTTATTCCCGTGCTTGCCCGGATGGAACTGGCCGGGGTCGTGGCGGATGAAAAGAAACTGGACGCTCTGAGCAGGGATATGGCAGGGAAACTGGCCCGCCTGGAGGATCTTGCCAAAGAGCAGGCGGGGGATCCGGGCTTTAACCCTAACTCCCCGAAACAGCTGGGCGTGGTCCTGTTTGAGAAGCTGGGACTGCCTGTGGTAAAAAAGACGAAGACCGGCTACTCCACAGACGTAAAGGTGTTAGAAGAACTGCGGGGCAAACATCCTCTGGTGGATACCATCCTGCAGTACAGGGTGCTTGCAAAGCTTCAGTCTACCTATTTGGAAGGACTGAAGCCGCTGATCAACAGGACGACAGGAAGAATTCATACTCACTTCCAGCAGACCGTCACGGTAACGGGCCGTCTGTCCAGCACGGATCCCAACCTTCAGAACATTCCCACCCGCACGGAAACCGGCCGCGAAATCCGCGCACTGTTTATCCCCGGGAAAGGCTATGACTGGCTCCTGTCCTGCGATTATTCCCAGATTGAACTGCGGATTCTGGCCCATGTGTCTCAGGATTCTCTGATGCTGGAATCCTTCCGGGAAAACCAGGATGTCCATGCCCGTACGGCCAGTGAAGTGTTTGGGGTGCCGCTGGATCTGGTATCCCATGAAATGCGAGGCCGGGCCAAAGCGGTCAACTTCGGCATCGTATACGGCATCAGCGATTTCGGACTGGCAGTGCAGCTGGGTTGCAGCCGCAAAGAAGCCGGTGAGTTTATTGATAATTATCTGTCCCGATACAAAGGCGTGAAAGAGTATATGGAACGGATGAAGACCCTGGCCCGCAGTCAGGGATATGTAATGACACTGTTGGGGCGCCGCCGTTACCTGCCGGACATCAACAACCGTAACTTCAACCTGCGCAGTTTTGCGGAACGGACGGCTATCAATACGCCAATTCAGGGTACTGCCGCCGATATCATGAAGCTGGCCATGCTGCGGGTGGATGCTGCATTGCGGAAGTCCGGCCTTTCTTCCCGGGTATTACTGCAGGTGCATGATGAACTGGTGCTGGAAGTGAAGGAGGCGGAACGGGAAGCCACTGCGGCTTTGCTGCAGACTGAGATGCAGAACGCCTTCAAACTGGACGTGCCGCTGTTGGCAGAAGTCAATTACGGGAAAGACTGGGCGTCTGCGAAATAGTTCTGCGATGTCTTTTCATACAGTTTTATTTTGCAAACTTCAAAAGAATTGCGGTACAGAAAGTGAGGAACTATGATAGTTATCGGCTTAACCGGTGGCATCGGCAGCGGCAAAAGCACCGTATCCTCTTATATGAAAAAATTAGGCATCCCCGTCTTTGACGCAGATGCCTCCAGCCGGGCCGCAGTGAAAAAAGGCAGCCTCTGCCTGCAAAAGATAGTAACCTTTTTCGGACCGGACTGTCTCCTGCCCGACGGGGAACTGAACCGTCCCTGGGTAGCAGATAAAGTATTTCACGATAGAGCGGTCCTGAAGCAGTACGAAAAAATCGTACAGGACCAGGTCTGGGCAGAAGCGCAGCGGTTCCTGACAGAAGAACGTGAAAAAAACACAGCGGCGGTGTTGCTGGATGTCCCGCTGCTCATTGAGTGCGGCTGGCATACAAAGGTGGACAGCGTATGGCTGGTAAAGGTACCGAAAGAGATTCAGATACAGCGCGCCATGCTGCGGGACGGGGCCACGGAAGAAGCGGTGCTGGCGCGGATCAACACCCAGATGTCATTGGCTGACAAAGAAAAGTTCGCTGACGTGGTCATTGACAACAGCGGGAACATAGAAAACACAAAAGCCCAGGTAACGGCACAGATGCATAAAATTCTGGGCGCCATATAAGACTCTGTACAAAAACCGGACAAGGGTTTATAATGGCACTTGACATTGTACGGAAAACAGATGGGAGTCCGGATTTTGACGGGAAAAAAGGTAAAACAGGAACGGACGGCCAGACAGAAAAAAACGGTCCGGGAAATCGATAACGAATCTGTAAAAAGCCGCCGGGTAAAGCGGGTACACCGTCCTGTAACACATAAAAAGAAATATTCAGCATGGAAAAGAGCAAGCAGCAGACGCATGTGGATTTATGTACTGCTGCTGCTTGTTATTTTGTTTTTCGCAGGTTGGCGGTTATGGCGCAGCGATGCGGTACAGATGCGCTTCGTCTATATGTGGCCATACCAGAATGAAATTGTTACCTACGCCCGTCGCAATGACATTGACCCGTTTTTGGTGGCGGCCGTCATAAAAAACGAAAGCGAGTTTAAACCTGGGGCTGTTTCGCCGGTAGGGGCCATAGGCATGATGCAGATTATGCCGGAAACCGGGGAATGGATTGCGAAGCAAATGGGCCTTGACAGCTATGATGTAGATTCTTTATATAATCCCGGCGTTAATATCCGCATGGGCTGCTGGTATCTTTCCGAACTGAAATATGAGTTTAAAGATAATCTGCTCCTGATGATGATGGCTTACAATGCCGGTCGGGGCAATACCCATGGCTGGATGAACGCTAATGGTTGGGACTACACGTTTGGGGATGTAAAAAAGATTCCTTATCCGGAATCCCGGAACTATGTGGCATCCGTGCTTTACGACAGAGATGAGTACTACAGGTTGTACAAGGATAAGGTAGAAAAGAGAAAGTGAAAAACGCCGGATTTCACGGAATTTTAACACAAATAAAAATTTCAGCTATATTTTTTAAAGATATTGTAGACGCTTACAGACAAATGTGATATAATTTTCACAATTTCAAAATCGTTTTTGTTGATACTTTGCAGGAACATATATGGATACAAATAGAGAAACAGTAATCGAACGTCTTCTGTCCGGTTACCGGCGTTATTATAATGTGACACGGTTTGACGGCGGGTACAATCCGCCGCCGGAAGAGTTTAAAGGGATTTGTGAAGCAGAAAAACTGACTCCTCCGGTGCTGCCGGGGGATATTTGTTTTAACGCCCTCTGCGAATATTACGAGAAAGCAGAGCAGTATTTTCTCTTTCGCCACAACGAGCTTTGGGCAACCCATCAGGAAGAGTTTATCTTTATGTTTTCCGTTCCGGTTCTGACGTTGCAGGTCTTTGAGGCCTGCCGGGAATATGCTTATGAAGAGGGCATGAAGCTGGCCCACATCGGCCCCGGTCACATGTATACTTACATTACACCGGTCATTGTATGTGAAACGGCGGAGCAGGAAGCTGTGAAGGCTCTGGAAAAATGTAAGATTTATAAGAGTTTCAAGTTTTCTTTCCACGGATGGATGGATTTTCATACAGCTTGCTTTGAGGCGTCAAAGCAGAAACTGTATTTTAATCATAGTGGTCTTTGCATGAAAAAGAACCTGGAAAAAGTATTGGGATTGCGCTGATGTCTTTCTTTAATGGGAAAACCATGCAGCAGCATGTCCCCGGGAACGCATCGTACCAGGCGTTCCCGCAAACAAAGTAAGGGAGGAATTATTTTGAACACACTGGTATTACTTCTCATCTCCGTTGCTGTGCTGTTCTGCGGCTACGTCATGTATGGCGGCTGGCTGGTCAAACAGTGGGGCGTAGGGGAAGGGGACATCCCGACACCGGCCCATGCGTTGGAAGACGGCGTCGACTATGTTCCCGCTAAAGCACCCGTACTGATGGGGCATCATTTTTCGTCCATTGCCGGCGCAGGTCCTATTACAGGCCCTATCGGCGCGGCTATGTTCGGCTGGCTGCCCGTGACCCTGTGGATTCTGGTCGGCGGTGTCTTCTTCGGCGGCGTCCATGACTTCGGCGCCCTGTTCGCGTCCGTACGGCATAAAGGCCAGTCCATCGGCGAAGTTATTTCCGCCAATATGTCCCGTCGGGCAAAACGTCTTTTCATTATTTTCTCGTACCTGACACTGATCCTGGTTGTAGCGGCCTTTGCGGCCATCGTGGCTTCCACCTTTGGCGCCAAAGTCGTGAATGGCGCTATTGACTACAAGGCCAGCGCGACCAACGCATCCGTGGCCATGGTATCTATCATGTTCATCCTGATTGCCATTGTTTTCGGTGTTGCCGTATACCGCCGTCATGCGTCCATGGTGACTTCTTCCATTCTGGGTGTCATTGCCATCGTGCTCTGCATGGCCATCGGCATGAACTTCCATCCGTTCTACTTCACTACCGGCACCTGGATGTGGATTATCGGTGTTTATATCACCATTGCTTCTGTAACCCCGGTCTGGATCCTGTTGCAGCCCCGTGACTACCTGAGCTCCTTCCTGCTGTACGCGATGCTGATCGTAGCCATCGTCGGCATTGTAGGCGCTCATCCCAATATCGATCCGAAACTGTTCCCGGCTGTAACCGGTTTCGCGGTTGACAACGGCAACGGCGTACAGTTGCTGTTCCCGATTCTGTTTACCACCGTAGCCTGCGGCGCCATTTCCGGTTTCCATTCCCTGGTTTCCTCCGGCACCACCTCCAAACAGCTGGATAAGGAAAGCGACGCGAAGCCAATCGCTTACGGCGGCATGCTGCTGGAATGCGTACTGGCCATCATCACCGTCTGCGCTATCGCTTATGCCCGGACCACCGGTCATACTAAAGGCGCTACGGATATTTTTGCCGGCGGCATTGCTGCCATGGTTGCTGCCATCCCTGGTCTGGAAGGCATGGAAACATCCTTCTACACCCTGCTGGTGCTGACTTATTCCGCTTTCTGTCTGACTTCTCTGGATACGGCTACCCGTCTGGCCCGCTTCATGTTCCAGGAATTCTGGCTGGAACCCGGCGAGACTGTACATGACGTGAAAGACGGTTTCCGTAAGTTTATGGTAAATCCTTATTTTGCTACGATCCTTACCGTTGTGCTTGGCGTTCTGTTAGGCCTCAACGGCTTTGCCAAGATCTGGGGTCTGTTCGGCGCTGCCAACCAGCTGCTGGCCGGTATTGGTCTGCTGGCGGTTGCTACCTGGCTGGGCAATGCGGGCAAGAACAACAAGATGTTCCTGTTCCCCATGACCTTTATGCTGATCGTAACTATCTGCTCTTTGATCCTGACCATCAAAAACCAGCTGGGCATCATTGCCAAAGGCGCTGCCCACTGGGGTCCTTACGCACAGGCGGGTATCGGTACCCTGCTGGTGCTGCTGGCCTTTGTACTGGCGATTGAAGGCTACCAGACCATTGCACATCCGAAAGAGATTGCGAAGAGATAATCGTAAAACAATATAATACCGATTCGAAAGAGATGCTTTTATAAAAAAGCATCTCTTTTTTTATCCTTGAAGTATTAACGGCAATGAAAAAACGGATGCCCTTTTTTAAGGACACCCGCCTGTATTTTTAAGTTGGTGCGGTAGAGAGGATTTGAACCTCCACGGGGTCAACCCCCACTAGCTCCTGAGGCTAGCGCGTCTGCCGTTCCGCCACTACCGCATATTTCTGACATATTTCAGAACGCTTGTATAATATACAACGGATTCTGTTTTTTGTCAAGAACTTTTTTTGCAATCAAATATTATGGTGCGGTTGATGGGATTTGAACCCATACGAGGTTTCCCTCACCACCCCCTCAAAGTGGCGTGTCTGCCGTTCCACCACAACCGCATGAAACAATGATTTGCAATAAAATCATATTAGCACACTTGACGCGGTTCGTCAATCATTTTTTCTCTTCCTGACGGTTTGCGTTTTCTTTAACCGACTCTGCTTCTTTCAGTTTCTCTTCCAGCATGGGCCAGACTTCCGGCTTTTCGAAGCCGTAGCGCCATGTAGCCAGGCCTGCCAGTTCATACTGTTTTAGCAACCCTGCCTTGTGCTCCAGGCTGGTCTTGTTTTCCTGCCAGAAGGAGTAGGGCACGTCGTCTTCCATGTAAGAATAGTAGGTCACTTTTTCTTTATCCAGCCAGCGGCAGCGGAAGGTCTCGTCGCTGTTTTTTTCTTTTATGATTTTTTCTGCTCCTTCCATGGTAAGAGTCTTGGCATAGAAACGTTTTTTGTCTTTATCGTAGTGCCACAGCCTCATGTACAGGGGCATGCCCAGCACTACTTTCTGGGAAGGCACTTCCTCCAGCGTGTTTTTAATACCCCGCTCCACCCAGTCGTAACCGGCGGTAGGACCTGCTTCGGGGCTGCTGCCTGAATACTGGTCATAAGCCATGACCATCATGTAATCCAGATGCTCCGCCAGCGCTTTTCTGTCAAAGCATAAAGACCAGTTGGGGCTGCCTTTGGGCACGGTCACGTCCATGCTTAGGATCAGATTGTCCTGCCGGGTAGCTTTGCGTATCTGTTTCACAAATTCCGTGATGCGGTCCTTATCCGCTTCGTAAATATGCTCAAAGTCCAGATTGATGCCGTCGAACTTATGCTTCTGATACTGCTGGCGCAGCTGTTCGATGACATACTTTTTAGCGTTTTCGTCATCTAACAGTTTTTTGGTGCGGTCCGGTTTGAATCCGTTGGTGATTAACGGCCACACCTGGTAGCCTTTGGCGTGAGCCCGTTCCACGTAGCCCTCCACGCTTTTGTCTTTGATTTTTCCGAAATCATTTTCTATTTCGTACCAGCAGGGGGAAACCACGTTGACGCCGGGCACTTTGTCTAAAACAGACAAATCCACTTCCGGTTTGTGTTCGTGCTGCCATACCAGGTTAATCTTATAGGGTAGTGGGGGTTTGGGCACAGGTTTTGGCTCCTCTTTGCTTTTGGTGCAACCAGAAGAAGTCAGGCATCCAAGCGCCAGAAGTGTAATGAGAGCGTGAGTAAATATTTTATTCATAACAGTTTCTCCATTATTATCAATATGAAATGATGCAGTAAAGGAAAGACAAGGGCAGCCATGTACGGCCCTGCGAAGTATTTCCTTTTTAACTAATCAATTATACTGTATCAAATATATTATATCAAAAAAACGAATTCCGTGTGCAGGTGTTTAAATTCAAAAATTCTTATGTTATAATGTTAAGACGAATACGGCGGTGATTTGAATGTTTTTGCTGGATGAGCACGGAAGCGGCTCGGTGAATTGGAAAAAGAACCTGGTCGTGCTGTGGGCAGGTGTGTTTCTCGCCTGTGCAAGTTTTACTGCCTGTATTCCGTTTTTGCCTGTTTATTTACAGAAAGAACTGCATGTACCGTCGGACCAGTTGAATCTTTGGGCCGGTCTGGTGTATGCGGTCACGTTTCTGGGAGCGACGTTCATGGCGCCGTACTGGGGTGCCTTGGCGGACCGGGTAGGCCAGCGTAAAATGGCAATCCGGGCGGGATTCGGTCTGGCTGTGACCTATATGCTGGGCGCAATTGTCCAGACGGCTCCCCAGATGCTGGCTGTGCGTATCCTGACCGGGCTGATCAGTGGCTTTGTGCCGGCATCCATGTCTTTGGTGTCTTCCACTCTTCCCAGAGAAAAACTGGGCTGGGGCATGGGCTGGATGCAGGCGGCCCTTGCCAGCGGAAACATCCTGGGGCCGCTGCTGGGCGGCTATCTGTCCGTCTGGTTCGGTATGCGGACGTCCTTCTTCGTAGGTTCCGGTTGTCTGTTTCTTGTTACAATGATGGTCATCTTCTTTGTCAGGGATATCCCCATCAGTAAAGAAACAAGTCATCAGGATATGCATGTCGTCCGGGATCTTAGGCTGGCCCTGCAAAATCGCGGTCTCCTGTATGTCATGTTCATGTTTTTCCTTGTGCAGACCTGTATCATGACAATCCAGCCGTTGATTACTCTCTATGTGGAAAAGCTGATGGGCGGCGCGGGAGACGCTTCTGTCACCATGAGCGGCTGGATATTTTCCCTGGCCGGTATTGCCGGAATAATTGCCGCTCCCTATTGGGGAAAGCGCGGGCAGCGCAAGGGCTTTGTAAGAACTCTGTGTCTTGTCCTGTTCTGTGCAGGCAGTGTGAATCTCTGCCAGGTTTTTGTAGGTAACATCTGGGAGTTTGCGGTCATTCAGTTTATCTATGGACTGTTCCTGTCCGGTGCGGTGCCTAACATTAATTCCACGCTGGTGGAGGTGACACCTCCGGAAATGCGGGGCAAAGCCTTCGGCCTTACCACTTCGGCCCAGCAGTTCGGCGGTGTGGTGGGCCCCTTGCTGGGCGGTTTTCTGGGTGATCACATGCCAACGAAATTCGTATTGTTTACTACGGGCGTAATCCTTCTGTCGGCCGCCCTCTATACGGTGAGAACCCGGCTGCGGAAAACCATGTGATTTATATGTGTGTTAAATAAATTTGCTAATTAAAGTCAGGAGGTCTTTCTCATGTTAAGAAAATTTAAAGGAATCAGCCCGGATGTAGATCCGAAGGCCCATGTGTTTGAAAGCGCGGATGTCATCGGCATGGTCAAGATGAAAGAGTTTGCCAGCGTATGGCCCAACTGCACGGTGCGCGGTGACGTAAACCGCATTGAAATCGGCCGTTATTCCAACATCCAGGATAACAGCTGCCTCCATGTGGCAGACCGCTATGCCTGCATCGTCGGGGATTATGTGACGGTTGGCCATTGTGCTACTCTGCACGCCTGCACCATTGAAGACCATGTGCTCATCGGTATGGGGTCGGTGGTACTGGACGGTTGCGTAGTCGGTACCGGCAGTGTCATCGCGGCAGGCGCCGTGGTAACCAAAGGTACTATTGTTGAACCCTATTCCCTGATGGCGGGCATCCCCGCAAAATGCATCAAGAAGCTGCCGGAAACTAATATGAAGACCATTCACAGCCAGGCTATCAAGTATAAAACCCTGTGGACGGAAGGTTACGGCATCCTGCCGGATGCGGACGGGGAGTCCTATCACGGCGAAAAGATTATGGACTGATCTGCCCCGTGGTCCGGAATGGGGATGAGATTGCCTGAGCGAATAAAAGCACGGGTAATGCTGCCTCTGCAGGGCCCCCGGTTGCATTTTGCAGAGTTTAAGGAGATTGTTGTTAAGTTATTATGGCTAAAAGGGAAAATAAATTTGCAAAGACGGTACGGACGGAAGACGCTTCCAATGAAAATTTCGGTTTGGGAAGGCCTTTTGATTTTGATGACAGGTTTAACCGGATTACGATAATGGGCTCTCTGGTCGCCACAATCGTCCTGCTGATCTTCCGCCAGGTTACAGGGAGTGGGACAGGCAGCGTCCTGCTGGACGGTGTCAGCTATGCTGCAGGCTTTTTCTTTGCCTACCTTATCGGCAGGGAAGCTGACCCGGAACCGGGACGGGAGTTTGGTGCCCTGCTGGGGGCCTTGATTACTCTGGGGCTGGAAGCGTATTTTGGCGTGGACATCAATGGCGTTGTGGCTCTGTTGTGGATGCTGTTCATCTGCCGTATGTTTAACCGTACCTCCGGTTCACGGCATCGCATCGGGGATAACGCCATCATTATAGGCGCAGCGTTCTGGATGGCACATATCGGTTACTGGTTGTTCCCGGTCATTACGGGTATATGTTATGTTCTGGAAAGCCAGATTAAAGAAGGCTATTTCCGCAGTCTGTACCTGGCCGGTATCGCCTTTGCCATTTGCGCGATTACAGGCCGCAACCCGGAAATCCCGGTGTTGTCAGCCACCTATTTGTATTTGATGGGCGTTGCCTTCATCCTGTTCCTGCCCCAGCTTACTGCGGCCGGATTCAGTAAGGCCCGGGATGACCGGCATAACCGCTACCTGGTTAAAACCCGGCTCCAATGTGCCCAGGCTGTGTTCCTGTTGGCTACAGGACTTCTGATTTATTTTGGTGGCAACGCGGCCGGAATTATTTTCCTGCCCTGCATCGGAACAGCTATAGGCACGGGACTTTATTTGTTGTTGTACCTGCTGAAGAAAAAGCAGGAAGAAGAAGGAAAGCAATAAAACACAAGGAGATATTCACATGGCAGAAAGAAAAATCCAGTTTACCACCAACAAAGGCGTGTTTGTGGCTCAGATGTTTGAGGAAAAAGCGCCCCAGACCACTAAAAATTTTATTGAACTAACAGAAAAAGGTTTTTATGACGGCATTATCTTCCATCGGGTCATCGACGGTTTTATGATTCAGGGCGGCGACCCTACCGGTACCGGCCGCGGCGGTCCCGGATACCGGATTAAAGACGAATTCGGCGAAGGGTTGGCACACGACAGTGAAGGCATCCTTTCTATGGCGAATGCAGGACCCAATACCGGCGGAAGCCAGTTTTTCATTACGCTGGCTCCGACTCCCTGGCTCAACGGGCATCATGCTATTTTCGGCAAGATTGTGAAAGGCATGGATGTGGTGCGGGAAATCGGTTCTGTAGCTACTAACTTTCAGGACAGGCCTCTGGATCCGGTCGTAATGGAAAAGGTGGAAGTATTGACAGAATAATATTAAAAAACTATAATTTTCTGCAAATATTTGCTTGCATATTTGTCAGCTTTGTCATATAATATGAACGTTGGTGAAAGTGCTATATTGCCGACAAAGTATTATTTTAGGAGGCCCGCAAGATGACAGGCAAAGTTAAATGGTTTAATGCAGAAAAAGGTTATGGTTTTATTGAACGTGAAGACGGCGGCGATGTATTCGTACATTTCTCTGCCATTCAGGTTGAAGGCTACAAAACTCTGGAAGACGGCCAGACTGTTGAGTTCGATGTGGTTGAAGGCAGCCGCGGCGAACAGGCAGCTAACGTTCGTCCTGTAAAATAATCTGTTTTTCCAAAATCTGTTCTACAGATCCATGCGCTTGAACCAAAGGGCATTCCTGAAAAGGGAGTGTCCTTTTTTGTTAATTAATTGCCATAGGTATTATAGGGGATATCAGCCGGTTCCTGCCGGCAACCTTGTGAGCAGACCCGGCGTACCGCTTTCGCGTCTGTTTTACAGCAACAGGGAAACGGCAGTCTTATTTGAAGTTTGTTAAGAGGGGATTGTATGAAAATAATTATCCTGACAGTGATGGTCTTTCTGACGGCGTTCTCTGCCGGCCTCTCCGTGTCGGCGGAAATACCGCGGGGCAGCCTCGGGTATTCACCGGAAGACAGGAAATCGGTACTGCAGCAGAAAACAGAATATAACAGAGCCTACTGGACTCTTTTTTCTCTGATTGCTTCTTCGGCAGCTTATGCGCCGGATGACGGGATCGAGGCCGTGTATCTGAAAAGCCACGGCTGGGAGTTTGAACCTAACCGGATTACGGACGGCAAGACAACGGTACATTTTATTACAGGCAAGGGTATCATGGCTGACGGAAAACCGTTGTATGTGATATCCTTCCGGGGCAGCGCGGATAAAAAAGACTGGGCTGCCGATTTCGTAACAGGGCAGGTGGTCTATGGCGGTAAAACGCTGGAGGAGTCGGAAAAGATATCAGGTTCCCGGGTTGGCGGAAGCGAGGAACGGGATGCGATCCGGGCTGCAGCGAAAAGTGCCGGTTTTGCCAGGCCCCCCAGAGTGCACAAAGGGTTTAACAGCTATTCAGACCTGACTTTGCGTATGCTGCTGACTTCCGATTCCTATGAGTTTCTGGAACGGTACCGTAAAGAAAAGGATGCGCGTCTGCTGCTGACCGGGCACAGCCTGGGCGGTGCGGTAGCCACCCTTGTAGGGCAGCGGCTCATTGATTTCGGTTTCGATCCGAACAGACTGCAGGTCATTACCTTCGGTGCACCGGCGGTAGGCAACACACCATTTGCCCAAATGTATGGGGTACGTCTTGACCTGACCCGTGTTACAAATTCGGAGGATCCCGTGCCTCTTACGCTGCAGGCAGTGCTGCGTAACTATAAGCAGTTTGGGAAGGAGGTCCGTTTCCGGATTCCCAGAACTTTCAACAATATGAACCATTTCCTGCATCTTTATCTGGATGCAGGCCTGAAAAATTATTACACTGTTTTTGACGCATCGGTAAAACAGGGAATCATACAGAAAGAACCGGATATGGAGCGCAATGCAGCGGACAAGCCCACGGTGTTGCTGTTTGTGGAAGGCGACAAACCGGGAAAAAAGGGCAGCCATAAGGATGTAAAAACTGCCATGGAACTGCTGGAACGGTTTATCCTGAATGAGTATAAAGCCCTGTTCCCCAATTATGTTGTGGTGAGATCTCCGCAGGATCCGTATGAGGCCATGCATACGCAGGCAGCAGACTATCTGCTGCAGGTAAAATTTGATGCTGTGACCAATCAGAATAATAATAACTGGTTTCTGACGGTGGAGCAGACCGTATCGGATAAAAATGGCAATGTATTGCTTGCCGATACTGCATCAAGAAGGACTTCACCCCTGGCGGGCAATATCCTGGCGGCCATGGAAGTGATCGGCGTACAGAAGACGGAGTTGCTGCGGCAGATGCCCTGGCTAAGGAACGAAGCGGAATAATAATACTGTCTGCATTTGATCAGAGACGGGGAGAAAAGGTTTGGAAGCAACGTCTCCACAAATTTATTAGACATATATACGGACTATGGTGTATAATACTTTTAATCATTAAATAAGAATAGTTCTTGATATGTTAACAATTTTTGTTGAGGAGGGATTGCTATGGATTCGAGATTTTACAGTTGCCGCAAGTGTGGTGTGATCGTAGGACTTGTGGAAGGATCCCTGGCAGGGGTAACCTGCGACGGCGAGCCTTTGGAAATGATGCGCGCCAACAGTGTAGACGCATCCCGGGAAAAACATGTGCCGGTAGTAAGCGTAGCGGAATCGATTGTTTCGGTTAAGATCGGCAGCGCGGAGCATCCCATGACGGCGGCCCATCATATCAGCTGGATATATCTGCAGACCCAGAAGGGCGGGCAGCGCCGGGCTCTCACTATTGATGACAAACCCGAAGCACAGTTTGCCCTTGTAGACGGGGACAAACCGGTGGCCGTGTTTGCGTACTGCAATCTTCACGGTCTGTGGGTGACGGAACTGTAAGAAAATAAAATAAAAAGCGCCGTTTCGGCGCTTTTTTCTTTTAGGAATACAAATAATATCATTATATAATCTTTGTTGTCCAGTCTTCTATGTTCCAGACCTCGTCGACCCAGTCTTCATAGAATTCCGGTTCGTGGGAAACAAGCAGTACGGAACCTTTGAATTCGATAATAGCTTTTTTCAGTTCCTCTTTGGCTTCTACATCCAGATGATTGGTGGGTTCGTCCAGCACCAGCCAGTTGACTTCCTGTAACATCAGTTTGCAGAGCCGCACTTTGGCTGCTTCACCGCCGCTGAGCACGAAGACCTTGGTGGTGATGTGTTCGTTGGTCAGGCCACAGCCTGCCAGAGCGGCGCGGACTTCCGCATTGGTCAGGCCGGGATAGGCATCCCACACGTCTTCCAAAGCGGTCTTTTCGTTTTTGACACGTTCTTCCTGCTCAAAGTAACCGGGCTGCAGAAAATCTCCCTGGCGTATCGTTCCGGCATAGGGAGGAATCATGCCCAGGATGGTTTTCAGCAGAGTGGTCTTGCCCAATCCGTTGACGCCCCGCACCGCGACTTTTTTGTTGCGTTCCAGCTTAAAGGAAACCGGACGGGTCAGGGCGCTGTCGTAACCCAGCACCAGATTTTCCGCTTCTGCCAGAAAGCGCCCGGGAGTCCGGCCAGACTGGAAACGGAAGTGAGGCTTAGGCCGTTCTGTGGGCTTCTCAATCATCTCCATCTTGTCCAGCTGGCGCTGGCGGCTGCGGGCCATGCCGGTGGTAGCTACTCTTGCCTTGTTCCGGGCAATGAAATCTTCCAGTTTCGCCACTTCCTGCTGCTGCCGCACGTAGGCGGCCTCAAGCTGGGCCTTGTGGATCTGGTACAGTTCCTGGAATTTGTCGTAGTTACCGGTGTAACGGGTCAGCTGACAACCTTCCAGATGATAAATTACGTTGGCTACATCATTTAAAAAGGTTACGTCATGGGAGATGAGGATGAAAGCGTTTTCGTAATTCTGCAGGAAGCGGGTCAGCCAGCGGATGTGCTCCACATCCAGATAATTGGTGGGTTCGTCCAGCAGCAGAATATCTGAATCCTGCAACAGCAGCTTGGCCAGCAGTACCTTGTTGCGCTGTCCGCCGGAAAGATCCGCTACATCCCTGTCCAGACCGATATCTCCCAGGCCCAGACCGTTGGCAAAGTCTTCGATCTGGCTGTCCAGGGAGTAAAAACCGCTGTGCTCCAGGCGGCTCTGAATCTCACCTACCCGGACCAGCATTTTGTTCATGGTATCTTCATCTGCCTCTGCCATTTTGTCGTACAGCTCCAACATTTCCTGCTCGGCGGCAAAATCTTCGTTGAAAGCCGTGCGGAGCACGTCCCGGATGGTCTTGCCGTTTTCCAGGCTGCTCATCTGATCCAGATAGCCTACCTTGATCTTGCCGGGCCAGGTGATCTGGCCGTCGTCAGGAAGCAGGTTGTTGGTGATCAGATTAAAGAAAGTAGATTTGCCTTCCCCATTGGCGCCTACCAGGCCGATGTGTTCCCCTTTTTCCAGTTTGAAGGAAACATCTTCCAGAATCTGCCTCCCGCCGAAAGAATGGCTTACGTGACTAACGGTTAAAAAGCTCATTTGCGTCTCCTGTAGTTGCTCTAAAAAATATATGCTTATTCTATCCTATATAGATAGCTTTTGTACAGAAAAATTTTGTGGTAAAATAGAAAAAACAAAGACAGGAGGAATCACCATGATTGCTGGTAACAAAAAGGACATTGCGAAACTTTTGCCTTATGTATCCGAACGGTTGGGAAAGGCGCTGCGGTATATTGTGGAAACAGACTTTACAAATGTTGAAAACGGGAAATATGATCTGGATGGGGATAAGGTTTTTGTCCAAATAAACCGTTATACCACAGAGGCAAAAGACAGCAAAAAACCGGAAAGCCACGTTGCTTACATTGATGTACAGTATCTGGGGGAAGGTACGGAAAAAATATATTACACTGCCAAAGCAGATACACACAAAGTCATAGAGGATTACGCTGCAGAACGCGATCTTCTCTTTTACGCGGATGCGGGAGAAAGGGACAGCGTCACTCTGGGCGACGGCGTCTTTGCCATCTTCTTTCCCTGGGAGCTGCACCGTCCCGGATGCCATGCAGTACACGGGGGTTGCAACGTGCAGAAAATAGTGGTGAAAGTGCTGGCAGAAAATTAATAAAAAAGTTATTGACAAGGTCTTGTGATTGTGGTAATATAACTCACGTAGTCGTTGAGACTGCAAGCTAATTCCACCATAGCTCAATGGTAGAGCATTCGGCTGTTAACCGAAGGGTTGTAGGTTCGAGCCCTACTGGTGGAGCCAACGTGGCCGGTTGGTCAAGCGGTTAAGACACCGCCCTTTCACGGCGGTATCAGCGGTTCGAATCCGCTACCGGTCACCATATTTTTTTTTGGGCGCTTAGCTCAGCTGGGAGAGCGTCTGCCTTACAAGCAGAATGTCAGCGGTTCGATCCCGTTAGCGCCCACCAATTTAAGACAAAAACGCGGGACAGGTGGCAACCTGTCTTTTTTGTTTTTGCAGAAGAATGTATACATTGCATTGAGAATTTATTTTGCGCCCGCTTTATGTTATAATTTAAAACAAAACAGGTCATATAGTGATAAAGTTGAATAGGGTTCGTGATTATACTTAATGGTTCATACGGGTTTGCCATACGGATTTGTGAAAGGGTGTTGAAATGTTACCGGCAAAAAGAATTACTGCGTTGTTATCCATGGTTGCAATATTTGTTTTTATGGCATTTCCTGCTTTTGCAGCGGAACTTTCGGTGAAAGAGAACCGGACAAGGTCGGGAATTGTCAATGTAGCGGTGCCGTATATTTCCGGTTCTACTGGGGGAAAGCAAATCGATAACATGGTGAACCGGGCCGTGTTGTCGTATGTGAATTCACAGATGAAGCAGGTGTTGTCCCGGCAGGAAACAGAAGCCTTTGAAAGTACCCACCCGGAACCCCGTGAATTAAACGACATGCTGCATTATAATGCGGATCTGGTAAAATATACGGACAAGAAGATTGTTGATAAGAATACAGAGGGAAGAGTGACAGCTTCCTGGTATGTACAAAATGAATATGAAGTCAAGACTGCAAAAGATACATTTTATTCTGTGATTCTTAAAACGAAAACGTATACGGGCGGTTCTGCGAATGTGATAGTCTGGAAAGCGATGAATTTTGATTTGAAAGACGGGCATTTAATGGAACTGAAAGAGTTGTTTGATGCTGAAGCAGATTACGCTGCCCGCTTACAGACACTTATCGGGTATCAGCAGAAGGGCAGGGCCCGCCTCATCAGACATATTAAGGGAAAGAATGTTCCGGAACCTGCTCCGGTTTCCATCACCGGTCAGGAAAATTTCTATGTGGACAATCATTATAATCTGGGTATCATTCTATATTCAGAAACGTCCGGAGCGAAACCGGCACCTGTTGGCGGAGATTCGGCAAAAACTGAAGAGAGTCCGGAGACAAACGTTACTGATGGCTCAAATCAGTCTGATGTAAACCGGCAATCCGAGACCAGACAAATGGAAGTGTTTGACATTTCTCTGAATGATTTTGCGGATCTGATCAGGCTGTAATGTTGTACGGAGAAACGATTCCGAAGAAAACCGCTGTACAAAGAGAACGGCTGTACGGGTTAACACGGATTGAATCATAATTCAAAGGAGCTGATTCCCATGGATAAAGAAGCGTTGAAAGCTGCGGTCTGCAGTGCTATCGATGCGGCAAAGGCTGACATAGAAAAACTGGCCCTGTGCATTGAAAGCGAACCGGAGCTTGGCTTTAAGGAAACCAAAACGGCAAAAAAAGTAGAAGACTATATGCGTTCCTTAGGTCTGGATCCTCAGACCGGTCTGGCCCTCACCGGTGTCAAAAGCCGGGTCAAAGGCGGTAAGCCCGGACCTTCCGTGGCGGTACTGGCGGAACTGGATGCCATCGGCACCCCGGACAGTCCCAAAGCGGATCCCCTTACCGGAGCGGCCCACACCTGCGGCCATTTCCTCCAGACTTCTGTCATGCTGGCGGCCTGCACCGGTATCATCAAATCCGGTGTCATGAAGGAACTGGCAGGTGATGCCGTGTTCTTCTCCGTTCCGGCAGAAGAATATGTGGAGATTACCTACCGGAAGAGCCTGCGGGAGCAGGGGAAACTGCATTATATCTGCGGCAAGGGCCAGCTTATTTACGAAGGCCACTTCGACGACATTGACATGGCCATGATGATGCACTCCCAGGCCAATATGCCCCAGAAGGCGGTGGCCATCGGCAGTTCCAGCAACGGGTTTGTAGGCAAGACCGTGCAGTATATCGGCAAGTCTGCCCACGCAGCTAATGCCCCCCACGAAGGCATCAATGCTCTGAACGCGGCCTGCCTGGGTCTCATGGGTATCAACGCCCTGCGGGAAACTTTCCGCGAGCAGGACATCATCCGGGTGCACCCCATCATCACCAAAGGCGGCGACCTGGTGAACAACGTGCCCGCGGATGTGCGCATGGAACTGTATGTGCGTGCCGCTACCATGGAAGCCATTGACAATACCCATAAACGGGTGGACGCGGCCCTGAAAGCCGGCGGCGACGCCGTAGGCGCCCAAACTATTGTGGAAACTCTGCCGGGCATGCTGCCCCTGCACTGCTGCAAAGAGATGAATGACCTGTTCGTGGCAAACGTGAAAGAGTTCTCTCCGGAAACGGAGATCGTGGACTCCGGTCACTTCAGTGCGTCAACTGACATGGGGGATGTGTCCCATCTCATGCCGGCCATCCATCCGTTCATCGGCGGTACGGACGGAGCGCTCCATACCAAAGACTTTACCGTGACGGATTTTGACGCGGCGGTGATCACTCCGGCCAAAGCCTTTGCCCGCATGATCGTGGACCTGTTGTACGATGACGCGGCTTGCGCGAAAAAGATCCTTGCGGATAACAAACCGCTGCTGACCAAAGAAGAATACATTGCCAAGTGCGATTCTTATTTTTCTAAATAAGGTTGCGGATGCGACACGCCTGAAACATTTGTTAAGCATAGTTGAAAGCGCATTGCACGGCAACAAATATTTTATAAAGTACAATACGTAAAAAGTTTTTCCAAAATAATTTCAGAGAAGCAAAATTCATTGTGTTATTATCATTTAATTTTCAGTTTCTCTGCAATTATAAATATTATTTTTAAGGAAGTGAGTGAAATGAAAGATTTCCGTCTCCATCTCATCGTTCTCATCCTGATCGTTGTGGCGGAAAAAATCGGCAACATTTCCATCACGGTGGGCGTCGGCAAAATCGTGCTGCTGCCCATGATGTATGCGTTGCTGATGGGCGTAGCGACAGCGCCCCGGTTTACGAAAATCTCCTCTGAAAAGAATGTCAAAACAGCCAGCTCGCTGTTAGGCGTTACCCTGATGCTGCTGATGGCCCGGTACGGTACCTTGGTAGGTCCGAGCCTGCCGAAGATCCTGGCGGCTTCTCCTGCACTGATCCTGCAGGAATTCGGTAACCTGGGCACCATCATCATCGGTGTTCCCCTGGCAGTGTTTGTAGGGCTGAAGCGGGAAGCCATCGGCGCTGCCCACTCCGTAGCCCGTGAACCGAACGTAGCCCTTATCGGCGAACGGTTCGGTCTGGACGGCCCGGAAGGCCGCGGCGTTATGGGCGTTTACATCTGCGGCACGGTTATCGGTACCATCTTCTTCGGTCTGATGGCCAGCCTGGCGGCGGCGTACCTGCCGTTCCATCCCTATGCCCTGGCTATGGCTGCCGGCGTAGGCTCTGCCAGTATGATGACTGCAGCCGTAGGTTCCCTGTCCGCCATGTTCCCCCAGATGGCAGACCAGATTGCGGCGTTCGGCGCCGCCTCCAACATGCTGTCCGGTCTGGACGGCCTGTACATGAGTATCTGGATGGCCCTGCCTTTCGCGGAATGGCTGTACAGAAAATCCTACCGCATGAAATACGGCGTGGATCCGGAACCCCCTGTGATTAAGAATCTGGAAGAAGGAAAGGAAGGTGAAGCAAAATGAAGATGAGTGAAACCTTAGGTGTTTTATTGATTTGCGGCTTCCTTTCATTAATTGCTAACGTAGTGGGAACGAAAAACGGTTTTGTGGAAGCCATTCCCGGCATGCTGTTCCTGATTGCCCTGGCTTTTGTGGGCATCTGGCTGGGCAAAGTGATTCCCGGCGGCATCCCCGGCGTTGCTTACGTGGTAACCATCGGCTGTATCCTGACCGTTCCCGGAGTGCCTTGCGCGGCCGCCATCTCGGCAGCGGTATCCAAGGTTGGTTTTATGCAGCTCTGTACCCCCATTCTGGCCTATGCCGGTGTGGCGATTTGCAAAGATCTTGACGTATTTGCGGAAAGCAGCTGGCGTATCGTTGTGGTAAGTTGCGTGGTATTCGTAGGTACCTATATCGGTTCCGCTATCATCGCCCAGCTGATCCTGAAAGCGATTGGACAGATTTAACAGTTTGCGTGTACCGAATGTGAGTGCCGGACTGAACCGTTTTCATTACAAAGAAATTTTGAAAACGATAAGTCCGGCGCTTTTATTATTTCTGAAAGGTGTTATATTTGATACAGTTCAATTGTAAATTTAACTTTTAGAAAAATATCTTTCTAAGTTGTTCGAAAAATTGAAAGGTTTCTGCTAAAATTGTGATAATATCATTGGTAAACTATGAGCAGGAACTGTGAAGAAATCTTTTGAGCAGTTCTTTAAGGAGAGGGGCGTTTCTATGAAAATCATCAATCTTTTAAAAGGAAGCAAACCGGGCGTGTCCTGCGAACTGTTTCCGCCCAAACAGGGGAGTCAGCTGGCGAATGCGCTGGAAATTGTAGATACCATTGCGGAACAGAAGCCTTCTTTTATCAGCGTGACCTACGGGGCCGGCGGGTCCAATGCCGGGGAAGCAGTGGCTGTAGCGGCAGAGGTGCACAAATGCGGCATTCCTTCCATGGCGCATTTTACCTGCATCAATGCGGATGATCAGGGAATCGAAGCGATGCTGAAGCAGTTGCAGGCAAAGGGGATTGATAACGTCCTGGCGCTGCGGGGAGACCTGCCGGAAGGGACATCGCTGGAGCATGCGGAGTATCAGCATGCCAGTGATCTGGCAAAGAAAATCAAATCTTTTGGTGATTTTTGTGTGGGCGGCGCCTGCTACCCGGAAGGTCATCCGGAAAGCGCCGGTCTCAATGATGATATAGAAAAACTGAAAATAAAAGTGGACAGCGGTGTGGAGTTTCTGGTGACCCAGATGTTCTTCGACAATGATGTGATGTACAATTATATGTACCGGCTGCTGGCACACGGAATTACGGTGCCGGTGGTGCCCGGGGTGATGCCTGTTACCAATGCGAAGCAGATTCAGCATATCTGTAAGCTGAGCGGTACCAAGCTGCCGTTGCGTTTCCGGGCCATTGTGGAAAAGTACGGGGACGATCCGGAGGCCATGAAGCAGGCGGGGATCAATTACGCCACAGCTCAGGTGCTGGACCTGCTGGCTAACGGATTCATGGATGTGCACATTTATACGATGAACCGGCCGGAGATTATTGGCGGGATATTGCAGAATCTTTCCTGTATCGTAAAATAATCTATAATTGTTTTGTTAGGAAAAGACATCGCAAACACGTCAACGATTGCTATTTTATGACAGGGCCCCAGCGGTGGTTTCTTCATAGCGCTCCGCTAACGCTTCGGGCTTAACCCGCGTCGCGTTGTTATGTGTATAGTATTGTTGCGTGTCCTGTTTGACCTTCCTTAGTGAACAGATCCTCGCGCCCTGCGGGTGCACGCTTCGCTTATTCAAAAGCCCCCGCTGGGGCATACCATGAATTGCAGTACACTATTAATACTATGTCAAACGATACTATTATTTTTAATAAAAAAGAAGCGCTTCGTTATTTCCGTGCACAGTCGGGTGATGCGCAGGCTGGGGCTGCTATTGATGTTGCGTATGAAAAACTGCGCAATGAATTGCAGCCTAGATACACTGTAAAGCGTTTTGGCTGCAGGGCAGACGCAGAGTCTGTGTGGTTGGACAACAGCACGGTGTTCCGCAGTAAGGCGCTGGCCCGGTATGTGGGGGAGGCAACGGAACTGTTTCTGTTTGGGGCGACGTTAGGGAGCCGTGTAGATATTGCGCTGCGGCGGATGGCGCTGACCAGTGTGGCGGAGGCCGGGGCCGGTCAGGCTGTGGCGGCGGCGCTGATTGAAACCTACTGTGATGATTGCTGCGCGGAACTGCAGAAGCAGTTGCCGGAAGGAAAGAAACTAAAGTGGCGTTTCTCTCCCGGTTATGGGGACTGGGCGTTGGAGGAACAGAAAATTTTGTTCCCGGTACTGGACTGTGCCCACACTATCGGTCTCACATTGACGGAAAGCTGCATGATGGCGCCGGTGAAATCTGTGACGGCGGTGATGGCAATTACGGAAGATGCAATACGGGAAAATCATAAATGCCAGTATTGTAATAAAACAGACTGTGAATTCAGACAGAAGGAATGAAAAATGTCTATCCTTGATTTTTTAGGAAAAGAAATTTTATATTTTGACGGGGCCATGGGAACGCGCCTGCAGGCGGCCGGGCTGAAACCCGGGGAACTGCCGGAGGTGTGGAACATCACTCACGGTGATGTGGTGGCAGAGATTCATGCCAGTTACGTAAGGGCCGGAGCCAACATTTTAAAATCCAACACCTTTGGCGCCAACGCGTTAAAAATGCAGGGCTCCGGGTATTCTGTAGAGGACGTGGTGCTGGCGGCTTTTAAAAATGCAAGAGCTGCCTTTACCAGGGTGTCCGAAGAGTGCAACGACAGGAGAAGGAATCAGACTGTTGTAGCCAGGGAACAAGCAGGTGCTGTCTGCTCTGACTCAGGTGAAGAATTCGCTGTTTCAAAACCGCAAGACAAACAGTTCGTGGCTCTGGATTTGAAAAAACAGTTTGTGGCGCTGGACCTGGGGCCCACGGGTAAACTGCTGGCGCCTTACGGAGATCTGCAGTTCGAAGAGGCTGTAGCCCTGTATGCGGAACAGGTCCGTGCCGGGGTGAAGGCCAATGCCGACCTGGTTCTGGTAGAAACCATGAGCGACAGTTACGAAGCCAAACCCGCCATACTTGCGGCAAAAGAGAACAGTGACCTGCCTGTCTTCGTGACATTTACCTTTGACAGGGACGGCAAGCTGCTGAACGGGGCGGATGTGGAAACGGCGGTGCTGATGGCGGAAGGGTTAGGCGTGGACGCCGTGGGTTTCAACTGCGGGTTGGGACCGGACCTGGTAGCCAGACTGCTGCCCCGTGCCCGCCGAGTTACGGATCTGCCTCTCATTGCCAACCCCAATGCGGGGCTGCCGGTGGAAAAGGATGGAAGAACAGTATTCACTACCGGCCCGGAAGAGTTTGCGGATTACATGCTGGACGTGTACCGGGAAGGCGGCGCCGTATTAGGCGGGTGCTGTGGTACGAATCCGGATTATATCCGTCTGGTTGCAGAGCGGACCAAGGGTCTGAAGCCAATGCCCCTGCATGCTGTTTCAGAAATAAAAATTACAGATGGTGAAGAAGCAAAAATAATCATTGCAGATGATGTTGCAGCGGCTTCAAACGAAAGTACCGTTTCACCGGCATATAAGAATAATAAGAAAGAAAAATGCAGTTCCATTACCGCTGTTGCCGGTTACGGCGCGCCGGTGTATTTCGGTAAAAAGCCTGTCCTTATCGGGGAACGGATCAATCCTACAGGCAAGCCCTTATTAAAAGAAGCATTGCGCAACGGGGACATGGACTATGTCTGCCGCCTGGGACTGGAACAATTGGACAATGGAGCCCACATTCTGGATGTGAACACCGGACTGCCGGGCCTGAATGAAACAGAAACATTATGCAATGCAGTGACTGCCTTGCAGGCCGTTACTTCCGTTCCGCTGGAAATTGACACTTCCCATTATGAAGCCATGGAGAAAGCCCTGCGCCTGTACAACGGTAAACCGTTGCTGAACTCTGTCAACGGCAAACAGGAATCCATGGACAACGTGTTCCCGCTGGCGAAGAAGTACGGTGCAGCCGTGGTAGGTCTGTGCCTGGATGAAAAAGGCATCCCGGATACAGCAGAAGGACGTCTGGCCATTGCGGAAAAAATTATCAAAACAGCAGCACAGTACGGCATCAAAGCAAAAAATATTATTATCGATCCCCTGGCCCTGACCGTGAGCACCGACAGCCGCAATCCTGCCATTGACCTGGCAGTGATTCAAGCCCTGAAAGCAAAAGGTATCCATACGGTGATGGGCGTGTCCAATATTTCGTTTGGCCTGCCCAACCGGGACGCGGTGAACAGTGCGTTTTTTGCCATGTCCCTGGCGGCGGGGCTGTCCTCCGCCATTATGAACCCCCAGAGCGGGCGTATGCTGGAAGCCTATCACGCGTATTGTGCCTTAAGCGGGGCCGACGAAGGCTGCAAGGAATTTGTGGCCCGGTATGCGGACGCGCCCCAGCATAAAACGGCCGTGAAGGTGTCGGAGTACACCCTGTACGACGCCATCGTAAAAGGCCTGGTGGAGCAGAGCGGCATTGCCACGAAAAAACTGCTGGAAGAACAGAAAGCGCCGCTGGAAGTCATCAATCAGTTTATTATTCCGGCGCTGAATACGGTAGGGGAAGGGTTTGGCAAAAAGACACTGTTCCTGCCCCAGCTGTTGATGGCGGCGGACGCGGCCAAAGCAGCCTTTGACGAAATCAAAAAGCAGATGCAGGGAACTGCTGCGCAGAACAACACAGCAGCATCCGCAGAAGGAAATGGTTCCGGCGCCGACGCCTCTTCGGGCGACACCATCGTACTGGCTGTAGTCAAAGGCGACATTCATGATATCGGCAAAAATATTGTCAAAGTGCTGTGGGAAAACTACGGGTACCATGTGGTGGACCTGGGCAAAGATGTGCCTGCCGAATCCGTGGTGGAAGCCGTAGAAAAGCATCACGCAAAACTGGTGGGCCTCACCGCTCTCATGACCACTACCGTAGCCGCCATGGAAGACACTATCCAGGCGTTGCGCAGAAAGACCCGTACAAAAATCCTGGTGGGCGGCGCTGTCATGACACAGGAATACGCGGACACCATCGGTGCGGACGGTTACGCCCCGGACGCCGTAGCGGCTGTGGATTATGCGAACCAACTGTTTAAAGGAAAGGGCGAATAGAAAAGAGCTTTATTTTTAAAACAGGTTTCCACCGGTCAATCGTTTTTACCAATAATTTCATTATTGATCCATGTAAAACAACAGCAGGAAAAACATATCCTGCTGTTGTTTTTTCTTTTATTATCGTAAAAAGATAAATTTTAACATGAAAAATAAAAAAGATTTGTTTTTCTGGGGCGCACATGTCCACAATGAGTTCCCTGAAATGTATTTTATGAATGAACTAAAACAAGAAAAATCTTTCTGTAAAACACACGACTTGTATCTTTCTTTCACAATTGTTTGCTAAATTTAAATAATAAAAATGATTTTGTTACATTTTCTGCGGTGTTGCCTTGTGCGTCCAAAAATGCTATAATGCACATATGTCAAATGAGAGTGCATTTTTTTATTTACGTTACGGCAACAGACGATGTCAGTGTATCTTGTGATGTCCTCACAGTTTACAGCATTGCCTTTTCCAAAACGCAGCACTCCGCAAAAGGTAAGGAAACGCTGAGTAATCAGCGTCTCCTTAAAAAACAACAAAGAAGAAGGAGCGAATTAGTTATGAAAACGAAAAAATTTGTATCTGCATTGTTAGCGTCCGCAGTAGCCCTGAGCCTGGTTGCAGGTTGCGGCGGCGGAGATAAAAAGAAAGCTGAAGAGAAAAAACCGGAAGCTGCCGGCGCAGTAAAAGTCGGCGTGTTCCTGCCCCTGACCGGCGATAACGCTGCCGGCGGTGAACTGGAACTCCGCGGTATCAAACTGGCTAACAAGCTGCATCCTGAAATCAACGGCAAAAAGATTGAACTGGTTATTGCCGATAACAAATCCGACAAAGCGGAAGCTGCAAACGTAGCGGCGCGCTTAATTGAAAAAGACAAAGTTAAAGTAATCCTGGGTACCTACGGTTCTTCCCTGGCTATGGCAGCCGGTAACATCGTAAAAGACAGCAAGGTTCCGGCTATCGGCACCAGCTGCACCAACCCCCAGGTTACCAAAGGTAACGACTATTACTTCCGCGCCTGCTTTATCGATCCGTTCCAGGGTACCGTTATGGCTAACTATGCCTTCAAGAAAGGCGCAAAAAAAGTTGCCATCGTACAGGAAGTGTCTAATGACTACTCTGTAGGTCTGGCAAAATTCTTCAAAGAAGCTTTTGAAAAACTGGCCGGTGCAGGCAGTGTAGTTGAAATTGCTAACTATCAGACCGGCGACAAAGACTTCAGCGCACAGCTCACCAACCTGAAAGCCAAGAACCCGGACGCTATCTTCGCGCCCGGCAATTTCACCGAATCCGCCCTGCTGATTAAACAAGCCCGCCAGCTGGGTATCAAAGCCCCCTTCCTGGGCGGCGACACCTGGGAAACCCAGGACTTTGTTAATGTTGGTAGTAAGGAAGTTGACGGCGTAGCTTTCTCCAGCGCATTTGACAGTACCAAGGCTGCGACCCCGGAGGCCAAGAAATTCCTGGAAGCCTATGCCAAAGAATACAAGGGTGAACAGCCTGGTGGTCTGACAGCCCTGGCATACGACTCTTACCTGATCGCTCTGAATGCTATGCAGAAAGCCGGTGTAGATGACAGCGTGAAGATCCGTGAAGCCATTGCGGCTACCAAAGACCTGGAAACCACAACCGGCAAGACCACGCTGAACGCTGACGGTGATCCCATCAAGTCCGCGGTTATCAAGACTGTAAAAGATGGTAAATTCAGCTTCATTGACATGGTTAACCCCGAAGATCTGAAAGCAAAATAATCAGTTCGCTTACAAATTCATCAGTTTAATTCCGGTTTTTGCCCTGCTTCCCTCCCCGCGGGGGAAGCAGGTATTTTTGAGTACACCGGTTCCGCGTGCCTGCGTTTCGGCGTCAGGCAGTCATTTGTATGAACCGGCGTACCGTTCTGTTTGAGGTGCAACATATATGGAGCTTTTTCAAGCTATAACCAACATGACTGCGGTAAGTTTTGCCCAGCATATGGTGAACGGTATTTCCCTGGGCAGCCTGTATGCCCTTATCGCCATCGGTTATACCATGGTGTACGGCATACTGCTGATGATTAATTTCGCCCATGCGGATATCGTCATGATGGCCTGTTATTTTGCCTTGTTCGGCATTACGACATTCCATATTCCCTGGTATCTTACCTTTATCTTAACAATTGCTGCTACAGCCCTGCTTGGGGTGATTATAGAACGTTCAGCCTACCGTCCCCTGCGGGACGCGCCGAAAAACTCCGTGCTGATCTCGGCCATCGGCGCCTCTTTCCTGCTGGAGAATCTGGCTAACTATCTTTTCAGCGGACGTCCCCTGCATTTCCCGGATATTCCTTTTCTGTCCAGTATGATTGATCTCAATGGCATACAGGTCCAGGCTATCTGCCTGTTCATTCCGGTCGTAACATTGGCCTGCCTGTTCCTGTTGCTGCACATCGTCAACCATACCAAGACCGGCATGGCCATGCGTGCTGTGTCCAAGGACTATGAAATTGCCCGGGTCATGGGTGTCAACATCGACAACATCATCTCCATCACCTTTGCCATAGGCTCTGCCCTGGCTGCTATCGGCGCCATTATGTGGGGTATCCGTTACCCGGGTATTACTCCGTATCTGGGTGTTATGCCGGGCCTGAAATGCTTCATTGCAGCGGTGGTGGGCGGTATCGGTAATATCAAAGGCGCAGTTATCGGCGGCTTCATCCTGGGCTTGGGCGAAATTCTGATTGTGGCTTTCTTCCCCCAGTTCTCCGGCTATCGGGACGCCTTTGCTTTCATCATGCTGCTTTTGATTTTATTCTATAAACCCACCGGTTTATTAGGCGAGAAAATGACGGAGAAGGTGTAATCATGAATAAAAAGCGAAATATCATGCTCACCATTGCCGCCCTCGTCATTCTCTTCGGTGTGGCATGCTTTGTTCAGGCGGAAGTTAACTCCTACGTACGGCGGATTATCAATCTGTGCCTCGTTTACGCCATCATCGGGCTGTCCATGAACGTGACCAACGGGTTTGCCGGTCAGTTCTCTCTGGGCCAGGCCGGTTTTATGGCCATCGGCGCCTATATGGTTGGCATCTTCACGGTGCCGGTGGAACTGCGGGCGGACGTGTTCTATGCTATCCCCATGAACCCCCATCTTGTCAACGTGTACATGCCTCTGTGGATGGCACTGATTTTGGGCGGTGTGCTGGCCGCCGGCATAGCCGGTCTCATCGGCACGCCGGTACTGCGGCTCCGGGGCGACTATCTGGCCATTGCTACCTTAGGCTTCTCGGAGATTATCCGCATCATCATCACCAACGCCACCAGCATCACCAACGGGGCGCTGGGCATCAAGAACATTCCGCCCCTGAACGATGTACGGTACATTTTTATGGCCGCAGCCATCTCCTACGTGCTTATAACATTGTTGCTGAACTCTTCCTACGGCCGGGCTTTCAAGGCCATCCGGGAAGATGAGATTGCGGCGGAAGCCATGGGAATCAGCCTGTTCTACCACAAGAATCTGGCCTTTATGGTCAGTGCTTTCTTTGCCGGTATCGGCGGTGGTCTGTACGGCGCTCTGCTGGGTACCGTAGACCCCAAAAATTTCTTGTTTACATTAACTTACAATTTCCTTCTGATTATAGTGCTGGGCGGCATGGGTTCCGTCACCGGCAGTATGTTCGGCGCCATCATTGTCACTGCGGGTCTGGAATACCTGCGCCTCTTTGACGAACCGATGGAGCTTATGGGCATAGCTATCCCCCTGTTCCGTCCGGGCCTGCGCATGGTGGTGTTCTCTATCCTGCTGATGGTCTGTGTATTGTTCTGGCGTCGCGGCATCATGGGCACTAACGAACTGACCTGGGAAAAAATCATCAGCTTTGTAAAGCACCCGCTGGCAGGCTTCCGTAAAAAGGGGGTGCAGGGTAAATGATCCGGACTGTATTGCGTACCGAGCATGTAACCATGCAGTTTGGCGGCGTCATTGCCGTCAATGATTTAAACATTGTAGTCAAAGAGCACGAGATCATTGCCCTTATAGGTCCTAACGGCGCCGGCAAGACCACGGCCTTTAACGATATCACCGGTGTGTACACGCCTACCAAAGGGCGCGTCATCTATTCCCCGGCAGAAGGAAAAGAGATTGACATCACCGGCAGGAAACCCAGCGAGATCGCACAGCTGGGCATTGCCCGCACCTTCCAGAATATCCGCCTGTTTAAAGACCTGAGCGTGTATGAGAATGTGCTTATTGCCAAGCATTTGCATCTGGAATCCAATTTCCTGGCAGCCACGTTCCGCCTGCCCGGCTACAAAAAAGAAGAAAAAGCCATGCGGGCCGATGTGGAACGTTTATTAAAAGAAGTAAACCTGTGGGACGTGCGGAATGAAAAAGCCAGCAGTCTGCCTTACGGCAAGCAGCGTTACCTGGAAATTGTAAGGGCTCTGGCCACGGAGCCGAAACTTCTGTTACTGGACGAACCGGCAGCTGGCATGAACCCGAAAGAAACAGCAGAACTGACAGAATTTATCCGTCAGATCCGTGACCATTTTAACCTGACCATCTTCATGATAGAACACCATATGGACCTGGTCATGGAGATTTCCGACCGCATCTATGTACTGGACTTCGGCACCACCATCGCTACCGGCGATCCGGCTGCCATCCAGAACAACGAGCGGGTCATCAAGGCGTACTTAGGGGAGGATGAAGATGCTTAAAGTCAGAGACCTGGTTGTGGCCTACGGCGGCATTGAAGCCCTGAAAGGCATCTCCGTAGACGTTCCCGACGGGCAGATCGTTACCCTCATTGGCGCCAACGGGGCAGGAAAGAGTACTCTGCTGCGTACCATCATGGGGCTGGTGAAACCCCGGAGCGGCAGTGTGGAGTATAATGAAGAAAACATAAAAGGCCTGAACAGCCAGCACATCGTGTCCCGCGGTATTACCCTGGTGCCGGAAGGGCGGCGGGTGTTCCCCAACCTCACCGTGCTGGAAAACCTGCGCATCGGTGCCTACCTGCGCAAGGATGAAGAGGGCATCGCCAAGGATATCAAACGTATCTATGAACTGTTCCCCCGATTGGAAGAACGGAACTGGCAGATGGCCGGTACCCTGTCCGGCGGCGAGCAGCAGATGCTGGCTTTGGGACGTGCCCTCATGAGCCGCCCCAAACTGATCATGATGGATGAGCCATCCTTAGGCCTTGCGCCCCTGGTCATCAAAGATATCTTCAATATCATCCGGCGCATCAACGAAAGCGGTACCACGGTGCTGCTGGTAGAACAGAACGCAAACATGGCCCTTAAGGTTGCCCACCATGCCTATGTGCTGGAAACGGGGCACATCAAGACCGAAGGAAGCGGCAGGGAACTGCTGGAAAACGAAGAGATCAAAGAGGCGTACCTGGGGAAAAAGAAGAAATAAATTATTGTGTGGCTGAAGTAAAAACGCGCAGCTTGCAAACAGAAAATGCAGCTGCGCTTTTTTAAATTGCTGAGTTCCTTAAATTATAGTTTTTTACATAAAAATCTGATAAAATGTAAATCGTAGAAGTATATTTGTTGAGAGAAATATACAGTTATTAAAGATTGAAAGAGTTTATGAATCATTTATTTCGGTTTTTTAGCGTCTATCGTCGTGCAATACTGTTAGTTATATATGTGTGTTTAATTGCTGTGCTCTGGTACCTGCCGGGCGTGTTCCATCCCAAATCCGTGGATGATGTCCGTCAATGGGTGACGGGGTTCGGTGTGTGGGGGCCGGCGGCATATATTCTGTTGTATACCGTGCGGCCATTGCTGCTGTTTCCCAGCCTTATACTGAATGTGGCGGCGGGAATCCTGTTTCCGCCGGTAACCGGAATCCCCTGTCTGACTGCAGGCGGGTTAGGCAGCGCAATCCTGCTGTTTTACATGGCCCGTTCGGGTATAGGCAGTGAATTTCTGGATTTGCACGGCGGTAAATGGGGCAGCCGTATCCATCATTATCTTTCGGACAGTACGAAAAATTTCCGGCGCATGCTGTGGCTGCGTACGGTGCCATTGTTCCCCTACGATGTAATCAGTCTGGTGGCGGGCTGTACAGAGATGCGTTTTATAACTTTTACCGTTACCACGCTGCTGGGCATACTGCCGGGGGCGGTGGCTTACAATGTATTAGGGGATGCCCTGGGGGGGAATTCCGGTCTCGCATTTTCCGTGTGCCTTCTGACTATTGCGTTTGGGATCCCGTTGGCCTTTTGGTATTTTGGCGGGGAAAGAAAAGTCTTAAAATCAGCGGAACAGAAAGACAAGTAGTTTTCTGAGGTGCTGTATCGGTATACATAAATAAAGGGATTTGTGTTATGGGGGCGCAACATGCAAAACAATGTAGAAACGGAAATCAAATTATTAATTGCCAAAAAACATGTAAAGACGCTGACGGCTTCTTCTCTGGTTGCCAAAAAGACAAAAAAAGGAAGTCACAAAACGGTAAAGCTGGTTAATATTTATTTTGATACCCGTGACCTGTTGTTGCAACAGGCGGGCATTGCGTACCGCGTGCGGCAGAACGGAAAGAAATATGAAGCGACCGTCAAACTGGGCCGGTCTGAGGCAGGGGGCCTTTCCGCCCGCCAGGAATACAACGTGGCTGTGAAAAATGCCAAACCGGACCTCTCTGTGTTTAATGACAGCGGCCTGCAGGTAGATTTTGACGCTCTTCTGGGAACAGCTCAGATTGAAAAACTGTTTACTGTGCGGGTGAAACGGGAAATCCGTCTTCTGCAGATAACCAGGGAAACCCTGGCAGAGATGGCCATCGACCAGGGTTTCATCTCGGCCGGAGGAAAGAAGGAAACCATTGACGAAGTTGAGCTGGAGCTAAAGGAAGGTTCTCTGGCTGACCTTTTGGCCTATACTGCAAAGATTGCTGCGGAAGTACCGGTGTTTACAGAGTCCCGGAGCAAATATGCAAGGGGGCTGGCTCTTTTGGATAAGCTGGAGCCGGAGGGAACCTCTCCGTTGAAGAATATTGACTGGGATAAGGATTATTGCGAAGAATATAAACAACAGTTTTACCAGTATGGAACGGCTGTCATGGAAGAACAGAACGTGTTTGCGGACTGTGGTAAGCTTCAGACCGAAGCAGACCGTATCTTCCTGCCTTATTTTGAACGGATGCAGGAAGCTTTATACTGGCTGCAGCCGGTGATGGACGGCAGCGCAGGGATGCTGGCCAACCTGCAGGGGGCGTTGCGTCCTTTGTACCGGCTTCGGGATACCAAGGCTCTGCTGCGGCAATGGAAATCTTTGTTCAAGCTGGCTGACGGACGTCTCGGCGCCGATAAGGTTACGCGCCTTCTGGAAAACCGCGTGGAAGACATTGGCGATGAGATTCTGTTGCAGGTGGAACGGGGAACCTATTCAGGCATTGTCTTTTCCCTGTGGTCAGCTATGGAAAGCGCCGGCTGGAAGGCGGAAGAATATCTGCAGGCAGGGCAGTTGTTGCAGGTGCGTGTGAAAGACATTCTGGAAAAAATTGAAGACGCAATGAACCGGGAAAGAGAAACAGAAGCAGAAAAGGTCGTCGCTATGGCAGTTGGTAATCATGAACTGGAGAAAAAGGGCAGAAAGATTCCGCTGAAAGAGCCCGGCTATGTAACCGTAACCCGTTTGGGCAAGGAATTTCATTATCTGGCGGCAGCCAATGAAATCAGCAAACTTTCTGACCTGAGCAAAGAAAGCAGAAAGAAACTGGAGAAGCTGGGGGAAGCCATAGAGGAACTCTTTGCTGTCAACAGCCTGGGTCAGTCCGTTCCGGCAGAACTGCTGAAGGCAAATACGGTGCTGGCAGCACGGCAGGGCGGTTACCTCTTAGGCGATTTGGCCGCAGAGCAGTTAATGGCCCGCAAAATCGTGAACAAAGCGTTTGCGAAGTGGCTTAAAACAGTTAAAATGTAAGTGGCTAAAGATATATGCGTACAAGGTTCAATGAATCCTTGTACGCATGTAGTATTTGTGAAATAATTGAAAAAAGTGATCAAAAACGCAAAATACTATTTGACTTTTTGACCTTGCGTATTATAATGATGATAGGCAAATGAAAAGAGCCCCGGTATTGGGAGTTCTTGTCCATGCCTTTTATTTTGGCAATGCGTTAGCACTCCTGTAATGAGACTGCTAACAAAATACAGCTATTACTTAAAGATTGCAATTCCCAGCAAAATGACGGCAATGATGGCGAGCAACGTGATGTTGTACTTGCGCATCTGCTCCATATGATGGCTGGTTACGGTTTCGTTCAGCATGTTGTAGCAGCGTTGCAGTACCTGCATCTTCAACTCGATATTTTCCTGCCACACAGATGCCTTCAGCAGCTTCATGTAACGGGTGTAGACTCTGGCATAGAAAATATCTTCCGTTACCTGCAAAGCGTTGGTGATATTGCTGGTGAGACTGCTCACATCGGCCATGGTTTCCAGCAGTTCATCCCGGTTGTTGCTCAGCATATCAATGTTTTTGAGATTAGCTTTATCTTCAATGACATCATAGGCCTTGTCGATGGCGTGGTTCAGGAGGTTGTCATAATACCGCAGTTCCAGATACTGGGCATTGGCGAATTCCAGCAGATCAGGGATATCCATACTGCCGGAAGGATCGTATACCACGGCGCTGTCCCAGGCAAGCCAGGCTATATCGTCTGCATAGGAAAAACGGTTGGCCAGTGCGGTTTCACGTGTCTCTTCATTGACAGGAGTCGGGTCTTTCAACAGGAAAGGCACAATATCCCAGTCCGGGGGAATGGGATCCTGAAAATAATACACCACAAAGTCTTCATCGAAACCGGAAATGTTCTGATTGGTGCAGGCCGGACCGATGGTCTCCATGGTGGCGTCAACAAATTTGCGGAAATCTTCATCGGGTAATTCTTCTACCGCAAGAACCAGATTCAGATACTCTTTATAGGAAATATCTTCTTCCGGCGGGATGTTAAAGAGAATGCAGATAACACCCAGATCCTGGATGCGGGCTTTAACTTCTACCAGGTACTCAACACCGCCGATGATCATTTCATGATAACCTAACTCTACGAGTACAGGGGGGTCATGGAAGGTGATGGACTTGGTGGAAATGCGGTCCAGACGCAGGCGGGATGACATTTTATTACGGCTGTGCCAGATAGCCTGAACCTGGTCAAGGTTGATCTCGTCTGCCACGTCGAAGAGACGGTAGGCGATGACATTAGTTCTCATGTTTTTCCCTCACAGTGAAATTTGAGTAATATAAAATATATGTTTGTTGCACGGTTGATACAGCCTGCATATACAACGCGCTTTTAAGGCGGTATCACCGCATACCTATCATTAACATATAGCTTTTCTCCGATTTTGTAAAGTAAAAACTGTGTTAAAGCAAAAGTTTTTGGCAAAACATATTAAATCAGGTTAGAAAACAATTCTACATATAACTATTGACAGACAGGAGTGATCACAATGAACGAAAACTATAGCGATGAAGTAAAAGCCATCATTGAAGCGGCACAGCAGCAGGCTTTGATGAATTACAACCAGGAAGTGACCAGCGCGCATCTCTTGCTGGCACTGTGCAGCGATGACTTCTTTAAGTTTTTGCTGCAGACATTTAAAGTAGATGAAAATACATTTGCCGGCGAGGCCCGTGCAATTGTCAGCCGTATTCCGTCCGTAAAAGGACAGGACCGGCAGCTGCTCATGAGCTCGGATTTTGCCAGGGTCAACGGCATCGTGCTCCGCAAAGCGGGGCAGGGCAATGTGACGGTAGGCCACCTGGTATCTGCGTTGGCCAGCGATGGAAGCAGCGAGGTTACAGCGCTGTTTAAGAAGTACGGCATCGACAGCAACAAGATTGAAAAGCTGTATGAACACTACCTGAACAGCACCGCCAATGACGAAAGCAAAAAGACTTTGGAAAAGTTCGGCCAGGATTTGACGGCAAGGGCGCGGCAGGGCAAACTGGATCCGGTCATCGGCCGTGACGATGAGATCCGCCGCACCATTGAGATCCTGAGCCGCCGGAAGAAGAACAATCCGGTGCTCATCGGGGAACCGGGTGTGGGCAAGACCGCTATTGTAGAAGGGCTGGCCCGCCGTATCGTGGCCGGGGACGTGCCGGAAAGTCTGAAGAACAAAACCTTGTATGCTTTGGACTTGGCTGCTTTGGTGGCCGGGGCCAAGTACCGGGGTGAATTTGAAGAGCGCCTGAAGAAAGTGTTGAAGGCCGTAGCAGACAGCGCCGGTCAGATTGTCATGTTTATTGACGAGCTGCACACTGTGGTAGGCGCCGGCGCAGCGGAAGGTTCCATGGATGCCGGCAATATCCTGAAACCCATGCTGGCCCGGGGCGAGCTGCGGTGTATCGGGGCTACGACGCTGAATGAATATCACAAATATATTGAAAAGGACAGCGCCCTGGAGCGCCGCTTCCAGCCTGTCATGGTCAACGAGCCCAGCGTGGAGGATACCATTTCCATTCTGCGCGGCTTGAAAGAAAGCTATGAAAACCATCACGGAGTGCGGATTAAGGATGCGTCCCTGGTAGCCGCGGCCGTGATGAGCCACCGGTACATCAACGACCGCTTCCTGCCGGATAAGGCTATTGACCTGGTGGATGAGGCAGCAGCCCGGCTCCGGACGGAAATCGATTCGTCCCCGACGGAGATTGATGAAAGCAAACGTAAGATTTTACAGCTGGAAATCGAGGAGCAGGCCCTGAAAAAAGAGGAAGACCCCGCTTCCGCAGACCGTCTGGCCAAACTGCAGGAACAGCTGGCCAAACTGCGGGAAGAAAACGCGGCCCTGATCAAACGCTGGGATGATGAAAAGGCCGGCATTGTCAAGGTGCGGGAAGTGAAGAAGGAAATCGGCGCCGTGAAGCAGGAAATGGAAAAGGCGGAACGGGACTATGATCTGAACAAGCTGGCGGAACTGAAATACGGCCGCCTGCCGGAACTGCAGAAGCAACTGCAGGAACTGGAGAATCAGACGGTTGGGGAAAATGCTCTTCTGAAAGAAGAAGTGGACGAAGACGACATCGCCAGGGTTGTGAGCACCTGGACCGGCATTCCCGTACAGCGGCTGGGTACCGGGGAGCGGGAGAAGCTGGTACATCTGGAAGAAACCCTCCATGAGCATGTTATCGGTCAGGACGAAGCGGTGAAGGCTGTGGCGGATGCGGTGATCCGGGCCCGTGCGGGCATCAAGGACCCCAATCGTCCTATCGGTTCCTTCATTTTCCTGGGACCCACCGGCGTGGGCAAGACCGAGCTGGCGAAAACGCTGGCAGAAGTTTTGTTTGACGATGTGAAGAACATGATCCGCATCGATATGAGCGAATACATGGAGAAACACACGGTGTCCCGCCTGATCGGCGCCCCTCCCGGCTATGTAGGTTATGATGAGGGTGGCCAGCTGACCGAAGCGGTGCGTCGTCATCCGTACTCTGTCATCCTCTTTGATGAAATTGAAAAGGCGCACCCCGATGTGTTCAATGCACTGCTGCAGGTGCTGGACGACGGTCGTCTCACCGACGGACAGGGCCGCAGCGTGGACTTCAAGAACACGCTGATTATCATGACCAGCAACATCGGCAGCCAGCGGATCATGGAAGCAAAAGAAACCATGGACAGCGAAGCGGTGCGGCAGTTGCTGCTGACCCGGTTCCGTCCGGAATTCCTGAACCGCGTGGACGACATCGTCACCTTCAAAGCCCTGCAACCCGACCAGATTAAGGACATTGTGAAACTGATCCTGAAAGAACTGGGCGACAGGGTGAACAAGCAGCTTGAAATCAAGCTGACCTGCACTGACGAAGCCGCGGCTTTGTTAGCCAAAGAAGGTTTCGATCCCCAGTTCGGCGCCCGTCCGCTGAAACGTCTGATTGTCCATAGCGTGGAAAACGTACTGTCCAAGAAAATCGTTAACGGGGAAATCAAAGCCGGGGACAGTGTGGAAATTTATGTGAACAACGGGGAAATAGACGTGAAGTAAGCGTTGCTCCAACTATATAACTGGTTTTAATCTGGTATGAAAACTGCTGCGAAATGAAATCCAACCGTTTTATTTCGCGCAGTTTTTTGTTTTGTGCTCCGGTGAATTCATGCCGTAACAATCTTGTAGCAGAAAATTACGGCACAATGTGTCTTTTTTATGTTCATTTTATAAAATATTTTTAAAATGTTGGCCTTAAAGGTTTATTGCGTTTCTTCTTTATGATAAAATAAAATGAATTCATATACGCAATTGGGTATTATTGAATATGAGGAGGTTTTTTATTATGGGAAAGATGAAAAAAATTCTGGCTGCAGGAGTGGTTTGCTATGTGGCCTATAAATTAGGAAAGAAATATTTAAAAGAAAACAATCTGACGGCTGAAGATGTATTTGATTCCGCCAAAAAGAAAGCGGAAGAGTTTGCCAGACAGGCTGCAGGCGTAGTTCCCACAACAAAGGACGGAGAACCGGCGGGCAAGAAGATTTACACCTTCGGAAAGGAAAAACGTATTGAGATGGTGCACCTGGCAGACGGTGTCACCGGTCTTTATGACAATAAAAAGAATTACCCCATTGAAAAGCAGGTGAAGACTTACAGTGAAGACGGAGGCAAGCTGTATGTTTACAGTGACGCGGCGGATTATGTAATTTCTGACGAGCCGTTCTTCATGAACGTGTATGTGAAGGATAAATCACAGACAGAAGCCATCGCCATTGCACTGGGCAAACAGTATGACGCGGAAGAAATCGCTGTGTACAATTACGGCTCCGGTCAGAAATTTGATGCCCAGGGTATGGCCGCAGAGGCCGAAGCGGAAAAAGTAGCGGCGGAGCAGGCGGAAGCCAAAGCCAAAGAAGCGGAACTGGCAGCACAGGCAGCGGCTGCAAAAGCAGAAGCCACGGCAAAAGAGGCTGCAGAAAATGTTCAGGCTGCTGCGGACAAAGCCGGAGAAATGGCGGAAGAAGCAAAATCCAAAGTGGAAGACGTTGCGGAAACAATTGAAGCTACGGCAGAAGAAATAGTTGAAAAAGTAAAAGAGTAATCATATGCGGTCAGGAAAGACAAAAGCAATCGTTCCGTGTTTGCTAAGTCTTTTCCTGATAGAAACGGAGATACAAATGCATGGCATTGGCTGCGATCTGGCAGATGTAGAACGAATTGAAAAAGCCATAGCGCGTAAAGGCTTCAAAGAAAGAGTTTTTACACCGGAAGAGATGGCCTGGTGTACAGGCTCACACGGTGATAAAGCCCAGAGTTATGCAGCCCGGTTCGCTGCCAAAGAAGCGTTTCTGAAAGCTATCGGCACAGGGCTCCGTGGCGGAGGACAGCTTACAGAAATCTCTGTCGCCAACGATGAACTGGGCAAACCGGAACTGAAAGTGACAGGCTATTACGCATCCTACGTAGAGAAACTTGGCGTGAAAAAGATACACCTTACATTAAGTCATACCGCTACAACGGCAATGGCAGTGGTATTGTTGGAATAATATGAATTGATATGGAGCCCGGGTGATCAACATTGACAGAAGGAGGCCTCCCCATGCAGATTTTACTGGCGGAAGAAATGCGGGCGCTGGATCGGGCTGCGGAAGAAGAAATCGGGATTCCCGGTCTTGTGCTGATGGAAAATGCAGGCCGCGCCGTAGCAGATGCGGCAGAGAAAGTGCTGGGCACCTGCTGTCATAAAAAAATCGTTATCTTTGCCGGCAAGGGAAACAACGGCGGCGACGGCAGCGGCGCCGGACGCTGGCTCCACAACCGGGGGGCAGAAGTGACGCTGGTTCTGGCCTGTGTGGCGGAGGACCTTTCCGGAAGCGCCGCGGATGAACTGCAGTATTATATTGCCTGTGGTGCCACGGTGCTGGAGGTTACGGATGCAGAGGACGGTCCGCGCTTTGCGGAAATTGAAAACCTGGCGATGCAGGCCGACCTGCTCATCGACGCCCTGCTGGGCACCGGCTTTTCCGGTAAGATGCGCTCCCTGTTCATCCGTTTGTGCGGCTGCATTAACAGGGTAAAAGAAACGAACCCTGCCTGCGGTGTATTGGCAGTGGATATTCCCACCGGCGTCAATGCGGACACGGGCGAGGCAGATGTCAGCTCTGTGCGGGCCGACACAACGGTAACCATGGCGTTGCCGAAGCTGGGTCTGTATTTATATCCCGGGGCAGAGCATGCAGGAACGATCCAGGTGGCAGATATCGGCATGCCAGCATGTCTGTTGAAAGAAACAGACGGAAACCGTACCCTGATTACGGGGGAAATAGTTAAAGCGTTGTTGCCGGACCGTCCCAAAAATGCCCATAAGGGCAGTGTGGGACGGGTGGCGGTGGTTGCCGGTTCTTATGGTTACATTGGAGCTGCCGCTCTGAGCAGCTTTGCGGCAGTCAAAGGCGGGGCCGGCCTGGTCACATTGCTGACACCGGAGGATGCAAGGGAAATACTGGCCATCAAGCTGACTGAAGTTATGGTAAAAGGTTTGCCGGTGTCAGATAACCGGCTGGTGACAGAAGAAGCCCTGGAAATTGTGTCCGAATCATTGGATAAGGCTGATGTGCTGGCTATCGGACCGGGTTTTGGCGTGTCGGAGGAAACCGGTAACCTGATCCGGGAAATCCTGGTCACAACAGCGGTTCCCTGTGTCATTGACGCGGATGCCATAACGGCTCTGAAAGATCATACGGAACTGCTTTCCCATATGCTGGCGGAAAAAGTGCTGACGCCCCATCCCGGGGAAATGTCCCGCATTACAGGCGTACGCATTGCGGAAATAGAGAAAAACAGGGTGGAAGTGGCCCGTCTCTATGCGGAAAAGTGGCAGGCGGTCATTGTGCTGAAAGGCATGCCTACGGTCATCGCGTTGCCGGACGGAACTGTATATCTGAATAACACCGGTACGCCGGCCATGGCCACCGGCGGCAGCGGGGATGTGCTGACAGGCTTGATAGCCGCGCTGATTGGTCAGGGGCTTCCCGTAGCAGATGCGGCGGTGGCGGGCGTGTATATCCACGGGCTGGCAGGGGAACTGGCGGCAAAAGACCGTATAGGAATGGCTGCGTCAGAGCTGCTGATGATGCTGCCGGAAGCAAGGAAACAGATTTAAAGAGTATTTTTCATGTGTTGCAGGCGACAGTAAAAATACGGATAAAGTCTCAGCGGATTTTTAAAATACACAGTTTTGGCACAGGAAGTTATTTGCAATTCCTTTTGCCGCATGCTAAAATAAATCGTTATAGTAATGACAGATACAGCTTTTAATTTAACTTTGGTAATTAACGCAAGGAGGTACCGGTTTGCGTAGACGATTTTTTGCGTTTCTGGTTTGGGCTGTCTGCCTTTTGGTAACCTGTACTGCTTCTGCGGCAGCTATGGTTACCGATGTGAACTGGGGCGTTGATAAATTTAATGTACTCCGTATGGTAGTGGACCTGTCGGAAAACGCACGCTATACTGTTGATATTGCCAACGACAGAGAACTGCAGATCAAAGTCAGCGGCGGACTGGGTCCCAAGGTGATCCGGAGAGGGACGATTAAAAGCGATCTTGCAAAAAGCTTCAGCGTGGATCGGGACCAGGCTGGTGTCGTTGTCCGGGTTCCCATGACAAAAAAAGTAGAGCGCCCGGATGTAAAGAGCTTTATCCTGAAAAAGGATGGTTCAACCGGCAGGCCACCCCGTATCGTGGTGGATGTTTCAACTAATAAGGTGAAAAACGCTTCCATGAAATATGGGGCAACTTCCGTGCGCCGTCCGGTGATCCGCCCCTCCCAGGGACCTTCCACTCCGGTAGGCAACCGCGTCAACTTTGCTACCACCGGCGGACTGAAAGGGAAGCGTATCACAATCGACCCGGGCCACGGCGGTTCAGACCCCGGAGCTATTGGCCCTAAAGGCAACAAGGAAAAAACATCCTCCCTGCTGATTGCCAATTACCTGAAATCCTATCTCACATCGGCCGGCGCCCTGGTGTCCATGACCCGGACCTCGGACAAAGATGTTTACGGCCCCTATGCTTCGGCAAAAAACGAACTGCAGGCCAGGGTGGATGTGAGTACCCGCAATCGGGCAGACGCTTTTGTCAGCATTCACCACAATGCTAACAATAACCGCAGCATTGGCGGAATTGCTACTTATTATTTCCCCAAATCCGGTTATGATTACAAGCTTGGCAACGCTATCCAGAAGAAGATGGCGGCGGCTTCCAAACTCCGGAATTTAGGAACCCAGCAGGCAAACTTCTATGTTGTAAAACGATCTTATATGCCAGCGGTTCTGCTGGAAGTTGGCTTTCTCAGCAATTACAGGGAAGAACAGCTGATCAGCAGCGCATGGTTCCAAAAGACCATTGCCAAAGCTGTGTTTGACGGTTTAAAAGAGTATTTTGGCGGTTGAGGACAGGAGGCGCGTAACAATGTTGAAAAAAATAAGCTTGTTGCTGATGCTAGTCCTGTTGTTGACAGTGACGGGATGTGAACCGACGGAGAAACTGACCGGGAATAAAGGTGAGGTTAAAGATGTTACGGGGCAGAAGGATCCCATTACTACCGTTGTGAAAGATCCGAATCCCCTGACCAAAGAATATGTGGTGTACCGTGTTCAGAAAAACGGAGAGGAGATTCTGATCCCGGAGAAGGTGCGTTACGCGCCCGGAAAGAAAACCCGGGAAGAAGCGGCGCTGGAGGCCTTGATCCATACGGATCCGGTTTCCAAACAGCTGATGAACCTGTTCCCTCCGGGAACGGATGTGCACAGTGTCAAGGTCAGCGGAGATACGGCTACGGTGGATTTCAACCAGAACTTTGCCTCCAGGGGGCAGGGCTCCTATAATGAGCGAATGATGGTAAACACTGTTGTCTGTACCCTGACTGAATTTCCGGAAATCAAAAAAGTTAAATTTCTGGTAGATGGCAAAGAAATAGATACCATCAGCGGTCATATGGATCTGCTGGATCCGTTGACGAGAAATCCGGACGTACTGAAAAAACCGGAAAAGAAGAAGGACGAGAAAAAGTAAGGAGAAAAAAGATTTATGGATACTCACTCGCGTAATAAAAAGCATCAGGCTGAAGCGGCTTCTGACAATGCAGGGCCTGTTCCCGAAACCCGGCCGGATCTGACCGGCATAATCTGGCAGAAGGAGTCAGGGAAACGTACAAGCCGTTTCTTTCTGGCTGATGAAAACGCGACAGAAAATTTTGGCAGGCTCCTGGGAGCGCTGGCGGCTGACGGGGATGTATATTGTCTCAGCGGTGACCTGGGTGCCGGCAAGACCCTGATGAGCAAAGGGGTATGTCAGGCAGTGGGCGTGGAGGAAGAGGATGTGGTGAGTCCTACCTTTGCCCTGATGAACATTTATAATGGAAAGACTATGGAAGTGCGCCACTTTGACCTGTACCGGCTGGATTCCCCGGAAGAACTGGCTGATATCGGTTTCTATGAGTATGTTGGCGGCGAAGGGGTCTCGTTGATTGAATGGGGTGATTTGTTCCAGTCGGAACTGCCCCCGGAATATTTACAGGTGAATCTGACAATCGTGCCGGAGGGTCGCATCGTGGAGCTGCTCCCCATCGGTCTCCGGTACGAAGCCATAAGCAAGGAAGTGTTGCGGTATGTTAACGCTGGCGCTTGATACGGCGACGCGTGTATGTACGGTGGGACTGGTGCAGGACGGACATGTGCTGGCGGAATATGATATTTCCGTCGGCCTGACCCATTCGGAAGGGCTGATGCCCCAGCTGGACCAGATGTTTGCCCGTACAGGGATAAAAAAAGAAAATACAGACCGGATAGCTGTCAGTATCGGGCCGGGTTCCTTTACGGGGCTTCGCATCGGATTGGCGGCGGCGGAAGCGATGGCCTATGCCTGGCAGTGCGGGATCTGCGGAGTCAATACACTGGAGGCTATGGCCTATAATATTCCGGTGGAGGGCGTTGTGCTGGTACCGGTGCTGGATGCCCAGAAGGGGAATTTTTATGCTGCTTTCTATGAGTGGACCGATGGGGAACTACGGAAAGTAAGGCCGGTGGAAATGGCGGACAGGGAAACCTTGCTGCAGCAGCTGCAGGCCTGTGGCAAACCGGTGCTGCTCATGGGGGAATGTGAAAAACTGATGAAAAAGGAATTGCCTGATGGCATTTCTGTTGCGCCGGAGCAGGTACGGCTGCCAAAAGCGTCGTCTGTGGCACTGGCAGCGGAAGACACGGAACCGCTGACGGGGGAAGACGTATTTACGCTGCGACCGTACTACATCCGGAAATCGGAAGCGGAAGAGCTGTGGGAGAAAAGGCATCCGCAGGGATAATGTGATTTTCAAAATGGTCAGCAAGAGTAGTAGTAATATAGGAAAAAAGTTATGGCCTGTATTCCGGTTATGTGAAGAGAAGGACCTGCCGGCTGTGATGGAACTGGATGGGGAAGCGTTCTTCGATCCCTGGAGCCGGGATACCTGGCAGAGGGAATTGCAGAACAGGATTGCGGTCTGGATCGTAGCGGAACTGGACAACCAAATTGCAGGGTATGCCGGTATCTGGAATGTGGCAGGAGAAGCCCAGGTCATGCGGGTGGCAGTAAAAAAGACATTGCGTAATCAGGGTCTGGGTCTTTTACTGACAAAGGAACTGATCAATAAAGCCTGGGAGTCGGGGGCGGAAGCGGTGACGCTGGAAGTGCGGGAAAGTAATATAGCGGCACAAACTGTGTATGAACGCTGCGGTTTCGTATCCAAAGGCGTGCGGCCGGATTATTATGAGGATACCCATGAGGGCGCGGTCATCATGTGGCTGTACCGGTAAAAGGATTATTATGGAACAAAAAGATATTTACATTCTGGGAATTGAAAGCAGCTGTGACGAAACGGCTGCTTCTGTAGTTAAAAACGGACGGGACGTGCTGAGTAACATTATTTCCTCCCAGATTTCCATTCATCGGAAATATGGAGGTGTGGTGCCGGAGATTGCGTCCCGCAAACATATTGAACACATCATGCCGGTCATTGACGCGGCCCTGGAAGATGCTAAGGTGACGCTGAACCGGATTGACGGGGTGGCTGTTACGTACGGTCCCGGTCTGGTAGGCGCGCTGCTGGTGGGGCTGTCTGCTGCAAAGGCCCTGGCCTGGGCTACGGGCAAGCCGCTGCTGGGGGTCAACCATCTGGAAGGTCATGTGTTTGCCAACTTTATCAATGACAAAAATCTGGAGCCGCCGTTCCTGGCGCTGGTGGTATCCGGCGGGCACACGGCCCTGCTGAAGGTGACGGGCTACAACAGTTTTGAAATGCTGGGGCAGACCCGGGACGACGCGGCGGGAGAAGCCTTTGATAAAATCGCGCGGGTTATGGGATTGCCCTATCCAGGTGGTCCGGAAATCGAAAAGCTGGCGTTGGAAGGAAATCCCAAAGCTATTGATTTTCCCCGTGCCATGCTGGACGATCCTTTCCAGTTCAGTTTTAGCGGCATGAAATCCTCCGTCATTAACTACCTGCACAATGAAGAGCAGGCCCGGCGCCCGGTGAACCGGGCCGATGTGGCCGCCTCGTTCCAGGAAGCGGTGACGGATGTGCTGGTGCAGAAAAGTGTGCTGGCCGTTAAGGCTACGGGTTTGAAAGAAATCGTGCTGGCCGGCGGGGTCTCAGCCAATAAAACCCTGCAGAATAAGCTGGCGGCAGCTGCTAAAAAGGCAGGAGCACGCCTGGTACATCCTACTAAAATTCTGTGTACCGACAACGCGGTGATGATTGCCTGCCGGGGGTATTATATGTATCAGGCCGGCGTAATCAGTCCCTGGGACCTGAATGCGGTGCCGGCGCTGAAACTGGGGTATAAAAGCAGCGGGGAATAAAATAAAGTCAAAAAGTCAAAATACAAAAATGAAAAAATGCGATTTTTGCAAAATCACAGGTAAAAATGGGAAAATTACCTGTGATTTTTTCATTTTCATGGTGATTTTTTGAAAAAAAGGCATGATTTTCCAAAAAACTATGAAAAAAATGTAAAATCAGTGAAATTTGTCATTTTGACTATTGCAATTTTTATTTATATGACTATAATGATATTTGGAAGTTGGCACTCCGGATTTTTGAGTGCTAACAGATGCAAAATTATGTTGTTTTAAAACTCTCACAGAGATTTGGGGCCCCGTAATAACGAATTCGGCGGTCCCGCAATAAGAAAGGGGACATAGTAATGTTAAGACCGTTAGGCGCAAATGTAGTTGTTAAGGCAGACGCAGTGGAAGAAAAGACCAAAAGCGGTATTTTTATTCCGGATACTGCTTCCAAGGAAAAACCCATGCAGGGTACGGTTCTGGCAGTAGGTAACGGTGCCATTGTTGACGGCAAACGGGTTCCTATTGATTTAAAAGTCGGCGACTCCATCGTGTTCGCAAAGTATTGCGGAACCACAGTGAAGTATGAAGGCGAGGAGCTGCTGATCCTGGCAGAACGGGATATTCTGGCTGTTGTGGAACCGGACACCAAAAAGAAAAAATGACTTTTGGCCGGAATTTTTATTGAACGGTTCGCGAGACAGATGTAAATGAAATCAATTAACAAAGGAGATAATCAATATGGCAAAACAGATTCTGTTTAACGAAGAAGCCCGCCGCAGCCTGGAACGCGGCGTCGACGCATTAGCAGATGCAGTAAAAGTTACTCTGGGACCGAAAGGCCGCAATGTGGTATTGGAAAAGAAATTCGGTTCTCCCTCCATCATCAATGACGGCGTGACCATCGCCCGTGATATTGAACTGGAAGACCCCTTTGAAAACATGGGCGCTCAGCTGGTAAAAGAAGTTGCCACCAAGACCAACGACGTGGCCGGCGACGGTACCACCACCGCAACCCTTCTGGCTCAGGCTATGATTCGGGAAGGCATGAAGAACGTAGTGGCCGGTGCGAACCCCATGATTCTGAAAAAAGGTATTAAAACTGCTGTTGACGCAGTCGTAGAAGCGCTGAAGAAATCCTCCAAGAAGGTTGTGACCAAAGCGGCCAAAGCTCAGGTGGCTTCCATCTCCGCAGGAGATGAAGAAATCGGCGGACTGATTGCCGATGCCATGGAAAAAGTTGGTGACGACGGCGTTATCACCGTGGAAGAATCCAAGACCATGGACACCCATCTGGAAACGGTGGAAGGCATGCAGTTCGACCGCGGTTACATTTCTCCTTACATGGCTACCGACGCGGAGAAGATGGAAGCCGTTATGACCAATCCGCTGGTATTCATTACCGACCGCAAGATCAATGTGATCCAGGACATCATGCCCGTATTGGAAAAAGTAGTACAGGCCGGCCGCGAACTGCTGATCATTGCAGAAGACGTGGAAGGCGAAGCACTGGCAACGTTAGTTGTAAACAAACTGCGTGGCACTTTCAAGGCTGTGGCTGTTAAGGCTCCCGGCTTTGGGGACCGCCGCAAAGCTATGCTGCAGGATATTGCTATCCTCACCGGCGCTACCGTTATCAGTGAAGAAATGGGCCGTAAACTGGACAGCGCTTCCATGGAAGACCTGGGCAGCGCAGGCCAGGTTCGCGTAAGCAAAGAACTGACCACCATCGTGGACGGCGGCGGCAAGAAAGCGGAAATCAAAGCCCGTGTAGAACAGATTAAAGCCCAGATTCCGGAAACCACGTCCCAGTTTGATAAGGAAAAACTGCAGGAACGCCTGGCAAAACTGGCCGGCGGTGTTGCTGTAATCAAAGTCGGCGCGGCTACCGAAGTTGAACTGAAAGAAAAGAAACTGCGTATTGAAGACGCCCTGAACGCGACTCGCGCAGCCGTTGCGGAAGGTATCGTACCCGGCGGCGGAACCGCATTGCTGGAAGCGCAGACTGTGCTGGACAAAGTGAAAGCAGTCGGCGATGAAAAGACCGGCGTGATGATCGTCCGTCGTGCTATTGAAGAACCGGTTCGCCAGATTGCCCACAACGCCGGCCTGGAAGGCGCCGTTATCGTTGACAAAATCCGTCATTCCAAGAAAGGTGTTGGCTTTGACGCGCTGAATGAAAAATATGTTGACATGATCGAAGCCGGTATTGTGGATCCTACCAAGGTTACCCGCAGCGCGCTGCAGAACGCGGCTTCCATCGCGTCCATGGTACTGACCACCGAGACCCTGGTTGCGGATAAACCGGAACCGAAACCGGCTATGCCCCCCATGCCTCCCGGAGGAATGCCCGGCATGATGTAATATGCCGTTGGGGAAAAGGCATTTTTAATGAAAGCTTTTCTTTGTGGATGAAGCATAACTGATTCAGGCATTAAAACTCAAAAAAACCATAAAAAACAGACTGCAAGAATTTTGCAGTCTGTTTTTTTGTGAGCCGTATTAACGTTATCAGGAATTTGATTAAGACTTTTTTATCAGAAATTGTTTTCCTGTGCGTCAAAGTAAGCGCACAGGCGTGAGCGGTTTTTCACGTTATATCTGTGATACAGCTTGGCCAGAGCTTTCTTTATGGTTATTTCTGCCAGTCCGAACCCGGCAGCGATATCTCTTATCTGCATTCCGCTGCGGAGCATCTGCACCAGTTTTTTCTCCCGTTCAGTCAGGCCGTCATACAGATGCGTGTTCCGGCGGGTCCGGTTTGCCTGTTGGATTGCCAGCATTTCTTCCGGAGAAACTCTGTTGTTGGCGACAGAGGTATGTATGTGCACCAGCTCCCATTCACCTTGTTTTGCGTCTTTGCAGCGGCGGAACAGGAAAGTTTCATGCCTGCATTCCGGGAAGGGTTCTGCTCCTGAGGACCCCACGACCATGTCAACGATTACTTCACACAGCCAATGATCCCAGCCTATGCGCTTGGTCAGGTATTTTTCCTGTAATATGGTACAGGAAAAAGGATTGGCGTACGCTTTGCTAAGAAAGAACTCAAACTTTTTCTTTCCTTCCGCCTGCATGTTTTTCCCGGAACCCAGATAATAAACGTCCGGGGCCAGCAGGGAAAAAACATAGTCCAGGCGGTTTTCAACAAAAACCGTATGCATGATTTTCCGGGAAATGATTTTAATCTGGTTTTCTGCGGTACTTCTCATCATTAATTGCCCCTCAATAATAAAAACATAACAACGAAGCTTAAAATACAATTAAATATACTCTGGTATAATAATATTATCGGATACCATATTAAAAGTCAAATCTGTTTGGAAAATATTTTGTAAAATCGACTGAGATATGATATATTTTTTATGTTGATTTGTTCTGTATTGTTTTGGATGGGGAGGAAACTTAATATGAAAGAAAACCATGAACTGGTGCTGGTCATCGACTTCGGCGCCCAATATGCCCAGCTGATTGCCCGGCGCGTGCGGGAGTGCAGCGTGTACTGTGAGATTGTTCCCTACAATTGTCCGCTGGAAAAGATTAAAGAAATGAACCCGGCGGCTATAATTCTGTCAGGGGGTCCTGCCAGCGTATATGTGGAGAACGCGCCCAAAGCTGACGCAGGTATTTTTGAATTGGGGATTCCGGTACTGGGCCTTTGCTATGGCCATCAGTTTATGTGCCAGGCATTGGGCGGGAAGGTCTCTTCAGCTAATACCAGGGAGTTTGGGAAGACGGCTGTTGAACTGGACACTGATTCACCCTTGTTCCGCAATCTGATTGATCAGAACATCTGCTGGATGAGCCACAATGATTTTGTGTCGGAGCCACCGGCAGGCTTTGAAGTGCTGGCGGTCACCGGTGATTGCCCCGCGGCCGCGGTGGGCAATGCGGAGAAAAAATTCTATGGGGTGCAGTTCCATCCGGAAGTAGAGCACACGCCTTTCGGCAAAAAAATGATCAGTAATTTTTTGTTTGCAATCTGCGGCCTGAAAGGCGACTGGTCTATGAAATCCTTTGTGGAACGCAAAGTAGCGGAAATCAGGGCAAAGGTGGGGGACAAAAAGGTGCTTTGCGCCCTCAGCGGCGGCGTGGATTCCTCCGTGGCCGCAGTCATGGTACACAAAGCCATCGGCAAACAGCTAACCTGCATCTTTGTGGATCACGGTCTTTTGCGCAAGGACGAAGGCGACCAGGTGGAAAAAGTTTTTAAAGATACCTTTGATATGAATTTCATCCGGGTGAACGCAGCGGAACGCTTCTTGGGCAAGCTGAAGGGTGTTACCGAACCGGAGCAGAAACGCAAGATCATCGGAGCGGAGTTTATCCACGTGTTTGATGAGGAATCACAAAAGCTGGGTAAGGTGGATTTTCTGGTACAGGGAACCATTTATCCCGATGTGGTGGAAAGCGGCGGCACAGGCACCAGCGCTACCATCAAGAGCCATCATAATGTGGGCGGTCTGCCGGAAGATATGGACCTGCAGCTGATTGAACCCCTGCGCGAATTATTTAAGGATGAAGTAAGAGCCGTAGGAACCGAGCTTGGCATTCCTGAAGCCCTGGTATGGCGGCAGCCCTTCCCGGGACCGGGTCTTGCCATTCGTGTATTAGGCGAGGTGACGGAAGAAAAGCTGAAGATTACCAGAGAGGCGGACGCCATTTTCCGGGAAGAGATTGCCAATGCAAGGCTGGACCGCACTATCTGGCAGTACTTTGCCTGTCTTCCCAACATTCACAGCGTGGGAGTCATGGGGGACGGGCGCACCTACAGTTATACGGTGGCATTGCGTGCGGTACTGTCTACCGACGGCATGACCAGCGACTGGGCCCATATTCCTTACAGTGTGCTGGATATTATCTCAAGGCGCATCGTCAACGAAGTGGACGGCGTTAACCGTATCGTGTATGATATCACCAGCAAGCCACCGGCCACAATCGAGTGGGAATAAATAACAGAATCCCCGGAATCAGCAAACTGATTCCGGGGATTAGCTTATTCAGATGTCACACGAATTCAGATATCACACGAACCGGCACACATGGTCCACGGCAATATCAGAGAAACCGAACGCTTCCGCTTTCGTCATTTTACCATTGCAGATGTCATGGATGGCATCCACCATTTCCCGCCCCATTTCCTGGTAGGTCTTTTCGCCCCGGACGATGGCGCTCAGATCGATGTCCATGTTGTCTTCCATTTTCTGATAGGTGCGCCCGTTGGCCGTAACTTTTAATACCGGAACGATGGCGTTGCCGGTGGGGGTGCCGCGGCCTGTGGTGAAGATGATGGCCTGGCAGCCGGCGGCAGCCATACTTGTGACTGAAGAAATATCGTAACCCGCAGTGTCCATGACGACAGCGCCGCGTTTGGTCGGAGGCACTCCCTGTTCCAGCACTTCCACTACGGGACGGGTGCCGCCCTTGCGGATGCAGCCCAGGCTCTTCTCGTCCAGTGTGGACAGACCGCCAGCCTTGTTGCCAGGTGTGGGCTGGCCCGCACGGCAGTCCTGGCCCGCTGCGGTCAGATGTTCTTCATAAGCCCGGCAGACTTCAATGATCTGATCATGGATTTCTTTATTGGCGCCGCGTTTGGCCAGTACGTGCTCGCCGCCGATCCATTCAATGGACTCGCTCATCATGGTGGTGGCGCCCATGTCAACCAGAATGTCACTAAGTTCCCCGACGGCCGGGTTGCTGGCGATGCCGGAGGTGGCGTCGGAGCCGCCGCATTCAATGCCCATCAGGAATTCGGAAATGTCAAACAGTTCTTTTTGCTGCATGGCGGCCTCGGCAGCCATATCCCGGGCAGCCCGGACCGCTTTCTCAATCGTCTTCAGGGTGCCGCCCTCGTCCTGGATGCCGAAAGAAACCACCGGTTTGGAAGTCATGGCCTGGATTTTTTCACGGAGTTTGTAGTGGGGGACCGTTTCGCAGCCCAGACCGATAATTACCACACCGTACACGTTGGGATTGCAGGCAAAGCCGGTTAGCACTTTCTGGCTCATTGCTGTGTTGGCAGCCACGTCGGAACAGCCTGTGTTGAATACGATGTTGACAGCTCCCCGCACCTGGGATGCCACAATGCGGGAACTTTCGCTGCCGCAGGCACAGCCCGGAAGGATCAGTACATGATTGCGGATGCCGGGACGCCCTTCCGCGCGGCGGTAGCCCCAGAACTTAAACCCTTTCAGATCGGGCGCGCCGCCAGACTGTCTGGCACACATCTGGAAATCTGCAGGCGCCAGCTCACTGTCGTAATCCCGGGGCACGCTGAACAGATTGTGGTCCGCTACCCAGCCACCTGCCGGAATATCTTCCGATACCGTGCCCAGGCTTTCACCGTATTTGATGACGTGACCGCCTTTGGGAATGTCTGTCAGCGCGATTTTGTGGCAATAGGGGATATTCTCTTTTGCCACAACAGAGCAGATTTCCTCTCCCTTCCGGTAAACGGCTTGGCTGCCTGCCGGAACTTCCGTCACGCAGGTGACCACATTATCGGTGGTGTCCATCATGAGAGCATTGATTTCCATGGTGTGTTCCTCCTCATCTGAATTATTATCCATATCCTTTACATTATCCACTACAAAAACAATATCATAGTTTTGTTGTGAAATCAAATTCGAGATGCTATAATTTATCTATATTACTATTATTCCAGGTCACTGTTTTTTTGGAGGTTTGCATGGAAACACTGAAAAGCATCGTGCTTATGATTGATGCGGACAATACACAGCTGTCAAAAATTGAAAACGTCATCCAGGAAGTGTCCACGTACGGGCGCATTGTGGTGAAACGGGCCTACGGCAATTGGAAGAAAGAGGCCCTGAAGAACTGGGAAAACGAACTGAAACGTCTCGCTATCAAAGCGGAGCAACAGTTTGATTATGTGTCCGGCAAGAACGCTACGGACATCGCCCTGGTCATCGACGCCATCAATTTGCTCCACAAAGGAATCTACGACGCCTTTGTAATCGTGGCCAGCGACAGCGACTATACCCCGCTGGCCATCAGCCTCCATGAATCCGGCGTGTATGTCATCGGTATCGGCGAAAACAAAACTCCCAAGTCTTTCCGCAACAGCTGCGACGAGTTTATCTTCCTGGAAAATATCGGAGTCGAGAAGGAAACCGCTGTGGCGGAAGAGCCTTCTGCTTCCGAAAGCGTAACCGAAAACAGCAAAGCAAAAGTGAAAAAGCATGAGAATATAAATGAAATTCACAATCTGCTCCGCATCGCTTTTGATAAATTTCAGATCAATGATGACGATACGGATAACTATGTGAACATCGCTTCTGCCGGACAGTTTATCCGGCGTGCGAAACCGGACTTTGACGTGCGGAACTTTGGCTTTGAAAAATTATCAAAACTGATAGAAGCGTTCCCGGAAAAATATGAATTAAAGAATTACGAATTCAACGGCAAGAAACAGATCGGGTACAAATGCAAGAAAAGCAAGAGCAGAGGAAAGAGGAAGTAAGAGAGCAAGATGATTCCATAGAAAACGGATTAATCTTTTTGCGTGTAATAAACTCTTTGTTTTTGGATAATAAGGTTAAATAAAATGAAAAGAATTAAGATTACCGTACTACGCAAAGTCTGCCACAAGGATTTAATGGAAAAATACGAAAATCCGATGGAGCACGCCTGCGATATGGAAGAAGGGCAGGTGTTCATCGCCAACGGCTGGCAGCGGCCGGAGGGTCTGTGTGAAAGCGCATGGGAAACCATGTCGCCCTTTGTGATGGCGCTGTCTCACGGGGCAGAGGATTTTTACGAAGGCTGGATGAAGAATCCGAAGTCGGCTATGATTTCCTGCAATGACGGCTTCCGCCCGGTGAGTTTTCTGATAGAAACGCTGGATGAGGAGGTAAGACCTTGAAGCTTACGGTGCTTGTGGACAACAATACCTATATCGACCGGTATTATCTGGGGGAACCGGCCCTCAGTTTTTATATTGAAGATGGGGGAGATAAGATTCTTTTTGACACGGGTTATTCTGATGCGTTTATCAGAAATGCGGAGAAGATGGGGATTGATCTGGGAGCGCTGACCTGCATCGTACTCTCTCACGGGCACAATGATCACACCCGCGGTCTGCCTTTTTTGTGGGACAGATGCAATCTGAAAAATGTAAGGCTGGTCGCCCATCCCGGGGTGTTTATGCCGAAACGGTACATGGGTCTGGACGTAGGCGCGCCCTTTACCGGGGAGGGCTGTCTGGCTCACGGAATGCAGTTGATTGACGGCAGTAAACCGGTGAAAATTACGGATCGGCTGACATTTTTGGGAGAAATTCCGAGAGAAACAGGATTTGAATCAAAAGAGCCTGTTGGCACACTGGGCGCGGATGGCCCGGCAGACTTTGTAATGGACGACTCTGCTCTTGCTTATATGGGGAAGGACAGCCTTTTCATCATCACCGGCTGTTCCCACAGCGGTATTTGCAATATTGTTCTGCAGGCATTGCGTTGCAGCAAAGCTGAATATATTACCGGGATTATCGGGGGGTTCCATTTACTGGAAAAGAATCTTCAGTTAGAGGAAACAGTTCGTTTTCTTGCTGAAAATACAAAGGGGACGCTGTATCCATGCCACTGCGTTTCCCTTGCCGCAAAATGTGAGATGATGAAAATGCTTCCCATTGCAGAAGTGGGCGTGGGACTGCAGCTGGAAGTGGAATAAAGCTGTTATCCGGATATTACGGAGGAAACCTGTTGCCGCAGCGGAAAGTTTACGTTGCGGAAGGTAAAGAACGTTGACAGGAGCAAATCATCATGGAAGAAGATTTCGCAAACACTGCTGTTTTTTGTAAAGAATGCGGGCATCAATTGAATCCGGGCGATAAATTTTGCCGGGACTGCGGTTCAACGCAGATGCAGGAAGTTGATATCGAACCCATTAACGTGGAAAAGAAGATGAGGCTCCGGGCTGCGGAACTGTTGCCGTGTTTAAAACTTCCTGCCGGTTATATGCCGCTGATGTCGGACGGGCTGCCGGCACGGGGAGGTATGCCGGACCCGCGTGAAATACAAAACCCGGATTATCAGCCTCCGGTATTCCGGCCGATGATAAAGGATCTCTCAATACAACATGACAAGCCGGTGGAAATCAGTTCTACGGAAATCGATGTGTTCAATTTACGTTGTTCTTATTATGCTCCGCCTTACGATAATGAAGAAAAGATGAAATGGTATCCTGCCGGAGACTACTGTTTCCATCTGATCCGCACATCCAAAGGCGCCCGCTGCCGTATCGAATTTCACAGCTACAGCGATAACCGGGAAGAGGAGTTTGATGCGGATACCTTTGCCCTGACCCGTTTGGACAGACTGCTGAAGGAACGTGACGTGGCGCAGCTGGACGGATACTCCGTGCATTCGCCGGAAGCTGCGAACCACATGGATTTACTGGTGCAGTACAGGGGTGGGGAGCACATCACGGCAACCGGCCTGCCTCCACAAAACAACGAATACTTTAATGAAGAATGGTTTATTGATTTTTTCCGTAATCTGTCCGGCGCTTTCGGAAAAAACATTTTTACGGATTCTTTTAAAGAAAAAGAACAGGCTGAGCGGGCAGCTGCCGCCGGATGGATGAGCGCTGTAAACAATGCGGCCGGTACATCATCAGGCAATGCCGCGGACGGGTCCTGGCAATGTGAATGCGGGCAGTATAATACCGGTCCTTTTTGCATCAATTGCGGGCGGGTCCGACCGAAAGCGTAGAATCCTGCTCCCACTAACTTGGAGGAAATAATAATGATCTCATATGTTTGGCCTATCGCGCTGGTGGTCTTTTCCAACACGCTGTACCAGATCTGTGCCAAGGAGGTTCCGGCGGGCATGAACGCCTTTGCGTCTCTGACCGTGACCTATCTGGTGGGGGCAGTGGCCTCCGGTCTTTTGTTTTTGGTAACGGGAAACGGCGCGAATCTTTTGCAGGAGTACGGCAGGCTGAACTGGGCGCCTTTTGTGCTGGGCCTGGTAATCCTGGGACTGGAAGCGGGCTGGATCTATGCCTACAAAGCAGGCTGGCCGGTGAGCACGGCTTTCATCGTGCAGAGTGCTATCCTGGCGGGGTTTCTGCTGGCAGTCGGGTATGCGCTGTACCGGGAACCCCTGGCCTGGAATAAAGTTGCGGGAGTGGTGATCTGTCTGATTGGGCTGTACGTGATTAATTATAAGTAAAAAAATTTCCGAATCTGTTGCTTTCCTCTTGCTTTTTTGACATTCTCTTGCGATAATTTATAGTAGGAGTATGATTTGCATCGATGACGTCATTGCATTCAGTAAAAATTCAACATTTCGGCAGTTTATCCGGTCGTTATCCAAGGCATGACAATGAAGTCAGAGAGATTTTATTTGTCATGCTTTTTATTTGGGGGGTTGTTTATGAAAACACTGTTGGCACACACAAAAGAAATCAATGAACAGCTGGCCCGGTACGGAGTAAAATTCGGAATCTACAAGGACGGAACCTTTAATGAGCGGTTGTTCCCCTTTGACCCGGTTCCCCGTCAGATTCCGGAAAAAGATTACGAGGTGCTGGAAAAAGGCCTGATCCAGCGCGTGACAGCGCTGAACAAATTCATCTACGACATCTACCACGACAAAAAGATCGTGCGCGACGGGGTGGTGCCGGAAGAGTTTGTGTACCGTTCCCCCGGGTATCTGGCCCAGTGCGAGGGCATCACGCCTTCCAAAGATGTGTACAGCCATATTTCCGGCATTGACTTGGTGGAAGGCAAGGACAACGAGTGGTATATTCTGGAGGACAACCTGCGGATTCCCTCCGGCGCGTCCTATCCGCTGATCGCCCGCACCCTGTGCCGCCGCTGCAGTCCGGAAACCTTTAAGCGGTACCGTGTCCGGGACAACCGGAATTACGGCGCCCTGCTGAAACGGACCATGGATTACGTGAACACGGGCGGCATCAACGTGATTTTTACGCCGGGCCGTTATAACGCGGCATACTTTGAACACTCTTACCTGGCGGAACAGGCAGGGGCGGTGCTGGCGGAAAGCAACGACCTGTTTGTGGAAAACCAGACCCTGTATTACCGCACCAGCCGGGATCCGGTGAAGGTAGGCGCGGTGTACCGCCGGGTCAGCGACGAATACATGGATCCCCTCTGCTTCGAACCGTCTTCCCTGATTGGCATTCCCAATCTGATGGACGCGTACCGGGCAGGCAACGTGGCGGTGATGAATGCGCCCGGCAACGGTGTGGCGGATGACAAGGGCATCTACTATTTCGTGCCGAAGATGGTTAAGTATTATCTGGGTGAGGACGCGATCCTGAAGAACGCGCCCACCTACCTGCCCTATTATGAGGAAGACCGCAAGTACACCCTGGACAACATCCACCGCCTGGTCATCAAGGACGTGGCGGAAGCGGGCGGTTACGGCGTGGTGTTCGGCGAAAATCTGACACAGGAACAGCGGGAAGACCTGAAGAACACGATTCTCAACGCGCCGCGGCGTTTTATCGCCCAGGAAGTGATTGATTTTAAGGATCTGCCCATTCTGGATAACGGGGAAACAGTGGAACGCAAGGCGGACCTGCGCGCATTCGTTCTCAGCGGTGAGAATGTGCAGGTGTGGCCCAGCGGGCTGACCCGGTTTTCCCGGAACCCGGACAGCTTCGTGGTGAATTCTTCGCAGGGAGGAGGCTTCAAGGACACATGGATAGTTTGTCAGTAAGCAAGTTGAACCGTCTCTACTGGCTGGGACGTTATTATGAACGGTTGTCTACCACCCTCAGTTACCTGTGGGACTGGTACGACGTGATGATTGACGGCGAGATTAATTATCCCGATTTCTGCCGGAAGCTGAGTATCGACTGCTGTTACAAAGACGATAAAGATTTTATGCACAATTATGTGTTTGATAAAAACAACCCGGATTCCCTGCGTACGGTGGCGGACGCCATGCTGGGCAACGGCATGGTGCTGCGTGAAATCATCGGCAGCCGTACCCTGGCCTATCTGGAACTGGCGGTGATGGGGATGAAGAGCGCGGAGGAAAGCGACAGTCCCACGCTGCCGCTGCAGCGGGTCATCGATTTTATCATGGCCTTCCGTGGCAGTTACGACGACATGATCGACGATGAAAACGTGCGGAACATTATCAAGTGCGCCGCCGGTGTGGAGAGGCTGAGTTTGTACCTGCGCCTGGGCTGGCATCTGGATTCGGTGAAATCGGAGATTGGCAAGCTGATGAAACGGATGAACCGTACGTCGCTGCAGCCGTCCCATGCTTCGCTGCAGGTACTGTTATCCGCGCAAAATCCGGAAACACCGGAAGAGCGCAAGAAGCTGCTGGATGCGGCGGAGAATCTGTTTGTAGTGTGAGGGAGAAAAAGGCAGGCCCTGTTGCAGAATAAAAAGATGCGGCTGTGCCGCAGAGAATTGCAGGCCTGACTGAAGAGGAAGGTGTCCCATGCGTCGAGAATTATCCTTTTATTTTGATACGGTTTTGAATTTTTCGGGTTCCGTGACGGAACATAACTTTCTGTTGCGCTGCATCCCTGCCGATGCCCCGGAGCAGAGCATCCTTTCTTATACGCTGACGGTTTATCCGGACGGGGCGGCTTCATTAGGCCGTGACTCTTTCGGTAACGTGGTGCGCGCGGGCAGGGTAGTGGAGGCCCACGATTCGTTCCGCTACACCCTGCAGGGGATGGCGTACCGTGATGATTCCCTGCGTGTGCCTGAAGAAGCGGCGCCGTTTTACCGTTACGCATCACCCCTGACCCAGGTTACGCCGGAACTGGAAGCGTTTTATGGAAGCGTTGTGAAAGACGCGGACGGTGGTGCGGTACAGGCCCGGTCACAGAACGGCGGGCAGGTACAGGGCGCGTCGGGAGGCTTCAGCACAATGAATGCGTTAGAGAAAGCCCAAATTCTCTGTGCGAAGGTGAATGAGCATTTTACATACACACCCGGTGAAACCAACGTGATGACAACGGCAGGTGAAGCATTTGTCACGGGGAAAGGCGTGTGCCAGGATTATGCCCATGTGCTGATTACTTTGTGCCGTATGGCAGGAATGCCTGCCCGGTATGTCAGCGGGCTCTTTGTAGGGGAAGGAGCCAGCCACGCCTGGACGGAAATCTGGATGGACGGTCTGTGGTACGGCATCGATCCCACTCATAACTGCCCGGCCGATGAAAAATATCTGAAGCTTTGTATCGGTCGGGATTACAGTGACTGCCCGCTGGAACGGGGTGTGTTCTCCGGCTGGGCAAAGCAGACACAGAAAGTTTTTACAAAAGTGACAGACTGAATTAATTCTTGCTTTACTGTTTTCAAGCTGTAAGGAGAACCCATGACAGAGACTGTGATTAAAGCGCCTCTTCCGGTGGGGGAGGCGCTTGTCATTCAGAAAAACCGCATCGCGGGCGCTGACCCGAAAAGCCACCGCCTTTCCGTCGTCACCGGCACTCACGGCGACGAACTGGAAGGACAGTACGTCGCCTGGCAGCTGGCCCGGGTGCTGGAAAGTAAGAAAGATGTGCTGCGTGGCACGGTGGATATTTATCCTGCCCTGAACCCTCTGGGCATCAGCACGATTTACCGGGGTCTTCCGGGCTTCGATCTGGACATGAACCGGATTTTCCCGGGCAGCCGCAGTGAAACCATGTATGAATATATTGCCAACGGCATCATCCGTGACATCAAAGGGGCGGACTTGTGCATCGATATCCACGCCAGCAATATTTTCCTGCGTGAGATTCCACAGGTGCGCATCAATGAAAAAACAGCGAAGGCGCTGACGCCGCTGGCAAAACTGCTGAACATGGATTTTATCTGGATCCACAGCGCGGCTACGGTGCTGGAGAGCACGCTGGCCTACAGCCTGAACATGCTGAAGACGAAAACCCTGGTGGTGGAGATGGGTGTGGGCATGCGCATCACCCAAAGTTACGGGGATCAGCTGATTACAGGTATTTTGTCCGCCATGTCCCATCTGGGTATGCTTACGGAACCGGCGCCGGAAGTCAAGCAGCCGGTGGTCAGCACTGACGGCAGCGTGGCTTTTATCAATGCAGATGCATCCGGCTTTTTCATGCCTCAGGTCATGCACGGGGAGTATGTGAAAAAAGGACAGCTTGTGGGTTTCATTGCCGATGCCCTGAACGGGGTCACGAAAGAGGAACTGTTCAGCCCGGTAGACGGTATGGTCTTTACCCTGCGTGAATACCCGGTGGTCAACGAAGGCTCGCTGATTGCCCGGATACTGGGAGGCATCGAACCATGAGAAGGGTAAAATTATTTACGATAGATGCGCTTCCGTATCGTCAGCCCATCCCGGTGTACGGGTACCGTTTCGGCTCGCGGAAAAAAACGCTGGCTGTGATGGGCGCCATCCGGGGCGACGAAGTGCAGCAGATGTACACGGCGGCGCGCCTTGTGCGTAAATTTTCGGAACTGGAAGCAGCGGGAACTTTTGCGCCGGACTGCGGCGTGATGGTAGTTCCCTGTGCGGGGCAGTTCTCCATGAACGTGAGCAAACGCTTCTGGCCGCTGGACAATACGGACATCAACCGCATGTTTCCCGGCTATGGAGCAGGGGAGACGACCCAGCGCCTCGCGGACAGGATATTTACAGCGCTGCAGGGATATAAATGGGGCGTCCATCTGGCCAGCTTTTATCTGCCCGGAGACTTTGTTCCTCATGTGCGGATCGTAGATACAGGGTACCAGGATAATGAAGAAGGCCTGGACTTCGGTCTGCCCTACCTGGTGATACGCAAGCCGCACCCCTATGACACGACCACGCTGAATTATAACTGGCAGGTATGGGAAACCCGGACATTCTCCGTATATTCCCGCACGACGGACCGTATTGATGAGGAAAGCGCGGAAATGGCGGCGGACAGCGTGCTGCGTTTTCTGGCGAAAAAGGGAATGCTGCCTCATAAAAGGCCTGAGAGCGTGCAACAGTTCCTGTCCGAGAAAGGCATGCTGGGCGGGGAATTTCCGGAAGGTTCAAAAACCAAAACAGTAAAAGAAGAAAAGCTTGTGAACATCCACAATAAAGCAGGCGGCATCCTGATCCGTTACCATCACCCTTCAGATTTTGTCAGAGAGGGCAATCTGCTGGCGGAGATTATAGACCCTTACACCACGGATGTGCGGGAACGGATCTGCTCGCCGGCAGACGGAACGCTTTTCTTTGCTCATCATGCGCAGTTGATAGCAGGGCGTTCCATCGTGTTCCGCCTGATTCCGGGGAAATAAAAAATTGTGAATGCGGTGTTGCACCGGAAGGCACTGAAAAAACAGTTTGCACTGGGTGCCGGCAGGGGACAGAAGAGTTGACAGTGATATTTGAGTCTTCTAAGAAGCAGAGACAGGCAACGCATTGCTGCCTGTCTTTGATTCTTTATTTTTTTCTTGCAGTCTTTATCATTGTGCGATAAAATAATAAAGCAGTTTGTTGTCTAATATTTAAGGTAAATTTTGAAAATAAGGATAGCATTTGCTGTTTTTTGTCCGGAGGCGGTCCAGGCTTTTCTGCGGCGGAGCGGCAAAATACTTCCCGTTTTTCACAAAAGAAACAGTGAGGGGTTTTCTGTATGAGCGGTTATTTTGGCGTTGTATCCAAAGAAGATTGCGTGTTTGATCTGTTTTTCGGCACAGATTACCATTCCCATCTGGGAACCCGCCGGGCCGGCCTGGCGGTGTACGGGGAGGATGGCTTCAACCGGTCCATCCACAATATTGAGAATTCGCCCTTCCGTACCAAGTTTGACGATGACGTCCATCACATGAAGGGCAATCTGGGTATTGGCTGCATTTCCGATTTTGAAGCCCAGCCTCTGATCGTCCGTTCCCACCACGGAACCTATGCCATTACCACCGTCAGCAAAATCAATAACATGGATGAGCTGGTGGCCGGCGTTATGAAAAAGACCGGTACCCATTTCCTGGAAATGAGCGGTGGCAACATCAATGCCACGGAATTGGTGGCCACCCTGATTAATCAGAAAGATAACCTGATCGAGGGCATCCGTTACGCCCAGGAAAGCGTAGACGGTTCCCTGTCCCTGATGATCATGACGCCCCAGGGTATTTATGTGGCCCGCGATAAGGTAGGACGCACACCCATGATTTTGGGAAAAAAGCCGGAAGGATTCTGCGCGACTTTTGAATCTACCGCATATTTGAACCTGGGGTATGAGGATTTTAAAGAATTGGGCCCCGGCGAAATCGATATCATGACGCCGGAAGGCGTGCAAGTGCTTGCGAAACCCGGCTCCAAGATGCGTGTCTGCACGTTCCTCTGGGTCTATTACGGCTATCCGTCTTCTTTCTACGAAGGCGTTTCCGTGGAACAGATGCGGTACAACTGTGGCAGATACATGGCACAGCGGGACCCCATCAGCGCAGATGCTGTGGACAATGTAGCGGGCGTGCCGGATTCGGGTATTGCCCATGCGGTAGGCTATGCCAATGAAAGCCGTATTCCGTTCTCCCGCCCCTTGATTAAATACACGCCCACCTGGCCCCGGTCATTTATGCCTACGATCCAGAGCAAACGGAACCTCATCGCCAAGATGAAACTGATACCGGTGCATGAACTGATTGAAGATAAACGTATCATCCTGGTGGATGACTCCATCGTGCGCGGTACGCAGCTGCGGGATACCACCGATTTCCTGTTCAAGTCGGGGGCAAAAGAGGTACACGCCCGTCCGGCCTGCCCGCCGATCACCTTTGGCTGTAAATTCCTGAACTTCTCCCGCTCTAATTCGGAAATGGAACTTATTGCCCGGCAGATTATTGCCAAAGAAGAAGGTACAGATGTGGCCAGGGAAGTGCTGGAAGATTACTGCAATCCTGATTCGGACCGGTACCATACCATGATCCAGGGTATCTGCCAGAAGATGGGATTCACCAGCCTGGCATTCAACCGCCTGGACGATATGATCAAGGCGGTGGGCATTGACCCGGATACGCTTTGCACGTACTGCTGGAACGGAAAAGATTAAGGCGCATTGATGAAAGAATATAGGTATAGAAACGTCGCCTGAATACAAATAAATCGTTAAAACAGCTGAAAATAACAGCATGCAGGGATTCGCAAAACTGTTCACGTTTGTTATTCCATGGACTCATGCGCCTGCGGCTTCGAAACTCGGGGCTCCGCCCCTCAGACAGTCTCGCCGCTGCGTCGCATTTCATCTCATGGAATTACACAAACGTTCCCGACGTTTTGCTCATTCCCTGCATGCTTATTTTTTTCAACTGTTTTAAATTAATTCGCTGTTTCTATAATTATTTTTAATACGAGTAAATCATTCCGAACAGCGCAGTCCTTCCATACGCCGGGCAATCCCCGATGGTACGTGATCCAAGCGCTTCATAGGATTCATTGAACAGGTTATGCACTTTCAGATAGCTGCTCCAGTGTTTGTTGAACTTGTAACCTAAATTGATGTCTACCACAAAATAGTTTCCGGAGTACCAGCCTTCGTTTCGTCCAAGTCCGGCGGTCAGCAGCAGATTGTTGGACCAGCGTTTGTCTTTGTAACGCAGGGCGGCTTTCAGCTGATGGCGGGCAACCAGGCTCGTATAGGACGAGGGCATGTCTCCCCAGTCTGTGTTGGAGTTGGTATAAGTATAGGAAAAAGTGGCATTGTATTTCGGGCTGAATATGTCGGTAACGGAAAGGTTTATACCTATCTGGTGCTGGCTTTTACCGTTATCGGGACGCCACACGTCCCCGTTCTTGTACCATAAAATCGGTTTTTTGGTATAGGACCAGAAGCCACCCAGGTCCGCGAAGATTTTATCGCTGAACTGGTGGCGGATGCCGCCGCTGCCCTTCCAGCCTTTTTCCGCATCCAGATTTGGATTTCCCTGGATCCGCTGGTTGTTGTAATACAGTTCGTCCAGGGTCGGCACTGCGTAAAAGTGCTGCAGGGAGCCGTAAAGCGTTGTCTTTTTATCCGGGCGGTATTCCCCGGTGCTGGTGGAGATGTAATGGGTGCCGAACCTACTGTTGTGGGTGATCCCCCGTGTAGTAGAAAGGGTCAGTTTTTTTATCTGGCGGGACCCTCTGATAAAAGCAGTGATGTTTGTCGCGCTCTTTTTATAATTCTTGCCGAAACTGCGGTTTGCTTCGCCTCCCGGCGGATCGCCGGATACATCATAATTCGTATCGCTGTCTGCGCTGGTGTGGCGCCAGGAGAATCCGGCGGCAAGGCTTCGGTTGCGCTTTTTGCCCAACAGCCAGCTGTCCCGCCAGTCGATGCCGTTGGTGGTGGTTTTCCAACGTCCGTAGGAAAGCAGGTCTTCCTGATTTTTGACGCCGGTCGGGCGGAAAGTGTCACCTTGGTTATAATAATGATACACAGACACGTAACCGGGCGTTGCGGAGTTTTCCTTGTAATTATAGGTCAGCGCAAGGTGGTTGGCCATTTTTGAGTAATTGTAGTCCGTGGGATTCAGGCGGGAATACCACAGACCCCGGTCGTTGCTGAAGTGTCCGTAGGTAAAATTAAGGGAACTGTTTTTGTTAAATTGCCGGTCGATGCGGAAATACATTTCACGCCGACTTACAGCGGAGTTGGGCATGGTTTCCTTGTCACCGTCCACGCTCTTGTAACGGAGTTTTTCCAGGTTGCTGCGCCCGCCGGTGCCAACCCAGCTCCAGCCCTTGCCGCTGCCGGTCAGCTGGGTCTCCCAGCGCCAGGCATCATACGGTCCCCGGGCTCCTTCAAATTTGAATTCGTGCTCTTTGCCCTTTTTTGTAATGATATTGATCACGCCGCCGGGAGTGTCGTAGTTAATAAAACTGTCGCCTGCCGGACCGTGCAGTATCTCAATACGTTCAATGGCCATGACCGGCGGTGCCATATCCAGGTCGTAAGTGGCTCGGCCGTCGGAGTGACCGCTTGCCAGATTCTGTTTCCGCCCGTCAATGAACACGGCGACACGGTCGTCACCGTCGATGCGGACGACCTGATGGTTGGTATTGACGGAACCGGGGGTAACGGTTAAACCGGGCGCGTAAGCCAGGGCTTCCGCAACGGTTTCGTAATGATTGTCCTGCATTTCTTCAGCGGTGATAACGGTGGTGAACGCCGGCGCCGGCATCAGGGGCGACTGGGATACGGCGCTGTGAGCGTTGGTGTGTTCTGCTGCAGTTATGACAGTTTGCGCGCCGGCGGTCCGGGCGGACTCGTCGTTTGCTTTTTCCGCGTAAGCGGGCAGGATGGCGGCGGAACAGGCCAGTAAAACAGCGGCCGATAATGTTCTGGAAAGCATAAGGTTCCACTCCTTTTTTATATTCATCAAAATAGTGAGCAAGGATAAAAAACCGAAAGATTATCAAATCTATTATACACAAAATTTCTGTTTTAAAAAAGATTTGGGGGCCGGTAAATTTTCTTCCGGAAAAAGGCAGAGGGAAATGTAGATTTTTGCAAGACACGGCAAAAGTATTCTAAAAGGTTTTCAAAGTTAACACTATGAGAAGGAAATTGTACACAGGAAATGCTTTTATACTTTTTTACTGGACATATTTCCTGTTTTAGGATAAAGTATTAACATACCTATAGTGTTAGTGTAAAATTTATATGTGGGGGATGAGTATTGTGAAAAAGGGAGAACCTAAGACTTTAACATACCTGTCACTGGTAGCCGTAGTGCTGGTGCTGGCAGGGCTGGCGTATGCGGTGGTCCATAACCATATGCCGGTAAAAGAGACCGCCTGGGCATTGACGCCGCCTGTGATTGCCATCGCGCTGGCACTGATCACCAAAGAGGTGTACAGTTCCCTGTTCCTGGGAATCCTGACCGGCGCGTTCCTGAATGCAGGCTTCGATCTGGTGGGAACTCTGAACCAGGTGTTCCAGCAAGGGCTGCTGACGGTTCTGTCCGATAAATGGAACGTGGGCATTCTGATTTTCCTGATTATTCTGGGTATGATGGTGCAGCTAATGAACCGTACCGGCGGTTCCGCCGCGTTCGGCCAGTGGGCGTCCACCCATATCAAAAGCCGGGCCGGCGCGCAGCTCGCGACCATGCTGCTGGGCTGCCTGATCTTCATTGACGACTATTTCAACTGCCTGACCGTCGGGTCCGTTATGCGTCCGGTAACTGATAAGTACAACATCAGCCGTGCCAAGCTGGCCTATCTGATTGACTCTACGGCAGCACCTGTCTGCATCATTGCGCCGATTTCTTCCTGGGCCGCGGCGGTGTCCGGCTTCGTAAAAGGAGAGAACGGCATCAGCATTTTCGTGCAGTCCATTCCTTTTAATTTCTATGCGCTGCTGACCCTGGCCATGATGGTGATCATCATTTTCCTGGGCATCGACTACGGTCCCATGAAAACCCATGAAGAAAATGCCCTGAACGGCGATTTGTTTACCACCGGTATTACGGAAGAAGCTGCGGAAACCCTGAGAAAGGGAGAAAAGAAAATCGGCAGCGTCATCGACCTGGTGCTTCCCATCATGATGCTGATCGTCTGCTGCGTCGTCGGTATGATTTACACCGGCGGCTTCTTTGAAGATAAAGGTTTCGTAGATGCTTTCGCCAACAGCGATGCGTCCGTCGGTCTGGTATTGGGTTCTGCAGTCGCCCTGATTATCACCGTCGCTTTCTATCTGGTCCGTCAGTCCCTGCCTTTCGCGGACTGCATGGACTGCCTGCCGGAAGGTTTCAAGCAGATGGTTCCGGCCATGCTGATCCTGTCATTTGCCTGGGCCTTAAAGGCTATGACCGACAGCCTGGGGGCTGCTAAATATGTTGCCAGCGTGGTGGAAAGCTCAGCCGGCAATCTGATGAACTTCCTGCCGGCCATCATCTTCCTGATTGCCGTGTTCCTGGCATTTGCTTCCGGTACCTCCTGGGGTACCTTCGGTATCCTGATTCCCATCGTGGTATCCTGCTTCCAGGGCGTTGACCATCAGCTGATGATCATCTCAATCTCCGCCTGCATGGCCGGCGCGGTATGCGGCGACCACTGTTCCCCGATTTCCGATACGACAATCATGTCGTCGGCCGGCGCCCAGTGTATCCACCTGAACCACGTTACCACCCAGATCCCCTATGCCATGACCGTGGCGGTGGTTTCTTTCTTCACCTATCTGGTAGCCGGGTTCACTAAGAGCGCTCCGGCGTCGCTTTGCTTCGGCGTTGTAATTCTGTGCATGGGCCTCATGGCCATGCGGAGGAGAGACCTCGGCAAGATTGGAGAATGAAAAGATTAACAGCTTTACCTGAATTGAAAAACAACAGGTGAATCAATAAATAAACTGTGCCTGAAGTATTGGCGACGCCAATCTCCGACGGCACAGTTTTTTATTACAATTCACAGTTTTATATGGAAAGATGTTCTGATTCATGATAAAATATTTATAATAAGCTGAACCATGACAGCAGGGAACCGGAAACGGGACCTGAATCGGCGGGAAGGCCGGTTGCAGGCAACTCTTTTTCAATGATTAAGGAGGAACTGGAATGTTAAAAGACGGCAAAATCTGGATGGCGAATAACGATAAAGGCGAGAACATTTTCATTCTGCCGAAGATGGCTAACCGCCACGGCCTGGTGGCAGGCGCGACCGGTACTGGTAAGACCATCACCTTAAAAGTTATGGCCGAAAGCTTCAGCGATATGGGCGTGCCGGTATTCATGGCAGATGTAAAAGGCGATATCGCGGGCATGATGTGTCCCGGCGTCAACACGGAAGACATGCAGAAACGGATCCAGAAGTTCGGCCTGGCGGAAGCCGGTTTTGAATACAAAGGCTATCCGGTAACAATCTGGGATATTTTCGGGAAGAAGGGAATTCCCCTGCGCACCACGGTTTCCGAGATCGGTCCGCTGCTGATGGCCCGTATCCTGGAGCTGAACGACCTGCAGAGCGCCATTTTAAATATTGTGTACAAAATCGCGGACGATAACCAGCTGTTGCTGATTGATACCAAAGACCTGAAGGCCATGCTTAATTTTGTCAATGAGAACCGCATTAAATTTGAAGCGGAATACGGCAAGATGAGCCCGGCGTCCATTACGGCTATCATCCGCGCCATTGTGGCATTGGAGACCCAGGGGGCCGACGTGTTCTTCGGCGAACCGGCCCTTTCCATTTCCGACTGGCTGACTCAGGACTGCGGCAGGGGCATGATCAACATCCTGGACAGCGAAATCCTGATCAACAACGGAAAATTGTATTCCACTTTCCTGCTGTGGATGATGTCTGAACTGTTTGAAACCCTGCCGGAAGTCGGCGATCTGCCGAAACCCAAGATGGTCTTCTTCTTCGATGAAGCGCACCTGCTGTTTAACGGGGCGTCCAAAGCGCTGCTGGAAAAAATCGAGCAGGTGGTGAAACTGATTCGTTCCAAGGGCGTGGGCATCTACTTCTGCACCCAGAGCCCCAAGGATATTCCTGACGGCGTACTTGCACAACTGGGCAACAAAGTGCAGCATGCACTGCGCGCTTATACCCCGGCTGACCAGCGGGCAGTAAAAGCGGCAGCTGCATCTTACCGTCCCAATCCTGCCTTCGATACAGCTTCCACTATTATGGAATTGGGCACCGGCAAAGCGGTGGTTTCTTTCCTGGAAGAAAGCGGTATCCCCGGCATGGTTCAGAAGGTTTCCATTCTGCCGCCCCAGTGCAGCATGGGTTCCGTGTCCGATGCGCAGCGCGACCAGGCCATTAAGGCCAGCCTTCTGTACAGTAAATATTCCGGTTTCTTTGACCGCGACTCCGCCTATGAGTTCCTGCAGCGGCAGCAGCAGGTAATGGCCAAAGAGGCGGAAGAAGCAAAAGCCGCGGCGGAGCAGGCCAGGATTGCGGAAAAAGAAGCCAAAGAAGCGGCGCTTGCTAAGGAAAAGGCTGAAAAAGAAGCAGCCCGGGAAGCGGAACGGGCCGAGGCGGAGAAGAACCGCATGATCAAATCCGTAGGCGGCAGCGTACTGGGTACGGTAGGGCGTCAGGTTGGCAGGACCCTGGGCGGTTCCGTTGCGGGCAACGTGGGCAAGACGGTGGGCGGAAGCCTGGGTGCCAGCCTGATCCGCGGAATCTTCGGAACATTCTTTAAAGGATAATTCTCTACAGTTTAAATTGTAACAAAAAAGCTGTACAACACGCAGTGACGCGTATTGTACAGCTTATTTTTTTAGAAACTAACTACTTCCGTATTACTGCAGTCTCTCAATATACGTTTTGATTTCGTTTACATTGTAGAGCAGTTTCGTCTCGTTTCCGGTTTCGTCGATCAATGTGGGCACGGCGCAGATGTTGAATTTCTTTGCCATTTCCGCCCCTTCGGCTTCTTCGGCGAACAATGGGGTGTATTCCACATGGGCTTCCTGCAGCATCTTTTTCACCATGTTGCAGTTGGGGCAGGTGTGGGTGGAGATCAGGTAGCGTTTCCCATTGGAAGCAAGGGCTGCCGGGGAAGACGCACTGCTGTTCATGATGCTGGCAGACAGGTTTTTTGCTGCGTCCATCATCTGTTTGTCGGGAAGCTCCGCGGTCTTCGGGAACGCGGAAACTTTCTTCGCGGCATCTGTTGCAACAGCTACCTTTGCGGAAACCTCCGCGTCAGCTTCCAGCTTGTTTTCCCGGTCAATACGTACCTGTTCGGTATTGTAGGTCTTGCGGTTCTGGAATTCGCTGACCTTACCGTCATTCCAGTTCCGAACCGGACGGTAGTACCCGGTGATGCGGGAGTACACTTCCGCGTTGCGTCCGCATTTCGGGCAGGTGAAGTGTTCGCCACGGATATAACCGTGTTCCGCACAGACGGAGTAGGTGGGGGACAGGGTGTAATAGGGCAGCTTGAAGTTCTGGGCAATTTTGTGCACCAGTGTGGCTGCGGACTGCCAGTCCGGCAGGCGTTCGCCCAGGAAACCGTGGAACACGGTGCCACTGGTGTAGAGGGTCTGCAGCTCGTCTTCCAGTTCCAGCGCGTCAAAAATGTCATCGGTGTAACCAACCGGCAGGTGGCTGCTGTTGGTGTAGTAAGGCGCGTTGCCGTCTTTGGCCGCGGTCAGGATACCGGGGAATTCTTCCGTATCGTGTTTCGCGAAACGGTAGGAAGTGGATTCCGCCGGGGTGGCTTCCAGGTTGTACAGGTCGCCGTATTGTTCCTGGTAATCGGACAGGCGGGTGCGCATGTGGTTCAGCACTTCGATGGCAAAGGCGCGGCCTTTTTCCGTGGTCATGTCTTCACCCTTCAGCCAGGCAGAGTTCAGGATGGCTTCGTTCATGCCTACCATGCCGATGGTGGAGAAGTGGTTCTTGAAGGTGCCCAGGTAACGGCGGGTGTAAGGATACAGGCCTTCGTCCATAAGGCGGCTGACTACTTTACGCTTTACGGACAGGGAACGGGCGGCGATGTCCATGTATTTATCAAGCGTGGCGTAGAATTCTTCCTTCGTCTTGCTCAGGTACGCGATGCGGGGCAGGTTCAGGGTTACCACGCCGATGGAGCCGGTGCTTTCGCCGGAACCGAAGAAGCCGCCGGATTTCTTGCGCAGCTCCCGCAGGTCCAGACGCAGGCGGCAGCACATGCTGCGCACGTCGGAGGGTTTCATGTCGGAATTGATGTAGTTGGAGAAGTAAGGCGTGCCGTATTTGGCAGTCATCTCGAACAGGAGGCGGTTGTTTTCCGTGGCGCTCCAGTCAAATTCTCTGGTAATAGAATAGGTGGGAATCGGATACTGGAAGCCCCGGCCGTTGGCGTCGCCTTCAATCATGGTCTCGATGAACGCCTTGTTCACCATTTCCATTTCTTTCTTGCAGTCGCTGTAGGTGAAGTCCATGTTCTTGCCGCCCACGATTGCCGGCATGTCTTTCATGTCATCGGGTACGGTCCAGTCCAGGGTGATGTTGGTGAAGGGTGCCTGGGTGCCCCAGCGGGACGGAGTGTTTACGCCGTAGATGAAGGACTGGATGCACTGTTTAACTTCCTTGTAATCCAGGTTATCAACCTTTACGAAAGGAGCCAGGTAGGTATCAAAGGAAGAGAACGCCTGGGCGCCGGCCCATTCGTTCTGCATGATGCCCAGGAAGTTGACCATCTGGTTGCAGAGGGTGCTTAAATGTTTGGCCGGTGCGGAGGAGATGCGGTCCGGTACGCCGCCCAGCCCTTCCTGGATCAGCTGCTTTAAGCTCCAGCCCGCGCAGTAACCGGTGAGCATGCTCAGGTCATGGAGATGGATGAAGCACTTGCGGTGCGCTTCGGCAATGTCTTCGTCATAAATCTCGCTGAGCCAGTAGTTGGCGGTGATGGCGCCGGAGTTGGAGAGAATCAGCGCGCCCACGCTCAGGGTGACGGTGGAGTTTTCCTTCACGCGCCAGTCTTTGTCTTTTCCAATATAACCGTCTACCAGTTTTTTATAGTCAAGCAGGGTGTTCTTGGTGTGACGTGCCTGCTGATGCTGTTTACGGTATAAGATGTAGGCTTTCGCGGTCTTCACGTAATCGCATTTCATCAGCATGGATTCCACGCGGTCCTGGATGTCCTCTACGGTAGGAATTTCCTGGGAGTTTTCCCGCAGGTTGGTGATGACCATCAGGGTGATGGCGCCGGCTATGGTGGAAACGTTTCTTGCTTCTACTTCACCGGTGGCGATGAATGCTTTGGCGATAGCGTTTTCAATTTTCTTCTCGTCAAAGGGTACGGTGATGCCGTTACGTTTTACTACATTCTTAAAATACGTCATGATGCTGCTTCTCTCCTTACATTAAATTTGTCATTTGTCGGAAAGTGCCGGATAATTTCCGGCGCTTTTTCATTTTTCTGTGTTACTCCTGATTTACTTTTGATTCCGGTAATTCTGTTACCTTGTTTTCTTTCAGCGACTGCTGCACGTCGATGAGCCGCTGGTTGTCGCTGCCCCGCCAGATGGCGCGGCCGGTCTTCAGTTTTTCCACGAAGGGACCGTCTACCAGAACGTCTAACCGGGTCAGCGCTTCTTTTGCGGTTTCCCCTGCCGCACCCTTTAGGATCTGTTCGAAGGTCCAGCCGGTGTAGAGCCAGATGTTCAGTCCGGCCTTTTTAGCCGCGTCCGCAATTTCAATTACTGCCTGCGGCTGCAGCAGCGGGTCGCCGCCGGAGAAGGTGAGACCGTCCAGGTATTTTGTCTGCAGGATCTCCCGGATTACGTCTGCCGTGTTCCGCTCCGTGCCGCCCATGGGATCATGGGTTTCCGGGTTCTGGCAGCCCGGGCAGTTGTGGGGGCAGCCCTGGAAGAACAGGACATACCGCACGCCGGGACCGTTCACGGAAGAATGCTTTTTAACACCTGAAATACGGACTGTGCTCATGGAAACGACCTTCTTTTGCTGTGTTTTATGATACTGCCGGAAGAATGGCGCATGTATTCCCGCGCCGTTCCTGCTTCCCGGAATATCATCGGGGTTTTATCCCGTTTGGTAATACCCATTATAACACAATTAGTATGTCTGTCAATACCAAAACACAAGATATTGTGCTTTTGTATAAAAAACCGGACCATATACACCAAAAGTATGGTCCGGCTTACTGGTATTAATGAAAAAATTACTTTATCAGTTGCAGTTTCCGAAGCTGTTCGTCAATCTGCGCTTTTGTATTTGCGAACGGACCGCTGTTGTCAATAACTGCATCCGCGTATTTTCGCTGTTCCGATACCGGCAACTGGGTGTTGTTGCGCCTCATGACAATTTCTTTTCCCAGTTGCCTGTCTCGCGCGATGGCGCGCCGGATCCGTATCTCGTCGGGTACGGCAATGAGCCAGACGCTGTCGCAGAGCTTATGCCAGCCCAGTTCGATCATGAGGGGGAGGTCCAGAAAGACCGCAGATGTGCCATCAGCTTTCTGTGTTTCCAGAAAATGCAGCAGGTCATCCCGGACCTGTTGCTGCATGATGGCTTCAAACCGCAGCAGCAGTGAATGATCGTAAAAAATTTTGTCCGCGACCCAGGGGCGGTTCAGTGTCCCGTCGGGCAGGATGCTTTCCGGTCCGAACAGTTCCGCGGCTTTCTGCAGGCAGGGGCTGCCTTTTTCCAAGGCAGCGCTCTTTGCGGCATTTTCCGAGTCAAATACAATGAAATGCAGCGAACGAAGATACGCAGCCGCGGTGCTCTTGCCGCTGCCGATGCTTCCTGCAAGGCCGATAATCTTCATAGGCTCACGCTTCCTGATTAATATAAAAAATACAGAAAATGACGTTTTGCCCGGGCATCATTCTGAAAATGAAAGTTACCTGAGCGCCTTCTCCAGTTTATCCAGATAGTGTTCCAGCTTTTCCATGGTAACCTTGCGGGGCCCGGCGTTCTTTTCGAACCGCTCCAGATATTCCCAGAAAGAGAGCGTCATATCCTGCTCCCGTGTGTAGAACAGCGTGGAGGGCGCGAAAGAACGATACAGGATTACGCCGGCTGCTTCATTAACAACGACGGAGAAGGACTGGGAAGACGTGTTCCCGGAAGAGGGATCCGCACTTTCCGGCGGTAGTAAAACGATATCATAGTCGTCGGATGTTTTGAATCGGTGCAGCGCCGCGGCGAGATGCTGCCGGAATTCTTCCCCGGTGTAGAAGAGCGAAGGCAGTCCGAAAATATCCGCCAGGGGAACCTGGACTTTGCCGTCTTTTACTGCGGCAATATCGGGAAGGGAGAATATATCGGTAACCGGTCCGGACTGTTTTCCTTCCTGCATGAACAGGAGGCTCCGGTATCTGTCCATATAATCGTAAAACAATTCACAGCCGGCGTGGCGTGAAAGGCTTCTGACTACGTTCTCCGGCATGGAAAGCCAGGAAGGCGTGGCGTGAAGCTGTACCGTCCTGTTTTCGGAAATGGGATAACGGGAAAGAACAGGCGCAATCTGCGCGAAGTTGGAAGCATTATAAATTTTCATAAGTGGCCGGCACAGGGAAAGAAAATCGAAAAATTCTTTCTCCAGGGCATTTACTGCGCGCGGATCGTGCACGAACATGTTCAGCCGGTTCTTTCCGGTTCCCCCTGTTGTCTGGCCGACAATGGCGGCTTTTCCGCTGCCGATGAACAGCGTGCGCTTGAAAATGTTGTCCCGCAGTCTGGGACAGTAGTAAGACTCGATGAGTCCGGTGGCATACAGCGGCGACCACTTGGCAACAGCTTCCAGCAGTTCGCGCAGCGTGCGGCGCACGGTGTGGACGATGACAATGCGGCCGCCATTTTGCAGTATCGCTTTCATTAATACGGACCAGTTCCGGAAAAAGTCCGGGTCTTCATACATCCACAGCATATCCTCTTCCGAATGGAGCAACAGTTTTACCGGCTCGTTCAGAGCAGACAGTTCGGTAAGGAACTGGATTACGCATTTACGTTTTCCCGGGTTGCCGTAATAAAACCCTGTCTGCGTATCCGGAGAACCGGATGCCACGCTTTCGACGGTCTTGAATTGTGGCGTGCCGACAGTACGGCTGCCGAAGGATGAGCCTATTGAGATGTCCTGTTTCAGCCAGTTGGCGATGAGGCTGATGGCGATGTTGACGTCTTTCGGCCAGCCGCTTCCGGGGCATATGGCTTCCGCCAGTTTTTCTTTCTGTTCCTTTGTCTGGACCGCCTGGGCAAAAAAGGCCGCAGCGGGATAAATGAAATCGCGGTGCTTCGGAACGCCACGGGATCCGGTACGGATGCGGCTGATATAAGAAGGGTCGAAGGCGATGGCCTTGCCCAGTATATTGTTTCTTGTTCCCGTCACCTGCATCAGGAAATTCAGTTTATCGCCAATAATCCGTTTCATTGCGGCTGCCTCGCTTTCAGCTAAAGTATTTGCAGAAATGATATTGATTCATACCCGGTCTGACGTCGTTCTTAAAAGAAAGGTAAAACTCTTCAATTATAGTGTATCATATGATTTAATGCGAAAACAACGAAAAAAGACAAAAATGACAGTTTTGAGTTGTAAATTGTCACTGACAAATGCGTTCGAACACCTTCATTATATTTGAAAATCATATTACAATAAAATAGTAAAACTGTAATTTCAATAATTTGATAACAACAATAAGAGCCACAGAGGTGAAAATTATGGATCCTAAAAACCGCAAGTATTCGATTCCCTACAACGGCACGATGCCGGAGTGGTTTATGATGGAAGTGGAAAAGCGTATCAAGAACATAGACCACGTATATTGCGAGCTTCCCTTCAACGAAAAGGAGATGCTCTCCCACGTCCGCTTCACCTTCGACGGCAAGGACGGAGCCAATACCAACACGCCCGACGCCAACCAGAGGCGGGCCCAGTATATCCGCAACTGCTATGATTTCCTGCGCTTATCCAAAGGCAAGGTCCGGCGCATCTGCCCGGTCAACGCCATGTACTACAAGTTCGACAACGACGACGACTTAAAGAACTTCGCCATCGCCCTGGCCCGGGTGGCGCGGCATCACGAACTGGAGGGGATGATCCTTTCCGATTACCGGATCGCGGTGCTGCTGCACGCCCTGATGCCGGAGCTGGAGCTGCATACCTCCTGCAACGCCTACCAGTGGAACCTGCGGCAGATGTCCATCTGGCAGGAGAAGTGCGGGATCAAGACCTTCAACCCGCCCCGTGAGATTATGCGGACGCCCCCGAAACTGAAGGAGATGCACGACGCCGGCTTTAAGCTGAAATGCCTCATCAACGAAGGCTGCCTGATGGGCTGCCCCAACTCCTTTTACCACAACATGAGCGTATCCCTGCGTTGTTACGCCGGCATGCTCAGTTGCTGCCAGAGCGGCGTGGGCGATATATTCCGGGGCAACTGGATCCTGCCCCGCTGGCAGAAGTACTACGATGAATATGTAGACATATATAAAATTTCCGGACGTAACGAGCCGGGGGACTACGCCTTCCGCACTATAGACGCCTACCTGGAGGAAAACAACGATAAACCCCTGACGGAAGTGATGCTCTCTGGAACGATCATGTTCACTAAACGCATCGTGCCGGAAGAAATTCTCCGGAAGATTACTTTGGATAAAGTGCCGGACAAGCTGCTGACATGCGAGTGCAAAGAATGCAACCAATGCAAACTGTGCGAAAACCTCGCCAAACAATATATTCCTGAAAAGTACTGGGAGAGCTTTAACTTTAAGGTAAAGGTCGTGTAAAAAAGGGAGCGCCTTTCAAGGAGGAATTTGTAAAATGTTAAGAAGAACGAAGAAACATCAGAAAAAACTCGCCAGGCTGGTTCTGGCAACTCTGTTGTTTACAGGGGCGGCCCACGGCTTGATGACTCCGTCTGTGGCGGAAGCGGCCGGTTCGGTCACGGTGACGGGCTATGCGAGCGGCGCTTTTACGCCGGACGGCAGCATGATCGTGGTTCCCGGGTCTGAGTATGGGTATTATAAAGCCTATCCTGACGAAACAGGCGGAAGCGTTAACAAGCTGATCCTGGAGCCGGGAGAAGCGGATACCTGGGAAGGCGGCAATTATGTTTCGGTTTACGGTCATTATACTACCGGGGCTGCTGCTTCTGCTTCCGATTATACCGTGAATATGACCGGGGCTAAAGCGCAGGTGAATAATCTTTATGGCAGCTACGCCGGCGTTGCGCACGGCGCAAATTCTGAGATGGCTGCAACGGCCAGCGGGAATACGGTAACCGTCAGTAAAAAGGCTGCTGTCAGCAGCAACGTATATGGCGGTTCAGCTTACGCTTATGATTATGGCTCAACAGTTACTGCGGTCAAGGGAACCGCTGCCAACAATGAAGTAACCATCAGCGGCGCTACGGTAGGGAATGTTGTTTACGGCGGTTACGCTTACGCTTACGCAGAGAATTATTATGCTTCCCAAACAAGTACTGCCGACGCCAGTGGAAATACGGTAACCATCAGCGGTACTACTGACAGCGCTGCTGTTGTTGGGTCAGGAGTTATCGGCGGCTATGCTTACGCTTATCTTTACGCTTACGCTGAGGATTCAGGCACAGTAGTAACCCATAACTCAACCGGCAAAACGACTGCCGGCGATAATACGGTAACCATCAGCGGCGCCGCGGATGTTGGCGGAAGTGTGGTGGGCGGCAGCAATTCCATGTATGTTTACGCTTACGCTTACTACGAAGGGAACACAGCCAATGCCGAAGGAACTTCCGAGGCCAGCCGTAATACAGTAATCATCAGCGGTTCTGCCGATAGCGGCGTTGCGGATATTGACGGGAGTGTTACTGGCGGCAGCAATACCGCCTATGTTTATGCTTCGGAGTATTATGGCCAGGCAACTGCCAGGGAAAACGCCAAGGCCGACAGTAATACGGTAACCATAGGCGGCGCTGATGTTGGCGGGGCTGTTTACGGCGGCTACAATTACAATTACGCTTATTCCACTTGTGCTTATTACAACCCGGTGACTGTCGAACTAACTGCCGGCGCCAGCGAAAACGAAGTAACCATTACCAGTGATGCTGATGTTGGCGGGGCTGTTTACGGCGGCTACAATTACAATTCCGTTTACTACGCGTATTCTTACTACGAAGGAGGCGACATAAACGCGGAAGTAACCGCCAATGCCGACAGCAATACGGTAACCGTCAGCGGCGCTGTGGATGTTGACGGGGCTGTTTACGGCGGCTATAATTACAATTACGCTTATTACATTTATGCTTATTATGGCGCAATCAATGTGGGGGTAACGGGCAGCGCCAGCGAAAACGAAGTAACCATTACCAGTGATGCTGATGTTGGCGGGGAAGTTTACGGCGGTTATAATTACACGAAAGTTGAATCTGTTTATTCTTACTACGCCGGAAGCGAAGTGAACGTGGAGTTAACAGCCGCTGCCGATAATAATAAGGTTGCTATCGACGGAGCTGCTGTTGGGGCCGTTTACGGCGGTTACAATTACAATGAGGCGTATTACGTTTACCCTTACTATAACGGGGCCACAGGAGATATCAGGGCAACGGCCACCGCCGACAATAATACGGTAACCGTCAAGGGCGTATCTTCTGTGGAGGGAACAGTTTACGGCGGTTACAGTCCCGTTACGCTGGCAGGGTATTATGGTGTCTCTGGGATTACAACAATTGCTGCCGAAGGAACTGCCAGTGAAAATGTAGTAACTATCAGCGAAGACGGCGGCGAAGAGGTTTCTGTCACAAACGGTGTTATCGGCGGTTCTGCTTCTGTTTACGCTTATTATGGCACAACAAGTTCGGCCGAGGGAACTGCCAGCGGGAATGAAGTGACCATCAGCGGCAAAGCTGCTGTTGGCGGTACTGTTTATGGCGGTTATGCTTACGCATACTCTTATGCTTACGATGCTGCGAGCGCAGACCATACGGCGGGGACAACGGCAGAGGCCAGCAACAACACGGTAACTGTCAGCGGGAATGCCGTGGTCAGCGGCGGCGTTTACGGCGGTCAGGATTACTCGTACGCTTATGCTGCCGCTCCCGGCTCCGGGAGCACTACTGATACTGCCGCGGACGCAGCTGCCGGCGCCAGCCATAATACGGTAACCATCAGCGGCAGCGCAGAGGCTGGCAGTTTGTACGGCGGCGAAGCTTACGCCAGCGCTAATGCTTATTATGGCGCAATCAATACGGCCGGGGCAACGGCAGAGGCCAGCTACAATGAAGTGATAATCAGCGGGAAAGCTGTTGTTGACGGCGGTTCCGGTTATTATTATACGGCGGTTTACGGCGGCGAAGCTTACGCCGGTGCTTATGCTTATGATGGAGCAACCAATACGGCCAAGGCGACTGCCGGCGCCAGCCACAATACGGTAACCATCAGCGATAACGCTGTGATTAAAACTGACACCACATCTCCTTATTCCTATGTGACTATTAATGGCGGCGTCGCTTACGGCTACGCTTACGTGGAAGAAGGCGCTGATAATACTGTCGAGGGAATCTCCAGCGCTATTGAAAATACGGTAACTATCAGCGGGAATGCCGCGGTCGGCGCCGATGCGACGAATGTAGTGAATATTACAGGCGGCATAGCGTACGGAAACGGCGCCGCGAAGAATAACGCGGTGACCGTCAGCGGCGGAACGGTCGGTACTGCGGAAAACGCCAGAAACAATTCGATTGCCGGCGGCGCCGCGGACGGGGAAGCCTCCGGGAACAAGGTAACCATCGAAGGGGAAACCACAAAGGTCTATGCCGGCGCGGTCATCGGCGGCGGGCATTCGACGTATTATGCGTATTCCGCTGTCGCCGGCGCCAAGGCCGTGGGAAACAGCGTGACGGTCAGCGCGGAAGGCGCAGAGATCGGGTTGGTCTATGGCGGCAGGATCAGTCTGGGCGACGCAAGTGAAAACACGGTAACGCTCACGGCCGGTTCCGTAACAGGAAATGTAAATGTTTCTTCCTCTTACGGTTATTATTACGGAATCGCGGCCACCGGAACTGCAGCCGTTGCCGGCGGTTACACGGATAAAGGCGATGCAACACTGAATACCGTTGAGATTAAAGGAATCACGGTACGTATCCCTGAAGAGGATGGGTCGGACAGTCCGGATACCGGATCGGAAACCGGTACGTCCGGCAGTTCGTCTTCCGGTACGCCCGCTATCCGTATCACCAAAGCGGTAGTCGGCGGTTATGCGGGGACCGGGAATGCGACAGACAATACGGTTAAACTGACGGATGCCACAATAACCGGCGGTGTTTACGGCGGCGCCAATAAAACCGGCGAAACTGCCAGCGCCGGCGACGCAACCGGTACCGGCGAAAGTGGCGGCAGCAGCGGTGAAAGCAGCGCCAGCGACGTGGTAACCGGTAATACCCTGGTGATAAGCGGCGTGAATACGGTGGACGGGGAAGTTACGAATTTTGAGACCATCAAGCTGGCCGATTCCGTGGAATGGAACACGGAAGCTCCGGTATTGAAGGCGGGCCAGTTTACGGATAATGCGGACGGTACCCGTGCTGCCCTTGATATTACAGACGCGCAAGGCAACCTGGGCGCCGGGACAAGCGGCACGATGACGCTGCTGGCCTCTGAGACGGCAGACGATTTTGCCACCCTCACCCTGATAACCTCGGAAGGTAAGGCTGACCTGTCGGAGACAAACCCGTATAAGAGTTTCCTCGGCGCGGAATCCAGCAGTACGGATAAGGGGGTCGCGGTAGTATCCCAGGAAGAGCAGAGGATTTTCCTTGATACAGAAGACAGTTATAAAAACGTTTATGTGTCCCCGGCGGAGAACAGAGTCAAGGGGATTTCCCTGGACGCGATGACTTGGAACACAGGCCGCGATCTGGAAGGGGAATATGTCTTTGACAATACCATTACTATTGACGCGACGAACCTGGCCATCGGGGATGTAACGACCGCGCTGAAGGCGAACGATTCCATGACGCTTGTTTCGAACGCCACGGGCCTGACATCAGCCAATACGGTGACGGGAGGCACGGGCAAGACGGTGGGCATCGATTATACTGATACCACATCCGGTATCAAGTATGAAGCCACGGCCAGCGGCAATGTTACAGCGGGCACGGGTGTGGTGACGTACACCGTCGACAGCGTGACGGCAGATAAGATTACCTTGGCAAGCCGCGTATGGGGCGCTGCGGCGGACGAGATGCCGGAGACATGGAAGGCGTCGGCATCGACGCAGATTGATGCTGCCAAGTTTGCATATACAGGGGAAGCCGCGACAGCGCTGAAGAAGAACGATACCGCAGCCATCCTGAACGCGCCGGGCCTGACTACGGCCAGTCCGGTTACGGACGGCGCGGATAAGACGGTAGCCGTGAATTACACGGATGCAGCGGGCATCAACTTTGCCGCAACGGCCCAAGGTCATGTGGCTGCTGCCGCGGACACTGTGAATTATGTGGTAGACGCCGTGGAAGTGAACAGCGTGAACCTGGCCAAGTGGAACGGCACGGATACCTCGGCGGTTACGGAAGGCTGGACGGGAAGCGGCGTTGCGGTTGCCACGGGTAGCTTTGCTGCGCCTTCAGACCTGGCTGCGGGAAGTGGAAGAGATATTCTGACGGCGACAGGCGGATTCTTTACGGATGACAAGATCACCGGCACCAACAAATACGGGAACGGCGATGCGTTCAACGAGAGTGAAGGCGGCGTAACGGCGGCCGGGCATAAGGTCGGAGGCGTGAAAGCAGAAGACAGCGGCGCGAAACTGACGTACTATGCGATGAAGAAATCAGCGGAGACGCTGACCTTAGGGGAAGCGACGTTTGCAGACGGCGGGACGGCCCGTTCGTTTAACAACACGTATGACCTGACGGGCGCTGCCATCAATGCTGACGGTCTGACCTTTGCGAATGCGGATGCCATGGAAAGCGGCCAGAGCATGACCATCGTAGACGCATCCGGGGCATTGAAGAACGAAGCCGGCGAAGCGTTGGCGGCGTTTGCGACGAAAGAATACAAAACCGATTTTGATGACGCGGCAACAGAGAACCTGCAGTTAAAGGGCTCCCGGACCGATATACTGGAACAGGATGCGGCGAAAACAAAGCTGGCGTACACGGTAGGCGATAAGGAAGTGAGCCAGGCTGTTATGAGCGGCGAGCTGGCCTGGGAGGATGGCGGCACACATTACACGAATACGAAGTACAAATTTACGGCGGATTCGGAGATCGATGTGTCCGGCATGAAATTCACGGCGGATGCAGACCCGCTGGGTCAGTCCATGACGCTGATCGGCAATGCGGACGGCACGGTGAAGGACGGTACTCCGGAATTCACGGTGAAACTGAAAAACACGGTACTGGAAGCCACAGCGGCAGGAGAAGCTGCCATTGCAGCCGGCAATCTGGATTATAAGGTGACCTCTGTTACACTGGATAAAGTTACAGTGAACGAGGCGGGCAGCGATGCCGTGCCGGAAGGCTGGACCGTAAACACTGCCGGTGTAGCGGTAGATACCGACAGCATGACGGCACCCACAGACGTTGCGCCGGGTGAAGAGAAGGCGATTATCTCGGGAGCCCCTGAAAACGCCTTCTCGGACGATAGTATTACGGGAGCCAACGCCTATGCGGAAAGTGATTTCACGGATGCCAGCAACCCGGATGACACGTCGAAGGGCGTAAGCATTACGGGAGCCCAGGGCAAAGGCGTAAAGGCTACCGAAGACGGAACGGGCCTGGTGTACGCGGTAAGCAAGAAAGAGGTATCTGCGGTGAATGCCGGCGCGACAGACTGGCAGCCAGGCGCTACGCTGTTGGACGGCAGCAGTGAGGGCTACGATTACTCGAAGGTATCTGAAATCGGTACGGACAGCTTTGATGTAACGTTTAACAAACCGGAAGAAGTAGTTGCGGGCGAATCCATGACGCTACTGAAAGCCAATGAAACACTGGCGGATATGGCGGCGCAGGAGAAGACCAACAGCTACAGTTTTGAACCGGTATCCGGCGTGACGGTAGACGCGGGGATCACCGCAAGTCTGGAGGTAAAAGACGGGATCGTAACATACACGCCGTCGGAGAACAAAGCCGGCAAGCTGAGCTTCGGCGACGTGCTGTGGAACGCGGACAAGCCGCTGCTGACCCGTCCGGACAACATCACCTTCGCGGGCGCGGACGTGGATACGTCGAAGATCAACTTTACCAACGTCTTGTATCTTGACGCCAACCAGGAGATGACGCTGGTGTCCGGTTTCGGTGACAGCGTGGGAACCATAACGGGCGGCACGTACATGGTAGGCACGGCCTTTATCGGCGAAGGCATAGCCTCCCTGTCCGGCAGCAACCTGATCTTCACCACCCTTACGGAAGCGGGCTTGTCCGAGCAGACCCACAAGACGGTGATGGCCATGGACGCGGGCCTGGCGATGCTGAAGACGGGCAATGAGTTCGTGGGCAGGGCCATGGACGGCCTGGCAGATGTGAAGAACGCGGGCAGGGACGGCATCTCGACTTTTGCTGCGATAGGCGGCGGCGCTTCCCGTTACAATACGGGCAGCCACGTGAACACCCATACTTGGAACGCGGTCGTAGGCGTAGGCAAGATCAGCGAGACGAAGAACGGCTCCATGGAATGGGGCGTGTTCGGCGAATACGGCAAGGGCAGCTACACGGTCCACAGCGCTGTGGGCGACGGCGACGGCGATGCCCATTACGCGGGCGGCGGTTTGCTGGCGAAGTGGACCAACAAGCACGACGTCTATACCGAGGCCAGCGTCCGGGCGGGCCGTCTGAGCGACAGTTCCAGCGACATCATGCAGGACAGCTTGGGGAACAAATACGGGTATAACGTGCACGCCAATTACTACGGCGGCCACATCGGCGTAGGTAAGATCATCAATTACAAGGGTGGCAGGAACCTTGACGTATACGGCAAGTTCTTCTACCTGAAGCGTGAAGGTGTGGAATATGATGCGCCGCAGCAGTACAACCTGGACAGCGTAGCCAGCAGTATCCTGCGGTTAGGCGCCCGGTACGGGACCACGGATAAGAAGTGGAACTGGTATGGAGGTCTGGCGTATGAATACGAATTCGATGGCGAAGCGACAGGCACCGTGAAGGGCAAGGAGATCCGCGCGGCCAGCATTAAGGGAAGCAGCGTCCGGGGCGAATTTGGCATGCGGATGGACGCAACGAAGACGAACCCGTGGAGCGCGGACATCAGCCTGTATGGATATGGCGGTAAGCATCGCGGCTTCGGCGGAAACGTAAGCGTAATGTATACGTTCTAAAGCGAACTATAGATAAATACAAAAAATCCGGGTGTAAAAACACCCGGATTTTTTTCGTGAGACCGCGTGGATACTGGAGTTTGCCCCTACGTACTCATTAATATATAAGTAAAGACAGTTTGTATGCATCAGTAAGGCGTAGCCGTAAGATACAACTGTCAAACTGTATGAAAGCAGGGTCATGGGGGTTTGCGCGCCGAGCCTGCTCTTTTTATACTTCATCCGGGCCCAGAATCCCCAGCTTGCGTTTCCAGTACCGGGAATAGATGGCGCCCAGGGGATTGTGTGCCAGCAGGCGGTCTTTGGCAACCAATGCCGTCACCGGTCCGTCGCAGTTGGCAGTGAAGATGGCATCGTGCCCTACGCAGAGACCGCAGATGATGAACAGTTCCACGCCTTTTTCCTTTAAGAAGCGGGCCTGGAATTTGGGATTGCACATGGCTTCGTGATCCAGTTCCGGTTTCACCTGCTTGAGCCCGTATTCTTTTTTCGCAAAGCTGCAGTTTTTACAGCAGACGCTGTAAAATTCAAAACCCTGCTGGGTGTAATAGCGCGCGATGTACCGGGCTTCGGCGTTCAGACCGATGCAGAAGGCCATGCCTAATTTCTTATAGCCCATGCATTTGGCAAACTCGGCAATCTCCTGAAGGCGGGTAATGTTGCTGTAAAAAGTTCCCTCCACATAAGCAGCGGCCTGCATCATTTTCAACTCGTCTTCCGTGTAGGCCCGCTTCACTTCTTCCTCAGATACGCCCGTGCAATTGACGCCTTTGGTATAACAGGCGTGGGTGGGGCAGTTTGCACAATCTGCTTTCATGATTTTCCTCCAGTTTTAAGATTCTCTTAATTTAAATCTGCGAACGCTTTGTTTTCAAATTGTAAAACGGTTTTTATTGTGTCATCTTTCATTCCGCTTCATTCATCTTGTGACGGACATGGATCAGCGCTTCGTCCAGAATGTCAATTACGTGCTGGTCGTCCAGGGAATAGTAAATGCTTTTTCCTTCCCGGCGGGCCTTTACCTGGTGCGCCATGCGCAACAGTTTCAGCTGATGGCTGACGGCGGACTGGGTCATTTCCAGTGCGGCGGCTATATCGCTGACGCAGAGTTCGCCGTGGGAAAGGGCGTTGATGATCCGCATGCGCGTTTCATCACCCAGCACTTTGAAAAACTCTGAAACGGCGCTGAGCTGATTTTCTTCCAGCATCTGTGCCTGAACTTTTTTTACGATTACGGGATCGTAGTTTAAAGGAGGGGCAGAGGCGCTTTCTGTTTTCTTGCGCAACGGTTTCGTTGCGGCTTTTTTAGTTGTCATAATAAAACCTGCCTGTTCTGTAATAGTGACAAATGCTCAACACAACAAGAATTATAACATATGTATGATTATAACATATGTTTTGTAAAATTGTTAAAGAATTGCCTTGAAAAAAACATATAACGGGCTTAAGATTAAAAAAACGGGTGATAGTTTTTATCTGAAAAGGGATTTTTACGGAGGGAACTGACATGAAACTGAAGAAACAGATGGTTTTACCTGTTCTGTTATCTCTTTCTGTATTTTTTAGCTCGACGGCAGCAATGTCCGCCTCTGCTTATGCTTCTGCCGCCCCCCGGACCGCAGTGGTAAGGCAGCTGGCGGAAGCCGCACCCAACAACACATCTATTCCGGAAGTGGAAAAGAAGAAACCGGATACGTCTGACCGTTCCGGCAGCGCAAGGTCCCGGAAAGATTCTTCATTTTTTGAGGATCTTCTGGAAAAAATCGCGGTGATGTTTTTGGTGTATATGTTTATAGAAGCAATCAATTCACTGCTGAATGACTTTTTCCATGACGGGGACACGAAGATTAAAATTACGCCGAAGGAGAAGCAGAATCCGTCGAAACAGAACCAGCGCGATAACAACCTGAAACGGATGCCGGGGCAGGAAGTGTAACAAGCCGATAAAAGCAAAAGACGAAACGGAAAGCATGGTTATGCTATGCTGTACTGTTTCGTCTTTTTTATCAGCAATTATTATAAAAAATTCAGTTATAAACTATCCGCTGTCTGTACTTTGATAATACGAAATTTGATAATATGTGATAATCTTTTGCCGGCTGCAGTCCTGTTACAGGTTTCTTTTTTGGAATTCCGCAAACAAGTCCACCGGTTTCTCTGAACAAAGGTTATAGTCCGGGCAGGCTTCTGTCGCTTTGGCCCGGGCCAGCTGCAGATCGTGGTACACGTCCCACTTGGCCTGTACCTGGGCGTGTCCGTACTGACGCAAAATGTACGAGGGGTGGAAGGTGGCGATGCAGTCGTAACCCTGAGGCGTTTTGAACCATTTGCCCCGCTGCCGGGTTATGCGCATGGCGGGGTCGCCTAAGTAGTGCATGGCAACGCTGCCTAACGCCACAATCACTTTTGGCTGCAGAATAGCGAGCTCCCGCTCCAGCCAGATTTTGGCGCAGAAATCCGCTTCCGCGAGGTCCGGTGTCCGGTTGCCTTTGGGGCGGCATTTTACGATGTTGGTGGTCAGTACCCTGTCCCTTGTCATCTGGACCGACCACAGGGCCTTGTCCAGAAGCTGGCCGGAAGGACCGATCAGCGGGCAGCCGTAATCATCCTCCACGCCGCCGGGACCTTCGCCAATAAACACGATGGGGCTGTCCGGATAACCGTACCAGCCTACGGGGGCCTGACAGTCGCCCCGCAGATGACAGGAACTGCATTTATCCAATTGTGCGGCCAGTTCGGCCAGCTGATTTTCTTTTATGCTCATGGTCAACCTCGTGGTATAATATAAAATATAGAAGAACTCATAACACTTACAGTAATCTGTGTAATTATTCTTACAACTAATTTTACAGGAATCAGCTTGATTATGTCAAAATGATTATGCTGCCCGTAAAGAGGTTTTTAGGGACAGCGGAAAGGAAGTATCATGGCAAAGTATTTAGGCGGGATCAAGGATCCGAATATTGAAGTGGTTGGGATTGCCCAACATTTCTTTGACAATGATTTTGATGTTCAGTACTACGATTATAAACTTGATGCACTGACGGTGCAGAAGCACAGCATAGCCAAATCCGTCGTCCGGTATGAAGAGGTTACGGCCGAAACCCTTGTTTCTCCTGACAGAAAGGTGACAGGCGCATTAGCCGGATATCTTGCCGGCGGCCCGGTCTGGGGTGTGATTGGCGCTGTGTTGGGCGGCAATCCGGCGGAGAATGAAAAGCATGTCATACTCTGTGAACTGGATAATGGATGGAAGTTTGCCCTGGAACTGGATAAAAACGAGTATATTGCCTGGAACGATTCTGTGGGCGAAGCGGTAAAAACAAGGCAGTCTTAAACACGGAGGTACCATTATGGAATTTCAGAAATTTGCGGATACGTATGTAGTTCGTCTTGACAAGGGCGAAGAGATTATCGCGTCCCTGCAGGCGCTGTGTGAAAAGGAAAAGATCGCGCTGGGCAGCGTAGAGGGAATCGGCGCCGCGGATCACGCGGTGATCGGATTGTATGACGTGGGGCAGCGGGAGTATCACAAAACGGAATTAAACGGGCCCATGGAGATCACATCCCTCCTGGGCAATATTACCCAAAAGGACGGGGCGGTGTACCTGCATCTGCACATTAATCTCTGCAATAAAGAGATGCAGATTGTGGGCGGTCATCTGAACGAGTGTCGCATCGGTGCTACCGGTGAAATAGTCGTGCGCACGCTGCCGGGAAAGGTAGAGCGGCTGCTGGACGAAAAGGTGACAGGTCTGAATCTGTTTAAGTTTGTGTGAGAGGCACGACGATGAAACGACTGCTTATAGTTATGTTTGCTTTGCTGTTTTGCTTACCGGTTTTTGCGTCCGGTGGTAAGAATACGACGGACAAAGGAAAAACAGCAGATTTGTCAACTGTAAAAAGCGAAGCAAACGAGGCATCAACATCCCTTCGTACTGTCACAGCTCCCGTTATCATCGACAGGCCAGTGCGACTGACAGAATACCGCAAACAGCTGACACGGGAGTATGCATTTCTGCATTACGGGGAGGAATTTACGGAGATTGTTCCTCAGGCGGTCATCGTGCACTGGACGGAATCGCCGGAGACTGACGGGGTGTATGATTATTTTTATAAGGAAGTCAGAAAAGACGGCACGTTGAATGTCTGCTCCCAGTTTCTGGTAGACAGGGACGGCACGATTTTCCGCCTCACGCCGGAGACCATGCTGGACCGCCATGCTATCGGATACAACTGGTGCGCTATCGGCATCGAGAACGTGGGCGGCACTGACAGGAAAGAAGACCTGACTCCGGCACAATTGCAGGCCAATGTGCTGCTGATCCGTTACCTGCGGGAAAAATACCCGACGGTGCGTTATGTGTGGGGGCACTATCAGCAGAAATCAGCGGAGAAGAGCGGGCTGTACAAGGAAAGCGTAAGCGGCTATTATCATGCAAAGGTTGACCCGGGACCGAAGTTTATGAAAGCGTTGCAGAAAAATCTGAAAGATACGGGGCTGCTGTTTTTTAAACCGTAAATTATAAAAGGGGGACACCGGCATAGCGATCCCCGTGTTGCAAAACGCGGGGGTATTATGCTGGTATTTCTTTTTCATGTAAATATCGTGCAAATATAATGTAGCAAAAGCTACAATTTGATTGACACTGTTCCGGCATATTGGTAAAATTACTATGAATAACTTTACGCTGACGTAAGGTCTGTTTCGTATACCCAAAATGAAAAAGTGTTGCGGTGTGCTGTGCGGTTTGCAGAACCGCATTGTTCAGAATTGGTATACGGGAAAAGGGGAAAACAAAATGAAAGTAGCCATTATCATGGGAAGTAATTCAGACTGGCCCATCCTGGAACCAGCTGAGAAAACGTTGAAAGAGTTTGGAGTTGAAGTTGAAGTGGTTGTGGCTTCCGCCCACCGCACGCCGGACCAGGTGCACGAGTTTGCGGCCGGTGCCCGGGACAGGGGCGTGGAAGCGATCATCGCAGCGGCAGGGCTGGCAGCCCATCTGGGTGGCGTCATCGCGGCCTATACTACGTTGCCGGTTATCGGGATTCCCATCAGCGGCGGACCTTTAAAGGGCATGGATGCGCTGCTCAGCTTCGTGCAGATGCCTTCCGGCGTGCCGGTGGCTACCATGGCTATCGACGGAGCGAAGAACGCGGCTATCTTTGCCGTGGAAATTCTGGCCGGTGCCCATCCGGAACTGGTGGAAAAACTGGCGGCCTACAGAGTGAAGATGCAGGAAGAAGTTGCGGCGAAAGCGGCGAAGCTGGCAGCCGTCCGCGGAGAATAAGTAAAAAAGAATGTTAACAGATTGACGGGCAGTTCCCAAAGAACAGGAGGCTTTCATGAGCGAAGAAAAAAAGCAGCTGACCTATGCGGACGCAGGCGTTGACATCGATGCCGGCAACCGCGCGGTAGAACTGATGAAGGACAGCGTGCGGGCCAGTTACCGGCCGGAGGTCATCGGCGACCTGGGCGGTTTTGGCGGTCTGTTTGCGCTGGACACGAAAAAGTACAAAGAACCCATCCTGGTGTCCGGTACGGACGGCGTGGGCACGAAATTAAAATTTGCGTTTCTCACCAATAATCACAGCACCATTGGCCAGGACGCGGTAGCCATGTGCGTCAACGATATCCTGGTGCAGGGCGCGGAGCCGCTGTTCTTTTTGGATTACATCGCGGTGGACAAGGTGGATTCCCAGAAGGTGGCGGACATCGTCAAAGGCGTGGCAGACGCATGCCGGGAAAGCGGCTGCGCCCTGATCGGCGGTGAGACCGCGGAGATGCACGGCTTTTACGCAAAAGATGAATACGACATTGCCGGCTTCTGTGTAGGAGTGGCGGAACGCAGCAAGATGATCACCGGGGAAAAGGTAAAGGCCGGAGACATTTTACTGGGTCTGCCTTCTTCCGGTGTGCACTCCAACGGGTTTTCCCTGGTGCGGAAGATTTGTTTTGATGTGATGAAGTTTACGGTAGATACCCCGATTCCGGAATTCGGCTGCACCTTGGGTGAAAAACTGCTGACGCCTACCCGCCTGTATCCGAAGACCTGCCTGCCGCTGATTCAAAAGTTTGACATCCACGGCATGGTGCACATTACCGGCGGCGGTTTCTATGATAATATTCCCCGGATCCTGCCGGAGGACTGCGACGCGGAAGTCCGCGCGGACGCCTGGGACGTTCCCGTTGTGTTCAAGAAACTGCAGGAGTGGGGCAACGTGTCGGATAAGGAAATGTACCGCACGTTCAACATGGGCGTAGGCATGGTGCTGGTGGTTGACCCGGCGGAAGCGGACGCAGTACGGAAACACCTGAAAGATAACGGGGAGACTTTCTACGAACTGGGTAAGGTAATTCCGGGTCATAAGACCACGGTGATGAAAGGCGGCGTTTTCGGTGAGTAAGAAAATCGGCGTAGTGGTCAGCGGACGGGGCAGCAACCTCCAGTCCATCATCGACCACATTGCGGAAGGCAAACTAAATGTAGAGATTGCCGTGGTGGTCAGCGACCATAAAGAAGCCTTTGCACTGGAACGGGCGGCCAAAGCCGGCATCCCCACGGCCGTAGTGGAACGGAAAGGCTGCAAGGACAAAGCGGAGTTTGAAGACAAAATTGACGCGGCGCTGCGGGAAGCCGGCGCGGAAGCGGTTGTGCTGGCCGGGTTCATGCGTATCCTCACCGGGCATTTCATCAGCCGCTGGGAACATAAGATTATCAACATCCATCCGGCGCTGCTGCCGAGCTTCAAGGGGCTGGACGCCCAGGGCCAGGCAGTGGATTACGGTGTTAAGGTAGCAGGATGCACGGTGCATTTTGTAGACGAAGGCACGGACACGGGCCCCATCATTTTACAAAAGGTTGTGCCGGTACTGGACGACGACACGGAGGAGACCCTGGCGGCCCGGATTTTAAAGGAAGAACATAAGGCCCTGCCGGAAGCAATCCAGCTTTGGGCAGACGGCAAACTGACCATTCAGGGCCGGAAGGTTTATGTGGCAAGATAAAATATGTTTTGATAGTTCGCGTTACTGTTGCGACGCAAATTTACAGATTCGTTTTGAATTCAGCTATATGAGAATTTGAGAACGTAAAACGGAGAAGTAAGGCAGAGAGGAGTACGTATGAAAATCAAGAGAGCGTTACTGAGCGTTTCCGACAAAAAGGACATTACCAAACTGGCCGCGTTCCTCCATGAGAACGGGGTGGAGATCATCTCTACCGGCGGCACCATGAAAGCCATTAAGGACGCGGGCATTCCCGTAACCTATGTCAGCGACGTGACCGGGTTTCCGGAAATCATGGACGGTCGGGTAAAGACCCTGAACCCGAAGATTCACGGCGCGATTTTAGGTGTGCGCAGCAATCCGGAACACATGGCCCAGATGAAAGAGCACGGCATTACCCCCATCGATCTGGTGGTAGTTAACCTGTATCCTTTCAAGCAGACCATTGAAAAACCGGGGGTAACAGAAGCGGAGGCCATTGAGAATATTGATATCGGCGGACCGGCCATGGTGCGGGCCTCGGCCAAAAATTTCCGCGATGTGGTGATCATCACCAATCCGGAACGCTACGGCAAGCTGATGGATATGCTGAAGAAAGACGGCGACATCGATCTGAAGACAAGAAAATCCCTGGCTATGGAAGCGTTCAAACATACTTCCGAATATGATGCCATGATTACCGGCTATCTGCAGAAACAGCTGGAAAAGTAAACAGAACTGCGAAAAGCACTGGTTAGCATCGTGCCCGTGCTTTTGAAAAATAAAAACTGTGAGGCTTGATGTATGAATATTTTATTGATTGGCGGCGGCGGTCGGGAACATGCCCTGGCATGGAAAATGGCCCAGAGCAGCCAGGTAGAGAGTATCCGCGTGGTACCGGGTAACCCCGGGATTGCGGAACTCCCCAAATGTAAATGTGTTGCACTGGACCTGAATGATCTGAACAAGGTTGCGGATTATGCGGAAGAGCACAGCATCGATTTGACGGTGGTGGGGCCGGAAGCTACATTGGTGGCAGGAATCGCCGATGTATTCCGTTCCCGGGGGCTGCCGATTTTCGGGCCCAACAAGAATGCGGCAGAACTGGAAGGATCCAAAGCCTTTTCCAAAAACCTGATGCAGAAGTACCATATTCCCACCGCGGCGTTTAAAGTGTGCACGGATATTGATTCTGCCAAAGCCTTTGTGGAAGAGCAGGGCGCTCCTATCGTGGTAAAGGCGGACGGCTTGGCGGCCGGCAAGGGAGTAGTGGTGGCCACGACCAAGGAAGAGGCCATGGCGGCCATTGATGAGATGATGGCGGACCACAAGTTCGGCGAAGCCGGCGCCCGGGTAGTATTGGAAGAGTTCATGGAGGGGGAGGAAGCATCCCTGCTGGCGTTTACCGACGGCAAGATTGTGGTGCCCATGGTTGCTTCCCAGGACCATAAGCGTGTTTATGACGGGGACAAAGGCCCCAATACCGGCGGTATGGGGGCTTATGCCCCGGCTCCGGTTATGACGGAAGCCCTGCGCATCAAAGCGGAAGAAACCATTTTGAAACCTGTGATTGCAGCGTTAAACAAAGAAGGAAGAACCTATTGTGGCTGTCTGTATGCCGGCCTTATGATTAAGGGTGACAGCGTGAGAGTCGTAGAGTTCAATTGCCGTTTTGGCGATCCGGAGACACAGGTAGTGTTGCCTCTTCTGGACAGCGATCTGGTGGAAATCATGCTGGCCTGTGCCACGGGGACGCTGGATGCTTCCATGGTGAAATGGAAGAATCAGGCTACCGTCTGTGTGGTTATGGCTTCCGGCGGATATCCTGCATCCTATGAGAACGGAAAAGTCATTACCGGCCTGAAAGAAGCGGGTGGCATGGAAAACGTTGTGGTGTTCCATGCAGGCACTAAAGCTGTGGGCAACGATGTTGTGACGGCCGGCGGCCGCGTATTAGGTGTAACCGCGACTGCGAAAGATATCAAGAGTGCCAAGAACTTTGCCTATGCTGCGGTGGAAAAGATTCACTTCGACAAGGCGCATTACCGGAAGGACATTGCCTGGCGCGCCCTGAACCGCTAAAAGACAGGACTTAATACAAAGGAAAAAACCGGATTACGGAAACTCTGATCCGGGGATATTTTTCATAAAAAATCTTTTGCTTTTTTTGCTTTTCTGTGCTATGATACGTTTTAAAATATTTTCAGGAAAGGGAAGGTGTTACCATTGGCTTTTTATTACGATGAACCCGCGCATACCTTTAGTGAGTATCTGTTAGTTCCGGGGTATTCTTCTTCTGAATGTATTCCCGATAATGTGAACCTGGTCACCCCGCTGGTGAAGTTCAAAAAGGGTGAAGAACCGGCTATCAGCTTGAATATTCCCATGGTTTCCGCTATTATGCAGTCTGTTTCCAATGACAAACTGGCTGTGGCCCTGTCCCGGGAAGGCGGCTGCTCTTTCATTTACGGTTCCCAGACAGTGGAGGACGAAGCGCAGATGGTGCGGAATGTGAAGAGTCACCGCGCCGGCTTTGTCGTCAGCGATTCCAACATTACGCCGGACAGCACGCTGGCAGATGTACTGGCGTTAAAGGAAAAAACCGGTCATTCCACCGTTGCCGTTACCAGTGACGGAACGGTAAACGGCAAGATGGAAGGCATCATTACCAGCCGTGACTACCGTGTCAGCCGTATGGACCTGAGCACGAAGGTACGGGACTTTATGACTCCCATCAGCAAACTGATCGTAGGTAAAAAGGATACTACCCTGCAGCAGGCCAACGACATCATCTGGGACAACAAGCTGAACACGCTGCCCATTATTGACGACGACGGGCGTTTGTTATACATGGTATTCCGCAAGGACTATGTTTCCCATAAAGAGTACCCGCTGGAATTGCTGGACGATAAGAAACGCCATGTAGTAGGCGCCGGCATCAACACCCGGGATTACGCGGAACGGGTTCCGGCCCTGGTGGAAGCAGGGGCAGACGTATTGTGCATCGACTCCTCCGAAGGCTTCTCCGAATGGCAGAAGATCACCCTGAAATGGATCCGCGATCATTACGGCGATAAAGTAAAAGTAGGCGCCGGCAATGTGGTTGACGCGGAAGGCTTCCGTTTCCTGGCGGATTGCGGTGCCGACTTTGTCAAGGTTGGTATTGGCGGCGGTTCCATCTGCATTACCCGGGAGACCAAAGGTATCGGCCGCGGACAGGCAACTGCCCTGATTGATGTTTGCAAAGCCCGTGATGAGTATTTCAAAGAGACCGGTGTGTATGTTCCCGTCTGCAGTGACGGCGGCATCGTTTACGATTACCACATGACCCTGGCTTTGGCTATGGGAGCGGACTTCCTGATGCTGGGCCGTTATTTCGCCCGCTTCGATGAAAGCCCCACCAACAAGGTCAACGTGAACGGCAGCTACATGAAAGAATACTGGGGCGAAGGTTCCAACCGTGCGCGGAACTGGCAGCGCTACGACATGGGCGGTTCCCAGAAGCTGTCCTTTGAAGAAGGCGTGGATTCCTATGTTCCTTACGCAGGCAGCCTGAAGGACAACGTGAACCTGACCCTGGCCAAGATCCGCAGCACCATGTGCAACTGCGGCGCCCTTAACCTGGGCGAACTGCGCGAGAAAGCGAAACTGACACTGGTTTCCGCAACTTCCATCGTGGAAGGCGGTGCTCATGACGTATTGCTGAAGGATAACACGGCAGCTACCTATGCAAAATGATGTGAGGCTATGAAAAAGTTTGTAACTGGTTTGTTAGCGGGAGGTCTGTTGCTTGCCGGGAGTTCGGTCCTGGCAGCGAACGATGCCGCTGAAACCGTAAAGAATGAAAAGAAAACGGAACCAGTGACGACAACAGCGCCGTCACAGGCTGTTTTATCCAAAAGCAGGGGGACCATGGTTTACGTTCCCATGGATACCCGTCCTGTCTGCAAAGATTACACGGTTGCGACCATGCAGGCCGCAGGCTGGAACATAGTGGTTCCGCCGGATGAACTGCTGTCTTCTTTGCAACGGGAGGGACAGCCGGACAAGCTGCTGGAGTGGCTGGAGCAGAATGCGCAGGAAGCAGTGGCGATTGTGGCCAGCGCCGATGCGCTGATCTATGGCGGCCTGGTGGATTCCCGGACGCACCATATCGAACCTTCCGTGCTGCAATCCAGGGCGGAGCGGCTGCTTTCCCTGAAGCAGAAAAAACATTCCCCTGATATTTATGTGTTTGTGACCATCATGCGCACGCCTAAAGCCAGCGCTGCGCCGGCAGAACCGGTTTATTATGAGGAATGGGGTGGCAAGCTGTTCCGGCAGGGCGCGCTGCTGGATAAAAACGAATTGCAGGGGCTTTCCCGTAAGGAAAGCAAAGAACTGCAGGCGCTGAATCATGAGATCCCCCGTAATGTAATTGCAGATTTCTACGGCCGCCGCCGGGATAACGTCCGGACGACGGAACTGCTGCTGCATGGCATTGAAAGTGACAGCTTCAACTACCTGCTGGTGGGCCGTGACGATACCAGCCCCCTGTCCCAGGCTCACAAGGAAGCCCGTTACATGTCTTCCCTGGTGAACAACTTTTCCAATACGAAGATCCGTTTCTTCTCTGGCGCCGACCAGTTAGGTCTGGTGCTGCTGACACAGGCGGCCAACCGGCTGACGTACAATACGCCGCTGGTGTATACGGAGTTCGGGGCAGGCAAGGGCGGAGCTACAGTTCCCACCTACGAAGACGATACGGTGGCGGAATCGGCGAAACAGCACATTTTTGCGGCAGGAGGATTCCCGTCCAAAAATCCGGACACGGCAGATTACATTTTGCTGGTCAATACACCGTATAACGGAAAGACCCTGGAAGCTTCCGACGTAAAGAACAGCGGCGTTGCAGATAAAAACACAAAAGCCTTTGCGGATAGAGTGCAGACCTGGCTGGAACAGGGAAAAAAGGTGATTGTATCTGACTCAGCGTATGGCAACGGAGCGGACAATGCGCTGGTGAAAGAACTGTTCCGGCGGGGCATTGCGTATGATCTGGCGGCCTACGGCGGCTGGAACACCTCCGGCAATACGCTTGGTTTTGCTCTGTCCCAGGGAATCGAATCCCCGTACTATGAAGGGAATGCGGCGAAAGACCTGCTGACGGTGCGTTATCTGGACGACTGGGCTTATCAGGCCAACGCCCGCATGGATGTGTATAAGAATGTGATCTGGCCGAATTATATGCCTAACTCCGGCTATACTCCGGAACAGAAGCGCATTGCGGAAGCCGCCATCAAAGAAAGCATCACCAAAGTTTCGGAACCGGTGATGGGGGATGTGGCTAAGGATTACGATTTCAAACTTCCCTGGAGCCGCATGTTTGAAGTGCAGCCCATAAAAATAGATAAATCCATGTAAGAAGCGGCTTCCTGATGAAATTGCTCTGACCGGTGCTTCCTTTCTTTTCCTGCTTAAAAATCTAAATAACCGCAATAAAAATACCCGGAAATTTTTCTTCCGTAATCACACAGAAGAAAAACTCCGGGATTTTGTTTTTTATAACTGTTTTAAACGATTACTGTTCTAATCTGCCAGCGTTTCGCTTTTTATAATTGTCCGGAGCGGTAAACCGAATGTTTCCGCAAACCAGTCTTCCAGCGCCTGTAATTGTTGCATTTCGATAGCGGCATTTTCAGCTGTATGAATCTCCAGCGTGGCCGACGTGCTGTCGGCACCGGGGATAATGGCGGTTACGGTATTGCTTTCCGAGTAATCCAGGCTTTCCGCCAAAGCGAGGAGTAACGCCAGTATGCCTGCGATGTTCCAGTCCTTTTCCTTCAGCAGGGGACGGTAGGCGTGGTTTTTAAAATAGCGTTTGGCAATGCCGTTATGCCAGCCGGCGGTCACGGCGCAAAGCATCTGCTCCGCATGGGTCAGGCCGAAAATCTTTGCGTTCAGGATCATGTAAGCGGAGTGGCGGGCATGACTGTAATAGTTGATGGTGATGCCGATATCGTGGAGCAGCGCGGCTGTTTTCAGGATCTTCCTGTACTGCCGGCCCAGACCGTGCAGCCCGTGCCAGCCGTCAAACATGGACAAGGCCAGGTCGGCCACGTGGCGGTTATGCTCGATATTTACTGAGAAAAGGCGCAGTACGTTCTGGGTGCTTTCTTCCAGAATATCATCCGCAATCAGGGGTACATTATTCGTTTTGGAATAGTAATCATAAAACAGGCCTTCCCGCAGACCGCAGCCCGATGTAACGATGCGTTTGCTGTTCGTCTGTGTGAGCAGGCAGTTGATAATGGAAGCGCCGGCGAGAATGATGTCGGCGCGTTCTTCCGAAAGGCCGGGGATGTTCCTGCGTTCTTCCAGTGTAGTGCCCTGCAGTTTTTTGAACAGCGCACGGAAACTCTGGGCGCTGAAGATGTAATTGTGGACCCGGCTGGAAGGATAATTCCGGCTTCTCTGGATCATCTTGGCAACGGTACGGGCCGTACCGCCGACGCCGATCAGAGGCAGATTGGCATCCTTCAGCCAGGGATACTGTTCCATCCGGGTGGAGATAAAGAAATTGATATCGCTGTACACTGCAGTTGGCATGGTGTCGCGGATATGGAAAATATCCGTTGTGTTTACAGCTCCCAGGGGGATGGAAACAGATTCAACCAGTTTGCGGTTCCGGAAGAGGATCAGCTCTGTGGAGCCGCCGCCAAGGTCAAAAACGATGCCGTCTTTCATGGGCAGGGTATTGATTACGCCCAGATAACTGAGCTGTGCTTCCATGCTGCCGGAGATAATGTGTAACCGGATCCCAGTCTTTTCAAACACTTCTTTGGCCAGCTGGCTGCCGTTCCGGGCATTACGGATCGCGGCGGTGGCCACGGCGATGATTTTGTCCGTCTTATACTGCCGGCACATGTAGGCAAAAGACTGCATGACCTGCAGCGTGCTGTCGAATGCTTCTTTGGAAAGCAGTCCGTCGCCCTCCGTCTTTTGCGCAAGCCGCAGCATCTCTTTCTGATTGAAGACCATGTTGTAGGAGCCGCTTTTGTAAATGTGGCTGATGACAAGGCGGGCTGAGTTGGAGCCGATGTCGATGATTGCGATTCTCTGCATAACGCTTCTCCCGTATGGGTAAGGAACCGGTTCTTCAATAGCACGGTTCCCGGCCGGAATTTTTACCTGCAACTGATAATCCGTTTTCTTTGCAGGATGTTTACAGCTTTCTTCTTACCTGTCTATTATACCGCATTCTGTGAAATTGACAAAATTTCATAAAATATATTTTAAAGATATGGCTTTTTACAAGGATTTTTCAGAATTATGTCGAAAAACTTAAATGATAACTATATGCAGATAAACAGTAAACACTTATAAAAATTACGGAGAAGATTATGAAACGCAAAACTTATACAACGCTGGCGGCGATCCATCTGGGCTCTGAGATGCTGCGCCTGCGGATCGTGGAGTACCGCAGTCTGAGCCGGATCAAGGTCATAGAGCAGTGCGAGTATCCGATCCGCCTGGGGGAAGAGGCTTTTAAGAACAAAAGCATTCCCTTCTCCATGGTAGAAGAAATCTGCCAGGTGCTGCAGGGATTCAAGGAACTGATGCAGGAATACGGCACGGACGTGTATACGGCCCAGGCAACTACGGCGGTGCGGGAAGCCAGCAATAAAGTGTTTATGCTGGACCAGATCAAACTGCGGACCGGACTGGATGTGACCGTGGCGGAAATGCCCATGGAAATTTATACAAAGTATGTGGCTATCCGTAAGACTGTGAGGGACCAGCATATTTCCAGTGACAAAGGCCTGATGCTGCTGGACATTTCCTCCGGCGGCCTGGGGGTATCCCTGGTGCAGGATGAACAGATTCGGTTCCAGGAGAATTTCCATATCGGCATCATTCGGATTAAGGAAAGCTTTAATAATTACCAGCGCAGCAGCCTGCATTTCAACAAAGCGCTGATGCAGTTTTTGTCCAGCACCATGGGACCGGTGCGCAAAGCGCTGGAAGGACAGGCAGTAAAATACCTGGTGCTCTCCGGTACGGAAACAGAACTGCTGCTGAAAGTAATGGGTATTCGCAACAAAAATAAAGTGCAACGGGTCACTACTGAAGATTTCCGGAATTTCTTTGAAAAGGTCCGGAAGCTGAACCTGCCCCAGCTGCGGAAGACGTATCAGTTGACAGAAACGGAAGCGGAACTGGCGCTGCCTATGGTGCTGCTTTACGAAAAACTGCTGGACCTTGCGCCCGCGGCTAAGGAGATTATCATTACCAGCGATACTTTCCTGGACGGGTTGATTCTGCTGCGAATCATCCGGGAAAAAGATGAGAATTACACCCGTATGCTGGAAGAGGAAAAGATGAGCCTCGTCCATCATGTTGGGGAAGATTATGAGTATGATTACAGACATGTGACCCAGGTGGAACGGCTGGCGCTGGTCATCTTTGACCGCATCGGGAAAAAGTACGGGCTGGACGATCATTGCCGTCTGCTCCTGCGGGCGGCGGCCATCCTGCACGATATCGGCAAGTATGTTTCCATGCGCAGCCATTCCCTGTACTCCTATCAGCTGATTATGGGAACCGACTTGCTGGGCTTTACGGAAGAGGACAAACAGGTCATCGCTATGGCATCCTACTACCATGCCCACAACGTGCTGGAGCGTGACGAAAAACGGGTGCCGGAACTGAAAAGCGAACTGGTTCCCGTGGTGGCGAAACTGTCCGCCATCATCCGGCTGGCCGACGCGCTGGACAGGAGTTACATGCAGAAGATACAGCAATGCAAGGTAACCCTGCACAACCGGGAACTGACCATCGAAGTGGTCAGCAAGGCTGATCTGGATCTGGAAGAGTGGACCTTTGCTTCCAAAGTGTTGATGATGGAAGAAGTATACGGATTTAAAGTACGTCTGGAACGGGTGGAATCATTATGAGCGAAAGTAAGAGTAAGACCGGCGCTGGGACAAAACGCAATGTAGTGGCGGCCGAAAAGAAAACGGCAAGCGCAGTAAAAAAAGCTGCGGCTGTCGTAAAAAAGAGAATCAAAAGCGCGGCGGCCAACGCGCCTGTGCAGGATAAACCAACCGCGGTAAAAGCAAATAAAGTCAGCAAAGCGGACCTGAAACGGCCGGAGTATTTCTTCAACCGGGAACTGAGCTGGCTGAAATTTAACCTGCGGGTGCTGCGGGAAGCGGAAGTGAAAACTACGCCGATTCTGGAGCGCCTGAAATTTATAGCTATTACGTCATCAAACCTGGACGAGTTCTTCATGGTCCGGGTAGCCGGACTGTGGGATCAGTATGAAAACGGTGTGACCAGTAAGGATCCTTCCGGATTGACGGTACGGGAACAGCTCAGGATGATCTCTCAGGCGGCCCATGAGCAGATGAAGCTGGAAAGCAAGATTCTGACGGACGTGCTGGACGATTTGAAAAAGGCCGGCGGACCTGAAATCAAGACTATCGATGCGTGCAGCGACGAAGGGAAAGAGTGGCTGGAGAATTATTATCAGGAAGTGGTGTATCCCGTATTGACGCCCATGGCGGTGGACGCCTCCCGTCCGTTCCCGTTTCTGGGCAACAAGACCCTGAACCTGGCCGTGCAGCTGATCACGGTGGACGGGGAAGAAAGCATGAGCGTGGTGCAGGTACCATCCCTGCTGCCCCGCCTGATCGAAATCCCGGTAGAAGAAAAGCGCACATTTATCTATCTGGAAGAACTGATCACCATTCATTGCAAATACCTGTTCCGGGGCTGCCAGATCCTGGACGTGGTACCTTTCCGTCTGACCCGGGACAGCGACCTGGATGTGGATGAGGACGATATTGAAGACCTGCTGCGGGAAATTGAAAAATCCCTGCGGCAGCGGAAACGGGGCGCGGCCCGCCGATTAGAAATCGCGAAGACCGGCAATAACAGCATCAAAAAGTTTTTGGAAGATAATCTGGACCTGACGGACGAAGAAATCTATGAGATTTCCGGACCGTTGGATGCAACCTGCTTTTTTAAGTTTGTGTCGTTGGACAAGATGTGGCCCTGGCTTCATGAGCCTTTTGTGCCCCAACGCCCGAAAGATCTGCCGGAGTACGACAATCTGTTTGACCGCATTAAGGAAAAGGATATTTTACTGTTCCATCCCTACGAAAGCTTTGATCCGGTGGTGAAGTTCGTCAGCGATGCCGCCAGTGACCCCAATGTGCTGGCTATCAAACAAACCCTGTACCGCGTCAGCGGAAATTCGCCCATTGTGGCGGCACTGGCCCGGGCTGCGGAAAACGGCAAGCAGGTCACGGTACTGGTAGAACTGAAAGCCCGCTTTGATGAAGAGAACAACATCCTCTGGGCCCGACGTCTGGAAAAAGCAGGCGCCCATGTAATCTACGGTCTGGTAGGGCTGAAGACCCATGCCAAAATCATTCTGGTGGTGCGACAGGAGCCTGACGGTATCAAACGCTACGTGCATCTGGGTACCGGAAACTACAACGACAGCACGGCCAAGCTGTACACCGACATGGGGCTGATGACGGCCAACGACCAGTTCGGCAGCGATGCCTCCGCTTTCTTTAATCTGTTGTCCGGTTATTCCAAGGCGCCTGTCTGGAACAAGCTGGTGATGGCGCCCATCGGGCTGCGGGAAAAAATCTATGAGCTGGTGGATAATGAAATCCGCATCGTAAAAGAAGGCGGGGAAGGGCACATTATCGCCAAGATGAATTCCCTGCTGGACCAGCCGGTCATCCAGAAATTATATGAAGCTTCCATGGCAGGCGTGGAGATTGAACTGATTGTCCGGGGCATCTGCACCCTGCGCCCCGGTCTGGAAGGCATCAGCGACAACATCACCGTGCGCAGCATTGTGGGACGGCAACTGGAACACAGCCGTATCTTCTGGTTCGCCAACAACGGCGACGAGCAGCTCTTTATGAGCAGCGCCGACTGGATGCCCCGTAATCTGAACGACCGCGTGGAGCTGTTCTTCCCGGTGGAGAATGAAGAGCATATTCTACGCATCAAGAGCATCCTGCAGTTGTATCTGGAGGACAACGTAGGCGCCCACATGATGCAGAGCAATGGCAACTACCGGAGAGTCGTGGCCGGAAAGGGAAAAGAAATCAGCTCCCAGAGCATTCTCTACGAACAGGCCCAGCTGGCAGCAGCGGAAAACATGGAAAAGATACCCATGGAGCAGCGTCTGCGTCCGGCGCCAAGGCAGGAAGACGAAGAATAAGAAAAGTATTGTTAAATTGCCCATTCTTTGATATAATAATATGGAATTTTGAGGAGGGACACTATGATGGAAAAATTTACCGTGACGATTAACTATCACGGAAATTACGGATATATTGAATATGATCCGGAGACCAAATCCGCAGCTGTGCATCTGGGAGTGGAAGCCCCTAAGGCCGCTGTGGAAAAGTATCTGGGGGAACCCCATACATTTAAGGTGTGCGTGGGACCTACCATCCGGGATTTTAAAGAAGTGACGCTGCAGCCGCTGGAAAGCCTGGAAAACTTTCAGCTTTGCCTGACCCGCATGTGGGTCGCCATTGATGTACGGGTGGAATGGAGCATGCCGCCCGGAATGGCTGAAAATCTGTAACAATCAAAATGCCGGCGTCAAACCGGCATTTTCTCTCTTTATGCGTGTTGCGCGAAAAGCGTGTGTAAAAAGTTTATAATTGTTTTATATGGTTCCGTAGCTCAGCTGGATAGAGCGACCGCCTCCTAAGCGGTAGGCCAAAGAAAAAATTCCAATTTGAAAATTTAGTATTCATGCGTGTTTGGACCCCCTTCCTCATAAAGTGTCCGATAAGAAGCGCGAAAATTTCGCGAAACTTTTTCAAGTTTGATAATTCCTGCAGGATAATGGCTGATATTGTCTGCAACTTTACTTAATAACGTTTTTAAAGGTTCCGTAGCTCAGCTGGATAGAGCAGCGCCCTCCTAAGGCGAAGGTCGGCAGTTCGAATCTGCCCGGGATCACCAATAATAAACCCCTGACTTCATTAAGAGTCAGGGGTTGTTTTTTATGGTTTGGGCGAATCGTCCTCCGGTTTATCGTCCTTTTTCCTGTCCATCAACTGCTGATAGGTGTTGGACAATGCTTCCACACCTTCCTTGCGGCTTGCGTTAAGCGTTCTAAGGTAGATCATTGTGGTGGACAGGCTTTTATGTCCAAGCATCGTCTGGACGGTCGTCAAGGGGACCTGGTTGTTGACGGAGTAACTGGCAGCCATACGACGAAACCCATGTACATCGATTGACGGAAGACCGTTCTTCTTCAGGAAGCTGCGCATAAAGTGGTGAAAACTGCTTCTGCTGGGCAGTTCCGCTTCCGGTTGACGACTCTTTTTTACTGTGCGTTTAAGGAATATATACTGGTTGGGGTTTTCTATCTTGCGGCTGTGAAGCCATTCCGTCTGATAGGTCTTATGCTTGCGTAACAGACTTATGCAGAAGTCGTCACAGTAAACGGTTCGCGTCTCCATACCCTTGGTACGGTTCTGGATCCGTGTCTGATTGTGTTCAGTATATATATCTTTTGATATTGTAATCTGCATAGTATCAAAATTAATGTCATTCCAGGTCAGGGCTATGAGTTCGCCTGACCGTGCCCCTGTGATAAGGGCAAGATAGAAGAAGAGCTGGTTCTTAACGTTCGTCCCGTTCTCCTTCAGTTCGAACAGCTTCTGCAGCAATATACCCAACTGATGGTCTTCCAGTATGGGCTTTACCTTGTAGTTAGGTCTGGGACGTTTATCCTTGGGGATATCGTCAATAGGGTTATGGGTGATATAGTTCCATTCTTTTGCCTTGTTGAACATGGTGCGGAGTATGCGGAAATACCAGAAGATGGTTGCAGGAGCGATATCTCCGCTATGATTGTCTAGCCTTTCACCATCGGCTTTTAAATCGTTAAGGTAATCTGTTATGATGTCAGCCGATATCTTATTCAGGCGTATATGTCCGAAGTAGGGTATCAGACGGGAATCAAGGGCATTCCTGTAACCGCTGAAGGTGTTGGGGCTGATTGCATTTCTGCGACGTTCCAACCAGATTTCAGCGAACTGATCAAAGCGTATCCTGTTTGCGTTCTGCGGGGGCTTTTTTGTGAATTCCAGGTACAGTTCCTGCAATTTCTTGTCTGCCTGCGCTTCCGAGCAGGGGCCGATAGTCTGGCTTATTCTGTTGGGCTTTCCGTCAGCCCTGAACTTGTTGCTGACGTACAATCGCCATTTGCATTTGCCTGTATTTGCAAGCAGGTCAGGGTCTAATGGTTTTTTATGTCCTGGCATGGGTTATCTTACCTCCTTAAGTAATGAGGCGACAGCAGAACATCTGCTGCCGCCCCTTTTGTTTTAACTTGCCAGTCCTAGTCTTTTGGCCATAAATGCCTGTACACGCTTACGTGAGAACACGAAACGTCTTCCGACTTTCATAGCTGGCAGCTTTTTTTCGCGGATCCACGCATAGATTATGTTTTTGGTGATTTTCCCGCCAAACATTTTAATTACGTCTTCAACGTAAATCAAATCTTCGGAATTAATAGTTGAATCTTTTGTGTTCTTTTCTTCGTTCATTGTTGTCTCCTTGTATTAATCAGAATAACGCTTTTTATTCATCTACACTGATTGCATTGATTAAACCGTTGTTAGGCATGCGATCTGGCCCATCTGTTCCTACATACGGGTTCAGTGCACGGATCTCATTCGGCAGTAACAGGTTTTTAAGGATGTCCGCATAAGGCATCCTGAAAAGGATGTTGGTCTTTATAGGTCCGTTCAGGAACGGTAAAGGTTTTACCAATTCCGGAAGCAGCGGGAAAATCAGCTTCTTATATTTGTTGTTGATGAGCTTCACAGCTTCCAGTTCGTTGCCAACCTCGATCAAAACCATATCGCCCACATGAATGAAGTCGTTGACCGCTATACCGATATCTGTGTAGACGCCACAATACTCTTTGTTCCACAGCACGAACACTCTTCCGGTTATCAAAAACTATTCATAATGGAGTTTCCTATATTCCGGAAAACTTAAAGGGTACAACAATTTTGTACATCCGTTTTTTAGTATATATATTCTGATATTTCCACTCGCGGTTTTAGACGCTCGTGAAATATCAGCAAGTAAGAGAATGTATACACATTATTATTATTGGAGGTCAAAACAAATGGAACAACTCTATGAAAATGTAAAACTTCAGCAGATTCGTAAAACAAAAAAGTATAAAGATGAGAATTGCAAAAAGAATAAAAGAATTTCGCTTCGGATTACCAAACATCAGCATGAAGAAATCTCTAAACTTGCCAAGAACAATGGTCTGACAGTAACCCAGTATATGATCAGTAAGGCTTTTGAACAGCCCAGGCTCAAATTCGATATTGGAAAAGAAATAGCGGTAATGAGTGAGTCCATCAACCAGATCAACCGCGACCATTATGCAATGGGGGATAACCCTGACGAATGGCAGTCACAGTCTGATCGTATCGAAAGCATTTTGAGTAATGTTAAAGATTTAGAAGAAAACTTTGAACAGTTTAAAAAGGATCTATATAAGAGTTACCTTTCAGACTTCGAAAGGGAAAAGTTCGAACGACAAGAAAAAAGATTAGAGGAAAAAGATAAGAAGAACAAAGGGCAGGAGGAATAACACCATGGCAATTTTCCACTATATTTCGGATTCAAGATATACACTGGATGGTGTTATCAGATACATCAGAGGACGTCTAAATAAAGGAAACGATGTTAGGCAAACATCAAAGCATTATGGTAATGTAAGTGACTACGATGGTTTGTTTGTAGATCCTGATCATGCAGCTATGGACATGTTGTTGTTCAAAAATATCTGTTCAAAAGAAGGTGGATCACAGTATAAACATTTCGTATTGTCATTGGAAGACAACGAACTGGTAAGGTATCTTAATTGCATGACCCCTGAAGGGCTTAATCGTTGGGATGTGTTCTGGGACGTAGCCTGGGCTATACAGGATATTACAAATTGCCAATTGGTTTATGCAGTGCATACCAACACAAAAAATATTCATATGCATATAATCATCAATCCGATTCGTATGGATACCTACCAGAAGCTTAACATCGATTACCAGATGTTTTATGGTATGATTGGAACCTTAAATGAAATTCTAAGGAGCTACAGACTTCGAGAAATCAGAGGTGGCCAAGGGTTCTGCAGAGATGATGATGACCAGATTATTAATAATGACGATACAGAAAGAAAGTGGTGGAACATCTATCCAACCGGAATTGAATATTTAATTCCCCAGTCATGAGGCAAAGGTAGTTCAGGTAATACAGAATAAAAGACGATAAAATGGGGAGTGGAGTTATTGCTCTGCTCCCTATAAGCTTTTGTTGTAGATTATCAACATACATATGCTGTAATCAAAAGCATTTGATCCAATTTTGAAGGAGAACTTTCCCAAACTTTCAGGTGAGGATGGTCAGAGGAACCCATAAGGCTACAGACTTAGTTAATTAAGGTGAAGTCCAGGGTTGTCTTCTGTATGGTGCTGAAATGCTGATTATGTCAGGTTTGTCAACTTTGTCAGGTTCGTCATGTGAAAAAACGTGTTAAAAATGGCTATAAACAGTTAAAACTTGCTAAAAATCGCTTGACGGAACTATTGCCTGACGAAATATGTGAAGGGGTGTTCTTCCTGTATAGATAATCTGTAAGGGCAGCTGTTTTCCAGATCCAGGCGTAAAGTTTGCCTGAATCGGACGTGATTGAGGATATGGATGGGAAAGTATTCGTTCATGAACTGCAGTGTTCTGTACTGAACTTTTGGAATGAATGTGGAATAATGTCACTGGTTATGCTAAATGATATAAGAAAAAGAGTGGGGTTACTGGTTTTGGATATTGCATCTGATACAGCATGAAAGATTTGAACAGTGATGACAAGTTAAGCGTCAGGGCTTTTCCAGACGTAAGTTCTAGGTTCGTCAAGTGGAAAATAAATTGTTTTGCTTATTTTCTTGGGAAATATATACGTAAAATCGCCTGACGAACCTGACGAAGTTGACGAATTTGACGATTTTCATTTCGGAATATGTGAAGAAACCTGGCATGGATCAGTCAGGGGCCTTCTTTTTTATACTATAATTCTTTGGCATTAATAAAGACAGTGGATGGACGTAAGCAGACAAATTGAAGTTTTTTTTAACAGCCGTAGATTTTTCTGCGGCTGTTTTGCTATAATTAAAAAAAACGGTGGAGGTGCTTTATGGAAATCAAACAGATTCGCAATGCAACGATTCGCGTTTTATATGCAGGCAAGACGTTTCTGATAGATCCCTGGCTTTTGGAAAAAGGACGGATGGGATGTTTTTTGGATATCCCGAATCATCCGTTTCATGTTCCGGATACAGCGAAAGAAGGGATACCGATGCCAATGTGCGCGCTGCCTGAACCGGTAGAGGAAATACTGAAAGGCGTAGACTATTATATTGTAACGCATATTCATCCTGACCATGTTGACATGGCGCCGGATGGCACGGTAGGAGGATTGTTGGACAAAACGGTGCCTGTTTTGGTGCAGAATGAAACAGACGGCAAGGTGTTCCGTGCATCCGGCTTTGAACAGGTCCTTGTGTTAGGGGAAACCGCGTATGCCTGCGGTGATGTTTCAATCACCCGGACACCGGCGTTGCATGGCGTGATAGAACCCTGCGGAGAAGCATGCGGTGTTTTATTTCAGGCAAAACAGGAAAAGACACTGTATGTTGCAGGGGATACGATCTGGACTACAGAAATAAAAAAGACGCTGCAGACTTTTACGCCGGATGTGGTGGTATTGAACGCCTGCGCTGCGGAACTGGTCGGTTTTGGACGGTTAATCATGAATGACGAAGATGTGGAAGCGGTTGCCAGGACCGTACCGGATGCGCAGATTGTCATCAGCCATATGGATACAGTGGCGCATGCATCCATAACCCGTTATACAATGCGCGGCTTGCTGGCAAAGCGCGGCGTGGAATATTTGATGCCTGAAGACGGGGAGACGCTGGCGTTTAACTGAACAGAACCCGGTTTTATAAATTG
>NZ_FONL01000021.1 GCF_900112895.1 Succiniclasticum ruminis DSM 9236 | reverse complement strand
GATCTGGCATACAATTTCCTTCGATGATTTCTACACCTTTCCATTTGCACAAATCTTTAAGAATCGTTCTGATATCCAAACGCAATTGGTTATAAATGATTTTTCTTCTGTATTTTGGTGTAAATACAATGTGATATTTGCATACCCACTTGGTATGTGCTAAACTATTTGCCATAGGGCAACATCCTTTCTTGTTTTAGTGACGGCTTGAACACTATCATTATACAAGAAGGATGTTGCCCTTTTGCTTAAGCATTAATCCCACCTGCGTAGCAGGTGGTTTTTGAGCCAAATCCCCTTGAGGGATTCGGCTCCCAAGCTAAAGCCATAACAAAACAGCCGCAGAAAAGTCCACGGCTGTTAGAAAAGCTTCGATTTGTATCAATGGTTTGCTTTTGAAAATGGACAGCGTTTACCGATGCACTGGTTGTTTTGTGCTGAAAAGTGGCACAAGACTTCCGGCCTTTCCATCTCAACGCCAAAGTAATCTTTCACAAAATCGACAGCCGCAAGAATGGACAGGAATGAATCCCTCTTACAACAACGTGGGCCTCCAATTTCACCAATCTTTGCAAGTGATTCAGCAGTCATCTTGTGTGACAGCGCGAATGGCTCATTAGCCAAAGGTGTGGACTTCGAGATAATGGATATAAACATCCCTGAACTGATTCCTGCTCCACAGGCTCCCCAAAATCCGCAGGCACCGCCGGGAACGCTTTTTCCGCGGTTCATCATTTCAATCAATGCACTGTTAAGGTCAATGTCTCCGCCTGCGTTTTTATATGCTGTCAGCAAGGCGGACCCGACCATAACATGATGTTCCGGCCCATGCATATGACAGAACGGCATCGCCATCATCTTTTCGATAATGGCTATAGGATTCTTTGAAGTATCCTTCATGCATAATCCAATAATGGAATCAAGCCCCTGTGTATGACAATTGTTACATACATAGTGCCCATTTACACATCTTGTCTTGCTGTTTTCATTTTTATGGCAAATCTCGCACTCCATGAGAATATCCGTCCCAAGGTATTCCAGCGGAGCTTTACAAATTAAGCATTCTTCCTTCATCAGCTATCCCTTCAAATCATAAGTTATCTCCGTAAACGCCGATTTTTATGATTAACTTTGATTTACTTAATTATAACAAAACAGCCGCGAAAGTTCGTTAAACTTCCACGACTGTCGAATATTTTTATTTCTGCAACAAAACAACTTATAATGTTCACTTTCACTTATCGTACATTTTCAAAACGATGGGGAACAGGGCAATATAATAAAACGTATATATTATGGAAAAGAAAAGTTTTCCCCAATGAGAGCCGAACGTATGGACCATCACGGGGCTGAAAAATTTCTTCAGCAGAACCATCAGTACCAGGCCGAGGATACAGAGCAGCCGGCGTCCCGTCCCGCTCCCGGCAGCCTCGAACCGGATCCACGTCTTCTCCACAAACCGGGCGATAATAAACCCCATCATCTTCCCGGTATCGCCGTATCCGTCGTTCATCATCTTCTGCGGATCGACGAGGAGCTTGCCGCCTGCCGTATAATCCATCGGGTACGGCTTGAGCGTGATATATACGAGGGCGAGGCAGCAGAAAACAAATCCGGCCAGGAGCAGCCGGTTCTCTTTCTCCGGATGGGCGTCCAGATACCGGAACAGCTTTGCGGTGAAAAACAGGCTCAGGACAGAAACGCCAAAGCCTACACAAACGTCCTGCGGCGTATGGACTCCCAGGTAATTTCTGGAAAACATGGTCAGCACGATAAATGCGGCAAACAGAACAGAAGCCACCCGCAGCCGCGGATTTTTCCATGTGTTCACAACCATCCCGCCCGCCAGGGGCACCGCCGTCGTCGTGTGTCCGCTGGGGAAGGAATACCCTGTCGCCGTGACAATGGCCTTGCCCGCGGGAACGATCCGGCTGTCGCGGATCCAGGGACGGTATACGCAGGCCGTCAGTTTCACCAGCGGCGTGATCACCATGCAAAAATAATAGGCCACAAGCGCATACAGGCCGTCTTTTTTATTTCTGTTCCAATAGTAATAGACCGGGAACAGGATCAGATAGGTCACGGCAAACATGGACACCCCTTCCATAAAAGGCGTCAGCGCATTATCAATACTGTTGCGAAAATCCTGCAAAAAAAGCAGATACTGAATATCCATTTATCTCCTCCGGCGGTTTTTTTCTATGTAAATTACCGGCCTTACTGCAACTGCCTCAGCTTCCCAGCAAACGTTTAACTGCCACACAGGTTTCCAGACAAACAACCCTTCCCCCAACGAAAGGGACTTTTGAAATCCCGGAACAGGTGGAAAATACATGAAAGAGTTTAATGATATTGGATCATTCCCCAAACTCTCTCCGAAAGAAATCCAGTACCGGGGCCAGATTCTCACAGATTTCCTCCTGCAGGTACGCCACCCCGGCGCTGCCGGCCTTTTCGCTGCCGGCCGTCCCGATCACGTCCTCCAGATAATCCATATAGACCGTCGTCATAAAGATATGCAGGTGCTTCTGCACAAGTTCCCTGCTCTCTTCGTCTTCCGTACTTTCGAGAAGGATACGGAAATTCACGGCGCAATACTGGAGGTTAATCAGCGCGTCCATTTTTTCAAACAAACGCCAGGCCGTCACCAGGTCGTTCCCGCCTGCGGTCCGGATCTCGTTTCCGGCGAGCTTTTTCAGATCCTCGTATATCGCCGTAATCTGCCGGTTGTTCATTCCGCCCCCTCCTTCTCCGCTGCCTTTCTTTCCTGTAACTCTTTTTGCTTCCGCGTCCACTTGTTGATCCCCAGCAGCTTATGACGCCGGGGCCCGTAACGCTTTTTGAACTTTTGTGATTCACGTTTTTCGGATTTTAACATGGCCTGCCCCCCATTCAAAACGTTCATGATCCTCTGCAGCCGTTTCGTTAAACACCAACTTAAAACCAACTTACTTTATGTAAATTATAACAAAACAGCCGCGGAAAATAAATTCCACAGCTGTCGGGAAATCAGGAACCTGTTATATTCTCTTTCGTGTTACAGCACAGGCCGGACTGACGATTCCGGCGCGCCGCGCTTTAACAATGCCATGAGCAGCCGTCAACCGCCCAGCAGGTTTCAATGCCGCCCGCTATTTTTTTCAGCTTCTCGCTGTCAAGCTCCATATCGGAAATTTCCGCAAAATAGGCTTCCGCTTCCTCTTTTGTGATGTCATAGCCTTCTGCCTTGGCAAGCTCCAGCAGTTCATCGGCAGTCTTGCACTTAATAGCTTTTAATATCTGTGTTTTTGTGATTTCTTTTTTGTTAACCGGCATAACATTTCCCACCTTTCAAAACACAATATTACAGCAAATTTACGCCTTACAACTTATATTATAAATAAAACACGAAAAGTAAGCAACATTTGTTGATGTAAATGACGATTTGTATCACTGCCATCATTATAACAAAACAGCCGCAGAAATTCTGCGGCTGTTGAGAAAAACAGAAAATTCTTCACATCATATCATCCAGGGGAGTTCTCATATAACACCCACCACCACCGGCAATATTCTTTAGTGCTTCGCCGTCTAATTCAAAATCAGACAATTCCTCCATGTAAGATTCCGCTTCCTCTTTGGTCATCTCAAAACCGCCTGTCTTTGCCAACGCAATCAGTTCATCGGCCGATTTGCACCGCATCGCTTTTTCCAGCATTTCTTTTGTGAGTTCTTTTTTGTCGATTGGCATAATGAAATCCTCCTCTGTAAATTTTATTTTAAATGCCTTTTACTAATATATACAAGACAGCTTCATCAAAATTGACACTGATGGAACTATTTTGTTAATTATATCATACTCATCTTTGCCGGGCAAAACCGAAACTTGTATCAGTGATCTGACTTAAGTCCGGCGCCACACATGGTAATCAGGCTGTCCGGCGTCCTGCCGTGAAGCTCGCAGTATTTCAGATACGCCGCGTAGTTGCCCGCCGTGGTGTGCTCGCAGTAAATGCCTTTGGCTGCCAGCGCGGCACGGGCCGGCAAAATTGTTTCTTCCGGAATCTCCACGATTTCCATATCGTATTTATAAATCTTTTCCAGAATTTCCACGCCACGCATGGGCTGGCCGATGGCAATGCCTTCCGCCAGCGTCGGCTCCGGCGTAACCGCAGCCGGCACTTTCAGCCCCTGCCGTTTCGCTTCCGCAAACGGCGCGCAGTGTTCGCTCTGGATGGCGATGACATTAGGCATTTCAGGAATCACGCCGCTGGCCACAAGGTGCTCCAGGCCAAAGACCCCGCCCAGGAACAGGGTCCCGTTCCCCAACGGAATAAAAATGTTCCGGGGGATCCGGTGCAGCTGCTCGTAAATTTCATAAATGTAGGTTTTCGTTCCTTCATAGAAGAACGGGTTATACACGTGGTTCGCGTAATACTTTCCTTCTTCCGTAACCTTCGCCCTGCACACATCCGCGCAGTGGTCACGGGAACCGGGCACCACATTAGCCTTTGCCCCGTGGGCGCGGATCATGTCAATCTTTTTCGGCGACGTCCCTTCCGGGACAAAAATCTCGCAGTTGATACCCACGCGCCCGCAATACGCTGCCACGCTGTTGCCCGCGTTGCCGCTGGAATCCTGCACCACATCCGTCACGCCGATGGACTTGCAGTGGGAAATGAGAACCGCCGCGCCCCGGTCTTTAAAAGACAGGGTCGGCATGAAATAATCCATCTTCAGCATCAGGTCTTCGTCAAAGGGTACGATGGGCGTCATGCCTTCGCCCATGGTGACGGATTTCCACGTTTCGTCCGCCAGGGGCATAAAGGCACGGTAACGGAAGATGCTCCATTCGTCCTTATCGATCAGCGCTTCGTCAAACTCCGGCAGTTCATACTGCAGTTTCCACAAGCCGCCGCATTCGCATTTCGGCGCCCGCGTCGTTACGTCTTCCACTTTTCCGCATTTTGTGCAAACGTAATTTACTTTCATATTGTCCCCCCGTCATCACGCAAATCATTACTATCAAGAATTACAAATTGTATTTGAAAACATCATTTTAATTCATTATAACAAAACAGCCGCAGAAAAATCTACGGCTGTCAGTATAAAACGTATTTTCAAACTAAAATCGGATTTTACCTTAAAATACTTTTGCTGTGTTTATTACACAGATTTTTAAATTATTTAAGAATCCTGTGATAATACATGCAATCTTGACGATTGATCCTATGAATTCCTCCGGCTATTTTTTTAATCTCTCCACCTACCAGTTCATATCCGGACAATTCCGACAGAAACGCTTCGGCTTCATCTTCGGTAAGGACAATGCCTTCCGCTTTGCCCAGCGCCATTAATTCTTCAACAGTCTTGCACTGCATGGCTTTTTCCAGCATTTCTTTTGTGAGTTCGTTTTTGTTGATTGGCATTTTCAGGACCTCCATCAAGAATTAAAGAAACTGTGCCTTCATAGGGCATTTTTATTATAACAAAAATTTTGCAAATTTTCTATAATATAAATATAATTACAAAAAACTTGTCAGTACCATGCTGTTAGAAAAACATGAATTTGTCTATATAGCCCATTTCAACTTTATAGGCGATATTTCGATTACAAAATGTTCCTCCTCTATACCAGTCACAGGATGCGAATCAGCCATGTCGATATCAACACCAGAAACAACTGCGGCTTTAAAATCGGAGTGATTTCCCATGACTATATATTGGACAGCAATATATTCAATAATTCCTTCATATGGGTCAAGAGGCATTGTTTCAAATGGTTTTTCAATATCGACTCCCATCCCTGTTAAATAATCTGACAGTATAGGATATGTTTTCTTAATCTCTAAACAATAGTTTCTGCAATAATCACAGGAACAAAGACTGTTTTTATCTAGTTTTCGATAGTAATTCACTGTCTTTATAATATCCATAGCAATCTCTCAAAAATTCTGATTTTGTAAGATTATCATCGACTCACTTTATTATACCAAAACAGCCGCGGAAAAATCTACGGCTGTTAGAAAAACAACAATTTATGCCTCTACCCTCATTTAATTATATCTCATATAAAAATGACCGGTATCTGCCGGTCATTTTTTTTGAAACAAATTGGGGTTTTCCGTGAATTATTTATAGTTCGAGGGTCCTACAGGAGGAGCGCCAACAGCCCCACACAATCCTCCCGCTACATGTTTGATATCGCCGTCTTGCAACTCACATTCTGATAACTCATCAAAGTAAGCCTCGGCTTCCTCTTTCGTAAGGTCAACGCCTTCGGTTTTAGCGTATGCAATCAGATCCTCCACTGTCTTGCACTGCATGGCTTTTTCCAGCATTTCTTTTGTGATTTCGTTTTTGTTAATCGGCATAATAGAATCCTCCCATTACTTTAATTTTAAAATACCTTTTATTATATATACAAAACAGGTTCAGCAAAATTGACGATGATGGAATACTTTATTAAATTATATCATAAAAATCTTTGTTACGCTAAACGGCCGTCTTTTTCAAATTATGCAAATAACTCTCCTTCACCCTCATGGAACGCTTCCTGGAAAAGCTTCCAGACTTTTGGGATGTCATAGCCTTCAGCTTTTGCAAGCGTTATCAGCTCATCAGCAGTTTTGCACTGCAAGGCTTTTTCAATCATTTCTTTTGTAAGTTCATTATTGTTGACTGGCATAATGTTCCTCTCCTCAAAAAGATTTGTTTTTAATGCCCCTTACTAAAAATATATACGGCATCCTTTAAAATTTCATACCCAAAGGACTTGTTTCTGTAATTATATCATATAATCTTTACTGAGCAAAACTGCGATTTATGTCTCTACCCTTATTTAATTATATCTCATATAGAAAATGACCGGCATCTGCCGGTCATTTTTAATGAAACAAATTGGGATTTCATTAACAGTCCAAATTTTCAAGCCACAAGTCCAACTGTGCTTTATAATCTCCCCAGGAATAAAAAACTACTAACTTATCTGTCATTATATTATTCCCCTACTCCGCAAGCCATGTGGCAAGCTCACGAATCTTTTCTAGCAGTTGTTCCTACTCCGCCCACACCCTCATCTGTGTTGCGATGATTTTCTTCTTTACTGAAAAGTAAGCAATGGTAATGCCGATGGCGGTGACCAGCCAGCTCAGCGGGTAGACCGCCATCAGTACCCCGAAATCGGGCCAGCCGGCAAATACGGTATAAACATAAATAACCCGCAATACGCAGATGCCTGCGGTGGTAATGACCGCAGGCAGAAGGGAGAAGCCCCAGCCCCGCAGCGCGCCAGAAAAGACGTCCATCACCATACTGATGAATTCAAAGGAAATAATCCAGCAGATACGCACATAGGCCAATTCTGCTACCACGGTGTCTGCAGTAAACAGGGCTACCAAAGGTTTACGCAGCAAAATGAAGAAAAGTGAAACGAAGATGCTGGCAATGATGCCTTCCAGCATGCACCAGCGGGTGATGCGGATGCAGCGCTTCAGTTTCCTGGCGCCGTAGTTCAGTCCAACAAAGGCCGTGCAGGCCTGGGAGAACCCGGTGAGCACATGGTAGGCCCACATCTCAAAATTCAGGGCGACGGTGGAGGCTGCGATGGCTGCAGAGCCCAGACTGTTTATGGCAACCTGGATGATCATGTTGGAAAGGGAAAATACCATGCCCTGAATGGCGGTAGGGATGCCAATCTTCAGCACCTGTATAATCATGCCAGTATGCCAGTAGATTTTACTGAAAGACAGGTGAAGCAGGCCCTGTTCCTTCGTAAGATAATAGATAATTAACCCTGCGCTGATTATGTTGGCGATGACAGTGGCAATAGCCACGCCGTCCACACTCATGCCGCAGAAGACCACGAAGAATATATTCAGCGCCACGTTGATGAAACCGGAAACGGTAAGGGATAGCAGGGCTTTTTTTGTATCTCCGTTGGCCCGGAAGATGGCTGCACCGAAATTGTAAACCGTAAGAAAAGGGATGCCCAGGTAGTAAATTTTCAGATACAGGTCCGCCATGTCCAACACTTCCGCAGGCGTGCCCATGAGGCGCAGCACCGGCTGGGCAATCAGAAGGCCTAGGATTCCCAGTACGATACCGAATATAACAGAAAAACAGACAGAGGCATGCAACGCTTCCTGCGCTGCTTTTTCATTTTTTTCACCCAGCAGGTGGGAGATGACCACGGTGGCACCTACCGAAGTGCCAACCAGACAGTTTATGAAAATATTGACAATAGTCGCAGTACTGCCTACCGCCGCCAATGCCTGGCTTCCGGAGAAACGTCCGATAACGGCGATATCCGCCGAATTAAATAACTGCTGGAATAAACTGGTGAGAGCCATGGGGATGGCGAACACTATAATCTTGTCCCATATTGAGCCTTCCAGCGCGTTGATGGTTTTGCTGAATGCCATGTACTGTTGCCTTTCGGATACGATTCTGATTTATACCGCGCAGCTGTTTGTTTTGTATCACTATCACCATTATAGCAAAACAGCCGCGGAAAAATCTACGGCTGTCAGAAAAACACAAATTTGTCTGAATGACCGCCCGCCCACAGCGCGGGGTTTTACAAGGTGGTTCTTTTATATTACTACAGCCGAAATAAAAAAGGCCGGCACTGATGTACCGGCACTGGTTTACGAAACTAACCTTTATATATAGCTGTGTTCTTGACAGCGAGGCTTGGGAGACGTTGTTCTCCCTGAGCACAACCCACCAGCTATTTCCTTAATCTTGCCACTGTCCAGCTCATAGTCGGCCAGTTCCGCCATGTACGCTTCGGCTTCTTCTTTGGTAATTTCCACGCCTTCGGCTTTAGCCAGCGCGATCAGTTCACCGGCGGTCTTGCACTCCATCGCTTTTTCAATCATTTCTTTTGTGATTTCGTTTTTGTTGATTGGCATTTTCAGGACCTCCCTTGGGAATAAAAAAACTGTACTTTTATAGTACAGTTATATTATACCAAAAGATTTGCAAATATCCTACAATTAAAGAAATTTCATCAGCACCATACCTGTCAGAAAAATCCTGATTTGTATCACGGCCAACATTGTAACAAAACTTAAATTTACTTCACCATTTTTTCAAAACGGAACATCCCATCCGGGAACTGATCGTCCAATTCATTGCCCGCATCCGGATCCTTTGGGTCAGGATGATACCTGTTGAAAAACTCTACAATATGAAATCCGCACCGGTTGACGTAGAAATGGATATTCCGTTTTTCAAAATGATCGTCCCGGAGACCGAATTCTTCAAGGGCTCCATAATTAAAAGCTTCCTGGTTATCACGAATGAATTGTTCAAGGTCGTCCGATTTCAAAGGACAGAGAGTTACGTTGATCATATTAATTATCCCATTAAATCACGATTTGTACCAACAGTCACCGCTTAATATAAATCGGAATGTGAACCCGTACGAAACAAAAACAATTCCAGTTCATTATTTTCTATTCGATAGATCAAAAGCCAATCCGGTTCAATATGACATTCCCTAAATGACTTATAATTACCAGCCAGACTATGGTCATGGTGTTTATCGTCCAATTTCTTTTTCATGGCAAGAGTATTGACCACTTCACGCAGGAGTTCAATCTTCAGACCTCGTCTCTTCGCGAGCTTTAAGTCTTTCTTAAACTGGTTTGAAGGAACAATTTCAAGCATCCGCAAACACCTCGTCTGCCATGTCGTCAAAAGACTTATACCGTTTATAGTTGCCAGGATTCTTTTTCATTTCCTTATATTCAGCAAGAGCAGCCCTGGTTTCCGCATTAGGGGCATAACGTCTTATTTCAAAAGGAATCCCCTCATGTTTTACTGCGCTTTTAAGGAAAATAGTAATGGCAGAAGACATGGTAAGTCCTAAATCTTCAAACAAAATTTCAGCAGAACGTTTTAATTCTGCATCCACGCGAACATTAATATTTGCATTAGCCATGATATATGCTCCTTTCCAGAGTAACGTTAATACGGTTATAACGGATGAAAAAATTCTCTTCTTCTAAAATAATTATATTTCCGATAGCAAACATTGTCAATACAAATTAACGCAAACGTTTTACGTTACTGCAAAAAAAGCAGACGCTTTTTACACGTCCGGTGAGATGGTTGAAAATAACTCCCATTAAGCTGGGTTGTAGTAAGTAAAACACGAATTTGTCATACTGATCCACCGATGCTGTTCTTATCGGTCATCTGTAATTTCTCATCAAGACTATAAACTCTGTTACCGTTCAGACAATCCAGGAAGTATTTCCACTCAGCATCCTTGAGTATTTCTTCCCCAGTAGCATAATGCAAAAGAGAAAAATATGAATCCGTAACTAGCATATCATCCGATGCACATATTTCGGTTGGATCAACATTGGCTGTTAATACTTCCATCAATGACTGACCACTTAAGCCTTGTTGTAAAACCGATCTTATGATTTGCTTCAGCTCTTCATGAAACATATCTGTACTCCTGTTAATTACTCTGCTCGAAAAATCCCGATTTGTCGATGAACCTTCTGTAAGAAATATTAACAAACCCCGGATGAATTACCAGTTTCCCTTCGGATCATTTTTGTCTACGGGAATCGTAATTTCACACGCATAATCTTCCGTATATGCTTCCTTTGTTTTCCTCAATTTCCAGTAATCCTTCCAATAATCCCACCATTTCTTAGAAGCAGTTTCTATTTCCTCTCCTGTATATTTTCCTTTTTTCCCTACAACTACTATCTCGTCTCCTCCAACGATAAAGCCAACTTCACCACATCTGGCACAGAGGAGATGTTTTGCGGTTGAAAGCGTTTCTGAACCGTTAAAGTCTTTGACGGTTATTCTGTTCTTATAATCGTTTAGTAATAACCCGGCCTCTTTACTATCATCAAACACCAGATCATACGTATCGACAGGATAAATTACAGAATCATCATTTCTAAGGCGTTCATACCATTTATCTTCAGCCAGATTATCCAGAAAAACCGCGAAGGCATGGTTATAGAACCGTACCGCTAAAACATCCGTCGTATGTGTTTCCTTTTCCGGTTTTGATTCATCGTAAAGCTGAATATCACAAAACTGTATATGAACCATGTCGTCTTTTACATACCACCAATGCCATGACCCTACATCAGATATGGCATCAGCCAGTATGTTGAGTGTATTTATATTCATAATACCATCCCATCCGTCACTCTGTTAAACCCCGATTTGTACGATTAACCTTGATTTACTTAATTATAACAAAACAGCCGCAGAAAAATCTACGGCTGTTGGAAAAATCGGAATCTGTAAAACCGGGTTGCCATGGAAAAAATCACTATCACAAAAAACAGCCACCTTATACTTAGTTAACGCGATATCGGGTTTCCCTGGCAAACTTGCATAATTTTGCGATATCTAAAACCTCTCTTCCATAAAGCTTTTCTCAACTTTACTTCTATAGTAGTATCTTTAGAGCGTATATGTGACATAACAACCCTTTTACTTCTGTATAAGTTCTAATGACTTGTTTGATTAGATCAGGTTTATTTATTAATCCGACTTTAGTTGAAAAATTGTCAAATACTGAAAAGTAGTTATGTTTTATTCTTTATCCTACATTTACGCATTAACAGCAGTCAGCTTATCTCTCACAGCTTCTTCGATAAAACTGTTCAGGCTCTGCTGTTGAGAAATAGCATAAACGGCAGCGCGTTTATGAAGTTCACTGCCAAGACGGACATTCAGGCTTCCCTTATAGGCGGATTCCGGAACCTGGCCTTCCTTTTCGCAAAGGTCAAGATAATCGTCAACCGCACCATGAAAATCGGTGATTAGTTCGGATGCGTTAGTCCCTTCATAAGAAATCAAAGAGCGGATGCCCTGAACTTTTCCAAAAAACACACCGTCCTCCTCAGAAAATTCTATGCTGCCAACATAACCTTTGTATTCCATCGTGTTTTTCATAACAAGCCCTCCTGTTCCAACTGCTCGATAAGTTGTTTTATCTGATATTCTAAAAGTTCTTTGCGTGGATGTGGTTTATGAAGCAAAATTTTTGTTTTATAAACATCACTCACGAACATGATACGCGAGCCGCTCGTTTTCCCCTTGTTGCTTCTGTAGTAAGAAAAATATCCAAGCAATGTTTCTGCTTCATTAAAAGTAAACGACTTGGAGCTTGCTTTCAATTTAGCAATGAGTTTTTCTTTTTGTCCCAAAACGAATTCCCCCCATGTGTATACTATAGCATATAGAAAGCAAAGATGCAACTGAAAATAGTTGCATCTTCGATGCATTTATACAGTGTACTTCCGTATGAAAATCTGTAACATCAAAGATTGTGGATAATTTTCATTTTCAGTTAGTGAATGATATAATATATTTCACATTCTTTATTTCTTACATCTCCGTCAAACATGGTAACTCCTTACTCTGATTAAAATACTAATATATCTACTCTCTGTAAAACAAAAGCCCATCGGTAAGATGGGCTTTATTTTCAACATCCCATCATGCAAGCTTTAGCACCTTACCCTTCTGACAGGTTGCTGCGCGATCACGGAGCTTCTCTCTCGCACACTCTTTATGGTCAATTGGATTTCTTTCTATTTTTCTCTTTGCTGACCTTTTTCTTGTTCCCGTTTTGTTATACAGATAAAGGCTATAGTCAGCTTCAACGCCAAAACCCAGGCTGGAAATCGACATACCGGCAACGAGAAAACCCGCAGGGGTGCCAATCATGAAAAAGGCGACTATAGCCCCCAAGGTTTTTCCTTTGGTCGATGTTATGTATCCATACAATGTAAACCCAAAGGCAATAAGTAGCAATATCATACCAGCTTCCATCAAATCATCTGCTTTTTCTTCACATATTTTGTTTTTATTTTCTTCCCGAATCATTTCCCTGAAATATTTTACTGCCATCTCGCAATGGCAAATTGCCTGCGACCTGGTCAGCCATAACCTGTACCGGGGCAGGTACTTTCACTTGTTGCCGAAAATAAAACGCAGCCGTTCCACGTTACCCTGATCCGTCAGCGGAAATTTCCGTCATGCGGCCTTCCACCGATTCCACAATGTTAAGGGTCACCTTTTTGCCCGCCGCGTTCCGGAACACCAGATCCAAATCAGTATCTGCACTCATAATTTTTTCCCTCCTTTTACGAAATATGTTGCGGCGGGTCTTACTGCCATACGGCTACATCTGCAGGCACTACGATTCTGCCGCATGCCGTTGTGCACGCCCGCTGTATTTGGCGCATTGCAAATTAAATGATTACAAAACAGGTCAAATCCCGTTTTCACTTATATAATCCCGCGAGGACAAAAAAACGAAACCGTTGTCAAAAGTTTTTTTATGCAAAAGAAAGAATGCGGCCTCGTCTTCGAAGAAAACGGCCGGCTTTTTATCAACATCGAAGAGAAAAAGAAAGAGAAAAGAAAGAACCAAAGAAAAGATAAAGTAAAAGAGAATAATATTAAATATATCAATACGCAATATGCTAATAATCCATATGCTAATACATCATATTTCACAAGAGGGGAAAAAGAAAAACCCTGACGGTGTGTTCAAGACCGCTATTAACGGCACACCATCAGGGTTCATACAGATTATACCAATAAACGTGAGTTGTAACAATACTCCGTTGTTGACATTGATAATACAAACGTGAATTTGTCGGTTATACGGTACTCCATTTTCGCCGTATCGTATAAACAAAAAAATAAAAGCCCTTCACAGCTCGGCGTTCCTGCTTCCAATGCAGGGGCTGCCATGAAGGACTTTTTTAGGTACTTCTCCCGGTCGTTTCCGGGTTATTGACCCGGGCGTAAAGGAGCAAGCACCTATTGAAGCAGATGCCACGATGCACAATGTACCCCGCCGGCCCAACGTCCAAAACGACTCTGTTTTATTATTATATAACATACAAGAGAAGAAATCAAGGCTATACGTTATTCCATTTTCGCCGTCTCGTATAACTAATAAAAATCCCAATTTATGCTTTCAGCCATCCGGCAAGCGCACGGATCTGCGCCATATAGTCTTCCCGTTTACATATATCGCCGCGTCCGGGTATCTGCGGGAAGATTAACGCTTTCTTTTCTTCCACGCCTATCTGCGAAAAACCGTCCAATGTCCATTCTGCATATTTTGTCGTCACATCAACCGGGCTTCCCCAAAATGAACAGATAATGGCTCCTTTTTTCCCGCATTTGGAAGAGTTGGTCATCAGCGGATTGTCAAATTTGAAAAAAGGATACCACCGTTCAATAAACAGCTTCGCCTGCGAACAGATCTGCTGATTGTAAATCGGCGTGGCAAGTACAATTCCATCGCATCGGTCAATCTCAGGAAGAAGCTTTTGGATATCGTCCTTCTGTACGCACATCTGAGTATCCTTGCCCTGGCATGCCCCACAGGCAAGGCAAGGATTGCATTTCTTTTCACGCATATTAAACACAATCACTTCACAATCTTTCAACTCTTCGGCAAGCATCTTTGTAATTAAATCTGAGTTACCCCCTTTTCTAGGGCTCGCATTAACCAGCAAAATCTTTTTCATGGAAGACCTCTTTCACATAAAAGTTGATTTGTATTCGTAAATATCATTTTAATTCATTATACCAAAACAGCCGCGGAAAAATCCACGGCTGTAAGCAAAACTTCAATTTATATCAATACTTCTCCGAGGTATTTGGTTGGGGCAGTTTTTCGTATTCTATGCCCTCGCCGGCGTTATATTTCATTAAAAGCTTGCCGGAAAGCTGTTTCCAGTCGTCCAATATCCTGAGAGAGTTCTCACGCAGCGCATCGGCAAATTTTTCCTTCGTCAGACCAGAAGACGAATTGACAAGCTGTACGGATTTTTTCTCCGCCTGTTCCACGGCTTCCTTTATGATAGGAGACATAATGTTAAAATAGCCCTGCGTAAGCGCCATAACCTGATTGGAAACCCAGTACATCTTCGACGGGTCGTAGGTATCTCGCAGCGCGCGGTATTCTTCGGGCACCTTCGATACGGCAAAAGGAACAAACGGATTTTCAAAGGGTGTGTTCATGGACAACCAGACCACGGGAGCAGGAAGCGTGCCGCCAGCCTGCGCAATCTGCGTATAACTGGTCTTGGCGCTTAAGATGGAACGTTCGCCCATTTCCTTCACATAATGGTACGGCGATCCGTATAGGCCTGCCAGGGGACTTTTCGACTTGTCAAACCCGGTACCCTGATAGTAGTCGCGATGCAGGCGCGCAATATCTTCCACCTTCAGTTTTTTATCGGGACGGACGGACAGCGGATAGGTTTTCGAATCCCAGCCGGCAACCTGTGACGGAAGGTTTTTAGACGGTGCAACCTGGCTCATGGCCCGCCATACGCGCCGTTTGGAATAATACGGATGTTTGTACTCTTTGGCCTGCAGGGACTTCACCCAGTCCAGCCGGCCCTCCTCGTCATAAGCCGCCCAGCCGATTTTCTTGAGCGTTTCCGGCAGGTGCGGGTTGAAGATCTGGTCCGGGTCGCCTTCCCGGATTCCATGGATCCGCAGCTGATTCGCCGCAATGAAAAAATCACCATCCGGTATCTTTTCTGCAATCCAGAGGCCGCCCTTGCCTGTGGGCGACGTCTGCATCTCAAAGACCCAGGCCTCTTCCCTGTCTGCAACAGCTAATGTCTCAGCTGTGCCCCAGAGGCCGTATTCGTCAATCAGGCTGCCCATCATCTGAACGGCTTCGCGGGCAGTCTTGCACCGTTCCAGCGCGACACGGCCTAATTCGGCAGCATAGAATATACCGCCTCCTTCTTTATAAGGAACTTGCGGAAGACGTTCAGACAGGTCTGTACATTCGCCTAACATCAGGCCGTGTTCATTGGCCATACCATAGCATCCATCCATATAGGCGTACGTGTGCGCAACCTCGGGTATATAGCCGAAGGGTACCGTGTGTGGTCTGCCGGGGTAATCGTATCCTTCGCTCCGTTCCGGCGCAACCAGGTTCGGCTGGAAAAAGGCGTTGTACCCGGGTATGGGACCAAGAGCTACCGCCGTAGGATATACGGGACGTTTACTGCCTTCCGGATGATTCTTCGCCGGCACATAGACCATATTCATGTCCGCGCCAAACCCGTCGTTGGAGTGGGAAACGATCACACTCCCATCCGCCGACGCGCCTTTTGTCACTACCATGACAGTACAGGCCTCGGCGTTCACGGCCATAAGCGAAGCCAACGCCAATCCTGCAATCATCTTTTTTACCAAAGGAATCTCCTCCTGTCTGCAAATATAATACGTAAATGGAATCCCGCAAACCCGGTTACGGACAACTAAATTTCGATTTATGCTTTTAGCCATCCGGCAAGCGCACGGATTTGCTGATTGTAAATCGGCGTGGCAAGTACAATTCCATCGCACCGGTCAATCTCAGGAAGAAGCTTTTTCATTAAGAATCTTTTCATCGACATTCACATTGACAATCCGTCCGGTAATGATACTGCCTTCCGCCACTTCCCGCTCCTCCAGCAGTTCACATTCCATGGTAAGGGGGAACTCCTGGATAACAGGGGCATCAACATGGGCGCCTTCTTAAGACGGATGTTGGCCAGCGTCTTGCGGTCCGAACCCATGTTAAGAACGATCTTTTCACCGGTACTGATATTTCCCCAGGCCATGTTCATAACATTAACCTTCCCGTTCCCGTCATAAGTCCCGATCATAAGGACAGGCATAGGAAAAACAGCCGGAAGCACACCCAAATCTCTGCGCATTTAAAACATCTCCTGTGTGTTTTGATAATATATGGAACAAAACAGCCGCGGAAGTTCCACGGCTGTTGAATCATTTACTAATGACCAGAATTAAAGAAGGGCGCCCGCCGGTTCCTAAAGAACGTATAACTCCGGCTATGGAACTGCCAGAGAGCTATATAATTGCTACAGTCCATGTTGCATTGAGCCGAATAGCAGACCCTTAAACTATAATCAATACGGTGCGGAGTAATCCGTGCAAAAAGTGGGACATTCCAGATCATTTCCGCAAAAACCGCCCGCAACGCGTTTGACCTCTCCGTCTTTCAGTTCAAACTCCGACAGTTCGGCAAGGTACGCTTCGGCTTCTTCCTTAGTAATGTCAATGCCTTCCGATTTGGCATAGGCCATCAGCTCGTCAGCAGTCTTGTACTGCATGGCCTTCATGATTTGTTCTTTTGTGAGTTCGTTTTTGTTGACCGGCATGATGTTTCCCTCACCAAAATCCATACGATACTCCGTTTTCACCGTATCGTATGCCTGTAACGAACTTGTAACGGTTGTCATACGTTTGTTTTCTTTACCTGCAGATAAAGCACGGTCCATGTCCAACGGCTACAAATTCCGGATTGATCGTCCGCAACGCAGCTATTGTCTTTGGCTGTTGGGGCCCCATGTTCAGGAAGTTCTCGGGGATAGCATCCACCAGGTCTTTCCAGTTGCTTTCCTGCACCACACCGGCCGTGTCGCCGCCCTTGAGGAACAAATCGGCGCTGCTGAAGACCCCGGAATTCTTTTCATAAGCCAAAAGCCCCAGATTATAATGCGGTTCAACGGGATATGGCAAAAATACCAGTTCCAGCCCGCCGTCCGTAAACGGCTGGCCAGGCGTGCAGGCGATGACTTTTCCGTCGTAATCGTTGAACTTAAAATTCCCCGCTGCGTTCTGTGAGCAAATCACTATCGTTTCCGGGAACATCTTATGCAGTACGGCCAATCCGCCACATTCATCCCATTCGCGGTGGGAAATGAACAAATATTTCAGCGGACGGCTGGCCAGCAGTTCCTTAACCTTTGGCAGAAAGTCCCGGGCCATATCGGCGGATCCGACAGAAAACAATATGGCCGGATCGCGCAACAGCAGATACTGATGGCAGTCAAGGGGCATACCGGGTATTTTGTACGTAAACTGATACAGTTTGTCAAAAATCGGTTCCATGATGCGCTCCTGTTTTTACATTAATCCCTGAAAGAGCAGTCGTCACTCCAGCAATCAACATAACAGCTGCCACCGGCAATTTTCTTCAGCGCTGTACCATCTAATTCAAAATCAGACATTTCCGCCATGTACGATTCGGCTTCCTCTTTTGACATCTCATACCCGCCTGTCTTTGCCAGCGCGATCAGTTCATCGGCTGATTTGCACTGCATGGCTTTTTCCAGCATTTCTTTCGTGAGTTCCTTTTTGTTGATTGGCATGATGTTCCCCTCCTTTTTAAATTACAAAACAGAAGTTACACTTTTACTTTTATTATTATATATCAAACGAGAAAATACTACCACAGTAATTTAGCAAAACCGGAGTTTTCTTCTGCCTTCAATGATTTACAAGCACATAGCTCTTCTCAATCAATTTGATTATTTCGTCATCAGAAATCCGATCATCGAGGAAAAGCGTATACCAGTGTTGCTTATTCATGTGATAGGCAGGAAAAGCAAGCCTGCCATCCACTCTTGCAGATACAATCGCCGGCTCGTCTTTCAGGTTAATGACCTCGGCGATTCCTCCTTCATCCTGACCCAACTTTTCTTTGGGAACCCTTCCTATCACTGCAAACCACGGCTTCTTGCCGGGAACACGGAGCGCTGCACATTCCGGGAGGTTTTTCCAGAGGAACTCCGGTTCCGCATTGTATCTGTCTTTGATAAAATGCAAAATCCTCTTTGACTGATTCCATTTGAAATACTCGGTGTAATAGCATTTCTCAGAAATATTTTTCAGGATCTCTTCGCATGCCTTGTGTATACCGCCGACAAACGCCCCTGTCGCGTTATAAATATGCGCAGGCATATATTCCTCATCACTGTCCGTCTCATACACCCGGAAATCCGCACTGCCATCTGATGAAATAGTAATCTTTGCAGTATACTGGTTCTCCATAATCGGAAAATCCATAGTATATTGATCCCCCGAATATGAAAAACCATATTCCCGGAGCTTATCCGCATCCAATGTCCTGCTCTTAAATATTGCCGGTATATCTATCATTCCGGCTTCACCTCTTTACCTGTAATAATTCCAAATATAAACATCTTTTTTATTAATTATAACAAAACAGCCGCAGAAAAATCTACGGCTGTAAGGAAAACCGGAATATATAAAACCGGGTTCTGTTCAGTGAAACGCCAGCGTCTCCCCGTCTTCAGGCATCAGATAGACCACGCCGCGCTTTGCCAGCAGACCGCGCATTGTATAACGGGTTATGGACGCATGCGCCACCGTGTCCATATGGCTGATGACAATCTGCGCATCCGGTACGGTCCGGGCAACAGCTTCCACATCCTCGTCATTCATGATCAGCCGTCCAAAACCGGTCAATTCCGCAGCGCAGGCATTTAACACCACCACGTCCGGCGTAAAAGTCCGCAGCGTCTTTTTTATTTCTGTCGTCCAGATCGTATCCCCTGCAACATACAGCGTCTTTTCCTGTTTTGCCTGAAATATAACGCCGCAGGCTTCTCCGCAGGGCTCTATCACGCCATGCAATGCCGGTGTCCGGGTAATCGAAACATCACCGCAGGTAAACGCGGTTTCCCCTAACACAAGGACCTGTTCAAAGCCGGATTCACGGAACACCTTTCCGTCTGTTTCATTCTGCACCAAAACAGGCACCGTTTTATCCAGCATTCTTCCTACCGTGCCATCCGGCGCCATATCAACATGGTCAGGATGAATATGCGTTACAATATAATAATCTACGCCTTTCAGTATTTCCCCTGCCGGTTCAGGCAGCGCGCACATCGGCATCGGTATTCCTTCTTTCGCTGCATCCGGAACATGAAACGGATTGCCCGGGATATCCAAAAAACATCCCATCTGTCCTTTTTCCGCGAGCCAGGGATCTATCAGAAACGTCTTGCCTGCATATAAAACGCGAATCGTTGCATTGCGAATCTGTTTGATTTCCATAAAGCGCCTCCCATTGTTTTATGCCGGCATCCGTCAAACGTGTCTGCCCATCACAGGTTTTCCAAAGTCTCCAGCCCCTGGATGAACTGACCGCTCACGTACCCCTCGGTTCCGTCATCCAGCCGGACTTTCGCCCATTTAAAGAAGTTATACTGATCCCCGGTTTCTTTTACAAACCCCAGCACCGTCAGGGGATAGCCGGTGTCATACTCACCCAGGATATCACAGTTGGTATTGGGCTGCCGGCGCAGGCGCACGCCTTCCCCCTTAATGCCGGCGCGTCCCACACACTTGCTGAAACGGATAGCGCCATTATCCGCAACCGGTCCATGACCCAGGCACAACAGTTCCCCGTCCTCTTCCAGAAAAACCGACAGGGCATTGGTGGTGACCGCGTTGGGGCCTTCCCCGCAGAAAAAATCCGTCATGCGCACATAGATGTCAGGATTCTCAACCACCTCCGGCGCGTTCCGGATAAGGAACTGATGCAGATACAACACACAGTAATCCGTCAGGGCGGAACCCTTAAAACCGCTCCAGGCTTCACTCAGCCAGGCCGGTTCGTAATTGTCGGCCACTAACAGGAAACGGAACTGGTGCTGTCCAAAGCTCTCCTGTACAACGCGGAAGTGTTTCTCCGCGATCAGATGTGTCCATGCGTCCGGCTTCCTTATATTCAGAAGCCAGTAGTTTTCATGCAGTAAATTCCCGCTGTCTGTCCTGCGGGTGTACTGGTTTACCGCTGTGCCCGTCCTGTAAAACGCCTCACGGTTGTACGTTTTTTCATAGGCGTATATCACAGCAGAAACCGGATAAGGAAGATCCGCGCCGTCATTTTTTACGTACTGCCCGTCCAGCGCGTCACCGCAATGATAGGCGCCGGCTTTGCCTTCTTCCTCAAAGCTGAACCCCACCTGCTGGCCAAACGCCGTGCTGAAAATTTCCGGGGAAACCGGTTCATACGGGCCGGAGGCATCAGGTGTCAGGTGCATGGCACGCAGCTGGTCCGTGGTCAGGCGCAGGCCCGTTTCCCCGGCGCCGGCCGTCTGGGTCTTCCCGATGTAAGTAGTGGCCAGCTCTTCCGTCACGTTGCCGTCCGCATCCAGCGCCTGCAGAGCGATAATCGGGGAGCCGAAAGATGTTTGCATTGTGAGGGACCCGGGCATGGTGTATTCTTTACCGTGCAGTGAAATGATAAACATGCGGGCCGTTACCTGTCCGGAACCGTCTGTCTTTTCATAGATGCCCGGCTGGGGCAGCATTGCCCGGGCCGGAACGGAAAACAACAAACACAACAACGCAGCCAGCAACATACAAAACCGTTTACTGATTCCCATCTTTGCGCCTCCTTAATATGGCGAAAATGAAGCATCGTACATTTGAATTATAACAAAACAGCCGCAGAAAAATCTACGGCTGTCAGGATTAAACGGATTTACACAGGATATTTTACCTAACCCAGGCAAGGGCAAGTGTTTTCCCCGCAATTAGCCAGGCAATTCCAGCAGCCACCCGCGATATTTTTCAGCTTCTCACTGTCAAGCTCCGCATCGGAAATTTCCGCAAAATAGGCTTCGGCTTCCTCTTTTGTGATGTCACAGCCTTCCGCTTTTGCAAGCGTCATCAGCTCATCAGCAGTTTTGCACTGCATGGCTTTTTCAATCATTTCTTTTGTAAGTTCATTTTTGTTGGCTGGCATAATGTTCCTCTCCTCAAAAAGATTTGTTTGTAATGCCTCTTACTAAAAATATATATGGCAGCCTTTAATAAATTCCTACCCAAAGGAATTGTTTTTATAATTATATCATATAATCTTTACTGAGCATAACTGCAATTTGTCAGTTATATGACACTTCAATATCCATAGGCCGGACACTTAATTGTAAACGCTGTTCCGCCCGCAATACGTCTAAGCTGCCCGTCTTTCATTTCACATTCCGATAACTCGGCAAGGTAAGCTTCCGCTTCGGCTTCCGTAATTTCAATTCCTTCTGATTTGGCTAACGCAATCAGCTCTTAGATTGTTATTATTCCTGTCATTATTATCATTTTGATCTTGCGTAATTATCCATTGCCAGGTAACATAATAGATAGAAAATGGAAAATAGAGTACTAATATATGAAATGCATTATATTTTTCACTACCGAGGTACTATCATGAGCGACAAAAAACTCAAGCCGGGATTTTATGAACAGGTCATCAGTGAACATTTTGCAAAACAACTGGAACAAGTGGAAAACCGTTTCAAAGAAATCGAACCCATTGATCAAACAGAAGCGTCCACCGTTTTATCCGGTTATCTGAAAGATATTGTAACCCAAGGTCTGGAATCTGCAAAAGATACTGGGGAGTCCGAAGGTGATGCAACCGGGTTGCAACGCCAAATTGTTCTTGCCAATAAAATCATAAAGTTAATTCAGGAAGAAACTAATAATGAAGAATTAAAGGAATCGCTTGTTGATAAAAAGGGCGAAGAGTTGCTGACTCTTTTAGATTCGCAAAACACGATTCGTGTCGTTAACGCAAATGCGAAAATTCCTCGGCCACAAACTTCCTTAGCAGAAACATCTCTTTTTACCGGAGCCAAACACGAACCGCAAATGTTTAACGAATTAAAAGCGGAGATTAGTACCTGTGACCGTATTGATATGCTGGTTTCGTTTATTAAGTGGAGCGGGCTCAGTCTGTTATTGGAATCATTAAAGGAATTTACCCAACGTGGTGGTAAATTACGGATTATTACTACGTCCTATTTAGGCGCTACGGATTTCAAAGCCATCGAAGAATTAAATACACTGCCTAATGTGGAAATCAAAATTTCTTATGATACCAAACGGACAAGGCTCCACGCCAAAGCTTATGTGTTCCACAGAGATACCGGTTTCACCACAGCTTACATAGGTTCTTCCAATTTATCGAATCCCGCCATATCCAGCGGGTTGGAATGGAATGTCAAAATTACCGAAAAAGATTTGAGCAACACTATGAACAAAGTGCTGCATACGTTTGATGCCTATTGGCATTCTCCTGACTTTGAAACCTACGACTCCGCACAAAAAGAACGTTTAAAAACTGCATTATATAAAGAACGTTTTCAGGATAAACCGGGCAAGCAGTATTTAATTGCGGAAAACCCGGAAGCATATCATTTTAGGATTACTCCTTATTCTTACCAACAGGAAATTTTAGATGAAATAGCAGCAGAGCGAGAACTCCGATCCAATTATAAAAACTTAATTGTTGCTGCAACGGGAACCGGTAAAACAGTCATTGCTGCCTTTGATTACAAACGTTTTTGCAAACAAAACTCCGGTCATGCAAATAAATTGTTATTCATTGCACACCGGGAAGAAATATTATCGCAGAGTATTTCCTGCTTCCGTGGCATTTTGGAAGATGCAAATTTCGGTGATTTATTTGTAGGATCCCATAGACCGACTTCGCAGGTGTCACATTTGTTTATGTCGATTCAAACTTTTAATTCACAGGATTGGACCACAAAAACGTCGCCGGATTTTTACGATTACATTATTATTGATGAATTCCACCATGCTGCAGCGTCTTCCTATCAAAAACTTTTAAACTACTATACGCCCAAAATTTGGCTTGGCTTAACCGCAACACCAGAACGTATGGATGGAAAAAATGTAGCGGATTATTTCAATCATCGGATCACATCCGAGATTCGCCTTCCGGAAGCCATTGAGAGGAAACTGCTTTGTCCGTTCCACTATTTCGGTGTCAGTGATGGAACCGATTTATCTACGCTGACATGGAGCCGGGGCGGATATGATGTCAAAGATTTAAATAATATTTACGTTCTTGACCAAATTAAAGCAAGAAAACGTGCTACCCTTGTCATTCAGGCAGTACGGAAATATACAGCCGACATAAATTTGGTTCATGGTGTCGGGTTCTGTGTTTCCATCGAACATGCCAAATTCATGAATAAAATTTTCAATGAGGAAGGCATTCCTTCCATTTGCCTGACAGGTGGCAGTTCCGATGAAGAACGCAACAGCGCCCGAACCAAATTGACCTCCGGCGAAATCAAATTCATTTTTGTTGTAGATTTGTATAACGAAGGTGTAGATATTCCCGAAATCGATACCATTTTATTCTTACGTCCCACCGAATCATTAACTATATTCCTGCAACAGCTTGGTCGTGGGTTGCGCCTGGCCGAGGACAAAGAATGTCTGACTGTTTTAGATTTTATTGGTCAGTCCCATAAAAAATACAGATTTGATGAAAAATTCACAGCACTGTTGCATCGCACTCGGAAGGGTCTGTATCGTGAAATCGATCAAGGTTTTACTTCCCTTCCCGCCGGCTGTTATATTCAACTGGAAAAGGAAGCGCAAAGTGTCATTCTGAAAAACATCAAAGCATCGTTAAGCACAAAAGCTGCTTTAATAGAAAAACTGCGCGATTTCCACGATTATTCACTTAAAGAAAACGTGCCTTTTTCAGCAGGTAACTTTGTTGACTATTATCATATTTCTCTGCTGCGCCTGTATTCTTTCCCGAAAACATCTTTTTCCTCTCTTTGCGTGGATGCCGATTTGCTTCCTCGCTTTGAAGTTCCTGAACGAGATTATCTGACTAATGCCCTGTCACGTATTGCTTCCATTGACAGCCGCCGTTGGTTGCAATTCCTGTTAAACAAACTTCCGAGTATAGCAAACTGGAAAATTGCAGACTTCAGTGACCTGGAAAAACGGATGATATGGATGTTTTATTTTACATTTTATCAAACAGTCGTAACAGATGATTTGCAGAACGAAACATCCGATAATTTTTCAGAGTATGATCAAAAGCTAGTATCAGCCGTTCACAGACTGCAGGAACTCTCCAAAAATACTGTTGTTTGGGAAGAAATGATCAGCGTACTGAAATATAATCTAGATCATATCACCTTCGTAGACGATCCTGTTGATGTTGGTTTTGACTGCCCGCTGGATTTGCATTGCCATTATACTCGTGACCAGTTATTTGCTGCATTAGATTATTTAACTCCAAGCAATGTACGTCAGGGCGTAAAATGGTTGCCGGATAAAACAATAGACGTGTTAATTAATACACTGATCAAAAGCGAAAAAGATTATTCACCTTCCACCATGTACAATGATTATTCCATTAACGAGAATCTGTTCCACTGGCAAAGTCAAAGCACGACTTCAGCCACATCTCCCACCGGTCAACGCTACATGCATCATAAAGAACAAGGAAGCAAAGTTCTTTTATTTGTTCGCGAATATGGAGAGAATGAAGCCGGCACCGCTCCGTTCATGTACCTTGGTTTAGCTGAATTTGTACAAAACGAAGGCTCCCGTCCTATGAATATCATCTGGCGATTGGAAAAGCCAATTCCTGCCAGCATGATTCAGTGCACAAATAAGTTAGTACTATAAGAGCGGCCTATAGTCATCCAACTACTATATTTTTTCTACGATATAAATTGATTTTTAAATTATAAAGAAAGCCACGCCAACCCGTTCATATTAAACAGGCCGGCGTAGCTTTTTTTGTTTTCTGAATCGTTACCGCGTTCATCATCTCACAATGTCAAATTCCCTGCGGTCTGCAATTTGGCGAAACGTAGAAAAGGTAGAAGAAAGGTAGATATCAAAAATATGATAACCATGCGGGTTGTATTCATTATTTCTACATTTCTACCTGACACCTGCAAAATCAAAAATGAAGGGAGAAACCCGGTTTATTAATCAACATCGGCCAGGTACGATGCTTTTACACCTTTTATACAACGTTTAATACAACCGCGCAGTGTGTTCCTTTTCCGTGCATTTTATGCTATGATTTTTAGGTCGGGAACCGACTTCAATAAAACTGGCAATGGAAAATGAATGAAACCGGCAACGAAAATGCAACGTTGAGTGTAACGTTACCTGTAACGCAAGATGTAACGTTACCTGTAACGCAAGATGTAACGCTTTCTGTAACGCAAGATGTAACGCTTTCTGTAACGCATATTGTAACGCAAAATGTAACGGACCATGGAAATCCGCATGGATACTGGTTCGGGAGGCAATCACAGAACTATATGTAACGCATCAGAAAAGCATATAGCTTATATATAATATAAATATATATAATATATATGCTTATATATGCTTATATGCTAATAACTCTGTAAAAATCCCGCTTGATTATTTCCCCTTACGATGCGCAAAAGTGAAAAAGAATGATAATAATAAAACAGCCGCGGAAAATTCCACGACTGTTAGAAAAACGCATGTCCGCTTCCTGGTTGTATTCTACTCTTCCCGGAATCCCAGCTCCAGGCGGCGTTTTGCCCAGTACTCGTCCGCTGCCTTCTGCATCTCCGCTTTCTTTTGGGGATCCTTCTCCAGAATTGTTAACACTGACATTTCCATCATTTTCCGGTCCCCGCGCTTCGCTAATTCCTCCTTCGAGGGCCGCGGCCGCTTGGGAACGAATGTAATCTGCGCGCCCGTAAAAGGTGGCCACGGACCAGTCCATTCGCCCGGTGATACTTTTCGCATTTAGCATGTCCTCCTGTTCTTTATTACGTTTCCTTGCCCCACAACTCTATTTTATCTTATAATCCCTGATCTATCCTGTCCAACGCTTCTCAAAGCAGTTCGGACACGCGCCCCATGTGGCACTCACGGAACCACTTCCCGCTGCCGCAGAAGCAGGGACCGTCCGGAAGCCGGAACCGGCTGAGCCCCAGCTCGTCCGCGTACAGGTTATAGATTTCGATGAAATTCTTTTCGTAGTCGGCCAGTTCCTCGTATTTCTCCAGATACGCGGGCAGGTCAAAGGCGATGGCAGTACCTCCGCACCAGTCCACAAACCATTCCCGGGCTTTGTAAAGCGTCGCGGCGCTGAACTTGCAGCCTGCCATGACATGAATCAGCAAGTCGGGAGTTTCGTCACTGCACAAGCCGTTCAGAACAGAGGGAGAATCGTTTTGCTGCAGCATGCGCCAGCACATATAGGCTGCCGGCAGAGCGATGCAGGTAAACAGATCCTTCAGCCCCGTGTCGAACAGATGCTGCCACAGGAACTGATGCCGGTACGCCATCGTTGCCCCCAGCTTTTCCCCGCACGCCTTAAAATATTGCCGGTACTGCAGCAGGAGCGGGGAACGGATTTCCTCCGGAAGACTGCCGAAGGGGCCCTGTTCCCTTGCCCCATTGGGTGACATAAGGTTAAATACGACCGCGTCGGCAGGAATCTCCCTGACGATATATTCGGCGCACCGTTCATCCTGCGGGGGACAGAAGAAATCCTCGATCTTATCCTCCGGCCTGCGCTGCTTGTCGAATCGTTTCCAGCGCGGCTTGTCGATCTGGAAATAATCGTCCGTTTCGAAGAAGCAAAGCTTTTCCGGAAGGTTCGGGACGCACAGGGCGCTTTCCGCGAAAAGCTGCCCCAGGGAGTCGGCGGGAACGCACCAGACAGGGCGGTATCCCAGATATGTATCGATGCTGCCGCCTGTATAGACGACGTCCCGGAACGTAAAGGCAGGGCTTGAGCCGTATCCCATGAGCGGCTGCCAGGTGGCGAACCTGCGGCGCCGGGTTCCCCTGCACGCCCGTTTGTCTTCCGGGTCGATCGGGAAGACCGGAGCGTAGCCCGACTTGTCTTCGTTGTAGAGTTCCACGTTGATTTTTGCTTTCATAACAGCACATCCTTTCTTTTAATTGTCGTCTTTGCTGACCATGCTTCGGCCGGCAGCCGGAGGGAGTGCGGAGAACGGCAGGCTTCTTATAAAAAAAGAACAGCCTTTTCGGGCTGTTCTATCCGTTCAATAAAAAAGCCCATCGTCACGATGGGCTCCATATGCTTTGTTCCCATCGTTCAAGCTTTAGCACCTTGCCCTTCCGGCAGGTTGCTGTGCGGTCACCGAGCTTGTCTCTCGCGCACTCTTTATGGTCAATTGGGTCTCTTATGAAATTATGGTAAGCAGCAATCGATGCGGAAACATCGTGGGGTCTGTTAATTATAAGAAATAAAAATCTTAGTGAAATTATCAGTTCAAATTAAAAAATGCTAACGAAAAAGCTAACTGCTACTTCAGCGTTTCCTTCTTTTCGGGCAGTCCTGTCACCTCGGCAATTTCAGCTTCAGACATTCCCTTTTTGCGTAACGCTTCCGCAATTTCTAAAGCTTTTTCATTCTTGCCTTCTTCCCGGGCTTCCTTTTTCAAAACTCGTAAATCCATTTCCCAAGTCACGACGCGCTCCCTCCAATCTGTATCCCGTCTTACCCGTTTTGTCTCGTCATCAATTTCCTGTGTGAATTCGTTCTGGATCTGACCGCTGTTCACATACTGCAAAAATGCGGCCACTTCCTTGTCATCCGTTTTATCCGCAGCCTTCGCGTTCAGGAAAATGTTCTCTGTAAGGCCTCCCATTTCCAAAGATCCGTCTTCCCTGCAGCGATTCGTGAAATGATAAACCGGCAGGCCTTTCCCATATGGGTCAAACGTGCAGATAAACACCACATAGGACTTGCGCAGCTCCGTATAGTCCATACCCCTGCGCAGCATGTCCATGCTGATCAGGCTCTGGTAATACCGGGTTCGCAGCGGTAACCAGCGTTCCACCTTTTCTTCCTCTTTATCCCGGTAAATGGTGCTGCCTTTCCCCGTCACCTGCATCTCCAGGTCGATAACCGTTCCGTCCAGAGTTTCCACATACACATCAAGCCGGATGCTTTTGCTGCCGATCCGCGGACTTCCTGTGCGGCGTTCCGCGACAATCTGCAAAATTTTCGTAATGGGTATGTGCAAAATCTTTTCTATCAGGTACTGGCAGCGTTTCTTGTTGTTCATTACCTCCAGGAACACATAATTGTTGGCGAAGGTTAACGAATCCCAGTCAATTCTTTCAAAATCTTTCAAATCGTCACCTGTCTTTCTGACCGGCACGATCCTTCCGCAACTGTATTATAGCACAGCCATCATACGTTTTCTATGAAGATTTGATGAAACCCGGATTCCTGCCAGCCCGGCCGTGACGTGGGCTGGCAGGTTTTTCCAATTGGCGTTACGCTTCCGGTTTTGTAACTGCTTCTTTCATTTTCTTATGCGCTTTCTTATATTGCTTTTTGCAATAGGCCTGCACCTTTGCGTCGATGCTTTCCTCTGTGTCGTCCTCTTCCAATAAAATGGGGCATTCTTTGCGGATTGCTTCAATATCGGGAATCATTCCTCCAAAACAACCGGCATGACCGTCATAGTCATACTCTACAAGATAACGTTCCGGATCGTCGCTGAACCAGAAATCCAGTCCGTTATCGATATTCCAAATCCTGTCCTCTTCTCCGCTCAACAGGCTGCCGTCGTTGTAGCCGTACCACAGGCACGGGTACATTTCGGTGCCGTCTTCGTCAATCCAGCTTCCCCTTCTGTTCGGGGCAGGCCACCGGGTAACGTCTTCGATCCGTTCCGAACCTTTCAGCAACCCGATGTGCCAGCCAGTTTCTTTTACAAATTTATCCAGCGAGCATTCAATATATTCGTCCGTCGAGTCAAACAGACCGCATTCCATCAAGGTCTCTTTTACACTGTCAAGACTGATAAAACTTTCGATATCAATTTCATGTGTCTCCAGTACCGTTCCGTCTTCCGCAACGCAGTCCAGGCAGACTTTAATGTCTTCATTCAGGGGCAGATCGGCATCCCCGAATTCCGACGTCCGCACCTCGCCGTACCAGAAATGCCCCTGCGCGGCTACGTCGTCTTCCGTGTAATGGACGCCTAAAAGTTCGTTATAATTCAGTTCGCTGTACAACGTGTCACTGATTTTGTCCTGTAATTCGTCTAACACATCATCAATCGAGAATTCATAGTCGTCATCGTCCCAATCAATCCCCGGGGCATCCATCTCCTCCCTGAATTCACAGCCCGGGTAATCACAGTACAGAACAAATGTTGCGGGAATCATTTTCTGTTCTTTGCTTTCCTGATTTTCATTCATGTCTTTCGTCACGTTTGCATTCTTGCTCATAATTGATCCTCCTCTTACTGAATCATTGCTTCGACAAGTTCGCGGGGTCAAAGAAAAAGCCCGTAACAACGACGGGCTGTGTATAAAAATCGCTTCCACCCCTTCAAGGGGTGGTTCGCTTAGCCCTATAAGGGCCCAACACAGGCCAGCGCCTAAATGACGCTGGCTTTCACTTTGTTCAAGCCGCAGTGGTATGACTACTTGCTACCCTTAAAAGGGTCTTCGTATTCTTTACTGAATAACGAATCTTCCATTTGATCCATCTTATCCTGTTCCCGGATATATTTCTGTATGGTTTGCGCATTCAGCCCTACCGTACTAACGTAATATCCGGTTGCCCAGAATTTTCGATTTCCAAATTTATATTTCAGATTCGCATGTCGTTCAAATATCA
>NZ_FONL01000035.1 GCF_900112895.1 Succiniclasticum ruminis DSM 9236 | reverse complement strand
CCTTTCCATTTGCACAAATCTTTAAGAATCGTTCTGATATCCAAACGCAATTGGTTATAAATGATTTTTCTTCTGTATTTTGGTGTAAATACAATGTGATATTTGCATACCCACTTGGTATGTGCTAAACTATTTGCCATAGGGCAACATCCTTTCTTGTTTTAGTGACGGCTTGAACACTATCATTATACAAGAAGGATGTTGCCCTTTTGCTTAAGCATTAATCCCACCTGCGTAGCAGGTGGTTTTTGAGCCAAATCCCCTTGAGGGATTCGGCTCCCAAGCTAAAGCCATAATAAAAAGCTGCCGGACGGTTTGCTCCGGCAGCTCTACGTTTCCATAAATGGTTATTCCGGCAATATAGTGATTACTCCTCACCCTGCGGTTTCGTTTTCAGTTCCTCGAATTTGGCAGCCATGGTGGGATTGCCTTTTACCAGTTTTTTAATTGTAATGTCCTGCAATTTATTGTCGGCAAGTTTCAGGTGGCTGACAGTCAGTTGCAGTTCTTTTTTAATCTTTTCCAGATTTTTAATGGTTTTGTCAATATCGCTGATGGCGTCTTCAAAATTTTTATCCGCCAGCCTGCAGTCACGGTCAAATTTATCTTTGAACTCGTTCAGCTTTGCTTCGAAGTTCGTAATATCGATATTCTGGTTCCGGACCGTCACCAGTTCTTTCTGATACTTCAGCGAATTCCGCGCCGCGTTCCGCAGCAGGGTGATGATAGGGATGAAGAACTGGGGCCGTACCACGTACATTTTTTCATACTTATGTGACACGTCCACGATGCCATTGTTATACAAGTCGTTTTCCGGTTCCAGCAGTGTCACCAGAACGGCATACTCGCATTTCTTTTCCCGGCGGTCCTTGTCCAGCTCTTTGAAAAAGTCTTCGTTTTTGTGTTTGGTGGCAGTGGTGTCCATTTCATTTTTCATTTCGAACATGATGGAAATAAATTCCACGTCATCTTCGGTTTCCCGGAAAATAAAATCTCCTTTGCTGCCCGTCTCGCTGACTTTATTGTCTTTTTCAAAGGTTGCGTTCTGGAATCCAATAGCCCGGATCCTGTCAAACTCATTTTTGCAGAACACTTCCAGGCTTTCGCCGACCATCTTGGTAGACTGCTTTGCTTTAAAATCTTTCAGTTGTCCTATTTGTTCGTCTTTTAATTCCAATTGCTGCTCGTAACTTGCCTTCAGATTTTTTTGCGCAAGCTCCGCTTCTTTTTCCTTATTGTCTAACTGACCTTTCAGTTTTTCGATTTCAAGGTCTTTCTGGGTGAGTTCACCGGTTTTTTCGGAAACTGCTTTCTGAACGGCCAGTTCCTGCTCTGTTTTATTCGCCTCAATCTGCGCATTCAGTCTTGCGATTTCAGCTTCTTTTTGTGCAACTTCTTCCTGCAGTTTTAACTTATATTCACTTTCCTTGTTGCTAATCTGACCCTGCAGCCTGGAAATTTCCGTGTCTTTCTGTGCAACAACTTCATTCACGGCAGCGCTTTTTGCTTCCACCGCTGCCTCAATTTTTGCAGCCAGTTCCGCAATTTGCTTTTCTTTATCGGCCACTGCGTTTTTAACCGCAAGTTCACTTTCTGTTGTTTTTGTAGCAAGCTGTGCCTTTAATGAAGAAATTTCTGCAGCTTTTTCCGAAATTACCTGCTGTAAATCTTGCGTCACCGCCGCTTCGGCAAGTTTCACCGCATCCAGTTTGCTTTGTTCAAAAACCTGCTCCCGTTCGTGCAATGCCGCAACAAACTCCTGGTCGCGCAATTGTGCCCGGATTGATTTGTATTCTTCTTCACTTATCGTAAATGTTTTATGACAGTTCGGACAGGTTATTTCCGCCATTATATTTCCTCCGGATCATTCCATCGATTTTTCAATTTCCGCAATCAAAGTTACATCCGCCGGCAGCCATTTTACGCTGTAGAGTTTGTCTTTCGTAAGCCACCGAGCGTCTTCCGCCTCTAACAGTTTCAATTCGCCTTCTACCACTTCGCACCAGAAACAGTCCATGGACAAATGAAACGTGGGATAATCATATTCAACCGTTGTAATCAGATCGCCTACACGAATCTTCGTAGCCAGTTCTTCCTGAATTTCCCGCACAAGAGCCTGCTGTGGCGTTTCCCCCGGTTCCACCTTGCCGCCCGGAAATTCCCATTGGCCTTTAAATTCCCCGTAGCCTCTGGCCGTGGCAAAGATTTTTTGTTTTTTATCCGGTGGATCGCAGATTACAGCAGCCACAACTTTTATGGTTTTCATGATACCGCTCCGGGAATGTTCCTTTCCCAATGCTAACTGAATAACGCTCTTCCGAATAGAAGATACTCTTTACTTCTTTGTCGCCGCCAGTTGTGTTTTCGTGTGGGCTTTCACTTTCTCCACGCTGGCCATCTGCCGGATAATGTCCTTTGTGACTTTATCCAGAGTGGAATTCTCGCTGTAATTGGCCGGCATAATGAAATCCACCCGCTTGTCCTGAATCAGGTCTTTCACCTTATCCCGCTTGCCCGACTGGTACACTGCGATGGAACAGCCCCCGTTCACTTTTACCAGTTTCATACAGGGCACGTCCGTCAGTCCGTCGCCGATGTAAATCATGTTGCGGAAGGGAACGGGCCGGTCTTCTTCCGGCGTGTAACGGTTCAGGTCGTCGTCATTGGAAATGTCCAGCACGCCTTTGTTGATGCGGAACAGAAACTGGGTCTTGGTAGTATAGTTCACCACGTTCTTCGGCCAGCAGGCAACATTGTTTTCATTATACAGAAACTCCCCGGCAAACACATCGTCAAATTCTTTGTAAATAGAGGAGCCCTCAATAATTTCCCGCAGGCCGGAAGATATAATGTAGTGTTTGATAGTGACACCCTGTTCTTTGCCAAACTGGTTGATGCGGCAGAACCATTCCTCCACGCCGGGATACAGTTTCAGATCTTTGCCAAGGGCCACAAAATCGTCGCGGCGGATGGAGATTCTGTGAACGTGTGCCTCATCCAGCATGAGATACATGTAGGCCAGGATGCGGTCCATCTTTTTATCTTCCGCCAGCTTGGAAGCCTTTGCCCAGAATTCATCCGCGGACATGCCCAGATTCGGAATAAATGTGTACGCCTGCATATCCGTAGTGCACAGGGTCTTGTCAAAATCGTACATCATTGCGATTACCGGTTTTTTGGCTGCCATCGTCTAATCCCCTCTACTATCTCTGAAATCTTTCTAATTCTTTTCCCACGTCCTTGCCAGCATGGCAAACTCTTCCAGGCTTAGTGTTTCTGCCCGGCGCCTGCCGTCGATACCGGCCCGGTCCAACCAGGCTTTCACCTGTTCCCCGTTCAGTCCGCCCATATTCTTCAGGCTGTTGTTCAGCATTTTTCGGCGGACGGAAAAAGCCGCCGCCACCACTTTGAAGAACGTTTTTTCATCCGGAACGTCCACCGGAGGCGTGCTTCTTCTTTTACATACCAACACGGCGCTGTCCACTTTGGGCGCCGGTAAGAACGAGCCTGCCTTCACAATAAAGGCAATTTTCGGTTCCGTGTAATACTGCATTGCAACGGAAATAGCGCCGTAGTCACGTCCGCCCGGTCCGGCGGTCATCCGTTCTGCCACTTCCTTCTGCACCATCACTACCAGCCGCTCCAACGGAAGCTTCTGCTCCAGCAGGTACATGATGATGGGGGTCGTAATGTAATAGGGAAGATTCGCGCAGACTTTGAACGTGTCAGATTGTTTCGTTCCGGATTCTGCTTCTGCGACTTTACCAGTCGCGCCTGCCGTTTTCTGGTCTGCTTTCACTTCTGCAATGATTTCCGGAATATTAACTTTTAAAATATCGCCCTGCACAATGCGGACGTTTTTATAGGCTCCGACTGTTTCCTGCAGTACCGGAATCAGCCGTTTGTCCAATTCCACGGACACAACCGATGCGCCGGTCATTGCCAGCGCCTGGGTCAGGGTACCGATGCCGGGACCGATTTCCAGCACCGTGTCTTCCGGGGTCAGCTCCGCCGTTTTGGCAATCCGGTTGACCACCGACTCCTCCACTAAAAAATTCTGTCCCAGATTTTTATCTGCTTTTAAATGAAATGCCTGCAGGATGCGTGCCGTTACTTCCCGCCTGGCAATGATGGGCTGAATATCTTCCATGCGTGTTTCGTTCCTATTCTTCTTTCACTTTTTCCAGCGCGCGTTCAAACTCTTCCCGGGTAACCCCATAGGTGTTCAGCCGGCGCAGAAACGTTTTCGCGGTTCCGTAGCCGATACCTAATTCCGCCCCCAGCAGGTCCCGTTTACGGCTGGCCTCCGGGCTGCCGGACAATCCGTTGTCCCGCAGGTCTGCCACGTTAAACACCGGTTCCGGATTGTATTCGTGGTGGTGCACCTTGCTCAGCGCCAGTAAAATCGCTTCCGGTTTTGCCTGCTCGATGCCTACGTCATCGGGGACCCGGGCGTCTTTTTTGGGTACAAATGCCTGCCCCGCATCAGGAAAACGTTCTGTCAGAAACTTGCGGATCCGTTCCCCTGACCCGTCCGGATCGGTCAGAATGATAATGCCCCGCTTCTTGTACGCTGCTTCAATCTGTTTCAACGTTTGCGGACGCAGGGCAAAACCGCCCGTCTCAATGGTATCACACTCCAGCGCGCGCTTTACGGCCACCGTGTCCATTTTCCCTTCTACTATGATAACTTCTTTTAACAAAATGAGCTCCTTGGACAATGTTTACGGTTTATTCCAAAATATAAATCTCTACGTCCCGGCGTCCCCACTGATAGCATTCATGCAGCGAGTCCATGAACAGGTCGATACGGGTACCCACAATCGCGCCACCCGTGTCTCCCGCTATGGCCATACCGTAACCGGGGATGTACATCTTAGTGTAATACGGGATTATCCGGGGATCTACCGCCACGATGCCGCGTTTAGGATACAGTCCTACCGAAGTATGGCCGGAGGCGCCGCCGCCCCAGGTGTAGGCCGTTGCTTCCCCGTAAAGAACTTTCTTATATTTTACATATCCATTAGGCGTCAGGATAGACTGGGCCACGCCCTGCCGTACCACAGCGTTCACCGGCTCTGTCACACGCTTGCGGTCCAGCTCGATTTTCTGCTCGTGACCGGCACGGGTGATGTTTTCGAAAATAACCAGGTCCTTGCCTTTCACGCCTTCTTTTTCCACCTTTTTATCGCCAAAGGCCAGTTCCGGATCATCGATGAACTGGGTACCGAAAGGCACCTCCACCTCTTCCCGGGAAAGGAAAGACTTCCGGGCCAGCACATGGATGACCATGCCGTCGGTGATTTCTGTTTCCGGCGGCGGATAGACCGTGCGGCCGTCCATGTTGATCTTCGCGTCTTCCAATACACCTGCAACCGTAGCCTGATGGGTCGTAAATTCTTTGGCCAGGCCAAAGTGATGCAGACGGACCGGTTTCTGTCTGGAAGCTTCCTGCGGCTGCGAAACTTCGGTTTTATTACCGGTAGTATCACCGGTTGTATTATCGGTCGCAGTTACACCGGCAACTGTTTCCGGTTTGGCTGCATTTTCTTTCGCCGTTTCCGGTGTTTCCGTTTTATCTTTTTCTGTTTCCTTAGGCTGAACCGTTACAGGCTGTTCTTCTTTAACATCTTTTACCGCAGGTGTCACAGGTTTTTCAGCCGGATTTTCTACAGGCGGAGCCGTTACATTTTTCTCTGTTTCATCTTTTTCTATAACTTTTACGTCCGCAATGACCCTGTCACCGGTCACAATTTCCACATTTTTAGCCTGGGGGCGGTCATTGTAAAACGCGTCCGCTGCCAGCTGCTGCTTAGCTGCCTCTGTCTGGCTGGGGTCCAGATACACCTGTTGCTGAGGCATCACATATTTCTGCGGTGCCGGTACTGCCTGTTTCTGTTCCGCAGCTACAGTATTCACCTGCTGCTGCGCCGTTTCCTTTTTCACTTGTAAGTCTTGAGATACTGCTTCCGGAACCGCAGGCTTTTCAGCTTTGATTTCTTCTTTCACTGCCTTTTCCGGAGTAACCGCTGTTTCGTTGGTAACTGCTTCTGTTTTTACAACAGCTTTCGTTTCTTCAGCAGGCTTAACAGTTTCAGCCGGCTTTTCTTCCTTTATCCCGGCTGCATTTTCTTCTGCAGCTTCTTTTTTCTCGGCAGCAGCAACCGGCGCATTGTTTTGGGGATTCGCGTTATAAAATGCGTCTGCTTCCAGCTGTTTTTTCGCTGCTTCCACCTGGCTGGGATCCAGATACACCTGTTCCCGGGGCATCACATACTTCGGAGTTGCCGCCGCTTCTTCCGCAAACCCGGTTACAGGCAGCATAAAAGCACTTACGGCAAATACAGCGCCTGTAAGTCCTTGTACCAGTTTCAGCATTGTTCTGTTTTTAATTTCTTTCTTCTTATTCATATGTATTCCTCCAACAGCGTATTAATTTTATCATAAAAAGACAGCCCGCGCAAACCCGCAGCCCTTGCCCCATGCCCGGTTCTGCACACTGTCACACAACATATTGGGAAGGAACTATAACACAACAACAAATGATTATATTTTTCACAGAAAGTTTTATAATTAGTAACCCTGCAAACACTCTCTGCGCTGCAGACAGTGTCCGGACCAAGACAAAATCGCTTCCACCCCTTCAAGGGGTGGTTCGCTTAGCCCTATAAGGGCCCAACACAGGCCAGCGCCTAAATGACGCTGGCTTTCACTTTGTTCAAGCCGCAGTGGTATGACTACTTGCTACCCTTAAAAGGGTCTTCGTATTCTTTACTGAATAACGAATCTTCCATTTGATCCATCTTATCCTGTTCCCGGATATATTTCTGTATGGTTTGCGCATTCAGCCCTACCGTACTAACGTAATATCCGGTTGCCCAGAATTTTCGATTTCCAAATTTATATTTCAGATTCGCATGTCGTTCAAATATCATCAGTGAACTTTTTCCCTTTAGATACCCCATG
>NZ_FONL01000012.1 GCF_900112895.1 Succiniclasticum ruminis DSM 9236 | reverse complement strand
ACGTGGTATTTACAATGTTATTGATGGTAGTGGTGTTACCGTCCTGATCGGTGATGGTTACACTACCTTCGCCATTTTCATTGTAAACCACCGTATTCTCATCGTTCTTCAGACCGTTGTGCGTATCCGTGTCGGTTCCAAGCTTAATGCCGGTAATCTTAGTTGTATTGCCATCCTGGTCGGTGATGGTTACGCTGCCTTCACCATCAACATACGTTACCTGGTTCTCATCGTTCTTCAGACCGTTATGGGTATCCGTATCAGTGAATTTTGCCACTTCTTCCGTCGTTCCGTCAGGCTTGTTCTCTGTAACGGTTATCTGCTGTACTACGGACGCATCGTCTTTCTTGGCATTTTCCGTCGTATCGGTATAACTGTACGTCGTATCCGTATCTTCGCTGGCAATGTCATACGTATCGCCGTCATAGGTGATTTGTGTAATCTTACCATCTTCGACGGTTGCGCTTTCAAACTTGCTGCTTACCTTCACGCCGTAACCGTTCTCTATATCGGCCTTGGAAATATCAATACCCTTGCCCGCAATGAATTTCACATTGCTCCTGTCGTTTTTCTCATCCTGTTTCCACACGACAGACTGCTCAAGAGCCCCTGCATCATCCTTGCCGTTCGTGCCGCCATCCTTGCCAATCCCGACCTTCCAGGGCAATTGATCGTAGGCAGCATATAACTGGGAACCGTTGATAGCGTCGGTGCTGTCTGCCGTTATACGTCCTGCGGCTACATTTGTAATGGTACGTACTTTTCCTTCATCGCCTACGCTGACCGTACCGATAACTTCTCCGCCCGTTCCGGCAAACCGGCTGGAACTGTATGTCAGGTTTCCAACTACTACATCATTATCCGCAGGCTTTTCATACCCCCTCTTTTCGCCTGCCAGTGCATCGCTGCCAAGCGCTACCGAATCGGCAAGGGTAACATTGGTATTGTTCCCCAGCGCAACCCCGTTCTCTTTGCTTACCTGGGCGCCAGATCCAAATACCAGTCCGCCTTCGGCATCTTTGTCAGCGATCTTGCTATCATTACCAATAATGAATGCATTATTTACAGCGATGTCTGCATTTGTCTCGCCGCCTGTCGTACCACTCGAAGTTATGGTTCCAATCTCACTATTATTACCGAGGATATAAGAACTATCCCCGTTTACTTTATTCGGGTCACCGAAGGCGCCGGACTTGTTACCTACAACCACATGCCCAGTACCGATGGCGATACTGTTTGATCCAGTAACAGTAGACTGCTTGCCGATGGCTACAGAGTTCTCCCCACCATCGTCTGTTCCGACCGTTACCTCACGGCCAATGGCGATGCCATTTTTAGCGCCTTTAGCAACTTCTGCACGGATACCCATCGCGGTACTGTAAGCGGACTGCGCCTTTGAGTAACGGCCTACAGACAGCGTGCCACGGGCTGTTGCTTCGGCGTAGGAACCGATGGCAACGGCGCCTACTACATTGTCCGGATTGATGCCATAATCGTCATTCCCGTCCAAATCGTAAGATAAATTCGGATTATTATGGAGATCTTTAATCTGTGATGCATATGGAGTATCCTTGTCGCCTGCCGTTACGCCATGACCGAAAGCCATAGAACCTTCACCATAGGCGTTGGAATGCAGACCTACGACTGTACTGTTCGTTCCGTAAGCACCGGAAACACGGCCTATTGCCATAGCGCGGGTACCTTCCGTATGGGCATAGGAACCGATGGCAATGCCGCCGTCATTCCCATTGCTGATCGGATTGCCCGTCGAGTCAGTGTCCAGTTTCGTGGTCCATAAACCGTCTGCATATTCAGCAGTTCCCTCCTCTCCGCTCGGAACAATTTCAGCTTTGACTCCTGTAGATGTGCCATGCCCCAGCGCAATGGAACCCTGTCCCATCGCATTGGAATAGATGCCCATTGCCGTACTGTTCTCGCCATACGCACCGGACGCGCGCCCTACAGCTAAGGCCCTGTTTCCTGCCGTATGGGAATAGGAGCCGATGGCAACGCCGCCAAAGGAAAGGTCATCTCCTTCTTTCGCAACCTCACCGCTTACGTTCGTGCGCTTCATGCTTTCTCCCTTATCGTCGCGAATCAGCGTCGTTGTATAAGTATCGGTAGTTTCGTCATGTTCTATTTTTACCTGCGCCCCGACCGTTGCATTATGACCAATAGCCTGTGAGCCTTTCCCATAAGCATTGGCATACAGGCCTAAAGCCATACTGTCCTCATCATAAGCGCCGGAGGCACGCCCTACGGAAATTGCCTTGTTGCCTAATGCATGGGCAAAGGAACCGATGGTAATGCCGCCGACCCCTCCACTGGCAACCGGACTGCCGTTTTCCAGAATCACATGGGCAGAGTAAGTGCCGTCATCCTCCAATTCTGTATCAACCAACGCGCCCGCCGATGCATTATGACCGATGGCCAGGCCGCCATGGCCCATCGCCATAGAAGCGATGCCCATTGCAGCGCTGTTCTTGTCATACGCGCCGGTCGCGCGCCCAACAGCCAGGGACCTGTTTCCTTCCGCATGGGCATAGGAACCTATGGAGATACCGCCCATGTTCAGAACTTTTTCAACTTCATTTTTATCGAGCACTGTATCGGGGTCGGCGACGTAACCACCATTGCCGTCAGGATTCGCCTTATAGTAGCCCAAATGTTCGGGATTGGTATTATACGCGACGACTATCTTATTGCCATCGGTTTCTCCGGGGAGGAAGATGTATTCGTTATGCTCGCCGCCCTTGATGATTTCCGAGGCATAATGGATGTCTGTACCTTCACCTGTTGTGCTGAACTTAACCAGCGCGCCGGATACTGCTTCATGACCGAGCGAAATGGATTCTTCACCAGCGGCGGTTGACTTGTAGCCGGATGCCACGGACTTCCTACCAGTTGCCAGAGTCTTGTTGCCCAGCGCAGAAGATTCCTTGCCGATAGCGGTGCTGTAGAAACCTGCCGCGATGGCTTCGGCTCCTATTGCACCATCGTTATTGAAGTTGCTGTCCGGAGCTTCAGGAGTATCGCCCTCTTCTGTCGGATCCGTATTGACACTGTAATAATGCGCCGCAAAGCCTTTCAGCTGTGCCATATTCACAGCGTCGGTATCTTCCGTGCCCGCTGCCACATTGGTAATCTGGCGGGTAGCTATAACCTGTGCCGCCTTGTCTGCCGTCTCTACTACCTGGCCTGATACATCAATATACTCGCCATTTTTATTTGTTTTGGCAACGGTTCCGCCACCGACGGATACAGCGCTTGCCGTGCTGGTCCAGGCCGGAGTTCCAAGAATCGAATGCCCTTCATCGTCTTTTGTCGGAACACCTAACGGATTTTCGCCTCTCCAGCCGGCCCGCCGGTCAGCCACAGAGTCGCTGCCGAGTGCCACGCCGCCGATTGTGGTTTCTGTGACTGTAGCATTGGCGCCGACTGCTACCGCGCTTAACTCAGAAGCTTGCGCATCGGTACCAATGGATATACTGTTTTTGCCGAAGACCTGCTCTTTATCGCTGATATTGTGATGACCCACAACGACTGTTTGCTCTTTTGTTGCCTTAACGTTGTTAGCTACTACAAACGAATTAGCGGCGTCCGCATCAATGATGTTATTGTTACCCGCTACAAACGAAGTAACAGCGCCCTCATTAATGGCGTTGCTGTTACCTACTGCATAACCGTTTTCTCCGGCAACTGTATTGTTTGCGCCGAAGGCGCCGGCATTGCTGTCTTCCGTACCGGTAATTTTATTATAGGAACCTACCGCATAACCGGACACGGTGTTCTCCTGGTCTGCGGACAGCACGCCGTTATCTCCTTTATCCACGGCGCCCACTTCATTGCCCGCCCCAATACCAAGGGAACTTAAACCGGAAATCGCGTTATCTTTGCCGAGTGCGGTGCTCTGGGTACCTACCGTCTGGTTCATATAGCCGACCGCGGTGCTGTAATCCCCGCCAGCCTGGTTTGCACCCATTGCTGTATAGATACGATCTCCTTCCGTGTTTATACTATCCTTGTCTGCACTCGAACCATCGTCGTTCTCTTCGCCAGGAGTATAGTTCTCTGACCAGCCTGCGCCGATGGCAGTACTGAATTTACCTGTTGCCTGGTTGGAATCGCCTACTGCCACCGCATGCCAGCCTTCTGCGTTAGTTCCTGCGCCGACTGCAGTGGTGTATTCTTTAATCGCCTTTGCACGGTTACCGATGGCAACTGCAGAGTCGCCGAACTCAGCACCTTGAGTAACATATTTCAGCCCGTCGTCATCAGTAACTTTTACGGTAGGAAGAACCTCATAGCCGATAACATCACCTTTCTCATTCTTTTTTTCCAAATAAATTCTTTCCGCTTTACCTGCAATCGCCTTATTGCCGATAGCGATGGAGTTCCAGGCATTAGCGTGGGCATTATTGCCGTAAGCGGTCGCATTACGCATTATCGCCTTGGTATTACGGCCCACTGCTGTGCCATCCAGCGCCGCGGCCCTTGCGTTTTGACCCACAGCAATCGCATTCATGGCGATACGGCGCTGCAGTATATCAGCACCAGCCCCATCATAGTCAATTTTCGCGCCGTCACCGATAGCAATTGCGCTCGAAGTGTCTGCATGGGCATTTATGCCGATAGCTGTAGCACGATAACCCCAGGTCTGTGTATTATCATAATTTCCTAAGCCGATAGCAATACTTTCATCACCGAAGGCTTTTGTCTGGGGGCCGATCGCCAGTGTTTTATATCCTCTTGACTCACTAGTATTGCCAATAGCCATACTGGCATCACCACTTGCTAAGGAGCTCTCGCCTATAGCCATAGAGGATGCGCCTGTGGACTTACTTCCGAGACCCACAGCCATGCTGCTCCAGCCGAGCGCTTGTGCATGACCGCCGATAGCAGTCTGGCCGACGCCTTCAGCGCTTGCTTCAACACCTACTGCTGTACTGTAATCATCAGATTGAATCTGATTATTATTTTTCATTTTCAGCCATTGCTCAAACAGGATGTCATTAATAATCCGGGACCCGCCAGTATCTTCAGCAGTATTGCCATCATACATATTGACATGTGATGGACTAGAATACAAATACTGATTCATCTGCCAATTCCGGTAACTATCCTTCTGCTCTTCCGACCACTCGTCATAACCCTCAGGCGGGTTGCCGTTAATCTGTGCGTCAATAATCTCTCCGGCACGCCTTTGGACTTCATTCATGTAACCATCATAGTCGCCATACTGCTCCATAGCCGAAGCCTGTAATGCTGCCATTCTTTCATCATAACTGACTTGGGACCAATAACCCGCCCTGCTTCTGGCTCCGATAGCAACATTATTATACCCGCTTCCTGCCATGCTATAAGAACCTACAGCAGTGTTATCAGCACCGTAAAGACTATCCTTAACATAACGACCAGTCTGGTCGTCATATTTCTTTGCATATGGGAAACCGGCCAAGCTATAGTTCCCGATTGCGGTATTGTTCCTTTGTCCATATATCTGTGCGCCATAGCCAAAAGCACTGCTGTTTGGTCCAACAACCCTGGTAAAGTTTCCGACAGCCGTAACACGGGAACTCAATGCATAGCTGGAAGCTCCCATAGCTATACTATCTCTAATTGGTGACTGGACGGACCAATAACTATCGCCAAAACTAGTGGTCGTGGTTGGGCTCCCATTAGATAAATAATAGTCTGTGATGTAAGCTGAGCTGCCTATAGCAATGTTACTGCCGTTAGAATCACCAATAATATGAGCGTACTGCCCTATTGCAACGTTATTGTTCGTATTAACATTATCCTTACCTCTAATATCATTATCGGAACCTATAGCAATATTTTGGCCCCCATAAACAGTGTTACTAGAACCAATTGCTGTACTATTATTAGAACCGTAGTTATTGGAACTTGCATTATAAATATTATTAGAATTACCAATAGCCGTTTGGTACGAACCGGTAACACTGTTAGAGTAACCGATTGCGGTACTGTAATTAGAATAAACAGAAGGATAACTAGTAGACCCAATTCTGTTTCTATAACCAATTGCGGTAGTGTAATTACCGTAATAAATGTAATTCGAATTACCTAATAGCGTATCGTATTGATTCTTATTGGTAGAGTTAAGTCTATTTTCAAGTGTATTAGACTCTCCAAATATACTATTATGATTTGCGTCAACCGTAATTGTTCCATCTGTTCCAACCTTGATCGTATCTCCTGTTACTGTCAGATTTCCAGTTATGGTTTCATCCGCCCAGGCACTCCCTGTCACGCCCAGCGAAAGGGCAATACATAGAGCCAAAGAAGAGGCTCCTTTGACTATCCCGCGTTTTTCACTGCGCACATTATCTTTGCCATGATTTTTGGCCAGTTCTGAAACAGCCACATAGCAATTACGTGTTTTACTCCAAATTACCTTGTAAATTCTGTTCATAAGGACCCTCCTTATAAAAAATATTATTAAGATTCACTTTCCGTAAACCTCAGTTGCCATTAGTTATATACTTATACTTTGTAAACACTTGCCTGATTAATTACTATCACATAAGTCCAATCCGGATTAATTTACTCCTGATTATGGATTGAAATGTACGAGATTGAAATAATTTCGACCTACGGATTATACAGTATTATACAACACTTCATTTTATATTATAATGAAAAACAAATATTTGTCAATGTTATTAACCAATTTGAAATATATAAATAACTTGTTGCACAATAATACTGCTGTTTATTACAGGAGGCTTTCTGTTTTTCGCACAAAACCCCATGACCCCCACTCTCAGGCAGTTTGAATTGTCTGTCTTGCGGTTACGCATACTGATACAAACAAACTGTCTATCATATATTAATAAGTACGTAGGGTGTAACCTCAGTAACCATCCGGCTTCACAAAAAAAATCCGGGTGTTTTTACACCCGGATTGTAAGTTTCTTATATCATATAATTTAAACTGTACCCAAGAAAATGGACACCAAAAAATACGGGCACCCCTATTTAGTGGACAGTATTTTTTATTGAAAACCCTTTTCGGTGGACACATCTATTTATATTTTATGGTATGCTGTACCCATAATCAAGGAAACGGAAAGGAATGGTCTTTTCATGTACAAGATTATCAGAAAACGGTTTACCAAAGCAGAAGTTGAATGCCTGCGCTCCAATCGGCATGTGGAGTATGTATCCCCATGCAACGTACGATTTACGGAAGCATTTAAGCAACACTTCCTTCAACAACAACGTTTGGGTATAACAGCAGCTGAAATCTTCCTCTCTTGCGGAATCCATCCGGACATACTGGGACAAAGAAGAGTAGAAAGTTTCCGTGATGCGGTAAAAAGACATGCCCGCAAGCACGGTGAATTCTGTGACCATCGTAAAGTGAAGCGTCGTCCTGTAACCGACGAAGAGGAAGATACAAAGGCTCGTATCAAGCAATTAGAACATGAACTGGCGTATACCCGCCAGGAGTTGGAATTTTTAAAAAAAGTGCAAATGGCGGATACGGAGGCTCGGAGAGAATGGGAAGCAAAGCACCGGCCAAAGTAAAGTTCCAGCTTATCTGCGATGCGATCCGGACTCGTGAGAATTGTTTGAGTGTTTCGGTATTGTGTCAGATTGCCGGCGTATCCCGTTCCGGGTTTTATGCGTGGGTGGCTGCTGCACCGGCTCGGCTAGACAGAGATATGAAGGATAAGGCCGATTTCGATCTTATCCTGGCCGCCTATGGTTTCCGGGGCTATGCCAAGGGTGCCCGCAGCATACATATGCGGCTTCTGCATCAGGGAATCATTATGAATGTAAAGAAGATCCGGCGACTCATGCGCAAGTTTTCTCTGTTTTGCCCCATCCGGAAAGCGAACCCCTATCGTCGTATGGCGAAAGCGTTACGGACGAACCATGTGGCTCCCAACATTGTGGAGCGCGGATTTACAACCCGTGGGCCAAGAAAGGTTTTGCTCACGGACATTACCTATCTGTTTTATGCAACGAATTGTTGTTATCTGTCTACCATCCTGGATGCATTTACACATGAGATACTGGCTTACCAGCTCAGCGAATCGCTGCAGGTGACATTCGTCATCGACACGGTGAACCAGTTGATCCGGGAACAAGGATGTACGCTGGATAACGAGACCATAGTTCATTCCGACCAAGGAAGCCATTACACAAGCTGGGCGTTTGTCAACAAACTGAAAGAAGCTGAATTCGTACAGTCCATGTCCCGGAGAGGAAATTGCTGGGACAATGCGCCGCAGGAAAGTTTCTACGGTCATATGAAAGACGAAATCCGGGAGACAATCAAACGGCTCCAAAGCTATGAAGCGGTAAAAAGCCAGGTGGATGACTGGATGGATTATTACAACAAAGACCGTTACCAGTGGGAACTACTGAAACTCTCTCCCCGGGAATATTATCAATACCTGCAAACGGGTATCTATCCGCTGCCAGTGTACGATTCCAAAGAACGAATACCATACTGGGGCGCTACCCCAGACCCCGGGGTTTATCGCATGGATTTCCGGGAAGCAGCAGAAATTTCCAAACGAAAAAAAGGCAGCACTTGACGCACTGCCTCCCGCAAATCCAATCCGTTGCTCGTGTCGCTCCCCAGCGTCGCGCTCTCTTCCAAGATTGGCAAAGCAATAATATTATAACATAATGAGTAGGATTAAACATCTCCCCCCAGATTTTTAAGTTGTCCTTGACATGGGGTACACTTTATAAACAGGCAGTTTCTGCTTAAGAGTATTTATTAAAGCGGCGGTGAAGCCGACTTTTTATCAGTTCACCGCCGCTTTATAATACTACTGTTTCAATATTACATTAAACTCTTCTTTGTTTTCTTCAATGGCCTGCTGTCCCCCCACCACGCAGAGGTAATTATCCTCCAGCACGTCACGGATCATCTTTGCCAGCGCTTTGATATCCGCCAGTGTGACGTCAAGGATTTCATTCCGTGTTTTCTGCCGGTCTGCATCGGACACGGCCAGCAGTTCCTGCAGGGCCGCCCGGGAAACTTTCAGCGAGTTGGTCAGGGGCACGTCCACCCCGCTCATGGTACCAATGACGTATTTGGTCATCTCCCGGTCGGTCAGTTCCAGTTTTTCCAGCCAGTCCGGCAAGGCGCGGAAGGCTTCCAGGCTGTTCTTCAGCTGCGGGTCCCGGTAGGTAGAAAAATACATGGTACCGTTCCGGTCGAACACCGCGTTGGCCCCATAAGCCCCGCCCTGTACCCGGATCTTCGTCCACAGGTATTCATACCGCAGCATGGTGGCCAGCACCAGCATGCTGCCGCTATATTGATACCCGTGTTTGTGATAATCGCCGCCGGCCAGCACATACTGCACCTTGCCCGGTGTGATGATGGCTTCGTTCGTTTCCGGCTGCGGAAGGATCTTTGCTGCTTTTCCGCCAGCCTCACTGTCCGCAGGCAGCGCCGCGGTAAAGTCAAGCGCCATCCGGCGTACTTCGTCCCTGTCCGCTTTGTCACAGCTGTAGCTTAACAGATACCGGCCTTTATTAAAGAATACAGGCAGCAGTTTCTGCAGATTGGCGATGACCGTATCCGCCTCTTTATCAAAATCTTCCGCCAGCCTTTTAATAAACTGATAGTAACTGTAATAATCCTGTTCCGTCACACGGGCTTTGGCGGAAAAATAAGAAGCGAGCCGCACGGCCGCCACCGTCTGGCCTTTGGCAAAAAATGTATTGTCCCAGTCGGTTTTCACCTGGTCGATCAGTTCTTTCAGCCGCCCTTTATCGGTAAACCGGGTGTGCAGCGTCATGGCCTTCAGAATCTTGAACAGTTCCGGCAGTTTGGCCGTCAGGCATTTTGCCGCCAGGGAAAACTTCACCGTGTAATCGTTGCAGTCGCTGTTCCGGCTTAACGCCTCCATCTGGAAGGAGATTCCACCGGTGTACATGTCCGTATATTTTGCCAGGTCCGCATAGGAATACTCATCTGTGTTCAGTTTGCCCAGCACATCGCTGAGGAGGTTGCAGTACGGCAGCAGTTCCGGGTCAATGCCGGTCATATCAAAATGCCAGTTTAAATAGGTAACTTTGTTAGTCGGCAGGGCCTGGTACAGCAGGGTTCCCCCTTCTGCCTGTTCTTTTTCGACTTTCAGTATTTCCGTTTCCCGTTTTATGTCTTTCCGTTCCAGCAACGGGATGGATGCCAGGTCTTCTTCCGAATCCGGCGCGGCCTGCCGTTCATGGAGTTCCACGCATTCCGCGGCGTACCGTTCCAGCTCGCTGCGGTTCATCTTTTCTTTTACCGCAGCCAGTGTTTCCGCCAGTTCGGCCTGTTCCTTTTCCTCTTTACCCTCTTCCGGGGTCAGGGTCAGGATGACGCGGTGGGTATTGTCCAGCAGATTGGTCTCGATCAGGGTTTCATAATAGTTGGTGTGCACGGCTTCGCGCAGTTCCTGCAGCAGCGGTTCATACTGCAGGCTGCTGACCGGGTCGATGTCGTAGATCCAGGAATCCAGCACGGACAGCCCGTAAATCAGTCCTTTGGGATAGGTTCCGAAATCCGCTTCCCGCAGTTTGAACTCCGCGCTGTTCAGCGAGGCTTCCAGCAGTTCCTTGTCGATGCCTTCCATGGAAATCTTCTGCAGGTTATGGTACAGCGCTTTCACAAAGGCGTCCTTCTGTTCCAGTTCGCTGCCGCTGGCGCGGACGGAGAAAATGTTCTGCAGCATGCTGCCGCTCATACTGCCGGAAATGTCTTTGGCAACACCGGCGTCCAGCAGGGCGCGGCGCAACGGCGCCCCTTCCGATTCCAACAGCACATTTTCCAGCAGGCGCAGGGCCATGATTGTCTTCTGGTCCCGCATGTCCCCCGCCACGATTTGCACTTCATGGAAGGTCATGCCTTCTGTGGGAGAACCTTCCGGCACCGGATAGGTCCCGTCGAACTCCGCCGTTTTGGCCAGGGGTTTCTGCAGCGGGATTTCGGAATGCACCTCTCCTGTTTTCGGGAACTCTTTCAGATAGCTGTCCAGATGGGCCAGCGTTTTTTCAATATCCATATCCCCATACAGGTAGATATAGGAATTCTCCGGGCTGTAATATGTCTTGTGGAAACGGGTAAAGGCTTCCTGGGTCAGTTCCGGGATGGCGGAAGGCAGACCGCCCGATTCAAAACGGTAGGTGGTGTCCGGAAATAGAATCTTCTTTCCATAATATTCAAGGAACGCATCCGGGGCGGAATACGCGCCTTTCATCTCATTATAGACAACACCGTTGTACTGCAGCGGGTCGTCGGCGTTCTCCAGTTCGTAATGCCAGCCTTCCTGCTTCAGGGTAAATTTGTTTTCATAAATCAGCGGATAGAACACCGCGTCCAGGTACACGTCCATCAGGTTTCGGAAATCCTTGTCGTTGCGGCTGGCCACCGGGTACACGGTCTTGTCCGGGTATGTCATGGCGTTTAAGAAAGTATTCAGGGAACCTTTCACCAGTTCCACAAAAGGCTCTTTCAGATGATACTTCCGGGAACCGCACAGGACGGAATGCTCCAGGATGTGGGCCACGCCGCTGTCATCGGAAGGCGGCGTACGGAAGCCGATGGTGAACACCTTGTTATCGTCTTCATTGGCCAGATAGAAAAGACGGGCGCCGCTCACCGCATGCTCCATGAGGTACGCCGCAGAGTTTACTTCCTTGATAAATTCTTTTTTACAAACGCGGAATCCGCTGTATTGTTTTCCAGTTTCCACTCTCTTTACTCCTTTGATGTAAGGAAGCGCGAAACATCTGCGCGCCTGCCGGCGCTTTTGCTTTCGTGTTTCCTTAACTGAAATCTGTGTCTTCTTATTTAAAATCTGTGTTTCATTTTACCATATTTTACGCGGTAAAACAAAAGATATCCCAACAAGTATGATTGCTTTTTGCAAAGAGTTCACAAAACCGGTTATTTTACATTAAAACCGACTGTTTTTACATTCTTTCTATTGATTTAACCGCGTTTCTCATTTATAATAATTGTAAAGATGACATTGAACTGACATCATGCTTTCGGGAGGTATCTGCTATGGCTTCTATGGAACAATACCGTTTTACATTACGCATCCATCCGCTGATCATGGAGAAGATGAAATATATCGCCGAGACAAACGGGCGCTCGGTGAATAAAGAGATTGAACAGATTTTAAAGTGGGTCATCAGCGACTACGAAAACAAACGGGGCCGCATCCATGTGGATGAACAGGACCAGCCCGGTTTCCGCGGCACCCGCACCAACAAGGAAGAACTCCGCCGTCTGGAAGAACAGGCAAAGATGCGGAACAAACCTATCAGTTCGGCGTTGTTTAAGATAAAATAATTTGAATTAATACCTATTACAATATAATTCACCGGCACACGTTGTGTGCCTTTTTTATTTTGTTTTCCGTTCCGCAGGAATTCTATCCGGATCTTCACAAATAAAAATAAGGGAAACCGCTGTTACGCAGTTTCCCTTTTGTTTACGAGGTGAGTGTTCAATAAGCCGAGTTCTGTTCCGACAAGCGGTGGCAATCATTTATCTATTCCTGCGATTACTCGCAAGATACAGCGACACAACCCGGAAGGTTCAGCGGGCCGCTTCATCCCTTCCCTATTTGGTCTTACTCCGAATGGGGTTTACCAAGCCAAGTAATTACTTACTTGCTGGTGCGCTCTTACCGCACCGTTCCACCCTTACCAGATAAATCTGGCGGTACACTTTTCTGTGGCACTATCCCTAAGGTTTCCCTCGCCGGACGTTATCCGGCATTCCGCCCTATGGAGCTCGGACTTTCCTCACCGCCTGCAAATCCGAAAATTTACAGGCGCCGCGATTGCCTTTCACACTCACGTGTGTATCGTAGCACAAGGTATTTTGCTTGTCAAGACAGTTTGAATTATTTCAAAGTTTCGCCACTGTTTTGCAACAAATTCTGCCGGCAAAGCCATGTATGCTTTGCCGGCAGCCGTATTTCTGCAATAATTCTGCTATAATTTATGCAAAACGTTTCATTTCACCATCAGATAGCGCTTCATCATGTTGTTAAACTCCCAGGGGGACTTGCTGTCCTTCACATCGAACTGGTTCATGATGGAATTCACTTCATCCGCGTAATGCACAATAAACGCTTCTTTGGTCGCGCAGGCCACAGGCGATCCTTTTTCCTGGTCGCCGTGATGGGACAGGATGACATGTTCCAGCTGCTGCAGCGCCGCAGCGGGCATCTTCAGTTCCGTCGCCGCTTCCCGCACCATCAGCGCGGACATGGTGATATGCCCCAGCAGCCGGCCTTCCGTGGTATAGGGAAAACCCAGGCCGGCGGAAATCTCTTTTACTTTTCCGATGTCATGCAGCAGGGCGCCTGCCGTGATTAGATCTTTATCTGTATTGCCGATAGCCTCCGCCATGGCAAGAGCCAGTTCAGTCACGTCCACTGAGTGCTGCAGCAATCCGCCCAGATAGGCGTGGTGCAGCTTCATGCCCGCCGGGTTCTTGCAGAACTCTTCATAAAACGGACCGCTGAACACTTTCTTCAGCAGCGTGCGCAGGCTGGGCGTTTTCACGCTGTTAATCAGCGCCTCCAGTTTGTTTTTATAGACTTCCATATCAAAACTGCCGGTGGGTACCAGATTGGAAATATCGTCCTCCGGCATGATGTTGTCCAGCTTCTGGATCACGACCTGCAGCGCCAGCGTGGACGAGTATTTGACAATGTCCACCGGACCGGAGATCATAAATGCTTTGGCCGCGTCCAGATCCCGCAGCCGGTTCACGATATCCCGTTCAAACGCAATGAACTGGATCTTGCCACTGTTATCTTCTACCGTCCCCCTGGCAAACACACCCCCGTTGGAAGAGTTGCCCACCTTCTGCAGGCGCAGCAGCACCGCCTGGGTCATCCGTTCCCCCGCTTTTATGTTTTCAATCATTTGTATCTCCTCTTTACCGTTTATATAGTGATTGGTTTACATAATTTGCAGCAGCTTTGTTTCTTTTGCCACCAGCACCTTCGCCGTGTAACCCTCCCGGCTCAGCCGCAGGGCCAGCCGGTCGGCCAGTTCATTCACCACCGGCAGCTCCGTTCCCTGATGGGTCGCGTCGATCAGGTTGATATGTTTGCCCTTTGCCTCCTGGGCATCATGGTATTTTATATCACCGGTCACATAGGTATCCGCCCCGGCCTGCACCGCGTAATCCAGGAAATCCATGCCGTTGCCGCCGCAGACGGCCACTTTATGTACCGGGCGTCCTGCCGGGATTACGGTAATATGTTCCAGCTTCAGCGCATGCTTTACCTTTCCGGCAAACGCTTCCAGATCCGTCGCTTTTGTTAATGTACCGATCCGTCCTATGCCTTCCAGCGTATCTTCCCCGGAAAGCCCTTCCACATTTTCCAGTTCCAGAAGACTTGCCAGCACATCGTTCACCCCGCCTGTCACGCTGTCCAGGTTCGTGTGGGCGCTGTAAACGGCGATATCATGCCGGGCTGCTTCCAGCAGCAGGGCCGTACGCCAGTCCGCGTCGGTGAGTTGTTTTATGCCGCGGAAAATGGCAGGATGGTGCGTTACGATAATATCCGCGTGAAGCTGTACAGCCTGCTCCAGCACTTCCGCAGAGAAATCCAGCGCGCATAAAATAATCTTTACTTCTTTATCGTTATGCCCTACCTGCAGCCCTACGTTATCCCAGTCTTCCGCCAGCCGCGCCGGCGCCATTTCGCTCATGATTCTGGCAATTTTCGCTACTGAAATATTCATTGCGTTTCCTCTTCCGTTAACCGCTGTAAAACAGCCGGCCCACTATGTTATTTTCTGCATTGCTTTTGCAATGTGTCCATCACTGACTGACTAAAGCGACTTCCTTCTGTACAGATAAATTATACTGATTTATGGATCAGCCCGTCAACTTGGGCGAGCAGTTTTTTCAAATTATTGTATTTAGCGCTGTTCACTGCCGCGGGGCTCGCCGCCATCTGCCGCAGCAAACGGCGGTAATGTTCCGATTTGCCTTCTATATACTCCTGCCACAGGGCAGGCTTCTTTTCCAGGATACAGGGACCGAATTCCTCTTCCAGAGGAGACAGGTCCTGCTTTCCTTCCCCGTGGACTGCTTTAATGATACTGTAGATATGTTTATTTTCTTTGCAGAGCGTTTCTTCCGCAATACGATAGCCGTGCTGTACCAGCCACCGGCGCAGCAGGCCGGCAGCGTTCATGGGCTGCAACACAAAGGTGGTGACGGATGCCGCGATTTCCGGGGATTCTTCCAGGATGCCCGCGATCGTCGCGCCGCCCATTCCCGCAATGACAACGGTTTCCGCCTCCCCGGCGCGCAGTCCCTGCAGCCCCGGCGCCATGCGGATTTCCATCTCGTTATGCAGTTTGTATTTGTTTCTTGTTTCTATGGCTGCCTGGCAGGGGCCTTCCGCAATATCCGAAGCAATCACGCGGCGGCACTGCCCGGACAGCGCCAGACAGGCCGGTACATAGCCGTGGTCCGTGCCGATATCCGCCATTGTGTGACACACGGGGACCAGGGAAGCCACTGTTTGCAGCCGTTCACCGATTCGAAGCATAGTGTTCTCCGTCCGTAACGTACGTAAAAACGGTCTGCCTGTGTAACAGACAGACCGTTAAGGGAATTGGAATTATTTTTTCGCTTTTTTAGCTTTCGCTTTTTTAGCCGGTTTAACGTTAACAGCTTCTTTGAAAGCTTTGCCAGCTTTGAAAGCGGGAACCGTTGCGGCAGCGATCTTAATTGCAGCGCCGGTCTGCGGGTTTTTGCCGGTACGGGCAGCGCGTTCACGGGCTTCGAAAGTGCCAAAGCCGATTAACTGTACTTTGCCCTTTTTGGCAACTTCAGCAACGATAGCTTCGTTGATGGCTTTCAGTGCTTTTTCTACATCTTTCTGAGATAATCCGGATGCTGCAGCAGCTGCTACAATAAGTTCTTTCTTGTTCATCGTAAAATCTCCTTTGCGAAAATTTTTATTCAGATGCCGTTTTCTACTGCATCTATGTTAATAATATCAGTGTTTATCAGTGTTTGCAAGCCTTTACACGGTTTTTTTTGCTGTTTTTTCGCTTTTTTCATGTTTTTTTTTATAAAAACCGGTTTTCAACAGTAAATTGTGTGTAAAAACGGATTTTTCCCTGCAATTTAAGCATCCGGAGCCGCATATAAATTCGCAGATTTTCTTGACACTGCCGTAAAGTTCGGTTAAAATAAGTAATGTTGAAAACAACGGGCCCGTAGCTCAGCTGGTCAGAGCCGGCGGCTCATAACCGCTTGGTCGGGGGTTCGAATCCCTCCGGGCCCACCAATACCATAACCGGCATAAAAGCAGCGCAGGATAATGCTAACACGCGCCGGATTGCAACTAAAGACTGTAATAAAACGCAACCCGCTTCAGAAGCGTTTCTGAAGCGGGTTGTTTTTTATATTCTGTTATTCCTGTTGAAGCGAAGTTGGAATCAGTCCGCCACAAAATCACGCAGCTGGGTACAACGTTTGCTGCGGAGCCGGCGCAAAGCTTTGGCTTCAATCTGACGGATACGTTCACGGGTCACCCCGAAATGCTGGCCTACTTCTTCCAGCGTACGCTGCCGTCCGTCTTTCAGGCCGAAGCGCAGTTCCAGCACTTCCCGCTCGCGGCTGCTCAGGGTGCTCAGCACCTCGTTCAGTTTTTCCCGCAACAACGCAAAGGAAGCGGCGTCCGCCGGAGCCGGGGCGTCATGATCTTCGATGAAATCGCCCAGATGGGAATCTTCTTCTTCCCCGATAGGCGTTTCCAGAGAAACCGGCTCCTGGGCAATCTTCATGATTTCCCGCACCCGGTCTTCCGTGGTTTCCATCAGTTCCGCGATTTCCCTGGGGGTCGGTTCCCGTCCCAGTTCCTGCAGCAGCTGCCTTGATACGCGGATCAGCTTGTTGATGGTTTCCACCATATGGACCGGTATGCGGATCGTCCTTGCCTGGTCGGCAATGGCCCGGGTAATGGCCTGACGGATCCACCATGTGGCATAGGTGCTGAATTTAAAGCCTTTATTATAATCGAACTTTTCAACGGCTTTGATCAGGCCGAGATTCCCTTCCTGAATCAGATCCAGGAACAGCATGCCGCGGCCCACATACCGTTTGGCAATGCTTACCACCAGACGCAGGTTCGCCTCCGACAGGCAGCGTTTTGCCTCATTCCCCTGCTGTTTAATCGTTTTCAGCATGGCCGCAAACTGTGTCTTGATATCCGCGAGGCGCTGGGCGTTCTTTTTATCCGTCCTGTAGACCTTGCTTTTCGGGCTTAAAGAGTTCAGGCGTTCTTCCAGCCACAGTTCGGAAGCGTCAATAAGCTTTCTGATCTCACCGAGATTACGCGGTTCCGGTCCGTTGTCTTCTTCCCGTTCCGGGCATTCTTTGTCCCAGTCCGCACATTTGAACTTTTCTTCTTCCAGCAAGCCGATCAGGCGGCCTCTCTCATTTTTCGTAAACTGGGCAGTGTCCGCCACAAAATCCGCGATAACATATTTTTCCCCGCTCTTCCGTTTTTCATCAAATTTGCGGAACGCAACAGGGACGGAACGCATGTCGGTTGCCGACTGTTCTTCTTCCAGAAGGACATTCAACTTACGGAAAGCCTCTTCAAATTCCTTTTTCGTTTTGAATTTTAAAGGTTCATCCGCATTTTTGCTGCCTTCCATCCGTTCAATCTGTTTGCTCTTATCCATGCGTTTGGCCAGTTCCACTTCATCTTCGCTCTGTAAAAGGGGAACGCGGCCGATTTCCTTCAGGTACATGCGCACCGGGTCATCAATACTGATGCCGTCGGGCACCGTCATGGAAGAGGCGATTTCGGCTTCGGTAATTTCTTCCGCTTCTTCATCTTCCGCAGGTGGCAGGATATCGTCTTCGTCTTCATCCTGGGGATAAATGATGTTGATCCCCCTGCTCTGGAGATATTCCATCATAAAATCAATGGCTTCCGGAGAAGTAACAGCGGACGGAAGAATATCATTCACTTCGCTGTCCGACAGAATGTTGCCGTTGACTTTTGCCCGGGCTTCCAGTTCCAGCATTTTTTCTACAGGAAAGCCTGCCGGCATCAGGGCAAGAAGTTCTTCACTGGCTTCCAGAACCGGCTGCGCTGTTTCCGGCGTTTCCGCTTCCGGTTTCCCGGAATCAGGTAACTCCTTCTTTTTGTTCTTCTTTGGAGCTTTTTTATCTTCAGATGCGCGTTTTTCAGGCGCACTTATCCCTTTATCCGCTTCAGCGGTTTTGTTTGCAGAAGGTTTCTTTACGGTCTTCTTTTCCGGTTCCTGATTTCCTTTCGGAGCATTATCTTTCGCTGCTTCTGCCGGTTTGGCTTCAACTTCTGCGGCAGTTTTCTTCGCTTTGGCCTTCACTGCAGTTTTCTTTTCTTCTGCCGGTTTGGCTTCTGCTTCAGCGGCTGCCTTTTTCGCTTTGGCGTTCACTGCCGGTTTGGTTTCTGCTTTTACTGCCGGTTTCTTTGTTCCGGCAGGTTTGGGCTTTGCTTTTGCTTTCGCCGGATCTTTCTTTGTTTCTGCAGCGATTTCTGCCGCTTTCTCAGCAGTCTTTTTTGTCTCTGCCGGTTTAGGTTCTTTCTTTGCAGTTTCCTTCTTCGCGGTCTTTTCCGGCTCTTTTTTGGCTTTTACTGCCGCTGCGGCCTTTTCTGCTGCCGCCTTTTTCTTTTTGCCGTCTTTCTTTTCCGCGGGTTTCGGTCCTGCAACGATCTTTTCTTCTGCGATTTCCGTATTCAGTTTTTTGTTGGATTTCTTTTTGTTAGTTGCCATACAGATTTGTAATCTTCCCTCTTAATTCATTGCAAATTTTGATCTCATCTTCAAACCTCGGATCGTTCATGCCTGCATACATATCTGCAAGCCGCCGGTGATCCTCGTAGGCACGCTGCAGAAAATCCCGCTGCATCCTGCGGACATAACCTTCTGCGATCTGCTTCAGGCCCGCTTCGTCAGCAACAAAATCTTCCCCGGCTAAAATTCTTGCGGTTTCCGCATTGGTTTCCTCGTCCCCCGCTGCAAACAAGCTCTCTTTGACTGTGGAAAAATCAGCGTTTCCCAGCTTGCATATTTTTTCATAGATGCTCTGTCGGACAGGTGACGCGAAACCGGTTTGCTGTATAATCTCTTTGTACGAATCTATCAGCCAGGAATACCGGAAGAATAACAGTAACAGTTTTCTTTCCGCCAGCTCCAGCGCGCTGGGCACCGGCTGCGCGGACGATACAGGAGCCCGGGGGACGGAATTGCCGCCGGAAAAACGGGATGCCGATTTTTTCCTGTATTCCCCCATGATCAGGCCTTCGTCAATAACCAGTTCCTTTGCCAGGAACCGGATATATTCTTCGGCTTCTATCTCTGTTTTACACTCCTGCAGGTAAGGAATTATATTCGACACACACTGCACTTTTCCTGCCAGTTCCGATACATTATTTTTCGAGATTGTATAACGGATCTGGAATTCCGTGCCATCCCATGCGTTTTTCACAAGGTCTTCAAAGGCGTCCCTGCCGGATTTCCGGACAAACGCGTCAGGGTCTTTCCCTTCCGGCACGTTCAGCACTTTGACGGAAAGGCCGGCTTTCTTGGCGATGCTGACCGCCCTTACCGCGTTGCGCCGTCCCGCGTCATCACTGTCATAGGCAAACACAACGCTTTCCGTAACCCGGTGCAGCAGTTTCGCATGCTGCTCACTGAACGCGGTCCCTAACGACGCAACAGCCCGGTTGATGCCTGCCGCGTGGAGGCTGATGGCGTCCATATACCCTTCCACAATAATGGCTTCTTTTGCTTCCCGGATTGCTTTAAGCGCCACGTCCAGCCCGAACAGCGTTTCCCGTTTCTGGAAGACATCGGTCTCCCCTGTATTTAAGTACTTGGGCAGTCCGTCATCCATCACGCGCCCGCCAAAGGCGATTACCCTGCCCCGTGGGTCTTTGATGGGGATCATCACACGGTTGATGAACACGTCACGGTAAGAACCGTTCTTTTGCCGGATCAGTCCTGCGGCTGCAAGCTGTTCCCGGGAGCATCCTTTTCTGGCCAGGTTGAATTCCAGGGCGTTAAAAGACGGCAGGGAATAGCCCAGGGAAAAACGTTCGATAACGGCATCGGTGATGCCCCTGTTATGGAAGTACTCCAGCGCAGCCGCACCGGGCCTGGTTTTCTGCAGGCAGGCGGAAAAATAACGGCAAGCCAGGTCATTGACCGTATACATATCTTTGCGCCGCTGTTCCCTGCGCACATCCGCTGCTGTCCGGTGTGTTTCGGGAACCGGAATGTTGGCCCGCCCCGCCAGGGTTTTTATTGCTTCCGGAAACGTACTGTTTTCTATCTTCTGCACAAACGTGAAAACGTCCCCGCCGGTATGGCAGCCGTAACAATAGAAAAACTGGCGTTCCTTGTCTACACAGAAGGAAGGCGTCTTTTCCCCGTGGAATGGACAGCATGCCCAATAGTAACGTCCTTTTTTCTGCAGCGATACATAACCTGCAATCACGTCGACAATATCGGAGCTGTCCTTAACCTGTCTTTTAAAATCTTCATACTGCTGATCCATCGTTAGCTCCTTATCATCGAACATCAATCCTCAAACTTCAATAACTTATTCTCTGTTGCGGAAGAAAATCCTCTTTTTCGTTAAAAAAATACTTGACACTTTAGTTTGTAAAAAAATGAGAGCGGCTTACCTCTGTTTCAGCCGCTCAGCATTAACTTGCATAATAATATTCAGTAAAAACTGTTTAATCCGTATTTGTATCTGCGTATGTTTTTGTTTCCGCAGACTTCCACTTTATTCGCTTACCTTCGGTACAAAGTACTGGTTGAACATCCTTACGGCGCTCAGGTCCGTCAGACCTGCCACATAATCCACGATCGCCGTCATTTTCCCGAACCGTTCAAAGTTCAGCCGGACTTCCTCAGGCAGCAGCTGCGGTTCTTTAACATACAGATCCAGCAGACTCATGATCACATGTTCCGCTTTGTGGTGTTCTTTCTCCAGAGACGGGCACTCATACACATAAGCAAACATAAAGTTTCTGAACTCTTCTACCGCTTCGTCATAATAGGAATCCAGAATGATTTTGTTTTTCCCCGCAGAGCACTCCACGATATTATGCACCAGGATATCCAGAATCTGGGTTGGTTCCGTACCCAGGCGCATGGCCACCATCCCCGGCAGTTTGTCCGGTCCCACCAACCCTACCCGGATGCCGTCGTCCAGGTCGGAGCACAGATAGCAGATGCGGTCACAGCGTCTGACGATGGCGCCTTCCGGCGTGTCCGGCAGCTTACTCCCGGTATGGCACAGAATCGCGTCCTGTACTTCTGTTGTAAGATTGAGGCCGCGTCCCTGCCGCCCGTAATAGGTTACTACCCGGATGCTTTGCTCATTATGGGTAAAATGCCCCGTGTATTTATTGATCGCCCGCTCCCCGGCATGCCCGAACGGCGTATGCCCCAGGTCATGCCCCAGGGCCGCGGCTTCAATCATGTCTTCGTTAAGGCGCAGCGCCCTGCCGATCGTCCGGGAAATCTGCGAGACCTCCATGCTGTGGGTCAGGCGGGTACGGTAATGGTCGCCGGGCGACAGATATACCTGGGTTTTATGCTTTAACGCCCGGAACGCTTTGCTGTGGATGATGCGGTCACGGTCACGCTGGAACGCAGTTCGCAGATCATCCTGGGTTTCTTCTGTCAGCCGGTGCGAGGCCGCGCTTTTGCAAGCCCAGGGCATCAGGTTCTTCTGTTCCTGGTCTTCAGTGTATTCACGAACATTCATAATCGATAATTCTCTGCTCCTTACCGGCGGGCCGCATTATTTTTATAATAATAATCCAGGATGATGCCGGCGGTTTCTTCAATCGCGCGGTTGGATACATTGATGATCATACAGTGCACGCGCCGCATGATCCCTTTTGCATAATCCAGTTCTTCGGTGATGCGCTCCACATCCGCGTACTCTGCATCTTCGGAAAGCCCCATGGCTTTCAGGCGGGTCATGCGGATATCCGTCAGCTTATACGGGTCAATGAGAAGCCCGATGATCTTATGGTGCGGAACCTTAAACAGCTCCGGCGGCGGAACAATTTCCGGCACCAGCGGGACATTAGCCACCTTGAGCTGCTTATGGGCCAGGTACATGGACAAAGGCGTCTTGGATGTCCGGGATACGCCGATAATCACGATGTCCGCTTTCAAAAGACCCAGCGGATTTTTGCCGTCATCATACTTAACGGCGAATTCCACGGCTTCCACACGCTTGAAGTATTCGTGGTCCAGCGCATGGATCAGGCCTGCCTGGTTCTTGGGAAGCAGCCCGGAATTCTTCTGTATGGCCCGCAGCATGGGCCCCAGCACATCCACTACCTGGATCTGCAGTTCCACGGCCCTGTCGGCAAGATGCTCGCGCAGACGCGGATTTACGATTGTATAACAGACGACAGCCTGATGCTGCGCCGCTTCCTGCAGCGCTTCGTCAATCTGTTCCTTATTGTTGATATAGGGAATCCTGATTACATCAAATTTAGTTTCCGTAAACTGGCTGACCGTCGCTTTAATAACAGATTCCGCCGTGCCGCCGATAGAATCTGACAATGCATAGATAATAGGATTCGTATTACTTATGATGACCCACTTCCCTTCCTTCTGCAATATCTACAAACAGCCGTGTAAAATTAGTTTTGGTAATGCGGCCAATCACTTCATAGTCTTTTGTCTTCTCATTCACACACCTGACTACGGGCAGACTGTCGATCTGGTTGTCGATCACCTTGCGGGCCGCGGAAGACACCGTTGTGTCCGGGAACGCCATCACCATTTTGGACAGCGGGGTCATTGCCATGACCACGGGTATCGTTTTCATATCCCCATTCGTATTGGTTGCCAGCTTCAGCAGGTCCTTACGGGAAACAACACCCACCAGCAGATTTTTATCATCAACCACATAGATTGAGCCGACATCTTCTACAAACATGCTGATAATGGCTTCGTACGCGCTTTTTGTGTTCAGGATCACAACCGGCATGGACTGGATATCAGAAACCAGAATATCAGAGACCTCTTCCGTCAATAAGCCCAGGGTGCTTCTGCCGATAAAGTAATAGCCGACCTTCGGGCGCGCGTCAATAATGCCGCTCATGATCAGAATCGCCAGATCGGAGCGCAACGCGGCCCGCGTCACATGCAATTTATCCGCGATACGCTGTCCTGTGATAGGGCCCTCAGCCCTTACAATTTCCGCAATCTGTTTCTGTCTTGCTGTTAAGCCCATTTGATTCCGTCCTTTCCGGCGTAAAACGCGATCCCGTCCTTATACTGTTTAAAATATCAGGCACCGTTAATTACAGGGCATCCGGATTCCCGCCAGGCTATATAGTGCCTACACTGCCAATAATTATTATACACTAATTATATGTCTTTTTTGCAATTTTGTAAACTATTAAGCGTATGTTAATCATATAACCAGGCAATGTGCAGCAAATAAACGGGACTTGCTCAGATTCCTGCCTGCTCTTTTAACGCGGCGGCCTTATCGGTATGCTCCCAGGGAACGTCGATATCGGTACGGCCCATATGTCCGTATGCCGCGGTCTGTTTATAGATAGGACGGCGCAGGTCCATATCGCGGATGATTCCTGTCGGGCTTAAGGAAAAGTTTTTGCGTACCAGTTCCGCGATTTTGTCGTCCGCAATCACGCCGGTGCCGAAGGTATCTACCAGGATGGAGACCGGCTGTGCTACGCCGATGGCATAGGCAAGCTGGATTTCACAACGCTTTGCCAGACCGGCCGCTACAATATTCTTGGCTACATAGCGCGCCGCATACGCAGCCGAACGGTCAACCTTGGACGGATCCTTGCCGCTGAAAGCGCCGCCGCCATGCCGGGCCATTCCGCCATAGGTATCCACAATAATCTTGCGCCCGGTCAGACCGCTGTCGCCCTGAGGCCCGCCGATGACAAAACGGCCGGTGGGATTGATAAAGTATTTTGTGTTTTCATCCAGCAGTTCTGCAGGTACAACTTCCTTGATAACCAGTTCGATCATATCCTTGCGGATCTGGTCCTGGGTGGCATCCGGATCGTGCTGGGTGGAAATAACAATCGTATCCACACGGACCGGCTTTCCGTCTTCGTATTCCACCGTAACCTGGGTCTTTCCGTCAGGACGGAGATAAGCCAGAGTTTTATTCTTGCGGACTTCGGTAAGTCTCCTGGCCAGTTTGTGAGCCAGGGAGATCGGCAGCGGCATCAGTTCCGGTGTTTCGTCACAGGCGTAACCGAACATCATGCCCTGATCGCCGGCGCCCATTTCGTTTTCCGCGGCAGCGCCTTCCTTTGCTTCCTTGGATTTATCCACGCCCATGGCAATATCGCCGGACTGTTCGTCAATGGAAATCAACACGCCGCAGGTGGAACCGTCAAAACCATATTTTGCCCTGTCATAACCAATGCCCAGAACTGTGTCCCTTGCGATTTTGGGGATATCCACAAAACAGGTGGTGGATATCTCGCCTACGATATGAATCTGGCCGGTAGCCACCACCGTTTCGCAGGCCACCCTGCCTTCCGGGTCCTTTTCCAGAATTGCGTCCAGGATGGCGTCAGAAATCTGGTCGGCAATTTTATCCGGATGACCTTCCGTAACAGATTCAGAGGTAAATAATTTGCGCATAATACATGCTCCTTTCCTTAAAAAAAGATGCCCTCGCGCACGTGAGAGCATCTTAATTACTTTTATGATCTCATCTTGCGATTTCTCGTAAGGACTTAGCACCGTTTGACAATCCTGCGACTGCAATGGTTGCTGCGGCTTCACTGGGCCAGTTCCCTCCACCGCTCGTGATGAGCTTTATTCAATTATCGTAACCATTATAACAGAATTTTACAGTAATGCAACTGTTTCACACTAATTTCACAGCAGGAAATTTTTCCGGCTCCAAAACGCGCAACTTCGGCAAAGCCGTTGCGCATTTTTAATGCTTCCGCAACTACCGTTTCCGCTTAGCCATGACACGGTCCAGCAGGATCGAAGCCACCTCATCTTTGGAAAGGATCTCCAGCGCTTCTACCGTTCCGTCCGGATACAAAAACTTGACGATGTTGGTATCTGTATTGAATCCGGCGCCCTTCAGGGAAACATCATTGGCGACGATCATGTCCAGGTTTTTCTTTTTCACTTTGCTTGCCGCGTTTTCCAACAGGTTTTGCGTTTCTGCCGCAAATCCCACCAGGAACTGCTGTTTCTTCATGCCGCCCAGCGTTTTCAGAATGTCCGGGTTCTGGTCCATCACGATGGTCATCCCGTCTTCCGGATGGATCTTTTTGATCTTCTGGTCCGCCACGGAACGTGGTTTAAAATCTGCCACCGCGGCAGCTTTGATCACAATGTCCGTCTCCGGATACACGGCGAGACAGGCATCCAGCATCTGCTTTGTCGTCTCCACGCGGACCACCTTCGCATAGGGCGGCGGTGTCAGGGCGGAGGGTCCGGTGATCAGCGTCACGTCCGCGCCCCGCAGCAAGGCCTGCCTGGCAATGGAGTACCCCATCTTCCCGCTGCTCCGGTTCCCTACAAAGCGTACCGGATCGATGGGCTCACGCGTACCCGCTGCGGTAACCATCACTTTCAGGCCGCGCATATCGCCTTCCCGCTGTGCAAGAAACCGTTCCAGGTACGCAATGATTTCCGGCACTTCCGGAAGCCTTCCGGCACCGGTCGTGCCGCAGGCCAGTTCGCCGGAAGCCGGTTCCATTACGGCAATGCCGCGGCCGGCTAACACTTTCAGGTTTTCCTGCGTCGCCACGTTCTCGTACATGCCCGTATTCATGGCCGGGCAGACGATTTTCGGGCAGGGAGCCGCAAGTACTACTGTGCTGAGCAAATCATCCGCCAGCCCGCAGGCCATCTTGGCCAGGATGTTCGCCGTGGCCGGCGCCACCAGCAACAGATCCCCCCAGTTTGCCAGGGCGATATGCTCCACGTTAAACTCATCCCTTCCGTCCCACATGGAAACGGCGCACTTATGCCCGCTGATTTCCGCAAAAAGCAGCGGGGAAACAAATTTCGCGGCGTGCTCCGTCATGACGACACGGACCTCTGCCCCCTGCTTGCGAAGCTTGCTCACAAGATCTACCACTTTGTAAATGGCAATGCCGCCCGTTACTCCCAGTACGATCTTTTTCCCTTTCAGCATAACTCCATCTCCATTATTTCTTACGGGTATAGGTAATTTTTTTCTCGCCTACCTCTTTCAGCGCGATGCTGACTTCCTTTTCCGGAAGGGTCTGCCCGGGCTTTGTCAGTTCACGGGCCCGTTTGGCAGCCAGGATCGCCAGGGTATACTTGCTGTCGACCATCTCCGCCAGCTTGTCGATGGAAGGATTTACCATGCTCATTTTGAATTGCCTCCTGTATATAAAAATATCTGATTAAATATTATGCATTCTGCCCGAGTATCTTATCAATCAGGTACCCGTTCCGCTTTGCCCGGTACCGTTCCGCTTCCAGCAGCGTCAAAACGCGCTGCGTTGCTTCTTCAGCTATGTCGTTGACAACGACATAGTCATATCCGCTGGAGCTTTTCAGTTCGCCTGCCGCCGCTTTCAGCCGCTTTTCTATCACTTCTTCCGTATCTTTGCCCCGTTTGTAAAGCCGGGCCCGCAATTCCTCCAGGGACGGCGGCATCACAAAAACAAATACGCCGTCGGGGAATACCTTCTTGACCTGAAGGGCGCCCTGGATATCAATCTCCAGCAAAACATCTTTTCCTTCATTCAGAAGGTTCATTACATAAGGTTTCGGCGTCCCGTAATAGTTCCCATAGACCTGGGCGTATTCCAGCAGTTCGCCGCGGAATATCATATCCTTGACCTGGGCGACGGTCTTAAAAAAGTACTCCCTGCCGTCCACTTCCCCTTCCCGGGGTTCCCTGGTTGTAACAGAAACCGAATAGCACAGCTCCGGCAATTCCTTGCGAAGCAGGCCGCAGATTGTTCCCTTTCCGGCACCGCTGGGACCGGATACGACCAGCAGTAACCCCCGGGGCTTATCTGATGAATTTTTCATTGTTCCTCCATTCCTTCCGTGTCAGGGTTAAAACGGTTGGCTACCGTTTCCGGCTGGATAGCCGATAAAATTACATGACAGCTATCGGTAACGATAACCGCACGAGTCTTTCTTCCATATGTCGCGTCAATCAGCAGCCCTTTGTCCCTTGCTTCGGAAATAATGCGCTTGACCGGTGCTGATTCCGGACTGATGACCGCAATGATACGGTTGGCGGAAACAATATTGCCAAAACCGATATTGATCATTTTAATGCTCATATATTCTCCTGCTTTTAATTATTCAATATTCTGGACCTGTTCCCTGATCTTTTCAATCTCCGCTTTTACATCCACCACGATTTTTGCCAGTTCAAAATCGTTGGCTTTGGAAGCGATGGTATTGGCTTCCCGGTTAAATTCCTGGACCAGGAAATCCAGCTTGCGCCCCACCGGCTGCGCGGCATCCATAATCAGGCGGAACTGACGGATATGGCTCTTCAGCCGGACGATTTCTTCCGTTATGGCAACCCGGTCTGCAAAGATTGCGACCTCCTGCAGCACGCGGTCCGGGTCCGCGGTAATTTTTTTGTCTGCCAGCAACGCGTCCAGCCGTTCATTCAGCCTTGCCTGATACTCCGCCACAACCTGCGGGGATCGTCTTTCGATTTCCAACACGTTCTGTTCGATCAGATCCAGCCGTTTATGGAAGTCCGCCCCGATATTTTTGCCTTCCGCTTCACGCATGGCCACCAGGGCTTCCACGGCCTGGTCCACAGCCTGTTTGATCTTCGGCCAGTAAGCATCACAGTCGAACAGGCCTTCTTTGGTCGTGATCACCTCAGGACAGCGCGCCAGATATAAAACTTCCGCCTGTTCGCTGATAGAAGGCGACGGTATGCCGATTGCGTCTCCCACTTCCCGCAGGGCATTATGATAAGCCGCTGCCAGCGCTTTGTCAACAGTAACGTTCACCGCGTCCTGATTCGTGTATCTGGCGGTTACAAACACGTCGATCCGTCCCCTGGACACAGAAGCCAGGATTGTCTTACGGATCTTGTCTTCCAGCGGGTTCAGGAAATGCGGCAGACGGATCGCCGTTTCGTTATACCGGTGATTGACAGTTTTTATTTCTATTGTAACCGAAAAGTTTTCTTCTTCATAACATCCCCGGCCGAAACCGGTCATGCTTTTAACCATTGTATGGACCTCCCATCTTACCGGATCGCTGCCGGATCCACTTCAAAGCGGCGTTCCCCGCAATATTTATCAGAGATTAAAACCGTATAAGGCTGCGCCGGGTTGAACTGGGAACTGTCAAAATAAAACTGCATTTCAAGAACCGCGACCTTCTCGGTCTTTGCAGTATTGTCATCTTTCTTTTCGTTCCTTGTCAGCTGTTTCCCGTCATCTGCCTGATTCGCCTTTTTACCCTCTTCCTTCTTGTCAGTTTTACTGATCATCTCATGATGCAGATACATGGAAGCATACGGCGCCAGCTGTGTATTTCCCTGCAGCAGTTTCACCATATATTCGCCTTCCTGCAAAACAACCGGGGTATTCAGCCTGGCCCCAATCAGCGTAATGCCATCATATTCCTGAATTGCCTTTCGAATATCCGCCGGTTCCGGCACACGGGATTCTTCCACCTTGTCCCGGGCATGGATCGCGGCCAGCAGATACGGAGTATAAACAAAAATGCTCTCCTTTTGCCGGTAGGGATTCTTCAAAGCCTTTTCCGGTATCAGCCAGGGATCCACCAGCTGGTACAGCGTTTTCTTTTCCTGTTTATTGGCGATTCCGTACTGGATCGCTTTCATCATGTTCTCATCTGTCATGGGGGTCAGCGCGAAACACTGTGACAGGAAGCTGCAAAATAATAGTGTAAGGAAAACTTTTTTCATCCTGGTTCCTCCGAAAGATATTTTGAGCAAAGTATGATATACTTGAAACTGAATACAGAAACTGTACCGATATTATAAACCATTGTTAAAATGAACGCAACCAAACAGCCAAATAAAATAAAGAAAAAGGAAGATAAACCATGAATTTGGAAGGTATTGCCTTATATGCGCTGACAGATTATCTGAAACAGGAAATTACCGGCAGCCGGATTTACAAAGTCGGCATGCCGTCAGCGCATATTGTTTATTTTTCGCTGAAACGGGAACACGATACAATTCATCTCATTATGGACGTCAACGGCGGTTCCCCCTCTGTCAGGGTTGTTGCTGCCGCGCCCGATAATCCGCAGGAGCCGCCGGCATTCTGCATGCTGCTGCGCAAGCATCTGGAAGAAGGAAAAATCACTCAGGTCCGTCAATACGGCCTGGACCGTGTCATCGAGCTGGAAATCAGCCTGTTAGGGAGGACCGGCCGGATCATTACCAAACAGATCATTATTGAACTCACCGGCAAAAACGCCAACCTGGTCTTTGCGGAAGATGGGAAAATCCTGGACAGCCTGAAGCATGTCAGTCCCCTCATGAATTCCGTCCGCGTCATCCAGCCCGGGTATGCTTATAATCCTCCGCCCCCGCAGTCAGGGCTGAATATCCTGACCGCATCCCCGGAAGAAATTGTGGAAGCCGTTCCCGATGAAGTGACCGTTTCCTTATGGAAGCAGCTGGTAAAAGCGACCACCGGTATTGGCAAAGCTTCGGCTTTACAACTGTTATCCGCCGCCAAAATCCCGTTAAACGCCAACTACCTTACTCCGATGGACCGGAAACATCTGGTTTCTGCGATAACGGATGTGCAGGCAGACATGACGGCAAGCACCGCGTATCCGGCCACGGCCCTCATTTCCGAAAGCAACCAGTGCCAGACCGTCTTCCCGTTCCCCGTTACATATGTCCCGGAAGGCTTCCGTGCGGAAACGTTTCCCAACATAAACGACGCATTGTGCCATGCGGCCCGGTTGCAGCCGGTGCAGTTACCTGAACAGGATCTGTTGCGGAAAACCGTGCTTTCGGAGTTACGCAAAACAGAGAAAAAAATAAGCGCCCTGGAACAGGATCTGTCCCTGTCCAACGACGCGGATACTTTCCGTATCATTGCCGACAGCCTGATGGCCGCGTTATATCAGATTCAGAAAGGAGCCGCGTCCTGCTCTGTCCCCAATATTTACGACGGCGCCTTACTGCAGGTAACCCTGTCCCCGGTACTGACACCGGCGGAAAACGCGCAGAAATATTATAAGAAATACAACAAACTAAAACGTGCGCAGGATGAGATTGCCCTCCACCTGGCGGAAGCGACGGATATGCGTAACTGGCTGGAAAGCGTAGAAGAAAGCCTGCGCCTTGCAACCACCCGGCAGGAAACAGAAGAAATCAAAGAAGAACTGCAAACCGCGGGGATTTTGCCTGTTCCTAAACGGAAGTCCCATGCGTCCGGCAAATCCAGTCCCTTACAAATTGTTTATTCTGAATCGACCAGAATCTACATCGGCAAAAACAATCGGCAGAATGAAGAAGTGACTTTCAAAACCGCCACAGGAAATGATCTCTGGCTGCACGTTCAGAAAATCCCCGGCAGCCACGTGGTCATCAAAACAACGCTTCCAGAACCGGAGCCGGAAGCAGTGGATGCGGCTGTCCAGCTCGCCGCTCACTTCAGTAAAGCCCGCGGCGGCAGCCAGGTTCCCGTAGACTGCGTTCCCCGTCGCTTTGTGAAAAAACCGCCCGGCGCCAAACCCGGTTTTGTTCTTTTTACAAATCAGAAAACTTTTTATACCACACCTGATGAAGCGTTTATTAAAAACCTATTACAAAAAAATAATATTAAATGAATTCAGCAAATGAAAATACCGCAGCATTCAGAAATAAAATTCCGGATACTGCGGTATTATTAATTTAAAAGAACACAAATCAATGTCTGGCTACGATCAGCCGGCTCAGTTTTCCGTCCGTTAACTGCATGAACTGGTTATATTCATGTTTGTGGTCCGGGGTGGGATCAAACCGCATGATGATAAACTTCGGGTCAGTGTGGTCGTCCAATGAAGCAAGCTTTCCCCTGTAACAATCCAGCACTTCCGCTTTCGTCATGCCAACCTGTATGCCGCTTCCCGTCTTGTATCCGGCCCCGGTCATGTAGTACGCGTCCGGTCCGTACGACGGCGGCAAAGGTTTCCCATAGGTTTCACCATGATCCCTGATTTCATTGAAAACAAGCCCGGAATACTTAAACTCTGTTAAGACAGCCGTCTGCTTCTTCTCGATCGGCTCACCCAGAATCTCTTCGATTTCTTTCCAGCGGCAGCCTATGCCCACGCCCATCACGGAGTCGCCTTTGATTTTCGGGGCAATCGCGGCTTTCAGCCATTCCACATGATCCTGCTTCAGCGTCTTCCGGATTTCTTCTGCGTCCGCCTTAAATTTGGCGTCCGCCTTCCCATACTTTTCGCCTAACGCCTTCAGCTTGCTGTCGATTTGTTCCAAAGCTGCTTTATGCCTGGGCGCCGCCTCGTCGATCGCCGCGTCCAGCGCCTCCCCTTCCAGATTCGCCGGGACTTTGATCAGCTGGACCTGCTTTAATTCCTCAAGGATCTGGGCTTTTTCTTTATTATATTTTTCTTCTTCCCCACAGCCCGCAACAAGCAGCGCCGCCATTGCCAGAAGAACGGCAAACAGCAGCAGCCTGCGGCGGGATCCTTTCAAACGTTTCATAGGTATGTTTATACTTCTTCGCCGGAAGGAGCTTCCTTATGGGGCATCAGGTTTACCCATTTGACAAACTCATCCTGATCCAGCTGGACGACAAACCGTAACCCGTTTTCCAATTGGGCAGCCACCACATGCCAGGTTTTGTTGTCGCCGCCAAGAATCGCGCCGGCCAAAGCGCCCAGCGGGCCAAAGATGGCAAGTCCGACAATTCCCCAGCCAAGGCTGAACTTCTTTTCGTTTTCCTGAGTGACTTCTTCATAATATGAAATATTATCTTTAATGCCGATTTTCTCTGAAGAAAAAATACCGGTAGATACATTTAAGACAAAGTCATTGCTCAGCAAACCCGGGGTAATCAGTTCCGCCTTAACTTCTTCCTGCCGGCTGTCCGTGCCGCCTAAATATTTTGCCATGTTGAGATATCCTCCTTTACTGCCTTGTCTTTAATTTAACCTGTCTTTGTAAGATAATTAGTAAACCCGTACATAACAAGGTTATTATATCATTATAAGGCGATTCATATCTTGACTTTTATGTGAAAAGATTTTTGAAAGCCGGATGTGTTAAACGCTGACATCTTCGTTATGGGTGAGACGGAAGAATATCAACAGGGATACGATGGAAGTCAGTGTCAGAATCGTAGAATACGCCGCGGCATTGCCGAAGTTACTGCGGATGACTTCCGCATAAATCGCAACCGTCAGGGTGCTGGTACTGCTGGTATATAAGATGATGCTGGAACTCAATTCGCTGATCAGGGTGATCCAGCTCATGATTGCGCCGGCCAGTACGCCCGGAAGCATCATCGGTACCATAATCTTACGGAAGGATTTAAATTCGCTGGCGCCCAAACTGATTGCCGCTTCTTCCACGCTGGGAGAAATCTGGGAAATGATTGCCGTGCTGGAACGGATTGTATAAGGCATGCGCCTGATTGTCAGGGAAATGATAATAATGAGAGCCGTGCCGGACAGAACCAGAATCCCCGAATTGAAACCCGACAGCAGCGCGATACCTAACACAGAACCCGGGATGATATACGGGAACATGGTCAGCGTATCCAGAATATTTGTCAGCAGGGACGGTTTCCGCGCGGTAAGATACGAGATCAGGATGCCCAGGACTACTACGATACCGATAGCGCATAACCCAAAGGCATAGGTGTTGAAAATCGAAATATTATCTTTGGAAAACAGCGTATTCTCATAATTCATCAAAGAGAATTTCCCGGTATACACTGCGCCCCCCACCGTTTCCAGGAAAGAAGTAAAGATAACTGTCAGCTGGGGAAGCATGGCGATAAACGCTACGCCGAAGACAAACAGATACGCGAAGAATTTCTGGCTTCCTTTCGCCTGTACCGGCTGCATGGGTTTTAAGGCCGTCATCGCATAGGAGTAGCGTTTTGCTACGATGCGCTGCAGGAAGAACAGGAACAGTGTAATCACAACGACGATTACGCACAGGGCCGCCGCAAAATGATCGTCCGTGCTGACTTCGCCCATGAACTGGGTGTAAATCAAAACCGGGAACGTCTTAAACCCTTCCCCGATCAGCATAGGCGTACCGAAGTCTGAGAACACCCGCATGAACACCAGCAGGGAACCTGCCAGCAGGGATGGCATGACCAGCGGAAGGATGATCTGTGTCACCCGCTGGAATGCGTTGCAGCCCAGGCTTTCCGCCGCTTCATTCAGAGAACTGTCCAGATTCTTTAAGGCGCCGGAAACATACATGTAAATCAAAGGGAATGACTGCAGTGAAAAAACAAGGACGATGCCCGCAAACCCGTAAATGCCTCCGAACTGGACGCCAAACAGGCTGTTGACCAGCTGCGTAATAAAACCGTTGCGTCCCAGCAGCTGGATCCATGCATAGGCGCCGATGAAAGGAGGCGACAGGTACGAGATTACGATTAAAATATTGACATATTTGCTGTAAGGGATTTTAAAGCTGCGCAAAACATAAGCCATGGGCAGACCGATAATGGCCGCCAGCAGTGTCGCGCAGATAGTTACCTTGAAGCTGTTGACCAGCGTGCTCCAGTAGAACTTGCGGCCGAAAAACTTTGTAAAGTAATCGAAGGTCAGCGCGTGGGTCTCGGGATCAACCACGCTCTGATACATGATCAGAAACAGCGGGTACACTACAAACAAAAGGAAAAAGCACAGTATTGCCAGCGTAAACCCGGTCCAGATGTTTGGCTTCTTCATGCGTCCTCACCACCAATTCGCCTGCCGTTAATATCTTCTGTCTGAATGATCAGCGACTGCATCCCGTCCTCTGTAAATACATTAATGCGTTCTGCTTCAACGCGCAATTTAACAGCCGTATTGTTGGGAATGATCCGCCCCACATCCGAAGGTGTGATGACTTCCACCTCCTGGCCGTCGGCCATGGTCAGGAAGTAATGTGTCGAAATCCCCAGGAACACGCTGTAATTCACCACCGCGTCCAGGCCTTCCCCGTCCATATGCACGGTAAACTCTTCCGGACGGACGGCAACGGTTACGGGGATGTCCGCCGCGCCGCAGGTTTCCGCGTATTTTGCAACAGCGGCAGCGTCCAGCGTCTGCATGGGAACCTGGTATTTTCCAAAGGACAGGATATGCTGCGCACCGGCTTTCCTGACAACAGCCTTAAAAATATTCGACAGACCGATAAACGTCGATACAAATCGGTTGGCAGGCCGCTGATAAATGTACTGGGGAGACCCGACCTGCTGGATGACGCCGTCATTCATAACGGCAATACGGTCGGAAACCGCCAGGGCTTCCTCCTGGTCATGGGTAACATATACCGTTGTAATCCCCACCTGCTGCTGGATGTTTTTAATGGCATTACGCATTTCGACACGCAGTTTCGCATCCAGATTGGACAATGGTTCGTCCATAAGCAGCACCTGGGGATGGATTACAATAGCCCTGGCCAGGGCCACGCGCTGCTGCTGACCGCCGGACAGCTGTGTAGGCATACGGTCTTTCAAGTGCCCGATCTTGACTACATCCAGAATTTCAACAACCGATTTTTCAATTTCCGCCGCAGGCACTTGGCGCTGTTTCAGACCGAAAGCCACGTTGTCAAAAACGGACATATGGGGAAAAATTGCGTAATTCTGGAACACCATGCCCATATTGCGCTTATTGACCGGGATGTTGTTAATGACTTTATCATCGACTTTTATCGTGCCTCCTTCGATGGAGTTAAAGCCGATAATCATGCGCAATAAGGTAGTCTTCCCGCAACCGGAGGGGCCTAATAAGGTAAAGAATTCTCCCGGATGGATCTTCAGGGACAGACCGTTGATTACGATTGTATCTTCATATTTTTTGATTACATTATCAATATCAATGGAAACGCTCATCAGAATTCTCCTTTGTATAACAAAATGGCGCCAATTGGTATATTGGCGCCATTCATAGCTTCAGCACAAATTGATTACGGAATGACCCCGCAGTTCCTTATGCCGTTTTACAGTTACATGGATTTTTCCAGGTGTTTGGTGAATTCCTTGGTGAATTTTTCTTTGTTTTCGGAAACCCATTTTTCGTTGAATTTCGGAGCGATTTTGATCTTGCTGGCAGGAGTCATGTAGTCAGCCAGTTTGGCGTTCTTCCGCAGCGGGCGGACCGTCAGCGTGGTGCCCACCAGGTTCTGGATCTTTTCGCTCAGCATATAGTCGACAAACTTTTTCGCGTTTTCGGGATGCTTGCAGTTTTTGATAATCTGCACAGACTGGGGAGCGTACAAAGCGCCTTCTTTAGGGAATACAACTTCAACCGGAGCGCCGCTCTTAACCAGTGTCGCAGCCGGATCTTCCCAGGTCAGGCCTACAATATATTCTCCGCCTGCCACGCCTTTATAAACCTGGCTGGAGCTGTTCATCATCTTGCCGTTCAGCTGTTTCAGGAATTTATCGCAATAATCCCAGGCTTCTTTACTGAAGGGATCGCCATTCCCCATATCATACAGCATTACAACCAGAGATTGGAACGCAGAAGAAGAGTTTACCGGGTCGCCGAATGCGATTTTATCTTTCAACGCCGGATTCAGCAGGTCGCCAAAGCCTTCAATCTTCATGTCGCCCTTCATCTTTTTGTTTACGACCATGACTGTAGGATCGGAGAATGCCGGTGTGAAGAATTTCGTACTGTTCCGGAACTCCTCCATCATGTTCGGGTCTTCTTTGGAAACATATTCCATGAAAAGGTCTTTTTTGGAGGCCAGCATCGCTTCACTGCCAGCCCATAAAACGTCGCCCAGCGGATTCGCTTTTTCGGAAGCCACACGTTTTACTACTTCGCCGGTGCCCGCTACCACAACATTTACTTTAATGCCGGTATCTTTTTCAAAGTTTTTGATTACCGCATTATTCAGGCTTTCGGAGCGGGCAGTGTATACAGTCAGTTCTTTTGCCGCGTTATCCGGTTTCGGACCTTCAGCCTTTTTGTCACCGCCGCCGCACCCGCTGAACAACATGGACAGTGACAATAATGCTGTTGCTAAAAATGCTACTGATTTTTTCATTCTCTCTTCCTCCCATTTTTAACAAACAATAACAACTTGCCTTTATTACGAACCGCAAGTTCTTTATGATTTGATTATAACACTTCAATGTCAATATCTCAAATACTAATTCAAACAAAAACCAGCCTGTACCTCTTTAAAAGTACAGGCTGGTGTTCTCTGTGTTCTATTCTCTGAATTCACATTTCAAATGCTGGCGTTCCGGCATCAGTTTATACTTAACCCTTGGGTAACCGACCATCATACAACCCACCAGTTTCTGTTTCGGCGGAATTCCCACCAGGTCCAGCAGCGGTTTGTATCCGGCAATGCCGCAGGCCTGGATGAACCCGGCGATCGTCGTTCCCAGACCGATGGCAGGCGCAAACAGTTCCGCATAGGCCAGGCACTGCTCGCTGTTGCTTACTCCCGTCACATTCAGGCGCCTTGTTGATACAAAGATGAGCATCGGCGCGTTGCGACCGATAATATCAACCTTTTTTTCATGAAATGTATGCAATACCGCTTTGAAATACCGTTTGTTCACCGTTTCTTTTTCTACTTCTTCCGCCATCCAGTCAGCAGTCGTCCTGCGGATCGCTGCCAGCGTGTCCGGATTGGAGATCACCGTAAAATACATGCTCTGACTGTTTCCTGCAGTGGGCGCGTACCGACAGATATCCAACAGCTTTAACACATCTTCCTGTTTCGGTGGCTGCGGTTTGAACAGGCGCACGCTGCGGCGGGAGCGGAGAAAATCATAAGCCTGTTGTTCCGATATGATCGACGGGGGAACCGGAGTCATTTCTTCCCGCGGCGTATATTTATTATCCATGGCGCCCGTAGGGCAGATTGCCACACAGTGCCCGCAGCTCATACATCCCCGGTCCACATTGCATTCCGGGCCGTTCTCCCCCATATCCAGGATACAGGCAGGACAGTCTGCCACACACAACCCGCACTTTACACATTTATTCCGATTAACTTTTATTAAATCCATTACCGGCACTCTGCCAACCCTCCAGACCCTGTGAACTCTGTCTTCCGTTTTTAAGGAAAAAAACGATATTTTGTATTATACCACATCTCAGGAAAAATGCTAACTAAAAACAGCATTTTTCGTAAAAAAAACAGCTGCAGAACAATCCGCAGCTGTGAAAAAACTTATTTCCTGTTCGTCTGTTCGCTGGTCAGTTTGTACATCAGCGCATTACAGATAGCGGCCGCCACGTTGCTGCCGCCTTTACGGCCAACGGCCACGATGTACGGAACTCCGCTGGCCATAATGATTTCTTTGGACTGCACCACGTTAACAAAACCGACCGGCACACCGATGACCAGAACCGGTTTGATTTTTCCTTCTTTGACAAGTTCATCCAGACGCACCAGTGCAGTAGGCGCGTTGCCGATCGCAATGATGACCGGTCCCTGCAGCGTTGCTGCTTTTTCCATGCAGGCCGCAGCGCGGGTGCTGCCCGCTTCTTTTGCGCGGGCCGCCACGTCCGGGTCGCTCATAAAGCAGACGGCGTTACCGTTCAGTTTGGCAAGCGCGGCTTTGTTGATGCCGGTCTGGGCCATCTTGGTGTCCGTAACAATAGTAAATCCCCCGTTTTTCATAACGGCCAGCGTGTCTGCCACCACATTGTCGCTGAACCGCATGGTGCGGGCATAATCAAAATCCGCTGCGGTGTGGATGCAGCGCTTGATGATGCTTTCTTTATCCGGATCCAATTTTAACTCGCCTAATTCTTCTGTAATAATTTCAAAGCTGCGCTTTTCGATATCCATTGGCAGTACATTTTCCAGGTTCATGTGGTACCTCCTTGTTTAATGAATTCTTACCGATGATACGGCTTCCATACTTTTGCACCTTTTGACTCCGGCAACCCGGATTCTGACAACAATATTATTATACGCAAACAAAAAAATAACGACAATATATCTTCCGTATCATTTACCTATTTTTCAATTCCTTCCCTGGCAGGAATTCCTCTGTCAAAAGGATGTTTACGTTTGCAAATCTCTGAAACATAGTCAGCCAGTTCCAACAGCTCCGGCGACGGATTACGTCCTGTCATCACCACTTCCAGATGTTCCGGCTTGTGTTTCAGAAAATCAATCAGCAGACTTTCATCCAACAGATGAGTACCACAGGCGCCGATCACCTCATCCAGCACCAGCAGGTCTGTCTCTTCTTTCCGGCAATGCGAAGCCAGTTCCTGTATAAACGCGTTATGGATTTTCAGCACTTCCGCTTTTTCCTGTTCATTCATCTGGAACGAAAATTTGGTCAGCGGTTTGCCACGGAACACCGTTACTCCCGGCAGTAACGCAAGGGTGCGCAGTTCTCCGGTTTCCCGGCCTTTCAGAAACTGCCCCAGGACAACCTTCAATCCTCTTCCGCTGGCACGCAAAATCAGACCTAACGCAGCAGTAGTCTTTCCCTTTCCATTACCTGTATAAATATGGATCAGGCCTAATTTACTTTTATCCATGTAAAGTACTTCTCCCTCTGAATTTCAGAAAACGTCAGTCAGTGTTTTCATACCAGCACAACTCCGGCCGGCAAGACAATCCCTTATCTATTCGTCCAGCCCTTTTTCTACGATTGCATAAACCTTTTCCATATCCAGATGCTCACGAACACTCTGGGCCAGCAGGTCATACTGATGCTGTTTGTATTCCTGGTAATCTATTACCTTGACATCGTCCATGCTCAGGCCTTTTCTGGCCAGCAGCGCTTCTACGATTTTTGCGGCAATGCCTTCCCCGTCAAATATGCCGTGGATATAGGTTCCGTAAACCTGCATTCCGCTCCGCACCGTCTGGCTTCCTTCCGCAAACGGCTCCGCCTTCTCGTTGATGGGCTCCACCGTATTCAATGCTTTCGTTTCTTCCAGTCTGGTTATACCGCTGTGGATCTCATATCCGTAAAATTCCCTGCCGCTTAAACCGGAAAAAATACCTTCCACCCGGTTAAAATGTCCTTTCATCTGGATGGTGCGTTTTTTCTCCACAAATTCCGTTTCCGTATTCAGCAGGGCCATGCCGGTAGTCACGCTTCCCGCATGCCCGCTGTCATAACCGAATGGATCGGACAGGCTGCGGCCCAGCATCTGATACCCGCCGCAGATACCAAAGACTACCGTGCCGTTATTCGCTTTATGCAGCACGGCAGTTTCCAGGCCGTTCTGCCGCATCCACTTCAAATCATCAATGGTATTTTTGGTGCCGGGGAGAATGATCATATCCGGATTTCCCAGTTCTTCCGTACTCTTAACATAACGCAGGGACACACCGTCTATCAGTTCAAACACATTGAAATCCGTAAAATTGGACATACGGGGGAACTTGATTACAGCGATGTCAATTAATGCATTCTTACTTTTCACCTGGGTCAGGCGTTCCGATAAACTGTCCTCATCTTCAATATCCACATTCATCATGGGGAGAACACCAATCACCGGAATGCCGGTCTTTTCTTCCAGCATGTCCAGACCGGGTTTCAGAATACTCACATCGCCGCGGAATTTATTGATGATAACGCCTTTCACCATGGCCCGTTCTTCCGGTTCCAGCAACATCAGGGTTCCGTAGATTGAAGCGAACACACCGCCGCGGTCAATATCGGCTACTAACAACACAGGGGACTTTGCCATTTTGGCCATGCCCATGTTCACTATATCCTGGGCTTTCAGATTGATTTCCGCCGGGCTGCCGGCGCCTTCAATGACCATGATGTCGCTCTGCTCTGCCAGGGTATTATACGCTTTCATGATATCGGGAATCAGCTTGGTCTTATACTTGTAATACTCTACGGCCGGCATCGTGCCGATGGCCACGCCGTTGACAATGACCTGGGAGCCGCTGTCACTGGTGGGTTTCAGCAGGATCGGGTTCATCAGCACGCTGGGTTTTACCCCGGCCGCTTCGGCCTGCACCACCTGGGCCCGGCCCATTTCAGCGCCTTCCGCTGTAATAAAGGAATTCAGGGCCATGTTCTGGGATTTAAAAGGGTTTACCCGTTTCCCGTCCTGATGGAAAATCCGGCACAGCGCAGCTGTTACCAGGCTTTTCCCCGCATTTGACATGGTGCCCTGTATCATGATTGCTTTAGCCATCGTATTCACTCTCTTTCATTAAAAAGTCTGTTATATCCCGGTATGTTTCAATACTGCGGTTCAGCAGATGCCCGGTTTTTGTTTCCGCAGTTATCACCGGTCCCCTGCCCCGGGTATGTTTTCCCGTCACGCTGCTGGTCACATGGTCGCCGCAGATTACAATGCGCAGCGGCTCCTCCGCCGTATCCAGCAGCGGCTCCAAAAACTCTTTATCGATACGGGAGATAAATTCGGCCTTGCCTTCATAATCATGACGGTGCGCCGCTTCATCCGTCCCGTTGAAATGCGTCATCACAAAGGGGAAACGTGTCAGCATCTTACGGGTAACCGCCAGTTTTTCCCTGATATTTGTATCGGTATCCGCCGTACAGTAAGAAAGCTCCGGCACTTCCATCTTCAGTGCTTTCCCGATACCCCGGACGATTTCCGTCTGGCACACCAGAGCGCCTTTCATACCATTCAGTGTTTCAAAGGATGGCATCTCCGTCCGGCAGGAAGCGCCCCAGGGATACAGTCTGTAAGTAAGATCATTACGGTTGTATTGCTGCAGGATCTGATCCGTTTCCTGCATGAACAGCTTCATAGCCAGGGAAGAAGACTTCAGTTCCGCCAGCAACTCATCCACCGGAAGTCCCATGCTTTCGTGTGGCGGCGCGGTCCGGATCCGCAGCACGCTTTCTTTCCGGTCCATCACCAGCAGATTCCGGTAGCCGGAAAGATGGATAAACTCTATGTCCGGGGTCAGGGAACTGAACTGCCCTGCCATGGTTTCCATCTCCCGGAATGAAAGCCCCATGCCGTTAAAGGAAACCAGGCGGCCGCTGCTGTCCTGGGAAACCACGTTGCAGCGCAGCACCATCTCATACTCGGAAACATCCCGGTTCTGGGCCAGCAGTTCCAGATACGCCCTGTTGGTGGGAAACGCTTCTTTCGGAACACCCAGAAGCCGCAGGATGCAGGTCAGGCTTTCCGGCACTACATCCGTTTCGCAGATGCTGACCTGTGAAAGCCGGCCTTCCCGGATCAGTCTGTCCATGTTAGGATGAAACGCACGGGTAAAAGGGGTCTGTCCGTTCCAGGCAGGAATCGGATCATCGCCTAATCCGTCAATTAATATAATTAAACATGTCATGCTTTACAAGTTCCTTCATAATTCTGATCAGCTTACGGTTATCCCGGCGGGTTTTCACGGCGATCCGGTAATACCCTTCTGATAATCCGTGATAGTTGGAACAGTCCCTGATCAGGATATGGTGCTTCTTCAGCTTCTCCGGCCAGGGATAATTATGCGTTGTTTTTATCAAAAGATAGTTGGCCGCGCCTTCAAACACCTGCAGCTTGATGAGTCGCAGCTGCGCAGCCAGATAGGCTTTTTCTACTGCAATCAGTTCGCGGGTTTCTTCAAGATAATCTGTTTCTTCCAAAGCGGCGGCACCGGCCGCCTGCGCCAGCACGGAAACATTCCAGTCCTGCCCGCAGGCATACAGTTTATCCATAAGGCCGGCATCGGAAGCCAGGCAGAAACCAAGCCGCACACCCGGTATCGCGAATATTTTCGTAAAAGCTTTCAGGATGATCAAGCCCGGATGACCGGTCAGCTGGTCAAGGAGGCTGTATTTATCTTTATCCTTTACAAAATCCATGAAGCATTCATCTACCAGTAAAGGAATATGCAGCGCCTCGCAATGCTGCAACACCGTTAAAAGCAATTCTTTATCCATCAGCTTTCCGGTGGGATTATTAGGATTGCAAAGCACTACCATCTCTGTCCGTTTGGTAATTGCTTTCAGGATTTCCGGGGTGACGGCAAACTCATTTTTTTCATGTAATGTAAAATAATCTATCTTGCTGCCTGCCGCCACGGCCGCCTTTTCATAATCGGCAAACGTCGGCGCCAGTACAAGCGTCCTCTTCGGCCGCAGCGCGGTCATGATCCGGAACAGCACGTCTGCCGCCCCGTTCCCGCAGTATATCATCTCTGCCGGGAGAAAAAAATACCGGCTGAGCCCGGCGCGCAGCTCCCTGCAAAACGGGTCTGGATAATTCACGCAATCCGCCACCGCATTCTTTAGGGCGCGGCCCACGCCGGCAGGGATCCCCAGCGGATTGATATTCGCGGAATAGTCCAGCATCTCTTTATTCTGTTTCAGGGAAGGGTCGCTGTAAATATCGCCGCCATGAACATATTGATACATGAAAATTTCTCCTTTATCCTGCCGTAAACAGGTAAACAGCCTGTAACAGGCTGAACCCAAGCAGACCGGTAATCGAAGTAAAATACATCAGCAGGTTCATCTGTTTAATATGCAAAGAAGCCGCATGTTCTAAATCGTCCCCTATGGTTTCTTTATGCACCAGTTTACCAAAATAGTAATGGTCACCACCCAGCATCAGATGCAACGCGCCTGCCGCTACGGATTCCGTCTGGGCCGAATTGGGACTTAAATGATGGTACCGGTCACGCCAGAAAATTATCCAGGCATTTTTGGCATCCAGCCCGGTAAAAAAACTGGCTGCCATCATACAGAAAGCACAAATACGTGCCGGAATATAATTCGCTATGTCATCAAGCTTGGCAGCATACCGGCCGATATACAGAAACTTTTCATCCTTATAGCCGATCATACTGTCCATGGTATTAATACCCTTGTATAAAAAGGCCAGCGGCGCACCGCCGATAAACATGTACAGCATGGGTGCGATTATACCGTCTGCCGTATTCTCCGCAACCGTTTCCACCGCACCTTTGATTACTTCTTCTTCCGAAAGCTCGGCAGTATCCCGTCCCACGATCCAGGACAACATCTTTCTTCCCAGCGGAAGGTCGTGGGCTTCCAGCGCATCATAGACCTTCATGCTTTCATCACGCAGGGAACGGGTGCAGAAAATCTGGTAACACATGATAGTTTCTATCACAAAACGCAGCCAGGGATGCACGGTTCCCGCAGCCAGCAAAATCAGATACGGAACCGAAAAAGATAAAAAGCACACAACAACGACGATGATAAAACCGCCCCGCAGCAATTTATCCGGGTCTGTTCCGCATACAGCCCTCACCCGTTTTTCCAGCCAGCTGATCAGGTTGCCGATCAAAATAATGGGATGGGGCCAGCCGTGGGGATCACCGATTGCCAAGTCCAACAGAAACCCGCAGACAATGGCGCCTAACAACATCATATATAAAACGCCTCTTTATAAAAGGATTGGTATTTCAATTAATATGAACAAATCAAAATCAAAAACGCAACCAAATAATAACAAGCATAAACGGCAGAATGGATTACTGTTCAGCGCGCTTCTGCTGATAACAGATGCAGGCTTTCACAAAATTTTCCGCAAACCCGATATTGCCCCACAGATGGAGATGGGGATACCCTGCGTACAGCGTTCCGTTTGCCTGGGCTGCAGGCCAGGAAACCGCTTTTCCAGCCTTTTGCGCCGTAAAGGCAGCACCGTTCTGATCACTGTCGGAATAATGAAATTCATGGGCATGAATTGAATCGCCGGCTTTACACAGCACATTGTCTGTGTTCGCAGTCATATTGACATAACCGAAACGTACCAGCCGGTCTGTCATCCAACAGGTACCTTGCACTGCGCCTGCCCAGGGATACAATGTATCGTTGTCCCTGTACCCTTCCATCAGATACATGAAGCCGCCGCATTCCGCATAACAGGGAAGCCCAGCCGCCAGTTTTTTGCGCAGGTCTGTAAGCAGCGAAGTATTCTCACCCAGCTGCTTTGCGTATAATTCCGGATAGCCGCCGCCCAGGAATACACCATCACATTCCGGCAACGCCGTATCCTGCAGCGGACTGAAGGGAACAATCTCCGCACCCATCATGGACAACAAATCTAATGAATCCTGATAATAAAAGCAAAATGCCTTATCCTGCGCCACCGCAATTTTAACGTTCCCTAACGGCGTAATGTCCAACGGTTCATATTCCAGCGGCTCTGCGGTCTGAGCCAGCGCCATCAGCCCTTCCAAATCTATGGATTCCTCAGCCTGCTCAGCCAAACGCTCCACGATGGTTTCCAGCGTTCCAATCTCTCCCGCAGTCACAAGCCCCAGATGCCGGCTCTCCAGATTGCATTCCGGCAAATGCGGGAAATAACCGCACGCCTTAACGCCAGTTTCTTTTTCAATTACATCTTTATAGAACAGGTATGTCATCTTCTTTACATTGTTTAAGATAACGCCCTGTACATTACTGTCCCTGCGGAAATCTTTGAATCCTTTAATAAGGGCAGCCATGGAAAGCGCAGCGCCTTTGCCGTTTATGATCAGCACCACCGGTGCTTTTACGGTACGCGCCAGATCGTATGCACTGGCTTCCGCAGTTTTGCCCATGCCGTCGTAAAAGCCCATGGCCCCTTCCAGGATAGCTATGTCTGCATCTTTGCTGTTTTTTGCCAGCAGCCGCTTTACATTCTCGGGGCCGGTGAGGAATAAATCAAGGTTCCGGGATTTTGCCCCGATCACCTTTGAATGGAACATGGGGTCAATATAGTCTGGACCGCTTTTGAAAGCGGCAACCCGCAGTTTTTTGTCCAGCAGAGCCCGCAGCACCGCACAGACTACTGTAGTCTTGCCGCTGCCGCTCTGGGGTGCCGCAAATAAAAGCCGGGGAATGTCAAGAAACACCGTTTCCGCCATTTTCCTTCCCCCTTCCTGAACACACGTATCGAACACATTTATAACGCAAAAGCGCCTGCATGCACCACCAACACACGCCTTACCGCACTGATTCTTTCCGGTTCGTCATGCCTGCGCTTTTTTCTGAGCCGTGATGATGTAAATCGGATTTTGCGCCATCATCAGGTTATACCGGCCCAGCTTTTTGTTATAAGCCGATGCAATGTTCACTACATCCAACTCATAATCCGGTTTTTCTTTGTAATAATCAACCACCGTGCAAAGTGTTTCCAATGCAATCACATTGATTACAATACGGCATTCCGGATTCCGGGCATACAGGCTGTCCAGCATTTTCGCCATATTCCCGCTGCTGCCACCGATGAACACACAGTCCGGCGCCGGAGTCTTTTCGATTTCTTCCGACGCTTCCCCAGCTACGATTTCCATATTATCGCAATGGAAGCGTTCTTTATTTAAACGCAGGAGTTCCAGCGCGTCTTCTTTCATCTCAAAGGCATACAGTTTCCCCAGGGGCGCCTGCAGGGCCAGTTCCACGGAACACGAACCGGTACCCGCTCCGATATCGTAAATAATGTCGTCCGGGCGCGGTTGCAATTTGGAAATGGAAACCGCGCGGATTTCCTGTTTAGTCATGGGCGCCTTGCCCCGAAGGAAAAGACTGTCATCCAGACCGTGCACACCCTGCCGCAACGGGCCTCCTGCCTTTTCATTTAAAATCATCATTACTGAGAGGGACGGGAAATTCCCTTCCGCAATTTCTTCCGCAGTTCCGGTTACGATTTCTTCTTCCGGATAAGACAGGTTAGAGCCAACGTGAACCGTCACTTCACCCAGCCCCTGTTCACACAACTGCCGGCATAATACCTGCGGGGAATTTTCTCCGCCGGTGAGGGAAAACACTTTTTTATATTGCAAAACAGCAGAAACCAGATTCTGCTGCCTTCCATGCATGCTGATAATCTTCGCATCGTCCCAGGACAGCTGCAGCCGGGACGCAAAATAGACCAGACTGCTGATACCGCAATAGCGTTTTACTTCACATTGAGGAAGTTTTCCGGCAATGGTTTTGGCCAGGCTGAAAAAACCCACGTCACCGGAAACCAGAATGCCTAACACATCCTTCTCTGCATCCGCGTTTGCAGCCAATTCCGCCAGTTCTGCGAGTTTGATTGTCGGACAGACTTTCTTCCCGCTTCCGAACTGGCCGACCATCCGTTTATCCCCGGCCAGAATCGTGCTTTCAGTAATAGCCTGTCTGGCCTCCCCTGTCAGAAGATCCGGGTTGCCCGGGCCGATTCCGATCACATTCACTTTCAGCATTGCCAGTCTCCTCATTATTAATTAAGCGCCTAAGCGCCGAATTTTTCTTTCAGTTCCGCCAGCACCTGTTCCAGATCTTCGCCGGTCTCCGGATTCCTGTCAATCAGAATCAGTTTAGCCCCTACTTCGGCGGCCGCCTCCAGTTTATCATCAAACCCGCCGGTCTTTCCGGAATCTTTGGAAACGATATATTTCGCACCGGAACGGCGGAACATGGCTATATTCAAATCCTTTGCAAACGGTCCCTGCATGCAGATAATCTGTGCAGGTTTGTACCCAAGGTTGAGCGCGTTATCCAAGGAATCCCGCAAAGGCAATATCCGGCAGGTAATGCGTTCCGCATATCCGGGAAGCTTTGTAAAATCAACCAGGTTCTTGCTGCCGGTCGTTAAAAACACCGGTCCTTCCGTCCCGCTCAAAACTTCTATGGCTTCCCCGAAATCTTTTACCGTGATACAGCCGGGGTGTTCGCTGGCAGGCCGTAGCATCCGTTTATAAGGGAAACCGGTCTCCCTGCAGGCTTTCTGTACGGTTTCCGTAACCAGTACCGCATAAGGGTGGGTGGAATCCAGCACCAGATCCGGCTGCACCTCACGTAAAAAAGCGCACATATCTGCAAAGTTCATGCGTTTTGTCAGTACATGGATATAGGGATTTTCAGGATACAAAGACGCACCGTACGCCGTAGCAACGGAGACATAAACATCTACCTGCAGAGCAGCCAATGCGTCAGCAATCTTTCTTCCTTCTATAGTTCCGGCAATCAGCCAGACTTTTCGTTTCATAAATGATAACCCCGGGGCGTTACGATACGCCCGTTAATCACCTTGCTCTGGGAGTTTCCGATAATCACGGTAGAGAACATGTCCACGTTCTCGTTATCTCCCAGTTCTTTTAAGGTGGTCAGTTCGTAAGATTCCCCTTCCCGTCCGATATTATGCACGATGCCACAGGGGATGTCACCGCTCTGGTTCTTCAGCATAATGTCACAGGCTTTTTTCAGATAGTCTTTCCGTTTATGGCTTCTGGGATTGTATAGGGCAATACAGAAGTCAGCCTGAGACGCACAGTCCAGACGCTTTTCGATTTTTTCCCAGGGAGTCAGCAGGTCGCTTAACGAAATAAGGCAAAAATCACAAATCAGAGGAGCGCCAAGAAGCGCAGCGCCGGAACAGGCAGCCGTTACGCCGGGAATCACTTCAATATTTACATCCGGATAATCGGCTGCAACCTGGCACATGATGCCGGCCATGCCGTACACACCGGCATCACCGCTGCTGATAATGGCTACGGTCTGCCCTTTCAGCGCTTCTTCCAGCGTCGCTTTGCAGCGGTCCACTTCCTTACGCATGCCATTGGAAACAAACCGTTTTCCCGGGAACTCGTCTTTGATCAGATTCACATACACATTGTAACCGGTGATTACATCACAGGACTCCAGCGCTTTTACAGCGCGCTCTGTCATCTGTTCCCTGCCGCCAGGTCCCAGACTTACCACATAGATTTTAGCTGACATTTTTTCTCCTTTTACCGTCAGAACCGTTTAAATCACTCATTAAAATCCACAACAAAATTCTCAGCCGCCACAGCCAGCGTTACACCGTTCCTGCCAGTCTTGCGCAGTAACAGCTTCCCGCCGTTGCTGTCCAGCACTGCTGCTCTTTCACAGACATTGTCCACGCCCACCGTCTTTGCCACAAAAGCAGAGGGCGTAAAGATCCCTTCAACAGCATTCAATTCTTCCGCAGAGTAAAAGCGGATGGGAAACGAATTTTCCCTGGCGAAAGCCAGCAACCCTTCCTCATCTTTTTTAACATCGATGGAAGCGATCCCTTTTACCACGCTCATCGTTACTTTCAGTTTTTTAAGTTCCTGAACAACCAGTTCTTCGATTAAATACATGGGGGTACCCCTGCGGCATCCGATGCCAAGATGAAGAATACGGGGACGCAGCACAACCGTCTCAACAAAAGGCTGTACCGTTTTCCGCAGGGAAATCGCCAAACCGACAGGTCCCTCCTCAGCCATGATCAGCCCTTTGGGAAGCGGGCCCCTGACGGGAAATTCGCTCTTGACCCCCACCTTTTTACAATCTACCAGATAAGAGGCAAAGGTTTTGGCGCTCTGCATATTAAAAATAGACATGTTGTGCCGGGCTGCCCATTCATCCACAGCAAACAGGTCGTTGACGTCAGTAGCTGTGGTTATAACCGGCACTGCATTGAGAAATGCCGCTATCCCCGTCGCCAGCCCGTTCGCGCCGCCAATATGACCCGAAAGCAGAGGGATGACAAACTTCCCCTGTTCATCAATGGAAATCACCGCCGGATCCTTGGTCTTGCTGCGGATATAAGGGGCGATGCTGCGAATGGCGATTCCTGTCGCGCCGATAAACACCATCAGACGACACAGGGAAAAAGCCTCTTTGCACATTAACTGCAGAGAAGGGCTGATTTCCTTTAACGCCGGATTCAAATCCCTGTAGCGCCGGGTTGTATATATCCCCGTCGCGAACCCACAGGAATCCAGATACTTTTGCAGTTTCAGACTGATTTTTGCCCCATTACGGGTAAAAGAAAAAACAATTGCATTCATTTTATTTGCCAGGTTTATGATGCGTTTTCGTCACCGGTTTGATCTGCAGTTTGCTTGCATCGGCTTTACGGTATCCGGTTTCAAAGGTCGGATTGTACAGTTCGCTGCGTTCATAGGCCGAACCCAGGAACCCGCCTACGGTGATCAGCGCCAGATTCTTCACATTATTGGCCGCTGCCGTTTCCGCAATGGTGCCAACCGTGCAGTGCAGCACCTTTTCATCAGGCCATGAAGCTTTGTAAACGATGGCCGCCGGTTCGTCCGCGCCATACCCGCCGCTGATCAGTTCCTTCTGCAGTTTTTCCAGCATGCCCGCGCTGAGGAAGATGACCATGGTGGCATGATGCTTTGCGTAATCTTTGATCTTTTGTTTCGGAGGTACTCCGGTCCGGCCTTCCATGCGGGTAATAATAACTGACTGGCTTACTTCCGGAAGAGTGTATTCCGCTTTCAGGGAAGCCGCTGCCGCGCAGAACGAACTGACGCCAGGCACAACTTCAAAATCCAGGTTATAACTCTTTAAAAGATCCATTTGTTCCCTGTGGGCTCCGTACACGCTGGGATCCCCTGTATGCAGACGGACTACCAGCTTGCCTTCCTGTGCAGCCGGAACCATGGCCGCAATAACTTCTTCCAGAGTCATCACGGCGCTGTTCATAATTTCACATTCAGGTTTTGCGTAGTCCAGCAAAGCCGGGTTAACCAGGGAACCGGCATAGATGATCATGTCTGCCTTTTCCAGCAGTTCCTTACCCCGTACCGTAATTAAATCCGCTGCTCCGGGACCTGCTCCGATAAAATAGATCATTACTGTTCAAACTCCTTTTCTTTTACCAGTATCACTGAAAAATAACTGCTCTTATCGTTAACTTTATTCAGATCTTTATATACTTTTTCTCCGGGCAGGCCGCAGTTCTCAATCATCTGGGCATGTTTCAGAAGACCGCGCCCGGTCAGTTCATCCCGGACCCTGCCGATTTCGCTGGCCGATTTCATCAGGATTTTGTTACCGGGCATATCCAGGAACCGGCTGGATTCTTTATAGCTTCCCGGCAGAATGGTCAGCGGTTCCGCTTTTTCACAAAGGGAAACGTTCAGTTTGGCCGCAACGGCACAGAAACTGGTTACACCGGGAACCAGCAATGCTTCGTAACCGGCCTTCAGCACCAGTTTGTGTACGTAGATGCAGGTAGCGTAAACGGTGGGGCATCCCAATGTAATAAATACCACGTTCTTTCCCTGATCCAGATACCTGATAATATCGTCCGCGCCTTTCTGATGGGCTTTGGATATAACGTCATGATCCTTGACCATGGGCATATAAACCAAAAGCTGTTCCTTATTACTCAGGTCGACGATTCCTTCCACGATATTTTTAGCGACCAACACATCGCTGTCGCCCTGGGGAATCGCCAGCACATCACATTCTTTAATCAGCCGGACCGCTTTCAGAGTCATCAGTTCCGGATCGCCGGGGCCAACGCCAACGCTGTACAATTTACCTTTCATACCATGCTTCTCCTTTATCGCTTGCAAATTTTAATAACCTTATATTTTCATCAGACGTTACGTCAGGCGTTATTCTGATGCAGTTTCAACAGTTCTTCCGCGCCGGCAGTCTGCCCTAAAAACCCATAAACATTGGAAAACAGGATCGCACCGGTTTTCAGTTTCCCATGCACCCGTTTCTGCATATAGAAATCAATTTTCCGGGCTGCCTCTTCTATCACGGTTTCAAACAGCCCTTCCCGTTTCAGGATCTTCGTCATTTCATCTGTGGTCAGAGCCTGATAGATTTCTTTTCCGACGGAAGGAGCCGCACCGTGGAACATGGCCTGCAATGCCAGAAATTCCGAGCGGCAGTCGGCGTATTTGGAGTGTGTGTTCATGACGCCCTGGGCCAACTTGATCAGTTTGCCGGAATGACCGATGATCAGAACGCTTTCAAAGCCTTTTAATACCGCGTAATCCAAAAGTTCCCCCACAAAATTGCTGCACGTCACCGCCTTACTGATATCCACCTTCATTTCATCCCGGGTAAAATCGGCGCCGTAGTTGCCGAAGAACACCAGTAAATCTTTATCCCCGTTCGCTTTCCGGGAATCCATCTCCGTATACATCGTGTCAATCAGGGCACGGTCACTCATGGGTTCCACGATCCCGCTGGTACCTAAAATAGAAATGCCTTCCTCGATACCCAACCGCGGATTAAATGTCCTGGGCGCGATTACAGGGCCATCCGGAACAGAGATGACCACACGCAACGGTTCTTCAAAGCCATACTGATTCATTACGTCCAGCACTTCCTGTGTGATCATTTTACGGGGCACCGGATTGATAGCCGGTCCTCCCACCTTACAGGCCAGCCCGGGTTTCGTCACCTTGCCTACGCCTATACCGCCCCAGATTTCCACCTTTCCGTCCAACTGTTCCACAGATGCTGTGCGGGGCTGCATCACAAGTTCGTCTTCAGGTACCTTTGCGTGCAGCTCAGACACGGTAGCGTAAATCAGGGTCCCGTTCGTATCATCCGGGTCATCCCCGCTGTCCTTACGGATCGCACAGCAGGCAAATCCCGGACCGCGCAGGATGTCCAGCACATCCAGCGTCAGCATAATGCCTTTGGGCGTATCCAGCTTGACCTGATCCGTTTCTTCCCCGGAAAGAAGCATCACGGCAGCAGCCTTGGAAGCAGCCGCGGCACAGCTTCCGGTCGTATATCCCCGCCGCATGAGCCTGCCCTGGGAAACAACAACATCCTGTTCCATATTGATTCGTACACCTTCTTAACGGAAACACAGATAAGCCCGGTATACCTGCCGGCTTTTCAATCAGCGATTCCCTGTTTATGTTTCCTGTTTTTAATAACAAAAAAGACTTCCGCATCCACTGGCAGAAATCTTCATAGTTAACCCCAGACGCGGTAACATATTTTATATTCCCGCGCCTATGCGTTATGCCTATTCCATCACTCGTGGACTACGGTGCAGTTAATCCGGGCAGGTTGCTGACTGTAGACAGAAATTAAAAAACTGTTTGACAGCGACGGGACCGTGACGGAATTTCACCGTCTTGCCTTTTAAACAGACTGTTACCCGGACTTATTCATTTGTAACCGATTATTATTGAATTATATCATAGTTACAGGTCCGACACAATATTTCAGTCAGGGAAATCTTCATAATAATAAGGTTTTTTATAAAAAATAACTTAAACAAGAATTCTCACGCAAATACCTTGCTTCATTATCATTTTGTATTGTATATTAAAATATGCAAATGCACGGCTTTAACAACTATGCCTGAAAGAAGTGTACTTAACATGCTCGATATCCGCTATGAAGATGAAGCGCTCCTGATTGTCAGTAAGCCACCCGGCATCCTTGTCCATCCCACAACCAAAGAAGACGCAGATACACTGTCTGCCCGGATTGGCCGGTACTACCGTAGCAAGGGTTGGAACCTGAACCTGCATCCTGTTTCCCGCCTGGACAGGAATACATCCGGTCTTGTGGTTTTTGCCAAACTTCCTGAAATCCAGGGACAGCTGATCAAGCAGGGTATGCAAAAGGAATACCTTGCCCTGGTCACCGGGGTTCTGCCTGCCGGACACGGGATTTTAGACTTTCCGATTGCCCGGAAAGCCGGCAGCATCATCGAACGGGAAATCAATACCGGAGGCAGGCCATGCAAAACAGAATACTGGGTAATTTCTCCCTCTGGCAGGTTTTTGGGACAAGACGCAAAAGTTGCTGCAGCGGACAGGTATTCTGCGTATCCGTCTTCCGGCTCCGCAATATGTGACGCAAAGTCTGAAGCGCACCTTTCTCTGGTACGGTGCCGTCTTTTTACGGGGCGGACCCATCAGATCCGGGTACACTTTGCCGGCATAGGCTGTCCCCTCTGGCACGACAATTTATACGGAAAAATTCCTGGACCTCCCCTGAGGCACGGCCTTCACGCATATAAAATTTCTTTTGAACATCCCTGGACACACGCCATTCTGGAAGTCACTTCCGCATTGCCGGAAGATCTGAATCTGGTCTGGCAGAACAGCCGGCTGTAAAACAGTGCTTTACTCATCCGTCATTTAAAATAACAGGCTTACGGGTATCTTCCGCAAAATAAAGAATTAAAAAAGGCAGCTGGTGTTAATCAGCTGCCTTTTACCTTTTATCTGAATCAGATTTTACGTCCCGGATACTGTTTTACAGCTTCCGCCAGCAATGCCATTGCCCTTTCCAGATCTTCACAGTTTAACACATAGGCCAGGCGGGCTTCGTCAACGCCTTTGCCCGGTGTGGCGTAAAAGCCGTTACCGGGAGCGATCATAACCGTTTCGCCGTTTACATCAAAATCCTGCAGCATCCAGATAGCAAATTTTTCCGCATCGTCAACCGGGAACTTTACCATCACATAGAATGCTCCTTTAGGCTGGGAAGAAACCAGTCCCGGGATCTTTGCCAGACCGGCCGCAATGGTATCACGGCGTTTCTTATACTCTTTGTTGACCTCTTCAAGGTAAGAGGCCGGCGTTTCATATAAGGCAGCCGCTCCAACCTGTTCCACGGCCGGAGCACACAGACGCCCCTGACACAGTTTCATGAACTGCGCGCATAATTCTTTATTTTTGCTGATAACGCAGCCGATGCGGGCGCCGCAGGCGCTGTACCGTTTGGAAACCGAATCGACCATGATAAGGTTCTGTTCCAGCTCTTTATACGTTCCAAAACTGGTGTAAGTTCCGTCATACACAAACTCACGGTATACTTCATCAGAAATCAGGGCGATATCATACTTTTTAACAATTTCCGCAATCATGTCCATTTCCTGCTTACTGTAAACTACGCCGGTGGGATTGCCCGGGTTGGTCAGCAGGATTGCGCGGGTTCTGCCGTTGATGTATTTTTCAACGGTTGCCATGTCCGGCATGCAATAACCGTCTTCAGCACGGGTAGGTACCGCTGTTATTTTTGCGTTGCCCAGTTTGGCAAAGGTCGTATAGTTAGCATAGAACGGTTCGAACACCAGAATCTCGTCACCGGGATCGCACAGACTGAACACCGCCATTTCCAGCGCTTCGCTGCCGCCGTTTGTAATATAGATATTTTTGGTTTCGTAATGAATGCCCCAGGCTTCGTAGTACTTCTGGATTGCTTTAATCAGGTTCACATCGCCCTGGGAATTTCCGTAAGCCACCACCTTCTGATCAAACTTGCGGATGGCTTCCATGAATTTGGGTGACGTCGCAATATCCGGCTGCCCGATGTTCAGATGATAAACTTTCTTCCCTTTCTTTTTGGCAGCCTCCGCATAGGGCGCCAGTTTGCGGATTGGAGATGTCTCCATTCCCAAAGCGCGGTCTGAAATTTTCATTTTTTATCCCCCTTTAAAAATAGTAAGCTTAAAGAAACACTCTTCACCCGGTTTCTTTAAAAATGTAAACTCTTTGTAATCCCTTATAGTTTTACATTATAAAGCAAGCCAGGCTAAGCCGCAAAAAAAATAGTGTAATGGATATTACACTATTCTTAAAAATACACCAGGATCTTCAAAAGTATATTGTACACAAAATACTGTCTTACCTGTCTGTATATTGAATTTTCAGATATCATTCCCGGTTGCATGTAAAATACAGCCGTTATTCAGTTTTTTCTTTCATCCGGCAGCGGGATCTGCACCAGGACCGTGGCCGCAAACATTACCGTGCACCCCAGAAGTTCCCGGGAACTCATCTGTTCACCCAGCAAAAGCGCCCCGGCGATGACGGCAAATACAGATTCGAGACTCATAAGCAGCGACGCAATGGTGGGATCCGTAAACTTTTGGGCAACGATTTGCAGGGTGTACCCGATGCCGCCCGAAACCACGCCGCAATACAGGATGGGAACCGTGGCAGCCGCGATGCCTGCCCAGTTTGGACTTTCAGTAAAAGACGCAATCACAGCGGAAACAACTGCTGCCGTAGCAAACTGGATGGCAGCCAGTTCAACGGCGCTCGCCAGCTTAACGAAATAATCACAGCACAAAATGTGTCCGCTGAACATCAGCGCGCAGATACAGACCAGAATATCGCCCCGGGTCAGGCTGAAATCTTCTTTCACGCATAACAGATACATGCCGCCCACACCCAGAAAAACTGCCAGCCACACCAGCCATGAGTTTTTCTTTTTAAACAAAAGGAAATTCAGGATTGGCACCAGCAGCATGTACATGGCTGTGATAAATCCGGCCTTGCCGGCGGTCGTATACACTACCCCCATCTGCTGGAACACGCTGCCCGCCGTTAAAAACAGGCCGCAGCAGATACCGCCCTTCCATGTCCGGTTCCACTGTGACTTACGCTCCCCTGCCTGCACTGGTGTTTTTCCTGCCGCTCCGGGTACTGGCATTGCGGCAGCATTCCGCGGTGAAATATCCTTACTTTTCCTCTGCCGCAGGCCGAATGCCAGCGCGCCTACCATCACCGCTGCCAGGGCCATACGCGCCGCGTTAAACGTAACCGGTTCGATGCTGTCCATGCCCACGCGCTGGAACACAAACGCCGTGCCCCAGATCATCGCGGTCAGCAACAGCAGCAGGTTACCAAACATTTTTTTATCGTTCATCGTCTGTATTTCCGCTAAATTACTTAAAAAAAATAAAGAAAACCAAAAAAATGATACTGCCCCGCCGGTATTATCATGCAACAGGCATCTACTTTATTGTGATCACAACGATTTCCGGAGTGCTGCCGATGCGCACCGGCGAACCCCACAAACCGTAACCGCAGGAAGTGATGCCCATCATGTTGCCGAACTTCTTATTGCCGTAATCCAGCAGATACATACGTTTTGTTACTAAATTAAGCGGAGCCTGCTGGCCGCCGTGGGTATGCCCTGCCATGTATAAATCGTAGCCGGCCTTTTCCGCTTCCAAAAATCGCCGGGGCTGATGCTCCAACAGGATATTAACCTTACCGGGATCTGTACCCGCCAGTTTTTCCAGATACGGATTGCGCGGCTCACTGCGAAAGTCTTCCAGGCCGGCCAGATGCACGCCGCAGGGCAAATCCACCGCTTCGTCCACCAGCATATGGAAGCCGACGGACCTGAACAGTTCCAGTTCTTCCTGTACCCGGCCGCTGAAATGGTCGTGGTTTCCCAAAATCGCATAGACGCCGTGTTTGCTTTTAATATTCCGCAGCGGTTCATAGCTCTTTTCCCGCAACAGGTAACCCAGGTCGTTGTCTACCTGATCCCCGCCAAACAACACCACATCTGCATTCTGACGGTTAATAAGCGCTGTCAGTTCTGCCGCGTACTGCCGGCCAAAAAGGGAGCCCAGATGGATATCCGTGACCAGCACGATCTTCACCGGTTGAGACAGATGCTTTCCGGTATCATGCTCCATTGTCCGCACAACCGGGTGCAGCGCGTTCCAGGCACCGTAAACCAGAATTGCCATTACAGCAACAAAGGCCGCTTTTGCATAAAGGGTGTAAGCCTGTTGCCAGAAAGCCCCGTTTCCCCCGAGCAACCCAACAACCCGCAATACCAGATACAAAATACCCGCATAGGCAGAATAATGGAAAAAAGCCAGCCAGTACCCGCCCAGAAAGGCAAAGGGCCTTAATACCCGGGGATCAACGGCAAGAGAAGGCCCCCACACGTTGACCGCGCAAAACAGCAACGGCAAACACAGAAAGAAACACAAAACAAAAGCGTGGTTTAAAAATGTAAAACCACGCCGGTACATCAGCCAATATAGTCCGGTCAGCAATACCCCGACCGCTGACCAAAAATAGAAAAATCTTCTCATGGTCTACTGATCGTCACCTCTGAAAACTCTCAACGAGTTACAAGCAACATCCGTTAATTCTCCTGATTCCGGATTTCTTCCAGCAAAAACTCATTTTTAACTCTAATATAAGTACCTTTCATTCCCAGTGATTTGGTCTCAATCAGATTCGCGCTTTCAAATTTGCGCAACGCGTTCACGATGACGGAACGGGTAATGCCAACCCTGTCAGCAATTTTTGATGCAACCAGAATGCCTTCCGTACCGTTTAGTTCCGCCAGAATGTTAACGATGGCTTCCCATTCGGAGAAAGAAAGCGTGGAGAACGCAATCTGCACGCTGGCTTTCTTTTGCGCGTTTTCCTTTACCTGGACCTCGCGTTCCCGCAGGATTTCCACACCGATCACCGCTGCCGCATATTCCGCCAGCAACAGGTCATCGTCATTAAAATCCCTGTCATAACGGGCCAGAATCAGGGTCGCTATGCGTTCGCCGTTACCGTTAACCGGTACGATTGTAGTACGCTTTTCCCCGTACATACACTTCTTTGTGTCAATAAACGAACACTTCTGATCTTTGTGGCTGATATTGGAATTGGTTTCCGTTGTCTCCTTGACAAACTCCATGTACTTTTCCGGGAAACGCTGGTTCACCAGCACCATATCGCGCATCACGTCGCATTCAAACTCATCCAGCAGACCGTAGCCCATTATTTTTCCATCTATATCGATTACATAAACATTGCTGGAAATCAGGTTCCGCAGTAATAACGCAACCTCTTTATACTTGACGCGTTCCCCGTTCTGCATCAGTCTGTTCAGGATACGGGCTTTTTCCAGTAACTTCATTCACACACCTCCAAACTTATAACCGTTTACATTTACGCTCTGGGGAAATTTTTCTGATACACTTTATTGATTCTCTCGTTGGTAATATGGGTATATATCTGGGTCGTAGAAAGGCTTGCATGCCCTAACAGTTCCTGTACCGCACGCAAATCCGCTCCGTGTTCCAGTAAATGGGTAGCAAATGTATGACGAATCGTATGAGGACTGACGTTTTTCTGCAGTGCCAGCTTCTGCACATACTTGTCCAGAATCCGGCGGACACTCCGGTCGGTCAGCGCTCCTCCCCGGTTGTTCACAAAGACATACTGATGCTCGTCCACATGATATTTCGCCATCAAAACTGACCTGCTTTGCGCATAATAACGGAGAAACGCGTCTTTACAGGTATGCCCGATTGGCACGATGCGGTCCTTATTGCCTTTGCCATGCAACAGGACAAAAAGACCGCTCAGATCCACGTCTGCCAGCCGCAGGCCTGCCAGTTCCGACACACGGCAGCCGGTGGCATACAGCATCTCCAGAACTGCCTGGTCACGCAATCCTAACGGTGTAGCATCTGGCAGGTCCAGCAGGGAATCGATTTCCGTTTCTTCCAGAAAAACCGGCAGCCTTTTGTCCAGTTTCGGCGTACGGACCTTGGTAAATGGATTCTGACCAACGTACTCTTCCCGCAGTAAAAACTTGTAGAAAGAACGCAGGGACGAAATCCGTCTTGCAATGGTTCGTCTTGCGTAGTTCTCGTGATTGAGCCAGGCAAGATAGGAACGGATATGAATGACCTGAACCTCATTCCAGTTAAAGTCCGCTCCAGCTTTGGCAGCCATAAACTGTTCGAAATCGGATATATCCCTCCGGTAATTCTCACCGGTCAGCCTGGAACCGTTCTTTTCAACCAGTAAATAAGTATAAAATTTTTCAGTCCATTCTTTGCGCAGCTCTGCTTGCGACAAAAAATTCACTCCCCTGGAAACCATAAACCGAATATAACGAGATAAGATTTATTTTATAACTGTAAAATCAACTTGCTCTATACTACCACATACTACCACGAGTTTAGAAAATAAGCAAATTTATTTTTTTGAACTTAATATGAATTTTTCGAATATTCAAAAGCAGTGTTCTTTCAGAAAAATGAACGGCTCTTCTTATTCTCTGTTCCCCAGCCCGGAACACCGTTCCGTCACCTGTCCAAACGCCTGCAGAGCTCTCTGGGACAACAGTTCATTCCGGAATCTTCTTTTGCGCACTCTTTTTTCCAGGGGCGGCATGATGCCGTAATTCACATTCATAGGCTGGAAGTCACTAACGGCAGGATTGCTGATATAATGAGCCAGCGCACCCATGGCCGTAACTTCCGGGAAATCAACAGGGGGAAGCCCCTGCAGCGCGCAGGCAGCCTGAATGCCAACCATCAGGCCGGACGCTGCAGATTCCACATACCCCTCTACCCCCGTCATCTGTCCGGCAAAAAAGAACCTGGGATTTGTCCGCAGGCGGAAATCCGCATTCAGCAATTGGGGCGAATTCAGGTATGTGTTTTTATGCATCACGCCGTAACGCACAAACTCCGCATTTTCCAGACCGGGGATCATACGGAACACCCGTTTCTGTTCCGGCCATTTCAGGTGGGTCTGGAATCCTACCAGATTGTACAGCGTGCCCGCCGCGTTGTCCTGCCGAAGCTGTACGACCGCGTAGGCTTCCTGCCCCGTTCGGGGATCCCTGAGACCAATGGGCTTCAGAGGCCCGAAACGCATGGTGTCCTCACCCCGGTATGCCATCTCTTCAATGGGCATGCAGCCTTCAAACACATTATGTTCAAAATCTTTGACTTCAGCAGTTTCCGCTTCTTTTAAGGCTTCATAAAACGCCAGGTACTCTTCTTTTGTATAAAAAGGACAGTTAAGATACGCCGCCTCCCCTTTATCATAACGGGAAGCGCGGTAAATAATATCGTAATCCAGTGAATCCCCTTCCACAATAGGGGCCGCCGCGTCAAAGAAATGCAGATACTCTGCCTTGATGATGCGCCGGATCGCTTCACTCAGGGCCGGGGAAGTCAAAGGGCCGCTGGCAAAAATCACCAGGCCGTCCAGATTTTCCGGTTCTGTCACTTCTTCTTCCACCACCGTTACCAGCGGATGCTCCCGGATAAAGGTCGTGATCGCTTTCGCAAACATGTCCCTGTCTACCGCCAGGGCGCCTCCTGCCGGGACCCGGTTGGCGTCGGCAGCTTTCATAATTATGGAGTCCAGCCTGCGCATCTCTTCTTTCAGGAGACCTACTGCGTTTTCTACGTTGGCAGCCCGGAAAGAGTTGCTGCAAACCAGTTCCGCAAAGAATTCTGTTTTGTGTGCCGGGCTGGATTTGCCCGGGCGCATTTCATGCAGGATGACCGGTATGCCCCGGCGGACAAGCTGCCAGGTTGCTTCGCTTCCCGCGAGACCGGCCCCGATAACATGGACCGGCCGGCTCGAATTTATAAACTGTTCCATCATGTTCTCCCCGTCACAACTGAATTATGATATAAACGCCGAAAACCTGTGTCCTGCGGTTTTTCAGAAAATGGACAGGAGGATGGGCTGACTCTCATCCTCCTGCAGATTAAACCGCTTCTTCAGTTATTTAAATACACAATACGGTCTGCTGCTGCAGACTCTTTTAAACAATGCTTCGCATACTTTACGAATACATTAAAGTCGCGCCGTTTATTCTTCCGCTTTTTTTACGGCATTCCCGGCACCTTTTTTCCTGGAACCGGTTTTCTTTGTACGTTTCTTTTTTGCCGTTTTTCTTTTCGCTGTTTTCTTTTCTGTATCCGCGGTTTCACCCTCAATAAGCGAGGCCGTTGTCACCTTTTTTCTTCGACCCACACGCTTAGGCGCGGCATTGGTGCATTCCGGATCAGAACAAAAATATTTTATCCTGCCATTGCCCTCTGTCCGCTCCAGCAACTGCTTACCGCAAACCGGACAGGGTTTGTCGGTAGGTCTGTCCCAGGAAGTAAAATCGCATTCCGGATAATGTTCACAACCATAGAAGACGCGGCCCGTTTTAGTCCGGCGCTGCGTCACCTCGCCGCCGCACTTGGGACAGGGCACACCGATTGTTACCAGCAGCGGTTTGGTATTATGGCACTGGGGGAAACCCGAGCAGGCCTGGAATTTGCCGAACCGGCCTTCGCGGATGACCATGTCCTTGCCGCACAGTTCACACTTTTCACCACTTAACTGCAACGGAGGCGGATCCTTGGGAATCACCCGGTCCGCTTCTTCCAGCAACTGTTCAAAAGGTTTGTAAAAATCGGCAAGCGTTTTTTCCTTTTCCACCTGATGGGCCGCAATCGCATCCAGTTCATTCTCCATACGGGCAGAATACGGGATGTTGATGATATCACCGAAATGACCCGTCAGCATGTCCGCCACTTTGACACCTAACTCAGTCGCCATCAGCTTTTTACCATCCCGGACTACATAACCCCGGGTCTGGATCGTCTGGATAATAGGCGAATACGTGGAAGGACGTCCGATTCCTTCCTCTTCCATTTTCCTGACCAGGGAAGCTTCCGTGTAATGTGCCGGGGGCTCGGTAAAATGCTGTTCACCGGGCAGTACTTTATATAAAGTCAGCACAGTACCGGATTTAATAAAGGGTACTTCGGTCTGCTTCTCCGCATTCAGGTCTTTCTTATCCGCCAGGCACAGATGGCCGTCAAAGGTCATGACAGAGCCTGTTGCTTTTAATTCGTAGGCACCGGCTCCGATGGTCAGCGCGGTCTGTTCAAATTCCGCCGGAGCCATCTGGCTGGCAACGGTCCGGTCCCAGATCAGTTTGTACAGACGGTACTGCTCTTTTGTCAGGAACGGCTCTATTTCCTCCGGCTTTCTTTCGATGGAAGTGGGACGGATAGCCTCGTGAGCGTCCTGGGCATTGCTCTTATTACTGAACACATTGGGCTTTTCCGGACAGTATTTGTCGCCGAAATCCTGCTTTACCAGTTCACGGACTGCGTCTACAGCCTCTGCTGCCAGACGGGTGGAGTCCGTTCTCATATACGTAATCAGACCGGCAGAACTCTTGCCGATACTGATGCCTTCATACAGCTGCTGGGCCACCATCATGGTCCGGCGGGTCGTGAAGTTCAGCTTATGGGAAGCTTCCTGCTGGAGCGTGCTGGTGGTGAACGGCGGCAGCGCACGACGGGAAACTTTTTTACGGAAGGCAGCTTCCACCTTATAGGCCGCCTGTTTCAGATCGTTTTCCACTGCCAGCGCTTCCCGGGCATTGTGCATTTCCAGCTTATTGCCGTCCTTTTTGACAGCTTCCGCCTCAAACAAAGGAGCCCCGGCTTCCTCACGCAGCTTTGTCTTAATCGTCCAGAACTCTTCCGGAACGAATTCATCAATAACCTTGTCCCGGTCCGCAATGATCTTCACTGCCACGGACTGCACACGGCCGGCGCTCAGGCCTTTGCGCACCTTGCGCCAAAGCAGCGGGCTCAGCTTATACCCTACCAGACGGTCAATGATGCGGCGTGTCTGCTGTGCGTCCACCATCGCCATGTTTATGGGGCGGGGATGTTTCAGCGCCTCCTTAACCGCGCCGGAGGTGATCTCATGAAACTCTATCCGGCAGGGAGACTTATCGTCCAGTCCCAGGATGTGGGCCAGATGCCAGCTGATTGCTTCCCCTTCCCGGTCAGGGTCAGTTGCCAGATACACTTTATCTGCTTTGGCCGCTTCCGCTTTTAACTCGCGGATCAGATCCCCCTTGCCCCGGATATTGATGTACTTCGGCGTGAAATCATTCTCGACATCCACGCCCAGCGTACTCTTGGGCAGGTCACGCAAGTGACCCATAGATGCTTTTACTGCATAATTCTTACCTAAAAACCTGGTAATCGTCTTGGATTTAGTCGGTGATTCAACAATAATCAGATTCTTCTTCATATATCCTCCCATAAAATGATTCGGGTAATTAACCGATTCAAAAACAATCCGCGTGCTGGTGGTTACAGCCGGCAATCACTGCGCTGATTAAAACAATCAGCTTAATCAGATGAGAAAATACCGCTGCGCGGCATTCATCTGCACAAAGCCTTTCATCTGCAGTTCCAGCAGCATGACGCTGGCCTCTCCAACGCCGAAACCGGCTGCCGCTACCAGTTGCTCCAGCGTCTGGGGCCCCCGGGTCAGCAGGTCCAGTATCTTCTGCTGTTCTCCGGAGCATTTGCCCAACGGCGCCGCGCCGTTAAGCCCCGTAAAAAGATTGGAATGGGCGCTTCCGCATAATTCCGGAAAGACCTCTTCCAGGATATCCTGCGGAGAATCAGCCAGACGCGCCCCCGCCTTGATCAGCCGGTGGGGCCCGGCGCTTTTATCTGTAAAGATATTGCCGGGAACACAGAACACCTCGCGCCCTTCATCCATGGCAAACTCTGCCGTGATCAACGCCCCGCTCCGCTTCGCAGCCTGCACGAGCACAACGCCCTGGCAGATACCGCTGATAATCCGGTTGCGCTCCGGAAAACGAAACCTGTCCGGCCGGGTTCCGGGCGGATACTCGGAAACAAGCGCGCCGTTCGCTTCGATTTTTTCAAACAGCCTATGGTTCTCAGGCGGATAAACAATATCCGGGCCGCAGCCCAGTACTGCCACCGTTTTTCCCCCACCCTGCAGCGCCCCTTCATGGGAAGCTGTGTCGATGCCTTTTGCGCCTCCGCTGACAATGATCACCCCGGCTTCTGCCAGAGCCCTGCCAAAGCAGGCCGCTGCCTTTTTGCCATAGGCATCCGCCAGGCGGGAACCTGCCATACCTATGCTGTACCGGCAATCCGGCAGTGTTCCTTTCACATACAAAACTGCCGGTGGGCGCAGAATCCGCTTCAGACGTTCCGGATATGCGGAACTGACGACAGTAACAACAGAAATGTGTAACCGTTCACATTGCTCCTGCAACATTTCCGGAAGCCTTCTGTTCTTCCTGATGCTTTCAACAAATTTCGCAGTACGTTCCGGCGAAAGGATTCCCGTGGCAAGAATATCCGCTTCCTCCGCTTCATACAGATCCTGTGGGCTGCCAAAAGACCTGACCAGCGCAAGCAGACGCGCCGTATCAACCCCTTTGGCAGCTCCCAGTGCAGCCCAGTAAAATCGATCCATTAAACCGCCTCTTTTCTGAAATTTGGGTGCCCTTTATATGAAATATTGAATTTTATAGTGTCATGAAAAATAAGGTTACTTTAATATACATAGCACAACGGCTGTCATAAAGTCAATGTGTTTTTCGTTTTTTCTTCATTAAATAGTACAAAAGCCGTAAAATATCCGGAAGAAACATACATCAGCAGCGCAGCAGAAATACGGACAAAAATCAGCGACCCCGAAGTTTGTCCGTGAGTTCCGCGATCCGCCCCGCCGCGGCCCGGTGTCCGTAACGCTGCTTCCGCATTTTCTGCCTTTGCAGCCGTTCCGAAAGAGAAACCTTCTTCTCACGTTCCAGATAATCGTCCAGTTGCCGGATATCCGTTACTGCCGCAGCGCCATACTCCTGATGTAAAAACACCGTGTTCCCCTGTTCCTGCCCGGGCAGAGGATGATAAATCAAAATATTCGCTCCGCACTCCAGGCATTCCGCAAGAGATACGCCGCCGGCTTTGGTAATGACCACATCCGCCGCCTGCATCAGCTGCGGCATTTCATCGGTAAAGCCGAGTACCGTCAGACGGGAGATACTGTCATCGGCCTCACGCTTCGAAAACCCTTTTTGCATTGCTTCCAGTTTCTTGCGCAGCCCGTCGTTGTGCCCCGTAACCGCGACTACATAAATATCTTTAAACTTTTCGTTTTGCAGGCTTCTCACAATCTCTTCCATGGGCAGCATACCGCCGCCTCCACCTGCCAGCAGGCAGACAAAGGCATCCTCAGACCAGCCAAACCTGCTGCGTGCTTCACCACGTACTGTTGCAAGTTCCTGCTTTTCCGTAAACCTGCCGCGCACCGGAATGCCCCAGCCATAAAGCGCAGGCTGCGTTTCAGAACGTCCTGCCGCAGAACCTATCTGCCCAAACAGTTTTTCATCCGCAACAAAATATGCGTCCACCCCCGGACACACAAGCCAGCGGTGCACGGTGAAATCCGTCACAACAACCCCCAGCCACAGACCGGGGTCAAATTTCTGTTTATACAGTGAAAGAATACCTGTAGGCGTAGCATGGGTACTGAACACTGCATCAGGCTTTACCTCTTCGATAAATGATTTACCCAGACGCAGCAAAAATCCATTGATCAGGTTGCGCATCCGCAAGGAACCGCCGTCCCGATTGCTCCAGCGGTAGGAAAAAGCGTACAGCCAGGGGCAAACCGCCAGGACGGTTTCATAAAACTTCAGAAACGCCTTTCCGATGACTGACGGAAAAAAATCAAACACGTTCCCCTGCACCACTTCCACGTTTTCCAGGCCCAGCAAGGCTTCCTCCAGCGCAGCGGCAGCCATACGGTGGCCGCTGCCGATGGGGGCAGACAGAATCAGTATCTTCAGTTTTTTGTTTTTCGCCGGCGGAAGATTCATTTGTTGTTTTTTTTACCCATGTTATAATAATGATAACCAGCCCGTGTCACTAAACCAGGCTTTTAATGTAGCAAACACGCTATACTATACATCACCTTTGTAAAATATGCAAGAACAGAAAGATAAATTTATTATTATTATTGGTGCTGCCCCCTGACGGCAGCAGAACGGAGCATCACATGAGCAGCTTAAACGCAACCCCGGCAGGAGAGCGGGTCCATATCGGTTTGTTCGGAAAACGCAATGCGGGCAAGTCCAGCCTGATCAACGCCCTGACCGGGCAGAAGCTGGCGGTAGTGGCAGAGGTGCCAGGCACTACCACCGACCCGGTACTGAAAGCCATGGAACTTTTGCCCTTAGGCCCGGTTTTGATGATGGATACCGCAGGCATCGACGACACCGGCGAGTTAGGTCAGCTTCGCGTACAGAAATCCCTGCAGGTGTTAAACAAAACTGACATCGCTGTCCTTGTCATAGACAGCACCGCCGGCATTACAGAAGAAGATTTGAAACTGTTGCAGCGCATTCGGGACAAAGAGCTGTCCTGCGTGGTTGTGTTTACAAAAGCAGATGTGGCGGAGCAAAATGCTGCTTTGGAAGCAATGCATAAGCGAATCCCATCTTCTATTCCCCGGATTTCCGTCAGTTCCACAACCGGCAAAAACATCAGGGAACTGAAAGAACTGTTGGCCCACCTGGTTCCCCAAAAGAAGGCGCCTTTCCCCATCTGTGCCGATTTAATTGAACAGGAAGACCATGTATTGCTGGTAACACCCATTGACAGCGCCGCGCCCAAAGGCCGGCTCATCCTGCCCCAGCAGCAGACCATCCGCGACATCATCGACAGAGGTGCCGTTGCTGTTATTACAAAAGAAAACAATGTGGGCAGTTCACTGGAAAACATGAAAAAACCGCCGGTGATGGTCATCACCGACAGCCAGGCGTTCGTGAAAGTCAATCAGGCTGTGCCGCAGGAAATCAAACTTACCTCTTTTTCCATTTTAATGGCCCGTCACAAAGGCAATCTGGCACAGGCCGTGCTGGGCGTAGCCGCCCTGAAACAGCTGCAGGACGGCGACCGTGTGCTGATTTCCGAAGGCTGCACCCACCACCGCCAGTGCGGGGACATCGGCACGGAAAAACTGCCCAAATGGATCCGGGACTTCACCGGCAGGCAATTTAACTTTTCCTGGACCAGCGGCACGGAATTCCCGGCCGACCTGTCTCCCTACCGGCTGGTCATCCACTGCGGCGGCTGTATGCTGAACGAACGGGAAATGCAGTACCGTTACCGCTGTGCCGCCGACCAGAATGTGCCTATGACCAACTATGGACTGTGCATCGCCTATGTCCACGGGATTCTGAAACGTTCGTTAAGCGTGTTCCCGGATCTGGCGGAAAAAGTATAATCGCTTCCACCCCTTCAAGGGGTGGTTCGCTTAGCCCTATAAGGGCCCAACACAGGCCAGCGCCTAAATGACGCTGGCTTTCACTTTGTTCAAGCCGCAGTGGTATGACTACTTGCTACCCTTAAAAGGGTCTTCGTATTCTTTACTGAATAACGAATCTTCCATTTGATCCATCTTATCCTGTTCCCGGATATATTTCTGTATGGTTTGCGCATTCAGCCCTACCGTACTAACGTAATATCCGGTTGCCCAGAATTTTCGATTTCCAAATTTATATTTCAGATTCGCATGTCGTTCAAATATCATCAGTGAACTTTTTCCCTT
>NZ_FONL01000030.1 GCF_900112895.1 Succiniclasticum ruminis DSM 9236 | reverse complement strand
TGGACGGATCAATGGTGTACCAATTATGCCGCCAGGCGTACCGTTGGGTAGCTACATCCGGGCAGGATAAACGCTGAAAGCATCTAAGCGTGAAACCAACCCCAAGATGAGATCTCTCATGGCGTAAGCCAGTAAGACGCCTTGAAGAAGACAAGGTTGATAGGCCGGGAGTGTAAGTGCAGCAATGTATTGAGCGGACCGGTACTAATCCGTCGAGGGCTTGATTTAAAGAATGTAAGTGAGGACGAGTTAGTTTGTAAGTAGTTTCTTCTGTAAAGTTTTGAAGGTCTGAGAAGACGTTCACTTGGACCAGTATTTTTGTGGAGGCCGCGAGAAAAGGTTGCGACAGGCAGTCTTGACGAAGCGGGAACACAAGAAGACGGTTCAACGATCCGGTGACGATGGCTGAGAGGTCCCACCTGTTCCCATCCCGAACACAGCAGTTAAGCTCTCACGCGTCGAAAGTACTTGGCTGGAAGCGGCCCGGGAGGATAGATTGTTGCCGGTTACAAAAAAGCCCCTGCACATTGCGTGCGGGGGCTTTGGTTTTTTCAATACAGAGATAAAAACCGCTTCTGAAACGTATATTCTTAATATTATAGAAAAGATAAAACGCTAAAGGTATCTTTATTCAACATTTTTTGGTATAATATGTACAGTGGATAAATCTGTGCGTAAGGGGATGATTCAATGCAGAGAACAGAGTGCCTGGCTATGATACTGGCAGGCGGTAAAGGAAGCCGTTTGGGAGTTTTGACTAAAAATGTGGCGAAACCGGCGGTACTGTTTGGCGGCAAGTACCGGATTATTGATTTTACATTAAGTAATTGCCGTAACTCCGGAATTAATACAGTGGGTATCTTAACCCAGTACCAGCCGCTTGAACTGAACTGGTACATCGGAAACGGCAGCAGCTGGGATCTGGATTCCGAACATGGAGGGGCTTTTATCCTGCCTCCCTATATGAATGACAAGGATTCTTCCAACTGGTATCAGGGAACTGCGGACGCAATTTACCAGAACCTGAATTTTATGGACATGATTGATCCGGAATATGTGCTGGTCTTATCGGGTGATCACATCTATTCCATGGATTATGCGAAAATGCTGGCGTTCCATAAAAAGCATAAAGCAAAAGCTACGGTAAGCACAATTCAGGTACCGTTATCGGAAGCCTCCCGGTTTGGCATCATGAACACGGATCCGAACCTGCGGATCAGAGAATTTGAGGAAAAACCGAAAAATCCGAAAAGTACGCTGGCTTCCATGGGCATTTACATTTTTAACAAGGAAGTGCTGAAAGAATACCTGATCGAAGACGCAGAACGGAAAGACTCAGACCACGATTTCGGGAAAAATGTAATCCCTGCCATGCTGAATGATAAGTTGCCCGTATTTGCATATCCGTTTGAAGGGTACTGGAAAGACGTGGGTACCTTTGAGAGCCTCTGGCAGGCGAATATGGATCTGCTGGCTGATGATCCGCCGTTGAGCCTGAATGATCCGAACTGGCGCATTTACGCCGGCAATCATTCCTATCCGCCGCATTATGTGGGGCCCCAGGGCCAGCTGCAAAGTTCGCTGGTGGGCGAAGGCGCGGCTATTTCCGGCAAGGTTTCCCATTCGGTTATTTTCTATAATGTGGTAGTTGAAGAAGGGGCAAAGGTTACCAATTCGGTGATTCTGCCGGGAACCGTGGTCGAAAAAGATGCTGTGATAGACAGGGCGATCATCGGAGAACGCTGCCGTATCTGTGCCGGAGTAGAGATTCAGGGAACCAATACAGAGGTTGCCGTATATGGGAACGACGAAACGGTAAAAGCAGCAAAAGGAAAGGGGGCAAAATAATATGTCAGATATTTTAGGATTAATTAATTTACAGTGCCCCAATACGATGAAAGAACTGAGTGAAAAACGGCCGCTGGCTTCCGAACCCTTTGGCGCCAAGTTCCGACTCATGGACTTTGCGCTGAGCAATATGGTCAATGCGGGAATTGATACCGTTGGCCTGATTCTGCCGTTCCATTCCCGTTCCGTACTGGATCATGTGCGCTCCGCAAAAGAATGGGATCTGGCCCGTAAGCAGCATGGCCTGTATTATCTGCCCATGGACGAGGAAGAAGAAGTCCGGAATCCTCAGGAGGGTGATATTTACAGTTATTACAAAAACCTGCGTTATGTGGAGGCGGGCCAGCGCAGATACCTGTTGCTTTCCGGTTGCGATGTGGTAGCCAATATTAATTATGAAGAGGTGCTTCATTTCCACCGCAAGCATAATGCGAATATTACCCTTGTTTATAAAAAACAGGATGCGGATTGCCCGGGCGAAGGTTATGTTCTGAAAACAAAGGCGAACGGACATGTTACCGGCATGAAAAAGGCCGAAGGCGTTAAAAAAGATGAAAATCTGTTCTTGGGCGCCGTACTGATTGACTGTGAACTGTTCCTCCGCATGATCCGCAGGGCAAATTTCGGCGGCAAATGGAAATTCTTTAATGAAGTGCTGGCGGATAATGTGGATAATCTGCGTATTTTCGGTTTTTCTGTAAAAGGCTATGCCAAACGGATTAATTCCATTGACAGCTATTTCCAGTCCAGCATGGACATGCTGAAACTGGATAACTGGCGGGAAATTTTCCATCAGGATAACCGGATTTATACAAAAATCAAAGATGAAGCTCCGGCAAAATACATGGAAGAAGCCCGTGTTACCAATTCCCTGGTGGCCAATGGCTGCATCATTGAGGGTACGGTGGAAAACAGTATTCTTTTCCGCAAAGTGCGGGTAGGCCGCAACGCCGTGATCCGCAACAGTATTATTATGCAGAACACCAATATCGGGGAAGACGCGAACCTGAATTATGTCATCTGCGACAAGGACAGGGATATTCAGCCGGAAGCAGTTTTAGAAGGAACAGAAAAGGAACCGTTGTGTGTCATTAAACACGAGGTGCGGTAATTATCAGACTATGCGAACCTGGAAATCGAAAAAAGAGTTTAAAGAATTATTTGTTAAAAAAGCGGAAGTCCTGTTTGAAAAGTCCGTAAAAGAGTTATCTCATAAAGAGGTATACCAGATTATTGCCACCATGATCAAAGATCTGGTGACGGATGAATGGATCCAGACGGAAAAAATCTATAATCACAAACGGGTCCGTCAGGTTTATTATTTTTCCATTGAATTTTTATTAGGACGCCTCCTGAATACCAATCTGCTGAACTGCGATATGGAAAACTTATGCCGCAGCGCGCTGCAGGATTTTGGTTTTGATCTGGAGGAAATTTTTCCGGAAGAGCCGGACCCCGGTCTGGGCAACGGCGGGTTAGGGCGCCTGGCTGCCTGTTATATTGATTCCATGGCGGCCCTGCAGCTGCCGGGTCACGGATGCAGCATCCGGTATCAATACGGGTTGTTCGACCAGCGCATCATTGACGGACAGCAGGTTGAGCTTCCGGATGCCTGGCTGCGTAACGGCTTCCCCTGGGAAACAAAAAAATCTGATAAAGCGGTAGACGTCCGCTTTGGCGGCCATGCTTATATGCGCCCCGGAAAAGGGGGAACCCTGGTCTGTGTACACGAGCATTATAATACGGTCCGGGCTGTGCCTTACGATGTTCCGGTGCTGGGGTACCAGAACCATACGGTGAACACGTTACGCCTCTGGAAAGCGGAGTATACGCGGGAAAATATGTACGGCCAGCTCCGTTACGGTGATTACCGCAAGGCCCTGCAGTATAAGGACCAGGCCCAGCAGATTTCCCGTTTCCTGTATCCCAACGATTCGACATATGAAGGCCGCAAACTGCGGCTGATGCAGGAATACTTCTTTGTTTCTGCGGGTCTCCAGAGCATTATGCGGCATTATAAAAAGCATTATGGCTCACCGAAATTATTTGACCGGTACATTGCGCTGCATATCAACGATACCCACCCGGCCCTGATCATCCCGGAACTGATGCGCATCTTAATGGATGAAGAAGGTCTGAGCTGGGAAGATGCCTGGCGTATCACTACGAACTCCGTAGCCTATACCAACCATACCATCCTGCCGGAAGCGTTGGAACGCTGGTCCATACCTATGTTCCAGGAACTGCTGCCACGTATTTTCCTGATTGTAGACGAAATCAACAGGCGCTGGCTGGAAGCCGTGCAACAGCGTTTCCCCGGCCAGGAAGACAAAGCCCGGGAGGTAGCGATCCTCTGGAACAATCAGGTGCATATGGCCAGTCTGGCAGTGGTTGGGAGTCACAGCATCAACGGTGTGGCCAAACTGCATTCTGAAATTTTGAAGATTAACACATTAAAACCGTTTTATACCTGGTTCCCGGAACGGTTCAACAACAAGACCAACGGTGTAACCCACCGTCGCTGGCTGATTGAATCGAATCCCCAGTTAACGGAACTTATCTGTGATACCATAGGGAAAGACTGGATCCACGCTCCGGAAAAACTGCTGGCGCTGGAACCCTTCGGTAATGATGCGGCATTCCGGGAGCGGCTGGCTGAAGTAAAGCAGAAACGTAAAGAAATTCTGGCAGAGTATCTGCATAAAGAAAGAAATATTACGATAAATCCCCACTCCATCTTCGATATCCAGATCAAACGGATGCATATGTATAAACGGCAGCTGCTGAATATTCTGCACGTGTATCATCTGTACCGGCAGCTGATAGAGAATCCCGGTATGGATATCGTGCCCCGGACCTTTATTTTCGGCGGTAAGGCGGCGGCCAGTTATGGGGAAGCGAAAATTACCATCCAGTTGATCAACACTGTGGCCCGGCTCATTGACCAGGATTACCGGGCGGCCCGAAAGCTGAAAGTGGTGTTCCTGGAGAATTATAACGTGTCCTTGGGACAGAAGCTGTTCCCCGCTGCCGATGTCAGCGAACAGATTTCCACCGCCAGCAAGGAAGCCTCCGGTACCGGCAATATGAAATTTATGTTTAACGGCGCCATTACCTTGGGCACTATGGACGGAGCCAACGTGGAGATCCATCAGGAAGTCGGGGACGAGCACAGCGTGATTTTCGGCCTGCGGGCGGATGAAGTGCAGCAGTATTATCAGCAGGGCGGCTATTCTTCCTGGGATATTTATAACAGTGACGCAGATGTACGCCGCGCATTGGAAGTAATGGAAGAAAATCCCATGTTCGGACAGCTGCGGGAAGCGTTGCTGGACCGCAATGATGAATTCTTTGTGTTGAAAGATTTTAAATCCTATTGCGCTGCCCAGCAGGAAATCGAACGGCGTTACCGGGATGCGGACGGCTGGTTCCGTTCCAGCACCGTGAACATCGCCCATGCGGGACATTTTTCCAGCGACAGGTCCATTCAGGAGTATGCGGATGATATTTGGTATTTATCTCCGGTTAAAATTTAAGAACACAGAGATTTTAATAAGCCGGTGCACCGGACGGAGAACCGGGGCACAGACTGAGGTATCCGGAACAATCAGATACTCATAAATTTGATTAAAGTAACGAGGAAGTATTATGCGAATCAGTGCGGTTGACGCTTACAGCGCCTATCTTTTTCATCAGGGAACCAATTACAGCAGTTACCGGCTGTTTGGCGCCCATTTAACCAGCTGGAAACAACAGTCCAGCGTCCGCTTCTGCGTCTGGGCGCCCCATGCCCGGGCTGTCAGCGTGGTGGGGGATTTTAACGGCTGGGATGTGAAAGCGAATCCGATGGAGAAGGCGAAACAGGGCATCGGAATCTGGGTTGCCTATGTACCGGGGCTGAAAGAAAATTCAACCTACAAATATGCAATTGAAACGGCTTCGGGAGAGGTTATTTTAAAAAGCGACCCCTACGGGTTTGCTGCGGAACTGCGCCCGAATACCGCTTCCATTGTGAAGAACCTGCATTACCAGTGGCATGACAAGGCGTGGCAGAAAAGCAGGAAGGATTATGATTCTTACCATAACCCCATGCTGATTTATGAGGTTCACCTGGGATCCTGGAAACGTGACGCGGCGGGTAAGGTGATGACCTACCGGGACATTGCGGAGCCGCTGGTACAGTATGTGAAAGAAATGCACTATACCCATGTGGAACTGATGCCCCTGTGCGAGTACCCGTATGACGGATCCTGGGGTTATCAGGCGACAGGGTATTTTGCCGCGACCAGCCGCTACGGCTCTCCGGAAGATCTCATGTACCTGATAGACACGCTGCACAAAAACAAAATCGGCGTGATTTTAGACTGGGTGCCGGGACATTTCTGCAAGGACGCCCACGGCCTGCGCCATTTTGACGGGGAACCGCTGTACGAGTCCGGGAATCCCATTCTGGCGGAAAACAAAGACTGGGATACCATGAACTTTGATTACGGCCGGCCGGAGGTGCAGAGCTTCCTGATTTCCAGCGCCTGCTTCTGGCTGGAGCAGTTCCATCTGGACGGGCTGCGGATCGACGCCGTGGCCAATATGCTGTACCTGGATTACGGGAAAAAACAGGGAGAGTGGCAGGCGAACAAATACGGCGGACGGGAAAACCTGGAAGCGGTAGATTTCCTGCGCAAACTTAATACAGCCGTATTTAAAAATATTCCCCAGGCTCTGATGATCGCGGAAGAGTCCACGTCCTGGCCCATGGTCTCCGGACCGGCGGACAAAGGCGGGCTGGGCTTCAACTATAAATGGAACATGGGCTGGATGAACGATATGCTCCGGTATATGGCGATGGATCCCCTGTTCCGGAAAGGGTCCCAGAACCTGATCACCTTTTCGCTGTACTATGCCTTTGCGGAGAATTTTATCCTGCCCTTAAGCCACGATGAAGTGGTGCACGGCAAACATTCCCTGCTGGACAAGATGCCGGGAGACTATTGGAAAAAGTTTGCCGGCCTGCGGGCGTTTTACGGTTACTGGATGAGCCATCCCGGGAAAAAACTGCTGTTCATGGGCGGCGAGTTCGGCCAGTTTATTGAATGGAAATTCGATGACAGCCTGGACTGGCATCTGCTGGATTACCCTGCCCATCAGGAGATGCAGCGCTATGTGAAAGCGCTTAACCTGTTTTACAATCAACATCCGGAGTTCTGGCAAGTTGATTATAACTGGCAGGGTTTTAACTGGATCAGCTGCGACGACAACGAAAACAGCGTCATCAGTTTTTACCGGAAAGGCGTAAAGCCGGAAGATCAGACCATCGTGGTCTGCAATTTTACACCGGAGATCCGGAGGGGCTACCGGATCGGCGTGGAAGAGCCCGGGACCTATACGGTGATTTTTAACAGTGACGATTCGGAATTCGGCGGTTCCGGAGAGGGCAATAAAAAACCGGTTTTAAGCGATCCGGTTGCCTGTCACGGCAAAGAACAATCGATTACCCTGACACTGCCGCCGTTGGCAGTGCTTTATATAAAATTTGAAAAACCCAAAAAGAGGAAAACTACCAAAAGGAAACCAAAAGGAAGCATTAAAGCGGATAGCAAAGAAAGTACTGATAAAGCGGGTTTGCGTAAAAAAACCATGAGGAAAATTTCAGACAAGTGAATCAGTGTTTTCCAGACTCCTTTTAGATCCTTTTTACAGAAAGGCGGATGAAGAAAATGAAAGTATTATTTGTTGCATCGGAGGCAGCTCCGTTTATCAAGACCGGCGGACTGGCCGACGTGATGGGAGCCCTGCCCAAAGCGCTGCAGGCCCTGGGAGTGGAACCGGCGCTGGTGATCCCCAACTATGAAGGCGTCGGCGAAGCATATAAAAACGCAATGGAAACCGTGTATGAGGGATCGGTGGACCTGTCCTGGCGCAACCAGTATCTGGGTGTGAAGAAACTGGTACAGGACGGCATCCCTGTGTATTTCATAGACAATGAATACTATTTCAAGAGAGATAAACTGTACGGTTATGACGACGACGCGGAACGTTTTGCCTATTTTTCCAAAGCGGCGCTGGCCATGCTGAATTACATCGATTTCAAACCGGACGTGATCCATACCAACGACTGGCATACCGGTCTGCTGGGCGCCTATCTGAAAGAAGATTTCATGCAGGATCCCTACTTTCAGGGGATGAAAAACGTTTACACGATTCACAACCTGAAATATCAGGGCGTATTCGGCCGGAATATTGTGGAAGACGTGCTGGGGCTGCCCCTGCGTCTGTTGTATATCGGAAACATTGAGAACGCCGGTGATGTGAATTTCATGAAAGCCGGCATGTGTTATGCAGACTTTATTACCACGGTGAGCCCTTCTTATGCGGAAGAAATTACTTATCCGTATTTCGGCGAAGGGCTGGAAGATTATGTGGCGCTGTGTGCCGGTAAGATCAGCGGTATTTTAAACGGGCTGGATGAGCAGGAATATAATCCGGAAACGGATCCGTATATCCCTGTCCGCTTTGATGCGTCCAATGTGCTGGTGAAAAAGCCTCTGGCCAAGGAAGCCCTCCAGCGTGAACTGGGCCTGACGGTAAACCGGGAGATTCCGGTACTGGGCATGATCACCCGTCTGGTGGAAGCCAAAGGGCTGGACCTGGTGATGCATATCATGGATGAACTGATGGAAGAACAGGTACAGCTGGTCGTGGTGGGTACCGGCGACGAAGAGTATGCCAACGCGCTGCGCGAACTGGCTTGGCGGCATCCGGGCAGCGTTTCCGTCAACATTCTGTTTAATGAAGGACTGGCCCGCCGGGTGTACGCAGGCTCCGACATGTTTATCATGCCCTCCCGGTATGAAGCCTGCGGCCTCAGCCAGATGATCGCCATGCGTTACGGCACGGTTCCGGTAGTACGGGAAACCGGCGGCCTGAAAGATTCCGTAATTAATTTCGATAAATACAACACCCCGGAAGGAAACGGTTTCAGCTTTGCCAATTTCAATGCCCATGAGCTGTTGTTTACCATTAAACGGGGCCTGACCTGTTATGCGGCAAAACCGCTTTGGGAAAAAGTCGTATATAACGCGATGCACAGCGACAACAGCTGGAACCGGTCCGCGCAGGCTTATGCGGACCTGTACGCGCACATCGCAGGGGACACCATAACGGTTGAACCTGTTTCTGAAGACCAGGTCGCGGAAGCAGCGGAAGAAATCCTGCAGGCTGTAAAAGGCGAAGAACCTGCAGAAGAAACGGGAAATACCGCTGCAGCGGCGGCAGAAACCGCGGAAGCGGAAAAAGCGGTTCAAGCCGCTAACGAAGAAGTTCTTGCAGAAACTGCGCCGGAAGCAGAACAGGTACCGGCACCAGAAACAAAAGCTGAAGCAGAGAAAGCGCCCGAAAAACCGGAAGAGCCCGAAGCGGCAGCCGAACCTGTAAAGAAGAAAACCGCGGCAAAGAGAACAACCAAAAAAGCAGCGGACAAAACAACAGAAACTAAAAAGACGACAGCGAAAAAAGCCACTGCTAAAAAGGCAACGACGAAGAAAAGCGCTGCTGCCACTGAAGAAGGGGCGGCAGTGAAAAAAACGACCGCAAGAAAAACAACGGCCAAAAAGAAAGCCGATACAACAGCAGATGTAACGACGGAAGCTGCTGAAGCGGCCGCGCCGAAAAAACGGGGACGGAAACCAGGAACAAAAAATACAAAGAAAGACGCTGAGTAACATAGTATAGGGAAAGCAGAGACATTTTCCTGTCTGCCGCAAAATCCGGCGGCAGGCGTCAAAACCTGTTTGATCAGTGTTTACTTATTAAGCGAAAGTGATTTCTGAAAAGCGGGAACACTTTCGCTTTTTCTGTAAGCGGGAGAAAGACAAATGCCCGGAAATCTCCGGGGGAAAGGAAGTCCGCCAGTTATCTTGCTGTTGGACGTGGCTCAATCTATGCAGCCTGAAACGCAGAATATGCAGCCCGTGATCGTTCACGATTCAAGAAACACAACCTACCGTTATCCTTTTGGGGCCGTGGAAGCCGGTTCCGCTGTCACATTGCGCTGTGATGTGGAAGGGGACGGAACAGAACAGGTGACCCTGCGGTTGTGGCAGGAGGGCGCCGGGGAAACGCAGTATGCAATGCAGCCCGAAACCTGGAAACGGAAGCAGGAGACAGAGAAAGAAGAAAAACTGCCGGATGAAAACATTGCGCCGGTTGAAAGTGTAACAGAACTGTCTCAGCAAGAAGAAACAAAAACGGCAAAAGATTCCGGTTCTTTGAACGGAAAAGCACTGCGAAAAAAGTGCCGCTACACCTGCAGGATTTCCGTTCCGGAAACCGGCTGCCTGCTCTGGTATTATTTTATTGTAAAGACAACAGACAAAACGTTTTACTACGGTAATAACGCCGCCCGTCTGGGAGGCTGGGGGCAGCAGTACGAACAGGAACCGCCGTCCTACCAGATTACGGTTTACGACCGGGGCGCAGTCACACCGGACTGGATGAAACAGGCTGTGGTGTACCAGATTTTTCCGGACCGCTTCAACCGGGGGGATGTCCCGCTGTCGCAATTCAGCGGCAAGCCCAATGCGCTGCTGCACGGAAGCTGGAATGACCTGCCCCGCTATATCAAAGATCCGGCGGGGGGCGCCATTCTGTATTTTGATTTCTTCGGCGGCACCCTGAAAGGCATCCGGGAAAAACTGGATTACCTGGCGGACATGGGCATCACCTGCCTGTACCTGAACCCTGTTTTTGAAAGCCGCAGCAACCATCACTACGATACCGGTAACTATAAAAAGATTGATTCCTTCCTGGGTACGGAAGAAGATTTTGCGAACCTTTGCAAAGAAGCGAAGGAACACGGCATCCGTGTGATTATGGACGGGGTCTTCAGCCACACGGGGGACGACAGCATTTATTTTAACCGGAGGGGTAGTTATCCGGGAACCGGCGCGTACCAGTCGAAAAAATCGCCGTACTACTCCTGGTACCAGTTTAAAAAATTTCCCGAAGAGTACAGCTGCTGGTGGGGCGATAAGAGCCTGCCGGAAGTGGATGAAAGGGACAGCAGTTACCAGGACTTTATCATACGGGATGAAGACAGCGTGCTGAAGCACTGGCTGAAAGTAGGGATCAGCGGCTGGCGTCTGGACGTGGCGGACGAGCTGCCGGATGAATTCCTGACCGCATTTTACAGTGAATTGAAAAAGAGCGACCCGGACGCTGCCCTGATCGGCGAGGTCTGGGAGGATGCCTCCAATAAAATCAGTTACAGCAAACAACGTGCCTACCTGTGCGGCGGCAAGCTGGACAGCGTGATGAACTATGTGCTGCGCCGGCTGATGCTTGACTTTTTGGTGGGCCGGGCTGACGCGGGCCATACCAACACCCTGTATCTGCAGCAGATGGAAAACTATCCGAAAGAAAACCTGTACGCCATGCTGAACCTGGCCGGCAGCCATGATGTGGAACGGGTTCTGTCGGTACTGGATGTGCCGATTACTACTAATAATATAGATAACAATTTGAAAAAAGAAGTATCTGCTGAAAAGGGTCTGCCGGAAAAAGCAACGGTACTGTCTGATCTTGGTACAGGCGAACAGCGCCTGCTGTTGCTTTGGGCCTGGCAGATGACGCTGCCGGGAATGCCCTGCATCTACTATGGGGACGAGGCAGGGCTGAAGGGCGGAAAAGACCCGGATAACCGGCGTCCCTATCCCTGGGGCAGGGAAAACAAAAAATTACAGGCATACTGCCGCGCCTTTATCCAGCTGCGGAAGAAGTTTGATGCCCTTCGTACGGGTCGGATGATCCCCGTTTATGCAGAGGGGGATGTATATATTTATGCCCGCTCCATTGAAGGCGGAAAAGATGTTTTCGGCAAGCCGGCAGAGGACGGACTGTTTTTTGTGGCGCTGAATCGTGGTGCGGAAGCTCATACGGTGCGTGTCTATACCGGGGAACTTGCTTTTGGGGAATTACAGTCAATAGGGCCGGTGCCGGCGGGACCGGTTTCCGTCGTCAACGGGGTCTTTACGGTTACGCTGCCGCCCCTGAGTCAGCAGATTTACCAATGTGCAGAAAAGCATACCTGCGGCGAACCTGCAGAAGGACAGCCTGACCATGCGACGGCAGATAATAAAAACAGCCGGCTTACTTTTCGAAAGGCAGGAATTTTACTGCATCCTACTTCGTTATGGGGTGAAAACGGGAAAGAAAAAAAAGAAGCTGCCAAAGAGTGGATTGACTTTTTAGCAGCTGCCGGGCAGAAAATCTGGCAGATCCTTCCCCTGAACCCGCCGGGTCTGGGTAATTCGCCCTACCTTTCCGTATCCGCGTTTGCCGGACATGAAACCCTGTTTGCGGGAACGGAAGAAAATACCTGCGGCAGTACGAAGGATCTGTTAAGCGGCACTAATAAAATTATAAAAAAGGAAGAGCAACAAAACTATCTTGCGTTTTGTGAGAAAAACAGTTACTGGCTGCCGGACTATGCCCTGTTCCGGGCGCTGCAGGATCATTTCCATAAGCCCTGGCAGGAGTGGCCGGAAGAAATACGGATGCGGCAGCCGGCGGCGTTAAAAAAATATGAAACGCTGCTGGAAAAGCAAACAGAGATATATAAAAGGAAGCAATTTGAATTTTTCTGTGCCTGGCAGTATATCAAAGCATATGCCAACGCAAAAGGTATTGAAATTTTAGGCGACATGCCTATCTTTGTAGCGGCGGACAGCGCGGACTGCTGGGCTCATCCGGAATACTTTTACCTGGACGGAGAGGGATACCCGGAAGAAGCTGCCGGGGTGCCGCCGGATTATTTCAGCGCCACCGGGCAAATCTGGGGCAATCCCCTGTACCGCTGGGACGTTATGGAAAAAGACGGGTTCCGCTGGTGGAAAGAACGGTTCCATGCCATCACACAGTTCACCGACAGGGTCCGGGTAGACCACTTCCGGGGCTTTGTGGCGGCCTGGGGCGTTCCCCGGGGAGAAAAGGATGCCACCACCGGCAGCTGGAAACCGGCTAAAGGCAGGGAGATGTTTCTGGCTTTACGGAAGGAACTGCCGGGTTTGCAGCTAGTGGCTGAAGACCTGGGACAGATTACAGAGGATGTATACCAACTGAAAAACGAGCTGGGACTGCCGGGCATGCGAATCCTGCAATTCCATTTGCAGAACCGGGCTGACGGCCTTTGCGATTTTGCCACGGAACCGAACTGTGTGGCCTATACGGGAACCCACGACAACAATACCTTGCAGGGCTGGCTGGAAGAAGAAGTCTCGCCGGAACTGCGTAATCAGCTGCGTGGTCTTTGCGGAAAAGAACCGGATACCTGGGCGCTCATGGAATATCTGTACAGCCGCCGGGCAGAAACGGCCGTCGTGCCTGCGCAGGATATGCTGGGCCTTCCCTCCTCATGCCGCATGAACACGCCGGGAATCCCTTCCGGAAACTGGATGTGGAAAATGGAAAAGGGATGCCTGACAGAAGAACTGGCAAACAGGCTGGCCATGATGGCAAGTAAATATGCGCGTTGAAGTATATAAAAATACAAACCCGTTTTAGCATGTTTGTCTATTGAAAAAAGAACAGAAAAAGATAGAGCATGGAAGAGTATTGCAGTAATATTTTTGCAATCATAATTTATATGGGCAAAATTAAAATCTGACAATTCCGTGAAAACAAACATGCCGATTTTATCACACCCCTGCGACGCTAAAAAAAAGTCAACAACTTTTTAAAATTTATTTTATCCGGTTTACAAAAAATGTGCTTGACAAAACAATAAAAATAGACATTTACATAGATGTGCGATGTTTTTTACAGGAGTTTTACTACATGTAGTGGTGTGAATAAAATAAAAGTTATACACACAACTTATCCACAGGCTGTGTATAACAATGATGAAAAAATGTGTTTTGGCGGAAAAAGATGGAGTTTTCCACGTTTTTTGGAGCAAAAACACCTGTTTTCTGTGGATAACCCTGTGCATACTGTGTATAAACAGGAGTTAAACAAGAATTCGTAAACCGTCTATTTGGTGTTGTTGCTATAGTGGACAGAATACTTTTTCAAAATCTCCGGTTTGCGCTTTTATCTTTATGTGGTAAAATATACCGGTATGAATCAGTAACAGTTAAAACCCATAAAATTGCGACTTAAATAATTGAAATATATATTTGGAAGAACAGAAAGGATTAGTTATATGGCAATCAAACGTGACGTTGCGGAAAAACTCATGAGCGAAAAAGGGAACCTGATCAGTTCTTCTTTCAGCGTAATTCCTGACGGCTTTATAGGCCTGACGGACACCGGCAGCGGCTGTCACCTGGCGGTGGTCTGCGGTGAAAAATCCGAATGGAACAAGGCCTGGAAGGGCGCGGAATTTGAAACGGTGGACGAGCATAAAAAAATAAAGATGGGATTGTTTCCCTTAAATCCCAACAATGCGGCCCTGGTACGGCGTCTGGTAGGCTGGGCGGCGCCCTCTTCCTGCGGGGTTAACGGAATCAGCGTGGCCTTCAGCGACTGGCTGGGTGTGATAAACAGCCGGCTGCCCAACCTGTTTGTGCATAAACAGATCAAACCGGTGCTGGTGGATTATACACCGGAGAACAGCGCCGTATTGCAGCGGAACTTCCTGGAAGCGATGGACACCGCAACCTGGAGCGTGCTGTCTTCCGGCTACAAAGGGGGCTGGGGGGCTAACGCGGCCGGGCTGAAAACGGAAGAAGAAATCGTCAAGGCGCTGCTGTACGGATACAGCGGCATCGGTGTGGACTGCAGCGACAAGGTCGACCGCTCCGTGGAAGAACTGAGCGTGGAAGAATCGGAAAAACGGTTTGGCGAATTTGATAAAGACTTTAAGGAAGCCATTGATAAATCTTATCTGGACGCGGAATTTAAAGTCGGAGACGTAAAAATCACATTTGAAGAAAAAGCGCTGCACCGGATGGTGCTGGAGTTCGGCCAGGCCATCATGTTCCTGCAGAACATGTACAAGGATTATCTGGACGACACGCCCTGGGACCTGGATTTTGAAGTGGATCTGTCCAGCTGCGATAAAGCCCTGACACCCCAGGAGCATTATTTCCTGGCCAACGAACTGAAGCGGGCTGCGGTAAAATTTGATACCCTGTGTGTCAATGCCGCTGCTTTCAAAAAAGAAATGGAAGAAAATCTGGCTTACCATGCGGGCATTGCCAAAGCCTTTGACTACCGCATGAGCTTTGCAGATACGGTTCCGGCCTTTGAGGACCTGGCGGCAGCAGCCAAAAGCTTCAACCAGCGTGCGAACTTTAAACTGACCCACCTGCTCTGGCTGGCTGCGCTGCAGACTATAGCCAAGACTGACAGCGTTTTGCTGAAACAGGTTGCGGAGAAAGCCGGGCTGCAGGTTCCCGCATTAGAGGAACTGACCTTTGAGCAGGATGCTGGCCGTGCTTTTGCTGCAGCGTACGGTAAAATACTGGGCAGCGAAGAAGGCAACGAAAAACTTCCTGTCAAAGAAGCAGTGGAAAAAGAAAAAGGCCTGTACGAAGAAAATCTGGCAGCGTTGGTGAACAAATACATCCGGATGCTGTAAAAGGAAGCCGTAATTTGCTTGTGATGTGTAACGTGATGCGGCATGGAAAAGACATGAGCAAAACTTCGAGCGGATTGTGTCATTCCATGAGATGAAATTCGCCGTTGTGGCGAGGCTGTCTGAGGGACGAAGTCCCGAGTTCCGAAGCCACAGGCGAATGAGTCCATGGAATAGCAAGCCGTGAGCGTTTTGCGATGTCTTTCCCTGCCAGCGTCACGCTGTCATACAAACTTTAATTTATCAGACAGCAGGGAGGTGTTCTCATGGATGAAAAGATCGCGAAATTAAACGAAATGATACGGGAATCAAAACGTATCGTATTCTTTGGCGGTGCCGGGGTATCTACGGAAAGCGGCATTCCTGACTTCCGCAGTACGGACGGCCTCTACAACCAGACCTACCAGTACCCGCCGGAGATGATTGTCAGCCACACCTTCTATGAAGACTGCCCGGAAGAGTTTTTTGATTTCTACAAGAACCGCATGCTGTTTCTGGATGCCAAACCCAACGCCGCCCATTTAAAGCTGGCGGAACTGGAGAAGGCCGGTAAGCTGACGGCGGTCATCACCCAGAACATTGACGGACTGCACCAGGCGGCCGGCAGCAAAACGGTGATGGAACTGCACGGCAGCGTACTTCGGAACTACTGTGAGGACTGCAACAAGTTTTTTGACGTGAACTATGTAAAAAATTCCAAAGGTGTTCCCGTCTGCGACAAATGCGGCGGCCGGGTAAAACCGGATGTAGTATTATATGAAGAGAACCTGAACATGGATATCCTGGAAGCCTCGGTAAACTACATTTCCCAGGCAGATATGCTGATTATCGGCGGCACTTCGTTAGTGGTGTACCCGGCGGCCGGGCTGATCCGCTACTACCGGGGCAACAAACTGGTGCTGGTGAACAAATCTGAAACTTCGGCAGACCGGGGAGCCAACCTGGTCATCCATGACAGTATCGGTAAAGTATTCAGCCAGATTATAGTGTAACTGTATAATATAAAGTTTTCTGCAGAACCGGCGCGGCGCAATAATACTGCTCCGGTTCTTTTATTACAAGATGTTTGGAAATCTTTGACATTGAATTTATAAAAGATTTATTTTTTCATACTGTTTGTTTTCACTTGACAACTTGAATATCGAGTGATAATATAATAAGGCTTGTGATAGAGCATATTTTACTTCTTCTGCTCTCCAGACAGGGGGAGCCGAAAGTCCAGAGGAGGAGGTGATTTCGTGAGAGCATACGAAGTCATGTACATCATTAAACCGGTAGAGGATGAGGTTATCGATGGCGTGATCGCCAAATTCGAAAAACTGCTGACCGGCAATGGTGCTACAGTAGAAAAGACAGATCGTTGGGGCAAAAAACACCTGGCTTATTTAATCCAGGATTTGTCCGAAGGTTACTATGTACTCGTTAATTTCAAGGCTGAACCTGCCGCTGTCAAAGAGCTTGACCGTGTAATGAAGATTACCGACGAAGTGCTGCGCCATATGATCATTAAAAAGGAAGACTGATCAGAATAATCGGTCTGTGGAGGTAACTGAATGAACAAAATAGTTATTTTAGGTCGACTGACAAAGGATCCGGAAGTGCGCTATACTCCTTCCCAGAAGGTGGTGTGCTCTTTCACTCTGGCAGTTGACAGACCTTTTTTAAATCAACAGGGCCAGCGCGAAGCAGACTTTATCCCCGTAGTGGTATGGGGCAAGGCTGCTGAATTATGTGGAAACAGTCTCGCAAAAGGACATCGCCTGTTAGTGGAAGGCCGTCTCCAGATCCGCAATTTTGATGCTAAAGACGGCACCAAGCATTGGGTAACGGAGATTATCGCAAATAACGTTGAATTTATTGAACGTAAGAGCGAAAGCGCCAACCGCAACCAGCAGTACGGACAGCAGTATCCCGGACAGGATGCCGGCGCTGCTGAATCTATGGCTCCTAAATCCCCTATGAGCGGTTTAGGCAGCGATGTTCCCTTTGACGAAGAAGTTCCGTTCTAAACAACAGGGAGGATTAAGCTAATGAAAATGCAAAGAGGCAGAAGACCGAGAAGGAAAGTTTGCAGCTTCTGCGTAGATAAAGCGGAGAGCATCGACTATAAGGACGTTGCCAAGCTGCACAAATTCGTAACCGAACGCGGCAAGATTTTACCCCGCCGTATTTCCGGTTGCTGCGCTAAACATCAGCGCGAACTGACCACTGCGATCAAACGTGCACGTAACGTTGCGTTAATGCCGTTTACCGCTGACTGATCAGTGACAAGATCTGTATAATCGGAATCCCCGTCGCAATCTCTTGCGGCGGGGATTTTTTATTATGGCTTTAGCTTGGGAGCCGAATCCCTCAAGGGGATTTGGCTCAAAAACCACCTGCTACGCAGGTGGGATTAATGCTTAAGCAAAAGGGCAACATCCTTCTTGTATAATGATAGTGTTCAAGCCGTCACTAAAACAAGAAAGGATGTTGCCCTATGGCAAATAGTTTAGCACATACCAAGTGGGTATGCAAATATCACATTGTATTTACACCAAAATACAGAAGAAAAATCATTTATAACCAATTGCGTTTGGAT
>NZ_FONL01000011.1 GCF_900112895.1 Succiniclasticum ruminis DSM 9236 | reverse complement strand
AAACGCAATTGGTTATAAATGATTTTTCTTCTGTATTTTGGTGTAAATACAATGTGATATTTGCATACCCACTTGGTATGTGCTAAACTATTTGCCATAGGGCAACATCCTTTCTTGTTTTAGTGACGGCTTGAACACTATCATTATACAAGAAGGATGTTGCCCTTTTGCTTAAGCATTAATCCCACCTGCGTAGCAGGTGGTTTTTGAGCCAAATCCCCTTGAGGGATTCGGCTCCCAAGCTAAAGCCATAATAAAAACTCCGGTTTCTGCCGGAGTTTTTTTATACGCAAATGCCAGTGCCATCGGAAAAGATACGCAAACATATCACTGATTGCTTCTCTCTTTTTCGCAGCCTGCAATATTTATTTTACTCCTCTTCTTCCGGATCCGTCACATACAGATCCGGGGATACCGCCGTTCCCAACAGATCCTGCTGCCGTTGGCGGGCCATGTCGCTTCCCGTCTTCAGGGCCCGGAAGACGCCGGACACCATCATGATGCCCAGTGCGATGGCACAGGCATCCAGGGCTGCCCCCAGCAGCACCTCGCTGCCGTAGCTGACATAATCCTGCAAAATGTAGTTCATCCCTTTGTACATGCCCAGCCCGGGCACCAACGGAATAATCGCCGGAACCTCAAAGACCGTGGTCGGCTCTCTCCAGATACGGGCAAATATTTCACTGGCCAGAGCAATCGTCACCGTAGCCAGAAAGTTGGCGGAAAAGGAATGGACGGAGAATACTTCTTTCAGACCGATAAAGACCACCCAGCCCAGACCACCGATGAGACCGCTGCGCCACAGGATCCGCTTCGGTCCCTGGAACAAAACACCGAAGGCTACCGTAGCCAGAAAAGCAAACACAAAGGCCTGCAAATAGTGCATCATGGCAGACCTCCCCAGGTCCATACCTTCAATGCAAAAACCAGTCCGATGGCCACAGACATGGCAAACAGGGCTGCTTCCGCAATACGGCTGTTGCCGCTGAGCAAGTCCCCCGCCATGTAGTCCCGGACTCCGTTAGTAAAGGCCAGTCCCGGCAAAAAGGGCATCAGGGCACCTACCGTTATGTTTTCCATGGTACAGTAGGGATACAGCAGACAACAGGTCTGGGCCACAATGCCGATGGAAAACCCGGCCAGGAAATTTTCCCAGAACGGCGTGGGATGGAAATTATTCACCATCTTCAGCAACGTCATGGCAATGAAACCGGTCAGGAACGCCGCAATAAAATTATAGACGCTGGCAGAACCCAGCAGCATGGCAAAACAGGCGCTGCCCAGCCCCGCAGCCACGCAGATCACCGCATTGCCGTAGGGATGAGAGCGGGCCAGCCGGCTCTGCAGCCAGCGTTTGGCTCCCGCATAGTCCAACTTCCAGCGGCGGAAATTATAGGAAAACTGATTTACGTCCCGGATCAGTCCCAAATCTGTGGCGCGCCAGCGCACCCGGAAGACACGGCTCTTACCCCGGGGGCTCTCGTCCCCCAGTATGATGACTGTCGGCGTGCAAAATACATTCAGGTCGTAATAACCATAGCTGCGGCAGAAACGCATCATGGTATCTTCCACCCGGCTGGTTTCCGCCCCGCTTTTCAGCAGTATCTTCCCTAAATCCATAGCCAGGTCCATCACCTGGTTCTTGGTCATAGGGGCAAGGTCTGCAAGAGGAGAGAACGACGTTATATTTTGTTTTGTACCGCTTAACTTTTTTTCTTCCGGCATATATGCTCCTATGGCTCGCGGACCACATCAGGTCCTTATTTTCTTTCAAACAATTCCGCAATAGCCGCTTTAAATTTATTGGCGCCGCCCATGGACGGGTGCGGCACACAGCTGCAGGGAACACCGAATTTTTGCAGGGTGGTTGCAGACTTCTGTCCGATGGCCACAACTTTTGCGTGAGGCAGCAGTTCTAACAGTTGTTTCGCATACACGATTCCAACATTTAATTCATTACCTTCCGGGGTACGGTTGGTGAGCAGGCATTCCTCTTTGTGGGGATGGAAGGGAAAGATATTCCACAGCACCGCGTCAAAGGTTCCCAGATGGTGACGGTGGAGACACCCCCACATAACCGTAGCCGTGGGTTCGTTAAATCCCATGGTCTTTTGCGTTCCCTTCAGCAATGGCGAATCAGGATTACTGGTACGACGGTACTCCCACTCTCCCAGCACTTCTTCCGGACGGACTTCCGGATGGTATCCCAGCAGGATCCGCTCACTGGTCATAGCCATGCCGGAAAAACGGCCCCCCTGATAGCCCAGACCTTCCGCAATAAACAGATAGCGGGCCTGCAGACGAAGCTCCAGATACCGTTGCAGGTTATGATAGCGGATTTCCGGAGCTTCCGGGCTTATATCCAGCCCCGGTTCATATTCCCGCCAGGGATTGAATACCCGTGGCGCGCGGTATGTATGCAAATGTTTCATAAAGGTTATGATGTCCATGTCTTTCCCTGCCCGCACTAACAAAATAGTATGCTTTTTCTCAAATTATACATGGTTCATATAAAAATGCAAGATAAAAACTGACATGGGAAAGTCACAATTATACGTTATTATTAGTTAAATTATAGAAAAAACTCTTTTACAGGCCAGAAGTCACGTTTGACAAATACAACTATCTGAACGTACACCGTTCGAAAGGAGGACGCCATGAAAAAAACTCTTGCTGCCACCGCAGCGTTATTAGCAATTTGCTCTTTCGCTTTCGCTGCCCCGCCTCCCGGAACATTCAACAGCCAGCGGATACACGTGTCTCCTTCCCAAAGGATGAATACGCCCATACACAACCGGGTACGCATGACACCTGCCCATGGCCAGCTTGGACCCGTTGGGGGCCGTATGTCTTCCATGCCCAACGGCTATCACCACGACAGGCCATCGTCAGCCCATGTGTATGTCCGTCCCTCCCACGCAAGAGTTTACGTTCGGCCTTCCCTGCCGCTGCGCCACTACTACCGGCCGTTGCCGCCTCCGCTGCCGTTCCACCGCTACCGCTACGGTTACAGCTCTGTATGGTGGGGACATCCCATAGCTTATTACAGTTATCCCTATGGCGTTTATTATGGGCGTTACTACGCCCGTCCGGCTATACACATCGGTATACGGTTATAAGAACCGGCCTATCGTCAGAAAGAGCTGTTTTCTTAATAGAGTACTATGTTTTTCATTAAAAAAGCAGAACGCTGCCATGCGTTCTGCTTTTAATTTACCCTTCCATTATCATCCCTTCCGGGCATTTTTCCTTCGCCACGCTCAGCATCAGTTTCAGGCGGTTGAGCTGATTTACCTCGCTGGCCCCGGGATCGCAGTCCATGGCTACCAGATTAGCATCTTCATAGCTGCGGCGGATTTCCCGGAACACGCCTTTGCCCAGAATATGATTGGGCAGGCACGCCCAGGGCTGCAGGCAGACCACGTTCCGCACGCCCTCTTCCATCAGCTTGGTCATTTCGCCGGGCAACAGCCAGCCTTCCCCGGCCATATTTCCCAGGGACACGTGCTGCGCCGCCAGTTCCGCCACTTTGTAAATTGACACCGGGGCGGTAAAATGTTCCGATTTCTCAAGAGCCTTCCGCATGGGGCTCATGAAGAAATCCGCCACCTTGATGAACATCTGGGCCCCCACCTTGTTCAGCCAGCTGCCGTCCAGGATGTCGTGCCGCGTGATGCCGTCAAAAGCCATATACAACAGGAAGTTGGCCAGTTCCGGCATGACTACTTCCGCCCCTTCCCGGGCCAGCACTTCTTCCAGATGGTTGTTGGCCACCGGGTGGTATTCTACCAGAATCTCGCCAACCACACCCACTTTCGGTTTCCACAGGTTGGGCACCAGGGGGATGGCGTCAAAATCTTTCACCAGTTCCTGGATGGTCTGGCGGTATTTCAGGAAGTTGCCGTGGTCTAGTTCGTCTTTTACGATTTTCATCCATTTGGCAAAGAGTTTGTCTGTAGAACCGGGAACCAGCTCATAGGGCCGCATCCGGTTGGTAACGTTCTGCAGCAGGTCCCCGTAGACCACCGCTTTTGCCACGTCCTTGAAACCCGATGCATTCAGCCGGAAGGCATCCTGCTCCAGGCCCCAGCAGGCAAACACCGGCACCTGGGGATAGCCCGCGTTCCGCAGGGCCCTCCGCAGCAGGTTCATATAGTTGGTGGCCCGGCAGGCGCCACAGGTCTGGAACATCATGATGCTGGTGTGGTCCGGGTCGCACTGGCCGCTTTTAATGGCCTGCAACATCTGGCCGATGACCACAATAGCCGGGTAGCACATGTCATTCTGTACATACTGCAACCCCATGTTGATAGAATCCTCTTTGGGGGTTTCCGGGATAACTACCCGGTAGCCGTACCTGCCCAGCACATGGGTGATGAGTTCGAAATGGATGGGAGCCATCTGAGGCACCAGGATGGTGTGGGTCTCTTTGCAATCGTGAGTGAAATACGGCCGTTCCGGCATGACGATGGGCTGGTAGCCGGGCACATGCCGCCGGCTGAGTACTGCCAGCAGGGAACGCAGACGGATCCGCGCCGCCCCCAGATTGCTGACTTCGTCCAGTTTGATCATGGTGTAGAGACGCTGGTGCCCTTCCATGATCTCCCGCACCTGGTTGGTGGTAATCGCATCCAGACCGCAGCCAAAGGAGCTGAGCTGGATCAGGTTAATCTCGGGATGGGATGCCGCGAAGCTGGCCGCATGGTACAGCCTTGCGTGATAGCTCCACTGGTTCACGATGGACAGTTCGTCTTTGGGCGTGTCCATATGGTACACCGAATCTTCCGATACGATGGCCAGATTATAGGACTGGATCATCTCCGGAATGCCGTGGTTGATCTCCGGATCCAAATGGTACGGCCGGCCTACCAGCAGGATGACGGGCAGGTTCTTTTCCCTGGCTTCCTTAAGGATCTCCGCACCTTTTTGGCGTACGTCCTCCCGGTAGTGCTCCAGTTCTTTATAGCCCGCTTCCATGGCTTCTTTCAGTTCGCTCTGCTTAATGTTCTCGTCTTTGAAAGCTTCGGTAAGGCGAAGCAGCATCTTGCCGGGGTCGTTGATAGGCAGGAAGGGCTCCATGAACTTGATGTTCTCGTTCCGCAGCACGTCCATGTTGTTGCGGATATTTTCCGCATAGGATGCCACCACCGGGCAATTATAGTGGTTGCCGGTGTGGTTTACCTCGTCTTCCATGTTATAGGGCATGCAGGGGTAGAAGATTTTCTTTACGCCCTTTTCCACCAGATCCATGACGTGCCCGTGAACCAGCTTGGCCGGATAACACAGGGAATCGGACGGAATGGTGGACATGCCTTTGTAGTAAATCATGGGGGTGGATTTACCCGAAAGCACCACTTCATACCCTAATTTGTTGAAGAAAGTGGCCCAGAAAGGGAAATCCTCGTACATGTTCAATACCCGCGGGATACCGATACGTCCCCGGGGCGGGTTCGCCTTCTGATTACGCTGACTGTTTCTGGCAGCAGCGACGCCCTGGGCAACCGGGTCGATTACGTTAGGATAATTGAAAAGACGCTGATACTTGTATTCGTAAATGTTAGGCGCCTTGTTGGTATTTTTCGGCTTGCCCTCCCCCCGTTCGCAGCGGTTGCCGGTAAAGTAGCGGCCCCCGTCGGGGAATGTCTGCATGGTCACCAGGCAGTGGTTGCCGCAGCCGTTGCAGCGGTAAGATTTTGTGGTGACGGTGAAGTTTTCCAGGTCTTTGGCTTTGAGAAGCGTGGAACGGTGATCCGGTTCCGCTTCGTGCTGTTCCAGTGACAGGATGGCGGCGCCGTAAGCACCCATCAGACCGGCTATGTCCGGACGGATGACGTCCCTTTCCAACAGCTTTTCCATGTTGCGCAGCACAGCATTGTTATAGAAGGTGCCGCCCTGCACCACAATGTGGTCGCCCAGTTCCCGGGTGTCTTTTAACTGCATAACCTTGAACAGGGCGTTCTTGATTACGGAAAGGCCGATGCCTGCGGAAATATCCGCCAGGGGCGCCCCTTCCTTCTGGGCCTGCTTCACCCGTGAGTTCATGAATACAGTGCAGCGTGTCCCCAGGTCCACAGGGGTCTTGCTGTCCATGGCCCTGTCCGCGAATTTCGCGGCGGTCATGCCCAGGCCCTGGGCAAAGTTTTCGATAAAGGAGCCGCAGCCTGCGGAACAGGCTTCGTTCAGGGTGATCTTTCCGATATTCCCGTTATGGATCTGGAAACATTTCATGTCCTGTCCGCCGATATCCAGCACGCAGGTTACTTCCGGGCAGAATTCATAAGCGGCACGGTAGTGGGCAAAAGTCTCCACTTCTCCAGCGTCAGCATGGAGGGCCGCTTTTACGATTTTCTCCCCGTAGCCGGTGGTGAGGCAGCCGGCAATGTATGCCTTCTCCGGCATGGCTTTATAAAGGCCCGTCAGTTCCTTAATGACAATCTTCAGGGGAGAACCCTGGTTGCTGCCGTAATCCGTGTATAAAATTTCTTTGTCGCTGCCGATGGCCACGATTTTGGTAGTGGTGGAACCGGCATCGATGCCCACGTAAACGGGACCCGCATAAGCAGCCAGATCACCGCGTTTTACTTTATCTTTGTTGTGACGTTCTATGAAAGCGTCATATTCCGCCGCGCTGCGGAACAGGGCCAGCCGTTCGTCCCGGGTGATACCGTGACCGGCTTCCGCCTTGTCCAGATTGGCGGTCAGGTCTTTGAATCCCAGTTCTTTGGTCTCTTCGGAAAGGGCTGCGCCCACAGCCACAAAGTAAGCGCCGTCTTCCACGTTGACCACTTTTTCCGGGGCCATCTTCAACGTTTCGACGAAACGTTTCTTCAGTTCCGGAAGGAAATACAGGGGGCCGCCCAGGAAGGCCACGTTGCCTGTGATTTCCCGTCCCTGGGCAAGGTTGCCGATGGTCTGGTTCACCACCGCCTGGAAGATGGACTTGGCGATGTCTTCTTTGGAAGCGCCGTCGTTCATCAGCGCCTGGATGTCCGTTTTGGCAAATACGCCGCAGCGGGAGGCGATGGTATAGATGCGTTTCGCATTGGCCGCCAGGTCATTAAGACCTTTGGCATCCGTATTCAGAAGAGCCGCCATGTGGTCGATGAAGGCGCCGGTGCCTCCGGCGCACACGCCATTCATGCGTTCTTCCGGCGCGCTGCCGAAGTACATGATCTTGGCGTCTTCGCCTCCCAGTTCCACCATAGTATCGGTCTGGGGAATCAGTTTTTTCACTGCCGTTGCCGCCGCGATAACTTCCTGTACAAAGGGCAGCTGCAGCCGTTGGGCAATACCCATGCCGGCAGAACCGGTGAGGGCGAAACGGAAACGCATGTTGGAGAGCACGTCTTCATCAGTTCCGGCCGCCGCGCCGTTCAGCGAGACCAACACATTACGCAGTTCAGTAAGGTTGGTCACCAGTGCTGTGGGAATGTCGGAAAAGTGGCGGGCATATTTCTTGTAGACAAGTTTTTCATTGGAGTCCAGCACGACTACTTTAATGGTCGTAGATCCGATATCAATGCCCACTTTGCAGGACGCAGAACTTTCAACCGGCACAGCGCCGCTTTGCAGCCTGGCTGTATCGATCGTGGCCTGCGATTTGAAATTGTCAGTCATAGAGCACCTCAATATATATAATAAAGACAGCCCGTAACCTGATGAAAGTTACGTTGCCCAATTCCGAAAATATAACAGCGCCTGCCAGATGAGAGCTTCTTCTGCAATCTTCAGAATGCGTATAAACAGGAGTTCCGCCTAATGAGAGTTTCCCCCCTTCAATGGCGAACAGACCGGCAAATGGAACCAATACTGTTCAACATTATATTATATACTATTTTTGTACAAAATCCATACTCTTTTCACATGAATCGTAATTATTTTCATGTTTTAGGGTGTGCCCCGGTAATCAAATTACAGAGGGAAGATAAATTTAAAAAAATTTAGCACTCAACTCTTGACAGTGCTAACAAGTAGTGCTATAGTATGCTTAGAGGCAAAAGTCAAAAGGTCAATGCCTGTTGAGTTGCTTCCAAACTTTATCAAAATTTTAATTATTATATCGTGGCTGCGGCGCGAAGCCGTTTCCACAACGAATGGAGGAATGACTTATGATGTTACCGAGCATTTTTGGAGAAAACTTATTTGATGACTGGATGAATGACAGCGGCCTGATGAATCCCGCCTTCTTTGGCAAGAGCCAATCCCCGCTGTATGGCAAGCATGCTGCCAACATTATGAAAACGGACATCCGTGAAAACAAAGACAGCTATGATGTGATCGTAGACCTGCCGGGCTTCAAGAAAGAAGGCATCCAGGTCCAGCTGGAGGACGGTTACATGACCATCACCGCCGCCAAGTCCCTGGACAAGGATGAAAAAGATGAGGCCGGCAAGTATATCCGCCAGGAACGGTACAGCGGCACCTGCTCCCGCAGCTTCTACGTAGGTCCGGCCATCACGGTGGAAGATATCAAGGCGAAGTTCGAGGACGGCACCCTGCGGCTGAACATCCCCAAGAAAGATCCGAAGGCTGTGGAGGGCAAGAAGTACATCGCGATTGAAGGATAACGGACCCAAAGCTTTTGTAAATCTTCCTTAAAACATGTAATCCGGCTGTGCCATATTCGCAGCCGGATTTTTTTGTATTGCTTTACAAAGTCTGATATAATAGTAGTCGTTGATTTTCAAGAATGTATTTTCAATTACGTATCTTCAATTACGCGAATTATGCGTGATAGCTATTGTATGTCATAAGCTATTGACATTAATCAAGTAATTTTTGATTATCGAGGATCTTTATGTCAAACCGCAACATCGTAGTAGACCGTCTGCGGGCTCTGGCCATGCTGGGAGTTATCGGCATCCATATCGGACCTTTTGTGTTTGCTTCCTCTACGCCGCGCCTGGACCTTTTTCTCCTGTTCCAGGTCTTTACCCGTTTTGCTGTCCCCGGTTTCTTTTTCATTTCGGGGTTCGGGCTGTTCTGTAATGACGCGCTGCACAAGCCCTTCCATTACTTCAGCTTCATTAAAAAACATCTGGTCACGGTAGGCCTTCCCTACTTTATTTGGTCGTTCTTTTACATCGCCATGTGGCAGTGGGAGGATATGTACCGTCCGGACCGGAGCTTTTCCATTTCCGTACTCATCGTAAAATTTTTGTTGGGCGAAGGCTGTTACCACATTTATTTTATGGTGATTTTGCTGTATTTTTATTTTTCCATGCCGTTCTGGCGCTGGCTGGTGGCCCGGATCAGCGAAAAATCTGTTTCCGGCATTGCGCTCAGCCTTGGTGTGCTGGCAGGGTTACAAGTTGCCCTCTATAACTGGAGTGCCACTTACTGGAACTATCCCCTCTGGACCCAGGGTCACGCCATGATCACCCGTCTCTTAAACGAGCGCATAAACTATCTGCCCCTGTTTTACGGGTTCATTTTTGTGCTGGGCGGTATCTGCGCCATCCATGAAAAAAAGATCCGCAACTGGCTGCAGTGCCATTTCACTTCCAGTCTGGGCATTTTTCTTCTTTCCTGTGCGGTGTTGGTGTGGAAGTTCAGGGAATATGCACTGGCAGGCATCCCGCTGGAAGATATCCCCGCCAAATACATGACCCAGCTTACCCCGGAAGGCCTGCTCTACACCGTGTGCTGGCTGTTGTTTTTCAGCGCCGCCCTGGAAAAACTGGGGGATGATACCGCGGACAGTGAAGCATGCTGTACTGATGCAACAGAAACAACGGAAAGCAATCCGGAAGCCAAGCGTTCTTTACCCAGTGCGGCATTAGATGTCCTTTCTAAATACTCCATGATCATCTACCTGATCCATCCCCTGTTCCTGTATTACTGGCTCCAGTGGTTCGAGGTGCTGGGTTTTTCCATTGCGCAGGTACCGGTGCTGGTGCTTTACATTTTAGTTTTACTGGCTTCGCTGTTGGCAGGAATGCTGATTCACAAACTGGCAAGAAATTACCGGCTCGTGGGACTGGCACTGCTTGGAAGACAACCGAAATAAGCAACAAAACCGCCCCGGCATACCGCCAATACAAATCAAAAACCCCGCTCCATCACGGAACGGGGTTTTCTTATTTCGCTATTACGCTTCTTTAGCTTCTTCCAGGGGCTCTACGCTGATAATACGTTCGGTGCGGCCACGACGACCGAAACGAACCGTACCGGCGATCTTGGCATAGATGGTGTAGTCACGACCGATGCCAACGTTTTTGCCCGTATGGAACCTGGTACCATGCTGGCGCACGATGATGCTGCCGGCGGTTACTACCTGGCCGTCGTGTGCTTTGGTGCCCAGACGCTGGGCATTGGAGTCACGACCGTTGTGGGAAGAACCGGTACCTTTTTTATGTGCATGTAACTGCAGAATAAGTTTAAACATTCATTTCACCTCCATGTTCGCGAATTCGAACATCTTGCGGACACTGCTCAGCCAGCTGATACAGTACGGTTTCCATACTGCCCAGCAGCGTCTGAGTTTTTATGTCAGGCGTACGCTGCAGCGTTACCTGCAACACGCCTTTATCCTGATCCACCTGATAGTCCACGGGATACTTCAGTTGTTGTTCCAAACCTACAAGAGCCATCTGCGTCGCCGCGGAGACCCAGGCACATATGACGCTTTCCCCGGCCGGGGCATCACCCGCGTGGCCCTGGGACCGGAAACCTGTGATTTCTCCTTTATGGTTCCTGTATAAATCGATGGTAATCATCTTCGTTAAGCCGGGAATCTTCCCTGCTGCTTAGCCCTGGATACCGCTGATTTTAACAGCAGTGTACGGCTGACGATGGCCTGCGCGTTTGCGATAGTTGACTTTGGCTCTGTATTTGAAAACCAGAATCTTTTCGCCTTTGCCATGATCTTCTACGGTAGCGGTAACTTTCGCGCCGTCGATGAACGGTTTGCCTACAGTTACTTCGCCATCGTTGACGATAGCCAGAACTTCATCAAATACGACTTCAGCACCTTTTTCAGCGTCCAGCTTTTCTACGTTCAGAACGTCGCCTTCTGCTACTTTGTACTGCTTGCCGCCGGTTTTGATAATTGCGTACATGCATTGCACCTCCCTCTTCATGGACTCGCCAATTACGGTACGCCACACTTTTTACTGCGATACTGCGTGTCTGCTGCGCTGCGTTTTGCCGCGCGGCTGTGCGTTTCACATCGCGCCGTGGCGGTTTACGGAACCTTCTTGCGCGGTTGGGGCCGGACAGAATCGTCCAGACTGAAATATAGTATCACAAAGATACCGCAATGTCAACTTGTAATTAATTTTTTCATATAGAGCAGGTTTTTCCTGCAGCTTTCCGGCAGCAAAGCGTTAAATCGTATAAAACCAGGTCGCGCTCTGGTCCAGATCCTTGGCTTCAGCATCCGGCCTGCCTTTGCTGCTGATGTGGAGTTCCTGGCTCTTGATGCTCACATTGGATCCCGGGGGCACGGACATGGTGATAAAGGTGTTGCCACCGATGACGGAGTCGTGACCGATAACGGTTTCACCGCCCAAGATCGAAGCACCGGAATAAATAGTAACATTGTCTTCAATAGTGGGATGACGTTTTTTGCTGCGCAGATTCTGCCCGCCCCGGGTGGACAGTGCGCCGATGGTGACGCCCTGGTAGACTTTCACGTTGTCGCCGATGACGGTGGTTTCACCTACTACAATGCCGGTGCCATGGTCGATAAAAAAGAAACGGCCGATGGTGGCGCCGGGATGGATGTCGATACCGGTTTTTCCATGGGCATACTCTGACATGATGCGGGGCAGCATGGGTACTCCTAAATCGTAGAATTCGTGCGCCAGCCGGAATACCATGATGGCGTACATGCCGGGATAGCAGAAAATAATTTCATCCTTATTAAAAGCGGCAGGATCCCCGTCGAATTCCGCCTGCACGGAAGTCTCCACCAGATCACGGATTTTTGGTATGCGGGACAGAAACTCCATGGCGATTTCCTGGGCCCGCTCCATGCCGGTGCGGTAATCGGCGTTGCTGTATTCCGGCAGATAACGCAGGTACATGGAAATCTGCTTGGTCAGGTTGAAGAGCACGTCTTCTATCAGGGTCTGCAGATTATTCTCCGCCGTATAAAAATGATAATTCTTGTTGCGGTAATACCCGGGAAACAAAATCTTCTGCAGTTTGTCCAGAATGTCGACCACAACATCCATGTCCGGGCTGGTGAACGCGTTCATCTTGTCGATGGTACGGCCCTGACCGTAGTCTTTCAGTATATCCGCTGTCAGTTTTTTTATCTTCGGTTCAATGTTTTTCATGGAAGCCTCCCGAAAAGCCCTAATCTTTTATAATGATTGATTAATATTATATTTTATTATTATATCAGAGAAGAACTGACAAAAGCAAGAAAGCCCCAGTCACAGACCGGGGCAGGTTGATCCATATGGCGGAGAGGGTGGGATTCGAACCCACGGAGGCTCGCACCTCGCTGGTTTTCAAGACCAGAGCCTTAAACCACTCGACCACCTCTCCGTGATGTATAGCAAAAATTATAATAAAAATTTAAAAATCTGTCAACTGCCGGGACGGTAATGTTTTCATAGCGCTACGCTTATTCAAATGTTTTCGTCCCGGCGTTCAAAGTTCATCATAACCTTTTGTCTACTTCTTCCAGCACCTTTGCCTGCAGTCTCTCCCCTTCTGACAAATGACGTTCCAGCAGCTGTTCCGTTTCTGCTGCCACAGCTTTATCTTTTACGCCTCCCAAATTGATGCGCACGTTATAAGCTGCCACCTGCTGGCAGGCACGGGCCAGAAGAACCGAAGCCGAACCGTCCGTTATCATCATCCGGTTTCCTTCTGTCACGGTAGTATATGCCAGTTTCATAATCCGGACACAGGCGTCTGTCACTTTTAACGAGGCAGCGACTGCAGTCTTGCTGGCCTCTTCAATAGCCTGTCCCCGGGCTTCCGCTTCTTCCGTTGTTGTATCCGGTAATTTATAGGCCTGAAGTACCAGAGAATACATATCCGCGTCTTCCTGCGCCATGTCCAGCATTTCTGCCTGAAGGGTCCCGGTTTCCGTGATAATCTCCTGCATCCTGTCTTCCACAGCGGCATACTTTTTCTTACCCACGGTCATATGGGCCGACATACCCGCCAGTGCCGCAGCCATAGCCCCGCAGACAGCAGCGGCACTGCCGCCGCCCGGCATGGGTTTTGTAGAGTTGAGATCCTGTACAAACGATTCTATCTGTTGTTTCGCAAATAAGGTGTCCATTCTGTCTTCCCTTCTGCACTTACAGCCCGGCGCCCTTTCTTTTAAGGCTTAATTCTGTTCCTTCCTGTTCCATAAAACGGTGTACCTGCACCACCGCGGCGTAACCGTCCAAAGGTTCCGGCGGTGTCTGAAGCCCCAGAGGAATCAGGCGACGCAGTCCATGGGGAGGATACAGTTTCCAATACAGGGCTTTTGCTTCTTCCGTAGAGTATTTTTCGTCTACAACAAAAACCGGGTAACCCGGCAGCGCTTTTTCTATCCATTGCTTATGCTCTTCACTGCCGGTACCGTTTCCCAGCACAACGGCCTTTAGTATTTTCCGCAGACCCCAGGTGTTTCTCACCTGCAGCGTGTCATATAAAAACTGCAACAGGGTATCGGAAAAATTACGGGTACGCATCACCTGCACTGCAAGGATGCGTCCCGTTTCTTCTACCAACGCCACGCCGGTCTTATCCCGGCCCGGGTCGATGCCCAGATAAAATTGCAACGTCGTTTCCGCCTTTTTTGCCATAAGGCTGTCTCATTCTTCCTTCCCGGAAACCTTTTCCAGTTTCAGCCGCAGTTCCACAGGTCCGGCAGTGGTGATATTTCCGTCAGCAAAGGCTGTAAGGCGTATCCTGCCACCCATCCGTTGCATTTTGGTCACGGTGTCTACCATGGTGACCGCGTTCATGTTGCCTACCTTGCCCGTCATGGGATCCGGCATGATGCCTGCTTTGACGGATATCTGGTTGATTTCCTGCAGGAACAGCATGAAGGCCTGGTCTGGAGGTGTTTTTACATCGTTCATATCTATGACTTTCTGGTGGATTTTTGTCCCGTTTTTATAAATCAGTTTGTTGGGAATAACTTCCAGGCCGCAGAGGACAGGCTGTCCCACCACTGTATTAGCCAGAGAACGGACCCTCACCAGTACATTGTTGCCTTTTGCTTTCCCTAACAGTTTCAGCAGCCGGTCGTATTCCTCCCGCTGGGTCCAGACAATTTCCGCCCTGGAAGAAGGAGCCAGACCGATCCGGTTCATAGCTGACGTATTGGCGCCCTCCATCAGCCAGCTCATCTGATTGCGGTTTTCCTCTTCGGTACCGGTATGAATAATACCTGCGAACACCACTTCCCCGCTTCGGTACATCATCTGTCCGCCCCGCATGTAAGCAAGCCCCTGCTGCAGCGCATCCGTTTCCTTCTGCAGGCCTTTTATTTCTTCATTCAGCCTGTCCCTGGCTTCAGTGAGAGACTGCACTTCATTCTTAGCATTGACCAGTGCGCCCTGCGTAGCCTTATACTGCCCCCGTACTTCGTCCAGGCTGTTATTGGCAGCAAGCAGGTTCTTTTCCGCCGCGCTTTTCGCTGCGTCGGTCTCCTTTATTTTTACGTCCAGATCCGCAATGGCTGCATTTTTTTCCTTCAAGGCCGCCATCGCTTTGTTATATTCATCTTCTGCAGTGCTTTTTTCCGCAGTAAGCCGGAACAGTTCTTTCTGCAGTTTTTCCATACCGAATAACGCGGTACGGGCGCTTTCAGAAGATATTGCCAGAATGCCCACGGAAAACAGGGAAATCAGTATACCTGACAGCACGGTAAGCAGCACAGAAGTATCATGAGGGCGCAGACCGAATACGCTCAGTTTCTTTTTTCCGATTTTACTTCCCAGCTTATCGGCAATATAGGCAATGATACCGCCCATCACCGCCAGCAAAAACATCAGCCGTATACCAAACATGGACTTATTCCCTTCCTTTAAATAATCTTTAACAAACTCTCTTCACGCAGACATTCTTTGCCTAAAGAAAGGAGACCGGTTTTTAAACAATAGAAAAATTAATTCTGACTTTTGTGTATCCTGTATCAATAGTCCGCTCTCTTCAGCAACAGGATGCCAGCGATAAAGCAGACGATATTAGGCAGCATGGCCGCCAGCAGCGGAGGAATGACCCCTCCTTTTCCCAGACCGGTGGCAAAGGCCATAATCCCGTAATACATAAAAATGACGATTACGCTGATACCCATGCCGATCGAAGAACCGCTGCGCTGCCGCTGGGTTCCCAAGGGCGCTCCCAGCAATGCGAACACAAAGCTGGCGAGAGGGATGGCAAAGCGCATATAAATCTCCGTCCACAAATCAGAGGTGGGCAGATGCTGCCGTTCCAGAACCTTGACATAGCCCCGCAGTTCTCCCAATGTCATCTCGTTTATGCTCTTCTGCTCCCAGTTGATTTCCCTGGGTGTAATATTCAGCGGGATCACCTGTTTGCTGAAACCCGCCTTGCTGCTAACGCCATCCTTGTCATTCATGGTAAAAACGGTTCCATCCTCCAAAACCCAGGAGTCGTCTTTCCAGACAGCCTTTTTCGCAGTTTGCACACGGACCAGCTTTTCTTTTTGGAATTCTTCAATGGTAACTTTACTCATGACACCCGTACTTTCGTCAAAAGACCGGGCATACGTGATGCGCTGCGTGTTCCCGCTGAGGGTCTTGATAACCACGTGATCCTGCGTTTTGGGTTTTATATTGCCGCGGATTTCCACGGCCAGGATCTGTTTCGCTTCATGCTTGGAAGGCGGCACCACTTTTTCCGCCCAGATAACGGAGAAAATACTGACTACCAGCCCGACCACGATGACCGGCGCCACGATCCGGTAATAACTGACACCGCCGGATTTCATAGCCACAATCTCGCTGTTGCCGGACAGTTTTCCGAAAGCCATCAGCGTTGCCAGCAACACCGCCATGGGAAACGTATAATTGACAATTTCCGGAAGACTGTAAAGAAACAGCCGGGCCACCGTAGAAATCGGTGCCCCATACGTGGTGATATACTGTACGATTTTAAACAACAGACTGCTGGCAATAAAGATACTGGAAAAAGATGCTACACCAAAGATAAAAGGATATAGCAATTCTTTCAGTACATATTTATCCAATAATCGTAAATGCATTGCTATCCCCCTACATCTTAAAGTTCTCGCCCAGATAATATTTTCTTGCCACCGGATCGTTGGCAATGCTTTCACTGTCCCCATGGAGCAGCACCTCGCCGCTTGCCAGGATATAGGCTTTGTCTACAATACTGAGTGTTTCCCGTACATTATGATCGGTAATCAATATCCCGATGCCCCGCTTTGCCAGATGGGCAATCATGCTCTGGATGTCTGCCACTGCGATGGGATCAATCCCCGCAAATGGTTCGTCCAACAGTATAAAAGCCGGATCCGTGGCAAGGGAACGGGCAATCTCCACACGCCTCCGTTCACCGCCGGAGAGCGCGGTTCCCACGCTGTTCCTTACATGACCGATATCGAACTCGTCCAGAAGGTCCTCCATTTTTTCAAGTTGCTTTTCATGGGATAAAGAGGTTGTCTCCAGGATTGACAGGAGATTTTCTTCCACAGTCATTTTCCGGAAGATAGATGCTTCCTGCGGAAGATAGCCGATACCCAGCCGGGCCCGCTGATACATGGAAAGCTGGCTGATATCTTTCCCGTCCAGGGTTACTGTACCGGAGTCAGGTTTGGCAATTCCTACCACCATATAAAAAGTTGTTGTCTTGCCGGCCCCGTTGGGACCCAGCAGTCCGACAATGGTCCCCTGCTCAACCTGCAGGCTTACATTGTTCACCACTTTCCGCTGTCCGTAAATCTTTACCAGATTCTTCGTCTCAATAATCAAGCTTTTGTATCCTCCGTAACAAAATCAGTTCCCGATACCTGATCCAGCATATTGGGTTCCGGATTAAAACTGGTCTGGCCGTTTGCCATCAGGACAGCTCCTTCCCCAAAAGCAGGATTATTTATTTCTTCACTGCCTTCTTTCGGAACAAACACAATCCGGACATTTCCCTGCGCATGGGTTTTACTGTCCCGTTCTGAAACATTGGTAATACGGAGTTTATCTCCGGTTACGGTGTTCCCGTCCTGTGTTGCCTTGGCATTACCAATCAGTTCTATATAGCCGGTTTCCCTGGAATTGTAAATAGCCCTGTCACCGGAGCCTGTCATCTTCTGCGGCTTGTTTTCCAGGGTAACGCCGCCGGTTGCGTCAGCCACGCCGGTTTTCATGTCATATACAATCTTTCCGGCAGAGAGCCAGCTCCCGTCAGTATCGGAAAGGCGGGCCGTCCCTCCCAGCGTTTCCGCAAATTGTGTATCATCGTGATAATCCACGCGGGGAGCTTCCAGCCTTCTGGCGCCTTTTATTATCACCGCATCGCCTACTGCAGAAACATATTTATCTGTATAAATAAACAGTTCCTGGCTGCTGAGGTGCTCGTCACCTCTATCGGCTACCACGCCCCCATACAAATGGCCTGTTCGGTTTTTGCTGTTAAACGTAGCTCCCTTTTGTCCCACAGCGGTGCCACCGTCATGTTTAATTGTCGTTTTACCGGTAGTGGTACCGTCCCCGCTTTTCATATCGTATTCTATTTCAGCAGCATCTACGCTGTACTTTGCATCTTTGGCAGGCGCCGCGAAAACCGCAATACACTGCAGCATCATTACTGTCATGCAGCCTATCAGGACTGTCAGCAATATTTTATTTTTCTTCATATTTACCGCCTCTTTCCACATGCGCTTTGTCTTTCAGTTTAAAATGCTCAAATTTACTGGACGTAATGATTTTTTCAGCCATTGCCAGCATGTCGTCTTTAATGACTTTGACTGCGCCGGTAGCTGTTAAAATATCCTGTTTCTGTTTCCATTCAACTTTATTAGCTTTCAAAAAGCCACCCTGTTTTAACCGCGCGGTAACGCCATTGCTCAGCATAAATTCATTGCTTTTGGTTTTAATTTCGCCAGCCTTGGCCGTTACGTACATTTCGTCCCCGTTACTGAGATAAACAGTACCTTCCAGTTGTTTCGCCCTGACCAGGTTGTCGTTCAGCTGTATCGCCTCGCCCACCTTCAACTCCCAGAGACGTTTCCCGTCTGCATCCCGGTGCAGCACGGTATTATACACAGTTGCTTTCGTTGTATTTGTTTCCGCCTTTTTTGTCTTGTCTGTCGGTTCCGGAACCGTGCTGCCCCAAAACAGCCAGGCAAACACCAGGAATAAAGCTCCCAGACCGGCGGCAACGGCCAGTACCGTGTTCTTATTTTTCACTGCCATCCTGCTCCTTTGCCTTCACTTCTTCATACGGTGTGTTCCAGCGGTGCTGAAACCACAGCCAGTTGTCCGGATACGCTTTGATGATCCGTTCCACGGATTGTGTCATCTTCAGGGTCAGATTATAGTCATCCGTCTTCCTGTCACCGGTATCTTCATAGTAAAAAGGTTCTTCTACAATTACCTGATGTCCGTACCCGTCCGGTTTACGCACGATGTAAATCGGAATACAGGGTGCCTTGAACTTACGGGCAAAGTAAGCCGGCCCGGTCGGTGTTGACGCCATCTTCCCCAGAAACGGGACGAAGACGCCGTCATAACCGCCGTCCTGGTCCGCGATAAGCCCCAGCATGCGTCCTTTTTTCATGGCACGGGCACAGCCAAGGATCTCACTGCTGCCCCGGGCAAATATTTCCTGCCCCACACTTCTTCGCAGCTCATTCATAAAATCGGAATACACTCTGTTAGGCTGCGGTTTTTCCACGGCGCTAAGAGGGAATCCATTGAGTGCCAGCGCGGCCCCCAGCCATTCCCAGTTATCTATATGGCAGGCCAGCATGACCACGCCTTTTTTCTGTTGCAGGGCCTCCCATAAGATTTCAGGATGGTCAAAGGTGACCAATCCCCGGATGTTATCTTTGTTCAGCGCAGGCATGTACAGCATTTCCATAACGGAAATGCCCAAATTGACAAATAACCGTTTGATCGTTCTGTTTGCTTCAAATTTCGAATAACCCAGACATTCCCGGATGGTTTCTTCCGCACGAATCCGTTGTTTTTTAGCAATGTGCCAATACAGGTGCCCCAGACCGGTGCCAATCTTCACCAGCAGTTTGTAGGGTGTATGAGAGGCAACCCAGCTCAGCGTTTTCAGCAACGCATATAACATTTATTGTCGATCCCCTTTTCCTTCTTCTGTGTATTCTTCCACAATGGCATCCCATATGCCCCCGGCTTTCAGGATCAGTTCCAGCAAATCCCGCACGGCCCCCTGGCCGCCGTTATGAGGCGCTATATAAGAAACACGCCATCTGACGTCTTCTGCCGCATCTGCCGGCGCTGCCGACAGACCGGCGGCAAGAAGAGCCGGCAAATCATTAAGGTCGTCTCCCATAAAGGCAACTTCTTCCAACGATAAATTATATTTATCCGCCAATGTCTGAAGCGCCTTCTTTTTCGCAGAAATCCCTCTCATTACATCTTCCGCAATGCCCAGTTCTTCCGCGCGCCGCTGCACGATGGGTCCTTTGCGCCCGGTAATGACGGCTACACGCAAACCGTGCCGTCTGGCGGTGGTAATGCCCAGTCCGTCTTTGGCGTTGAACCGTTTGAACAGTTCCCCCTCGCCGCCGATATTGATGCTTCCGTCAGTGAGGGTGCCGTCCATATCCAGGGCAACGAGTTTTATTTTTTTAGCTTTTTGCTGCAACTCTTCCAGAGATAGTTTCCGTGATGCCATGTGCAAACTCCGAAAAGTAATATACTGTATAATTCTTTGGACGTCGGCGGATAACCCGGAAGGCTCCCGGTCGCGAATCTTTTAGGCGGCGGAGGTTTACCAGAAGCCGCCATAGAATTCGCGTGGGAGGCGGGTTGTCCGCCAGCGCATCACTGAGTCGGTTATACTACACCCTGACGAACCAGATCTGTCATGTGCAACAGCCCGATTACGTGGCACTCCTCATCAACGACGGGCAATACCGTAATGGGTTTCGGTCTGTGGCTTTCCATAATATGCAAAGCCTGTGCCGCCAGTTTTTCCTGTGAAATAAATTTGGGATTCTTTGTCATCAGCTCCGTAACAGGCCGCTTCAGGAAATCCACACCTTTGGACAGACCCCTGCGGATGTCGCCGTCGGTGAGAAGGCCTATCATGATACCATTTTGATCCACTACGGAAACAGCGCCCAGCCCCTTGTCGGTAATAATAAACAAGGCTTCCGTTACGGTAGCACTCCCTTTCACTACCGGGTTTTCACTGCCTCCGTGCATGATATCCCCTACCGTCAGCAGAAGCTTCCGGCCCAGGCTGCCGCCGGGGTGGAATACGGCAAACTGATTCGAGGTAAAATGATGTTTTCCCATGAGTGCCATGGCCAGCGCGTCACCGAAAGCCAGAGCTGCGGTAGTGCTGGAAGTGGGAGCCAGTCCCAGGGGGCAGGCTTCTTTTTTCACGCCCACATTCAGGACTACGTCCGCATTTTTCGCCAGAGTGGAATCGGTATTGCCTACCATGGCGATGAGCTTCGCCCCAATCCGCCGGATGGATGGCAGTATGTTCAGCACCTCCCCGGTCTCGCCGCTGTTAGACATGGCTATAATCACGTCATCCGCCGTTACCATGCCCAGGTCCCCGTGGATCCCTTCCGCCGGGTGCAGATAAAAGGAGGGGGTACCGGTGCTGGCCAAGGTAGCGGAAATCTTATGGGCGATGATACCGGATTTTCCCATGCCGGTCATGATGACGCGACCTTCACAGGCCAGGATCATATCCACCGCAGCGTCAAAATGCTCGTCAACACGGGGAATCAGATCCAGAATGGCTTCTGCTTCCATTTGCAGCACTTTCTGGGCATCCGTCTCCAGTTCGTTCATGGTTCATCGTATCCTTTCAATCTTTATTTACGGGTAATCCTGTCTATGGCCAGTACATCCTTCAGCAAGGCTTCCAGTCGGTCCAGACGCACCATGTTGGGTCCGTCGCTCAGGGCCTTGGAGGGATCGTCATGCACCTCCAGGAACAGCGCGTCAATGCCGATAGCCGCCGCTGCCCTTGCCATATGGGGCACGTACTGGCTCTGGCCGCCGCTGCTGGTTCCCTGCCCTCCGGGAATCTGCACGCTGTGGGTAGCGTCCATTACCACGGGATAACCCAGCTCACGCATGATGGCCAGGCCCCGCATATCGGTTACCAGTGTGTTGTAACCGAAGCTGGAACCGCGTTCTGTCAGGAGAATATTCTGATTACCCGCCGCTTCAATTTTGGCGATGACGTTCTTCATGTCCCAGGGCGCCAGGAACTGGCCTTTCTTCACATTGACGCAACGGCCGGTCTTCGCTATGGCGCAGACCAGGTCGGTCTGGCGGCATAAAAAGGCCGGAATCTGCATTACGTCCAGCACTTCTGCTGCTTTCTCTACCTGGATGGTTTCGTGCACGTCACTGATGACAGGCACGCCTAATTCTTTTTTAATGCCGGCCAGCTGTTTCAGCCCCTCTTCCAGTCCGGGTCCCCGGAAGGATGTGTGGGAAGACCGGTTGGCCTTGTCATAGGATGCCTTGAACACGTACGGCATGCCTAATTTTTCACAGATGCGTTTTACCTCCTGCCCGATTGCCAGACTGTGTTCATAGCCTTCCAGCACGCAGGGTCCGGCGAACAGCAGCATGGGCTGCCCCGGTCCCACTTTATAAGGTCCTACATTAACAATATGCATTATTTTCCTCCCAATAATCTGTTTACCGCGTCCAGATCCTCCTGGGTATCCACGCCGATGCCCCGGAAATCGCTTTCCAACACTTTAATCTTATAACCGTTTTCCAGAACCCGCAGCTGTTCCAGGCTTTCCACCTGTTCCAGGGGTGTGGAGGCCATGGCAGCGTACTGCATGAGGAATGTTCTTGTATAGGCGTAGATGCCTACGTGTTTGTACACTTTAAACAATTCCGTTTTGTTACGGGGATAGGGAATCAGGCTGCGGGAAAAGTACAGGGCGTAACCGTTCTTATCCGTTATTACCTTCACCGCAGAAGGATCGCTGTACTCGCTTTCCTGCATCAGAGTCTTCATGGTTGCCATCTGCAGCCCGGGTTCCGCCTGAAAAGCTTCTGCCAGCCGGTCTATGATTTCCGGCGGGATCATGGGTTCGTCTCCCTGCACATTGACGATGACATCCGCGTCCGGAAATTTTTCCGCTACTTCCGCCAGACGGCTGGTACCGTTAGGATGGTCTTCCCGGGTCATGCAGGCGAAGCCCCCAAAGGCAAGCACGGTATCATACACCCGTTTGTCATCCGTTGCCACGATGACCTCTGCCGGCATCTTTGCTTTTTTCGCCTGTTCATACACGCGCTGGATCATGGGTTTGCCCGCAATCAGCTTCAGCGGTTTGCCTGGCAGCCGGGTCGAGGCATACCGGGCCGGGATCACACAGATTACTTTCATGAAAGCATCTCCTTTGCTGGTACTATGGATTCTAAAACAGGTTGGTTTACATTTTACTCTCTTATGTGCTTAAGACTTCTTTAATTTCAGGTAATTCACTTTTCTTCTTTGTTTTCTTCAGCACGGTTTCCACCGTTTCTTTCAATTTTCTGTCAAAAATTTCTTCGTTCCGGGTAATCATAATGTCCATGTTCATAACGTACAGGGGAATATCCCGGTTAAAGTAAATGAATTCCGTGGGAATCTTTACCGCATCCTTGCCGGTAGTGATCAGGGCGTCCGCTTTCAGTGTGCTGGCCCGCTCTGCGATATACTGCATTTCCAGCATACCGTAATCATGATGGTCAGGATAGCGGATCGCTTCCACAATGTCCAGATCGCAGCCGGATACATTCTGCTCAAAAGATGAGGGGTTACCGATAGCGGAGAACACCATGACCTTCTTGCCTTTTAATTCTTCAAGGGGCAGGGGATTCTGCTGAATGCCTTTATACCAGTCTGCAATCTCCACAAACTCTTTGGGGTGATGGATACTTTCCACGATAGGAGCTTCCGTATTGTACTGCCGGATATTTTCCGCCAGACTGGTCCGCGTCAGCCGGGAACTCTGGTCGGACTTGGTGAACAGGAACATATCGGCCCGGTTCAGATGATTCAGTGGTTCACGCAGAATACCCCGGGGCAGCAGATTTCCGTTGCCGAACAGATTCAGGGTATCCACCAGCACGATGTCCAGATCCCGTTTCAACTGCCAGTGCTGGTAACCGTCGTCCATGATGATGACTTCGGCACGGAGCTTGTCCACTGCGTAACTGCCGGTCACGTCACGGTTTTTGCCGATGACCACCGGAATCCCGGGCATCATCTTGGCCATCAGGTAGGCTTCGTCACCGGCCTCATAGCTGGTCATGAAAATTTTCTTCCCGTCGGAGACCACACCCAATGGTTTATCCCAGTGGGAACGGTAACCGCGGTTCAGAATTACCACCCGGTAACCCATATCTTTTACCATCATGGCTACCCGCTGGGCGGTAGGTGTTTTACCGGTACCGCCTACGGTAATGTTACCGATGGAGATGACACAGCAGTCCAACTTCCGCCTGGACAGGATGCCTGCTTCATACAGCCACAGGTTCACCCGGGCGCCGAATCCGTAAATATAGGACAGTCCCCGCAATAAACCCAGCAGGATAAACGCGTACCAGGGACGTTCCGGGGCATGGGCTATGTGGAAAATGTACTGGATAATGGCGGCGCCGTGTTTCAGGCCCCCGCCGCCCGCGTCATTAAAGTTACGGGTATTGACAGGATATTCTTTCGTATAAGCACGGGGAACCGAGGCTTTCTCCAGCAGGTCTGTCAGGTAATGCATGGTATTCAGGGCCGCGCCCCGGTTTTCCCGGATGACCTGCATGGAGGCGTCCCCCATCTTTTTGCGGAGGGAATCGTCTCCCGAAATTGCCAGCAATTCTTTAGCCAGATCGCGGGCATCCTGCACCGTATGTAAGGCGCCCGCTTTGGTCAGCAGAGAGTAGGAGTCCTTGAAGCTCAGCATACTGGGGCCCACCAGGATAGGCTTGGCATGGGCAGCCGGTTCCAGCACGTTATGGCCGCCGTACCCTTTGGTCAGACTGCCGCCTACGAATACGATATCGCCTACGGCATAGATACGGCCCAGTTCGCCGATGGTGTCAATCAGCAAAACCGGATATTCCGGCCGGGGTCCGTTCATCTCCTTCAACTTGGACCGTAAGCCGGTCTGGTAATTAAACTTACCGCTCAGCCGCCTGATCTCATTCACCTTGTCAGTCCAGCGGGGAGCTATGACAAGCCTTGCTTTGGGATACTGTTTGCGCAGTTCGGTAAAAGCTGTCAGCAGGATACTTTCTTCCGGAGTATGCGTGGAACCTGCCACGATGACCGGATATGCGTCGTCTCCCAATCCCAGTTCTGTTTTATAGTTGGCCAGATCTTCCGGTGTCACTTCCGCATAGGTCTGATCAAATTTGGTGTTACCGGTCACAAAAATCTTTTTGGGATCCGCACCCAAATGGGTAATGTAATTGGCGTCAATGCTGGACTGCATGCAGAAACGGCTTACGGTCCGCAGCATATCACGCCAGATACTGAACAGATACTGATACGTCTTCACTGACCTTTCGGAAATACGGCCGTTGACCATCATCACGGGGATGTTCCTGTCCCGGATCGCCCGCAGGAAGTTCGGCCACAATTCTGTTTCTACCGGCAGGAAGATACCGGGGTGTACGCGCCGTACGACGGACTCCGCCACCCAGGGCAGATCCAGCGGGAAATAGATATAGCCGTCTGCTTCCGGTATGATCTGCTTCGCCATATTGTAACCGGCTACGGTAAAAGCAGAAACCAGCACTTTCCGTTCCGGCATGATTTTTTTGATTTCTTTCACGATCGGGCTGGTCGCAACAATTTCACCGACCGATGCGCCATGGATCCAGATACAGTCACAGCTCATCACATCCGCGATTTCTTCCCGGCGAATCAGCCCGAGACTCTGCCGGAACCGTCCGCTGAAGCCCTTTTCCGTAAATAGGCGATATAGAAAAAACGGCAGTATTACGATGAAAAATACCAGCAGTCCTAAAGTGTTATAAAGAATATACATCATACGTTATGTTCAGCTCTCTTCCTTGTTGGTGCGGTACTGAATCTGATACAGGTGGGCATATAACCCGTTCTTTGCCATCAGCTCCTCATGGGTTCCATCTTCCGCCAGCTTCCCTTTATCCAGCACAAGAATCCGGTCGGCATTTTTTATGGTAGACAGACGGTGGGCGATTATGATAGAGGTACGCCCTACCATGAGGCGATTGAGAGCTTCCTGCACTACACGCTCGCTTTCCGTATCCAAAGCGGATGTAGCTTCATCCAGCACCAGGATACGCGGATCTTTCAGGATAGCTCTGGCAATGGCAATACGCTGCCGCTGTCCGCCGGAAATGTTCACGCCACGGTCTCCCAGCATCGTATTATAACCGTCAGGCAGTTCCATGATGAAATCATGGGCATTGGCTGCTTTGGCGGCCTCTTCAATTTCCTCTTTTGTGGCATCCAGCCGGCCATATAAAATATTGTCGTACACCGAACCGTTAAACAGGATGGTCTCCTGGGGCACGATGCCTACCTGGTTCCGCAGGGAATCCAGCGTAACATGCCGGATATCCGTCCCGTCAATGCGGATTGTGCCGGCATCACAGTCATAAAACCGGGGAAGCAGGCTGGCAACGGTCGACTTTCCGGCGCCGGAAGGCCCTACCAGGCCAATGGCCTGACCCGGTTTTGCAGTAAAAGAAAGATCGTGGAGAATCTCATCCCCGGCGTTGTAAGAGAATGTCACATGCTCAAAGCTGACATTGCCAGTCACCGCAGGAAGCGCTTTTGCGTCAGGCAGATCCTGAACTTCTTCCCGCAGATCAAGCACATCAAATACACGCTGGGCTGCTGCCAGCGCCCTTTGGATATTACCACTTACACGGGTTATCCGCTTGATAGGATTGGAAATATTCACCGCATATGCCAAAAAGGCAACCAGAGAACCGGCCGTGGTTTCGCCTGCGATTACGTTGTTGCCGCCATACCACAGAATCAGCGTCACCCCCAGCGCCGCTACGAACTCGATCGTAGGCGTCAGGGTAGCCATGTATTTTGCGTTCTTCAGATTTGCCTTCAGATTTGCCTCATTTTCCCTTTCAAAACGTTCAATCTCGTACTGTTCCCGCACAAAAGACTTGACCACCCGGGCAGAAGAAACCGATTCCTGCAGCACGGAAGTGATATCTGCCGTAGCTTCCTGAATCTGTCCACCGGAACGGCGGATCTTCTTTCCGAAATAATTCATAAAATACAGTACTACCGGGAATGTCAGAATGGTAAACAGTGTCAGCTTCCAGTCAAGATAGACCATGGCGCAGACAGAACCGATCAGAATGATGCCTTCCGTGACCAGTTCAATGGTGTTGTCCACCATGGCGCCCTGCAGGGCATTGACGTCATTGGTCACATAGCTCATGATGGTACCTGTCTTATTCTTATCATAAAAAGACATGGAGAGGCGCTGCAGCTTGCGGAACACTTCACTCCGGATATCAATGATAACATGCTGTCCTACATAGCTCATGAGGTAATTCTGCCCGTACAGGAAAATTCCCCGCAGCAAAAAAATCACCACGATACTGGCTGAAATCACATTCAGCATGTAATAGTCTTTGGCATTCAGCACCTTGTCGATCATATCCCTGAAGATCCAGGGAAGGTACAGATTTCCTGCTGCCGCCAGCATAGTGCATAAAAGCGCTATTGATAATATATGAAGATATGGTTTGATATAACTTAAGATACGCTTATATAAGATCATCTGAACTCCTTGCAGAATCAACGATTTTTCTTATCATTATCAGCGCGGCAGGAGATGCCTGTCCCGGTTCTGCCGGGCCACGCGCAGCACCAGTTCCGCCACCCGTTTTACGGCGCCGCGTTCTCCCAGTTTTTCTTTAACTTCCTGCAGGTCGCGCTGCAACAGGGCAAAACGTTCCGGTTCCAACAGCTCCAGCGCTGCGGCCGCAATCTTTTCCGGCGTGCAGTCATCCTGCAGCAGCTCCGGCTCAATCAGTCTTCCCGCCACAATGTTGGGCAGACCGATGTTGGGAATCTCCACCACCTGTTTGGCAATCCAGAAGCTGATTGGGGACGCTTTGTACAGTATTTCGCAACCCAGACCGCACAACGCCGCTTCCAGCGTCACCGTACCGCTGGTGGCAATGGCAAGATCCGCCACGCTCATCACGTCGTAATTATGTCCTTCGGTCAGTTTTATATCCAGACCTGCCTGTTTGACAGGGCCTTCCAGCATTTCCCTGGCAATGGTCACCGCCCGGGGCATGGCAAAATCAATATCCGGGCGCTTCTGTTTTAAAATCTTTGCCGCCGCCAGCATATCTGGCAGCAGACGCTGAATCTCCATGGTACGGCTGCCGGGCATCAACAGGATCAGGGGATGCCCGCCCCGTTTTCCCGCCAGTTGTTCTGCTTCGTTGCGGGGCAGTGACGGTTTTACCGTGTCCACCAGAGGATGACCGACAAACTCAATATCGGCCCCATAGGATTTATACAGATTGTACTCAAAGGGAAAAATGGACGCGATCTTGTCCACGACCTTCACCACACCGGCAGCCCGGCTGGGTCTCCATGCCCAGGCAGAAGGAGCGATAAAGGAAACCACTTTGATTCCCCGTTCTTTCGCCAGCTTTGCCAGCCGCATATTAAAGCCCGGATAATCAATGGTCAGCAGCACGTCAGGTTTACGGCGGTCCATAAGTTTGATAAACGCGTTGCGCAGCTTCCAGATATCCGGAAGCCGTTTCAGCACTTCCACAAATCCCATGACGCTATGGTCTTTGATATCGAACAGCACCTCCCCGCCCGCTTCCCGCAGACAGCCGCCACCCATACCAAAGACTTCCGCTTCCGGTTCCAGTTGTTTTATGGCGCGAGTCACGGCGCCGGCATGCAAATCGCCGGATGCTTCCCCCGCAGAAATCAATATCCTGGTCATGATACCCCTGTGTACTGCTGGCTGTTGCAGGAATTTTTAATGCAAAACTTACCCTGTCAGGAAGGTTTCCTGCCGCAGCCAACAATTATCCATTTTTATACATACTAAATCATCTTATTATAACACAAAAAAGCAGCTGAATAAACCTTTCAGCTGCTGATTCCATAAATATTTCATTTTTTGTGAACGCCGGCCCTGTCACGATATGTTCCTGCCAACGCATATACGAGAAAATCGCATTGCCGGTTTCCGTCAAACCAGTTCCGATTCACTCAGGGAAACAATGCTTATGCCTTTTTCGTCCGCCATGGCCAGTGTGCGTTTGCGGTCCACCAGCAAGGTCCGGCCCGCTTCAATCACAATACCAGTGGCCCCCGCATGAATCATGGAAGTCAGCGTGGTGGTTCCCACGCTGGGCATATCGAAACGGTTATCCTGGGCAGGCTTGGCTGTTTTGGCCACGATGACGCCGCCCTTGCCGAGAAAGCCTCCCCGCAGAATGCAGGCATCGGTTCCCTCAATGGCTTCCAGGGCCATGACCGCCTGGTTTTTTACTACTACCGTCTGCCCGATGTCCAGACGCCCCAGTTCCTTGGCCATACGGAAGCCGAACTGCATGTCTTTCCATTCCTGTTCCGTCGGTTTCCGTTTCGTCAGCACGCCCGGTTCCGGCAGTAGCGGCCGGACCAGCACTGTCTGGTCCATCACATGCATGCCGGCATCTTCGATAAGTTTTACAATGGCGTTCATAATGGTATCATCCTTCCGGTCGGGAAGGGATGCCAGTACCCTGATGGTGGTCAGATCCGGGATCACCACCCCGGTTTTATATAACACTTCTTTCGTGACCTTGCCAATCATGGTTACGTTCTTTACATCATTCTGCTTCAGCGTCTGGAGGATCTTTCCCACCTTGCCCACGTTGATGGTATAAAACACATCCGCGTTTTCCGGGAGTTCCGGATCCGTTTCCGGAACCACAGCAATAGCGACGACTTTATATCCCAGCTTCTTTGCGGACTGTGCCACATCAACCGGCAGATGACCGATTCCGGCCAGTAAACCCAAGGTTTCCATATGTATACCACCCATTTATGATTTAAAGGCAGCGAAACGATCCGCTGCCTTCACTTAACTGTTTTGAAAGAGTTTGCTGCCTTTTTCCTGCTTTTAACCGCGCGCCTGCTATTTACGCGTATGGATGATGCCCCGTTCCGCATTACGCAGGAACCGCATCAGATGTTCCACCGGCTCGCTGCTGTCCAGTTCCTGCTCCATGGTTGCTACCGCTTCTTCCAGCGAAAGCCCGCTGCGGTACAGGATCCGGAACGCTTTTTTCAGCTGGGTGCGGACTTCCAGCGGCATCCCGGCCCGGGCCAGACCCACGCTGTTCAGGCCTGCTACAAAAGCAGGATCCCCCGCTACCAGCATAAACGGCGGAATATCCTGGGAAATTCTGCTCATGCCACCGGCCATGGCGTTCCGCCCGATACGGCAGAACTGATGCACCGCGGCCAGACCGCCGATGACGGCCCGGTCTTCCACGACCACATGGCCTGCCAGGGTAGCCACGTTGGACATGATCACGTTGTTGCCCACGATACAGTTGTGGGCAATATGGGTATAAGCCATCATCAGGATATCGTTGCCGATGCGGGTCTCGTTTCCTTCCCCGCAGGCACGGCTCACGGTGACGCATTCGCGGAAAACGCCCCGGTCGCCGATTACGGTATAGCTGCGTTCCCCTTTAAACTTCAGATCCTGGGGAACGCTGCCGATAGAAGCCCCCGGGAAAAACTTACAGTCTTTGCCAATCGTTGTATACGGATGGATCACTACATGCGGACCTACAATGCAGCCATCCCCCAATACCACGTCATGTTTTATCACCGCATACGGACCAATTACCACATTTTTACCGATTTCTGCGCCCTTCTCAATAATCGCAGTCTCGTGTATCTTCTGTAACGGCGTAACTACCGATGCCATTTCCTCACTCCCCTGAAGTCAGACCCCTCATCATCCTTATCGAATGTTGTCTGCAAAATTTTTGTACAACGCCAAAAAAGAAAAGCACAAAAATTCCCACATGCTAATACTTTAAAAAATATAATCCTGTAAACCCGTGTTTTTTTGTTTCCCGTTTTATTTCATATTCTGCCAAATTTTCCGTTTATCCTGTATTGTATTACTTTTAATAGGCAATATTACTTTTTTTCTTCAATTTTCTTCTTTTTTATCCGGTAACAGGAAATCGGATTCTTGTTATTTCTGTGTTGCCGTGATTTCGCCTACAGTATTCTTTATTTGTCCTGGATTGCAAAGAAGCAGTCGCATTCGCAGGCCAGTTCCCCGTCTACCTTGCCGGCACAGTGGATCACGCCCATATTGCCGTGGATCTTCACCACTTCCGCCCGGGTCACTACCTGGTCACCGGGAACCACCTGCTTATGGAAGCGGACTTTGTCAATCTTGGCAAAAACCGCGATCTTGCCCCGGTTTTCCGGCGGATACAGCATAGCCACCCCGCCTACCTGAGCCATGGCTTCGATCAACAGTACGCCAGGCATGATAGGGTTATCGGGAAAATGTCCCAGGAACTGCATCTCATTCACTGAAATATTCTTGATGCCAACGGCCCATTTCATGGGTTCCAGATCCAGAATCCGGTCTACCAGAAGCATGGGAAAACGATGCGGCAGAATTTTCTTGATTTCGGTAACATCCAGTGTAATAGCCATTATTTACCCTCCCTGTAAGCAATAATTTGTTTTGCCAGCTGCGAATTATATGAATGTCCTGATTTTACTGCAATAACATGCCCTTTCCAGGGACCGATCAGGGACAGATCCCCTAACACATCCAGGATCTTATGCCTTACCAGTTCATCCGGAAACCGGGGTACGGAAAGGCACTTTGTGTCATCATACACCAGCGCGTTTTCCAGATTTCCACCCAGTCCCAGCCCCATCTTCCGCATTTGTTCCACTTCATGCATGAAGCCGATAGTACGGGCCGGCGCAATTTCTTTCAAAAAAGTCTCTTCCGTCAACAACAGGTCAAAATACTGGGTCCCCAGCAACGGATGCGGATTGACGGATGTAAAGGATATCCGCGTCCCGTCATAAGGGAGTATCATCATAAACTTGTCCCCGTCATATACAGAAAAGGCCCTGTCAATCACGCATATCTTTCTTTCCGCGTCCTGTTCCGCCCGCCCGGCCTGTTGTACCAGTTGCGCGAACACAAGCCCGCTGCCGTCTGTTACCGGCGGTTCCGGCGAATCCATTTCAATCCGGCAGTTGTCGATTCCCATGGCAAACAGCGCTCCCAGCAAGTGCTCCACAGTAAAGACCTGGGCACCGTTTTCACTAAGGGTCGTTGCTTTCAGCGTGGAAGTAACCAGTTCCCCGCGGGCATGGATCTCCGGTGTCCCCGGCAGATCCGTCCGGATAAAAACAATACCAGTATCCGGCTTGCCCGGCTTTAATGTCATGGTCACATCTTTCCCGGAATGCAGCCCCGCGCCGGAATAACTTATTCCGGCCGCTAATGTTACCTGTTTTTCCATATACATTCCCTCAACATTCTATTTTTTCGGTCTGAACCGTTTCTTGCCGTCTTTCCAACGGTCATGCACCCAGAACCACATAGGCGGGTTTTCCCTGATTTCCTGCTCCAGGATTGCCATCATCTTCTCTGTCACCCGGGAGAGGTCCCTGTCTTTATCCTTTGTCTTTTCTGCGTACAGCGGCGGATAGATTTTAGCACGGCAGCTGCCGTCTTCATCGTAATGCATGAAAATAGGCAGGATCGGACAGCCAAAGGTCCGGCTGAAAACTGCAGGACCTGCCGGCGTAATCACTTCTTTCCCGAACAGAACAGTTTTAACGCCTGTGTCGTTGGTATCCTGGTCATACAAAATGCCTAACAGATGTTTTTCTTTCAGATACCGCCCCATGGCCAGGATCCCTTCCTTACCCTGGTTGTAGGCTACTTTCTGCCCTACGATCTCACGGTATTCGTTAATGAAGCGGTCCATTGCACCGTTATTCTGTTTTCTGGCGATACTCAGCATCGGATAACCGTGCAGGGCAACGGTCGCCCCCAGCAATTCCCAGTTGCCGAAATGCCCGGTACACATCAGGGCCCCTTTTCCTTTGGCGTAAGCCTCTTCCAGGTACTCCAGGCCATCCGTTTTCACAACAGAGTGTATCGTATCCCTGTTCAACAGCGGAAACCGCAGCACTTCCACAATCATGCGGCCAAACTTGACTACGCTCTGACGGGCAATCTTCCGGGCTTCCTCCGGTGATACCCCGAGGCATTCCTGCACGTTAGCCGCCGCCATCTTCATGCGCCATTCCTCCACAAAAAGCGGCGCCACCCTGCCCAACAGGCTACCAAAGGCCATTCCCACACTCCGGGGAAGCAGGCAGAATATTTTGCTGACCAGTTTCATTACGTAATATGTGAGCATACTCTCTCCGGATTATTTATTTTGCTTCAGCTCTGCAATTTCTTTCTGCAGGGCTTTGACTGTTTTCATCAACTCATTAAGCTTTCGCAGTTTGGACTGCTGGCGCAGCCACTCCACATGGGACATGTGCGGGAATCCGGCCAATACCTGGTTATCCCCCACGTCGCTGATGACGCCGCAGCGGCCTGCCATCGTGTTGTTGCTGCCGATGGTGATATGCCCCACCGTAGCAGCCTGCCCGCCAAAGGTATTGTTATTGCCTATGGTTACGCTACCGGGGATTCCTACCATAGCCACAAACAGGTTGTTCTCGCCTACCACATCGTTATGTCCCAGATGTACCAGGTTATCCAGTTTGGTCCCATTGCCGACAACCGTACTGCCAACGGTCGCCCTGTCAATGCAGGAGTTGCAACCGATCTCCACGTCATCACCAAGCACTACATTGCCGGTCTGCTGCACCTTGTTATGTTTCCCGTTGTTCGTTACAAAACCGAAGCCGTCACCGCCGATGACACAGCCGGACTGCAGTATATCCCGGTTGCCGATGACGCAGCTTTCCCGCACCGTAGCGTTCGGATATATCACGCAGTCTTTGCCTACCTTCACGTGGCGCCCGATATACGCATGGGAAAAAATCACCGTCCCATCCCCGATCTCCGCTCCGGATTCTACCACCGCAAAAGCCTGGATGGCCACATTCGCGCCGACTTTAGCATCCTCTGCCACATACGCCAGCGGGCTGATGACACGGGCCACCTCTTCCTGCGGGCGGAACAATTCCAAAAGTTCTGCAAAAGCCTGCTTGGGATTTTCCACGCGTATCACAGGACGGTCCAGTTTTCTGTCCCCCGGAGCCAGTATCATGGCGCCGGCACGGCTTTTATGACAGAATTCCACATAAGGCGGAATCGCAAATGAAATTTCTGTCGGTCCGGCTTCCACCAGACCGTTCACACCGGTAATGCGTAACCCAGGGTCATCGTTTTCCAGTGTGCCATGCAGAAACGCAGCCAGTTCCTGTAATGTCTTTTCCATAGTTCTACAACCCCTCTGTTTTTATCTTAAATGTTAATAATCAAGGATAGTTTAGCCGGTTCCGCTCCCGTTACCTTTTCCGATGATGTTTGCCAAGCAAAAAGCGGGCGGACGAAACTCCGCCCGCTATGGGTGAAACAAAAAATACTCTCTTTTACGATTTTGAAAAGAGGATCGAATTACGGCGAATTCCCGTATTATTTCATCTTTTTAATAACTTCTTCCGTCACGTCCACACCACCGGAAGGAACTGCATCCTTGACCAGGACTGCGCCGAGGTTTTTCTCCCTGGAAACTTCCGTCAAAGCAGTATCCAGGCTCGCTTTCAGCTTGGCCTGGGCTTCAGAAGATGCAACCTGCATCTGGGCTCTTTTATCCTGTACGATTTTTTCCGCTTCTTCCCGGCTCTTTCCTTCTGTTTCTTTCTGCATCTGTTCCTGCAGTTCTTTTGCTTTCTTCTGCAGGTCTTCTTTAATTGTCTTTACAGCCGGCGCTTCGGCCTCGACTTTTTTAATGTCTACCACGCCAAAAGCCGCATTGCGCCCGCTGCAGCCAAATGCCAGCAATGCACATACCACCATCAGACACGCTACTACTTTTTTCATGTTCTTTACTCGTCCTTCCTGAATTATTGTCAAGTTTATTATTTTCCTGTTGAACTTCCTGCCGTTTTTTTGTTTAACGCTTCCGCCGCTTCCGCACGGGCCCCCAGCTTTTTCAAACCGGAAATTACGTCCCCGGTCACATCATCCGCCGCAACATTGGTGCGGTACTTATGAAAAACGATAGAATAGCCCCGTTCTTTCGCTAGCTTTATAACGATGCTCTCCGTCTCCTTTTTTATTGAGGTTTCCAGTGTTTCAATGCCCTGCTGGCGCTTGTCCAGTTCCTCATCTATTGTACCCAGCAGTTCTTTCAGAACCCCCGGAGCCTTTTGCAGAAGCGGGTCATCCGTTCCTTTTTTCATTTCTTCCATCATCTGCCCCTGCAGCTGACGGGCGTATGCATCCAGCCGCTGCCGCATAGCGTCTATATGCGGCTGCATCCGCTGGTTCACCAGCCCCATCTTGTGCTGCATCAGCAACATCCGGTCACGGTCTCTGTCAGCCCGCGCAGCTTTCAGTTCCGACTCTACCTTTTTACGGTCCTCCGGAACCATACGGACCGTATCCAGTTTAAGCCGCAGATTAAACAGGCGCAGCTGGTAATGTTCTTCCAGTTTCTTTTCTTCAGCAGCCAGTTCTTTATCTACCTGATCTGCGAGCTGATCGCTCAACTGCTTCAGTTTTTGCTGTTCTGCCGTCTGTTTTTCCGTCATGCGGGTGAAAAAATCAGCCGACAGGAAATTTTGCTTACTGTTCCGCTTCAACTGATACAGTTTCGCCAGGCTGCTCATCTGGGTTTTTCCGATGATTTCCTGTTCCCTGCGCTTATCCAAAAGCAGGCCGTAATCATCTTTCAGCTTTTGCAAACGGGCATGCTGCGGATGCTCCTGCAGGACTTTTTCCCAATTCACAACCGCGATCTTTTCCCCGCTTCCGATTTTACTGCAGGCAGAAAGCATCAGCGCCAGACCCGTGAAAATTATCAAAAGCCAGCGCATCATGTTTCCTCCTTCTACAATGGAAAATGAGGCTCCTGCAGAGCCTCATTTCATGCATTATCATTTCTTCGGATTCTGCAGTGCTTTGGCCACTTCATCGGTGATATCCGTACCGCCGTAAACCACGGTGGATTTATCAACTACAACTTTCAGGCCTTTCTTCTCCGCAATCTTTTTAATAGTATCGTTGATCCCGGTCAGAACCGGATCCATTAACTCTTTTTCCTTAGTAGCGAGGCGTTCCTGCATCTGTCTGTAATACCGCTCTTTTTCTTCTTCATTCATATTCTGGCTGTTATTGTCAAATTCCCTGCGGGTCTCGGCAATCGCTTTCTGCATATCTGAACGGACCTGTTCCAGCTGCGGGGACTGAGAAACAAGAACCTGGTAATCCACGACACCGATAGCCGATTCACTCGACGCGGCAGAAGCGACGCTGCTGCCAAACCCGCCGGCGCTCATGGCCAGTGTGAAACAGCCGATGACAAAGATTGCCGCAACAATCAGCGAAATGGTTTTTACATTCTTAGGATTCCGTAATTTTTCCATCATAATAGAAATTACCTGCTTTCTTAAAAAATAATTATATGCATATATTATACCAGCCCATGCCGGTACTTTCAACATTTCACCGGATATTTCAAGATTTTTTTACAGATTGCCCACAATCCGGAAATAGGACTTGTTTGTCGAGTACACATATTCCCCGCTCAGGAATTCATGAATCCGATACCGGACCGCATACTCGTTCTCTTTTCTGTCCCCGAAATGTTCGTAGCGGATACGCCATTTCGGCGTAAAATCATATTCCAGCCGGTATACATTTGCACCCGCCGGAACACGGCGCATATAGGACAGGGTTGTCTTGCCCCAGTGATACGCGTAACCGGCACTGAAATCCCATCTTACATCTTTCAGGTCCAGGCCGGCTTCACCGAAAATCTCGTCCCGGTGGGAAATAAACTTGCCGATATGGGCACGACCGGAAAGATTGTGGTCTTTTCTCCCTATATCACCGTATCCTTCAAACCAGATTTTATACTCATCGGATTCCAGAGTTATATCCAGCTGCGTTTCCGGCCCGGGTCGGATCCCGATCTCCGGCGTCAGATGGTGCCGCCTGACCTGAGGTTCCCGGGAAAGTTCCTGCTGCAGCCTGTCAGCCAGCTCCTTAAACTCTGTTTCAATGTAAGAAACCGGCAGCCCCTGCAGGGATTTTGCCTTGTCCGCGTATTTATATTTCAGCTTCATCAACAGTATATTCGGTATGGAACGGGAAACCATGCTGTACTGTACGTTACGCACCAGTTCCCCCACCGGGTAAATAATCACCTGCACTGCCGCATTATCATCCCGGGTCGTCAGATCCACGGCTGCCTTGAAATCCGGCAAAGCCGTCTCTACACAGCTTTTTACCTGGCCCCGCAGAATACCTCCTGCCCAGTCGGCCGCATCCAGCGAAGCTCCTTCCAGCGTTTTCCGGAGCTGTTCCCGCAAGGCAGGTATTTTCTCCTCCAATGCTGCTGCAGCAAAGGGACTGACGCCGGAAAACTGTATGTCCACATCCACCTTTTGCACGGTCTGCGCCCAGGGCGCAACCGCAAAGGCCAGATTTACCGTCATCCCGTCCCGTCCCTGTTCCGTGGAAAGAACGACCCGGTTCGTCTGGTATCCGGTAATCACACGGTCGGAAATTTCCGACAGCAGGCGCTCATAACCCGTTCTGTCTGCTGCAATAAATTCCGAGTCCCTGCCATTAAACAGCTGGGCAGCCACCACCTGCATACTGTCTTCCATCTTGCGGAGCAGGACGGGGCTGGTTTTCCCAGCCTCATCACGGATGGTCACATCCACCTTTGTCACCGGCGCCGCCAGGACGCTTGCTGTCCACAGCAGGCAGGCCAGAAACAAGCTTGCTGTTTTAAACATAATAATCAGAACTGTCCGCCAAAGCTAAAGTGGAACCGGCTGCGCTGCTTTCCTTTACCCCAATCCAGCTTGATCGGTCCTAACGGCGAATTGATCCGCAGGCCGATACCGTAACCGGATTCCAGCAGGCCCAGGTCAAAAGCGCTCTGGTCCCGTTTATCCCAGGCGTACCCGATATCATAGAATAACGCGCCCTGTATCTTTTTCCGGATGGGGAAACGGTATTCCGCCGTCCCCCTCAGCATGCTGTTGCCTCGGAACTGGTCGTCTTTGTAGCCACGCAGGGTATCCGCGCCGCCTATCGAGAAACGCTGGGACAGAGGCAGATCGCCCCAGGCATAGCCGGCAGACAAATCAAAGGCCAGCACCCGGTTTTTGGGCAGCGGCAGGTAATAACGGTAATCCACGGTGATCTTTTCAAATGTGAAATCCCCGCCCAGGCCGGCTAACTCCAGAGAATACGAATTACGCTTGCCGGCATGGGGGTCATAGATGTTGTCGCGGGAATCATACACGCGGGTATACGTTATACTGTTCGTCGTGCCGAAGTTTTCGTCACGGCGTTCCCGCGCAGTCGCCGGCCACTTCCCCTCAAATTGATGATACTTGCCCTTGGGATCTGATATTTGCTTGTCAAAAGAATCCTCATAATATTGCATGCTATAGCCTTTAATCTGCTTAACATACTTATCTTCACGATGTTTCAGTGTAATAGCATGCCGTACAAACTCTCCCTGGGGGCGGCCAAGGGTCATTTCCTGCCCCACACGTTTTTTATCATACCGGGCAATTTCATCCCCCTGACGGTCGTAATCCGCATATTCATGGGTTAAATCATACAGGGTGACGCCCAATGAGGTTTCCTTCTTATCCAGCCAGGGCTTACGGTACGAAATCTCATAGTTTTTATTATCTTCACCGCCAAATTCCCAGCGGAACAGGATGCTGTCGCCGGTTCCCCGGAGATTCTTATCACCGACGGAAATCATGCCGACAAAGCCGTCCGCATCGCTGTAACCTGCGCCGATGCCGAACGTGCCTGTATTCATCTCAACCACATCAATTTCCATTTCCACCGCGTTAGGCTGGCGGCCGGGATTCAGCTTCATATTGACATCTTCAAAAAATCCCAGATTCTGGATGCGGTTCAGGGAGCGGCGGGCTAATGCCGAATTGAAAGGTTCGCCCTTTTTCAGGCGGATTTCCCGCAAAATTACCTTGTCCTTTGTCTTGACATTGCCTTTCACTTTAAAATCTTCTACAATGCCTTCATTGATCTTTATAGCCAGAATCCCGCCCGGCATGAAGCCTACATCTGTAATACGGGCAAGGATATAACCGTCCCTTTTATACTGTTCTTCAACAAACCCCAATTTCTTGTTGGAGTCCCGGACATTGACAATCTTGCCTTTCGGGAGATTCACGATCTGGCGTATCTTTTCTGTGGAAATCTTGGTGTTCCCCGTTACTTCCAGATGGTCAAACCGGGGGTTTTCCAGCACATGATAGGTTACCTGTACCCCTTCCGGAACGGTCTGGAATGACGGCCGGATCTCATAAAACCAGCCCATGCCGTAAATGGCCTGGATGTCTCTGGATATGTCTTCTTCTGTCAACGGCAGACCCGGTTTGCTGTAGGTTACTTTCAGGATATCCTCTGACGGGATTTCCTCATTTCCTTCAACACTGATTTTTGTGAGTGTCTTATTAAGGTAAGGAGCCAGCTCGCTATCTGCTTCTTCCTGCACCCCTATATTCTGCCCCGGAACCGGTCTGCTCGCGGGAGGGAGATTTAACGGGTTCGTCCTGACGGCTGCCGATCCTGCAGTTCCGCCCCCACGTGTCTGCGCAGCCTTATCCTCACCGGTCGTTGCAACAGGCTTCTTTTTGAGTCCGATCGAATCCGATACGGTCGTTGTCGTTTCCGCAAAAACCGGACCTGCAACCAGCAATGTTGCCATCAAACTGACTGTGAGCTGCTTTCCCAAAGCGTGTTTCATAATACCAATTAACCTCCCTGTAAAGCTGGTAATTTCTTACCGAATGCTGTGTTAATCACTTAATGTTATATTATACACCTGATGGTGACTTTTTGACAAATATTTTACGTATTTACCGCATATTTTCCAGTTCCTGTTTCCCGGAACGGATCAGCTGGCGCATCTGGCCGGCAGAAAGACGGACTCCCCCGTCCCTGTTAACGGGTTGCTTCAGTTGCGGCGCGGCAGTCTGTACCGGAGCATCCGGTTTTTCCCTGATGACCGCTTTCTTCTCAGGCATAACAGCTGAAGTTGCGGCGTTTTGCCGGGAAGCAGGCATTTGCTTATCCGTGCTTACCGATTCTTTAATTTCCGCAGCCGCCGGCGTACCCTGTAATCCTGCGGCGTTGGTCGTGTTCCCTCCGTACGCAGAAGCCCACCACCAGCCCAAACATCCCGAGGCCAGCACCAGCACGGCAAAACACGCCGCCAGCGTATGGCGGGTCCAGGAAATGCCCGGACGTTTCTGCCGCAGATTATCCAGTTCTGCTTCCGCCAGCATCAGATCCAGTTCGCCGCGGACCTCCTGATTGCTGCGGAAACTGCGTTCCGCATTGTCCAGGCTGGCTTTCGCGTTCCGGATCCGGCTGCACACAGACCGGCTCTGATTCATACGGTTACACCCCCAAACTTACATATGATTATATATAATCTGAATTAACTTGGCAAATTAACTTGCAAAAAAAACGTAAAAACAGTCAATTATTTCAGATTATCTGTCTTTTTCTGCGGTTTTTTACTGAATTGGACCCATTATCTTTATGGTTTTACCTGATACGTAATTCCCGTTTCACTTCCTGAACTCGCTCATAAAACGGGACAGCATCCCACGTATCCTGCGGACCCCCTGCTTTTCCAGACGGTATATGTGACTTGGCGTTACATGGATATCGGCAGCCAGATCAGACGGCGTCCTGTTCTCCAGAAAAATCCCCTGCAGGACCTGCTTTTCTTTCTGCGGAAGCCGTTCCACCGCCCGGGACACCCGGTCGGAGACCGCGCGGCGTTCCGCTACTTCTTCCGGAAGCGGCTGGGAAGCAGACAATATTTCCGTCAGGCGCCAGCCTTCTGCCATTTCCCGGTCCAGTGACAGATCGTCGCGGGAAAACTCCCGGTTAAGAAAATCACACATCCTGCCCCGGATACGGTGAACCGCATACAGGCTGAATGCCACACCCTTTGTATGATCATAACTCTCCGCGGCTTCCAGAAGGCCCACCGTGCCTTCCTGGATCAGCTCCATGGTAGTCTCTTCCGGCATATGGAACCGGACAGCCGTTTTAAATACCAGCGGCTGATAGGCGCTGATCAGTATCCGGTGGGCAGTCCCGTCCCCTTCCGCTTCCCGGATCCAGAGTTCCTTCTCTTCCTCCGGGGAAAGAAGTTTTACTTTTTTCAGTTCTTCCAGATATTTCTGTAACATCATAACCCCTCTCTGATTCTGGAAAGTGCTGCCAGCCGGTTTTGCGCCCCTGCCGGCAGATTCACCGGTTTTTCCTCAGAACGTAATACGGTATTCCACACTGTAGCGCCTTTCGTGGTCTTCATTCTGGGAAAGAGTGATGTTCATATGTTCCGTAAGCTGATACTGTGTATAGACGTTCTCATATTTTCCGTCAAAACTGCTGGTATAACCGATTTTCCAGCGGTCCGTCAGGTTTTTCGCAACCAGGAAATTATACTGCTCTTTTTCTTCCTGCGTCAGTTCACGGATGATGCGGTTGTCAAAATCCACACCGTTGTCCAGTTTCCCGACATATACACGGAACTCATCGATGCCGAGGGCTCTGCGGATTGAATGCTCCACATCCCCCAGTAAACCGGTCTCCAGCCCTGCGATCAGGAGATTGTGCATGTCTTCATTCGTTATGTCGTCGCTTCCGGCGGAAGCGCGCTGCAATGTCAGCATCCGGACGATGGCGTTCTGCGACAGATACGGGTTCGACTGCAGTTTCATATCCAGATTGTCTTTGTTCAGCGAACCGTCAACCTGGAGCGCAATGCGGTAGCGGCTGAATTTCGTGTTGGCGTTCAGCTTGACATACGGCAGGAACGTGCCCGGCTGTGACCACCGCAAAGAGCCTTTCTCCACTTTGAAACGGGTCCGGAGATAGGTCACGGTGCCTTTATCCGTATCAATGCCGCCACTGACCCGCGGGAAGACCGTGCTTCCCTCTGCCTTCACCGAACCCTTCAGCCACAGGTCATACAGATATTTATTATACAGGTGTACTTTGGAACCCAGGTTCACAGAAACATTCAAGCCAAGGTTCGCGCTGCCTTCCCCCAGGGAGGGGATCGTGGGCATATTGACCGTGACATCGTCCAGCGTGGCGGTCATCGTAATTTTAGGCCGCCAGCCTTCTTCTGTCCCCGTCACCTGCGGCGCACTTTTGTCTGCCGGCGCCGCGCCTTCAACCTGTTTCTGCAGAAGGCGCCGCGGAACCCGGTAATGCTCAGGAGATACGGCAAAGGTTCCGTTGATGCGTCCTTTAAAGATTGCCGAATCAATCTCGGCGTTCTTCGCTGTGGCGTTGAACAGATAAGACTGTTCGCCGGAAGCCCTGAAATCATAACTGCCGCTTCCTTCCAGCGTGCCTTTTCCCAAAACAGCGGAAATCTGTTCTACCAGGACCTTGCTTCCGCTGAAAGTCATTTTCAGGTTAACCTTATCAATCAGCGAATGGATGTCTTTCAGTTTCACGCAGCCATCCGCAACGGCAAGGGTTCCGAATAACTGCGGGTCGTCCAGCGTGCCTGCCACAGTAACGATGCCTTTTGTGTCTCCCAGGCTCCAGTCTATTCTGGGATGCGCCCCGAAAACCGCCAGGCTGGCTTTATTGAAATCTACTTTTACGTCCATCTGCGCATCGGGATTTTTCCGGTTTTCCCTGGCGCGGAATGCGTCTACCGGGACCCTGCCCTGCGCTATCAGTTTATAAACATCCTGCTCTGCGGAAACCTGGCGCAGCGTAATGATGTCGTTATCCAGGACAAACTCCGCCGAAGCTTTGTCAAACGGCACTTCTTCCAGACTGCCCTGTAAGATTTCCGCAGAACCATTTCCTTTCAGTTTATCCCACGGACCTTCCAGCTGCGCTGACATGTTCAGCGAACCGGTAAGGACTGCGGGCTTCTGCATAAACGCGGTCAGGATCGCCGGGTTCGCATCCACCGCCTGCGCCTTCATGTTCATTTCCCGCCTGCGGAGGTCCACGGTACCCCGGAGCGCAATCGTTCCTTCCCGGAAAAAGGCCCTGTCTTCCTGCAATTTAATATTTTCAACGGTCAGAAGACCTTTGTTAAGCCGCGCCTTCAGCGCCATCTGGTCGTACTTTACACCGTTGACATCCAGATTGTAGCCCCAGAAATCCGCCACCGTATCCGCGTCCGGGCCGTTAAATTCCAATGTGCCGGCTGCCAGCCCCTTGACCGGGAAATCCACTTTGGCCATCTTCAGGATGTTCTGCAGGTCCCCATACATGATCCCCATTTTGCCCCTCAGGTCGCGCTTTGGCCTGTTCAGGGTGAGGTCGATCATATAGGCGGAAGTCAGCCCGTCCGTATTGGTCTGCTCACACTCGCCTTTTAACGAGTTGATATCCTTGCCGTTGCTGACCAGAACCCCTTTCAGGTTTTTAACCGGGACTTCATTGATGGAAAACTCTTCACTGGAAACATTGCCCGCAAACAGCGGAGTATCCGCCGTTCCGGACAAATGCCCCTTCGCGGAAACAAAACCGGCCAGCGCCACATTCTCCTCACGTACCGGCAGACGGCTCAGGTCCACATCCGTCGCTTCCGCCTCAAAATCCAGATGACGGTCCGCATCCATGACCCCGTGGAGCTTTAACGTGGATGACAGTGCCTTTACTACAACATTATCCAGGCGCAGGGAACCTTTATGATAAAAATATCTGCCCGTCAGGGAGTCTACAAGATATCCTTCCACGCTGCCGTCAGACATATCCGCGTCACCCTGTACGGCAGGGTCAGACAAGGTCCCTGTTATATACATACGGTTTGAAAGGTTGCCCGTAGCGGTAATCACATCCTGTAACCCGGCTGCCGCCAGCAACGGTTCGATACGGACCTTTTCCGTGTCCAGAGCCAGATCGAACCGCGGTTCACCGCCCCGCAGATCGACGGTTCCGTTTGCCGTATGGCTTCCCCGGTCCATAACCAGCTGATAGTCTTTTAACTGCGCAACATTATCACGAACGGTAACATAGCCGCTGCCATCCTGCACAAACAGATCTTTCCAGGCAACCTGCTGAAGTTGTACCGGGCCTTCAAAATTAACACGGCTTCCCTGGCCATACAGGTGGTACGAAGACGAAGAAACAAACCCGCCTCCCTGCTGTCCGGCCACTGCCATGACCGGGTCCAGGGGCATATTCGCCATCTTCCCCTTCAGGTCGTAACCGCCGTCAAAGGACACCCTGCCGGCGGCCTGCAACGCGCCGTTCCCTGCCAAAGCAGAAAATGTTTGAATATCTACGGCGCTGTTAGTCAGATTTGCATCAAAATCCACCGCATTGAGCCGGGTATCACGCCATTGCAGATTCATCGTGTTGGCAGCCACATTCACATCCAGTCTGCCATCTTCCTGGTTATAGGTGCCGCTGCCAGCAAGCGCGGCATTGAGCAGGAACTTTTCCCCGTTGAACGTTTCGCCGTCCAGGGTCACTTTCCGGATATCAGCAGTTCCCGTCAGTTTCCCGGAAGCCAGTTCATATACACCCTGCCCGCTGATCCTGCCGCCCCTGTACGCGGCAGTAAAATAATTCACAGCCGCCTTGTTTTCGGCCAGCACCGCTTCCGCTTCAATATTCTTCAGCGTTTCGCCATTATAGGTAAACTTGTCCGACCGCAGGGAAAGATGGCCTTCCGGGTTATCCAGATCATGGATGTCCAGGGCACCGGACAGGACGGCAGCCTGCTCATTCAGGCTGACCTGCAGTCTATCCGCGGTTATGACATGATCTGACGAAGACACGTTACCTGTGATCCGGAACGGCAGTTCCTGCCCGTTCATCTGGTATCGGCCCCGTACATCCTGCAAAACGCATTTTCCTTTTAAAACGGTGTCCTTTCCGTCGTTGTTCCATTCCCCGTCAATCCCCGTAACCTGGCCGGCCGCCTCTTTAACCCCGCCATAGCGTAACGCCAGGGCATGATAGGGCGCCAGATCCACCCGGTCCGATTTCATGACGATTTTGCCCACACCTTTATTGTCAATACTGCCCAATACGGTTGCTGTTTCCATGCCGGGCGCATTCACCCTGAAGTCCAGGTCAAAGGCAGGATTATAGCTTCCGTCCACCGACCCTTCCACGCTGAATTCCCAGTTCCCTTCAGGAAGCTTCACCTTCACGGTTCCCCCGTGTACGTTGGCCTTCCCGTAGAATGGGGTCGTTTCCGACTGCGAAGGTTTCAATAAGTTCTGAAAGCTCCACTTTTCTTCTTTGTCCTGTTCCAAATACAAAACAGGCTTTTCCATATCTATCGCCGAAACAGCCTTTTCCAGACCTCCCAGCGCTTTAAGAGGGTTGAGGGACAAGGATACCCTGGTTTCCGGCAGGGAGGCAATGATCTGCTGCTTCCCGTTTTTTACGGTCACATCTCTCACCACGAACCCGGTCAGGCCGGACTGTGCGACCGAACCGATCTGTACGGTCCCGTTCACATAATCCGCCGCCATTTTTTCCGCATAAGAGCCCGCCTTTTCCAGCAAACCCGGCAGAACCAGCTGCGTGATCCCCAAAAAAAGGACGCAGAAAACCGCTGCGATGCCTGCAAGCCATTTTACCAGCCGATTCATTTCGTTATCGCGCCCCCGTCAAGTTTCTAAAATAGATTCATACAGGTCTGCCGTGCGCATCCCGCATTCGTAAGCCGGTATGATTGCAAAAATAAAACTAATATCCCATATTAGAAATATTATAGCAAAAAGAGACACAGAATGACAGCATTTTTTTGTATCACATCTGTGAATTTTTCACTGAAACCAGCGCTGCGGCACAATATCTGACAAAAAAACTGCCGGCCGGATCATCATCCGAAATGATGTTCCGGCCAACAGCCTGTTTTATCCTGTAAGGAACTATAAAATTGTCAGGCTTTCTTCTTAGCTGCCGATGCCGCTTTCCGCCGTTCTGACCGGGCTTTTTCCATCGCCTTTACTGTCTCTTTCAGCGTCTTGTCGGAATCGGTAGCTTCCACTGCCGCATTGTATACAGCCTTGGTTGCTTTATAGCGTTCGCCGTAAGTCAGGTACCTGTAGTCATCCGGACGGGCTTCGATACCCATGGCGGTATCCAGGGCCGTTTTCGCAAGGTTATAATCGTACAGGGAACTGTTAAAATTGTTGCGGGCCCTGTTCAGCGCCACCTGGGCGTCCAGCACATCCGTATTGGTGCCGACGCCGGCTTCGTAACGGACCTGGGCGATATGATAATCTTCCTCCGCCTTGGCTACGGCAACCTGGGTGGTTGAGATGCGTTTTTCCGCTTCCCGCAGGGTATTATAGCAGTTCCGCACATCCAGTTCCACGTTATTCGTGTCCTGCCGGTAGGTTTCCTTGGCAGCCATAAGATTTGCCTTGGCCCTGGCCACATTGGACTTCGTCACGCCGCTGTCAAACACATTCATGTTGATACCTACACCGGCGCCCCAGTTGCTGTCCTCGTCACCGGGCCATCTGTCGTCCGACCAGCTGTTGGAAAGGGAACCGGAAACCGTAGGCGTCCAGCCGGCTTTTGCCCCGTTCAGCGCCGCTTCCGCCGCTTTTACCTGCAGACGGCTCTGCTGCAGATCCAGGCGGTGGAGCATGGCATAACCGATGCAGTGGGGAAGCGTTTCCCCATAGGTCTTGTAACCCAGCTCTTCCACCGGAGCCAGCCTGGTATCCTGGGCAATCCCCATGATATTGTTCAGCCTTGCTTCCGCAATACTGTGCTGGTTTTCTGCTTTGAGCAGGTCCTGCTGGGCCGATGTCAGTTCCACTTCACTGCGGAGCAGGTCCACCTTGGCTACCACGCCCACATCATACTGGGCCTGCACGTTTTTCAGATGGTCCTGCAGGGTCGTTACCGACTGCTCACAGACTTCCTGGGCGTCAATGGTCGCCAGCAGGGTATAATAGGCATTGGAAACGGTCTGTTTCAGCCGGATGAACGCCAGTTCCTCCCCTAACACGCCGCTCTGGTATCTGGCTTTGGCCTGTTTCTCCGCCGCATTCAGGCCGGCGTTAAAAATGGGTACGGAAAGACTAAAACTGTTGCTGTGCGCTGTCCTGAGATTTTTACTGTAACCGCCACCTATTACCGGCTGTTCATCCCAGTAGCCGCCCCGGTTGGTGTTATGGGAAAATGTCACCTTGGGCCCGAAGCTCTCCCTGGCGGCATTATAGTCCGCCCGCGCCGCATCCAGGCTGTACTCCGCTTTTTTAATATCCGCATGGGAAGCAAAAGCTTTATCAAGGGCAGTCTGCAGATCGATCGGCAATGTTCCCTGTGCAAAAGCGCCCGGAACCAGCAGCACTGTAAACAATGCCCCCAACAAAGCTGTACGAGCAGTATTTTTCATCTTCATTTCCATACCTCCAGTTTTCTGACTGAAAAAACCAGCCAAATAATTATATATGGTTTTTGACACAAAAGTCAATTATAGCAACAGGCCCATCATACGATGCGCCCGGGAAAACCGTTCCTCTCCGTATGCCGGCTTATCAGAAGTAAGCCCGCACACCCACGTACACATCCCGTCTGCTGCCATGGAGCAGGTCCAGGCTCTCTCCAACCAGGAATATGTCATTTTTAATCATATATTCTCCGCCAAAGCGCAGCTTGCTGTCATCAAAATCATACAGCTGGGAATAGATACGGAACCTGTTGTTGAGATCGTATCCAAGCCCTATGCCGAATTTCCCCTGCATGGCCCCTGCGCTGACATTCATGTTATGGAAACGCTTCCCGAGGTACAGGTCAAGCTTGGTATCATTTCCGATGCTGGACGCGCCCAGGTAACCGAATGTTCCTTTATTCGGTTTTTCAAACTGTACCCCGAAATTACTGCGCCAGTCGCTGCCCTTGATATTGTGGAAAACATCCGCATGACTTTTTACCTTCATGCCGTCTCCCATGCCCAGAATCTTGTTGGCCCGTTCCGTTACGCCCCGGGCGTTATGAATCGTTGCCTTCAGGTCCTCTTTTGTCTGGGGATCTTTTGCAACATCTGACAGCGTATTCGTAATCGTTTCCAGGTTTTTGCTGGTAACCGCCAGATTCCTGGCCATTGCGGCAACGTTCCTCCCGGTCTGCCCGTTTGCATCGACGCCTTTCATCAGGCTTTCCATATGTGCCATGGCCTTGTTCATGCGGACGCTCATCTGGTTGAACTGTTTTACCATATTCCGGATTTCCGCCTGGTTTTCTTTGGCAGATTCAGCCATCACTTTTGTAAATTTACTCAGGTTGTTACTGATTTCACGGGCATTGATAAAGCCGTCCCGCATGGATTTCTGGACTTCCTTATCGCCGAATACATTATTCAGGGCATCCGCTATGCCTTCCACTTTTTCCAGCACTTTCCCGGAATTTGCCATGAAATCGTTGATGTCCCCGCCGGGCTGGCCGGTCAGGCTGCTGCCCGGTTTCAGATACACGCCGCTGTATTTTTTAGGCGCGCGTATATCCACGTATTTCTCCCCCATCACGCCGTCCGAACCAATCGTGAACTCTGATTCCTGCGGTATCTGCACGTCTTTGTTGACATGCATGGTGATCATAACCTGGTCCGGTTCCACTTTTGCCTCCTTGACAGTCCCGATGGGAACGCCGGCATAGCGTACCGGGCTACCTACCTTCAGGCCGTTCACCGAGGGATAGGACACATGCAGGTCATACCCGCTGTCAAATAATTTAAAGGCTCCCAGAAAACTGATCATGGCGGCCAGGATCACTGCCCCGCCCAGCGTCAGAGCGCCAACCTTTGTCTCGCTTGTGTTCATCGAAATGCCTCCGTTGCTCCTGCAATCTCTTCCCCGGTGATAAAGCCCCGGATCAGGGGATTGTCCGAATGTCTGAATTCTTCCGGCGTTCCAACCGCTACAATCTTTCCGTTATTAATCAGCGCGACCCTGTCGGCTGCCACGTACACCGAATCCATATCGTGGGTCACCAGTATGGAAGTCACTTTATGCTTGCGCTGTGTCTCCCGGATCAGGCGGCTGATATTCATCATGCGTATGGGGTCCAGTCCTGCCGTAGGTTCATCATACAGGACGATGCGCGGTTCAATCGCCAGCGCCCTGGCCAGGCTCACCCGCTTTTTCATGCCGCCGGAAAGTTCCACCGGATAAAGCTGTTTCGCGTCCTCCATCCCCACATCCTGCAACAGTCCGTCCACTTTCTGCCGCACCTTCTCCTCCGGCAGCCGGAAATGCTGCCGCAGGCCAAACGCGACATTTTCACCGACATTCAGGAAGTCGAACAGCGCGGAATACTGGAACACCATCCCGATATGCTTACGGATCTCGTTCCATTCCTCTTCGGTCAGGTTGGATACATCCCGTCCTTCAATCAGGACCTTCCCGCCTGTGGGAGCCAGCAGACCGATCAGCACCTTCAGGATGGTGCTTTTGCCGGTGCCCGAAGGCCCGATGACCGCCATGGTCTCTCCCTTTTTCACTTCCAGGTCAACCCCCTGCAGCACCTTTTTCTCACCAAAAGCAAGTTCCAGTCCCTGCAGGGATATCACAGATTCAGCCATAGTGCCTCGCTCATTCACCTACATACAACAAAACCGTCAGAAAGTAATCGAATATGAAAATCAATATGATGGAAAGGACCACCGAAGCCGTAGTGGCAAGCCCGACGCCTTCCGCGCCCTGCTTTGCGTTCAGGCCTTTGAAGCAGCCCACGATACTGATGATAGCGCCAAATACCACGCCTTTGATCATACCGCCGAAAAGGTCGAAAGGCTCGCAAAACTGTTTAATGGAATTCAGGTATGTCATGGAACCGATATCGGCGTAGTAATGAGCGACAAAAAAACCACCCGCATTGCCGATAAAATTACCGAAAACGATCAATACCGGCATCATCAACGCCATCGCCAGAAAACGGGGCGCTACCAGATACTGCACCGGACTGGTGGCCATGACCCGCAGCGCGTCGATCTGTTCCGTCACTTTCATGGTACCCAGTTCCGCCGCGATGGCCGCACCGATACGCCCGGCGACGACAACTCCCGTCAGGACAGGAACCAGTTCCCGTCCCATGGCGATCGCCACTATGCCGCCTACGGTACCGGATGCTCCCAGTTCAACAAATTCCTTCGCCGTCTGCACAGAGAATACCATTCCGGTACACAGCATGGTCAGCAGGACGATAGGCAGGGAATCCGCGCCCAGAAGCGCCATCTGCCGCAGCATTTCTTTGATGTTGACTTCTTTAATTTTAGACAGCGTATCTATAAAGAGCAGCATCATCCGTCCGGCAGCCTGGCAAAAATTCAGGACTGCGGCGCCAACAAACGCACATGCACCTTGCAACATATGCTGCTCTCCTTTCCCCGGAAAACGAAACTGTGATTACAGCCGGTCCCGATAATACTGAAATACATCATCTTGTAATTCTTAAACGTATAATATTAAAAACTTATGGCAATTTTAAGGCAGTCTGACCGTGACCTTCTGCTCGCCATCCACAATATAGTCGATAGCCACGGACTGTTTGTTACGCCCGCCTTTCAACAGGGAAGCCAGGGATTCTTCTTCCTCTTCCTCCCGGACAGCCTTCCGTTTATGGTCTGGCGCGAATTCGATGATAATATCGTTATTGCGGTCCGCCTGGTTAACTTCCCGGACATAGTCAGACAGTTTGACATCTTTTTTCTTTTCTTCCTTTTTTGCCTGTTCTTCTTCTCCGTCTTTCTGTTTCCGCAACAGTTCCCGGATCCAGGCCATCGAGGCGCCGCCCCTGACATTTAACTGCACTTCGCCGCTCGCGTCTTTGGGCATTTTATAAGCAATGGTCCGGACAAATTCCTTTTCCCGGTAGGGTTTCAGCGTCACCTGCAAATGGATCGTGTCTCCCGGCTTCGGTTCTTTTTCCTTCACCGAAACTTTCTTTATCTCCGCGATCAGGGCCTCCGTGCTGGCGTCCACATCCACGTCAATATTCGTGATCCTGACCCTTTCCAGCTTGTTCTGAAGCAACACCTGGACAGTTTCCTGCAATTCGGCCGGCAGTGGTTTTACAACGGACTCCTTGTCAAAATACATGTTATCACGGGAGATATGCAGCAGTTCCCCTTTTTCGTCCCGGGCAGTTATATCAAACCGGATCCGGGCGCTGCCTCCTTTGCCGTGGTCCACGGTTTTGGCAGCCTGGCTCACCAGGACTGAGGCCGCCAGCTTGTGAGCCAGCTGTTCGTCATTGACAAGTTTGACCCTGGCGCTCCCATTCTGCGAGCGAGTGGTATCCGAAACCGAAACATACATGGGTATGTACGCAGGCAGACGTCCGATCTGTCCCGCGACCCCCGCGCCGCGGTCCTGGCTGAACGTGCCCGCCGCCGCGCCGATATTGCCTATTTTATAAGCAGCCTGCAGATTCGGAAGGGATGCCAGCACCCAGGTCTTTGTCAGGAAGAAATCAGCGGCGCCCCGGCTCATAAAGGGATGGCCAAAGGCCAGGATCCTGCCTTGTTCATCCGTCCATGTCACCGTGCCCAACGCTCCGAGCGTCAGATCCCCCTGTATCAGGGCTGCCCCCACGGAACTGCCCGGTTCCAGATCTTTAGCCGACGAAGCAGTACCGGGAGCGCCGCTATCCGCAACTGTCATGCCAAAGGGCTCCAGCCCCTCTTCCAACAGCGAAATGCCCGCAGGCGTAAATCCCCCTGCCAGCAGTGGCGTACCTTTGGGCAGCAAAGAAGGGGAAACGTCCCTGTGGGGTTCCGGCTTGTCAAGTATATCCAGCATGTCATGGATCGGTGTCAGCAGGCAGTAGTGCGGGTCGGTAAACGCCTTGCCGTAGGCAATGGCGCCTGCCAGCCTGCCGTCAATATAGACCGGGCTGCCGCTCATCCCCTGGGCAATGCCGCCGCTGCGGGCAATCACGTCCCCGCCGGCCCTGATCAGAATCTGATAGCCCATGGAATCACTGCCCGTGACTCCCAGCACTTCCACCGGAAAGGTTTCTATGGTGTCACCGGAAATTACGGTCTTCGCATAACCCCGCATCCCCGCTTTCAGATCCTCCACGGGCATCAGCGGAGTTCTGGCAAAAGCCTGGGACCCCACAGATAAAAACAAAAAAAGCAAAAGAAATAGTTTCTTCATGGATGAATTCCTTTTTTATTGCATAATACAACCATTATAATACTTAATTATACAACGAAAAAAAAAATTTGGCAAAACACTTTGTGCAGAATTCACCGTTGTGACAAATTTGCATTACATGAGGAAAAACAGACTGTCCTCTGCTATTTCCGGAACACGCCAAGGCCGATGCTTACCGGCCGTTCCGACCCGTCGGAAGGACGGTTCATGATCCTGCCGTCCAATACCATTTCAGAGGATCCCCCGCCATCGAAATTGACGGCGGAAACCGCTCCGAAACGTTTCAGATACTGCGCAAACTCCTTTAATGTCATGCCGGCTGAATTCTGGCTGCGGCCGTCCACGACCATCAGCAGGACGGTTCCGTCCGCCGTGACACCGGCCCCGGTCCGGGGCGCGCGTCCGTACGCGATATCCGGCGCTATCGCTTCCTCCCTGACGCGGACATTGACCTGCCCGTTTTCCAGCAGAAGAGGCCCTGCGCCCGCGACCAGTCTGGCTTCATCGGCCGTACGGCTGCCCAGGGTCTGGTCGACTGCGACACGATCGCCGCGTCTGATGCGTGCCAGCGCATCCGCATTGACACCGTGGCCGGACAACACAAGGGAATTGTTGTCCAGCGCCATATTCCCTTTTGAGGAAATTTCCACAGCCCGCCCCTGGCGGATCCGGACCTCGCGGCCGTGTTCATTGGTCCGGGTAGAACTTCCATAGTTCCGGTTGAAAAGCACCAGATCATTTGTAATCCGCTGCCGGTTCAGGCCTTTTATGGTAAGGATACGGCTGCCCGGCAGGGAAACCGTCCCCCGGTAGGCAAGATCTTTCTGTACGGATGCTTTTCCTTCTTTATCCACCACAAACGCGCTGCGAGGCGTCGCGTCGGTGCCAAAAAAACTGCCGTTCCATTTACAGTTCCCGATGACCCAGCCATCCGTATCAAAATAGCAGGCATTGACAGCCGCCCTGGCGCCGCTCGCCGCCACAGCCCGGGAAAGCCTTCCCCGGCCGTTGGCACTGCCTGCGCCGGAAAAAGGCCGCAGCTCATAGTTGCTGCCCGGAGCCAGGCTCAGCACGTACAAACGCACCGGCAGACCGCTCATGTCATCCTGCCAATAGGTGTAGGCAAGCCCGCCCCCCAGATCTTTTGTGATTCTTACAATCTGGATGCGGTACACGTCTATAACAAGCCGGTTTGGTTTCTTCAGCACAATAACCTTATGCTGCGCCGGTTTCTTCAGGTTAATCTGCAGGCGGGATGTTTTTTTCCCTGTTTTTTCTATGGAAACATCCTTCACCGAAGCATCGTTAAAAGTCTGCTGCAGCTTCTTTTTTACAGCCGTATCGATGTCCAGGGTGATCCTGTCCTGCGTGCTGCTTTCTTTAAATTTTGCCGGACTGTCCATATCCAGCACGATGCGTATCCTGGCGGCGCCGCTGCCCGCCCGCATGCCTGTGATCTGCGCCTGGGCAGAAGCATGCAGCAAGACGAAAAACACGGTAAAAAGCGGAACGATCCTGCCCGCCCCTGTCAAAATCCGGAGTAAATAATTATTCATTGTCCATAACCCTGTAAAATCAGCAGGACGGCATGGAAGCAAATCACAAACAATCCTTCCCAAACCGTCCTGAAAGTATTTCGTTTTTAAAACATGGCATTGCTGTACACGGTGCCGGGCCGCAGCTTGTCCAGATTCTCCAGCGCCTTGCCGGTACCGATGGCCACGCAGTCCAGCGGATTCTCCGCCACAAACACGCGGATGCCGGTATCCTCTTCCAGCACTTTGGCAAACCCGCCCAGCAGCGCGCCGCCGCCGGTAAGGTAAATACCGTTGTCCACAATGTCCGCCGACAGCTCGGGCGGGCATTTTTCCAATACGGAACGGATTTTCCCAATCAGGGTCTCCAGTGGTTCTTCCAGCGCCTTCCGGACATCCTCGGACGTTACTGTAACAGTGGTCGGAAGACCGTTGATCCCGTCCCTCCCGCGAATCGTCATGCTCTTAACCTCTGCTCCGGGATGCACATTGCCAATCGTCTTCTTGATACTTTCTCCTGTGGTATCCCCTATCAGCAGGTTGTATTCCCTTTTTACATAACGGACGATGCTTTCATCAAACTTGTCGCCACCAATGCGGACGGAATCGCTGTCTACCACGCCGCCCAGGCTCAGGATGCCGATATCGGTAGTGCCACCGCCGATATCCACCACCATTTTCCCGGAAGGAACCATGATGTCCAGCCCCGCTCCCAGAGCCGCCGCCAGCGGCTCTTCAATGAGATACGTCTTGGATACGCCGGCCTGGATCGTAGCTTCCAGTACGGCGCGTTTTTCTACTGATGTTATGTGTACCGGAATGCAGGTCATGACCCGCGGTTTAAAAAAGAAACTCTTTCCCGCCACCTTGTTCACGATGTATTCCAGCATCTTCTGGGTAATTGTATAGTTGGCGATTACACCTTCCTTTAACGGGCGTACCGCCACGATTCCCTGGGGCGTGCGGCCCAGCATGTCCCTCGCCTCTGCCCCTACTGCCAGAATCTTGTTTCCCGCTTTTTCCACCGCCACTACCGACGGTTCGTTCAGCACGATCCCCTTGCCTTTTACATAAACCAGAATATTGGCCGTGCCCAGATCGATGCCAATGTCTGTATGTCCACCAAACATATTGTTTCTCCCGTCCTGTCAGTCTTTTACGCTGATGCGCTGGATATCCGCGCCCAGGCCCTTCAGCTTACCGACGATATCCTCGTAACCGCGGTCGATATGGTGCAGATTGCCGATAGTCGTCGTGCCCTCCGCTACCAGCCCGGCCAGAATCATGGCAGCGCCGGCCCGCAGGTCAGAGGCATTCACTTCACAGCCGGTCAGCTTGGCAGGCCCTTCAATGATGGCGCCCCGGGCGCCTGTGGTAGCAATATTCGCGCCCATGCGGTTCAACTCCACCACGTGCATGAACCGGTTCTCAAATACCGTTTCCATCACCGTGCTGCGGCCCTGGGAAATCGTCATCATGGCCATGAACTGCGCCTGCATATCCGTGGGGAAGCCGGGATACGGCAGGGTTTTCACATTCACGCCTTTCAGTTCTCCCGGGCAGGCCACATGGATCCGGTCTATATCCTCTTCAATCAGTACACCGGCTTCACGTAATTTGGCCAGCAACGGTTTCTGATGTTCCGCCAGCACATTTTCTATAATGACATCGCCGTGGGTCATGGCTGCCGCAATCATATAGGTGCCCGCCTCAATACGGTCGGGAATCGCGATATGCTCTGCCCCATGCATGTGTTTTACACCTTCGATACGGATCACATCCGTGCCCGCGCCCCTGATACGGGCCCCCATCTGATTCAGATAGTTGGCCAGATCGACGATTTCCGGCTCTTCCGCCGGATTTTCCAACGTAGTGGTCCCTTCCGCCAGGCAGGCTGCCATCATGATATTTTCCGTCGCCCCCACACTGGGGAAATCCAGATAAATATCCGCGCCCTTTAGCCCGTTGGGCGCATAAGCTTCTACAAAGCCATGGTCCTGGGAAATCTTCGCGCCTAACGCTTCAAAGCCCTTTAAATGAAGATCGATGGGCCGGCTGCCGATCGCGCAGCCGCCCGGCTGGGAAATACGGGCATGCCCCATACGGGCCAGCAGCGGCCCCAGCACCACAAACGAAGCCCGCATGGTACGGACCAGTTCATATGGAGCTTCATAAGCCGATATCCGGGTCGTATCCAGGGTAAGTTCATGTTCCCTGCTGTCATCGATTTTGACGCCTAAATATCTCAATACGCCGCAAATGGTGCGTACGTCTTCCAGCTTGGGTATCTCGTCCAGGTGACTGGGCGTCTCTCCCAAAACAGATGCTGCAATAATAGGCAGCACCGCATTCTTCGCCCCGCTCGTCTTTACTGTGCCAACCAGGCGGTTACCGCCTCTGACAATCAACTTATCCACAAGCTTACCCCCTACCGTTGTTTTTAAAAAAACGTTTGATGTCTTACTTAATAAACACTGATTCCATGAGTTTGTAACACGAATGAACCAGTGTTTTCCTTACAATTAAACTCTATCATTATAAGCGTCATTTAGCAAGAGGAAACGAAAAAATTTTACTTCAGTTCCCCTGTGCCGCGGGCGCAAAAAGAAAACGCCACGCCTGTAAGCGCAGCGCCCGTAATGAAATTATATATCCTACTACTTACTACTTGTCCAGGTTGCTGAGATTTTTTGCCACGGTTTCCTGCAGCTTCTTTTCCTTCAGCTTTAAAAGTTCAGCATGCTGTCTTTCCTGTTCCGCACGCTCTTCTTCCAGCTCCTTCATGCGCTTCGCCTTGGCAGCCTTGCGTTCCAGACGAATCTTTTCCAGCTCTTCCTCGCTGATCTGGTTCTTTTCGAGCTCGTGTTTGCGCTCTATCTCCATCTCGGCACGTTCCGCCGCGATGCGCCGCTTCTCTTCCTCGCGCTTATGGTCTATCTCCAGCTGCGCTTTCTGCTCAAAGGAAAGATCCACGGTACGGGCCGCGCGCTGCCGGTAGAACAGGTACACCACAACGACGGGCCAGAACAGAAAGGTTGCCGCCACCCAGAAGTTCTTGTTGGGAACTTCATGTTTGATAGCATCCTTATACACATAATACGCTACTACGCAGCGTATCGCAATCTGTGCCAAACGTATTAATAACTGCTCGTCCATGATGCTTAAAACCCTGCCCTTCGACGGTCAGCAAGTATATTGTAGTAGGTTTCTTTTTCTCTGATAAGCTTTTTCAGCTCAGCGATCTTATCCGGTTCAAACTCTTTCCTGAGCTGGGCCTTAAGGTCCGCAATCTCACTCTTGAGCTGCCCCATACGGTTGCCGGCTAAACTGCTCAAAGCATCTTTTGCCATATTTCTCCTTAGCCTCCTAAAAACAGTGCGGCCTGGCCGCTGAATCTTCTCTTAAAGCCCCTCCCCATTTACCTTTCGGGCGCATTGGGATCGGGAAGCGGCACCAGTTCCGCTGCCTGGCGTTTGCAATCGTTGATAGTCATGGCGTTCAGAACGCACATATTGCCGCGCTTAAGAACCAGGTCCAGGCGCGTTAGCAGGCGCATGGTCCGCTGCAGCATAACCGCAAACTGGTAATCCTGCTTATCCGCAAGACTGAATTCGTTGTAATCCGGGGTTCTCTGCACCAACAGACCGATGCCCTCTATCTTGCTCTTCCATACGTCCCTCAGGCGTTCCACATCACTCCTGAGGCTGTCAACGGTATCACCCAGACGGCGTATCCGGCCTACCGCGTCGGCAAGTTTCAGGCTGCGCCAGTCAATCTGGTCCTTCAGGGCGAAGGCTTCATCCTTGGTGAGTTCAGTAATCGGTTTATCGCAAAGCTCGGCATACAAGGCATCCGTATCCACAACGACAGGCACGCCCAGTATTCCATTCAGAACCGCGCCTTCTTCTATCATGCCATTATCGCTGTGGTGGGGGGCCTGAACTGTCCCCATCGTGTCAAGCACGCTGTCGCCTTCTTCGGTATCCGGGAACCCTTCGATGTGCAGTACCTGGTCTTTTTCCACTTTCTGCGTCATCGTCTTTCCATAAATGGCAAGACTTGTCAGCATACCTGTGCCAAGCACATCCCACTGCTGCTCATGCAGTGCCTTTAAAGCGGCTGTCATATTGCGGATATCGTCCATCTGCGGACGCCCGGCATGCACACTCTCCATCCCCTTATAGCTGATAAGTCCGGGTGGGTTGGTCATACGGCTGAAAAGCTGGGCCAAAGCGCCAAACTCATCCCATATCTCCAGCTTGAATTTACCGTAATCAATAACCGTCTCGAGAACCTGCTTATTAACGGTATAGTAACGGATTTTCTCGTCATTGTAACGTTCCAAACTGCTTCTGACAATCTGTGCGGAATTACTCAAAGCCGTGTACAATTTAAAACCCGCAACGGCAAGTCCCGCAACAGCTATCACAGCCCCCGGATGCACTGCCACACTTACACCTCCAGTAAGTTTCAAGACTCTCCGCCTGCAGTCATGAAAACACTTTTAAGGAAATACTGATCAAGGAAAATTCAGCAAACAATATTACAAATATTTTTATAAAATTATTACGATATTTTGATAAAAAAGAGGTTCGTCCGAATATTATTCCGGACGAATCCCTCCTTAAACCTTACTGATACAGACCAAATCACGGTCTGCCCGGTTCTGGTCAGCGGGATTCCGCCGCCAGCCTTACGGTCTTCAGGCGCGCTTCCGAACGGCGCAGGCTGCCCATGACGCGGTCCATGTCAACCTCGTCATCCGGGTTTGCCAGACGCTCGCGGGCACGCAAAGCCGAAGCTTCGGCGCGGTCAACGTCAATTTCATCGGCAGTCTCGGCTGCCTCCGTCATAACCACAACCTTGTTGTCCTTAACCTCCATAAAGCCACCCTGTATGCACAGGAAATGAGCAATGCCCTCGGCATCGCGGTACTTCAGCGGAGCTTCCTTAAGGGCGGCAATCAGCGGGGCGTGGCGCGGCAAAATGCCGACACCTCCCCACAGGGTAACCGCTTCCACATAGGAAATGGCATCCGACTTCAGTACATACTTGTCCGGAGCCAGGACCTCAAAACGCATTAAACTGGACATAGAATCACTCCACTTCCATGCTCTTGGCCTTCGCGATAGCATCATCAATCGTGCCGACCATGTAGAACGCGCCTTCCGGCAGATCGTCATGTTTGCCTTCCAGGATTTCCTTGAAGCCGCGGATCGTTTCCTTCAGCGGAACATACTGGCCGGGCTGACCGGTAAACTGTTCAGCTACGAAGAAGCTCTGGGACAGGAAACGCTGGATCTTACGGGCACGGGCAACGGTAATCTTGTCATCCTCGCCCAACTCTTCCATACCCAGAATCGCGATGATATCCTGCAATTCTTTATAACGCTGCAGAATAGCCTGTACGCCACGGGCTACCTTGTAATGCTCCTCGCCCAGAACCTGCGGGCTCAGAATACGGCTGGTGGAGTCCAGGGGATCCACGGCCGGATAAATACCAAGCTCTGCAATCTGACGGGAAAGTACGGTAGTAGCATCCAGATGGGCGAATGTTCCTGCAGGCGCGGGGTCAGTCAAGTCATCGGCAGGAACGTATACAGCCTGTACCGATGTGATGGAACCGTGCTTGGTAGATGTGATCCGTTCCTGCAACGCGCCGATGTCATTAGCCAGCGTAGGCTGATAACCTACGGCGGAAGGCATACGGCCCAGCAATGCGGATACTTCGGAACCAGCCTGGATAAAACGGAAAATGTTATCGATGAAGAGCAGTACGTCCTGACCGCCTACATCACGGAAGTATTCTGCCATGGTCAGACCGGACAGACCTACACGCATACGCGCTCCGGGCGGCTCGTTCATCTGACCGTAAACCAGTACGGTCTTGTCGATAACGCCGGACTCCTTCATTTCGCCCCAGAGGTCGTTGCCCTCACGGGTACGCTCGCCTACACCGGCGAATACGGAATAACCGCCGTGGGCCGTAGCGACGTTGTGAATGAGTTCCATGATCAATACTGTTTTGCCTACACCGGCGCCGCCGAACAGACCTACCTTACCACCCAGGGCATAGGGGGCGATCAGGTCAACGACCTTGATGCCCGTTTCCAGGATCTGCTCGGAAGTGGCCTGGTTTTCCAGGGCCGGAGCAGGACGGTGAATCGGCCAGTAGTCGGCCGCTTCAACTTTTGTGTCATCATGATCCACGGTTTCGCCCAGTACGTTGAAAATACGGCCCAGGCAGCCGGGACCCACGGGAACCTTAATAGGCGCCCCCGTGTCAATTGCATCCATACCGCGTACGAGGCCGTCCGTGGAGCTCATGGCTACGCAGCGGACAACATCTTCACCGATATGCTGCATTACTTCGGCAGTCAGGTGAATCTTGATGTTTTCACCTACCGTGCCGTCAATATGAATAGCATTGTAGATCGCAGGGAGCTGTTTCGGCGGAAACTGAATGTCGATAACAGGACCCAGGACCGTTACAATTTTGCCAGTCGTCATCAATGCTTTCCTCCCTTAACTGTTCAGCGCTTCCGCACCGCCGACGATTTCGTTGATTTCGTTCGTGATGCCAGCCTGGCGGGCCTTATTGTAAGACAGCTCCAGGTTGCGGATGAGGTCCGACGCGTTATCAGTGGCACTGCTCATCGCAGTCATACGAGCGCCCAGCTCGCTGGCGGCGCACTGCATAAGCGCGGCATAGATCTCCGTTTTTACATAATATGGCAGCAACTGTTTGATTACGTCTACCGGGTTAGGCTCGAAAATAATCTCGTTAGCCGAAGCCTGAGCCCCGGACGCCGAACTGGCCGTCTCTTCCGCCGCAGCAGGCGGAACGATGGGCAGAACATGCTTCGTCACCGGGGTAGACGACAGCGCCGATTTAAACTCAGTATAGATCAGCACAACCTCATCCACGGAGCCGTTCAGGAAAATCTTGATGGCTGCGCGGGCGATGTCGTTCGCGTTTTCATAACTGGGCTTATCGGAAAAGCCAAACAGCGCCTCGGAAATATCATACCCGCGGCGGCTGAAAAATTCCTTGGCCTTACGCCCTACCGTAATCAAAGTGTAATCGTCGCTGTCCATCAATTCCATCTGGGCGTGTTTCAGCACATTGGAATTGTACGGACCAGCCAAGCCCTTGTCGGAGCTTACTACAATGTAGCCGGTACGCTTAACAGGTCTCTGCTCCAGCAGCGGCATGCTCTTGGGATCGATATGCCCCAGAACGCTGCGGTCGCTTACCGCGTCCTGCAGAAGCTGTTTAATCTTTTCGGCAAAGGGCTTGGTGGTAATGGCGCGTTCCTGCGCCTTACGCAACCTGGCGGACGCTACCATCTTCATGGCTTTGGTTATCTGCCTGATATTGGTAACGGATCGCATATGCCGATGTATTTCGCGTGGGTTTGGCATAAATCAATCACCTCGCTTCACTGGAAGCAAAGGTCTGCTTAAAGTTCTTGATTGCGGTCTTGAGAGCCTCTTCATTGTCAGAGGTAATCTTTTTCTCCTTTTTAATGGATTCCGCAACCTCGGGGTTGTTGGAAGCCATGTACTGCAGGAGTTCAGATTCAAAACGGCCTACATCGGAAACCGGGATATCATCCACATATCCGTTGGTCGCCGCATACAGGGAAATAACCTGTTTTTCGACAGGCATAGGCTCATACTGCCCCTGCTTCAGGATTTCCGTCATGCGCTGGCCGCGGTCCAGCTGCGCCTTGGTAGCCTTATCCAAATCGGAACCGAACTGTGCGAAAGCAGCCAGTTCGCGGAACTGGGCAAGGTCCAGACGAAGGGTGCCCGCTACGGATTTCATAGCTTTGATCTGGGCGCTGCCGCCTACACGGGATACGGACAGACCTACGTTGATAGCAGGACGTACGCCGGAGTAGAACAGCTCGGATTCCAGATAGATCTGACCGTCGGTAATGGAAATTACGTTCGTAGGAATGTAACCGCCAACGTCGCCGGCCTGGGTTTCAATAATAGGCAGAGCCGTGATGGAGCCACCGCCAGCCGCTTCATTACGGCGCGCAGCGCGTTCCAGCAGACGGGAATGCAAATAGAATACGTCGCCGGGGTACGCTTCACGTCCGGGCGGACGGCGCAGCAACAGCGACATGGCGCGGTATGCAACCGCGTGCTTGGACAGATCATCGTAAATGATCAGGACGTCTTTCTTCTGGTCCATGAAATACTCAGCGATGGTTACGCCGGCATAGGGAGCCAGGAACTGCATGGGCGCGGGATCTGCTGCCGTAGCGGCAACAATGATCGTATAGGCGTTGGCGCCGCGCTCTTCAAATGTCTTGGACAGACGGGCAACACGGCTCGCCTTCTGACCAATTGCTACATAAATACAGATAACGCCTGTATCCTTCTGGTTCAGGATGGTATCGATTGCAATAGCAGACTTACCGGTACCGCGGTCGCCGATGATCAGCTCGCGCTGTCCGCGTCCGATAGGAACCAGGGCGTCAATTGCTTTGATACCGGTCTGCAGCGGAACGTCTACCGATTTACGGTCGGCAATACCATAGGCCGGGGATTCAACACAGCGGGTCTCGCTGGTGCGGATTTCGCCCTTGCCGTCGATGGGCTGGCCCAGTGCGTTAACGATGCGGCCCAGCATGGCCTCACCTACCGGAACTTCCATGATGCGGCCGGTACGGCGTACTACGTCGCCCTGCTTGATCATCTGGTCATTGCCCATCAAAACGATACCGACCTCATTCGGGCGAAGGTTCTGTACCATGCCGGTTACGCCGTGAGGCAGTTCTACCAGCTCGGAAGCCATAGCGCCGCGCATGCCCGTTACCGTAGCGATGCCGTCGCCTACCTTCTCAACAATACCGAATTCTTCCAGGTCAACATCGGCCTTGTAGGCCTGAACTTTGGCAGCAAGGGCTTCAGCGATACCCTTGGGAGCGGAAAGGCTCTGCCCCACCATATCTACCTTGCCTAACTCGCCTTTGACACGCTCCAGCTGGCGTTTGGTGCTGGCGTCATAAATCTGGTCGCCGATCTGCAGAATGATGCCTCCGATAAGGGACGGCTCCACTACAGTTTCAAGGGCAACCTTCTCAGCGCCGAGACGGGCGCCGATCAACTTGGCTACGGCAGCCGTTTCTTCCTCGTTCAGGGGCGCGGCTACCGTAGCTTTGATTACGGCGGCGCCGTCCTTGACGCAACGTTTAACGACTTCCGGATTCACCTGCAGACCCTGCAGGCTTTTATCTATGAAAGAAAGCTTTTCATCCTTCATATTGTTATCCATCACCTCCATATCTCCCGCTTTCAGGCGGCGAGATTGCTTGCGGCATAAAACCGCAAGGCTTCAGCCGGCTGCTTAGCCGGAAATACAGTCTCTAAAAAGAAACTCGATTACTTGTTCAGAACCTTGTCTGCTGTCTTGGCGATCAGTGCCTGATCCTCAGCGCCGGTAAGCTTTTCGGAAACGACTTTGCCGGCAATTTCCGTGGCGAGGGAGATTACCTCGGTACGGACGTCAAGCATAGCCTGCTGTTTCTCCTGCTCAATATGTTCACGGGCAGTAGCCATGAGCTGTTCTTTCTCTTCCTGAGCCTGAGACATAAAGTCATCATGAAGTTTCTGACCAATCTTGTTGGCCTTATCAACGATTGCAGTCGCTTCCGCACGGGCGTCAGCCAGCTGCTGCGCATACTGTTTCTTCAGTTCCTCGGCCTCCAGGCGGGTCTGCTCCGCAGAGTCAAGGTTATTGATGATACGGTTACGGCGATCATCCATGACCTTCAGCAACGGCTTATAGCAGAACTTAGCCAGAATAGCTAACAGGATTATGAAGTTCAGGACCTGCGCAATAATGGTTGCATCAATATTTACCAACTTCCCACACTTCCTTTTCTATAAAATACTTCTGTTCGGGTGTATCGGGATTCCTGACTATCAGCCTACAAACGGGTTGGCGAATACAAGAACGATCGCGATAACGATGGCGATAATAGGCATGGATTCAATCAGGCCTACAGAGATGAACATGGTAACCTGAAAGTTGGACGCCTGCTCGGGCTGACGGGCCATGCATTCAATCGTCGTGCTGGTAACACGGCTGTTGCCCAGCGCTGCGCCCAAAGCCGCACCGGCACCAATCAAACCTGCAGCAAGTACAGAAGCTACTACCATAAGAGCATTTTCCATTTGTAAAATCTTCCTTTCTCTTAATAAAAATAATAAATTTTTTTAAACAGTCCACAACTGTCAATATCAGCCGTGAACAGCTTTAAATACGGGTGCTAAAGCAACAATGGTCAGCATCGTGAAGATAAAGGCCTGTAAAAAACCGATAACAAGGCTGAATCCGATCCAGATGTCGGGAACCAGCCAGGGGGTCAGCCTGTTCAGGACGACCAGCAGAATTTCGCCGGCCAGGATGTTACCGAACAGACGGGCTGCCATGGTAATGGGGCGGGCAAAATCTTCCAAAAGATTAAGCGGGAGCATGACCGGCGTCGGCGAGATAAGATGCTTGAAATATCCCAGACCGTGACGGGCTACACCGATTATATATACCAGAACGGCAACCATAACCGACAGCCCCAGCGCCACGTTAATGTCGTTGGTAGGTGAAGTGAAATGCACGCCAACGGCAGGCAGCATGCCCAGTTCATTGCCTACGAAGATGTAGAGGAACAAGGTGATGATGAACGGGGTCATCAGGCGGCGTCCTTCAACGCCCATGTTCTTTTCCATCAGGTCTCCCAGCCAATCGATGAACATCTCCACCACGTTCTGCACCCCCGAGGGAATGAGCTTACGCTGGCTCGTAGCCACCGCAACAATGATGATAACGATAGCCATCGTAAGCCAGGACATATACAGTGTCTGCATATGAACGGTGGTACCTAAGAAATCAATCTTCTGGGGTAAATAATGAATAATCTCTGGACCCATATTATTCTCCTTTCCTCACGGCCCTCAGCTTACCTTCTTCTGCTCTTTCCGGCCCGTGAAAATTAACAGATTTACTACCAGCGCAAGATGCATCAGCGTAAATACGACGAGCATCCAAACGATACCGGCATTATACCTGAAAACCAGGTACAGCATAACAAGCGCCAGAACAAGGCGTTTCACAAAATTCATAAACACCCGGAACTTAAGTTCCCTCTCTGACATCCTGTTGAAGCCCTTCAGTATGCTTATCACAAGCAACAGACTGTCCAGCAGGCTCCAGACGATACCGACCCCGACCCCTGTCAGCGCAGGTTTCATCAGCAGGGCGACACTCACAACCACCGCCGCTGCTATATAAACCTGGCGCCTGTAAAGTCCGGCCAGCGCCACGACGATCTCGCGTTTGTCCATTCCCTGAAAGCTGAACATGTTGCTCCTTGTGCGCGGGAGTATACCCCAACGGCGATTATATTTCAATCAACATAATTGCGTCTCCAGGGCATACCTCAACCCAAAATACAACCTATAAATCATTTGTATTTTACAATAAAATCGACATTTTGCCAACACCTTTTTGAAAAATGTGTAAATTTTTTACCCTGACCGGAAAAACTTGCGCAACGATTTTCACAAACCGTCCTCTTCTGTAGTTATGACAGGTCATAAAAAGGTGGCAGTCACCGTATCACGTATTAAATCAACAACCTTTAAATTCCTCCGGGGGCGCTACCGGATATCCCTTTGCCGACAGGACAGCCCGCACGATCCGTTCACAGGCCCGGCCGTCCCCGTAGGGATTCACCGCTTCCGCCATGGAACGGTAATAAGCAGGGTCTTCCAGCAGCCGGCAAGTCTCTTCCTTCACCACGTCATACCCTGTGCCCGTCAGTCGGACCGTACCCGCGGTCACCGCTTCCGGACGCTCCGTGGTATCCCGCAGCACCAGCACGGGCTTGCCTAGCGCCGGCGCTTCCTCCTGGATGCCTCCGCTGTCCGTCAGGACGATATCCGCATGGTTCATCAGGTTGGCAAAAGGTTCGTAGTCCATAGGTTCCGTCAGGTACACTCTGTCGGTACCCGCCAGTTCCGCCTGCACCACTTCCCGCACTTTGGGATTTTTATGCACGGGGAAAATCGCCGCCGCTTCCGGATGCTGTTCCAGGGTTGTTTTCAGCGCCCGGTACACCTGCCGCATGGGTTCACCCAGGTTCTCCCGCCGGTGGGTGGTCATGAGGATCAGGCGTTTGCCGCTGGCCAGCGCCTGCATAATGACCGGATCATCAAACACAAAATCCTTCTGCACCGTGGTATTCAGCGCGTCGATGACCGTATTTCCTGTCACAAAAATATGGCTTTCCGGCACATTTTCCTTTAACAGATTCTCCCGGCTTACCGCCGTGGGAGCGAAATGGAAATCCGCCAGGGAACCGGTCAGCTTCCGGTTCATTTCTTCCGGGTAGGGAGAAAACTTGTTGCCGGTACGCAGGCCTGCCTCCACATGCCCCAGTTCAATCTGGGCGTAATAGGCCGCCAGTGACCCGGCAAACGTTGTTGTGGTATCGCCGTGGACCAGAACCAGGTCCGGCTGCGTTTTGGCAATGACCTCTTTCAGCCCCAGCAGCGCCTTCACCGTAATGTCGTACAAGGTCTGCCCGCTGGTCATGATGTTCAGGTCATAATCAGGCTCTATGGCAAACAGGCGCAGCACCTGGTCCAGCATTTCCCGGTGCTGGGCTGTGACCGCCACAACGGGTTCGATATAATCCGTATATTTCCGCATCTCCAGCACCAGCGGACACATTTTGATGGCTTCCGGCCGGGTGCCGAATACTGTCATGATTCTCAGTTTCTTCAAAGCAAGACCTCCTTACTCAGGGGTTCCGTAAAATACCTATCTTCTTTGCGCCCAAAGCCACCGCGATCACAATCACAACGATCACCGCAGCCGCAACATACACATTGGCCATAGCCAGCACAAATGCCCCCAGGCTCAGGATGATGCTGATGGCATACATCAGCAGCACCGCCTGTTTCTGGGTCAGTCCCAGCGCCAGCAGCCGGTGGTGCAGATGCCCCTTGTCCGGCTGGAAGATCGGCTTGCCGTTGCTGTAACGGCGCAAAATGGCAAATGCCGTATCCATGATCGGCAGTCCCAGGGCAACCGCCGGCACGATCAGCGCGATGGTAGCCGCAGTCTTCACCGCGCCCAGAATCGCAATCGCCGCCAGCATATAGCCGATGAACATGCTGCCCGTATCCCCCATAAAGATGGTGGCCGGATTAAAATTATAATGGATAAAACCAAAAATACCCCCGGCCAGCGCCGCCGTCAGAGTCGCCACGGGATAATAACCCTGATGCACCGCCACCAGGATGATGGTAATGGAAGCGATGCCGGACACACCGGCCGCCAGTCCGTCCAGCCCGTCGATCAGATTGACCACGTTAATAAAGCTGATGACCCAGAAAATCGTAAACGGTATAGACAGATATTCCAGATAGAAGTAACCGCCCAGCGGATTGTTCAGCCACTCAATCTTTATATCAAAGGCCACCAGGATACAGGCAGCCAGAATCTGTCCCAGCAGCTTCACTTTGGCAGGCAGGGAATACTTGTCGTCCAATATGCCCACGATTACGATCCAGGCGCCGCCCAGCAGGATTCCCATCAGATCCCGTGTAATGGGCAGACTGCAGACAACCGCAAGGACACAGGCCAGAAAAATAGCCAGTCCCCCCAGTCTGGGCATGATATGGGTATGCACTTTTCTTTTATCAGGTTTATCCACTGCCCCGATGGCAAAAGCCAGCTTCTTAACATAGGGTGTCAACAGAAAACTGGCCAGCAGGGCAATGACAAAAGCTAAAATATACAAACAACAGACCTCTTCCTATTTTTGTTCCGCGTCCAGCACTTCCACCCGGATCCCGGAACCTGCCAGCATATCCTCCGCCAGCTTGTCGGGGTAAGGATCTTTAAACACGATCCGCTCAATGCCCGCGTTGATCAGGATCTTCGTACACACGACACAGGGCTGGTTCGTGCAGTACAGGGTACCGCCTTCTACCGAAACGCCATGAACCGCAGCCTGTACTACCGCGTTCTGCTCTGCATGGATCCCCCGGCACAGCTCATGGTTCTTGCCCGAAGGCACATGCAGCTGTTCCCGCAGGCAGCCCACTTCCCCGCAGTGGGGCATTCCCTTGGGCGTGCCGTTGTAACCGGTAGCAAGAATCTGTTTGTTTTTCACGATGACTGCGCCAACGCTGCGGCGCAGGCAGGTGGAACGTTTGCTGACCACCTGGGCAATTTCCATAAAATAATGGTCCCAGTCCGGCCTTGCTTCACTCTTATTGCTCATTATAATCCTCTTAACTCTCCGCTTACAGTGTGCCGAAGACCCGGTCGCCCGCATCTCCCAGACCGGGAAGGATATAGGCTCTTTCATTCAATTCACGGTCGACGGCAGCCGTGTAGATTTCCACGTCCGGGTGCGCTTCGTTGATAACTTTAATGCCTTCCGGCGCCGCTACCAGCACCATGAGGCAGATGTTATGCAGGCCTTTCTCCTTTAACATGGTAATCGCCGCCGCCGCGGAACCGCCGGTCGCCAGCATGGGGTCTACCACGATGCATTTCGCGTCCATCTGCTTGGGCAGGCCGCAGTAATATTCCACCGGTTTATGGGTTTCCGGATCGCGGTACAGACCGATATGCCCTACATGGGCATGCGGAATCATGGCCAGCACGCCGTTCAGCAGTCCCAGCCCCGCGCGCAGGATCGGAATAATGGTCACTTCCCCTTTCAGGCGGGTTCCCGTCATCTTTTCCAACGGCGTCTCGATTTCAAAGGGTTCCGTTTCCCAGTTCTTGGTCACATCGTAAGTCATCAGGGAGGCAATTTCGCCCAGCAGTTCACGGAAATTCTTGCTGTTACAGGTCTTGTCCCGCATCATGGTCAGCTTATGGGCAATCAGCGGATGATCTACTACATGTACGTTCATGGGTAAGGCTCCTTTCATGTAATTAATATATGTTAAAAATACTTTGCCCGCTCTCCCCCGATCAGGGGCGGACGTGTCCGGGCCGCCGTCAGTATTGCTTCGCCGACGGTTTTCACCCGGAGACGCACCGGCACCGCAACCCGTTTCAGATGCATGCCGATCAGCGTCTGTCCGATATCCATGCCTAAATCAGCAGTTACAGATTCCACCACCACCGGACGCGCAAACAGTTCATACGCCCGGCTGGCCGCGCTGCCGCCGGCTTCCGGCACGGGATGTACCGTGACCTGGGTCAGGCCGAAAGCATCCATCGCCGCCTCTTCCACCACCAGCGCCCGGTTCAGGTGCTCACAGCACTGGACCGCCAGATACAGCCCGTGGGCACGGGTCACAGCCAGCAGCGCCGTAAGGATTGCTTCCGCCGTTTCCGGCGAACGGGCTGTCCCGATTTTGGACCCCAGCACCTCACTGGTGCTGCAGCCCAGGACAAAAATCCGTCCCGGTTTCGGCTGCGCCGCCGCGATCAGTTCTTCCGCAGCCGACGTTACCGCAGCCGCAATCTGTGCTAACTCCATCTTTATTCCTCTATCGCCATAATCTTGTTCACCCGGCGTTCATGACGCCCGCCGGCAAATTCCGTATCCAGCCAGGCATCCAGGATGGATAGGGCCAGTCCGGGGCCCAGCACCCGCTCGCCCAGGCAGATGACGTTGGCATTATTATGCTCCCGGCTCATGGTGGCGGAAAATACATCGCCGCACAGAGCCGCGCGGATCCCTTTGACTTTATTGGCCGCCATGGACATGCCGATGCCCGTGCCGCAGACCAGGATCCCCCGCTCCGCATTGCCGTCCGTAATCTCCCGGCAGACTTTTACCGCGATGTCCGGATAATCGCAGGATTCCTCTGTATAAGTCCCCGCGTCCGACACCTCAATGCCCCGTTCCGCCAGATGCTGTTTCAGCACCTCTTTCAGGTGGATTCCTCCGTGATCACTGCCGATTACCAGTTTCATGTCCCGCGCCTCCCATGGATTTAATTGCGATGGCATCCCCAGATACTGTGTTATTCCGCAGGCAGTTCCGTATTCATTGCCTGCCGGTTTATGACTTGCTTATTCAATCTATTTTATCACAAAAACAGGTACTGTACCACTTATTGTTTATGAGAACAGAAATTCCGGAAAACCGCTGCCGTTTTTTACGGTTATGCCGCCTTCCTCCGCCTGCAGGATCTGGTAGCCCGCCGCTTTCCGCAGCCGGTTCATCACCGCCAGGCCCAGGCCTTTTTCATCCACGCCCATGGCGATGATCAGTTCCGGCGACACCCTGTCAAAGTCACGCAATACTTCATACAGGTGTTCCGCCAGGTCCGCTTTTCCCTGTCCCCAGGAAAAAATCTCCGCAGTATGGCCGCGGCGCAGGCTTTCCTCCAGCCGTCCTTTCACCGCGTCGTCACACAGAACCCCGATATGCAGCCCCTGTTTCTGCGCTCGCAGGACAGCCTCCGTCAGCCGCTGCGCCGCCAGTGTCCCTTCATACAGGTACATGGGCGCCTTCGGTGCGTAATGCCGGTATTTCATCCCCGGCGCTTTAGGACGCAGGGCCGGGTCCCCGTTCAGGGCGGGGTCGATTTCTACCGCGCCCAGCCGCTCTTCCAGCATTTCCCGGGTAATACCGCCGGGCCGCAGGATCGTAGGCACGGGAGAGGTTGTATCTACAACCGTGGATTCCACTCCGATGCCGCAGCTGCCGCCGTCCAGAATCCCCGCTACCTTGCCTGTCATATCGTCCGCCACGTCCTTCGCGTTGGTAGGACTGGGCTTGCCCGACACATTGGCGCTGGGCGCCGCGACAGGACAGCCTGCCGCCCGGATGAGAGCCGCCGCCACCGGATGGGACGGCATTCGGATCGCCACCGTGTCCAGCCCGGCCGTCACAATGTCCGGCACCAGTTCAGAGCGGGGCACCACAATGGTCAGCGGTCCCGGCCAGAAGGTATCCATCAGGGCCCGGGCGTTCGCGTTTAATCCGCTTGTTAAAGGATATATCTGTTCGGTATCCGCAATATGCAGGATCAGCGGGTTGTCCGCCGGGCGGCCCTTGGCCGCAAATATTTTTGCCACAGCCTCTGCGTTTAACCCGTCCGCCCCCAGCCCGTACACTGTTTCCGTGGGAAAAGCCACCACCTCTCCCGCCGCAATCAGGCCGGCCGCTTCCGCAATGGCAGCTTCCGGATTCTTTTTTACTTCCCAGAACTTTGTTTCCATGACTCTATTCCCCTGCGCAATCCAATTTATCAAAAAAGTTTCTTCACCCATTCCGCTTTGGGACTGCCCGGCCTCGCGGCAAAGACCATCCGGTCAATGCCGGCATAATCGTTCACCACCGCCGTCACCGCAAAGCCCTGTTCACGGCACAGGGCAGCCACGGCTTCCCCCTGGCCGATGCCCACTTCAAAGGCAGCCAGTCCGTCCGGTTTCACATGCTGCGGCAGGCCTGCCGCAATCTTACGGTAGGCATTCAACCCGTCTTCTCCTCCGTCCAGCGCCAGCCGCGGTTCTTTCTGCACATCCCGGGCCAGGGTACCGATGACCTGCGCCGGGATATAGGGAGGATTGGACACCACAATGTCAAACTGCGCTTTCGCCGGCACCCGGGACCAGATATCCGACTGCAGGAACCAGGCGCGGTCTCCCACGCCCAACAGCGCCGCGTTTTCTTTCGCAACGGCCAGGGCCTCCGGCGAAATATCCACCGCCAGCCCCCGGCTTTCCGGCAATAATTTTAATAAGGAAAGAAGAATCGCCCCGCTGCCGGTCCCCATATCCAGGATATCGGGGCCTTTGTTCCCCGATTTTTCCTGCACGGCTGCAGATTCTGCCTGCCATGCCATGCCGGCCCGCTCCGCCGCCTGGACGGCTACCGCTTCCCGGTCTGCCACTTCCTGCTGCCAGACAGCCGCCTTTTCCGGGTCCGTTTCGTCCCGCAGCTTTTCCGAAGAAACCGCTTTCACCTTCTCAGCGGCGGCTTTCGCCTCCTCCGCCTTTTTCCGCCAGAACGTTTCCTTCTCCAATTGGGTCAGGCTCTTCCCCGTACAGCACTGTACCAGCTTTTCCACCAGCAGTTCCGTTTCCGGACGGGGGATCAGCACGGCGGGCGTAACGTTAAACTCCCACTGCAAAAATGCTTTTCTTCCGATAATATAGGCCAGCGGTTCCCAGGCAGCCCTGCGCAACACGAATTCCCTGTATTTTTTCAGTTCTTCCGGCTGCAGTTCCTGCTGCAGGCGCATGAACAGGTCGATCCGGCGGCAGCCCAACACGTCACAAAGCAGTACCTCCGCGTCCAGGCGTGGATTCTCCAGGCCCTTTCCGGAAAAGTACTGCTGTGTCCATTGCAATATTTTATTTACAGTCCAAACGGCCTGTTCTGTCATTCTTTTCTTCCATTCTGCCCGCAGGATGCTGCTGTGGTTTTCTTCAGCCTGCGTTTCCTCCGGCAATCATTTTACCTGCTGTAATTTTTCTGCCTGGCTCGCCGTAGCCAGCGCGTCCAGCAGCTCAGACAGATCCCCGTTCACGATGGTATCCAGCTTATGCAGCGTCAGGCCGATCCGGTGATCGGTGACCCTGCCCTGGGGATAATTATAGGTACGGATCCGCTCGCTGCGGTCCCCGGTGCCCACCTGGCTCTTCCGTTCCGCCGCTTCCGACTGCTGCTGCTCCTGCTGTTTCATCTCCAGGATACGGGAACGCAGCACCCGCAGGCATTTTTCCCGGTTCTTCAGCTGGGACTTCTCATCCTGGCACTGGGCCACGATGCCTGTGGGGATATGGGTCATGCGCACTGCGGATTCCGTCTTGTTGACATACTGCCCGCCGGCGCCCCCGGCCCGGTAGGTATCGATCCGAATATCTTCCATGCGGATATCCACGTCCACCTCTTCCGCCACCGGCAGCACCGCCACCGTGCAGGTAGATGTATGGATCCGCCCCTGGGATTCCGTCTCCGGCACCCGCTGTACCCGGTGCACGCCGCTTTCAAATTTCATGCGGCCATAAGCCCCGGCACCGGAAATCTGGGCTACCACTTCCTTAAAGCCGCCCAGCTCCGTGGGGTTGGCGTCCATCAGTTCCACGGACCAGCCCATGGTATCCGCATACCGGGTATACATGCGGAACAGAACCTCCGCAAACAAGGCCGCTTCTTCCCCGCCGGCCCCGGCCCGGATCTCCAGAATGATATCCTTGTCGTCGTTGGGATCGCCGGGCAAAAGCAGCAGAGTCAGCTTCTTCTCATAGTCCTCCAACACCGGTTTCAGGGATTCCGCTTCTTCCCGGGCCATCTCCGCCAGTTCCGGATCGCTGTTTTCTTCCGCCACGGCCATATCGTCGTCATACAGGGCTTTCTGTTCCTTATATTCCCGGTACACGTTTACGATTTCCTGCAGTTTGGCATGGGCCTTCGCGTATTTCTGATATTCCTTCGGGTCGGAAACCACCTCCGGGTCGGACAGCTTCGCTTCCAGATCCAGATACTTTTCTTCGACCCCGTGTAATTTTTCTAACATGTCTTTTCCTCACAGGAGACCGGTACAGACACCGTCTCCGCCACAGCCGGCGCCTGCAGCGCAATCGCGTCCGGCACCTGCATCTCCACTTTCTGCAGCTCATCCTCCGGCAGCACCGCTTTTACGGAAGCGATGGCCACTTCGATCATCTCATCGTCCGGTTCCCGGGTGGTGAGTTTCTGCAGCAGAAGTCCCGGCATAATCAGCCGGTGCACCCAGGGTTTGTCGTTATTCTTCCCCGCAAAGCGGATCAGTTCATAACTGAGGCCCGCCACTACCGGCATCAGCACGATCCGGGACAGGATCCGTTCCAAGAGGCCGGGCCAGCCTAAAAAGGCAAAGATAAAGATGCTGATGAGCATGACGATCATCAGGAAGTTGGTGCCGCAGCGGGGATGCAGCCGGGGAAAGGTCCGCACATTCTCCACCGTCAGGGGCATGCCCGCCTCGTAGGTGAAAATCGTCTTGTGCTCCGCCCCGTGGTACTTGAACACCCGCTGGATATCTTCCATGGAAGATATGGCGGCAATATAAACCAGAAAGATGCCCATGCGCAGAAAGCCTTCCGCCAGGTTCAGGGTCAGGCTGCTCTGGGTCCACTGCTGCAGAAAGCGCATGGACCAGGTGGGAACAGCAATAAAAAGACCGACAGCCAGGGCCACGGAGGTCACCATGGTCAGGGCCATCTCTTTATCATCCATCTGCTCGTCTTCCTCGCCGGACACCTGGGCGGAATAGCTGAGGGCCTTCATGCCCATGACCAGCGATTCCACCAGAGCCACCACGCCCCGGAGCAGCGGCTTTTTAAGAATAGGATAGCGGTCGGCGATACTGTTGACCGGTTTCACGTCCACGTCAATGGTACCGTCCGCCTTGCGGACTGCCACCGCCACGTCTTTGGGACCGCGCATCATCACGCCTTCGATGACCGCCTGCCCGCCAATACTCAGTTTTGCCATAGTTTACACTTTTGTCAAAAAAGGTCTGAATACAACTACAGCAGAGCCGAAGCTCTGCTGTGTGAGTTGCTTTTATTTGCTTTCTACATTGTAACGCTTGTTGAACTTTTCGATACGGCCGCGGGCGGCTACGCTGCGCTGCTGGCCGGTATAGAACGGATGGCATTTGCTGCATACGTCCACGCGCAGCTCCGGTTTGGTGGAGCCGGTGATGAAGGTGTTGCCGCAGCCACAGGTTACTTTGCAGTCAGTATAAAATTTCGGATGGATTTTTTCTTTCATTTCTATGCACCTCTTTTTTTATTTGCATTAATATTACCCGACATTAACGCTTCACTATAATATCACACTCTTTTGCAGAGCGCAAGTGGCAGTTTTGAAAAATTTTGTTATATGTATGTAAGTGATGCCGGCAGGGAAAGACATAAGCAAAACTTCGAGCGGGTTGCGTCATTCCATGAGATGAAATGCGACGTCGTGGCGAGGCTGTTTGAGGGACGGAGTCCCGAGTTCCGAAGCCACAGGCGAATGAATCCATGGAATAGCAAACCGTGAGCGTTTTGCGATGTCTTTTTCTGCCTGCCTCACTCATTTGTACTATCTACAACTTCTTTTTCAGCCGTTTCTTGTTCTGCAGCAACTTTTTCAGTTGCTTCTTTTTCCTCAGCTTCTTTTGCCGCGCGTTTCTTCGCTTTGGCCGGTTTGGTGTTGAACTGTTGCATCACCTTGCTGAGATCGCCGTCTTCTTTCAACCACAGCTCTAATGCGTCCGCCATTTTTTTCACCGCTTCTTCAATAAGCTGCCTGTCATCACCGGCAAAACGCTGCAACACGTGGCTGATTACCGCCTGCTGCTCGTGGACCGGATGGCCGATGCCCAGCCGGAAACGGGGAAAGGCATCCGTCCCCAGGTTGCTGATAATGGATTTGATACCGTTATGCCCGCCGCTGGAACCGTTCTTCCGGATCCGGATGGTTCCCAGGGGCAGGTCCATATCGTCATGGACCACCGCAACGTCCTCCGGGGCAATATTAAAGAAGTGGGCCCAGGGACCCACGGCATTGCCGCTCAGGTTCATATAGGTTGTCGGTTTCAGCAGAAACACCTTTTCCGGCGCCCGGTACTCCACGTACATGGCGTTCCGGTCCGTCCGCCAGTTTCCTTCCAGATTCCAGCGCCGGGCCAGTTCGTCCGCTACCATAAATCCGATATTATGCCGGGTCTTATCGTATTCCTTTCCGATGTTCCCCAGTCCCGCTATGATTTTCATCTGTTTATCCCTCAAACTTTATATCTTATCCCGCGCTGTAGTTCCGCGTTACTGTCCGGGCCGCTTCTCCGCCTGAACATATTCTTCCAACGATACCAAATGATACCCTTTTTCCCGCAGGCTGTCAATGAGAAGCGCGGCTGCGTCCACCGTTGCCTTGCGGGATGCTTTGTAAAAAGGGCTGTCCCCGTCATGCAGCAGGACGATGGCTCCGTTTTCCGCCTTATCCATCACCCGGTTATGGATTTCCTGTTTGCCGATCCCCGTCCAGTCCCGGGGAATCACCGACCAGTTCACCACCGTCAGTTTTTCCGCGGCAGCCACTTCCATCACGGAAAAATCCCGGAAGCCATGGGGCGGCCGCCAGTACACCGGTTCTTTACCGGTAATGTCATGCAGCACTTTTTTCCCAAGCGCCAGATCTTTCTGTCTTTCTTCTTCCGTCAGCTTCAGGAAGTCCCGGTGCCGGAAGGCATGCAGACCCACCGTATGTCCTTCGGCCAGCGCGCGTTTCACCAGCTCCGGATGCCGCTGCGCCTGTTCCGCCACCAGAAAGAACGTGGCATGCGCCTTCTTCTCTTTCAGTACATCCAGGAGGCGGTCCGTATAAGGCGGATAAGGTCCGTCGTCAAAGGTCAGGGCCATATACCCGGCTGTTGCCGGAACCACCCCTTTGCCGGGCAGATCCTGCAGACGGTTCACGGTGATCCCATAACTGTTTCCCCACGGGTACACAGCCGCCGCCAGCGCGCCGGAACCTGCCAGCAGGCAGACCACTGAGGCCACCGCCGCCAGCTTACGGGACACATTTCCCCGGCGCCCGGCCCAGAGAATAACCAGGGCCGCCAGATAAAAGGCCCCCATGATACATAATACTCGCATAAATACTACCCTTTAAAGAGGAACCCCGTCACTGCATCTGCACGGAAACAAATGCGCAGACGCATGCACCGCGGTTTCCTTAATCAGAATCCCTTACTTACCAAAAATAAAAGAAAGGCTCCGCATACCGTGACACGGAGCCTGATAAAATCCTCTTATACCTCTTCAAACAGCTGGCTTACCGACCAGTCGTTAAAGATGCGCAGCATGGTTTCTGCCAGGATCGGGGCAATAGACAGCACCTTGATCTTGGAGTGTTTTTTCTCCGGAGCCAGCGGTATGGTATTGGTCACTACCAGTTCCGTAATATCCGAAGCAGCAATACGGCTTATGGCCGGAGCGGTCAGGATGGGATGGGTGCAGCAGGCATAGACTTCCCTGGCCCCAAACTTTTTCAGCGCCTTGGCGCCTTCAGTCAGGGAACCTGCCGTATCTACCATATCGTCTACCATGATGGCCGTCTTGCCTTCCACGCTGCCGATAAGGTTCATGACTTCCGCCACGCCCGGTTCCGGACGGCGTTTATCAATAATGGCCAGACCGCAGTTCAGGCGTTCCGCGAAGACACGGGCACGGCTTACGCCGCCCAGGTCAGGAGAAACTACGATCATGTCCTTCAGATTTTTTTGTTTGATATAATCAGCCAGTACGGGAGCTGCCGGCATATGATCCAGCGGGATATTGAAGAAACCCTGGATCTGGGCCGCATGCAGGTCGATGGTCACCACGCGGGTAATGCCTGCGCACTGCAGGATATCCGCCATCAGCTTGGCCGTAATGGGCTCGCGGCCCCGGGCCTTACGGTCCTGACGGGCATATCCGTAGAAGGGGATCACCGCAATAATATGATTGGCGGAAGCCCGTTTGAAGGCATCTGCCATGATCAGCAGTTCCATTACGTTATCATTGACAATGGGTCCGCATGTGGGCTGGACAATAAACACATCTTTGCCGCGAACGCTTTCATTGATCATTGCCTGCACTTCGCCGTTGTTAAACCGGTTGATGACCGCATCACCCAGCGTAGTCCCCAGATAAGCCGCGATTTCCCGTGCCAGGTCCGGATTTGCGTTACCCGTAAAAATCCTGAATTTGTCTTCATTTGCCAACATTTGGACTTCCTCCCCGTCTCCCATGGATTCCTGAAATGACTTGCCGCAAAGTTCTTTTTTAAAATCCCTATTTAGTATATACCAAATCCCCTGTTTCCTACAAGTATTTTTATTACGGAAAAAATGGGTTAAATATGTTTATACTTCTTCTAAATAAGTTTATGCTTCCTTATTTCTTCACTTCACAGTCATGCATATGGGTAAACCCGCAGCGGCATCCGTCTGCCACTTTCACGTTTTCCAGGCGCACATTGGGACCAATCTCACAGTCTTCCCCAATCACGGTTTTCCCCTGCAGCCAGGTATACGGATAAATGGTGGTATCTGGCGATATCTTTACACTTTTTTCAATAAAGGTTGATGCCGGATCCATAACCGTTACGCCTTCGTCCATGAGTCTTTCCAGAATGCGGCGGCGCATGACGCTTTCCGCTTCGGCCAGCTGGCGGCGGCTGTTTACGCCCATGATCATCTCGCTGTCGGCAGTGACCACACCGCCCACCTTTTTGCCCATGGCCCGCAGTTTGGCCAGCACGTCCGTCAGGTAATACTCGCCCTGGGCGTTATTGTTGCCCAGTGTCCGCAGCACTTCAAACAGGAGCGGGGCTTCCACACAGTAGTTTCCGGTGTTGATTTCCTTAATCAGCTTCTGTTCTTCGGAAGCGTCTTTCTGCTCTACGATGCCGGCCACGTCCCCGTTGGCGTTCCGCAGGATACGGCCGTAGCCGAAGGGATCTTCCATCATGGCGGACATTACGGTGGCCGCCGCGCCGGATTTTACATGCTCCGCGTAAAACTTCTTCAGCTCTTCCGCTTCCAATAACGGCGTGTCGCCGCACAGGATCATCACCGTGCCGGTAAAATCTTTCAGGGTATCCGCCGCCTGCAGCACCGCATGACCAGTCCCCAGCTGTTCGGCCTGCAGGGCAATCCGGGCCCGGCTGCCTACCAGTTCCCGTACCAGTTCCGCGCCGTGGCCGATCACTACCACGTTGTCACGGCAGCCTGCCGCTTCCGCCGCGTCCATCACATGCTCCAGCATGGGATGCCCGCCTACTTTATGCAATACCTTGGGCAGTTTGGACTTCATCCGTGTGCCTTTGCCTGCCGCGAGAATTACCGCCGTTAAGTTTGCCATCGTTCTTCTCTCCTTTAATCCCTGAGGTTATTCTGGCCTGCCCAGATTGTTATTTGAAAACGCAAAACCTGCTTATCCATTCGCCTCATTATAATATGCAGCGGACAGAATTACAAATACTTTTCCGCTTCCGACCATTCTTCCGCCTTATCCAGATCCGTGCCGATGCAGGCGTGATCCGTGATAACGGCCCGGCCCCGGTAACCGAACAGGTCCGAGACCTTTTTCTCCACATCTTCCAGAGACAATTGATGCAAAAGCATCTTCAGAATAAAGAAAGGGCCCAGCCAGGCTGCCAGTTTCACCGGGTTCTTGCGCAGGGCAAAAACCTCTTTCATCTTTTCGATGCAGCCCGGAAATAAATCTACGGAAACCAGCGAAACATTGCCGCCGGTAAAATCACCTTCTTTTAAATGAAAGAACGTGCGACGCAACGACGGGAATTCCCGCAGACAGGCTTCTTTCCGCACAATGGCATAGACCCCGTCCGCCTCCGCCGCTTCCGCCCGGGCAATAAAGTCGTCCAGGGCTTCGCCGGTCAGAAACGGAAGGTCATCGCATACCGTTGCAACTTTTGTAATATTTTCATGCCCCGGCTGCTCCTGCAGTTTCCGGATCGCCGCCGCCGCGCATTCCGCCATGCTGCCGTCACAGGCGCATAACAGAAGACCCGGAACGGCCGCCTGCCGGAACGCTTCCCGATGCGCGCTGTGGGTCACCAGGACCACGGACGCGATACGCGAACTTTTCCGCACGCCGTCCACGATATAATCCAGCAGACGCCGGCCCTTCAGTTCCGCCAGCGCCCTGGCCCGTTCCCCCTGCCCCGGCAGGGTAACCGTGCCCGCCCCGCCGGCCAGGATGATCAAATCATATTTAAAGAGACGCCGGCTGTCCAGCGTCTCCCCAGGTTTCGTCATTTCTGTATTCATGGTTTTCCGTCACTGTTTAGCCGCAAGGGAATTGTGGAGTTCCTCGCCGCCCTTCCGCTCCGACATGGCAGCCATCAGAGTCCGTTCCGCGTTTTCCAGATGGATGCGGGCGGCTTCCTGGCTCTTCTCCACGTCACGGGCCGCGATGCTTTCCACCAGGCGTCGATGCTCTTCCTGGGTATCTTTCAGACGCCCCGGATAGCGCATGGATACGCCCCGGATCACCGTAATCTGTTCCCGCAGGTTATTGATGATGTTGCGCAGCCGTTCGTTGCGGCTGGCCTTGTATAACACATCGTGGAATTCGATATCCGCTTCCACCACTTTGGCCATATCATTCTCTTCAATGGCATTGCCCACCTTTACCAGCAGGCGCTGCAGTTCTTCCAGTTCCTCATCGCTGATGCGTTCGGCCGCCAGTCCCGCCGCCAGGGTATCCAGGCTGATGCGGATCTCGTACACGTCGTTGATGTCCTTGATGGACATATTGGAAACATAGGTGCCCCGCCGGGGAATCATCACCACAAAGCCTTCCATTTCCAGCTTGCGGATCGCTTCCCGCACCGGGGTGCGGCTTACGCCCATCTCGTCCGCCATCTGGATTTCCATCAGGCGTTCCCCCGGCGCGAAGACGCCGTTGATGATTGCTTCCCTGATGTGTTCGCACACCAGCTCCCGCAAAGGTTTATAACTGTCCAGACGAATCTGTTCCAGATGTCCGCTCATACATTCTTCCTCCCCGTCATATACGCAACCGCCGTTTCCAGACGCTGCGCCTGCAATATCCCGGCTATCTTCTCGCCGGTCTCTTTATCTTTTACAATTCCGAAAACCGTGGGACCGCTGCCGCTCATCATAGCAGGCTCCGCCCCGTTCTCCAGCATCTGCCGCTGAATCTCCCGGATCTCCGGATGGGCGCCTGCCGTCACCGGCTCCAGCACATTGCCGAAGCGGCGCAGCACACCCTGCACGTCACCGTCCCGTACCGCCTGCGTCATACCTTCGATATCCGGATGGACCACATTTTTCTGCTTGTCAAACTCCCGGTACGCCCAGGGCGTGGAAATCTCCAAGGCCGGTTTTGCCAGCACCAGCTGCAGCGGCGGTAAATCCGGCAGCGGGGTCAGTATCTCGCCCCGGCCGGTTGCCAGCGCCGTTCCCCCGGCTACACAAAAAGGAACGTCCGAACCCAGCTTCGCGCCCAGCCTCTCCAGTTTTTCACCGGACAGATCCAGTTCCCAGAACCGGTTCAGGCCCCGCAGCACCGCGGCGGCGTCAGTGCTTCCCCCGGCCAGCCCGGCCGCCAGGAACACTTTTTTCTCTATATGGATATGCACCCGCGGCTCCCGGTGGGCATATTCGCCCATGAGCACCGCTGCCTTCCAGGCCAGGTTGGACGGTCCCCCCTCCAGACCGGCCAGGTCCGTGGTCACTTTCAGTTCCGGACTCTCCGTAAAGGTTACCGTATCCGCCAGGCTGATCGTCTGCATCACCATGGCCACTTCGTGGTACTTGTCCGGACGCAGCCCCAATACATCAAGCCCCAGATTGATTTTGGCATACCCTGTTTCCGTCAGCTTCATTCACGATTTCCTTATCTCTTCGGCAACCCGCGCGTTATGTGAAAACAGTCCGGCCGGATCGCCTTACCCAAAAGCAAAATAATACTGTATACAAAATACCTACCATATTTTAGCACATTACAGCCATTTTTTAAATATTTGCTTTGGAAAAAATGATTTTGCCTAATTGAACCGGCCAAATTATTTAAACTACCCCCTTGCATTTTTTTGCGGGAGTGGTATGCTATGTAAGTATTTTCTGTTTGACCTGTTTATGAAATTTAACCGGCAACAGGAACTGATGCATTTTCTGAAAACGTTTACACATAGAAATCTGTTTGACTTCAAGGAGCTATATAGCATGAATAAACAAATAAAACGTTACCTCACTATCACGCTGGGAACCTGTATCTCCGGCATCGCGCTGAATGCTTTCTTCCTGCCCCACCATTTACTGAGCGGCGGCATCACCGGCCTGGGCATGATCCTGTACTACCTGTTCGGCTGGCAGGTCAGCGTCACCAACATTATTTTCAATATCCCCCTGTTCATCCTGGCCTATAAACTGATGAGCCGCAACTATTTCATCAGCGGCATCTACGGCACCCTGGTCCTGTCCTTCTTCCTGCAGCTGTTCGCGCCGCTGCAGCAATTGACACAGGTCCACGACCCCATGCTGAGCTGTATCGCCGGCGGCGTGCTCCACGGCATCGGGCTGGGCACCCTGTACCGGGTGGGCGGCAGTACCGGCGGCAGCGACATCATTGGCGCCATCGTCCAGAAATTCTACAGCATCAGCATCGGCACCACCGGTTTCCTGATCAACATTGTGCTGCTGACGGCAGGGGCTTTCTTCTTCGGACTGGAACCGGCCCTGTACACCCTCACCGCGTACTTCATCGTATTTAAAGTTTCCAACGCCTTCACCGACGGCTTTGACTTCAAGAAAAATATTATCATCATCAGCGACCGCAACGAAGAAATCGCGGAAGCCATCATCAAGATTGTAGGCCGGGGCGTCACCTATATCGAAGGGGAAGGCGCCTACACCCACCAGCACCGGAAACTGCTGTTCTGCGTGGTCAAGCTGACCCAGGTGGCCAAGATCAAACAGCTGGTCAAAAAGCTGGACCCCTTTGCCTTCATGATCGTACAGGACGCCAGCGACGTGTTCGGCCGGGGCTTTACCCAGCGCACCGACCACACCGTACAGCGCCCGCCGGAACTGCGCACCGGCTGGAGCGAAATGGGCGAAGCGGAAAAAGTGTAATTCAAATCGCTTCCACCCCTTCAAGGGGTGGTTCGCTTAGCCCTATAAGGGCCCAACACAGGCCAGCGCCTAAATGACGCTGGCTTTCACTTTGTTCAAGCCGCAGTGGTATGACTACTTGCTACCCTTAAAAGGGTCTTCGTATTCTTTACTGAATAACGAATCTTCCATTTGATCCATCTTATCCTGTTCCCGGATATATTTCTGTATGGTTTGCGCATTCAGCCCTACCGTACTAACGTAATATCCGGTTGCCCAGAATTTTCGATTTCCAAATTTATATTTC
>NZ_FONL01000018.1 GCF_900112895.1 Succiniclasticum ruminis DSM 9236 | reverse complement strand
GTATCTGTTTTGGCAGAAACAGAACCGCCTGAGGTTACGCTGCCCAAAAATAAGATGTCTCCGTCCGAGTTCACGGCCTTCACATCAGAACTTGCATTCACATTGCCGTCAACAGTGATTTCTCCCTCCTGCTCCAGAGTAACTGTACCGGCTTCGCCATTCTTTCCTTTTTTGGTCACAAGATCCGATTCGACAGTTAAGGCGCCTGCATCCAGATTAGTGAGCGCAATATTGCCATGCACCTCGTCAGGAATAGCCGCCCGCAAGTTTTTGCCCGCATGGGTCCGTACCGTTACACTGCCGTCAATGACCTTAACCGGGTTGCCGTCTGCATCTGTTTTATCCGTAGGCAGGCCGTTGGCTGTAAAGTACCGGAACTCGTTCCGGTCGTTTGTCAGTTTTACTTCCCCCTTGCTGACCGTATCAACCCTGGCGGCTTTCAGCGCGCCGTCTTCCGTTTCAGTAATGCTCCCCTGCTCCGAGGTCAGCGTAACCGGCCCACCGCCTGTGTAATAGACATCCTGGCCATCCGCGACCCTGTTCAGGTTTCCTGTTATTATTTTGCAGAATGTTTTTGGATACTACCGTTTATAATGTGGTTTTCGCCCTTTTTATTTCTTCTGAACCCGCTTCCCCGGTTCTATGGCCTGTATGGGGCAAACCAGAATACACAGATGGCAGCCCACACATTTGTGCACATCCAGTGCAGGTTTACCATCTGTATCTAATCGTATTGCCTGATGACCTCCGTCAAAGCAGGAAATATAGCAGCGCCCGCAGCCAATGCAATTGTTGCGCACAAAACACGGATATTGGATACTGGTACGGTCTAAATCCTCCGCCGATACAATATATGTCAGCGCCCGCCCCACAATATCCTGCACATGCGTAAAACCACGAAGCGCCAGGTAATCGCCGAGGCCTTCTTTCAGATCATCAATGATACGGTAGCCGTACTGCATCACGGCCGTTGCAATCTGGATGGTTCCACAACCCATAAGCAGGAACTCCATGGCATCTCTCCAGTTTTCAATGCCGCCCATGCCACTGATAGGAACTTCTGCCAGGGCGGAATCTTTCCGCATCTCATTAATAAAACGGAGAGCAATGGGCTTCACGGCTTTACCCGAATATCCGCCTTCAATACTCTGCCCGTTTACCCCGGGCTCTGACAAAAAGGTATCCAAGTCAATATTCATGATACTGCGGATTGTATTGATTGCCGCAATACCATCTGCCCCTGCTGCAATAGCAGCCTTTGCCGGAATTTCCATGTGAGTGATGTTGGGCGTCATTTTTGCCAGCACGGGGCGCCTGGTGCCTTTTCGTACTGCTGCTGTGTAACGGGCCACCAGTTCCGGACTCTCACCGATTTCCGCGCCCAGCCCTTCCTCCACCATTTGAGGACAGGAGAAGTTACACTCAATCATGTCTGCACCCGCTGTTTCCATATCGGCAGCAAGACGGGTCCATTCCGCTTCGTTTCGCCCCATGATGGAAGCGATGATGACCTTGCCGGGAAAATCCTGTCTCAGTCGGCGCAGAAAACCAAGGTTTTCCTCATAGGTGTGATCGGAAAGCTGTTCGATATTTTTAAAGCCTACAAAGGAGCGCCCTTCTTTGGAAAGAGCCGAAAAACGCGGTGATGCTTCCCGGATATCCAGAAGGGAAATCGTTTTAAAGGCAACGCCTCCCCAGCCCATGGACAATGCCTTGGCCACCATGTCATAATTGCTTCCCGCTACGGAAGATGACAAAAAAAACGGATTTTCACAATGCACGCCGCAAAAATCAACGGACAGGTCTACTTCGGTTTTCGGCACATCTACATGCAGAGCAAAAAGATCACAGAAGAGTTCTTTGATCCTCACCGGTACGTCCAGTTTACCGCGACGGCAAGCCTGCACACAGGGCGCATCGCAGTTCTCGCAATAATGAACAACCGGCAGGCGCCGACGGGCCCCTACCCGGTTCTCAAAATTCAGCGCCCGTACAATCCGTCCGATATCAATCCCATGGGGACAGCCCGCATTACATACCGGTTCATGACATAGCAGGCAGCGACCGGCTTCTTCTTTGATTCGTATGACTTGTTGCTTTTTCACGGTATCTCCTCATAAGCTTCAAAAAACAATTACTCCTTTACTTTGAGACCAGGCCCAAACAATGGGAAAGATATTTCTTATCATCCATACGGGATGCAATGATCGCTTTTTCTATCGCTTTGGCCATGACTTCCGCCGCCAGCGTTCCCGCCATGTTAACATCCGCCTGCACCGGTTTTCCGCAGGATGAGGCGTATATGGTATCCCCGTCAGCCAGGGTCCCCACCGGTTTAATCGCGCGGGCGAACGCATTTCTTGTCTGTCCAGCAATGGTCGTCAGTTCCGCTTTATCAAAGTTTCCGTTGGTAACAATGGCTCCGACGGTTGTGTTGGTCCGGTTAAACAAATCCGCCGGCTTCGAGATGCGGTACAACTCGGCAACGCTGTCCTGGAACGAGGTGCGCTCCCGGTTCATGAGGCCGGCTATCTTTTGCCCGGTTTCAACAGAATACACATCTCCCAGCGCATTTAACACCACCACGGCGCCCACCTTCAGTTCCCCGATCTGTACTGCATGATAACCGATACCCGATTTCATGGACTGCCCCATACCGCACAGTTTGCCTACCGTTGCACCGGTACCGGCGCCTACGGAGCCGCTAATCGCCTTGCCCTTGTTCAGGGCGTCCAGACAGGCGTCGTATCCCATTTTTTTATCCGGGCGCACTTTGGCGCTGCCGTAGGAAAGATCGAAAATACAGCTCTGCACCACCAGCGGAACCCGCGCGAAGCCGGTATCAAAACCGATATCATGTTCTTCCAGGCATTGCATCACACCGTCAGCGGCCGCCAGCCCGTAAGCGCTGCCGCCGGAAAGAACGATGGCATGGATTCCGATATTTTCTTTCGTAGGATCTAACACGGGGGTCTCCCGGGACGCCGGTCCGCCGCCGCTGATATCTACCCCGGCCTTTGCTCCTGCCGGGAAACAGAGGACGGTCACACCGGTTTTGGCCACGTCATCCTGGGCGTTACCGATTCGTACCCCTTCTATCGAAGAAAAAGGAATTTCCCTTACTGTATTTCCGTTTTCCATCGCCCGGACTGTGCTTCCGCTGGCCATAAGGACAAATGCTGTCAGCATATGAACAGCGTGGCGTAATACTGTCCTGATTCGCATGATGCCCTCCTCTGTCACATTCATTATTTGTGAATGTCAGTAACCTTAATATCGGACGGTTTCGCATCACGTACGGGTACAGAACCGTCTACCTTACCATAACCGACCAGCCCGTAACGGTCGTAATAGGCAATTTTCCCATAACCTTTGCGGATCTGTTCCGGCAGGTCCTTGCCTGCCGTTACATTGCCCATATACGTAATGCTGCCTGACCCGGTATGAGCAATCACACTGCGTCCTGCGTTTACATCGCTGCCATATAAAATATTCCCGCTGGCTGCGTCTGCTATTACGTCTCGCCCTGCTTTTACAACTCCCAGATAAATGATATCCCCGTTTTGAGTGATTTTGGCTTCCACACTGCCGCCAGCGCTGACAGAATCAGCATAGACAATCGTCCCGTTCCCCATTGTTGCAGTCACATCGCCGCCGGATCTCACTTTACCGTCATACCAAATCCAGCCGGTCCCGGCTTCCGCAGTAACCCCACCGGTTGCTTCCACGGTGCCGAGATACTCAATCGAGCCGTTCTGTGTGGTCGCTTTCACATCCCTGCCTGCTGCTGTATTACCGGAATAAATGACATCGCCTTTTTCTTTTACGGTGCCGGTAATGTTCTTTCCGGCTTTTACTCTGCCCACAAAGATGATATCGCCTTTTTGTGTTGTAGCGGTTATATTCCCGGAGTCAGAAGTTATCTTTCCTTCCACGATGATATCGGTATTATCCGTTTGCAGGCTGATGTTACGTCCCGCGTGGATGTTCATCACTTCATTAACCTTTTCGTCCTTGTAAAGGGTAATGCTGCCGTCCGCGCCGGTCTTCAGCGTCATGTCCCGCTTTGCGTCAAGGTCGCCGCCGATATCAATATCTCCCGTCTCGCTGGTAATCGAAAGATCCTGTTTGCTCGCCTCCAGTTTACCGTCGGCTACAATATCACCGTCCTTGCCGGTCATTTCCAGAATTCCGCCAGTAACGCTGCCGTTTATGTAGATACCGCCTTCCGCTGTATTGTTATGCAGCGCCGCCAGGTTCCTGGCCATTATATTGCCGTTCACCACAATATCGCCGTTTTTTCCTTTGTCGGTCTTATCCGGGCTAACCTGAACCGTAGCGTTTTCCGCATTTACGTCGCCGGATACATAGATATCACCGCCTGCCAGAGTCTCTAACATGGTATCGGTACCCGCCGAAAGCTTACCCGTAAGCTGCAGGTTACCTTCGCTTTGCAGGATTGCCTTGTGGGTTGTTTTCACATTGCCCACGTTCATTATCGCCTTATCCCCTAAGAGACCGTTGACACCCCTGATAGAGGCTTCATCCGCTTCCAGAATGATTTCCGCCCCGTTATTGAGGATACGCAGCGGGGCAAACCAGCCCAGCTTACCGTCTGTGGTAAGCTGAACTTTTTCCCCTGCATTCAGGTATGCGCTGCCGTAATTTTTGTCCCCGAGCGTATCGATTCTCTCGATGCCGGGCCGGGAGTCAAGGGCAAGGGTATGGCCCGCATACAGGGAGCCTGCATACAGCTTATCTGTCCCCATATTTTTGATATAGATACTGTCATCCGCGTTGGCGCTCTGGAGGTAGCCCCGCAAGTCCACTCCCAGGTACTTATCAGCAGCACCGATATCTTTTGTTCCGCCATAGGCGATCAGATTTTTCGCTTTAATATTGGCCTGATCCGCGTCCTTACCCTGCAGGGCATTGTAGATGCCTTCCTGGGTGTACAGCCGCACATCCTGTTCGCCCGCATTGATCACCCCGGTATTAAGGGGAGAATAAACGCCCTTTGTATCGCTTCTGCCGGCGATAAATATGCTTTCACCGACGGTAGCGACATTCACTTTTTCCGTTGCCTTAACGCCCAGTGGACTCAGATTGCCGATGACAAAGGAGTACACTGTGCCGTCTGTCGGCGTCACATTCCCCGTAGCATCCAGGGCGATTACAGCCTGTTTACCCTCTGCATCCGTACCAAAAAACAGGGTATTGCCGTTTTTATCCTTCATCGTAACATCCGCCGCGTCTGCGTTGGCCAGCTTTTTCAGGTTGGCAATGGCCGCATCGGAGCCGCCGATAAGGTCGCTGGCAAGAATGGTGGTCGTACCACCGCTGTTTATACCGACACCTTTGGCGGCCAGTGTCACATTTTTCCCCTGTACGTTGGCCATCTTGCCCTGGGTTTCGGTGGTAACGCCGCTTTCCTTATTGACGATGGCGTTGCGGATGGAGTAAAGCAGCTGATCTTTTGTCCAGGCAAAATTCGGATGGGTATATTTATCCACGATAGCCTGGTAGTACTTATCCGCAGCCAGATAGTCCTCAACGCTGGTATAGGCAGTACCGTCCCCTTTGGTGAACATTTCTTTCACTGCCGCGCTGGCTTCCCCGCCGGTAAACAGGGCAAACTGCATTTCAACCCGGGTCTTGTAATTGGCCGCATCCTGCTTCAGGCTTTTGATATATGCGCCTTCATAATTCTCCGTACCGGCGATGAGCCCGGCATCGATCCAGTGCCGCACCAGATCGTCCTCTTCCATATTGTTGCTGTTCTCTCTCTGGGGCAGGGCGTCCAGCAGCTTTCCGTTCTTCGCCGTCAGGGTCACGTCGCCCTCACGGGACACGATAGAGCCAATCCGCATATCGCCTTTTTCTTCCGTCAGATAGATATCCTTTTTCGCACTGGCGTCCACATTGGCAGAATCCGGTTTAAAGCCATAAGCTTCCGCCTGGGATCGCATTATCAGCGCCTGCTTTGCCGTGCCGATGCCACCATTGACGCTGGTCAAGTCGATTTCCCTTCCTGTCACGGCAATTTCCGAACCCGACTGGGTAATATCGCCGTCCGCCTGCAGCGTCACATCGCCTGTGCCATCTTTTCCGTAGGAGCGGCTCTCCAGCTTCTGAATCTCTACATTGCCTGGCAGGGCCTGACCCTCCGCTGTACCGCCCCGGACAGTTACATCAATATTGCCGCCCTGGGCGGAAACCGCGCTGAGCAGCACCTTGTCCGAGGTGGTAAAGGTCTGCCCGTCCCCGCTGGCGGTGCGGGTACCCAATGAAGTAATATGGATATTTTCAATATTATTCGCAGCCTGCAGGTCCGCCTTCCCGGTGATCAGTGCCGTATCCCCCTGTTGGACGATGCTGCCTGCCGCCGTATGGATGGTCAGCAAGGCATTGACCGTATTGTTTTTAATCGTATCCGTCAGATTAATACCGGAACCATCCTTGTTGGTACCGGTCAGGGAGATGCTGCCGACTTCCTTGCCGATGAAGCCGATGCCGATATCCCGGTCCGCCTTCAGGGAGAAAGTGTAAGACTGACTGGAGCCGGTCTTGGTGGTCCATTCCAGATGGTATTTAGGATTGGACCAAAGCGCCCATGCATTGCCGCTTTCTTTCCAGTTTCCGGTTACAGTGCGGGTAGAGCTGGTGACCCGGTTTTCGTAGACCGCGCCAAACTCCTTCCCGTTCAGCTTCTTTCCGTATTCGGTGTCGTTGATTACATCTATAAAGGTACCATTGCCCAGATTGCGGGTACTGCCCTTATTTATCTCTTTCGCTTCGCTGCTGCTTTCCAGTTCTTTCAGTTTGGACTGGCTGCTGGTGGTATCCAGAGCGCCCCAGAACAGAGAGTTCTGGACTTTGTGGTAATACTTCGTGGTGCCGGTTTCCGTGCCCAGGGTCCAGTTATAACGGAGGCCTTCCTTCACCTTGTATGTGCCTGATGGCGTGGCGTCGCTGTTGTAACCGATACCGGCCGTTGTCTTTGCAGCTTTTTCCGCTGCTGCACTGTCTTTGGCATACTGGCTGTAACTGGCAATGGTTCTGGTGGTGGAGCGGGTATATTCCGTCCAGATATCCCTGGCCAGATCGGTAATGGTGATCTTGCCTTCGATGTTGTTATTGAGCACCTTGCCTACGTCCAGGCCATAGACAGAATTATTGGTAACGAAAATGTCCGCACCGCCGTCCGCTGCGAGAATTCTGCCGTTGCCCGTGCTGGAAATCCGGCCCGTCAGGTAGACCTTGCCGCCTTTGGTATCAATGTCCTCTACCAGCAACCGGTCGGTCTGGGGATCATAATATACCTGTACAACATATTTGAATCCGCCGATACTTTTATCATAAACAGGCTTCCCGCCGTCGTTCACCTTGTACATAGTACGGCCCTGAACGGTAACCGCCCGGTCAGGCGTCTTGACCTTGTCAATATTACGCAGCGCATCGTCGTCAACCGCGGCCTCATACTTGCTGTAGCCGCTCTGAATCAGGCCGTTTACGTTAATATCCGCTGCAGCAATATATACACTGTCCCCGGCGATACGCCCCAGCTCTGCATTAGTGATGTCCGAAGCTGTCTGGGTGATTCCTTCCGTCTCAGTTTCTGTCTTGTTCGCCGTCTTATCCTTCAGAATGTTTTCTTTAACCCTCCTTATGTTCGTATCCACCTCATCCGCGTTCAGGTCCTGGGGCCGCCCGCCGATATTTACAATACCGTCCACATAGTCCTGGGAGATGCTGTCCTTAGCGGTAAGCTGTACCGTCCGGCCGGTAATGTTAGCACCTTTCGACGTGCCGCCAATGGTTATAGAGCCGCTGCTGTTGCTAATGCGGATATCCCCGGCATAGTTGTTCAAATCACCCACTACAGCCACATCGGTAATGGGGGTATAGGTACCCTGCTTACCGGTAGAATCCTTTACCAGAACAGAAGTCCCCGTCGTATTTTCGTTAGTAACCTTAATCACGCTGGCCCGATTGCCTGCCGTATCATTCCTGAAGATAACGAAGGCCGCCTGCTTCTTTTTGTCTTTGTTCAGTCCGTTGACATCCTCGTTTTTCGCTACACTGGTCAGGGCCGTACCGGTACCCCGGAAGCGGATTTCCCCACCCGGGTCTTTAATCTGGATCCCGTCCAGCTTCAGGTAAGCGTTAGAGTTGTTGGTAATGGTCACCTGGGGCGCGCCGTTGGCTTCCAGCTTGCCTTTCCCGTACAGGTTTTCCGACTGGACCGTAATGTTGCCGCCGCTGGCAGTGATTTCCGGAATCTCCACATAACGGATGGTAAAGCCGTTGGTCTTGTAGACTTTAACAGTCTTGCCATCCGTACCTTTTTCCAGGTCAAAGAGCCCCCGTTTGTCCAGCTCGTCAAGGATGCGCTGCCGCTGTTGCACATAACCCAGATAAGATGCCATGCTCTTGGTGTCCGTACCGGTGCTGTATTCCTTGATCAGGGCTTCCACCGCAGCCAACTGTACCCCAAGCTGGGTAGCATAATCCATATCGCCGGTCTTAATATCGTCCTTGTTGAAGTTTTCACTGGAGCCTTTGGTATCAATGACCAGCTTAGACTGCCCGCTTACCGGCGAGACTCCGCCTGCTTCGGGTACGGCGCTGCCGGTAATGGTAATGTTCACCTTATTGTGGATGCCTGCCTTCAGAGCGCCTTCCACGTTTACAAAGTTGTTGTTGGTCTCTTTGATATCCGACTTGCCCGGGGCATTGGTGACCACTTTGTCTTCTTTGTTCTTGCCGGCAACCAGATTGACTACCTTTACCACGTCTTTCTTAAAGGTTTCGCTGCCATTGTCTGCCCCCAGGTTGATATTACGCACGGAAGTTGCGCTGCCGGAAGCACCCACCTTCACCTGCTGGTTGTTCTTCAGGTCCAGCTTGACTTCCGGTGCGGTATCAAAAGAGAGAACTGTATTGTTATGGGCTTCCGCCAGGCTTTTAATATTCAGTTCCGCATCTGCCCCGTCCACGTCAGAGCCGGCATACAGGTTGATATCATGTGAGCTGGCCAGCTTTCCGTTCACTTCCACGCCGTTATTACGGGTGACCCGGTTATCCACCTCGGCGCCTACTGTACCTTCGAAACCACCGATATAGACTTCCGCCGCCCCATCTATCTTGATTTTGTCGCTGCTGCTGAGGGTAATATCGCTGCCGTCCTCAAAGGCGCCATCCTGTTCCAGGACCGCCCCATTGTTCACGGTAACCTTATTGGTGGAAGTGACAAAATTATCACTGTATACATATTCATGTTCGAATGCGCCGCCGGCCTTGCCTTCCACCTTGTTATGCATGTCAATATCGCTATATGCGTCGTAAACCTGGCCCCTGACAGTGTTCACTTTGGCGTTTTTGCCGATGATCACATTGGCTTTGTCCGTTATCTCCTGTTCAGATTTTACATCCGGCGCAACTTGGATCACACCGCCCACGTTCATGTGGTTGTTCCAAGTCTCCCCGTCATAGGCACCGGTAACCGTCTTGTTCGCCGCCAGTACATAACTCTTTCCTGCGTTTAGCTGCGCACCTTCCTTGATTTCGGTTTTGGTATCCATCTCCACATGGTTGTCGGAGTTGGCCCAGGTAACGCTTATCAGGCCGCCGGCACCGGTCTTGGATGTGCCCTTGGAGGTAACCTGCTGGTTGGAAGCGATATCCGCGTTGCCTGTTACATCCCATGCGCCGGCCAGGGAAGCGGTATTTGTCGTTTTGGTATTCATTGTAATGGTAGCCGATGCACCCACAGCCAGGATACCGCCGGAATCTCCGTCCGCAAAGCCCTTGGACGTGTTGGCGCCGCCTGCGTCGATTTTCAGGTTCTGCAGTTTTACAGTCTGGCCGTTGCTGCCGCCTCTGGCCTCTACCAGGCTCTTATCATTACCTTCCGTTTTTGCGTCGCCGAAGCCCACAGAGGCAAGCAGGCCTATAGTCGTATTACCCAGGGTAGCCCTGCGGCTGGCATTGTTCTGGGTGATGAGGGCCAGATCGGTATAAGAACCTTTAACCGTAGTTTCCTTTTCCTGCCCCTGTTCGTCTGTAGTCTTTTCCTTCGTTTCCGTCTTGTAGGTTTCCGAGCCCATATTCACACTGGCCGTAGTTGCCGTAATGGCCTTGGCCTTGTTGGGTGCCACCCCAACAATGGTGCCGCTGGTTGCCCGGGTGTCGGCATAGGTCATGTCCGTCCCTTCTTTACCGATAACTGCCCGGACCAGTACCGCATCGCCCAGCAGCTTGTTGCTGTCTGCCACATCTACTTTGGCTGCAGAGTAGGCCTCCGCATTGCTCTGCATGACGGAAACGCCAATCAGGGCGATTCCCGTACCACCAGCTTCCGCCATAACCGCAGGGGCGTTGACCGCTTCCATTTTCATGGCATCCGAAGTAAAAGTATTACCACTGTTTTCCACGGAAACAGCAGACGTACTCTTATCATAGGCCTTGGCCGTGTTCACGACCACGGCGCCTCCGCCTACGCCTACGCCGGTAGTCTTAGCCGCTACCCGGCCTGTCCGCTCTGTCAGCAGGCTGACAGAGGCCGGAATCTTTTCCGTTGTCTTCTTTCCGCCACTGCCAGTTACCTCCTGCGTCTTCGTTGTCTCTGCCTGCAGTTTGCTGCCGCCCTTTACGGTTACAAAATTGTTTGCGATATTCGTATTATGAGCCACGCTGACAGGCACCGCCACACCGGCGGCAGACACACCGATCATATTGACTTTGCTCTGCGCGGAATCGCTGGATTTCACAGTAAGGTCGCCGTTGGTGGCGGTCAGTGTTCCGTGGTCGACCGTAATACCGGTATTGCCCTTTGTGGTCAGTCCCGCGTAGCCTACGCCGACGCCCACGATGCCCAGTCCCGCCTGCACCGTACGAAGATGGATGGCGTCTTCCTTATTTTCCGTCACATTGCCCTGACGGGTCGCCAGGGTCACGCTGGCGCCTTTCACGGTGGAATCCTTTACTGAAATATCATTCAACTGATTCAGGTGGTAAACCGTATCCGCTACGTTTACCTCTATTGCCCCCAGGGAGCCGCTGCCGCCATTCAGTTCTGCATCGTTCAGTTCGGTATTGTTCACGGTCAGGGCGCCCTTGGCGGCTTCCAGTGTGGAGCCATTCTGCACATAGGTATGCACGCCGATGCCGGTTACATACTTCTTATCCTTGGTGTCGGCGTCAGCCTTTACCTTTTCCCGCATTACCTTCTTTTCCGCATCGGTCATGCCGTAGAAGTTTTCGGAAAGGTCCCGCTTGGTATTGTCATTGACGATGCCGATTGCCTTGTTAACGGCGTCCGTATGGCTGAAGGAAGTCTCTTTTCCATCAGCATCCTTGGATTTTCCCAGACTGTTGATCCCGTCATTTACCGTAACGGCCGCCACATTCACCGCAGCGCCGACGAGCCCGCCGGCGCCGACCCCGGCCACGGTAGCGTCAACGTCACGCTGTGTCTTCGTGTTCACGGTCAGAGTGTCCTTTGCCTTGAGGGAACTCTTGTCTACAATGGTGCTGACACTGTCGTTTAAGGTGCTGGCATCAACGCCCACGCCTATGCCCACCCACAGACCGCCCCCGCCAGAGCCGGTAATGTCCTTGACCTTGATGGTATTCGCCGTATCCACTTTAATGGTATCCGCTTCCAGAGTGCTGCCTGCGATCCGGCTGGTCACTTTGCTGTCAATATTATTCACCGCCACGCTGCCGGCCCCGCTGCCACTGAACAGACTTGCCGCCAGGCCCACGGAAACCAGCTGGGCCTCCAGTCTGGTGTTGTTGGACGCGCCTACAGACAGAGTGGATTTTGCCGTACTGCCCCTGGCCTTGTCGTTGGCTTTGATATCGCTGTTCTCCACATTGGCGGTCACAGCAGAATTTTCTTTCACCAGGCCAACGCCCATGTTCAGAGAACCGGCAAAGCCTTCGGCACCAATAGCCAACCCTGCGTCCACGTTCAGGTTGTAAATCCTATCCTCATGGCTGGCTTCTACCTTCGCATCCTGAGAGTAATCTACAGTAGCGTTGGTCACCGTGGCAAGGGTGGAGCTGTTCATCCGGTTGATATTTACGTTGTCGCCGGAGGCAATGGAAGCCGTAGCGCTGCCCGCTATGGCGCCGGCCACGTTAAAGGAGGACATGGCCTGTTTGGCATCTGCGGTCACATTAAATTTTTTAGCGTAAACGGTATTTTTATCTTTACCGGTATCACTGCTTTCGTAGTATTTCCTTGTATCGTTCCATTTGGCAGAAGACGTGGAAATACCGGCCGCCGTTATCCGGCTCACCTCGTTGACAGTACCGGTAAAGCCAGCTGCGATACCTGCGTTGCTGCCGACACCCACGGATGCCGCGCCGCTGAATTCCGCCACGTTGGTGTAATCCGCCGCATGGACGGTCACATCGCTGCGTTTGTCTGCTGTGTTAAGCTTTGAATTCAACACCTTCGCCGTGGTGGAACCGGCGATTTCGTTCAGGTTGATCACCCCAGCCACGGAAACACCTATGCCGCTGTCTCCAGCGCCCACCGCCACTCCACCGTTAGCCATTACGGAAGCAATGGAGTGGGTTGAGGAAGCGTCCACAACCATGCCGCTCTTTTCTTCTACCACACGGCCCTTCTGCAATCTGCTGACGCCGTATTTTTTATTATCCCCCTCGCCTTCCGTGAAGGATCCGCTGGACCAGGTGTTCCTGCTTACGGCGCCGTCAATCAGGTATTTTTCGTCATCCGTATTGTCCTTCAGCTTGCCGGCAGTCTTAATCTTATTGCTGTCGCTGCCGGCCGCAGCTACCGTACTGTCACTGATAAGGGCGGCAGTATTGCCGTTGATTTTATTATTGGACCCCGTTACACCGATTGCAGCGGAAACGCCCTGGCCACCCGCAGCCACGTCCAGCACGCCCGCGTAGTTGGAGATGGCTTCGTCGCTTCGGGCCACCACGCCCACATTGCCTGCGCTGCTGATATTTGCTTTTTCTATTTTCGCCGTGGCATTGTTCTCAATGTAGTTATGGCTGCCGGAACCGCCGACGGCCGCTGTTCCTTTTACAGCAACGGAAGCGCCCATGGCCACACTGAGAATATCCCCCTGGGACGCGCTGTTGATATCCAGGTTACCAACATTCATGGCCGCGGCGTTCTGTTTATCCGTATAGGTCACACCTGCGGTGGTGGTATCCTTGATGCGGTTCACTCCTACTGCCACTACACCGGCCAGGAAGGTATCCGGCCCGGCAAGTTGCAAAGCCGCTGCTCCGGTCTTCAGGGTAGAAGAAGTATCCGCTTTCACGGTCACCAGCGCCGCCTTGCTGCCGCCGTCTTTATCAACGGTGGTATCCTTCAGGCCAGCGGTATTGTTTTTGAAGATATTGGCGTCCGCCCCTATGCCCTGGGCGGCGAATTTCGCGCTTTTAACCAGGCCTGCGCCCACAGCCACCGTAGTCGCTTTGGAGGTGTCCGAAGTGATGGCACGGATTTCAGGAGCCTTTCCGTCCTTTTTCACCGTGGTGATATCCGCGTTGTTGATTTCAGCCCGCAGGGTCTCTTTGCCGTCGCCGGCAGCGGATCCTTTGTCACTTTCCGTTAAAGCCACACCGACACCTAAGGCTACCGTGGTATCCTTAATTGCCAGTTCCGCTGCACCGGCTACGGTAGTCTTTGTGGTTTTATCCGTCGCCTTTACCGTCACGGAAGAGGCGTTGGTAATCTTATCCTTGCTGCTTCCTTTCTTCCCGTCTTTATCTTCCCCTATGACAGCTATCGTATCGTTATGACCCCGGTTAATACCAAAGTTGCCATGGGCTGCTACATTGCCATCATCCTTGTAAGTTGCCGCAGCACCCAGGGACAGGGCCAGAGCATAGGCGTCATTTGACGCGTCCAGGGATATGTCCACACCTTTCGCCGCATCCTTCGCCCGAATCTGGTTGTTCCCGACGTACACACCCGTGGTGTCATCCATGCGATTATAGGCAATACCTAAGCCCACCGCATTCTTACCTCCGGCAAAGTCGCCTGTGACGTTGACGATGTGGCTGGTGTTCTTCGCCACGGCTTTAACCGTATTGGCAGTGATACCGCTGTTTGCAGCTGTACCGTTACGGTTTCCGGTGACAGACACAATATTATCCTGGTCCAAATCGTTAAAGGACAGGGAACCCACACCGCCCCAATCCGCTTCGCTGACACTGACGCCCGCTGCCACAGACACGATGTTGGTATGCACGTCCGCAGCCGCCTTGACAGAACCTGCTTCCAGGATCTTATTATTGGTAATGTCAGCGTTGAACTTGTTGGTCACATTATTAACCGAAAGCGCCGCGCCGGCCGCGTTCGTCTTCCCTTCGGAAATCTCTGCCGCCACGTTGACAATGGCGCTGCCGGCCGCAATCCCTGTTCCCAGCTTGTTCGTCGTCTCACTGCTCAGGTATCCCAGCCCGGTAGCATCCACCTTGCGGTCTTCCAGGTATTTTTTATATTGATTCTCCTTTTTGCCGGAAATATCCTGACTGGTCACCGTCACAGCGCCGGCAGCCTTCACGGTCTCTGTGCCGGAAATAAAACTGCGGTTGGTATTCTTCAGGTCCGAGTAGGCCAGCGACCCCGCTGCCGCAACGCCCTTTTCCGACCGGGAAAAGCCCAGACCTGCCGCCGCGTTCACCTGTGTCAGGGCGTCCTCGCCGGCCACCAGCAGATTGGAAAGACCCGTGTAGGAGCCCCCCTGAATGCCGCTCTGGATATCGTTATTGATTTCGCTGACGGCCGCAGTCATGCCGGCTGCGATGCCCGTTCCCGCCTGATCCGTCTTGACCCAGGCCAGATCTAAGCCTCCGGACACCTGGATATCGCCGTCATAGGCACTGTTTTCCAGGTCAGTACCGCCTGTATAGGTTATATTATCGGCTTTTCCTTCATACTTGGAGTTTGTGTCTATCAGCAGTGCATGGGCGCCGGTATTTGCCTTGTTCATGGCCAGACCGAAAGAGACACTGACATCCGTACTGGTCCCCTGGCTGTCGTTCGTCACCGCCAGGCCCAGGGCCGCAGCTGCTTCCGAACCGTTCCGGATAGCAGTGTTCTTAATGTTACCTGCCTGGGAAATCTGGGACGACAGCATCAGTGCATCTGCGTTCCGGTTCAGATGGTTGACCGCCAGCGCGGTGCCCAGCGCGCCTTTTTTTGCATTGTTGTTGGCAGCCGCCCCGGTTGCGCCGGTAAACCAGTTCACCGCCGCCGCGCCGGCCCAGGCCCCGCTGAAAACATCGTCCGCCGCTGTATTGACCAGAGAACCTGCCTTGTCTGCTTCCTTCTGCTTGCGAAGATCCACATTGACGCCGCTGATGACGGATGCCGTCTCGCTGTCCACCTTGTTCCAGGCCACGCTGGCCGCCGCCGTAGCATTGAAGGATGCTTCCGACGCATTATCGTTAGCGGGCTGCACCGGCTGGTATTGGCCAAAATCCCATGTCTTTCTTAGCTGAACATTCTCACTGGCTATCTTTTTAATCCTGTCAAGTGGGAAGCCCACCACATTCTTGCCGGCGTCCGTCATCTGGTCCCGCAGGTAGTTGCCTTTCTTATCCCAGTTGGTGAGAAAATCAAACCCGGCGTGGCTTTCCGAAGCCTCCGCGCCCTCAATGCCCACGGCGTTCAAGGTTCCGTTGCTGTTCCCCGTCACAGAAACGTCTCCGGCTGATATCACGCCTTTGGCTGCCCCTGCAACGGTTTTTGTCCCCAGAGAAGATGTCAGTTTTTCTGTAGTCAGGGAAAAATCCGTGCCCATCCGTTTCACCTGGGCTTCTGTGACTGCCACCTTGCGGGCGGTGGCCAGGGCATTTTCCGCCTTGATCTTGTTTTGTTCTTCTACGTTCTTTTTCTTAAACTCGTCCGTGTCTGTATCCGTCACAGTCCTGGATGCGTCCGAACCGGTGTCGCCGATCATGGCAATGCTGTTCACATCCAGCAGGTTCACCGCCACCCCGGCGCCCACCGTTGCATTGGTACGGGCGCTTCCCAGGGCCAGACCCCCGACCACATTGGTCACCGTAGTCTTGCTGTCGGCCCCCATGGAAAAGATTCCTGCTGCCTTGACCGTTGTTTCATCGTCCAGCAGTACCAGTGTGTTGCTGCCCCCCGTCAGCAGGCTCAGGGAACCAGTGACGCTCAGGTTCTTGTCCGCCTTGCCGGCACTCAGGATGATGCCGGTCTGGATCATTTCGTTTTTGGCATTCAGGGCAATGTTGCCGCTGTCCTTGCCGGCCGTATTTGCTGCAAGCGTCACATTTTTCCCGGACAGGATCAGGCTGTCGCCGATAAAATCCTGTACGGCTACGGTAGCCCCTGCAGCGTTGCCATTGCTTTCCGACATGGCAAAAAACTCCCCACCGTAGCCGGTGGCCGTCACCACATCGGTATCCGCCAGGGTATCAACCTTAATATTCTTCCCGGCGGAAATATTCGCCTTTTCTCCCAGGGATACGATTCCCTTGTTATGCAGTCTGGCAATATTAACAGACGCTGCCACATCCAGATTGGCGGATCCGCTGTCCTGGGAATCCACCATGTAACTGCGCACATAGTAGTTGGTATAGCTGGACGGGCTCAGACAGTAGGACAAATCCTGAACCATCTTTTTTGCTTCACTGCTCAGTTTGCTAACGTTCTTCCCTTCTTTTTTTAAGAAGTTCTTCAGCGAATCGCAAAAATCCCAGAAGGAAGCCCGGTCTGTTTCCGTTTTGACTTTTCCGTCCTCCAGCAGCTTCTGCACCTTCACGGTATCGGACTCCAGATTGGCCAGTTCCGGGAACTGATATCCAAAATTCTTTAATATCTTCCACATCTTTACCGCGCGGTCCGCTACATTTTTAAACGGCTCTGCCGCGTCGTAGATCTGCTTGCCCGTCGCGTTCAGGTTCACGCTTCCCTTTTCAGAAACCAGGGAAGCGCCTTTTTGGTTCCCCGTCGCCCCCTGCAATTCCACTTTGGCGTCGTTTTCGATATTGCTATACAGGACGGAGGTCGCAACCGTAACCTTGGACGCAGTGTCCGCATCCTGCTCATTAGCCCATCCCTGCAAAGAATGATGCAGGCTGTCAATGTGCGAGTTTGCCTCCAGTGTCACATCCCCGCCGGGGACCGCCTTACCATTGGCATCCTTTTTGACAGCGTCTCCGGTAGCCTTCAGGGTCACGCCGGGCGCAACGGTAACTGCGGCACTGTTGACGCTGTCCACCACCGCCACGGCGGCGCCAGCCGTAATATATCCCTGCGCAGTGTCAAAGGCATTCTCCAGACCTGCCAGTTTGCCTCCGTTTACAAGCCCGTTCCAGTGAAATTTTTCTTTCAGCTTGTTGGCAACCTTATCGCCTTTCGTTTGGCTTAACAGAACAAAGTCAATATAGGGCTTTTCTCCCTCGCCATTGGCATCTTCTGCGGCCACACTCATACCGGCGATCTCGTTTTCCGCCGTGGCCTTCACCGACTTGGCCTCTACGGACCGCCTGATGTTCACATTGGTCGCAGTATCAAAATCCAGCACCGTTACAGACGTAGACGCAAAGGTCTTATCCGCGCCCTCTACATAGCTGCCGGCCGACAACTCGCTGGTCGCGTGAGCTTTCGTCGAAAAGTCTCCCGCTTTAGCCGTAATGGTATTTTTGCCCTCGTCAACATCGATCTGGGCCAGGTTATCGCCAGTCAGCCATGATATCCCCACATAGATGGCATTGCCTTTGTCCCCATCCGCTCCGTAGCCGGTGTAAGGCGTCAACGCCATGGTTTTCAGTCCGGCATCTGTCTTGGCGTTCGCCTTCAGGGCCACGTCGCCCGCCGTGGAAATAATGTCCCCCTTCACATCCACCAACGCCTTGTTTTTCACAATGCCAACAGTAGCCGCCGCAACCGGCATCGCCGAAGTGGTTCCATCCGCCTTAGCCGGTCTGACCTTGGCCTCCAACTTGATTGTCGTAGATGCGTCCGCCTGCAAGGTTATATCGCCTGCCGCCTTAATATTGCCGTTTTCTTTCAGGTTCACCTGGGCGGTAGTGTTTTTCTGCGCCCCGGCGGCATTTATATTCAAGCCCAGCAAATCCCTGAGCAAATCTTTCCCGACATCCACTGCCATATCGGTCCACGTAAATTTAGTGCTGTCAAACTTATTCGTTGCGCTGGCCGAAATATCCGCTTTTCCGTCGGTCTCTATCGTGCCGTCCATATCTACCTTGGCATCGAGCGTAGTATTTAAAATCGCATCAATCGTGGGCGAATACAGGGAAGTATTATTGTGTTCCGTCGCGGCCCGTAAAATCACATCGCCGCTTTTATCATCGGATACAGCCGTCATTCCCACGTTTGAAAGCGTTGCTTTCGTAATCACATTACCGCTGGCGTCCTTAGCATTCACCAGGCTGGTAAAGTCAATATTTTTGTTTCCCCGCAAAAGGGCGCCGTTTTTAATGTCGATGTGGGCAGCGCCCAGCAGCATGCCGCTGCGGGTGTTCACCTGTCCCGCGATTTCAATTTTCCCGTTCGAAGCCAGCTTGAAGCCCTTTAACTCCTCCTGCTCGGCCCATTCGGTGCGCATCACGCTAAACTCTCCCGCGGCATTGCGTTTTCCAAAATTCGAAATGTAGTGCTCGAACTGGTAGGCCATCTGCGTCGTGCTGCCCCACATGCCGCTGGTACCCACCTTGCCGGTAAAATTATCGGAATCAGGCACCATGCCCACAAAACGGGCCGCGTTGATGACGCCGGTATTGCCAACGGCTATGCCGTCAGCACTCAGGAAATATAAATTGCCGCCGATGCGGTTGTCCTTGATTGCGTTCACCGTACCCTGGATATCAATTTTGCTTTTGACCAGGTTCACCAAATTTTCGGACTTTGTCTCCGGATGACCCTGCAGATGAAAATACATATTGGCAATATCACCCTGGGTAATTTTGAATTCCTTGAAACGGTTATAGCCAAAATTAACCCTGTCATTGCTCAATATCTGCTGGGCATAGATATCATGTACCTTCCCATCCGAGGTCAGGGACTTGTTGTCTGCATCCTTAATGACGGAAGCGAAACCGGGCGCAGCCTGCAGCAAAATACCCACCGTCATCAGCGGCACGATCCACTGGGCTGCCGTACGGGGACGGCAAATCTCGAAAGCACGCTCCCGAATGCCTGCCTGTGCCACCGTTGCCGCATAAATATGGCCTGCCGTTGCCTGCGCATGTGTCGCCAGCTGGCTGACGATGGATTTTACGTTATTTTTACCATGGTTCTTCGCAATCTCCGCAACCACTACGTAACAGTTTCTCGCATAACTCCAGATTACTTTATACGCTTTATTCATATATTAGCCCTCCCCCGGGAAAAACAATGGAACAAAATTATAAGCGACCGCGTTCAGTCAGTATTGTATAAGCCATAATAATCCATATTACAATATTACTATTTTATTATAACATAAAAAGCATAACAAAAATATGGCAAAAGCTACCATATTGTTACATTTTTATTGTTTCTTACACAAAAAACCTTCCCTTTCCGGCATTTTAAAAACATTCACAAACCGCACAGCATCGTCCCCTTAGCGCAAACAAAAAACCGCCCGTAAAAGCCGGGCGGCACAGACAGCAGATTTCTATAAAGTAAAAACCACTCTTTTAATTAAAACACCCCCACTCCAAAAGGTTTTCAGAGTGAGGGCAATGCTTGTTTATTTCCCATACTGCAGTGCCGCCGCGATGAAATCGCGGAACAGCGGATGGGCTTTCGTAGGACGGGATTTGAATTCCGGATGGAACTGGCAGCCCAGGAACCACGGATGCTCGCTTTGGGGCAGCTCCACAATTTCCACCAGACGGTTATCCGGGGAAATGCCGCCCAGCACCAGACCATTCTTCGTCAGTACATCCCGGTATTCATTATTGAATTCGTAACGGTGGCGGTGGCGTTCATATACCAGCGGCTGGCCATAGGCCTTATCCGTCAGGGTATCGGGATAAACTTTGCAGGGGTACAGGCCCAACCGCATGGTACCGCCCTTATCCTCAATATCCACCTGATCCGGCATCAGGTCGATGACCGCCGGAACCTCCGCTTTAAATTCGCTGCTGTTGGCGTCCTGCATGCCGCAGATATTCCGTGCAAATTCGATGACAGCACACTGCATGCCAAGGCAGATGCCGAAGAACGGAATCTTATGCTCCCGGGCATAACGTACGGCAGAAATTTTGCCCTCGATGCCCCGGTCTCCGAAACCGCCGGGTACCAGAATACCGTCCACCCCTTCGAAGACTTTGTCCAGATCTGTACCGGGAGCTTCGATTTTCTCCGCATTCACCCAGCGGATATCCAGTTCCGCCTCATTATGCAGGGCCGCGTGTTTCAATGACTCCGTAATACTGATATAAGCATCCTGCAGTTCCACATATTTGCCAGCCACCGCAATGGTCACTTTCCGGTCGTAATGCTTCAGGATACGCGCAACCATATCATGCCAGCCGGACATATCTTTCGGTTTCAAAGGCATATCCAGTTTCTGCAGCACGATGTCATCCATGTGCTGCTCTTCCAGCAGCTGCGGAACCTGATAAATGCTTTTAGCTGTCAGGTTCTGGATGACCGCTTCCTTGTCCACATCGCAGAACATGGCCAGCTTGGCGATCATGTCCTCGGACATGGGATGCTCACTGCGGCACACCAGAATATCCGGTGTAATACCGATGCTGCGCAGTTCCTTGACGCTGTGCTGGGTTGGCTTCGTTTTCAGTTCACCCGCCGCGCCGATATAGGGAACCAGCGTAACATGAATGTACAATACGTCGTTTTTACCCACATCCTTTTTTACCTGACGGATAGCTTCCAGGAAAGGCAGGCTTTCAATATCGCCTACCGTACCGCCAATTTCGGTGATGACAAAATCAGCGTTGTCATTGTTGCCGACCCGGAATACCCGGGACTTTATCTCGTTGGTAATATGGGGAATGACCTGCACCGTACCGCCCAGGTAATCGCCCCGGCGTTCTTTTGTAATAACGGACTGGTAAATTTTACCGGTAGTCACGTTGGAACTTTTGGACAGGTTGATATCAATAAAACGTTCATAATGGCCCAGGTCCAAATCCGTTTCCGCTCCATCATCCGTCACGAACACTTCACCGTGCTGATACGGACTCATGGTTCCCGGATCGATATTGATATAAGGATCGAATTTCTGTACCGTAACCTTATAGCCCCGGCTCTTCAACAAACGTCCCAGAGAAGCTGCCGTAATTCCTTTTCCGAGAGAAGAAACCACGCCGCCTGTTACAAAAATGTACTTTGTTGCCATTGAACTGTACCCGTCCCTTCTGATTCAGTAGTTTGTTTTTCCGAAGGTGGAATGATGCCCCGCTTTTCCGCGGAATGACCGGTAATCCTCCCTGTCTTCCACCCGCAGTGAAAAAACAATATTAGTTATATTAACTTTTCTTAAATTATACTTACCTTTTATTATAAAAATAAAACGGGGGAAACTCAAGTCAAAAATTACAGGCTTGCAAAATCTGTGAAATGTACACGGATTTCCCGTAATATGTTACATTTTTTCCGGAGCGGATACGCCCAAAATGGACAGTGCATGCCGTACTACATGTCCCACTGCCATAACCATGGCCAGCCTTGCCTGCTGCAGATCCTCACTGACGCCCAGGATGCGGCACTGGTTATATGCGGAATGGAACAGTCCCGCCAGGTCGTACACATAGTGGGCCACCTGCTGCACCGCCCGTTCCTTCGCCGCCGTTGCCAGCATTTCCGGATATTCGCCCAACTTCTTGATCAGGTCCACTTCCACCGGTTCCGTCAGCAGTTTATAATCGCCTTTTCCCTGCACAGTTATGCCCGCTTCCGCCACCTGCCGCATAATGCTGCAGATCCGGGCATGGGCATACTGCACATAGAACACCGGATTGTCATTGGATTTTTTCTTGGCCAGGTCCAGGTCAAAGTCCAGCTGGCTGTCGATGGAACGCATCACAAAGAAGAACCGGGCCGCGTCTGTTCCTACTTCATCAATGAGTTCGTTCAGGGTCACGCTCTGACCGGTCCGCTTGGACATCTTCACTTCCTGCCCGTCCCGCAGCAAACGGACCATCTGAAGAATCAAAATTTCCAGTTGTTCCGGCTGATAACCCATGCACTGCATGGCCGCCTTCATCCGGGCAATGTACCCGTGATGATCCGCGCCCCACAGATTGATGACCCGGTCAAAACCCCGGCCGAATTTATTGGCATGGTAAGCGATATCCGCCGCAAAGTAAGTAGGAACGCCATTATCCCGGATCACTACCCGGTCCTTGTCGTCGCCGAATGCGGTAGACTTCAGCCACAGGGCCCCGTCCTGTTCATACATGTAACCCTTTTCCAGCAGTGTGTCACAGGCTTCTTTGATTTTATTTGCTTCGTGCAGGGTCTTTTCGCTGAACCATACATCAAAGCGAACGTTGAAACGTTCCAGATCTTCCTTCAGCGCCGCCAGTTTTTCCTGATAGGCGATGGTCTTGAACTCTTCCAGCCGTTCTGCTTCCCCCATCTGCAGGAAACGGTCGCCGTACTTGTTGATGATACGCTGCGCCGTATCGATAATGTCGTGACCGTGGTATCCGTCCTCAGGGAATTCGATTTCTTTTCCCAGCAGTTCCAGATACCGGGCATTGACAGAACGGGCCAGATTGTTCATCTGGTTGCCGGCGTCGTTGATATAATATTCCTGCTCCACGTCATACCCGGCCGCCTTCAGCAGATTACCCAGAGCGCTGCCTACCGCCGCGCCCCGCCCGTGTCCCACATGCAGCGGACCGGTGGGATTGGCGCTGACATATTCCAGCTGTATCTTTTCATCAGACGCTTTAGGCAGATTGCCGTAATTCTCCCCGGCTTCCACAATCCGGGCCAGCATGTCGTACACCCAGTCCGGGTTCAGATAAAAATTGATAAAACCGGGCCCGGCAATTTCCGCTTTCTTCACATACGGGCAGTCCAGGTTTTCCACAATATACTGGGCCAGCACCCGGGGATTACAACGTAAAGCTCTGGCAGACTGCATTGCAAAATTACTGGCGAAATCGCCGAACTCCTTTTTCGGCGGAACTGTCAGCTGTACTTCCGGCAGGGCGCCGTCTTTTACCACGCCGGCAGCAATGGCATTCTGCGCTGTTTTTATAATTGCATCACTCAATACGGACTTAATATCCACGCTTTTTTCCTCCAATTTCTATCGCAAATCAACAACTATCGTCGTCATGATCCGGTTCATGTCCGCTGCCGCATAGGCAAGGTCATATTCCAGCTGAATCTTCCAGCCATAGGGCAGCTTTTTGATACGTACTCTTTTTGTTTTCGTTTCCAACGGAATCATCAGGTAGGGCGTCCGGTAATCTCCTGCACAGGTGCCGCCTTCCGCAAATTCCTGGTGCATCTCATAAGCCCCGTGACGGATCAGGGAAACCTGTGAACTGTTCCATTTCACAGTCGTTGTCGTGCCGGACATACCAGAAGCTTCCGTCTCTTCATACCGGGCATAACAGTATCCGTTTTTTTCTGTAAAGGTCCCGGTGTTTACCGTTTCCAGCCGGGATACCCCATCGCTGTTACGGGAAACGCCAGACACCGTGATCTTTGCTTTTTGCATGCAGCCTCCGGAACCGGTTATAGTAAAAACTGTCACGGGTCATGCGCAACCGGCATGTCCCGATGACAGTTTCAATTCTTCAATAAAGCACTGACAATTACACCATTACAGGGAACGTTCCATTTCTTCAAATTCTTTCATGACTTCTTCGTCCGGGGTCGTTATCAGGCTGACTCCGACCAGGACAACAAGGCTCACCAAAAATGCGGGCAGCAGTTCGTAAATCCCCCATATGCCGCCCATGGGCGCAACCAGGAACTTCCAGACGAAAATCATGACGCCGCCGGCCACCATACCGGACAACGCCCCTTCAAAAGTGGTCCGCTTCCAGAACAGGGCAGCCAGTACAAGCGGTCCAAAGGAAGCGCCGAAGCCTGCCCAGGAGAACGCCACGATTTTGAATACATAACTGCCGGGATCCCGGGCGATAATAACTGCCAGGATCGCGATAACGATAACCGTGATCCGGGCTGCGAACATGCTCTGTTTCTTGCTCAGGGCTTTTTTATCCGAATTGGCCCGCATGGTTCCCTGCATAATATCCTGGCTTACGCTGGAAGCCGCCGCCAGCAACTGGGAATCTGCCGTAGACATGGTGCTGGCCAGAATTCCTGCCAGAACCAGGCCCGCCCCGATAGCCATCAGCGCACCGTGTTCCGCGATGGTATTGGCAATCTGGATAATGATGGTTTCCGTATTGGCGTCCGTCAGGTTCTTCACCAGGCCTGCGCCGGTCATGGTCTTGCCCACGATACCGATGGCAATAGCTATGAACATAGCGATAACGACCCAGACAGAAGCGACCCGGCGGGACACGGCCAGTTTATTCTCGTCTTCAATGGCCATAAAACGAAGCAGGATATGAGGCATGCCAAAATAGCCGAGGCCCCAGGCCATGGTAGAAACGATGGTCAGCAAAGTGTAAGGCGCCGCGCTGTTGGTCTTCACCGAATAAGTTTCCGTAAGGGAGAGATACCCCGGCAGCGCTTTGGCATTATCCAGCACTGCGTCTATGCCGCCCACCATTGAGGTGGAATAAAGCAGTACGAACAGCAGGGCGAATGTCATGATGATGCTCTGGACAAAGTCCGTGGTGGACGCTGCCAGAAAGCCGCCTGCCGCCGTATAAGATACAATGACAACAGCCGAAATAATCATGGCCGTCATGTAGTCCGCGCCAAACAGGGTTCCGAACAGCTTGCCGCAGGCCGCGAAGCCGGAAGCGGTGTACGGGATAAAGAAAATAACGATAATTGCCGCCGCAAAAGCGGTCAGGATATGACGGTCATCATGGAACCGTGCGGAAAAGAACTGGGGCAGTGTAAAGGAATCTGTAATACGCGTATAGATGCGCAGCCGTTTTGCCACAAACAGCCAGTTCAGGTACGTGCCCACCGCCAGGCCGATACTGGTCCAGGCCACATCCGCCGAACCGCACAGATAGGCGACACCCGGCAGACCCATCAGCAGCCAGCTGGACATGTCCGATGCTTCCGCGCTCATGGCGGTTACCAGCGGCCCTAACTGACGGCCGCCCAGATAGAAATCGGAAGCCGATTCATTCTTCTTCGCGTAGTAAAACCCGATCAGCAATACAAAAATCAGGTAAAAGGCAATTGTTGCCACAATATAAAAAAGATGTGAACCCATAATCAAAACCCCTCAAAAACAAAATTTTGGAACTGAAAATGATATATGGACAGTGTACCACAAAACCCTAAAAAATAAAAGCGCCGCTGTACATAAGCCGCGCTTTTCAAAACGATACACGATTACCGCATGTTTTCAATAATGTCCTCAAAATTATTGATCAGCAGCGGATGCCCGGTCACGCTCAGGTCACGCAGCGCATAGCCATAGGAATCATACCAGTTGTCGGCCAGTTTCATTTCCAGGCCTTCTTTTTCGAACTCTTCTACCATCTTTAAAACAAAACGGTTAACTACGCCCTCTTTATCCGTATTCAGCGGGATGATGCGGGTCTCCGGTTCAAACTCTTCAACCGTGAGATCCCAGCCTCCCGGGATAGGCGGTCGGCGGTCCGCTCTGATAAAATACGTTTTGGAAAAGCCAACATAAGTCCCCATCGCGTCAAACATTTTTGCCTTGACCAGCGGGTAACCGTTTGCGTTGCCCCATTTTACAATTGCTTCAGAGCACTCGTTATTGTGGATCACGCTTGGTAATTCGCCCTTTTTAACAACAGCCATTTCCATTTCCTCCTCTGCCTTATTGATTATCCGGACGCTTTTACACGCCGGCTCATTAAATCCATATTTCTGTAATCTGTCACGCAGGATGTGGTGCATACATTACATAACCACAAACTTGCATATATATAATATTATTTTACATGATTCCGCCAATTATTTCAATTTATCTTTACATTATATTTTCATGTTTTCTTTATTTTATAAACAACTGGAAATCTGAAGAAACGGATTTCCGTCCCGGTTCACTTCTCTTTCAGCATCTGCATGAAATTCTCCCACATTTCCGAAACGACCGCAAGCAACGATTCGGAGCGTGCGCTCTGCCAGCTTAAAAATGACTGTATCTGCTTCTGCAGTTCTTCCTCACCCGGATGCTGCAACGCAATACCCCGCGCCCAATAGGCGTTGACGTAATCGTCATGAAGCAAGCCCAATACATCCTGCAGCTGCTTCAGCTGCCGCAGCAGATCCACCGGCAGTTCCGTAAGATCGACGGTCTGGGTCACATACCGGAAGCGTTTCACCTTGATGCGAATCTCATGGAGATCATCCATATCGGAAAAATCCGGATACTTTTTACTGAGGGACAACATTTTTTCACACCAGGCATCCAAGCGCCGCGCTACATAATGCCGGGCGCTTTCTTTTCCCGATTCCTTAAATGCACCCGTCTGCAGCAGGTTCAGCCAGAGCATAAACTCTGTAAACTTTTCCGTATGACTGTTCAGAAATGAATGGGAAAAGAATTTGTCCTGTTCATCCTGCCGCAACTGTAAAAACAGATTAAGCAACATAGCGGACGAATCTCCTTCTTCCCCTGCGCCTTCACGACGCCTGCAGGTCAGGACAGCCGCGTCCAGTTCCCGCATATTGGAAAGGGAATCTGCTTCTTCCCGAAGAAACGTCTGCCAGCCTGACACCTCCGGCTCAGGCAGACCGTCCTTAAAAAACACCAGACAGGAACGCAGCCGCCGTATTTTTACACGCACCTGGCGCACCAGAAGCTTGTTGTCCGGATCCTGGTACAGGAGATGCCAAAACCAGTTGATGATGAGGATCTGCCAGTACAAATACTGTTTCATGGCCTGCAGCCGTCCGGTGTCGCCGGACACCCGGGGATAGGGCTTGCCAGCCAGAGCGTGCAGCCGCAGTTTCAGATCCGGTTCCGCCACCACAAACTCATCGCCGCCTGACAACAGCTGCTGTACCGCCGCCAGCACCGGTTTCTCGCTGCCGGTGCTGTAGCTGAACTCCACATCGAATAAATCGGAAAGGTGGGAATCCACCAGCAAAATACCTTCCGATACCCGTACTTTAAAGGGCAGTAACGATCCGCCCCGCAGCCTGCTGCGGCGATACCGGGCGCTGAGATTTTCTCCGTATTCTTTTTCACGCAGTTTTCCCTGCTCTACGGTGAGTTTCAGCAATTTCGCCACATCTTCCGTAAAGGTTTCCGGGCGGGCGATCCGCACACCGTGCAGGCAAAGTTTTAACGCCAACTTTATTTCACCTGTGCCAGCATAGGCTGCCCGGACAGGGCAGCGACAATATTCTGCGCTGTAACCAGCGCCATTTCATCCCGGGTCTCCTCCGTTGCAGAGGCCATATGGGGCGTCACTGTAATATTGGGAAGTGTCAGTAACGGATGATCTCCCGGCAGAGGTTCCGGTTCTGTCACGTCCAGTCCTGCCGCCGCCACTTTGCCGCTTTTCAGCGCTTCATACAACGCATCCGTATCTACCACCTTGCCCCGGGAGATGTTTACAAAACGTACGCCGTCTTTCATGGCGGCAAAAGCAGCTTCATTAAACAAACCTTTGGTGGAAGGGTTCAGCGTAACCGCCACCGCGATAAAATCAGACGTTTTCAGCAGTTCTTCCCACGATACATACCGTGCGCCCAGCGCAGCATCGTTCAGGCGGCGGCTGCGATTATGATAAATTACGCGCATGCCGCTTGCCTGAGCCCGTTTTGCAATAGCACTGCCGATATCGCCGAAGCCGACCACGCCCAGCGTTTTGTTATATAGATCAACGCCCAGACCCATGGCCTTCCGTTCACCCCACAGCCCGTTCTTCGTGTGCAGATGACCCCGCACGATACCCCGGGCCGTATCAATCAGCAGACCGTAGGCAATATCCGCCACCGCGTTTACCAACACGCCGGGCGTGTTTCCAATCTTTACGCTGCGCGCATGGCATGCTTCCACATCAATATTATCGTACCCTACCGAAGACTGGGCCACCACCCGGAGTTTTGGCGCTTTCTGCAGCAGCTTTTCATCAATCCGGATGTTCCCAGCGGAATACAGGGCGTCCGCCTCCTGCAGCCACGCGTTCCACTGTTCCTCCGGCACCCGCCCCCGCTGCTGCCAGCTTTTCAGCGTCACCTTATCCTGTAAATATGCAATTGCCACGGGACGGATCTTCCCGCTGCAGATAACGGTTTTATCTTTTAAATCCATGATATGAGCCTCCAAAATACAAACTCTGATTCTGCAGAGAGGAAAGGCATGTACACAATACGATAACCCAACCGGAAACATGTTCTGCAAAAATAAAAAACGGGACAGAGCAATCTGTCCCATTTATTTTAGCACACTGAACAAAAAAACCAAATTGAAGATGTATTTTTATTGCTAATTTTTTTATATCTCTACAAATTCCCCGTAAATCTGTTACATTTTTTCTATTTTTCTTTTTATGCATAGAAGAAAATCTGACGCGCCAGCAAAATTGCCAGAGCAAAAGTCGCCACCAGTTTTCCCAGCATCGCCACAAACTGCATCTTTGCCGCCTGCCAGGCCAATGCCCCGGCATGCTGCATGTCGTGGGACCTCAGATATTCGTACAGATACGCCATGGCAAACGCGCCTATAGCGCCGCCAATCACACTGCCCAGCACGGGAAACACCGTCGTTCCCAAGATCGTACCCGCAAACGTGCCGCAGCCGATAAGGAACACGCCCCACCACGAGATATCTTTAACCTGTCGCTTGATGCCAAAAAATGACAGCACAAATTCCCAAATCTCACCCAACGCGTAAATCAGAATCACAGCGGAAATGATACGGATGTCAAAATACTTGGACGGATCGTAAAACGCAAAGCCCAGACAGCAGCCCGCCATCAGCGTATTACCCGGCAAATCGAACAACGCCATGGCAACCGCCACCAGAATCAGACACACTGCAGCCAGCCATTCCAGCATATACGAATCTGCCATACCGGAAAAACCTGCCAAAACCTGTTCCATCGCTTCTCCTTTTCCAAAAACACACAACAGTCTGTAACACAATACATCACTCCGGGACGGCTGCCCGCATTCCGAAAAGCTCTGACTTTTCATGAAGCCGGAGTACGACCAAATGTGAAAGTACTGACGTGATTGTTCTCATCGCGCAATTCTTCTCTCCCGGGCGAAACCAATTATAGCATAAGCGCAGACAGAAATAATGAAACTTATGTGAATTCTTTCTTAATTTTTTTCTTTGTATATAGTATAATACTTTTGATATAAAAACAACGATTGCCGACTTTTGCTATAGAATAATTAAGGAGTTTACATGACTGAATTATTATCTTCCGTAACTTCCACTGCGACCGCCTTACTGACGCCGGAGTTCTGGGCTGTCCAGTGGCCCTTGTGGAGGGCATCCGTCCTTACCTGCGCCTCGATTCTGCTGTTCCGCATCTGCTACCGTTTTTTCATCCTGCGATTGACAGCATACTTAAAACACAGATACCATTATGATTTCATCGACAGCTTCGTAAAAGCCTTTAACCATCCCATCCAGACATTTTTATGGATTCTGGCCTTTTATTCGTTCATCGTGCTCAGTCCCCTGAATCCCTTTTCACAGCATCCTGCATTTGACAAAATCCTGCGAAGCAGCCTGATCATCTGTCTCATCTGGGGCGTGTACAACCTGTGCGACGCGGGTCACGGGCTGATTATGCAGCTGCTGAAACGCTCCAGCCTGCATATTGACGAAACCCTTGCCGAAATGATTTCCGCCCTGGCGCATATGGTCTGTGTTATGTTCGGCATCGTCCTGGTTGCCAATGAGTGGAACTATGATATTACCGCCTTTGTGGCTTCCCTAGGCATCGGCGCTATGGCTATCGCTTTCGCCGCCAAGGATTCCCTGGCTAATATTTTTGGCAGTCTGGTCATCATTACGGAGCGCCCCTTTGTCATCGGCGACTGGATCTCCGCCAACAACGTGGAAGGCATCGTGGAATCGATTACCTTTCGCAGCACCTGTATCCGCACATTTTATCAGGAGCTGGTGTATGTACCCAACAACCTGCTGAGCAACACGCCTATCATCAACTATACCCAGCGGCAAAAGTATCGCATCCAGTTTATGCTGGGCCTCACCTACAGCACCACCCGGGAACAGATGCAGGAAGTCTGTCAGCAGATCCGCAATCTGTGTGAACGGTTGGATGAGATTTACAATGATGGAATTGACGTCAACTTCTTTGAGTTCGGCGACAGCTCGTTAAACATCCGGATTGTGTGCTACGCCAAGGCCCCCAACAATTCCGTATATCTCAGGGCGCGGGAAAAATTCAATCTGGAAGTCATGAAGATATTGGAAGAAAACGGCGTAAGCTGTGCGTTCCCCAGCCGCAGCATCTATTTTGAAACACCGATTCCGGAAGCAGTCAAGGAAAAATAAAAATAACGCTGGAACTTACAGAAAGTTCCAGCGTTTTCTTTTTTATTCACACCACAGATCCACGTGTTCGAAGCGCACCACATCCACCAGGCCGCGGTCTGTCAGCCGCAGCTCCGGAATAACAGGCAGGGAAAGGAAGGCCAGGATCATAAAGGTGCTGAATTCTTCCGGTATGCCCAGTTCCTTTACCCAGAATTCCAGCTGTCTGATTTGTGCATTCACGGCTACCGCATCCCGGTCACTCATAAGACCGGCAATTGCCAACGGCACGGTTGCCCGCACTTCACCTTCCGACACGACGATCAGGCCGCCGCCGATTTCCCGCAGGCGGTTCACGGCAACCACCATGTCTTCATCGTTAGTGCCTACCACGGACAAATTGTGGGAGTCGTGCCCTACTGTCGTAGCAATAGCGCCTTTCTTCAACCCGAATCCGTAAACAAAACCCAGCCCTATGTTGCCCGTATTGTGATGGCGTTCGCACACCGCCATCTTCAGCACATCCCGTTCTGTATCGCTGACAACTTCCCCATTGCGGACAGTGGGGTCCAGATGCAGCTTCGTAGTCAGCAGCTGGGTCTGGCTGATACCGATTACACGCATCCTCATATTGGGACGCGCCGGAATTTTAAAATCTTCTTTCGTCACTTCAGGCATGTTCATGGACTGACCCGGCATCTTCAGCACCGGTTCGCTCTTCCATAACAGCCTGCGGTTTTTCACTGTCAGTGCGCCACCCTTCACCACGTGAACCGGCTGGAAGGACCGGAGATCCTCAAAAGCAACGATATCTGCCTGATAACCCGGAGCAAGGGCACCGGTCTGTTGCAGTCCGTAACACTCGGCAATGTTCAGCGTCGCCATGGGAATCAGGTCTTCCGGCTCATAGCCGTGAGCCACACCAATCTCCAACAGGTAGTTGATGCTGCCCTGCTCGATCAGATCGTCCGCATGGCGGTCATCGGTACACAGGCAAAGCCGGCGGTTATCCGCCCTTTCCAATACCGGAAGCAGGTCAACCAGATTGTGAGCCGCGCTGCCTTCCCGCAGGAACACGTACATGCCCCGTTTAATTTTTTCAAGGGCTTCCGCAGGTGTCACGCACTCATGCTCTGTCGTAATTCCGGAAGACACATAGGCATTCAGTTCCTTGCCGGAAATTCCCGGGGCATGCCCATCCATCTTCTGTTTGTAGAACAGCTTCAGCTTATCCATTTCCAGCTGTTGTTTATACAGAATTCCGGGGAAGTTCATCATTTCTGCCAGGCCCAGCACCCTGGGACTTAAATTGCGCAAACGTTCCATGTTTTCCGGAGTAATACGGGCACCGGAAGTATCCATGTCCGTTGCCGGAACGCAGGAAGGAACCATCAGGTAAGCGGAAAAGGGAATCCCCGCTGTTTCTTCCAGCATAAACCGGAACCCGTTTTCACCTAACACATTGGTAATCTCATGGGGATCGGTAATGGCGCCGGTAACCCCGTTCAGCAGCAAAACTTTCACCATCTCCCGTGGAGAAAGCATAGAACTTTCAAAATGCACATGGGCATCCATCAGCCCCGGCGTCAGGTACAGACCCGTCACGTCAAGATTCTGCTTGCCCGTATAGTTACCTATGCCGACAATCTTACTGCCGCTGATGGCAATATCCGCATCTTCCCAGGTTTTCAGGAACACGTTGAACACGTGTCCCCCCTTTAACACAAGGTCGGCCTCCTGCCGTCCTGCCGCTACGTCGATTTGTTCTTCCAGACTGCTTGCGCGCCAAAAATCCATATGTGCCTCCCGTTTGCTTCGGTGATTCTGCTAACCGGCCAAAGCATAGTTCATTGTTTCAGATTTCCTGATGTTCAGTTTATATTTTAATTATAGCATATTTTTATCTGTTTTCTGTAAAAATCAGTTTTAAGCTCTTTTCCTTAACAAATCCCATCTGTCATTTTCTTAAACAATAACAAAACAGCCGCAGTAAAACCCGCGGCTGTTAAACTCCATACTAACTTTTAACTCATTTCATTATCAAGGCATTGTCAAACACAATCTACAGCCACTTTTTCTTTCGGAAAAACACCAGGCAGAAGACTACGACAGCGATGCTTACCAATATCACGGAATGGTATCCGTAGTGCCACTCCAATTCCGGCATATAACGGAAATTCATGCCGTACCAGCCGGCAATCAGTGTCAGGGGCATAAAGATTGTTGTGACAACGGTGAGAAGCGTCATGATCCGGTTCTGCCGCACCTCCAGCTGCGCATGATAGAGGTCCCGCACCTGCATCGTGTGATCCCGAAGCGAAGCCGCGGAATCGTGCCGCCGCGCCATAAGGTTCATAAACAGATGGACGTAACGCAGATTTTCCTCGCTGAAAAATCCGTTTTCATTCTCCTCCAGTTCCTGCGTCATATCAATAATCTGCTCGTAGTGTACCAGCAACTTTCGGATATCGCTGTGGATTTCGTTAACCCGTTCGAATTCCTCTTCCCCCTGCGAGGCCAGAATCGCGTCCTCAATCTGGTTCAGCTCTTCCTCATAGCGTTCCATGATAGCCAGATCATTTTCCACGATTTGTTCCAGAAAATCATACAGAAAGCGTTCCAAGCTCGGCTTCCGCCAGCGTTTTCTGCGACGGATCGCATTGATCATCTGCTCCGCCTTGCCGCTGTCATCAATAAATACAATCCCCTTTTCGTCCAGCGCGAAAGCAAAACGGAAATCCCGTTCTTCGATATTCTCCCGGTCAGGAAGCTGAAACGTCCCGGTAAGGGAGTCATAGTTGACCTCTGCCTTTGTGTTGTGGATGTCCCCCACATCCGGTTCCAGTTCGATGCCCATGTCAAAGCATTCCCGGTCCTGTGCCCATTCCGGTGTCGTAAGAACGGCCACGTACTTGTGGTCCATTTGGGCAAGCAGTTCTTCTTTTGTGCAGGGCTGTATGGTGTCAGCCAGAAGATAGTAACTCATTTATCCTCCTGTAGATGGAATTTATCTGTTTTTATATTTATATTATAGCAAATAATCGCACTGTAAAAAAGATGAGCCCGGTATACTGTCCCACCGGAACATAAAACAACCCCTGACTTTTTATTAAGCCAGGGGTTATATTTGGTGATCCCGGGCAGATTCGAACTGCCGGCCTACCGCTTAGGAGGCAATTGGAAGTGCTTTTTCCGATTATTTTCAGAGTAGTATAACCACTCTGAAACGCCCTGTTTATGCGGGTTTTCAGCATTATAGGGTAAAATATGTCATAAAGTCAAAGTTGTTTATTTTTTCACTTAAAACACGAAAACCCGAGTTGAGTTTGCAAAAAGTTTCGCGAAATTTTCGCACGAATCAGGATTCATTTATTGTATTGAATCCCTAAGATAAACGCGAATTTGTGAGTTCAAAAGTGATTATTATCAACAACCGCCTTGTAAAATATAGATATACTGATTAGTTATTAAAAATAGAAAAACCGGCAGGTATCTTACCAAGGTCTGCCGTAAAACGGTCCTCGGCCTCTGCCGATTTGTCTGTTATTAATATAGTACAAATCGCAGATAGAATCAATAACCGTTTTAGAGTTTTACGATACTCCATTTTCGCCGTATCGTATACCTATAAAAAAAAGAGCTCCCAGACCCTTGGAATTTTGCCAGTAGGCAAAGAAGACCGTATTCTGGGCAGTCTCTTTTAATATATTAATTATAACAGTAATCGAAAATCGGGTCAACGAAAAATGAAACCCTGACAGTGTGTTCAGAACCGCTATTAACGGCACACCATCAAGGCTCATAAATAATATACCAATAAATACCTGCTTTAACAATATTCTGTTATCCGCGTCACTAAAACAAACAGCAATTTATAAAACCGGGTTCTGTTCAGTTAAACGCCAGCGTCTCCCCGTCTTCAGGCATCAAATATTCCACGCCGCGCTTTGCCAGCAAGCCGCGCATTGTATAACGGGTTATGGATGCATGCGCCACTGTATCCATATGGCTGATGACAATCTGCGCATCCGGTACGGTCCTGGCAACCGCTTCCACATCTTCGTCATTCATGATTAACCGTCCAAAACCGACCAGTTCCGCAGCGCAGGCGTTCAATACCACCACATCCGGCGTAAAAGTCTGCAGCGTCTTTTTTATTTCTGTAGTCCAGATCGTATCCCCTGCAACATACAGTGTCTTTTCCTGTTTTGCCTGAAATAAAACACCGCATGCTTCTCCGCAGGGTTCTATCACGCCATGCAACGCCGGTGTCCGGGTGATTGAAACATCACCGCAGGCATACGCGGTTTCCCCTAACACAAGGACCTGTTCAAAGCCGGATGCACGGAACACCTTGCCGTCTGTTTCATTCTGCACCAAAACAGGCACCGTTTTGTCCAACAATCCTCCTACCGTGCCATCCGGCGCCATGTCAACATGGTCAGGATGAATATGCGTTACAATATAATAGTCTACGCCTTTCAGTATTTCCTCTACCGGTTCAGGCAGCGCGCACATTGGCATCGGTATCCCTTCTTTCGCTGTATCCGGAACATGAAACGGATGATTCGGGATATCCAAAAAACATCCCATCCGTCCTTTTTCCAAAAGCCAGGGATCTATCAGAAACGTCTTGCCTGCATATAAAACGCGAATCGTTGCATTGCGAATCTGTTTGATTTCCATAAAGCACCTCCACCGTTTTTTTTAATTATAGCAAAACAGCCGCAGAAAAATCTACGGCTGTTA
>NZ_FONL01000001.1:221233-430887 GCF_900112895.1 Succiniclasticum ruminis DSM 9236 | reverse complement strand
TGTTTCGGGTTATCGACGGATGCATGCAGCAGCTTTTTGTTTTCATCAACTTTTGTCTTTGGGCAGGGAGGAGCCATTATAAAATGCCCCTTGTTCTTAGCCAGGTAATCCTTAAGATTGGCAGGCTGGGGCTTGGGTTTGGGTTTGGGTTTGGCTTTGGCTTTGGGCTTGGGACTGCTTGCCCGGGTGATTGATGGCTGCTTATTGTGCCGTTTCGTTTTGTTGCCATTATTGCCTGAATGCTGTCCTTTGCTGTCCAAATACTTCTTATAGCGCTTTTCTCGTATGGCTTTGGTCTGCGGGTAGGTGTCTTCCTCATATGCAGGGCAGTAGGCAGCATAAGAGCAGTTATGCGGCAATAAATCGCAGCTGAATTCGCCCTTTGCTCTTTTTAGCCGGAAGTGCATACATAAAAGCCAAATATTTTTCTTGAAAGGCTCATTGGTGTTTTCATACCGTGTTGCCGGGTGCATGCCAGTCCCTTTAGTCTCTTTTGGCGATTTAGCCACGGGTTCACCTTCTTTATATCCGATTGCCGATTTAGATGGGCATTACTATTATATCATTGCATCTAAGAAACTACAAAACCGCATGAAAAATGACCCGGGTTGAATACCCGCAAGAATGCATGTTGAGCCCGCCTCCCGGGGAGAAAAAGCATAGCTTGGGCACTCCGGCGAAAAACTGTTGTTGCAGAAACCGGGTGCCGCAACGGCTCAGGAGGGAACGCCCTATGTCAATAATTCACAAAGCTGCGGATTACGTGAATAGAAAGATCGTCAAATGCCTGCTTTTCTGCGAAGTTTCCCATAAATGTTATGGAATAGATATAGCCTCCGGCATAAATAGAGCCGTTTCTGGCAAAGACTTCCACACCATTTCCATCCCTTGTAACCGTATCGATCAGATAAACCTCATTGCTGTGGTCCTTGGTGAGGAGAAATCCCTGGTACAGGACCGACATTCCCATGCTGGCAATCCTGCCTTCCTGGATGGCGATGTCGTTCTTTTGCTTGAGCAGGTTTAAGACCTCCCGTTCCGTCAGGGTCTCAATGCCGGAGCCGTGCATGTCATGGACGACGATATGCATGGCGCAGCTGCTGCGGGCATCGTTAAGCTCCACCAATACATTGGGATTGTAAGCCTCTTTATAGGTACCAGGATACCTGATTGAAAAGCCGTAGGCGGCATTTCTGTAGATACCATCCAGACTGATGCCGTTCCCATAGCAGATGTTTGCTGCAACCAATAGAAATAGAAGAACTATCAACAGTTTCTTTTTCATGCCCATCATCCTTTCCTCAGCCGTATTGCAGGCTATGATTATCAGTTAATTACATCATAGCACGTTTTTGGAAAATGTGGTCGCTTCGCAGTCGACATATTGGGCTGCACTGAGAAACACGCTTTTGTGTTATAATAATACATATTGCAATGAGATAGTTTTTTTGTAATATAGGTAATTTTTGTTATATTGATAGCATCCTTAAAGAATTTCCTGAGGCAGTTGAGCGCTATATACGAAACAATGCTGCTTGATACGCAGTTTCTCAAATACGGAAAACAGAGATTATAAAGAAACCAATGCAGAATTCAAGGCAAGAAAAAACGGGTTTGCAGGCTACCTGTTAAAGTAGCCGGCAAACCCGTTTTCCTGTGTTTGGGTGTTGAACACGAGACTTTCTGCTTAATTAACAAGCAGACCCTCCAAAGGTTCGAATAAAGAGGCATCAAGAGTTTTCGCATACTTCTCAATCTTTCGATTTAATCCGGGAATAGTTAAATTTGACGGATAATCATAGCCAGTTGCGGCTCTGAGAAAACGCAACGCATAAGCATATGCATCCAACTCCGCTGGTTGTAGATAGTAATCTTTCTTACGTCCGGCGCTAAAATCTGTGTAAAACTTATATTTAGTAAAATATTTACGGGGGAAATATTCATGCTGCCAGCAATGCCGCATCTCATGCGCTAATGTTTCAAGTAGATCTATCTGGTGATATTTTGGAGTTTCAAAAATATCAATTTGTGTAGTTTTACCATAAATGTCCGGCCCATAAGAATTCAATCCTTTCATATCTTTCGCGCACGCCGGTGGAGTATTTTTGAGAAAAATGTGAGGGCACCTTACGTTCATTGACTTTGCTAATTTAGCACCAACAAGGTAAAACTTGGAAATATCATAATTTGTATTGTAGGGACAGGGCAAATCAACGGGCCAATCCATCTCTACGCCAATATATTCTTTGGTATCACCGTTCATAATTTTCAAAACGTCCTTGTTAGATAATCCTTCTCTGGTGTAAACAAGAATAGGAGTGTTATCCAAAACAGTCACTATATAATCATAATTATCCCAAAGTTTCAAACCACAAAACAAGGTAGGGCATTTGCTTAAAGTGGATTTATGATACATACCTAAATTGAAATAGATTTCACTCATATCAATTGTAGTGCTAAAGGTTAATTCTATTCTCTTCACGGGTAAAGCAGAATTAGTTTGTTCTTTGTTAAAATCCATTTAATCCTCCTAATTATTATAATTTATTGTTTCAACACGATATACATAATGGCTGAAAACAATCATTAGTTTTTTAATTATCACCTCTTTGCCATTTGGACGTGGATTTGCGCGGCAACAACGTTTCGCTGTTCCCTAACAATGTTTTACAGAATTTTTATCGACTATGTCTATAGGGTTGGGTGAAGTTGCAAAAAATAATTCATAACTTTTTCTGAAAACACTGTCAGGGTGTCTTTTTTATTGACCTCTGTGTGTATGACTGAGAAAATAATAATATAGCAGTGGCTTTAGCTGCCATCGACTCGCTCGAATCCGGCCCTGACTTCCGTTGCTGACAAAAGTCCTTCACGCCAACCCTTTTTCCTAGTCAGGTACGCTCCGCAATGAAGGACTTTATTAAAAAAAATTTTATAAATTTGGTTCCGCTTTTTCATTTTTTGGTGGATTTGATTTTAGCATTCTGCTGTGTTTTTGAAGGCCGTAACATAATATACCCAAATGATAGTAATCCCGGGTTAACGCTAAGAGTTAGCCCGGGAATCTTTATGTGTAAAAAAATGTACATGGACTTAAATATAATTAAGACAAAAGAAATCAGGAATAAAGCGAGGTGAGAAAATAAAGAAATGAAAGTCAAAAAAGGGAAAAGTATCCCAGAACCTGTTAACTACGATTTCCCCGACCCCGCTTCTGATGACGATGATGAGTTATTTGGATGTGATGCATTTACTCTTTTGCACAAGGCAGCAGAATACGAAAGATGGGCAGAAAGGGCAAGATGCTGTGGCAGGGATGATTTGGCGATACTGTATGAAATCAAAGCGGAAGAATGGTTTGAATGGTATAAGGGTATGGAGCAAGGGTAACTCAGCCTGGTGCAAATTGATAGTAAAGAGTGACACAGATGGCAAAATGCAAACGATGCGGAAAAGATATAAAATTTGTCAAAACAAAAAAGGGAAAATGGCTGCCGGCAGAACAGGAAATGGTTGTAATCACGCCTGTTGAGAAGCTCGGTAAACCTTACATCACGGACGCCGGGCAGATAATTTACGGATTACCTACGGCTCCAGATTGCTGTTACAAAGGCATTTCCGATATTAAAGCATATCTCTGCCATTTTGCAAACTGCCTGTATCGCGGAAAACAGAATAAAAAGAATCAATAATTTTGCCCATGTCTTGCAGTAAAAATTACAACATGCAATAATAATTATAAGGGAAAGGGCTGAAATAAAATGTTTGCAACCGGGAATAAAAAAATGCTGAATATGCTGATCCTTGATATTCTGGAACAGTATTCAGACGAAGATCATCACCTGACACAACAGGAAATCATCCTGCACCTGCGTGCGCAGTTCGGAATGGAATGCGACCGGCGTTCTGTGAAGAACAATATCGACTCCTTAAAGGAGCTGGGCTTCGATATTGTAACGAACAACAAAGGCGCATTCCTGGCAGGCCGGAAGTTTGATAATGCGGAGCTCCGCCTTCTCATTGACAGCGTATTGTTCAACAAGGGAATTTCTCAAAAACGTGCCCGGGAACTGATTGACAAACTAAAAGAATTTGGCGGGCGGCATTTTTCCGCGAAGGTAAAGCATGTTTGTAACCTGCCGGAACTGCAGCATACGGACAACAAGCAGACCATGTACGCACTGGATGCCCTGAACGATGCTATTGATAAGAAAAAGAAAGTCAGCTTCGTTTATAATACATACGGAACGGACTTCCAGATGCATCCCAAGAGGAAAGAACTGTATATCGTGAACCCGTACCAAATCGTAGCCAACAACGGGCGCTATTACCTGATTGGCAACTACGAGAAGTATGATAATGTTGCGCATTTCCGCATTGACCGTATGACAAATGTGTGCATGCTAGACGAGAGGCGCAAGCCCGTATCCCAGGTAACTGATTTCAAAAACGGTTTCTCGCTTCCGAAACATATGGCGGAACACATTTATATGTTTAGCGGGAAAACGGTGAGTGTGCGTATGGTCGCAAAAAAACACCTGATGGATGAACTGGTGGATTGGTTTGGAAAAGACTTCAAAATCCGCAAAGAGCTTGAAGATGAAATGCTGGTTGACGTGAAGTGCAACAAATCCGCTATGAAATTTTGGGCGCTGCAGTACGGGCCATATGTGGAGGTGATAGAACCGGTGGAGTTGCGGGAAGAGATTAAGGAAAGCGTGAAGGGGATGCACGAAAAATATAATGCTTGAATTCATAAAAACTGACATTAAACAGAATATATTAGTTTGCAGAAACGTTTAACATGTTAGAAAGTTACCTAGATTTAGCAGTTGCGTTTTTTGAAAAGGGGGTAGATTTTTTATGAATTATGACCAGGCATTATCAAAAGTTCCGTTTTATGTTATTCATCCTGAATACATGCCTTATATTGGTGAAAAGTATGAAGACTATAAAATTCTGATTGTGGGTGAAAGTCACTATATTGGACAGAGTCCTGAAACACAAAAATTTACCGTTGATTATTTCACAACGAATTGGTGGAATGGGAGTTGTGGTGAACTGGATGCTTTTTTTTCAGGATGGTATGATACCAGGCTTGTTGTAAAGAAATATTTAACTGGCATTAGGCGCCATGGCCATTCAATCTTTACGAATTGCATAAAATCATTTAGTGATATAGTATTGGGGCATCCTATCAATCATATCAGCACGGAAGAAAGCCAGAAGTTTGTTTACTTTTCTTTTATGAATTTTTTTCAGATGCCATCTTTGTTTGAAGGGATGAAATTTTGGGACTCGCTTACAATAAATAACACGGAAGAAAATGCAGCAGCTATGTGGCATAAGGCCGTTGAAAAATCAAGTGAAGTATTGGATAGTGTAATTGATGTTATTAAACCGGAATTAGTTATTTTTGTTTCAAAATCAGCCTATTATGCTTATAAAGGTTCTAATGCAAAACATAAAGATGATGAAAACGTAAAAGGCGTCTGCCATCCGGGATGCAGTTATTGGTTCAAAAAGAGAAAGAGTGATGGCTTATGTGGCAAAGATGATTTTGAAAACTGTTTAAAGCAGTTTATAGGTAAATAATAAAAGTGAATCAAATGGACAGCATGATTTTAAACTTTTCTCAAAGAAGCGGTTATGCTACCGTTAGGTATTTAGGAAAATACAAGGAACATGATTTATATAAACCTCTTTACGAAGACCCGCATATAGCAACTGGACTTCCTGTTTACATCATTATAAAGGATGATAAACTGGAATTCGTCAGGGGCCGGGAAGGCCTGAAAATACAAAAGTATAGGGTTAAACAAAGAAGTATGTTAAGTTCAGTTGATGAACACTGATGTTGTTAATATAATTAAATGAAAACGGAAACGGAGGTATGTAAAATGCGCGAAGAGATTAAAAACTCAAGCCGGAAAAGAATTGGTTATATTGAAGATGGTCTATATGGCAAGAAAATTGTTCTTGATGACAAGGCGCACAAATTAGGTGAGATTAGGGAAGAATACGGAGGCAAACTGGTTGTATATGACTGGATGTTACACAGACTGGGGCACTGGGACAATCGTAATGATATCACTTACGACAAAAATGGCAGAAGAATTGGGAAGGGAAATCTTCTTCTGAACTTCTTATTCGATAATTTATAAACATTCGAAAGTACATTATTAAGAGGTGAGATTATACCGTATCAACCACAAGCTTACAGGCGTAGCTAATAACCGCAATAAATGTGGTCACATGGATCTTCCGTCTATTAACAAACATCTTACCTTATGATATAATGAACGTGTGTTCAATATACAGAGGGCGATGTTATGAAAACAAAATTTTGTATCGGTCAGCATGTGTACTTTATCATTTCAGGGCGCTTCATTAAAGAAGCTGTAGTTGTTTCATCATCTTCATGGTTCGTAACGATTCGGTTCAAAAAGAAAGAGGATTGTATTATTTGTCTTCCCATTAACAGGATATTCACCACAGAGGAGGAAGCCTGGCAGCATATCCGTCCCGCGTTGCCATCACCATGTGCTTCATCACCAACACCTAATACAGAAGAGGAGAACTACATCTGTAGACATTGTTGGGAACTGTGGGAATAAATACAAAGGTGTGTATAACTTGAGGCACATATAAGCCTGTTCCTTACTCTCAGGCGTATTTTTTTATGCTATTTCTGTTAGAGAAAAAGCCTAGTATCGGAAGTTTAGAATCTGGTACGCGGCTTTTTTTATTGACCGGATAACCATATAAATCTTATAATTAAACTAAAGAAGGTTTATTGGATAAAAAAGCGGGCATCAGATTATTGCGCGCACCAGCATATTAAGAACAAGTGAATGAAGGTGACAAAATGGATAAATGCCCTAATTGCAATAAAAAAATAGATACTGAATTTGTGTTTTGCCCATTTTGCGGGTATGCTGTTAAGTCGATTAATCAGGATGATAAAGAACCAGATATTACAGTTGATGAAGCGGAAAAATATTATAATTTGGGTTGCCGTTATTATGAAGGGATAAAAGTTAAACAAAACTATGTAAAAGCGGCAAAATACTTTTTAAATGCAGCTAAAAAAGGAAATTTGCTTGCTCAATGTCGACTAGGATCGATGTATGAGAATGGTGAAGGGGTAGAGCAAAGCTATGAGAAAGCTGTGGGCTGGTATTATACTGCAGCCGAGCAAGGGAATTCAGAAGGGCAATATTGTCTGGGACTACTTTGCTTACAAGGTTGGACTTTAGAAGATGCAAAAGACAGCGAAATGGCAGACATATTGGGAGCAAACGTATTAGACAGATTTACTTTATCGAAAAGAATTTGGACATCAGATCAAGATTATATTGCGGCCGCTGAGTGGTTTAGTAAAGCTGCTAAGCAAGGTCACGTATCCGCTCAATATCAGCTAGACGCTTTGTATAAAAATGAAGATGAAGTATTTCATAATTTAAAAAAGGCCAAGAAACAAGAGCAGTTAGAATCTCAAGCAGAACTGGCTTACAACCTGTATTATGGCATTGGAACAGAAAAAGATGTTGATGAAGCGTTAAAACTGTTTCAAAAAGTTGCAAATAAAGGACATCTTCGTTCACAATATAATTTAGGTCGGTTATATGAAAAGGCCGAAGATATAGAAAGAGATTATTCAAAAGCATTAAAGTGGTTTAAAAAAGCAGCAAATAAAGAATATGCCGATGCGCAGCGTGAATTGGGCGTAATGTATGAGAATGGATATGGTGTTAAGCAAAGTTACTCTAAAGCTGCATACTGGTATCAAAAAGCTGCAGAGCAAGGAGAAGTTAATGCACAGTTTAGGTTAGGAATTTTTTATGAAAAAGGAAAAGGAGTAAAACAAGATTATGAAATCGCTTCTGATTGGTATAGTCGGGCTGCCGAACAAAAGTATTCTGCTGCAATATTGAATCTTGCTGTTCTATATTATTATGGCAAGGGCGTTGAACAGGACTATTCTGCGTGTTTTTATTTATTAAATAAAGCAGCAAAACTTGGCAACATTGAAGCACTTTGTTATTTAGGAGTATTATACGAAGGCGGAAATGGTGTTGAGCAAAGCTATGAAAAGGCTGTTAAATATTATAGAAAAGCGGCAAAAAAAGGTGATTCAAAAGCACAGAATAACTTAGGCTTTTTTTATGATAATATACAAAAAGATTATAAAAAAGCTTTGTTTTGGTATCGCAAAGCTGCAAAGAATGGAAACTCTAGAGCTCAATTCAACCTGGCGTTTTTCTATGAAAGCGGAACAGGAGTAAAAAAAGATGTTTTAAAGGCCATTTACTGGTATCATAAAGCAGCAGCTCAAGGAAACGATGAGGCTGCAATTAAGTTAAAGTCAATTATAACTAATGAGAAATAAATATAAAACTAATATTAATTCATTTGTATGTAACATAGCATAGTTTGTAAGCAAAATGAAGTTAGGAGAATAAAACCAATGGCAAAACCAAAAAATGCAGAAGAGTGGGAAATTTACGATTATCTAATGGAACACTATAAAGAGGAAGGAGCGATTGGTCTGGCACCAGTGAAGGACTTATACTACAATAAAAATTGCCACATGAGTTGGCAGCAACTTAAAGAAGATATGAAAAGAGTATTCCATTATTGAAAGACAGCTTCCCTGTTTTGGAGCACAATTTTTGTAGCATTTTTGTAGCAAATGAGCTTATTATTTATTTTCAATGCCTTAAATGATTTCTTTTTCGTTACACTTTTACAACAAAAGCACTATAAAATCGTGTAAAAACACGATATAATGTTACAGGTTTAAGCTGGTGAGAACGTCAACTATAAATGGCATTCAAGAGGTCAGGGGTTCGATCCCCCTCGTCTCCACCAGAATCCATGCGGGTTGCGATTTTTCGCAGACCCGCTTTTTTCATTTTTTGGAGTTATGAACTATTATAATAAGCTGGTGTTTTGAGGTCGTACCGTTTAACTCGGCGAATGCCAGGAGGCCGGACTTTCACGCAATACCCCATGACCCTGGTCTCATACAGATTATATATTCTGTATTACGGTTATTCTATACTGATGCATAACTGCCTGTCTATCATATTTTAATGAGTACGTAGGGCTTAATCGCAGTAATCATGCGGGTTTGCAAAACAAAACCGGGTGTTTTTACACCCGGTTTTATATTTTCCCGGAAGAAGAATTGCCAACTTGATTAAATGATTATTAAATGATATAATTCTTATTAGTAATCATTTCTTTTAAAATAACAATAGTATCAGGAGGCTATTCTAAATGAATTACTTTGCAACAGGATTGGATTATTTCTTTAAGGGCGGACCTGTCATGTATCCGCTGCTGCTCTGTTCTATTGCAGCCATTGCGATCTGCGTGGAACGCTATCTCTTTTTTAAAAAGGCAGACAGCGGCAGGGAATTTACCAGGCAGTTCTGTGATTATATAGAACAGGATAATTGGGCGGATGCCAAGGCGCTGGCAGATTCGACCCGGGGCGAAATTGCCAAGTTAGCCACCATCTTTATGGCCAGACACGGGAACTATGAAAAGCTGGAGAACTTTGTCGGAATAAAAGCAGCCCGGGCAATTGATAAATTCGAGCAGCGTCTTGACTATCTGAACGTTATCGTCGCACTTGCGCCGGTTCTGGGTCTTTTGGGCACCATTACCGGTATGATCAGTTCGTTCAATAACTTTAGCAAAAGGCTGGATGATCCGCTTATCGTTACGGCCGGTATTGGCGAAGCTCTCATCACTACGGTTTTCGGTCTTTGTATTTCTATTGTTGCTATCTGCATGTACGCCTACTTTAACCGCCGTCTTGCAGGAATTACCCTGAATGTGGAAGATATGAGCAATACGCTGCTGGAGGCTATTGCAAAAAAACTGGATAAACAGGCGGGTAACGAGAAATGATTAAATTAAAATCCAGAAGAAATAAAATGCCGGCAATGATGCTGAGTCCAATGATCGATATGATGTTCCTGTTACTCATATTCTTTATTGTCAGCACCATGCAAATGACCGAACTGAAAACGATTCCGGTGAAACTGCCGGTTGCTACAGAAGCGGTGATTCAAAATACGGCAAAGTTCACGGTAACTATTAAGGACGATGGCGCCTACTGGCTGGCAGATAAAGTAATAAGCAAACAGGAACTGATCAATAAGGCGCGTGAGGAGCAAAAGAAGGATGAGAAGTTCCATATTGTTATACGCGCGGATGAGAATGTACAGTACAAGGCAGTGATAGGCCTCCTTGATTCGTTCAAAAAAGCTGGTGTGTCACGTGTAGGCCTGGCGACGGAGAAGGACACTAAGAAATGAACGTAAACAACGATGAAAAAAAGGGGCTGGCATTTTCTGTCCTTTTCCACATTGTCTGTTGCGCTCTGGTTGGTCTTTTGGTTCTGACCAATTTTCATACTTTTCCGGAAGAGCCGGTGTATGATGTTGCTCTGGTGGGAGGCGGTGACGCTGCCCCGGAAGTGTCGCAGCCAGAGCCGGAACCGGAGCCGGAGCCGGAAGAAATCATAAAACCCAAAGAAGACGACATTGTAGAAAAGAAAGAGAAGCCTGTTCCTAAAAAACAAACGATCCAAAAGCCTGCGGCCAAGCCTAAGTATACGGCGCCGGGGGGGACCGGATCCGGAACCAAACCGGGTACCAACGTCGGAAAAGGTGAAGGCATAGGGCCGGCCAGCGATGCTATCCAGGCGCCGGCTGTACCGCCCCGGGTAACCCGTTCCCGCATGCCGTCCTATCCGGAATCCTGCCGTAAAAGCGGGATCACCGGTACGGCGGTGGTACGTTTCCTTGTAGGAAAGAGCGGTGGGGTGGAGTCTGTCGTGCTGGCAAGATCCAGCGGCAACGGCGCGCTGGATCAGGCTGCCCTGAATGCAGCCGGCGGCTTCCGGTTTAAACCCGGACTGGACGGATATGGGCGCCCGATCCGCTGTTATGCATACCAGCCCTTTGCATTCCGTCTGTAACGGGTATAAAAGGGACGGAAATCAATCTTTGGTTATATTGGCTATATTCCAAATATACAGGGCCTGCCTGATGGGCAGGGCCCTGTATTGTGTTTTTATGGGAGTTTAAAACTATATTGCAGGTATACAGGCGTGTAGTACATCAAACAGCCATGATGCCTGCATCTGAAAATCTGCTTGACTGTTTTCCCTGTATATAGTGTATAGTTTAACCACAGGGAAATATCGCAGATTTTTTAAATCATTTTTGATAGCAATATCAACAGGGTTGCATATAAAGATTCCCTGAAAACAAGTTAAATATTAAAAGGAGGAAAGATCATTATGGCACATCCAAAATTTGAGCTCCCCGACGACCCCCATGCAAAAGCGCGCTATGCAAGCGCTAAACTGCATGCGGAAGCGGCAAAGAAAGCAGGAAAATCTTCTGAGGAGATCCATGCGGTATTTAAAAAGGTTATGAGTTTTAACCCGGCTACCGATTTGGAAAAAGTTCCGAAAGATGAGGCTCATAAGAAATACCGCAGCGCGCTGTTGCATGCCATCAAGGCTAAGGAAGCAGGCAAAAGCGACGCCGAAATCCATGAGGTTTTTGAAAAAGTGCTGAAGAGCACCGGTTCCGGTCATTGCAAAGCAAAACAGTAATTCCTGACAGAACTGCTTTAAACAGGTTTTCCTGCCCGGATGCTGTTTGCGGTCAGTAAATAAAGAGCAGCAAATTAAAAACCTTTTCCCGTATAATTCGTAACGCAATTATAGGGAAAAGGTTCTATTTTTTTGTTTCTATGCAAGTGTTTCCAAAAATGCACAATTTAAATACTTAAAAAGACCTTCAGGAATTAACCTGGAAAAACAGTTTTGTCACATAATCCTGTTGATTCTGTGTAAACCAATGGTTTTTTACAGGCAGCACAAATACATCTCCGACCGGTTTTAGTTTGTATTTTTCTAATTGTTGTTGTATTTTTCCGCTGATTTCATCCGCTTTGTCATAAAACGTTCCGTCAAACGTCATTTCACAGTAGAGGCTTTCCGGTAATGTAAGGATGTAGTATTTTTTTGTTCTGGCTTCTGTCTGGTTTTCATGAACGGTCGGTTTATCAGGCGTATTCTGTTCGGGACCGGCAGTTTCAAGGTGATGGTTTTTAACCGGTCCGTTCAGGAAGAAAAAGAAGCCCGTTGAGATATTGCTGCAATGACCCGAAAAAAAGTCTTCCCGGGTAATGACCCAACCCTGTTGTTTTTCCAACAGGCTGCGGTTATGCAGGTTTTTATGGCTGGCTCTGGCAAACAGGACTATACGGTCTTTCCCGCTGTCTTTTTCGGCAAGCGGATTGATTTTTATATATCGCGGGGGATAAGAACGGATAAAAACCTGGTTGCGGAGTTCTTTTCTTTCCTCATTCAGTTTATCCGTGATGACAGAAATCGAATTCCGTATCCGTTCGTTTTCCCGGATGATGTCCGCGCAGACGCGGTCTTTTTTCCGGAAGATTTCATCCAGCTTTTCCCTGCTTCTGTTATTCAGGTAGTCCTGGATATCATTAATAGGGATGTCAAGAGAACGCAGGTTTACAATAATCTCCAGGTCAAGATATTGGGTGATTGAATAATGCCGGTATCCGTTTTCACTGATAAAGTCAGGCGACAGCAGGTGGATTTTATCATAATATAAAAGACTCTGTTTGGAAATGCCAAACATAGAAGCCAGTTCTCCTGCCGTAAAATAGTTTTCGTACTGCTTTTTTGAAATATTATTCATACTAATTCCTTTTTATCTTGACCATACAATAACTATATAGTTTAATATTACTATAATATATTTATTATAGCATAGTTTTTAAATTTGGCAAAAATGATACAAACCAGTAATATGATTCAGATAAAATCCGGTAAATGAATCTGGTTGAAACGGAGAGAGAAAATGACGGCGTACCCGGTAATCCGTAATTTAATATTAAGTCTGACCGGGACCTGCAATTATGCCTGCGCGTACTGCTACGCAGCATGTCATCCGGAAGAACGGATGCCGGTGGATACGGCGTTAAAGGCCACAGATATGGCAGGAAAAAACGGGCAGCCGTTTATCCTGCAATTTACCGGCGGAGAACCGTTGCTTGTGTTTTCCGTGATCCAGGCTGTGACAGAACATGTTGAGGCAAAAGGATATCCTGCGATTATCCAGCTGCAGACCAATGCTTCTTTAATGACGGACGGGATTGCAGAGTATCTGAAGCATCATAAAATTGCTGTCGGAGTCAGTCTGGACGGTCGGCCGCCGGTCAATGATTCCCTGCGTAAAATGAAAAACGGAAACAGCGCTTCTGAGGCTACGATCCGGGGAATCCGCCTGCTGGCCGCCCAAAAGATTCCCATTGGACTGACCTGTGTTGTTACGGACGCAAATGTAAAAGCCCTTCCCGGTATTGTGCAGATGGCGTATTATCTCGGAAACGTAAGACAGATTGGTTTTGATTTACTGCGCTGCCAGGGAAGAGGAACCGCGCTTCATCCTGCCACGCCGCAGGATGTTGCCAAGGCGATGGAGCAGTGTTATGCACTGGCGCAACAGCTGGAAAAGGCGACGGGTATCCATATCCTGTTTTCCCAATTGGAGAAAATCCGGAAAATTGTTTCCGGCAAGGCGTGTTCTTTTGGCCAGTGCTATGCCATGCACGGCGAAGAAGCCTATGTAACCTCTGACGGTAAAATATATGCCTGCTCTTCTTTGGCAGGCAATCCCGCATTTTTACTGGGGAATGTGTGGAATGGCATGGATACGGAAAGAACAAAACAGGCTGGTTTATTTATTGCTGAAGCGATGCGTGCATGTAAGGAATGCCCTCACCTTTCTGTCTGCGGGGGAGGCTGCTTTACCCGCTGGCAGGGACGTAACGGCAAAGCGGAAGAAGAATGCGCTATGCAGCAGACGTTTGCGAAAATATATCTGAGTCAGGGTGTTTGACGATGCATACTTCTAATAATATATGTAATTTTACGAATAAAAAACGTTTTATCATACTGTTTCTCTTCTTGCTATCCCTGTTGACGCTGCTGTGCGGTTGCAAGCAGGCTGCGCCTGCAGAAGAAAAAACTCATTCAGCTGTGAAAAGCAGTTCGGATGTTAAACCGGCAGGCGGAAATCCGGAGCAGTCTTATTCTGCCAAAGACGATACGGGGCGGATCCTTGTTTTCAAAACAAAACCCTGCCGGATCGTTTCCGTTACCTATGGTACGGATGAGATACTGAAAACACTGGCAGGGCCGGAACGTATTGCAGCGTACAGCCGGCATGCCGGCGATCCGGAAATATCTTTTCTGAGTAAGGAAGATGTGAAGCGGGTCGGCAAAAAAGTTGAAAACAACTCTGAAGCCATCTTTGCCCTGCATCCGGATCTGGTGGTCATCTCAACCTCCACCGGGGCTGATGAATTACGTACGCTGGAGAGTATGGGTCTTACGGTCTATGTGGCCATGAGTCCGAAAACGTATCAGGAGATGCGGCAGAAAGTCCGTAACCTGGGACTGGCGGCAGGTGAACCGCAAAAGACAGAAGATCTGCTCAAGCGCATGGATGAACGTATGGCTTCGTTGGAAAAACGTTTGCAGGCAATACCGGATGACAGGAGAAGAACGGCAGTGGCTTTTTCCATGACCGGACCCATGGGGCGCAAGGGGGAACTGTTTGATTCCATGATGAAACTGGCCCATGTAATCAATGGCGCTGCAACCGTCCATCCTTTGGGGATTAAAGGACAGATTAGTAAAGAACAGGTGGTGCAGGTAAATCCCGATATGTTTTTGCTGCCGACCTGGAATTATGACAAGCATTCCGACCCGGAAAAGTTTGCCAGGGAATTGATGGAAGATCCGGCTTACCGCAATGTGAAAGCAGTAAAAAACAGGAAAATGGTTTATGTGTCAGACCGGTACCGGTATGTGGCAAGCCATCATATTGTGGATGCTGTGGAAAATATTGCCTATGCTGTATACCCCGAACTCTTTCCGGAGGGCAAACCGGAGGACCAGGAATAAAGATTTGATTTGTATTGTTAAGGAGACGAACTAATCAGTGTTTCCTTAAGTTTAACGATATGTGTTATTGAGGAGGTTCCCTTTGATTAAGAACAAGCGCGCTGCGTTGCTGGGACTTGTCATTCTGCTGCTGTGCGTGACAGCTTTGTCCCTGACATTTGGCCAGATTCCGGTGCCGGTAAAAAATACGCTGGCTGTTGTCTGTCATCAGACGGGACTGCCATTTTTTACAGAAAAAGATTTTACTCAGGAGCAGCTTGCTGTGATCTGGTTTATCCGTATGCCCCGTATGGTAGTGGGGGTTTTGGTTGGCGGAGCATTAGGGATGTGCGGCGCTGTCATGCAGGGAATCTTCAGCAATCCGCTGGCGGATCCGGGCATCATCGGTATTTCCGCGGGTGCTGCAACGGGGGCTGTACTGGCCATTGCCACGGGTTTTGCCACACAAAGTATGTTCACCATGCCCGCATTTGCATTCTGTGGCAGTATCTGTGCGGTTGCGCTGACAGTCTTTCTGGCTGCCCGGAACGGAAAAATTCCGGTAATGACATTACTTCTGGCAGGCGTTGCGGTAGGCATGCTGCTGGGAGCTCTTACATCAGGCATCCTGACTTTTATGAACGAACAGAAATTGCAGCAGTATCTTTTCTGGATGGTAGGCGGTCTGGATTACCGGCGCTGGGAACATGTTTACCTGGCTGTCGGGCCGATTGCTTTTGGTATCGTGATCATGTTGCTGCTTGCAAGGCACCTTAATATCCTGGTACTGGGTGAAACCGAAGCCAGAGCGGTAGGCATGCCAGTCATGTATTTCCGTATGGGCCTGTTACTGGTGTCTGCCATGACTACGGCAACTTCGGTATGTGTTAGCGGCAACATCGGCTTTGTGGGACTGGTCATTCCACACATGATGCGGATGCTGCTGGGACCGGATCACCGGGTGTTGCTTCCTGCCAGCGCGTTAGGCGGAGCACTGTTCCTGGTGGTTTGCGATTCGCTGGGGCGCGTGGTCCTGGCGCCGGCGGAAGTGCGCGTAGGTATCATGACTGCATTGCTGGGTACCCCGTATTTCTTGTATCTGTTGCGTAAGATGCAGAAAGAAAAAATGTAATTTGGGAGAAAAAAATGAGCAAGATTATTTTCATGACCAATGTGATCCGTCGTTTCGGCATCATGCAGCAGATGCTGGACAAACTGCAGAATAACGGGGAAATGCAGGGGGACTTTTCCTGCTGGTGGGTAACAGATAATACGGAATGGAACGCAGAAGCCGAAAACCGTTTGTCGGGTACGGATTTTCTGCTTCTGAAGTGGATGGGCAGCGGGCTGACCACCACCTTTCTGAAAAGGGTACACGCCTATGCGCAGCAGAAGAATATACCTTATTATATTGATGCAGCCGGCGGAGATGACGACAACCTGGTTCAGGGAATTACACCGGAACAGGAAAATGCTATCCGCTTATATTCCGTTTACGGGGGCGAAAGCAACCTGTATCACCTCTGGCAGTATATGGACGGACTGGTTGCAGGAGATACTTCTGCTGTGGCAAAACCGGATCCTATCCATTGGACGGGAATCTTTCACCCCCGGGCAAAAAAGGTGTATACGGATCTGGCAGAGTATGAAAAAGATTTCTGCCGCCCGGGGCGGCTTACAGTGGGAATCCTGTTTTACCGGGACGAATGGGTGTGGGGCGACCTGGAATATCAGAGCCGGCTGATTGAAGAAGCGGAAAAACAGGGGCTTAATGTCATCTGTGTCTTCAGCAACGGAATGCCCTATAAAGAAATGGGAATGCCTACGTTGGATGAAGTATTCAGCCGCTTTTTCTTTAAAAAGGGATTTCCCGTAACAGATGTTTTTATCAATATAACCAAATTCTCCCTGACAGCCAGCGGCGCCCTTAAACTGGATTTTCTGAAACAGTGGAATGTACCTGTGCTGGCTGCCTATACGCTCCTTACGGAATATAAGGAGTGGAAGGACAACCTGGAAGGCATGAATGCCATGGAGGTCTCCATTTCTATCTCCCTGCCGGAATTTGACGGCGTGACCCACGGCGTGCCGGTTGCGACAAAAAAAGTACTGGATAACGGGGATATCCGATATGTCCCGATCCCTGAGCGTATCACCCATATGATCAGCAAGGCCAAAAAATGGGCTATGTTACGTCATAAAGCAAATGCCGACAAAAAAATCGCGATTATTTTCCATAATTATCCGCCGAAAAATTCCAATATTGGCAGCGGGCTGGGATTAGATACCATAGAAAGCGTGCGGCTTTTGCTGGCTAATATGAAAGAACGCGGGTATAAAGTTGATTTTATTCCGCAGGATACCAGAGAGTTTATTAAAATACTTACCGGCCACGCAACCAACGACCGTTCCATGCTTTCGGCAAAGCAGCTGGAAGAAGCTAACAAGATTTCCGGGGAAGAATACGGAGCGTTTTACAGTCAGTTTGAAGAGAAAGTACAGAACCAGCTCGCCAAAGACTGGGGAAATGCCCCGGGCAACGTTATGGAATATGACGGAAAGCTGATGGTGCCGGGGACCATGGACGGAAATATCTTCATTACGGTACAGCCGCCCAGAGGATTTGGCGAAGATCCGGCAAAGATATACCACTCTCCTTTCTGTGCGCCGACACATCATTATCTTGCCTTTTATCAGTGGGTACGGGACATCTGGAAAGCGGACGCAGTGGCCCATATAGGGACTCACGGTTCACTGGAATGGCTGCCGGGAAAGAATGCAGGCCTCAGCGCGGGCTGTTATCCTGATTTGTCATTGCGGGACCTGCCCAACATGTATATTTACAATATGACCATTACAGGCGAGGGAATTCAGGCCAAGCGGCGCGGGGCTGCCGTATTGGATGAACATCTGCCTGCGCCCCAGTCCCAGGCCGGCACCTATGACGAACTGGAAGAACTGGAAAAGGCCATGGAGGAATACGTACATTTCCAGCGGACCGCGCCGGAAAACCTGCCCCGCCTGGAAGAACTGGTATTGGCAAAGGTCAAAGAAGCGAATCTGGACGGTGAGGTCCAACGGGAAGAAGGGCAGCCTTTCGAAGAATATCTGGGCAACCTTCATAATTACATTACCGATTTAAAAAATATGGAGGTCCATACAGGCCTTCATGTTTTGGGTGAGCCGCCGAAGGACGATGGGCTGACCGAGTACCTCTGGCTTCTGACCAGACTGGACAACGGCAATGTGCCGAGCCTGAACCAGACGCTGGCATCCCAATACGGATATGATTATTATTATCTGCTGGAACACAGTGCTGAGATGTATGAACCGTTGCAGATTACGTTTAATATGCTGATCGACCGTATCGGTGAACAGTGCAGGGACGTGATCCGCATTTTGCAGGACCATGATTTTTCCGATGCCGGCATACAGGCAGTCATGCAGCAGGACTGGGTAAAAGAAGCGGTTGCGAAACCGCCGGTGCAGGTTCTGGCAGGAGCTTCCCGTACGGCTGCGGATCAGAACATACAGGAAACACCGAAATCGTTTGAGGAAAAGCTTCGTACGGTCTGCGAATATATCTGCCATACTGTGTATCCCAACCTGATGCTGACTTCACAGGAACAGGTTACCATGCTGCGGGGGTTTGAGGCTGAGTATATTGCGCCGGGTCCCAGCGGCGCTCCCAGCAGCGGCGGGGCGGATCTGCTACCAACGGGCCGGAACTTTTACGGCGTGGATCCCCGGACATTGCCTACCGTGGCAGCCTGGGAAATAGGCAAAAGTCTGGGCGACCAGGTAATCAGCCGGTTTATTGAAGAAGAAGGCCATTACCCGGAGAACATCGGCATTGTTTTATGGGCCGGGGCGAACATGCGCAGCCACGGCCAGTGTCTTGCAGAGTTTCTATACCTGCTGGGCGTGAAGCCGGTCTGGCAGCCGGGCAGCCTCCGGGTCATCGGTCTCGAAGTGATGCCGCTTAACGAACTGAAACGGCCCCGCATAGACGTTACCGCCCGGATCAGCGGCCTGTTCCGGGACAGCATGCCGGGCGCCGGTGAAATGCTTGACAAAGCGGTGCTGAAGGTCGCCGCGCTGGAAGAAGATCCGGAACAAAACTATGTCCGCAAACATATTATGGAAGACAGCGCGGAGTTAGAAAAAGAAGAAGGAATGGTTAAAGAAGAAGCCTGGCGTACCGCGGCTTTCCGTATCTTCGGCGATGAACAGGGAGTCTACGGCGCCGGCGTGGCCGCTTTGCTGGAAGCAAAGAACTGGGAAACGATTGACGATATCGCTGACGTGTATGTACGGTGGGGCGCCCATGCCTACGGCGGTAAAACCAGGGGAAAATTCCTTCCCAAACAGTTCCGGAAACGAATGGGAGTATTGGATATCACAATCAAGAATGAGGATAACCACGAAACCAACATGCTCAGCAGCGATGACTACAATGCCTACCATGGCGGCATGATTGCGGCGGTGCGCAGCATCAAAGGCAGCGCCCCCAAATCTTATTGCGGGGACAGCACAGACCGGAGCCGTGTTACCATGCACAGCGTGCAGGAAGAAGCGAAACGCCTGTTCCGCAGCGAGGCCATCAATCCGAAATTCATCGAAGGCATGATGAAACACGGATACAAAGGCGCCGCGGACATGAGCAACATGGTGGCCCACAGCTACCAGTGGGACGCCACCAGTAAAGTGATGGAAGACTGGATGTATGAAAAATACGCGGAAAAATATGTGTTGGATCCCAAAGTGCAGGAGTGGATGCGGGACGTAAACCCCTGGGCCCTGAAACGGACAACCGAAGTGTTACTGGAAGCTTCCCAGCGGGAACTGTGGCACGCAAAAGAGGAAACACTTCAGGCATTGCAGCGGCTGTGTCTGGATGTGGACGGTGAGTTGGAAGAACAGGCGGATGAAGCATGAGCAAGGATACGGTTACCGAAAAAATATATACATTGTCTACAGGCGACGAAGTGTACCGCTATGAGAAAAGCATTGTTATTTTTTTCAAAGGAAAACGTAAAGTTCTCAGTACGTCAGTATTTAACGGGGGATATCACGAGAACTATAACGCGGTGTTTAACCATGATGCCAAACAGGGAGCCGGCATGCCATGTGAAATGCTGGCTCCCACTTACACCGAACATATGCAGATCCTGTCCGGGCGGCTGGGTTTGAATCCGGAAACCGTAACGGGCATGGGAACGGCGGCGGATATGGAAAACGCAGCGATTGAAACATTGTCTTACCAGAATCTCACAGTAACAGCTATTGTTACTGGCGGTATCGAAACAAACGGAGGCCGGGTGGGAGATCCTGCCGACTTTTTTAAACCGCTGGAAAAACCGGACAAAGCCGGGACTATCAATATCATGCTTGTGTTGGATACGGACCTGCCGCCGGGAACCCTGACCCGGGCCCTGGTGACCTGTACGGAAGCCAAAACGGCGGCAATCCAGGAACTGCTGGAAGGAAGCAAGTATTCCAACGGGATCGCTACCGGTTCGGGAACCGATACCACCATTGTTGTAGCCAACAGTGAATCGCCGTTGTATCTGGAAGGGGCCGGTAAACATTCCAAACTGGGCGAGTTGATTGGTCGGGTGGTTAAAGAAGCGGTCAAAAAGGCATTGGACAAACAGACGGGACTGAATCCTCAATCGCAGCACAATGCGTTAAAACGTCTGCAACGCTTTGGCGTGAACAAGGCTACGTTATGGAAAAAGTATCTGGCTGCAGGCAAAAAGGGAGATACTCTGCTGAAACCCGAATTCCTGGCGAAAGCGGAAGCGCTGGCAAAAGAAGAAAAGATGTTGACATACACTTCATTATATATTCATTTGCTGGATCAGTTTTTATGGGGATTGCTGCGGGAAAAGGAAACAAAAGACGGAGCAGAGACGATACTTGGAATTCTGGCACAGGCCTACGGCATACAGCCTTTGAAAATTGAGAAGAAGGTTTCACAGGAGTCCATGACAGAAACCTGGCAGCAAATGTTTTTAGCAGTTCTGCAAAAGTAAACCTGCAGCCTGAAAACAGGCGGCGTCATTTCATAAACACAAACAGATAGTTTGTCTGAGGGGAAGTTTGAGCATGGTGCAGTTATTTAATTTCTGTGTATATCATGATTATGTGAAGCAGCTGGAGGAAACGGGAAAAACATTACCGGAATATGTAAAACATCTGGGGCTGGACGGGATTGAGCATCTGATTTACGGAAAGGAAACACCGGAGCCGGCTTTCAAAGACTCTTCCGTGGGAGTCCATCTGGCCTACTGGCCGTACTGGGTGGGATTCTGGAAGAACAATAAGTCCCGGCTGAAGCGGGAATTCAAGTCGGCGAAAGCAAGAAATGACTGTTACTTCGGCGCCCTGAACAAGGATGAGTGGCTGTCGGTCATACAGCAGCACCTGATTGCCGCCGCCGCGGTAAAACCGGAATATATGGTCTGGCACGTTTCAGAGGCGGACGTACAGGAAACCTATACCTTCGATTTTCAGTATTCGGATCTGGAAGTACTGGAAGCGGCTGCTGATGTTTTCAACTCCGTTTCCATGGCTGTTCCGTCTCACATAACGGTCCTGTTTGAGAACCTCTGGTGGCCGGGTTTGCGGCTGACGGAACCGGAAAACGTGAAATTCTTTTTTGAGCGTATTCAGCGTAAAAATGTGGGCATCATGCTGGATACCGGGCACCTGATGAATACCAATCCCGACCTGAAGGACGAAGAAGAAGCGGCGGATTATGTCTGCCGGACTGTTGAGAACCTGGGTGAACTGGCGGGGCTGATTAAAGGAATCCACTTAAGCTGTTCCTTATCAGGCGCTTACCAGAAGAGTCTTGTGCATGAATATGACCGGCGTACAACCTTTGCGGATATGTATAAACACATCGTACAGATTGACCAGCACCAGCCCTTCCGGACAAAAGCGGCCCGCAGGATACTGGATTTTATACAGCCGAAGTATATAACCCATGAAATGATTTACAGTTCATTGACGGAACTGGAAGAAAAACTTAAAATACAGCTTTCCAACTGCTGACACGGGACAACAGGGGAAAGGCGTGAAGTGTTCTCTCGCATATCGAATTGTTTAGCTGATAGTAAACAGATACTGATACCCAAGGAGGAAGTCAATGAAACGCAGAGGAGTCTATCCTTTTACTGCCATTGTAGGGCAGGAAGATATGAAACTGTCACTGATTTTAAACGTAATCAATCCGGCGCTGGGCGGTGTTTTGATCAAAGGTGAAAAAGGCACAGCCAAATCAACAGCAGTCCGTGCCCTGGCAGAATTATTACCGGCCATGGAAACGGTGAAAGGCTGTCGTTTTCATTGTGATCCTTTACAGGAAAACTTCTTATGTGATGACTGTACTGCAAAATTTCATTCAGGTGAACTGAAAGAAACGGAAACACTGAAGATGCGTGTGGTGGAACTTCCGGTCAGCGCGACAGAGGATCGCGTGGTAGGCACCTTAGATGTGGAATATGCGATAAAACATGGGGAAAAGAAGTTTGAACCGGGCCTGCTGGCCCAGGCCAACCGTAACATTTTATATGTAGATGAAATTAACCTGCTTGACGATCATGTGGTGGATGTGCTGTTGGACGCGGCGGCCATGGGTGTGAACACGGTGGAACGGGAGGGTGTTTCATATTCCCATCCTGCCAGATTTGTATTGGTAGGTACCATGAATCCGGAAGAAGGGGATATCCGGCCCCAGCTGCTGGACCGTTTCGCCCTGTCTGTAACGGTTACGGGTGAGCATGACCGGGGAAACCGGAAAGAAGTCATCAAACGCCGTCTCGCTTATGAAGCGGACCCGGAAGGTTTTATTGCTTCTTATCAGAAGGAACAGGAGGAACTGGCAGATAAAATCGCGGCGGCAGGAGAGTTGTTGCCGGAGGTTACCGTGCCTGACGTGATGCTGGATAAGGTAGCGGATCTGGCTATCGATCTTGGGGTGGACGGCCATCGTTCCGATATTACAATGATAAAGACGGCTATGACCATGGCGGCTTTCCGCGGCAGCAGGGAAGTTAATACGGAAGACCTGAAAATCGCGGCAAGGCTGGCACTGCCGCACCGCATGCGGCGCCGTCCCTTTGAAGACGGAACGCTGGATATGGAAAAAGTGCTTGCAACCCTGGAAGGATAATTATGTCTGATTATTTTAAGTGTTATCCCTTTGTTGCCGTAGCAGGACAGGAGCAGGCAAAACGGGCCATCCTTATCGCGTTGGTCAATCATAAGGCGGGCGGACTCTTGATCAGCGGCGTGACCGGTACGGCAAAATCCGTGCTTGTACGCGGCGCGGCGGAACTTTCCGGGGACAGGAAACTGCTGAACCTGCCGCTGAACGTCACGGAAGATATGCTCTTTGGCAGTATTGACCTGGAGTATGCGGTTACACAGGGGGAAAGACGGTTTGAACCCGGTCTGCTGGGCCGGGCTGACGGAAATATTATCTATATTGATGAAGTAAACCTGCTCCGGCCGGAACTTCTGACTGCCGTACTGGATATCAACATGGCGGGAGAGAACCGGGTGGAGCGGGACGGTATTTCTTTTGTCCATAAAACAGAATACACTGTAATAGGCACTATGGACCCCCACGAAGGAGTGCTTCCCAATCATTTGTTGGACCGATTCGGCCTGTTCGTGGAAACGGAAAATCTGAAAGAAAAAGAGCAGCGCAAAGAAATCATGCAGCGTCTTCTGGATTTTGCAAAGGACGCAACCGCATTCCGCGCAAAATATAAAAAAGAAACGGAACAGTTGCGGGCGCAGATTGCAAAAGCGCGGGAACTGCTGTCGGAAGTTGAGATTGGCGATGCCATGATGGAACTGGCGGTACAATACTGTTCCCAGGCGTTTTGCGCCGGGCACAGAGCGGATTTATATTTACTGGAAACAGCGAAAGCCATTGCGGCACTGGCGGGAAGGACTTACATTCTGCCCAAAGATATGGAAGAAGCGGCCCTGTATGTACTGCCGCACCGTATGCGCAAGCCCCCGGAACCCCAACCGGAAGAACAACCGCCTCAGGAAGAGCCGGAGGATATGGAGGAACTGTCGGATCAGGAAGACGATGACATGGATTCGGATGACAGTCAGGAAAACCTGATGCCACCTCCGCCGCCTGACAACGATACGGATAATCATGACGAAGACAAACCGAATCAGGAGGAAGACAATCAGGAACCTCCGGAACAGGATCCGCAGAATAATTCCAATCAGGAAGATAAGGTTGATGGGATCGATATGCATTTCCCCTTTCCCAAAATGGTTCTCGATATGGGAAAAGACCAGATCAAACGAAAGGGCAGCGGCAAGCGCAGCCTGACGAAAACCGATCTTAAGCAGGGCCGTTATGTGCGGGCGGAACTTCCCAAAGAAAAAGTGAACGATCTGGCTTTTGACGCAACGATCCGGGCCGCGGCGCCTTATCAGCGGCACCGGCCGAAAAATGACTGCGCTATCAATATCCAGCAGGCTGACCTGCGGCAGCGTGTGCGGGAAAAGCGGATTGGTACAACCTTTCTGTTTTTAGTAGATGCCAGCGGTTCCATGGGCGCCCAGGAACGTATGAAAGCAGTGAAGGGCGCCATCTTTGCCATGCTGCAGGAGGCCTACCAGAAAAGGGATAAAGTTGGCATGATTGCATTCCGCCGTAAAGCGGCAGAAGAGCTTTTGCCCATTACCCGCAGTGTAGACCTGGCGCAGAAACGGCTGGCAGAACTTCCCACCGGCGGGAAAACTCCCCTGGCGGAAGGGCTGGCCCAGGCGTTTATTACCCTGGACATGCAGATACGCAAAGAACCGGACACAGAGCCGGTATTGGTTCTGGTAACCGACGGACGGGCCAATTCCGTTGTGCAGGAAGGGGAAGACCCGGTGGAAAGTGCCATGAAACTGGCAAAGCAGATCCATAAAGCAAAAATAACTTCCATAGTCATTGACACGGAAACGGATTTCATTAAATTAGGAGTTGCCCGTCAGGTCGCGGCGGAGATGGGAGCTAATTATTACAAACTGAAACAGTTATCCCAAGGAGATATTTTACATATTATAAGGAATTTGGGAATATAAGATTAAAAATTTGAGAGAATTAGAAAAATCAAAGAGCGTGGTATGAACAGACTGCTTTGAATTAAGCGTCGTTTTCATATCACGCTTTCTATTTTTGAAAAAAGTGTTAATTATTGAGCATTTAACTGCCTAAATCTAATGGTTTTAAAATATATTAGAAAAAATATTGACTATATTCTAAGTATATAGTTTATTATATAAAAAATAAATATTATTAAAAATAATTATTATTAAAACGTAATTTTTATAAAGCTGAAATCAAAAAAATGATGCTGTTAGAACATCAATATTTAGCGGTTTTATATATAAAAAAGCGGATTGTAAATGGAGTACTGCAGGACCATGAAAGATTGGCTACAGGAAATATTTTCAATAAATATTATTTAAAAAATGAGAGGTGTTTGTGATGAAGAGGAAAGTAACCAAAGGGATGCTGATGACAGCATTAATCTGCGGGACGATCAGTATTCTGCCGTTTGGGGGAACTGTTGCTCATGCGGAAGATGCTACGACCGAAGAATCTGCGTTGCAGGGATTTACGTTAGATCAGATTGTTGTGACGGCGACGAGAACACCCGTGACTGAATTTGATGCACATGCGAATTTAAATGTAATTACGGCAAAGGATATTGAGAATCGTCATTACACTACAGTAAAAGATGCGTTGCGAGATGTTCCCGGTGTTGTAATTTATGAATACGGCAGCCCCGGTCATGAGATGAGTAGTTCAATTAGATTGAACGGTTCAAACCAGGTTGTTGTGTTGGTAGATGGGGTGAGAGTTTCACAGTCTGATATTACCCCATTGGCTTCAACTATGTTTGTTCCAGTAGAAAATATCGAACGGATTGAAACACTTAAAGGTGCGGCATCTGCTCTGTATGGCGCTGATGCAAAAGGTGGTGTTATTAATATTATTACAAAACAAACCGCAGAACCTGTTACAAAAATCAGGGCAGAAGCTGGTAGTTTTGGAGCACAGGAATATGCGCTTTATACCCAGGGGACAACGGAAAATAAAAAATTAACTTATCGTGTCAATGCAAAGATTAATAAATTAGGTGACGCTAAAGACGGACATGGGGACAAAATTATTCAAGATTTAGATGCGAAAACCGTTGGTTTTTTCTTGAAAAATGAATTTAGTGAAGGAACTGATTTGTCTATAGGTTATAACAAGTACAAATCAGATTTTAAATATGAAGATAAGTTTTATGGTGGCGGTATTACTGACGGAAATACAGATACTGATGAATGGGCTGTAATTTCTAATCAAAAGTTTAATGATAAAGTTGCTAACAGGTTTGCATTAAAATATTTGAAGTTCAATAACAAGTATTCAGATCTTTCTCCTGCTACTACTCAGTACAAATCCCGGAGTTGGGAAATTGATGATCAGTTAACTGCAAAGTTAAGTGATTCAAATACTCTGGTAGTAGGATTAAATTACATGCATGATAAATTTGATTTTGCGTCTGAAGATATGTGGTGGGGTCGGTCAGACATTAATGAAACCATTATAAAGAAAGCTATTTTCTTGCAAGATGAATGGAAATTTGCTAAAAAATGGGATTTGAACACAGGATTGCGTTATGATAATCATTCTATTGCCGGGAGTGCCTTTACTCCGCGCTTTAATGTAGGTTATGAAGCTGACAAGAACAATAACATGTATCTTTCTTACAACAGGTTCTTCGTAGCGCCAACAGCTTACCAATATTTTTCCACATATTATGGCGTTGGGAACAGAGATCTTAAACCGGAAAAAGGCTATACATGGGAGATTGGATGGAATCACAAGTTTGATGACACCGCTTCCTTGGCAACTCATTTATTCTATCGAAAATCTCATGATGCTGTTGGTTATGATAATGCAACCTGGAAATATGGTAATATTGAAAAAGAAAAGGCAAAAGGATTCGATATACAGTTTAAGAAGGCTTTTGAAAAAGGCTTTTCAATGTCTTTAGGATACACCTATACGAATACTAAACAGACAACAGATGGAAATGTTAATCACAATGTAAGCGGCTTTGTTCCGAAACATGCAATTAATTTGGGCTTATCATACAACAGCAAAAAGTTTGACGTTGATTTGATGGCAAGGGCTTCTTTGAATAGAAAAAGTACTATACCGGGATTTTTCCCTTCAAAGAATTATGTTGTAGCTGATTTGGCAGTTAATTATAAACCTATCAAGGAATTAAAAGCTTATATCAAAGTAAATAATCTGTTCGATAAATTCTATACTGAATGTTCTGCTGTAGAATCTTATGATCCGGTTGGAACAGCCGGACGATGGTACACCATGCCTGGTCGCTCTATTGTTGCCGGTATTGAGTATTCTTTCTGATGTTTTAGCAAGAGAGATGAACCGAGCAGTCGGTTCATCTCTCTTTTTCGTTACGCCATGCGGAGCGCCCTATTCTGGAACAGATGATATTGAACTTGGTATGAACAAAAAAGCAAACAATAAGAAAGTACTTTTTTTCATAATCTTCCTGCTGTTGGTTTCGTTTATGCTGTTTTTTTCAGGATGTAAAAGTGAAAAACCAGATACATCTTCTAAAAACACTTCTAAACTGCAGTCTTCTTACACCGTAACAGACGACACCGGACTTACGCTGCAGTTTACTGAAAAGCCAAAACGTATCGTTTCGTATTCTATCAGCACAGATGAAATCCTGTTGGCGCTGGTGGAACCGCAACGCATTGCTGCGCTTTCACGCCTGGTGGATGATCCCGGCGTTTCCAGTATTGTGGAAGAAGCGAAGCGGATCCCTAACCGGGTGCAGGGAAACAGCATGGAAAATGTATTGGCATTCAAGCCGGATTTGGTTATCATACCGGATTTTCATCCGCCGGAAATGTTACAGTCTGCGCGGGAGCTTGGTCTGAAGGTCTATATTTACAAAACGCCGTCTGATATTAAAGGTGTGAAAAGATCCATTCGCCAGATTGCGGCTCTGACAGGTGAAAAGGATAAAGGAGAAGCCGTCATTTCCAAAATGGAAGCAAGAATTAAAAAGGTGCAGCAGCGTCTGGCCGGTATTCCGGCAGCCCGGCGCAAGCGTGTCATACAGCTTCGGTCAGAAGGGGCGTTTTATGCACCGGATAACAGCTTTGGCGATGTATGCCGACATGCGGGAGTCAGTGACGCAACGTTGGAACTGAAATATCCCAGCGCCATGGAAATCACCCAGGAAAAAGTTGTCGAGCTGAACCCGGATATTATTTTTGTTCCAGACTGGGACTATGACGGAAAACACAACCCTGATGGAGAGAAACGAAAAATACTGAATAATCCTTCGTACCGGGGAATGAAAGCGGTACAGCAGGGAAAGGTCTATACGATTTCCGGCGCTCTGGTGCTTACCGTATCACAGTACATTGCGGATGCAGTGGAAGAAGTAGCAAAAATGTCCTATCCTGAAGTTTTCGGAAAGAGTTAACCATTATATATACATTATTGTAAATGCTTTTAAAAATGAATATAATTATCGTATGGTAAATATTATCATTTCTGCTCGTAACGGCTGTGGAATAGAACATTGGAAGTATTTATTGTCACAGCCGAGGCGGTTTGTCCCCGGCGGAGATCTAAATTTCGGGTATATAACAATAAGTTTAACAGTAGTTCATTGAGTTTTTAAAGGATAGTATTATGTGTGTAAAAAGGATTTTAACCCTGTTTCTTTTTTCATTTTTCCTTATTTCTGCATTGCTTTCCGGCTGCAGTCCTTCCCCGCAATCGCAAAGCAGCAGTAAAACAAATGCAGCGCAAAGCAAGCAGGAAACAAATACAACCGGTTCCTATTCGGTAACCGATTTAACCGGAACCAAAGTTACGTTTCCCTCAAAACCGAAAAGAATCCTGACTTTCGCCATGTACACGGACCAGATTGTATTGGGGTTGGTCACCAGCAATCATCTGGTAGGTATCAATACCTTAATGGACGACCCGGTATTATCCAACGTTGTTCCCATTGCGAAGAGAATAACTAAAAAAATCGGTGATCCCGGCGCGGAAGAGGTACTGTCTATGAAGCCGGATGTAGTCATCGTTTCCGACTGGACGCAGGCAGAAAAGATACAGAGTATGCGGGATTTGGGATTAAAGGTCGTATCAGTAAAATCTCCGGAAACAATTCAGGACGCAAAAGAAGCTGTCTCGCAGGTTGCCGCGGCAATAGGGGAACTGGAAAAGGGAAAGCAGCTCATCGGGATGATGGATAAAAAGCTGGCAGAAATCCGGGAGAAAACAAGTAAAATCAAACCGGAACAGCGAAAAAATATTGTTCTTCTGTCTTTGATGACTGCTTATGGCGGAGCCGGGTGCGCTTATGACGATGCCTGCCGGGAAGCCAATGTGGTCAACGGCATCGCGGCGGCGGGGCTGAAGACCGGTCAGCAGCTGACCAAAGAGATGCTGATCAAGATTAATCCGGATATCATGCTGATGCCGGTATATAACGACAGGGGAAACTATGATACTCAGGCCTTTATTGACAGTTATTTAAAAGATCCTTCCCTGCGGACAGTGAAGGCCATCAATGATAAGCAGCTGATTTATCCCCGGGAGCAGTTCATTTATAACTGTTCCCAGGATATCGTGTATTGCGTGCAGGAAATTGCCCGCGTTGCCTACGGTGAAGAGTTTAACTTCCCGGATAACGCAAGGCTTACGGTTACCGAAGAGAAAAACGAGTAGGCGGGGAACGGAAGTATGATTGGCAAACACGCGAAGCGAAAACCGGTAATCTGCAATCTGGCCGGCATATATACGGCAAATGCGTTTAACCCGGGGGCGGTGGTTGTGATCCACGCACCCCGGGCCTGTTCTCATTTGATTGCCGGCGTTTTGCCGTATCTGAAAGAGCGCTATCGAAAATCCGGAAGGAAACTGCCTTATGACATGGGCAATTTTTATGTTACGGGGCTGACGGATAAAGAGGCTATCTTCGGTGGGGAACAGAAACTGGAAGAATGCCTGCGGGCCGTAATCAAAGCCCGGCATCCCAAATATATCATGGTTGCAGGCGGGTGTGTGGCCGGTGTCATCGGAGATAATTTAGAAGCGGTCTGCAGACTGATTGAGGAAGAAACAAAGGTTCCTGTTCTTTATACGGACGGTTCCGGCTTTATGAATGATACGGAAAACGATCCGTATCTGCTGACTACGAAACTTCTGATTGAAAAATTCAGTCCTTTGAAACGGACGAAGGAAAAAGATAAAACGGTTGTCCTGTTAGGTGAACAGCCCATTAATAATAAAGCGTTTGTCAATTCCTGCATTAACAGGCTGTTTCACTATTTTGGTTTTCAGGATGTTTTGTTTCCCATCGCCGGCATGAAGATTTCCGAATTTCCCATGCTGAACCGGGTATCTCTTGCGGTTGCCGGAAGGGGGCAGTCCAACAAGCGGAAAGAGATTCACGCATACACCCGGTTTTTTGCGGAAACGCTTGGGATTTCTTATAACCTGGATAATCTGCCGGAAACACCTGAGGAAGTGTATGCCTATTTAAGAAAAACCGGGGAACTGCTGGGAGAACCGCTCCTTGCTGAAAAAGCAGTTGAAAAGGAAAAAGCAATGATACAGGAAACGGCTGCGGATTGCGCGCCGGTCTTTCAGAATAACACCTGCCTGCTTGCTTTTGTTTTTTCCTATGATTTTGCCATGCCGGAACGGATTGTTTCCCTGTTGGAATCAGCGGGAATACGGATTTCCGGGTTTATTTTGCTGCCGGAAATGGCAGGCGCGGAAAGCCAAAAATACCGGAACGCACTACAGGGATACGGCAAGCCGGTTTACACGGAAGAAGAGTATTTGCAGGAAAAAACACAGAGAAAGCTTGAAGATTTTGTTATCACGATTATCGAAAAACCTTATTTTGCAAAACAGTTCATAACCACAAAACGGCACATCGGCGCTGCGGGAATCTGTGATTACTGGAAGCAGCTGAAAACATTTTTGGAATCGGACAGGAGGATGTTTCATGAAGAATGAGAATCTGGAACAGTGGCTTCCCTGTCATAGTTATTGCCAGATGAACGGGGCTGCGGCAGCCGTGCTGAGTTTTAAAAATACTACGGTGGTACTGAATGGCCCCAGCTGGTGCTCCCTTGTTGTGGAACGGGAGCTGATGTCCTGTAACCGCACATTGCAGCATCGTCTGTACTGTTCCCATGTGGAACAGGCTGACCTGCTGTTTGGAACAGGAGACAGAATCAGGGAGATCCTGGATGTTCAGAAGCAGGAAAACCCGGATACCGGTCTGCTGGCTGTGCTGACAAGCTGTTCGGTAGGCCTTATCGGTGACGATGTTAGTGGGATTGTCAGTACGCTGGAGCGGCCCTATCCTGTCATTGCTCTGGATACAGGCGGACTGACCGGTCTGTTTGAAGAGGGGTATCAGACCGCGATGACTGCAATTATAGACAAGATGGATTTGCAGAAATGTGCTGAAAGGCATTCGAAACGGGTAAATTTGCTGGGCTATTGCAGTTATTATCCTGACAGCAGCGGGGACCTGGCAGAACTGAAGCGGCTGCTGGCGGAAGCCGGTTTTGAAGTGGGAGTGTGCCCTGGTGAGCAGGGACTGGATATGAAGGAGTTGCAAAATATACCGTTGGCAGCGCTGAATATTGTTCTGGCTCCGGAGCTGGGACTGCAGACAGCCAAGCGTCTTAAGGAAAAGACCGGGCAGGATTATGCGGTGTTGCCGATTCCCTACGGGTTAAAGCAGACGATGGACTGGGTGCAAAAAATCGGAGAGAACCTGTCTGTGATGCCTGATCTGAAAAAACTGGAACAGGAAGCCTGTGTGGTGCGGGAAAATGTAGGGGAAGAAGTTGACGCCCTGAAGCGGATGATTGCCAACCTGACTTTTAAACAGGCCATTTTAGCCTTACCGTATACCCAGGCTAAAGCACTGGCAGATGCCCTGCAGCATGAAATTCTGGAAGTGGAGAACATAATATACCAGATACAGGGAAACTATATGGGGGAAGATGGAAGGCAAAATCATGATAACTGTGGACCGCTTCATCCAAAGGCGCCTGATGAAAGCGACACAAGGCTTCCATTTGATATCCGGCTGCTGTTCGGGACTTTTGCCGACCGGGTCCGTACCGGCGGCTACGCGCACACAATCTATTTCAACATGTACAAGGCAGACGGGCTTCTGCGACGCAAATACAGGACATTTGCCGGGATTGAAGGCTGGGGGTGTCTGATCCATGAGATAGTGGAACAGACACTGACCTTGTATTTTATCAGAGAAGAAAGGCGGCCTTCGTTATGAAAATCCTGTTGTGCCATCTTACCCTTAGTATGGGGCCTTTGGAAGAGAATTTGAAAATTCTGGAACGCGCAGTACAGATTGCGGGTGAAGTGAAAGCGGACTGGGTCATTACGCCGGAAACCGCAGTACAGGGTTATCATTTTTATAAAATTGACCCGGAGCAGAAACTGGATCCGCAGCCTGCGGAATATTTAACTCCGTTGCGGGATCTGGTAAGGAAAAACCGGCAGTATTTATTCCTGGGAGCCGGTGAGTATGACGTAAAAGACAACTGCAATTACAACACCTGCTTTGTGTTCGGTCCGGATGGCGAATTGATTGGGAAGCACCGCAAAAACCATTCCCACGGTTATGGCGGGGAAGGCTGGGTAACAAACAGTACCGTTGCAGAACCGGTACAGGTGGGAAACGTAAAAACAGGTATCATGGTCTGCTCTGATGCATGGTACGTCGAATGCCCCAAACGGCTGGCGGAACAGGGCGCGCAGATTCTGGTGGATATTGCCGGCTGGCCTATATCCAAAGAATGCGGGGATCCGTTGCCGTCCTGGATAAAATGTTCAAATGAAACAGGTCTGCCCATGGTTTTATGCAACCAGACCGGAAAAACAGAGTGGCTGGATTTTACGGTCGGGCAGAGCGTGTACATTGAAAACGGGCAGCCGAAACTGACATACAGCGGGGAAGATGCTTTGCTGTTGTTTGAATGGGATGAAACAAAAAACAGTGTAATTTCAGAACGGTTTGCAGTGATGCCGTTTTAAAACAGCATACGGTACACTAAATTTAATTATGTATTTGTTTAGATAATTATTTATGATGATATAGAAAGGAACAGGAATCATGCTAAAGATTGCTTTTTACGGAAAAGGCGGTATCGGAAAGTCCACAACGGCATCCAATGTTTCTGCGGCATTAAGCGAGATGGGTGTAAAAGTATGCCAGATTGGTTGTGATCCGAAAAACGATTCTACCCGCCTGGTGCTGGGTAAAATCTGCAAGGGAACTGTCCTGGACGCAGTGCGGAATTCCGATGACGGCAGCGTTACCCTGGAAGAAATCGTTCATTACGGCTATAACCATATCAAATGTATCGAAGCCGGGGGTCCGGAACCCGGTGTCGGCTGTGCCGGCAGAGGTATTATCGTCGCCCTGGAACGTTTAAACGCATTACATGCAAATGAAGATGACGAACTGATTTTGTACGATGTATTGGGAGATGTGGTCTGCGGCGGTTTTGCTGTCCCAATCCGGGAGGGGTACGCGGATGTTATTTATATTATTACATCCGGTGAAATGATGTCACTGTACGCGGCGAACAATATTGCCAAGGGCATCAAACGGTTTGCCCAGCGCGGTAAAGTCCGTCTGGGAGGATTGATCGGCAACAGCCGGAATACGCCAAAGGAAAAAGAACTGCTGGAGGCTTTTGCAAAGAAACTGAATACAAAACTGGTCGCTTTTATTCCCCGGAACCAGATTGTACAGAAAGCGGAAATCCAGAGACAGACTGTAATCCAGTACGCGCCGGACTCCCATCAGGCACAGGTCTACCGGGAACTGGCAAAATGTGTTCTTGACAATAAGGAACTGACAATTCCCACCACCATGACGTTTGAAGAACTGGAAGCATTTATGGCGGAGATGGGCATAGAAGATAAGTGAAAAAGGAAGAATCGTCATGAAAGGTTTCGCTAAAAAGTTTTGTTACCTGCTTCTGTTTGTTTGTCTCACTTTGTGTTGTACAGGTTTAGCCGCAGGAAACGGAGAAAATTCTTCGAATACGGACAATTTCAAAAAAGGCAGTTCAAATAAATCTATACGTATTGCTTTGTGTCATCTGGATGTAGCCCAGGGGCCCCAGGCAGAAAATATTAAAAAAATAGAAAAAGCAATTAACATTGCCGGCCGGCACGGCGCCAACTGGATTGTTACGCCGGAAACCGCGTTGCAGGGATATTATTTTTATGTGATTGATCCGAAGCAAAAGGAAAAAATAAAACCGCAGCCTTCTGAAGACATCCTGTCTTTAACAGAGTTGTGCAAAAAGTATGGCGCCTACTTATTCCTTGGCGCCGGCGAATATGATAAACAGGCGGACTGTTACAGGAATTCCTGCCTGATTTTCGGCCCCGACGGCAAACCGGTGGGACGGCACAACAAAATGTCTGCCCATGTGGGCTTTGGCGCAGAGGTATGGTCAACCAACGATGATAAATTGAATCCTGTTGTCTGCAGTGGTGTGGCAACAGGAGTACTGGTCTGCTCTGATATCTGGTTTTTAAATTATCCCCGCGTTCTTGCGGACAAAGGCGCGCAAATTATTGTCGATATCGCTGCCTGGCCTCCTACAAAGGAAACGGGAACTCCATTACCGAGCTGGGAACTGGCTTCACAACGGACGGGGTTGCCTGTTGTGGTCTGCAACCAGACCGGAACGCCGAAGTGGATGGACATGACGCCGGGCCAGAGCGCCGTGATTGAAAACGGCAAGGTAAAGTTTTTATACAGCGGGAAAGAAGCGGTGCTGTTGTTTGACTGGGATTCAAGGACAGGGAAAATGCTTTCGGAAATGTTTGATATAGTATCTTTATATTAAGTGTTGTGCAAGAAAGTATCAAATTAATAGTTTTTAAAAGACTAACGTCCCGTATGAACCGGATTATTCATACGAGACGTTAAGTTCTATCTTGGTAAGTTTTCGTTTTTCGTTTTCAAAACAGTTGAAAGTCTGCCACGGTGTTATGAAAGCTAACGGTTTATAGGTGAGACCGATTTTGTCCATAAACTCTTCCATCAGAGTTATATACCGCAAAGCATTCTGGCGGAAAGCTCCTTCGATGATCAAGGTAAGATATAATGCCGGAGGATATTCCAAGGGATTTGTAAATAGTTTTGTTTCATTGGTAAGCAGAACGATTCTGTATTGATGAGGCTCGCTCAGATCAGACAGATTTTTAAAAACGGGCATAAAAGAAAGCTGCAGTTGATGTGTCAACAGGTTTGTCGCAAAACTGCTGATCAGCGGCGTGCTTGCTAACAGGGCATCTTTGTAAGAAGTATTTTCATGAATTACGGCGCTGCGCTGACAATATATCTGGTGATGAGGAATCAGCATAATATTATTAATGGGAAGATTGTTTGATTTCTGAATAGAGGAAATCTTAGCGTGGAGACATTCGATCTTATGAGAAAGGGACTCTACAGTTTCATTATATTCAAAAATCTTGTCTTTCAGCATTTCTGTTAATTTGTCATTAGAAGGATTTTTATTGTACTCAGCAAGCAGATGTCCTTGTATGTTCAGTTTACGTAAAGACAGCAGTATGCTGAATAAAACAATCTGCTCTGCGGAGTAATACCGGTACCCGTTTTCTTTTTTAAAGGCAGGTGTGAAAATTCCCTGGTTGTCATAATAAATCAGGGTTTGTTTATCAATATTAAATAATTTGGCAAATTCTACAGGCGTATAATACTGCTCCCGGATTCCCATGGCTTAGCTCCGTAGTATTAACAGAAATAAATTTTAATTAATTTTAAAGCCTTAATAGTTTATATTTATTATAAACTTTTTTTATTCATAATACAATACAGGATGTTTTTTATCCAGATTGCCGTCGTTAAAACCTGTTTCTTCTCAAAAAATAAGGTTTCATGGCATAAAACCGGCACAACGTTTATAAAAATTGTACTTGACTTTATAGCGGCTATATTGATTAAGATTATACTTAAAGAAGCAGGGAGTTGTGCTTATGTACCAGTTAAAATCAGTAAATGTAGATGATTTATGGCAAAAAGACCAGGGTTGGGATGCAGAACGGAAGTCCGGCCGAAAATTTGATGACAGAGTGGAACTGGAGTTTTGGGATAAACTGGCTCCGACCTATTCGAGGCAATACAATCTGTACCGGGATTCTGTTTCCTTGCGGGATAAGTTAAAGGAAATCTTTGGAGAAGGGAAAAAGATTATTGATCTGGGTTGCGGCTCCGGTAATTTTTCCATACCGCTTTCCAAGTATTCAAAAGAGATCCTTGCTCTTGACTTTTCACCGGCTATGCTGAAACAACTGGCAATAAGCATTAAGCAGGAGGGATGTAAAAACATCCGGATGATTTGTTCCAAATGGGAAGATTATACTGAAGATTATCAGGCAGATTTTGTTCTTGCTGTTAACTCGCTGTATCGGGTCTGTTATATGAGGCAGGTCCTGTCTAAAATTGCTTTGTACGGAAGAAAGGGTTTTGTAATTGTAAGGACCTTATTGCGCCCGCAGATGTACGAACTATACAGAGATTTGGGGCTTTCATACCGGTATAACAACGACTATATTCTCATGCCGATGATGCTTTGGGATATGGGAATAAATGCCAATGTGGAATACTTAAGCTACACCCGTAGGAAATATTATAATGATTTCTCCGCAGTGGAAGAAGAAATGAAAAATGACTTGGGAGAGCTTTCCTTTTTGAATTTTAATGACCAGCTTTCAGAAAAGTTCATGCAAAATGCAATGGAAGAAAGTAACGGATTTGTTTATGATTCAAAGCGGATTGTTCAGATTATATCTTATATAAAATAGTGGTGATGAGGCAATCCGTATATTTTAAAAATAAATATTTATTTTACGGTGCAGTGATGTGTAAAATGCCAACAGGTTAAAGGCCTGTGCTGTCCCGCAGCTGTATAACATCTGTCAGGTGGAATGGAATAGGGATTTCCGCAGAACGATTGTATGTTGAGCCAGCAGGCATGCCGTAAAAAAGATTAAATACATTTTGCGAGCGACAGAATGGTGAAAAACAGAGGTAATCTATGCCTTTTTGCAGCTTGCGAAAAGGCTTTTTTGTTTGATAAGAAGCAAGGTTGTTCCGCTGAGTAGGGCAGGACCATGTAAGACTGGCTGCAGGAAAGGTGTGCAATAATATTAATAGGAGGAAGACACTATGAAGAAACGTTCTAAAGGCATGTTGATGACCGCTCTGATTTGCGGAGCCATTATGCCGGTGTTTTACGGCGGAGCAGTGGCTCATGCCGAAAAAACACATTCATTCGATTTGCCGACAATTATTGTTGAAGCGGAGGGAAACGTTGTCGAACTGCCCGGCGGTATGGTAAACGAAACTGCCAAGATGGGGGTGTTCGGTAATAAGAGTGTGATGGAGATTCCCTATTCGGAAATGAGCATGACACAAAAATCCGTAGAAACATTCGTGAATCCCGCGGGTCCTTTGCAAAGCGTTCTGATAAACAATCCATCTATCCGGACAAGTTCCACTTCTCCCATGTATTCTGATTTCTCCATGCGCGGCATCAACATGAACGGCAACCATATGATGCTGAACGGTATTCCCAGTCTGTTCTATCAGTTTGCCGAACCGCGTTCTCATTTTATTGAACGTATTGACATTACTTCAGGTCCTAACGCCGGTGTTAACGGTGTAAGTATGTCTAACAACGGTACCAACAGCGGCGCAACGCCTGCGCCCGGTACAATCAATGTTGTTACGAAGCGGGCCAAGGATACTCCTATAACCCGGTATACCCAAACGTTTACCGGAAGAGGTAACTTTGGTGAATATATTGATGTTGGCCGCCGTTTTGGCAAAAACAAAGAATGGGGTGTCCGTATCAATGGCGAATATTTGGATGGTGAACTTTCATCCAGAAAGGCAAAAGATAAGGAAAGAAATATTTTTGTAAATCTTGATCATCGCAGTGAAAAGAGCAATACCAACATTTTCCTGGGACACTGGGATAAGAGGGTGTATCACGGACAGCGCTGGTTTACTTTTAACGGCAAAAGCGATTCAATGCCGGAAGCCCCGAATTCCAAGAACAATTATGATTTTGACGGAACAGTAAAATATATGCGTGGCTGGATGTTTACGATTAATCATGATCAGAAGATTGGAAAAAATCTGGACTGGTTTGTGAATGCGGGTCATCATTATCGTACGGGCTACAAATATAATTCATCGTCAGCTTTAAAATTTAACGAATTCGGAAAATTTGATAGTTCCAATGTATCCAACGCCCAGGCTGAAGAAGGCAACAATACCTACATACAGACAGGAGTAAGGGGAAAATTTAAGACGGGCATTGTTGAACACAACGTGTCGCTGTCCGTTGACCGTTCCTATGCAAAATACTGGAATAATACCCATAACAGTGCCAAAGGAACAATAGGCGGCGATTTATATAACGGCGTTGCTTACCTGGCCGGCTTTGAGATTCCGGAGCTGCGTACTCCTACATTGCAGTGGGACGAGGTCAATACAGGTATCACCATTGGCGATTCCATGAAAATCGGTAAGAAATGGAATGTTTCGATAGCGGCTTCCCGAAAACATGAAAACTTTGAAAACAAAGTAAACGGACAAAAGATTAAAAACAATAATGTTCTTCCGACCTACGGCATAACCTATCAGCCCACGGAAAACATTGCAATTTATGCAGGCCATACAGAAGCATTTTCAAGGGGTTCCGTTGTTTCGGGAACAAAATATGTAAATGACGGAGAAACCCTTGATCCTTCCACCAGCAAACAAAATGAAATCGGTGTGAAAGTAAAGAGCGGGAAGACACTGACGACATTCAGTCTTTTTGATATTGATCAGCAAAGCGTTATTGATACTGATCTGGGCGGCGGTATGTATCGCAGAGCTATTGACGGACGGGAACGGTTCCGCGGCGCTGAATTAACCTTTAACGGAAAACCGCATGACAAATGGACCTTTACCGGCGGTTTAATGTATTTAGATAATGAACGGCGTAAAACTGCCGGCGGCGCTAACGACGGGAAATTTGTCAACGGCGTGGCCAAATGGAGCGGAGTGTTAGGTCTGATTTATGAACCTGACGATAAATGGGGCATCATGGGCCGTCTGGTTGCCTGTGGTACTTCTTATATTGACAACGCATCTTCCCCCACCGGCAAAACAAGGATTCCTTCCTATGCGACCTTAGATTTGGGCGTAAACTATAAAGCTAAGATGGGCAAAGTTCCGGTGACAATATCTGCTACCTGCTTCAATGTTCTGAACAAGGATTACTGGATGGGCAGAGGCAGTTCTACGACATTTGGCCTTTCCATGCCCAGAACCTTACTGCTTTCCGCAACTTTTGATCTGTGATAAAATATAAGTAATACTATACACCCCCCAGAGAGTATTCCGGGGGGTGTAATCGCATTTTTATTGTTAAGAACGCGTGGACGGATTAATTTTTTGTTTTTAGAGTATTTATAATCTGTAAAGCGGTATGAATGCCATGCAGAAGAAGAGTTTTTTTATTACATTAATTTTACTGGCAGTTTCTTTGACTGCCGTAATCATATCTTTGCCGGGATGTAAAAAACAGAGTGTTTCGGAAGACGCGGAAATCATTCTGGCCGCAGGCAGGGATTTGTCTCCCGGTTACAAAGACCCGTATTTTTCTACTGTAATTCTTAAAACATGGGAACCGCTGATTGCAATATCTGACGATGGAGACATTGAACCTAAGCTCGCCCTTTCCTGGGATTCCAATGAAAGCAGGACGGAATGGCTGTTCCATTTACGTAAAGGAGTAACATTTCAGGACGGGGTTCCCTTTAACGCAAAGGCAGTTGTGGAGAATTTTAAAAGATATTCCCATATGGGATATCGTCCCTCATCTTTTTACGGCTTTGCAATTGAGCGGGTCTATCCGGGCTTGCTGAAAGCAGAAGCTGTGGATGAGTACGTATTAAAACTGACATTTAAAAGGCCGGTGCCTATGCTGATCTACCGGATGGCCGGATGGGGCAGCGCTATGTTCAGCCCGCATTGCTTTAATGCGGATACCGGTGATTTTATTTCGACAGCGATGGGGACAGGGCCATTTTACATAGCAGACAGAAAAGATAATGAATATACTGTGCTGAAACGCTATGAAAATTATTACGGAGTAAAGGCAAAAGCAAAAAGCGTGCGGATTAAAGTGATTCCTTCACCGGAAACCAGATATTCTGCCATGAAGTCCGGTGAGGTACACGGTGTTATTGATCTGGGGGGACTGACTCCGATACTGGCGAGGGAGCTTGTTAAGGACGAACGGTTTGCATGCAATGCGGCAAAATCAACTATATCCCATTATCTTACACTTAACGGGCGCCGGTTTCCTTTCAGTGATGAAAGGATGCGCATTGCGCTGAATCTTGCCATTGACCGTGAAAAAATAGTAAAGCATTATTTTTGCGGCTTTGGCACGCCGACAATGAGCTTCTTAAACAGTACCAATCCTTTCACTAAAGTTTACCCGCCGTATACTGATATGGAAAAGGCCAAAAAGCTGGCATCAGATGTATTGCAGGGACGGCGGCAAAAAGTAAAATTCCTGTTGCACCAGTATGGAGTTTCGCGTTATCCTTATAAAATTATTTCCGAATTTATACAGGCGGAACTGAGACCGTTGGGCTTGGATGTGGAAATCGTGATGGTAGACAATCAGGCTTCCCGCAAGACCATGCAGCGGGGAGAGTTTGACATGTCTATCGGAACAAGGGGACTACCTAACCTGGATCCGACCTGGCTGTTGCACGAGTTCTTTTCTGCTGAAGGAGGCATGAACAAATCCAGCAGTTTCGGATACTACAATCCGGTAATCGAGAATTGCTTCGCACAGCTGGATTACACGTATCCCATACCGGAAAGGGCCCGGTTATATGACACCATTATCCGGCAACTGCTTATACATCCGGCAGTCGTTCCTCTTTTGGAAGATACAAATCTTGCTGTCTATGATAAAAGACTGGGCGGTTATAAGGCAATTACCTATGGAATCACATTAGACAAAGTACATTGGATCAGGAAAGATGAGGCCGGACAATGAAAAGTGCAATTCTTTTTTCACTGCGCAAACTGTTTCTGCTGATACCTTTTCTAATAGGAATTACCATTTTGTCTTTTATTTTGGGCATTATAGCGCCGGGAGATCCTGCTATTGTGGTTCTCACGATGGACGGAATCACTGAACCTACTACTGCGGAACTTACTGCCATGCGGCATGCTATGGGGCTGGATCAGCCATATTGGACGCAGTATGGGAAATGGCTGCTTCACGCGGTCTCGGGTGACTTGGGCAATTCTTACGTAACAGGAAAACCTGTGCTTGGCGAGTTGATGAGGCGTCTGCCTGTGACTGCTAGCCTGGCAGTCTGTGCCATGGGATGGGTTGTTGTGTTTGGTATTCCGTTGGGAATCTGGTCGGCTAAGAACACAAACCGGGGCCCGGAACTTGTGCTGCGGATATTTTCCTTGTTGCTGATCTCGGTTCCCGGATTCTGGCTTGCCATCATCCTTATGCTGGTTTTTACAGAAGAATTGCGGTTGCTGCCTTCCAGTGGGTATGGAAGCGAAGTGCAGATGATTATGCCTTCTTTTGTCCTGGCTTCCGGAACGATGGCTTCTGTTTTACGTTTGCAGAAGACGACAGTTACAGAAACGATGCAGAAGCCGTTTGTCCTTACCGGACAGGCAAAAGGCCTTCCTTTAAATCATATTATGTGGAAGCATGTATTCCCTAATTCGGTTATGCCGGTCATAACCATGATGGGAACCTTTTTCGGTTCGGTTTTGGGCGGATCGGTCATTATTGAGGATCTGTTTTCCATACCCGGCCTGGGAAGCTATGTATTAAGCGCTATCTGGAGCCGGGATTATCCGGTTATTCAGGGATATGTCATTGTCAGCGGGACGATTTTTGTCGTATTTAACTATCTTGTGGATTTGAGTTATTATGCCCTGAATCCTTCTGTACGGCAGGAGGAGGAATCATGAGAACAAAGCTGGGTCAGCTGCATTATATTTACAAACTTGCAATTATTGTGGTTTTATCTATTATTCTGTGTGCGGTACTTGCTCCCTGGATAGCGCCGTATGATCCGTATCAGGTTTCTATTGATGAAATACTGCAGCACTGTTCTGCAAAGCACTGGTTAGGAACAGATGCTTTGGGCAGGGATCTGCTGAGCCGGGTAATATATGGAGCGAGGACGTCTGTTGCCTTTGCGGTTGCGGTCGCCTTATGTACCATGCTGGTCGGGGTTTCGCTGGGAATTGCAGGGGGATATTTCGGAGGAATTACTGACAGGGTCATCCAATGTCTGGTAAGCATGATCCAGGGGCTTCCCGGTATGAGTATGATGATCGCCATAGCGGCTGTTCTTCCGGAAAACGATTTTCGCCTTATTATTGCAGTGACCCTTACTTCGTGGGCAGGATTTTCCCGTATTGTGCGCAGTGAGGTGATCCGCATCAAAGGGGAAACGTATGTGGAAGGAATTAAAAGCCTGGGCGCGGGGAACCGGTATATACTGAAAGAATATGTATTCCCTAACATTCTTCCGGTCATTGCGGTTCTTCTTACTTTGCGCATCGGCACATCCCTGCTGTCTGCTTCCGCACTCTCGTATTTAGGGCTTGGAGTTTCGCCTCCCGCAGCGGATTGGGGTGTTATGATCAGCGATGCAAGGACCTATTTCCGAAGCTATCCTGTTATGATACTGGCGCCGGGGATAGGGATAACATTGTTTTCTTTGGGAATTAATTTAACGGGAGACGCTCTTTGTGAGCTGTTGAGCATAAAAAAAGGGCCGGAAAACAAAGAAATGTAGGAGGGCCATAGTGGACATAAGAATCAGGGATCTCTCTGTATCATTTGTTACCAACGGGAAAAATCTGGCTGTTTTGAAAAATATCAGTCTGGGTCTGGTCCAGGGCACTGTTACCGCAATTATAGGGGAGTCTGGGAGCGGAAAGTCTGTCCTGGGCGCCGCACTGGCGCGGCTGCTGGATCCGCAGGCGGTCATTTCAGGCCGTATTCTGTATGGGGATACCGACCTTCTTTTGCTGGATGAGCCGGAGATGAGTGAAATCAGAGGGAAAAGTATCAGCTGGATGGCACAAAATCCTGTCTCAGCAATGGATCCTTTGCAAAAAACCGGAGATTTTGTAACAGAAATACTTGATTTCAGAAAAGCATTTCCTTCTGAACGATTGCAGGAAATAGGGATAAAACAGTTGCGGCGTTTTGGGCTGCAAAATGCAGAGACTGTAGGCCAGAGTTACCCTGGCGCCTTGTCCGGCGGTATGGCGCAGCGTGTGTTGATCAGCGCTATGACCGTGGAGGAACCGGAGTGGTTGATTGCAGATGAACCGACCAAGGGGCTGGATGCTATGGGGCGAAGGCAGGTTTACCTGAATTTGTGCCAGCTTGCCCGGGAACGGAGAATGGGCATGGTGCTTATTACCCATGACCTGCGGCTGGCGGAACGGTTAAGCAATTATATTGCGGTTATGTATGCAGGGGAGATAGTGGAGTATGCCGGAACAGGTGAGTTTTTTGCCTCGCCCGGGCACCCGTATAGCAGGGGATTGGTTGCCGCCCAGCCGGATAAGGATATGAAGCCGATCCCGGGAGACATAACGGATCTGCCTGCGTCGGCAAGCGGCTGTTCTTTTGCGCCGCGCTGCCCGTCTTTTTGTGACAGATGCAGTGAAAAGCAGAAGATGGTAGAAAAGGACTCCCATTTTGTCCGTTGTTGGAGGTATGTTCAGGAAAATGGCGATACTTTCCGTTAAGCATGTCTGCAAGAGTTATAAAACAGGCCTGATTAAGAAAAAAACAAAGATAATATTACAGGATATCACGTTTGATGTGCAGGAGGGGGAAGTCCTGGGCCTGACCGGTGCAAGCGGTTCGGGAAAATCAACCCTGATCCGGTGTATTATGAGGCTGACCCCTGTCGACAGCGGAACTATCATTATGGATGGGACAGATTTATTGCAACTGTCCCCAACAGACTTACGGCAAAGTAGAAAAGTAATGCAGATGCTGTTTCAAAATCCTGCTTCCGCATTAAATCCAAGAAAGACCATACGGGAATCCCTGGCAGAACCGATTCTGATCCATCAGCTTCCGGAGGCTACATTAAAAGAGATACCGGGTATTCTGGATATGTTGCAATTGAAAAAGGACCTGCTGGACCGGTATCCTCACCAGTTGTCTGGCGGGGAACTGCAACGGATCTGTCTGGGCAGGCTTCTTTTATTGCGCCCCAGGTTGCTGCTTTTGGATGAACCTACGTCCATGCTTGATGTTTCGGTGCAGGCGCAGATTATTGAAATTATGAGGAATATAAGAAAGGAATACCCCATAACGGTTTTATTTGTTTCCCACGATCTTGCCTTATTAAAAGCGGTTTGTGACCGTATCGGTGTCATGGAACAGGGAAAACTGCTTGAACTGCAACCGGTTGAGGAACTGTTTCAACATCCATCGGAACAGTATACCCGTGATTTAATAAGAGCTTTTAACGATTTTTGATTTACCGGTTGTATTTAGAGTTGTAAAGAGTGAAACAGCATTCGCTATTATCGATATATATTACTACTAGGTTATAGTTACTATATACTTTCTGTTTATCCGGTTCCCCGAACTTCAAAATTTTTCCGGGAAACCGGATTTTTTGTAATCAATAAATATTACAAGATATAAAAAGATAGTAATTATTATTAATAAAAATATAAAATTTGGCTTGACCTTATAGCAAATATAAGGTGTATCATCTAAAACAAGGCGATTTGTAAGTAATTCTGAAAGGGGTAACTTAAAATGTTAAAAGGAAAAAGAAAAGCATTATCTGTTTCCGTAATGCTGGCAATTTTCGGTATGGGCTATTCTGCTGTGGCTGCTGCAGCAGAGCCTTCAACACATTCTTTTGAATTAGAAAAAATTATCGTTGAAGGTGAAAGAGCTTTGCCCGGAGAGATGGTGAACGCGAACGGGTCCGTTGGCATTCTGGGCAACAAAGATGTGATGGATACCCCGTTCAGTGTTACTAATGTTTCCCAAAAAACACTGGATTTGTTTTTGGGCCCCAATGAACCGTTAGACAAAGCGTTGGTAGGGGTTCCTTCTGTACGTGCTTCAGGAAGTGTTTTACACGGAGATTTCTCCGTAAGAGGATTTCGTTCCAACGGTACATCTATGTATGTTAATGGTGTTCATGGCGTTATGACCCAGTTTAACCTGCCGATGTATGCTATGGAAGGGATTGATGTTGTATCCGGACCGAACTCCATGCTTGGGGCAAGCGGTGTGCAGTATGAGTCTAATACGGCAGGCGGCATTGTGAATGCACGTACCAAGCGGGCGGGCATGGAAGATTTTATAAAATATAAACAGACTTTTTCCGGAAAAGGGTCTTTTGGTGAGTATCTGGACGTCAGTCAGCGTTTTGGGAAAAACAAATCCTGGGGCGTCCGTCTGAATACCGAACTGCTGAACGGCGAGACCGCTGTAGATGACGCCGATATGAAGGCGAAAGGCATTGCCCTCAACATTGATCATAAAGGCAAACATAGCAGCACCAACCTGTTTGCAAATTACAGGGATCTGGATATTTACAACGGCATCCGCTGGTTTAAACTCGCAAACCCTGGGACAGCTACCGTTACGGATGCAGACGGGAATAAAGTAACCCGTACCATTCCCGGCGTTACTTATGTACCTGACGCTCCTAAAGGAGGCAGGAACTATGCTGCCGAAGGAACCTGGAAAGCAGGTTATGGCTGGTTTGCCACATTGAATCATGAGCAGTATGTGAATAAAGACTGGACACTGTTTGCTAACTTTGGTTACAGCCGCCAGAAGCTGAACCAGAATGTTTCTCCCAATATGAGTTCTTACTGGATTACAGATGATTTGGGGAATTATGATTATATCCAGACAAACAGCGCTACGCCGCAGCGCTCTTATTATGCGCAGATTGGTTCACGGAATAAGTTTAAAACGGGAGACGTGAAGCATGAAGTAATTCTTTCTCTGGATAAAGCATGGCGTAACCGCAACGGTTCAACTACCGTTCCGGGAACACGGTATCTCGGAGAGGCCAATATTTATACAGGGCCGATCAACCAGGATGCCAATGCAAGGATGATTGGATATACGACAAGACCTAACAACAAAACTTCCATTTGGGGTATTTCTTTATTAGATAATATTGAATATAAAAAATGGAATGCCATGATCGGCGTTCACAAACATGAAGCTAATGCACGGTCCTGGAGTACTGCTACTGAAACCTATCATTCTGTAAAATCAGACGCAACCTGTCCGACATATTCTTTAAGTTACAAGCCGGATGAAAATTGGCTGATATATGGGCATCATGCTGAAAACTTTGATGTTGGCGCAGAAGCGGGCGCAAGTTATGCAAATGCGGGCGAAATCATGCCGCCGGCCAAGACAAAACAGAATGAAATTGGCGTTAAGTATGGAACTAAAAACGGATTGTTTACCTTAGCTTATTTTGATATCGAACAGGCAAGCAACATCAGCGTGAACCGGGATGGTAAAAACTATCTGGTGCAGGATGGTAAAATCAGCCATAAAGGCGTGGAATTAAGTTATAACGGAAAGCTGGCGAAAAAGTGGAATGCAATGATAGGCCTGGCATACATGGACGCCAAGTATAAGAACATGGGCGCGGCGGCAGCTTATAAGAACGGACAGAGAGAATCCGGTCAGGGCAAGTGGAGCGCCTCGGCTGCCATCGAATACAAGGCAGACGAGAAATTCAGCGCAATTGCCCGCGCCACATATACCGGAAGCACACCGTTCTATACTGTAAATTACAATAGCAGTACAGTAACGGCATCCAGCAGGCATCTGAACGCACCGGCCTATACGGTTGTTGATTTAGGAGTGACCTACAATACCAAGATCAATAAGATCCCGGTTAAATTGTCCGCAATGTGCTATAACCTGTTTAACAAGGATTACTGGGTAGTTGCACGCGGCGATCAGGTTTACCTGTCGACCCCGAGAACGTTCTTCCTGTCAGCGGAATTTAAACTGTAACCACATTTTGCAGAATACATAATATAACAAAAGCCGGAAATCTGGAATTATTGGTTTCCAGATTTCCGGCTCATTTTTCTGAATTACTTTATACTAAAAATATACCGCAAAATGTTTTAACAAAGTGCTGAGTTTGGTAAAATATTAATAAAGGTTAATAATCGTTATTATTAGCAGCAACATAACCAATCTTGACGGGAGTAACCGATGAACGAATACTACAGCGACATGCTGTTTCTGGATATGAAGCCCTTTACCCTGCTGCACAGGCTGGGGGTTAACGGGAAACAGTCCGGCAGCCTGGCTGCCATACAGGAAATCCCTCATGCGGTTACCGTGATGTACGGACCCCGGGGCTGCGGGTTCCATTACCGGAATACCGTACGTGTCCGCAGCGGCCCGGTTGCGAATCTGGAGTGCGCCGGTCTGACGGACCGGGATGTCATTTTCGGAGGGGAACGGAAGCTGCGCCGCCTGTTGCCGGAAATCGACAGGACAAAGAAGCCGGAAATGATTTTCATTTTGCCGACGGTTGTTTCGGATGTCATCAATGACGACCTGTATGGTATTGCGCAGGATATGCAGGCAGAAGTGAAAGCGAAGCTTGTGATTGTGAAATCCCAGGCTTTTTCCCATATGGATAAAACCAATTCCCGGAAGAATATTGCGGAGCGGGCCCGGCAGAACTGTAAGCAGAAGTTTTCCGGCGCCGACTACCGCGGGTGCGGCTATGTGGAAGTCATGAACGCGCTGGTGGACCAGGTAATGGAACCGCAGGCAAAAGACCCGCTGTCCATCAATATTGAAAGTTTTATCTGGGGGTACGGCGGAACGGAAAAGCTGAAACGGATGAGTGGCCTGCTGGCCAGTATGGGAATCCGGGTTAATGCGTTCTTACCTGCCGCCGGGCTGGAACAGATCCGGCAGATGCCCCGGGCAGCGCTGAATCTGGTGCGCCGGAAAAAATGGGCCATGGCTATGGAAGAAACGTTTGGCACGCCTTATCTGCATGTGGCCGACCTGTACCAGTGGCACGGGCTGGACGGTATGCGGGAGTTATATGAAACCATAGGACGGATGCTGGGCATCCTGCCCCGTGTGCAGGCGGTGCTGGATGAAGAAGAGGCAAGGATCCGCCCACTTCTGGAAGAATCGAAGCAGGTACTCTCCGGGCACCGGTTCTGTCTGATCACCAACAGCCTTTCCGCATTGCCGGAGCTGATCAAATGTTATGAAGCAGATGACGGGGTGCCGCTCCGCCATATCCTGCTGATCCCCAATCCAAATTTTCAGCGGGATTTTGCCGTGGATTCTGTAATGATGGAACGGCTTTACGGCAGGATCCGGGAGGCCATGGAGCTGTATCACTGCCATGCGGACCTGACGGTGGACCCATCGGCAGAACAGATGCAAAAGATCATTGATGACAGCGAGTTTCTGATTTGCGGCAGCCACCCCCGCTATGCGCAGTTTGGCAAGCCGGTAATGCCCGGCTTTCTGGACAGGGTCGTTTTTGACTATGACAGTTTTGCCGAAGTGGCAGCGGAGTTTGCCGCAAGGGTGCGGCAGCAGGAACCGCCCGGGCATTTGTTGTTGAACCGGATGGAGTATGATCCGGTCTTTTACCCGCTGCGAACGGATGACAGCAATACCTGGGCTTCCAGGGAAATGTATACCAGGATGTGGAGGTTGCGGAAACGATGAAACCGATGAGCGGATGCGCCCTGATCGGTGCGGCGCGTGCTTTGTCCGGCATCCGGGACGGGGCGGTTTTGCAGCATTCGGTCGTGGGTTGTCACTGGGGTTCTCTGGCTGCCGGTATGCTGCAGCAGCCGGATGATTTCCGGCAGGCAAGCACTGTGGTATATGAAGAAAATGTGATACAGGGCGGAACGGAACTGATTCCGCAGGGGCTGGATAATATAACGCAGCTGTATCCGGATGCAAAGGTCATCTTTGTGATCAGTGGCTGCATCCCCAATATGATTGGGGACGATACGGAAAGTGCGGTGGACCGTTGGCAGGAGGAACATCCGGAGCATACGGTACTGTATATTCCGGCGCCGGGTTATGCGGGAAACGAAAATGACGGCATCGAACGGGCGCTTCTGGCTTTGCTGCCTTTGATGGCAGGGCATGAAACTGCAGAAAACGAAATCAAAAGGGAAACAGGCAGTGCAGCGGACCAGAACTTTGTTTCAAAGAAATTACCTACAGTAAATATATTGGGTATTATGGCCAGCGATCCTTACAGCATCAATGATTTACAGTATCTGCGCCGGTTGTTTGCGGGTAAGCTGGAAATCCTTTGTGCTTCGCATCAATGTACCACGAAAGAGATAAGCCGTATGGGACAGGCAGATATGAATATTGTTTTCGGGCGTGGGGAAAAACTGGCGAAAATAATGTGGGAGCAGTTCGGCATCCCGTATTTGCGCTGTGAGTATCCGTATGGAATCCAGGGTATGCGGATGTTTTTACAGAAACTCGAAGAATGCCTGTCGGTGGACTTTTCAGAAGAAATCCGCAAAATGGAAAAGGAAGCAGACCGGGTGGTCCGATACAGCGGCATGTACCTTACGACGCTGTACCTTCTTCCGGCAGTGGTTACCGGCGACCGGGCACATCGTCCCGGGATGAAGCGGTTTCTGCAGGATGAACTGGGGATGGATGTTACAGCCGGGTTTGATGCAGATGCCGGCGACCAGGATCAGTTGGAAACGGAATTACAGCATTCCAATGCGGTACTGTTGCTGGGTTCTTCTTTTGAGGCAGAGCTGGCGGAGCGGTTTTCACTCCCACTGGTGCGTTACGTTTATCCCGTCGTTGACGAAGTCTGCCTGACACGGCAGACACTGTTGGGAGCGGAAGGCACAGCGTATCTCGTCCAGCAGATCGTGAACGCGGTAATGCGGGTGCGCTATAAAGCGGAAGGAATCTTCCGGGCGTTGCGGGATTAAAAGCAGAGACGGATTTAACAGGAGTCTCATTAAGTTCAGTATAAAAGTTGAGGTTTTGCATTTGACGCAGGAAAGCAGAAGAACAAACACAACTGTACAGGGAAACATTTTTAAAAGCAGTGTCAGCGCAGGAGAAAATGACTTTGCGAGGCATCCCTGTTTTTCCGAAAGCCTGAACCAGTACGCGCGGATCCATCTGCCGGTGGCTCCTGCCTGTAACATTCAGTGCCGGTACTGTCTGCGCAAGTACTGCTGTGCCAACGAATGCCGGCCCGGGGTGACGGCGCTGGTGATGACACCGGTGGAGGCGCTTGACTGGTACTTAAGCCAGAAGAAGCAATTCCCCGAAATTACGGTTGCCGGTGTTGCCGGGCCGGGAGATGCCCTGGCCAACTGGCCGGTTGTAAAGGAAACATTACGGAAGATACGTGCCGTGGATCCGGAAGTGTATTTGTGTCTTTCCACAAACGGATTACTGTTGCTGGAATATGCGGAGGAACTGCTGGAGAGCGGCGTGCGTTTTGTGACGGTGACGGTGAATTGTGTTGAAGCGGAATGCGGAGCAAAATTATATGCGTTTGTCAATTATAAAGGAACGCAATTCAGAGGGGTGGAAGCTGCCAAACTGCTTTTTCGCCAGCAGGTCGGGGGGATACGGGCCGCTAAAAAACTGGGCCTGTTTATCAAAATTAACTGTGTAGCGATTGACGGAATCAACCTGGACCAGATTGAAAAGGTAGCAAACCTGGCGGACGAGTTGCAATGTGATGTTATGAACATCATCCCGTTGCTGCCGGTGCATGGCAGTGAATTGGAAAAAGAAAAACCGCCGTCTTGTGAACAGATTGAAAAACTGCGGCAAACCTGCGGTAAAAAGATCCGGCAGATGAAGCACTGTAATCACTGTCGTGCCGATGCAGTTGGAAGACTGAAAGGGAAGTGAATTTCTGCAGTGAAATCTGATACGGGGTGATTTTTCCTGTATCAGATATTTCTACGAACAAATCAAAAAGAGCAGTGCTGAAGTTAATCAGCGCTGCTCTAAAATTTTGCTTCCTTATATCCTCTTCGGGAACCGTTTCTTCAGCCAGAGGAACAGAACCGGTATCACAAACAACGTAAACACCGTTGATGTAATCATGCCGCCGATGATGACCCAGGCCATGCTGACCCGGGTCTCAGAACCTTCTGAAAGGCTCAGGGCGGTGGGCAGCATGCCGACTACCATAGTTATAGCGGTCATGAAGATAGGTTTCAGCCGGACTTTGCCGGCTTCTACTACAGCTTCCAGAGGAGAAATGCCTTCGTGAATCCGGGTAAGAGTGTAGTCTAACAGCAACGTGCCGTTTTTGGCGACAAGGCCGTCCATCACCAGAATACCGATCAGCGAATACAGGTTGATGGTGTTGTTGGTGAACAGCAGGAAGAAGATGGAACCGATGATACCCAGAGGCAAAGAGAACATCCGGATAAAGGGAGTAAAGACAGATTCATACAGAACCGCCAGCAACAGATATATTAATAGAAGAGACATGGTGAGGGCCATGATCATTTCCTTAAAGGAAGTATTCATGGTGGCCGTCTGGCCGGAGAATTCATAGCGGCAGCGCAGGCTGGCCGCTTTTATTTTTTGTTCAACTTCCTGTTTCACTTCGTTCAGGGGCCGGTCTGTCAGGTTAGCCTGCACGTTGATGAAGCGTTCCTTGTTCAGGCGCCGGATGGTGGTGGGGCCTACCGTTTCTTTGATTTCCGCAATGTCTCCAAGATATACGCTGCCTGTCTTAGCGGGGATGGGGATGGACTTCAGTTCATCCATCTGGTAGCCTTCGCCTCCCGCAAAGCGGACATTGATATCCGTATCCTTGCCATGGTTGTTTTCATCGTTGGCCAGTACGCCCGCCCGCTGCCCGGTGATGGCAGAGGCAAAGGACCGAAGCACCTGGCTTAAACTGACGCCGTAATATTCCAGCTTGTCCCGGTCAACCACTACTTTCAGTTCCGGATTTCCTTCTACATAAGAATTTTTTACGTCCTTGACGCCGTTTGTTTCTCTTAAAATTTTTTCCACTTTGGCGGATTCTTCCGCCAGAACTTCCATGCTGGAGCCTTTTAATTCTATCTGCAAAGGTGAACGCACCAGATTGCGGCCGCCGGAAACGCCGGCTACAGAAGATTGGATGACATTGACCCGGGCCCTGGCGCTGCCCAGATTATTCCGGGCAAAGGCGCGGATGTCTTCCGCAATGGTCCAGACGCTGCGGGAACGTTCGTTTTTGCTGTATAACGTGATGGAGATTTTGCCGTTGCGCTCCAGGGTAGTCACATAGGACATATGGTGTTTGATTTCCGGGATAGTGCGCAGGTAATCGTCAAAGAGCAGCAGCACTTCGTTAGTCTGCTGGGCGTTGGAACCGATAGGCAGTTCCACATTGACCTGCAGCGCGCTTTCATCTGTTTTGGGCATGTACTCGGCGCCCACGATGCCTAACGGGATCAGTAGCAGGCTGCATAAAAACAGGGCGATGATGCCTGTCAGCAGTTTTTTGGGATGCTGCAGGCAGTTCCGCAGCAATACTTCATAACGACGGATGGTATTCCGCTCCAGATTGTCAAAAAAGTCCCAGACTTTTCCCTGCGGTTCTTCCAGGCCGCCGGCATACAGTTTCGAGGCCATCATGGGAGTCAGCGTAAAGGAAACTACCAGCGACATGAGGGTGGCGAATACAATGGTGAGACCGAACTGGCGGAACAGCTGACCCGTAGCGCTCTGCATGAAAGCGATGGGCAAAAACACGACCACGTCACACAGGGTCATGGCGATCGCTGCCATGCCGATCTGCATACGTCCCTGCTCCGCGGCGTCTCTGGCATTGTATCCGTTTTGCAGGAAACGGTGGATGTTTTCCAGGACGACAATGGAGTCGTCCACTAAAATGCCGATACAGGTGGCCATGCCCATAAGGGACATCATATTGAAAGTGAATCCTGCGGCATACATCAAAAAGAAGGTGGCAATCAGGGAAGTGGGGATAGCGATCATGACCGCGGAGGCAGAACGCCAGCCACGCAGGAAGAGATACAGGACCAGACCGGTGGTGACCAGGCCTTCCAGTAAGGTGCGCAGCGTGTTGTTCAGGGAATTTTTGACAAAGGTCGCTTGGTTATAGACCAGGGTGAAAGTGTAATCAGGATAACTTTTGCGCAGTTCCTCCAGTTTCTTTAATACGTTATCCGCGGTATCCACGATATTGCTGCCGCTGGTCTTGTACACTTCCATGGAGACCGCGTCGCTGCCGTCCATGCGGGCGTAACGGGAGCTTCGTTTATTCTTTACCTGTACGTCTGCCACGTCCCGCAGCAAAAATGTCCTGCCGTTTTTGGTCAGGCTGATCTGTTCAATATCCGAAACGGTTTTATACTGGGAATCCAGGCGCACGGAAACCTGCCGGTTCTCCGAATACACGGAACCGGCGGAAACCATGGTGTTTTCACTGCGGATGGCGTCGGTGATATCTTTCAGGGTCAGGCTGTAGTAATTCAGCTTTTCCTGGTTCACCAGCACCGCGATTTCCTTTTCTGCGCCGCCGGTGACGGAAACGTCGGCTACACCCTCTGCCTGCTGCAGCTTTTCCTTAAAGGTGTTTTCTGCCATTGCATGCAGGTCTGCCGCATCCTGCTTGCCGGTGACCGCAATTTCTATAACAGGGTATTCTTCCGCCGAACGCTTCAGCACTACAGGCTCGTCAATATCCGCCGGCAGGGAGCTTCGGATCTTGTTCAGACGTTTGGTGGCTTCCACGGACATCAGGTTGGGATCCAGTTCCGGAGAAAGTTCGATAAACACTTCCGAGCGTCCCGTCATGCTGACGGAACGAATCTCTTTGACCCCTTCCAGCGTGGAGATGGCGTCTTCAATGGGTTTGGTCAGCTGCTGTTCTACCGATTCCGTACTGGCCCCGGGATATTGCACCACGCAGCTGATGTAGGGAGAATCTACATCCGGTAGCAGTTCCACGCCGATGTGGGAATAACTGAACAGACCCAGCACCGTGATCAGCATAAAGATCATGGAAATGCCGATGGGGCGCTGGATGGAAAATTTGGTTATATTCATTTTTCTTCATCCTTTTTGCCCAGATCGGTAACTTCCAGGCCTTCCCGCAGGCGGGACACGTTGTCGGTGATGACCTTGTCTCCTGCTTTCAAGCCGCTTACGATTTCCAGTTCTTCCGTATTGCGTATGCCGGGCTGGATAATTTTGCGGTGCGCCTTTTTATCCTCGCCTAATACAAAAGCGTACTGCTTGCCGTTTAGCTCTAATACGGCGCTGCGATTAATGAACAGCGCTTTATCTTTTTGCAGAAAGCGCAGGGAACCCTTCGCGAACATGCCGGACTTCAGCTGGCCGTCTGCTTTGTCCAATGCGACGCGAACCAGGTAGTTTTTGGTTTCTTTGCTTTTGTCCGGGCTTACAAAGGTGATTTTTCCCGGATATTTTTTCCCCAGCGATTCCACCAGAACCGAAACAGATTCCCCGGTCTTTAGCAGGGCTGCATCGTACTCAGAAACCTGGCAGTCCAGATGCAGGCTGCTGTTATCCACGATGGTAAAAAGGTGGGAACCCGCCTGCACATAGCTGCCCGCTTCCGCGTTGCGGAAGGTGATGACCCCGTCCCGCGGCGCCCGGATGGTCATATCCGCCCGCTGGTTTTCCAGCAGTAGCATGGAATTGCGCCGTTGTTCCGCCCGTTGGGCCCGTTCGGCCACATAAGCCGGTTTTCCTTCAAACAGTTTCTGGCTGGTCAGAGAATCCAGGTTGGCTTTGGCGCTGAGCATCTGCTGCTCTGCTTCATCCAGCGCCAGCTTGGACACGGCGCCTTTCTTAAACAATTCCGTGTAACGATCAAAATTTGTTTTTTTCAGATTGTATTCGCTTATATATTTCTGGTAATTGGAATTAAAGGTCGCGTCATACCGTTCTGTGTAGGCATCATAAGATTTGTAATCCGCTTCCGCCCGGTTGACCTGAATGTTAATATCCTTTAAATCCTGCTGGGCCAGCACATCTCCGGCGGAAACTTTGTCCCCCAAGTCTTTTTGCACGTCTGTGATCATGCCCGCGTACTTGTTCACCACAACGATTTTGGCGGCGGCGTTGGTCTGGCCGAACAGGGTGACGGTTTTGTACATGGGGCCCGCAGCCAGCACTTTGGTGTGGACTTCCACTTTTATTTGCTTGCGGTCTGCGGAAGCCGGGCTTTTGATCAGACCTTTAAGGGACGAAAAAAGAAGGATGCCCAGCACCGCAATGCAAAGAAAAACTGCCGGCTTGTTATTCTGTAATTGCCAGCGCAGATTGGGAATCCGGTTTTTGATTTGCAGCAAAAAGCCTTTTGCATTTTGCAGAAGGTTCTTAAAAAAGTTAGATAAATCGTCCATGGTACTCTCCGTAATGCACCCTTGTAATGTATACAGGAAAGAATGAAATACAATTCATTATCGCATTTCACTAGCACTTAAACTTAAAACTCAGAATGAAAAACAATTAAGATTATTTGTTAAAAATAAAAATTCTTATTAAGATTTTCTAAATTATATCATCCTTTGCACGAATATGGAAGAACGGTCAGTCTCTTTCGCAATCATTTTTGCCGAAAGATGATATAAAAAGTATTTATTTTAAATCTTATGATTTTAATTGCTATAATTGAGTTTTTGAAAAATATAGAGACGGTTTGTGGAAATGTGAAATATATTTGACAAGCTGACAATTTTGTAGTTTAATATGTAATGGAATTTAATAAGAAATATTATCATTTAAATTCTTTGCTGAATTATATTTCATTTTAAAATTTGGAGGAAAGCTTTGAAGAAGATTGCATTGTTATTACTGGTATCCCTTTTACTGACACTGCAGACTTCCGTTCTGGCTGCCCGCAGGCAGGTGGAAGAAGTGCCGGAAAATCCCATGGACTGGAGCATCAGCACTAAACCGCCCATGAGCGAAGAAGAAAAGGAAGCCGCCCGCTGGTCGCTGATTCTGGAAAATGATTTAGGTTTATATGCTTACGACATGAGTACCCTGGGGTATGTTTCCGATAAAAACGGTGCTGTGGATACCAATCTGGTGGGTGCGACCGTAAAAACACTGTTTACCGATAAAAAAATACTGAAAAAACTGCAGGAGCAGTATGCGTCCAAGCTGAAAGGCAAGGAAAAACTGCAGTACTGTCTGCTGGATATGCAGTACAACATGGCGGAGAAAACCTATACGGTGACGGAGATGCGTGTGTTCACCAATAAGAACCGCATTATTGAGACCAAAAAAAATAAAACCGGCTTCGTGCCGGTTCCGGAAAAATCTTTTGCGGAAGCCATGTATGAAATCTGTCAGCAGTTTGTAACGGAAATGAATGCGCCGGAAGCGGGGGCACAGAAAGCGTCGCTGTTAAGTAAGTAATAAGATTATGGGTTCAGTCTGTTGCTGAAAAAATAGAAACAAAATGTTTGCAAAGTTGTAAGGGGTTTACGAAAACCATTTTTCGGTTTGCACTGCAAAGTACTGCAGGACCATGAAAGACTGGCTGCAGGAAACGCATACAATAAATATATATTTATTAAGGGAGTGTAAAAAAATGAAACAAAGTCGAAAAGGTATGTTAATGGCTGCTCTGATTTGCGGCACGATCGTTCCGGTATTGTTTGGCGGAACCAGTGCCTATGCGGCGGAAAAAGAAGCAGAAAAGGATGCGTTAAGTGCTTTCACTCTGGACCCCATGGTGGTAACTTCTCAGAGAACGGAAACCAAGGATCTGGATACGCCTGCGACTGTTACCGTCGTAACGGAACAGAAGATTCGGGAAGCTGGCTATAAAAACGTATTTGATGCAATTGAGAGTCAAGTAGGTGTAACTAGTACCGGTTACGGTGATGCAGGTCAAAATTTCGGCTTTAGTTCTGGCCGAACAATAATTCGAGGGTTTGATCGTGGTACGTTGGTATTGGTTGATGGCATTCCCATGAATTTGAAAAATTATAATGTTGTGAATTCAGTCCCTATTGATATGGTCAAGCAGATTGAAATTGTTAAAGGAGCGGCTGGTACGTTATATGGGGCTGAAGCGCTTGGCGGTGTCGTTAATGTAATTACTAAACGCCCTGAAGGGAAATCACAATTTAAAATTAGAGGAACAGTTGGTAATTATTACAAAGATTATGGGTTAACATATTCGGATTCAAAGTTTATCGTAGGCTTCCAACGTGAATATGCAAATAAATTTAAGCATAGCAACGATTATCCAACTGGATCTGACACCGACTGGTGGGTTGGTAAAGGTACACGAAACAGAGCAGCTATTGCGGCTAATATCACTGATGAGTTAAGTGCAAATTTTATGTTCACTGATAGTGAGGTCACTCGCGGTGGTCATAAATACCATCCTAAAGCAAGCAGTGAAAAAGATTATCATTATAAATATAAAGATAAACAAATTACTACTGGGTTACATTATGAAGGAAAAAGAAACGGAATTAAAGCAACGTTAGGCTACAACTACTTAAAGTATGACGGTTGGGACTATGTAGGCCAAAAAGAAGTAAGCTCTAATGCGGATATGTACGGTTTGATTTTTGATGTTCAGAAAAAATTTGATTTTGGAAAGAACAACTTAATTACTGGTTATACGTTTAAAAGAGAAAAATATAAAAGCCTGACTGATAATTCTAAGATTGGTCACCGTTCAAACAACGCAATATATTTGTCATATACTCATAATTTTAGTGACAAATTTAGTACCACTTTGGGTTTAAGAGGTGAACACATCGATGATCCGCAAGAGAATCAGAATGTATTAAACCCGCAAATTCAAACACTTTATAAATTTAATGATTCTACTTCTTGGTTCATTAATGTTGGTCGTTCTTTCCAAATGCCTGCAGTTGATGCCTATTTTGGTAAAGACGCTGTTGGATCACTGGAGCCAGAAAAAGGATGGACCTACGAGACTGGAATCAAGAAATTAATAGGGAATGATAGCAGTTTGAAATTGTCTGTATATCATATGGATTTTGACAATAAAATAGGCTGGACACCAAGAGGATGGGATTCAAAGGATCCAGACGCTATACATCCATACAATGCGGGTAAATTTAGGAATACGGGTGTTGAAGTAGAATATACGAAAAAGATTAATAAGCATTGGGATTTTTCCGCTGCTTTAGGTTATAGTAATCCTCAAGTAAAAGAAAATAGTGCAACGGCTAAACAGCAAGACATTATTGTTCCTGGCGAGTGGACCCGTTTTAAACAGCATGGTACAGGACGTATTGATGCTGCAGTTAATCTAACATACAGAAATGAAAAGTTAACGAGCACTCTTTCTTATAAATATTTAGGGGATAGAGAAAGTTACCAGGTTTCCAATAATCCGTGGTATCCTGAGCCAATTCAAATACCTGTAAAATCTCGTTTAACATGGCATACTAACTATAAATTTACCAAAAATGATACGTTGTCTTTAACGTTGAATAACATTTTTGATCGTAAGAATTATTCTAATCCTTATGGCAACCTGGAATTACCGTTCAATTGGAGACTGACTTATACCCATACTTTTTAAATAAAAGATTGGTTATAACCACAGCAAATTATAAGAACGTAATTAAACGTAGAGTTGCTTTTTAAGCGGCGCATACCTGCGCCGCTTTTTCTTTGCGTTTTATATCTTTTACAAACTCTTTCCTTTAGATTCCAGCGCCCTTTGCCGGAAATCCTGAAGCAGCCTTCGCATTCGTTTATCCGGCACCCACACGTACACGGGCTTGTCCGAATCCTTTACACGCACATTGGAGCGCCAGATAAACTGCAGCAGTTCGGACAACGCATAATTGTCATTATCAAACTCCAGCTCCGGGATGTTTTGCTCTTTGGCCCGCTGCGACAGAAAGTTAGTGCAGTTCACATCAAAAAAGCGATTGCACAGATAAGCTACGCCGGTACAGTTACTGTAATCGTTGGTGGCTTTTGTGTTGCAGGGGAGAAACCGTTTCAGGGTGGGATAGTGTTTGCCGTCACTCTGCAGCATATCTTTGTATGCGTTAAACGTAGTAAACATAAACGTGTTGCCGCGCACACCATGGGCCCGCATAAACGCGTAGGCGTTCTGGAAACGTGTCTTCAGCGTTTTCAGACCGCGGCCGGTCTTATCGGTACGCAGCCGCTTATACCATTCTTTGGATAAACTGCTTTCCATATTAAAGAGTTTGTCGTCCAGAATTACAAGGCGTTCCATTCCCTCCGGATATATCTCTGTATATTCTCCATCAGGATTCCTCATCATAAGCCTGCTTTTAATGTGACAGTACTCCATGTTAATGTCATTCAGCAGACAATATTTGTGGAGCATACTGCCACGGGTCAGGTAAGAGAAGAACCAGCAAAACTTAAAGCAGGCAAACAGTTCCCGCTTTGCGAAGGCCACAATGGAAGTGAACCGGCCATCTCTGTCGCCGGAAGGGTACAAAGTACAGCTGCGGCTCAGATTTTTCACCGCATCAAAAACCTTATACTCCTTGCTTTTGCGGTTATAATCGCAATCCGGATTGAATTCCACTATGCCGTTTTTCTGCACAATCATATGTTCCTGCTGCATCAGCAGCACATCGGCCGTGCCAAAGCGGGTGATGCCGTCGAAAGTATCCGGTCTTTGCGCGCCGCCAATTACTCCCCGGAATAGGGAAGGAATCTCATCAAAAAAAGCGTGGTAGACACAATCGCTTTTGCGGAAAGCCTCGATGGTCTCATCATTGAAGAATCCAAACAAAGACTGCGTTGTGACAATATTTTCGCCGCTGCGGATCAAATCCAAAATATTTTTGTTGTAAGGAGGCTCTCCCGGACATTTCGCGTTCAGTTCCTGCAGGAAACGTTCGTCCCGTTCCCTGATGGTTGATACAAAGATGATAAACCTGGCTTTCTGCAGATCGTTAAATAAACCGGTACGCCGCAAAGATTCAATATAAGACTCATCTTTAAAATAGAACGCTCCAAACCGGAGATAGTCCAGTAAGGAGGAACTTTTCCCGATGCCCATAGGGGAATCGACAATGCGAAAGGTGAGTTTTTGGTTTTTGTCATAATGTTTGGTATTAATAGTCAGAACCTCTTTTCCTGCACAGAAATAGCGGGAGAACCACGTGAGAAAGGTATTCTCCCGACAGAACCGTATTATACAGCATAAAAGGGGCAAAAACAAGGACCCGGATTTTCACGCAAAACCCCATGACCCCACTCTCAGGCAGTTTGAATTGTCAGTCTGGCGGTTATGCTTACTGATGCAAACCGCCTGTCTATTATATATTAATGAGTACGTAGGGCATAACTTCAGTAACCATGCGGCTTCGCGAAAAAAATCCGGGTGTTTTTACACCCGGATTTTGGACAGGGAATGAGAAACGGTATGTTGAAAAGACGATATTTATCGAAGTGTGCTTTGTAAATGGATTAGAGGAAATAACGTAATTGCTAAATTTATGACAATATAATTATTTAGGACTATATTGTTATAAGGTACGATATTCATTTTTAGCTATTTCATATTTATAGTAAATTTTTGGTTTACATTATGGAAAAAACATGTTATTATGAAATAGATTATTTTTAATAATACTAATTATTATTAAAAAATTCTTTTGATATCTCCGTTATTGACCGTATTGTGAGGTTATTTTAATGAAGTTTTTTGTTCCCCAAAAGAGTTGTCTGTTGTCTATGCTTTTTAGTGTAGCGTTATCTGCAACGGCAAGCGCACATACACTGTGGATCAATTGCACAGACTACACACCGGATTTTTCTGTTCACTCCGGCGCAAAAACAAAAATCTATATGGGCTGGGGGCATCACTTCCCGGTAGACAGCTTTGTGAAAGCGGAAGATTTCACCAGTATTACTGTATTGTCGCCTTCCTCGAAAACTGAAAATGTTACTTTGGAAACAACCGGTTTTGCGGCTAAACAACTTTCCCTTAAAGAAGAAGGGCTGTATGTGATTGCTGTTACCCGGAGGGATGCGTATAACACATCTTATAGAGAAAACGGAAAGGTGGTTTTGGTTAAAGGGACTAAAGAAGGACGTAAGGATGTTGTGAGCAGTACTTATTCGCAGCAGTTCGCCAAATCTTTGGTTTTATCCGGAACCGGAAACGCGGATAACCTGTCCCATGCCTTCGGCCACAAACTTGAGATTATCCCCCTTACCAATCCTTATGCGATTACCAACAACCGGGGCGGCGAAATGCTTCTTAAAGTGTTGTTTAACGGCAAACCGGTGCAGCATAAGAAAGTATATGCCATGTATGAAGGCTATTCAAACGACGACGCGGCATCCTGTACGGTATCGACAGACGAAAAGGGAATCGCAAAGCTGCGTATCGACCACTGGGGAGTGTGGGTAGTGAAAACCAAACTGGAATTACCTGCTTCTGATGCGATGAAAGAGAAAGTGAATCAGGAAAACTACTTTGCCTCTCTCACATTCAGCGTTCCGTGATTAACAAAAGCAGATAAACTGATTTAGCTCCTGAGGTTTATCTGTCAGTAAATTATCGGGGTATCTTTTATAAGGTTTCACCCACGATTCGTATATTTTGGTTGCAGGTGCAGTACTGCGGGACCATGAAAGACTGGCTGCGGGAAGCGCTTTCAATAAATTGTATTTCTATTATTTTTTTGAAAGGAGTTTTCTTATGAAAACAAAAATGTCTAAAGGCATGCTGATGACCGCACTGATTTGCGGTACGATTGTTCCGGCGCTATTCGGTGGGGCAAGCGCATATGCGGCGGAAAAAGATGAAGTGGATGAAGCGTTGAGTTCTTTTGAATTGAACCCCATGGTAATTACCGCAACCCGTACGGAAAAAAGAGATGTAGATGTTCCTGCAAGTACTGAAGTTTTAACTCACCAACAAATTGTCAACTCTGGTGCTACTAATGCCTTTGATGCTTTACGGGCTGTAAATGGAATTGATGTCAACAACTATTTCCCCGGAGGCGCTCCCATGACCACCATGACATCGGATATTAATATCCGCGGTTTTGGTAAGGGAACCTTGATTATGGTTAATGGTAATCCGATTAACTTAAACAACAAATTTGTTTTTGATGCTATTCCTACAGAGTCTATTGAACGAATTGAAATCATCAAAGGCGGCGGGTCTATTCAGTATGGTTCCGAAGCCATGGGCGGGGTAGTCAATATTATAACCAAGAAAAAAGGGAGTAATTATGTGACGGTTGGCGCCGGTAATTATGGTCAGCGTAAGGCTTCTGTCGGTGTAGGAAATGATAAGTTTCATGTAAATTATGATTTTAAACGTTGGGGACGGATTGAAGATCTGAGCATTTCGGCGAGACCGGTTGTAGAACACAAAGTAAACAAAAAATCAGGCAATCATTCAGGAACCTATGATTATAACCTCATAAAAAATGATAAAAGGAGTTTAGACGTTGGCTACAATATTACAGATAAACTAACTATAGGTTATAACCATTTTGAAAGCTATGTTGATTATCGAAGCGACTGGGCAGACAAACAGGATATGCGTAATTTGAGAAATACCTACACTAAAGAAGATTTGATTCAATTGAATTATACTGACGATTATTTTAAAGGTCACATTTGGTATAATCAAAATAATATCAGTTATGGGGGATATGATAATTATAAGACATCGTCTGTTGTTTTAGGCCCTGTAGGAAGAACACAAAAGAAAGCTAAAGAATTTGGAATTGATCTGCAAAAAGACTTTAAATTTGGTGAGAAATCCCTATTAACGGTAGGTACAGACTATAGACATCAAAAATATGATGATGTATTGGCCAAGGGTGAAGCAGGAGAAGGCGAAAAAAGCCGTAACATATATTCAGCTTTTGTACAATTGGATCAAAAATTTAGCAAGAAAGACAGTATTATTTTAGGCGGTCGCGGAACTTGGACTGGCGGTGCGTTCAATGGTCAGAATTATCATAATTTCAGTGGTTCTTTCCAATATTTGCATAAGTTCGATGAAAACAAAAGCTTATTTGCCAAAGCAGCGCAATCTTTTATTATGCCAAGTTTTGGTGAAATGTATCCGGTAGGCCTTTTAGGGGGGTCTCCAAACCCTGATTTAAAACCAGCAAAAGGAACGCATTATGAATTAGGATATAAGGCAGTAAATGGTAAATATACATGGAAAGCTACTTTATTTCATATGAAAGTAAAAGATAATATTAGTGCTGATACCGTAAAAGGTGTTGATGGTACCGTAATTGATTATAAATATACAAATGAAGATTTTAAAAATACCGGCTTTGAAATGGGTGTTGAAGCAAAAGCGTCGAAGCATTTGGATTGGAATTTAGCTTTTACGATTCATAATCCCCAATATAAAAAAGAATCTCCTGATAACAAAAAAATCGGCTGGCAGAAAAAGTTTGGCAGATATCAGATTACGGGTGGAATCCATTACCATATTGGCAAATTCAGAACTTCATTCACCGGAAGTTATGTAGGAGGACGTTGGATGAGCCCATCTACAAGTGATTCCTACAGAACAAAACCTTATTTCCTGACTTCACTAACAGCTGGTTATGCGCCGACCAAGAATCATGAGATTAATCTGATTATTGACAACGTGCTTGACAGACGGGATAATATTTCTAATACAATGAGCAGTAATGGTGCATACTTCACAACGGGGACCAACTTCCTACTGAGTTATACTTATAAATTCTGATAATTTCCAATAGCGTTCTTGATTTTGTCACCACTATTCTTTATGTGCACAGTTTTAGTATTTTGTAGTTCTTTGAATGTTTTTTAAGCGGCGTACACTAACGCCGCTTTTTTCTGTTTCCGTTTGACCATACAACAGGTATATATCTTATAATTCAATACAACATTTGTAAGAACGATTATATTAAAACCGTAACTGCTTTTTTGTATGAGGCTGCTGTATGAAAAAGACCATAGTTATTTTTACCAATGTAGAACGCCAGTGCCAGCGCTTGAACCAGGCGGCGCACTATTTAAATGAAGAAAAAAAGATTTGTTCTGAGTGTGTGAGTTTGTTTTTTAACAGCGAAACCGGTTACACGGAATTAACAGAGAAGACGCTGTTGCGTTCTTCCATTGTCTTTTTCCTCTGGCAGGGTGCGGTGTATCCTACAGAATTCAGTAATGCGTGTAAACATTTTTTGCAAGAAAAACAAAAACGGTTTATCATGGGTTCTTCCACCCAGCCGGAGGTAGAAGCTGCGCACGAAGTGGATGCTGCGGCGCTGATCCAGGTCAGCCAGTACATTTTCAATAGCGGGACGGATAATTATCGGAACCTTTGGCTGTATCTGTGCACGGAGTATGCCGGTGAGAAGGTTTCCTATCTGCCGCCCGCTGCATTCCCCTGGATGGGAACAGCGGATTTTTCTTCGGCAGCAGGTAAAAGTTTCCAAAATGAAATTGATAAACGGGCATCTTCAGAGGACAAAACTGCGAAAAGAACTTCTGCCGTCCATGATTTAATTACAAGTGTCAGGGAAGAGCCCGCAAGTTTGGATTTCCGTCCCCTCGTGGGCATCTTGTTTGCCAGGGAGAACTGGATCTGGCAGGAGGTTGCCTATTTAAAGGAACTGATAAGGGCGCTGGAAGCACAGGGACTCCGTACACTTCCGGTCTATTGTCTGTGGTGCGACAACATAGCGGAAAATGCGCCGGGGCTTTCACGCGCTGTTAAAAAGTACTTTTATAAAGACGGGAAATGTATTGTCTCCGCAGTCGTCAACACCTTTAAGATCAGCCTGACCCTTAGCAGCCAGAATGATAAAAACTTTTTGAAAGATTTAAATGTTCCGGTACTGCAGGCTTACAACCTGCTGCGGGATTACGAATCATGGTGGGAATCCTATACGGGCATGATCCCGGTGGAACTGTCCTGCAATGTGATCCAACCGGAGGTTGACGGCGTCATCCATGGAGGTACTGTTTCGTATAAAGATTATGACAGGGACGGTATTGCCTGGTACGCGCCGTTGCGGGAACGCATCGAAGCCTTTGCCCGCAAGGTGAAAAAATGGGCGGTTCTTTCTTATTTAAATAATGAGGATAAGCGGGTCGCTGTCATCTTCCATAATTATCCTCCCACTAACGACAGCATTGGCAGCGCCCAGGGACTGGATTCCCCCGCCAGCGTTGTGTTGCTGTTGCGTGCCATGCAGGAAGCGGGATACAAGATGGATTCTTTGCCGGAAAACGGCAAAGAGCTGATGGAAAGAATTACGGCTGGTTTTACCAATGACAGGTGTTTCCTGACGGAAAACCAGATAGAAAAAGCAGCGGGAAGTGTCTCTGATGAAGAGTATAAGAAGTGGTTTATCAAACAGGATCCCGTTGTACAAAAAGAGATGACGGTTTCCTGGGGTGAAGCCCCGGGCACGGTGTTTTATTATAACGAGACCCTGTTGATTCCCGGCATTTCCAACGGCAATATTTATATCGGTATGCAGCCGCCCAGAGGGTTTGGCGAAGACCCGGGGAAGATTATCCATGACCCTGCCTGCCCGCCGCCGCACCATTATCTGGCGTATTACAAATGGCTGCGGGATACCTGGAAAGCGGATGCGGTCATCCATGTGGGGACCCACGGCTCTTTGGAATGGCTGCCGGGTAAAAACGCGGGACTTTCCGGCAAGTGCTATCCGGATGTGGCGTTAGGGGACCTGCCCGACATTTATCCATATTACGTTACGATCGTCGGGGAAGGGATCCAGGCAAAACGGCGGGGCTCCGCCTGCCTTATCGGTCACCTGAACCCGCCCACGGGACAGGCGGAAGTTTACGAAGACCTGGCAGAACTGGAAAAACTGCTGGACGAATATGCCCAGTTAAAAGTACAGCAGCCCGGCAGTGAAACGGTTGTGCAGGAAAAAGTGCTGGAAAAGATTGCGGTCATGCATCTGGAAGAAGAACTTCCCCGGGAAGATTTGCCTGCAGATGATTACATATTGAAAGTGCACACCTACGTGGAAAAACTAAAGCATATGCAGATCCGGACAGGGCTTCATGTTTTGGGCTGCCCACCGGCGGGTGATGATCTGAAAGAGTTCCTGCTGGTGCTGACCCGCGTGGAAAACGGAGAGATTCCTTCACTGCCAAAAATAATCTGTTCAGCTTTTGGACAGGATTATTATAAATTGGAAGAAAAAAGCGGCGAAATACTGGCGGACGGTCAGACCTGTGCCCGGCTGCTTGACCGGGTGTGGGAAATCTGTACGGAAATCGTTACATACCTGACGGAGCAGGGACTGACTGCAGAAGCGGGGAATTCCCTGCTGGTTTCAGAACTGGTTCAAAATTTGCATTTAGATGCAGAGAATACTGAAAAGCTGAAAACGGTTGTTACGTTTATCACGGAGGAACTGGCGCCCAATCTGGCAAAGACGAAACAGGAGATCACGAATACGCTGCGGGCGCTGGACGGAGAGTTCATTGAACCGGGACCGGGAGGCGCGCCTACTTCCGGCCGGGCAGACATCCTGCCCACCGGGCGTAATTTTTACGGCGTCGATCCTTATAACATTCCAACGCCGGTAGCCTGGGAGATCGGAAAACTGCTGGCCGATCAGGCGGTGAACCGTTTTATCAAAGAGGAAGGCCATTATCCGGAAAGCATCGGGATGGTCATCTGGTCGGATTCCAATATGCGCAGCAACGGGCAGGATATTGCGGAGTTCTTTTACCTGATGGGGGTGCGGCCCGTGTGGCAGCGGGGGAGCCTGCGTGTCAAAGATTTAGAAGTCATTCCGTTAAAGGAGTTGAAACGTCCCCGCATTGATGTGACGGCGCGGATCAGCGGCCTGTTCAGGGATACCATGCCTTCCGTGGTAGAAATGATGGAAGAAGCGGTGAACCTGGTAAAAGGGCTGGATGAATCATACGAAGAGAATTTCATTAAAAAGCATGTGGAGCAGGACGCGGCGGATCTGGAAAAGGAAGGCACGGATAAAGAAACTGCTTACGAACAGGCGTCCTGGCGTATTTTCGGCTGCCCGCCGGGGAGTTATGGGGCAGGTGTTGCTCATATGATTGAAGGAAAAAACTGGGAGACGGTCCATGACCTGGCAGACGTATATGTCCGCTGGGGCGCCCATGTGTACGGAAAAAACATGCAGGGCAGTTTTTCGCTCCAACTGTTCCGGAAGCGTCTTGCCACAATTGATATTACCATTAAGAACACAGACAATCACGAGGTACATCTGCTGAACTCGGATGACTTTAATGCCTATTGCGGCGGTATGAATGCTGCGGTGCACAGCATCCGGGGAAAGATGCCAAAATGTTACATCGGCGACAGCGCGGACCGGGCCAAAGCGGAGACCCGCAGTCTGGGCGAGGAAATCCGCCGTGTGTTCCGGGGTGAGAGCATGAATCCCAAATATATCCAGGGCATGAAGAAGCATGGATATAAGGGCGCGTCTGATCTGGCTAACCTGGTGGCCCATGCCTATGGCTGGGACTGCACCAGCGGGGTATTGGAAGACTGGATGTATGAAGGGTTTGCCAAAAAACTTGCTTTGGATCCGGAAATACGGCAATGGATGAACGAAGTGAACCCCTGGGCGCTGCACAGGATGGCGGAAAAACTGCTGGAAGCGGAACAGCGGGGCATGTGGAACGCATTACCGGAAACAAAGGACGCGTTGCGCAAACTGTATATGGAACTGGAAGGAGAACTGGAAGAACGGGCGGAATAAGGAGGACGATAAGATGTTAGGTTTACCGGAAGAAGAGCAGTACCGTTTGCTGTGGGAGAAGTACGGATTATCGGAAGAAAAAGCCAGGGCATTAAAAGGAAAAGGTTTTTCCTATTACGATCTGGATAAAGGCTCCATGTATGCCTATGTAGCGCAAAAACCGCTGGAGGAAGTGTTGGAACTGCGCCGGGAGAATCCCTGGATGAAGGTTGAATTATTGTTAAACATTACGCCGCAACTGCTCCATGACAGGGATCTGCTGCGTAAGGCTGAATGCGCGGAAAAATGGTGGGGCATCAAAGCGGACCTGGTGTACCGTAAGTTTATGGAAGGCTATCCTATCCACTATATCCGTATGGCTTATATTATTTCACAGCATTCTTCCATGACGGTGGAGGAGATTCTGGAGAAAAGAAAACGTTCTGTCAAATGGGCCGTCTGGGCACAGGAAAATCTTGGTATCGCGCCGGAAGATCTGAAACGCTGGATCAAAGAGATGCCAAACCCTTCCGTAGCCAAAAAAGCAAAATAAAATAATCCCTTTTTTTCTGTCGCTATATAGTATATAATAATTTAATAGAACGACTTCTCAATAAGAATTCTTTTATTATCTAGAGAAAGACAGGGATTAAAGATGATGCAGGAAACAGTAATCCGGATTCAGAACCTGACGATTGGTTATGAAAATAAAATCATCATCAGCGGAATCAACGCCGATATTCACACAGGTGAACTGGTTGGTATCATTGGCCGTAACGGCGCGGGCAAGAGTACACTATTGAAAACGATCCGGGGGCTGCTTCCCGCTAAGGAAGGTAAAATTTTGTATTTCGACCAGCCTCTTGCTTCCTATGGGGAAAAGGAACTGGCCAGGCGCGTGGCCTATCTGCAACAGAATGTGGAAACAGGATTCGGTTACACGGGACTGGATATCGTGCTGACGGGACGTTATCCCTATATGAAATGGTGGGAGAGCGAGAAAGAAGAAGATAAAGAGCTTGCCCGGGACTGTATGTCTTATACAGGCACACTGGATCTGGCAGAGCGTCCGGTAACGGAAGTTTCCGGCGGCCAGAAGCAGCGCATCCTGCTGGCCAAGGTACTGGCCCAGCAGACGCCGGTGCTGTTTTTGGATGAACCGACGACCGGTCTGGACATGGTATACCGGGAGGAAATATTCCGGTTTGCCAGGGAACTGGCCAACATGGGCAAGACTATTTTGATGGTAATCCATGAGCTGGATCTGGCTGCCGCTTATTGCAGCCGTATCTTCCTGTTGGGTGAAGGAAAACTCTTGGCTGACGGCCGTCCCGATGAGGTTTTTACAGAAGAATTGCTGAGCCGCGCCTATGAAGCGGACATTACAGTAGAACAGAATCCGAAAAGCGGCCGGCTGGAGATAACGACACGGGAAAATCCACAGGCAAAAGAAAAGGAAAAAGATTTACTGAAAAAGATTTGTGTGCAACAACAGACAGGACGGAATTTTGGATGAAACGGCTCATTACTCTGCTGGTTTTCTTATTGTTGCTGTTACAGGCAACTGCCGGATTTGCAGGCAGGCAGTTAGATGCGGTATACCCGTACAGTCTGGAGAAACAGCAGATTCGTACTGTAACCGGCCGCAGCACGCTGCCGCTTTATGTTAACTTAACAAGCTATGATATACCCCGCATGCAGCAGGCAGAGGTTTCTGTAAAGCTGCCTGGGGGGTTCTCTGCATTACCGAAGGAAGGCTGGCAGATTTATAAAGGCGGCGCGTCCGCGTACTGGCAGACAGAGGCCTGGTACGGCCAGAATTTTGATTTGTTGTATCTGCAGGCGGATGAAGGCGCGGTGTCCGGAACGAAAGAGATTGAGATTACTGTGTCCGGGAACGGATGGGAAGAAAGAAAAAGCATTAATTTCACTTATGACGCAGCAGGGGAAACAATCGGGCAGCCGCAGCCGGAGGGCAGGAAACCGGACAAGGCGAAGTTTAACTGGTATATCCAGTCGGTTACGCTTCCCGTAGATGTTTATGGCCGTCGTGACGACAGGGCGGAAAACGGTGTTGTCTATGTGCGGGATACTACGTTTGAAAGTTTTCGCAACCGGATGAAAGGCGACGGAGCTACTAACTGGTCGGCGGTTTTCAATCATCCGGCAACCTTTCTGCTGCTGGATATGCGCAATCCCCAGCGGGATATCCGCGTCCTGAAGTTTAAGGCACAGCTGCTGGACCGGGTCAGCGGGCAGGTTGTAGAAGGACTGATTACAGCCGGGACAACCAATCATGATACAGGTGAAGGCTGGGCCGGCAAAACCGGGGAGGGCGCGGAAACAACAGCACTGATTTCCCTTGATGGGAAAAAATCGCAGACGTTTATCCTGCCTTTGTATGTGGATTATTTTACAATTCTGGAAGGGGATTATACATTGCGGGTCACTGTCAGTGGCGGTGACCAGCAGAAGATACAGGAGGTCCCCCTGACGATAGCACGGAAACACAGCCTGGGACTGTTTGCGGTGGGGTTTGCTTTTGTATGCTTTTTAATTACGCTCCTGCTTTTGCTGCGCCTGAAACAGTGTGTGTTTTCCATCGGCGCCAAAGGCGCTATAACGGTAGCTTTGTTTGCTGCAATCTCTTTTGGCGGCATCGCGTTGCCTTCAACCATTTTGGGTGATCTGGTCCATGCCCTGCTGGGCCCTTTTTCCGGTCTGGTCACCGGGCTCCTGAGCGGCATTATGCAGTACCTGCTGATCGTTTCTCTTTTGGTTCTGTACCGTAAACCCGGCGTGCTTACGTTGTTATATGTACTTAAATTTATGCTTTCCGGCATTATGTTTGGGCATTTTTCACCGATTGGCGTGCTGAGCACCTCAGTATACATCGTGGTGACGGAATTCCTGCTGTGGGTAAGCGGCTTCTATAAAAAGGAAAACCTGGACACGAAGTATATGTTTTTTGTTGCCCTCGTATTAGGGCTGGGCGATGCCCTGATCACGTTTGTTAATTTTGAACAGATGATGTTCTTTTACCGTTTGTATTACGCGGACTGGTTCCTTGCCATGTATATGCTGGTAAACGGATTGCTGTACAGCAGCATCGGCAGCTGGATCGGCTTTAAGACCGGGACCAAACTGCGCCAGGTCGTCAGCGAATAGGAGGATGGCATGTTACATATAGACGATGTATCCTATCGTTACCAGAGTCGTGACACCTGGACGCTGAAGCATATCGACCTTAAGATGGAACAGGGGGAGATGGTCCTGCTGGCCGGCCGCAGCGGCTGCGGCAAGTCGACGCTGATAAAAATCATCAGCGGTCTGGTGTCGGAAGACGGTCAGGGAATACTGAAGGGAAGAATTTTATTAGACGGTCAGGATATTACTTTTTGGCCGCCGGAAAAAATCGGCCTGCTGGCAGGTACGGTATATCAGAGTCCGGATGACCAGTTGTTTGCCATGACGGTTGAAGACGAGGCCGGCTTTGCTCTGGAGAACCAGGGTGAGGAACCGGAAACGATTCGGAAAGAAGTGTCGGAAACTTTGCGCCGTGTGGGGTTAAAAGGCTATGAAAAATTCAGTATCCACCAGCTTTCCGGCGGGCAGCGTCAGCGTCTGGCACTGGCTTCCATTTTAATCACGAAACCGCGCCTGCTGATTTTAGACGAACCGGTAAGTCAGATGAATCCTCAGGGCGTGCAGTCGTTTATGGAACTGTTGCTTGATCTGAACAGGGATGAAAACATTTCCATTTTGATGATAGAACACAGGGTCAATGAGCTGGCCCGGTATTTTAACCGTCTTGCGGTCATGAAAGACGGGGAAATATTATATGATGGGGCCATGGATGAGGCGTGGCCGTTTTTGACGGATAAACCGGACCTGGGCCTCCGTGAACCCCAAAGTGTCAAGCTGGGACGTTTACTTCATTTATCCCATCTGACTTCCGACAAAAATGAAACAGCGGAAATGATTTGCAAAGAGTGCGAAATAGAAAGGTTCTGCGAACAGCAGAAAAAGGCAGAACAGACTGGTGCGAATCCGCTGGTCAGGGCAGAAAGCATACGGTTCCGGTATCCGGGCGTGGAAGAAGACACCCTGCGGGGCCTGGATTTCATTTTGCGGGAAGGGCAGATTACCGCCATGATGGGATTCAACGGCGCCGGAAAATCTACCTTATTAAATTTGCTGGGAGGACTTACAGAACCTTCCGGGGGAACGCTGCTGCTGGATGGCATTCCTGTCCGTAAAGCCCTGGGCAAGGTGGGATATCTCCTCCAGGAAGCGGATCTCATGCTGCTGGCGGATACGGTTACGGAAGAACTGGCCTGGAAAAACCGGGGAATGACGCCGGAAAAAATAGCTGTCATGCTGGAACAGCTGAATCTGACTTCTTACGCGCAGGATTTTCCACTGGCTTTAAGCAAGGGGCAGCGGCTGCGGGTCGTGTTAGGAGCCATGCTGGCCAAAGAACCGCGTTTATTGCTGCTGGATGAGCCTACTACCGGGCAGGATGAAAGCAGTCTTGCTGAAATCAAAAAACTGCTGTTGGATTTTAAAAACAATGGGGGAAGCGTCTTTATCTGTACCCATGATATAGAGCTTGCGTCCCAGATCGCGGACCGGGTGATGCTTTTGGAGCAGGGGAAGATTGTGGCGGACGGACCGGCGGATGAAATCTTATGCGATCGGAATCTTCTGCTGCAAAGCGGGCTGACGGTCCCGGCAGTATTGGATATTGCGGAGCGGTTGGGGATTCCTCCCTGCATCTCGGAAAAGGAGGTAAGCCATTATGTCCATGCGGCAGTTGTGGGAAGGAACTGACGCGAGGTTTTGGGCACGTGAAATTAACGGGCGGACCAAGCTGATCATACTGTTTTTATTTGCGGTTTTGATGATTACGGTAGACAATCCCCGCACCCTGTTTGTATTATTTATGGTAACGTTGCTGCTGCATCTGACGGCGGGAACCTCTTTCTATAAATGGAAAGTCATGGCTGTTTTGCTGATGCTTGGCCTTTGGGGCAGCATGGTGAGCCAGGCCCTTTTCTTTTCCCAGTCCCCCCGTACGGCTTTGTTTGTGCTCATTCCCCCGGATTCCTCCCTGTTGGGGGAGATAACGGGCGGCTTGTTTATTTACCGTGAAGGAATTTTATACGGAGCGGTGCAGGGGCTGCGTACGGCATCCATGCTTTCATTGGGGCTTCTGGTTTGCTGGACCAGCGATCCCCGGCAACTGCTGAATGCGTTGCTGGCCTGGCGTCTGCCACCCCAGGTTGCGTTTATGCTGGTGACGGCGATCCGGTTCCTGCCGGTGCTGGCAGCGGAGACGGGAGAAATTATTACGGCCCTGCAGCTTCGCAGTGAAACCCAGAGGGGACGTACCGCAATAGTACAGCATATTCCTTATATTGCAAAGCCTTTGTTGGCACGCTGTCTCCGCAGGGCACAGACGCTGGCGCTGTCTGTGGTCAGCCGGGGCTTTTTCTCCGCTAAAGTATCTCAGGTCCGCCAGTCCTGGAAAACAGCGGAACAGGCCGGCTGTATTGTGTTTTTCCTGTTCACCCTGGCAGTGGTGGGCAGCAAGCTTTGTTATGTGTTGTCTGAACAGGGGCTGTATTTTGGGGTGCTCAGGAAAATTTATGACATATCCAAGATGTATTTGTAAGTAGCGTCAGGTGGCTTATGGGTAAGAAAATCAAGAGTTTGCTGATACTGTTTCTTTTTGCTTTGTCCTGCTGTGCCTTATTCTGGCTTACCGGCAGCCGGACTCCCTGGACTGTTTTTCAAAGCGTCCGGGGGAAGGACGGAGTAAGTGTGTTTCTGGGCGATATACCGGCGGAGAACTATGACCGTATGGGTTTTACCAGAGCGCAGATACTGTACGTGGGTGCGGAGGATGCATGGCTGGTGGGAACGGACAAGGGAGAACTGTTTTTGTTCGATATGACAGGAAAACAGTTATGGAAACGTTCTTTGGGTATAGGGAAACTGGTATCCCTGGCTGTGACGGGAGACGGAAAACTGGCCTATGTAGGGGAACACAGCGCGGACGGTAATTTATATGCAGTTAATGTGCACACAGGCGATATCGAATGGAAACACAAAGCGGCCGATTATATTGGCGTGGATTCGCAGAACCGGTCCCTGCCGGCTCCGGTCCACATTGCAGTGGATAAGGCAGGGAATGCTTTCGTGAACATGTACCGGTTCGTTATGAATAAAGATGGCAGGCGCGGTTATAACGGACGGATGATAGCTCTTGATCCGCAGGGAAAGTTTTTATGGAAGTTCCCAAAGGATGAGACTATCGACAGCTGGATCAACTGGTGTGATGTCAGCGATGGAACGGAACGGGTTGTCATAGCTACCAGCGCCTACGATTTTCATCCCGATATGAAATATAAAAAGACCCTGTATATCATTGATAAACATGACGGTTCTGTTTTAAACGAGACCTTTGTTGATCCGGTGAAACCTTTTAACAATACAGTGCTGCGGGGCAGTCCTACTTTCTCCGCGGATGGGGAGTATCTGGCAGGGACCGGAAGCGACGGCCGCGGTTTCCTGTTTGACAAAAACGGGAAAATTGTCTGGTGGCGTTTTCTCTCAAAACCTGCGAAAGTTGACGGATCCTGGATCAATGCTTCCGGGCGGGACGGGTATATAAGGCCGGAGGGTGTCATTTTTTCCACCATCAATACGTTTAACAGGGAAAACTGGCAATTGCCTACCCCGGTGGAACATCCCAGCAACAACAGTCTCTTTGTGTTTAAACTGGACGGGACTTACAGATATCAGTACCGCGCTCTGGGCACGATTGAAAACATTGACTTTGCTTCGGAAAAACTTGCGGCCTGTTCGGTGGGACGTAATGTGAGGACTCATGATTACAGTGCGCACGGAGCCTTGCTTCTGAATCTGGAAAACGGAAAGAAAGAGAGGTTCTTTCATACGGAGGGTCCTTGCCAGGCTGCAGCCATCAGCCATGATGGGAAGAAAATGGCAGGAGTGGAAGCGCCGGCCATGACGCCGGAAGGGAAACTGATCGGATCGTACCGGCTGCATATATGGGATTTGCGGACAGGGAGCTGACCGTTATGTTAAAAGCATTATTTACATATTATAAGCCTTACAGGCGGACCGTTTGGGCACTGCTGTTTCTTTCACTTTTTTCCGCAGCGCTGGACCTGGTTTTCCCGATGCTGGTACGTCATATTATGGATGTGGAACTGCCGGGGAAAAATATAGAGAATATATTCCGTATGATTGTCATTCTCTTCGTGCTGTACTGTGTCAGCTTTGTCTTATCGTATATTGTGCAGTATAAAGGCACCCTGGTTTCCGTTCACATGGAAAATGATATGCGGCAGGATCTTTTCCGCCATTTGGAAAAGATGTCTTTCCGGTATTTTGACGACAATAAAACCGGCCAGCTGCTGTCACGCATCACCACAGATCTGACGGAAATCGGGGAACTGACCTTCAAAGGTCCTAATGACGTCCTCATCTGTTCCATAACCATGTTGGGAACCATTGCCATTCTGATCTGGATGAATCCGGTGCTGGCATCATTTATCGTATTGCTGCTTGTTGCGAAAACTGTGCATACTGTCTATATTAACCGTAAAATGAAACAGCGGTTCCGGGCCAACCGTGTGTTATACGGTGATGTGTCCGCACAGGTTACGGAAGATTTGAACGGGATCCGGCTGATCAAGGCTTTCGCCCTGGAGGAACAGGAGGCCGGCCGATTTGCGGAGAAGTGTGATACATATATTGCCGGCCGGCGCAAGTCGACACGTCTGGTGGCCTACTTTTCCGGCAGCGTAGCTTTCTTCAGCAATCTGATCAATGTGGTGATGATGGGCGTTGGCGGCTGGATGATTGCCACAGACAGGTTAAAACTCAGTGATTTTGTAGCCTTCTTGTTATATGTAAACCTCTTTATGAAACCGCTGCTGCGCCTGACTGTGTTTGCGGAAATGTATCAGCGTGGCATGGCCGGCTTTTCCCGGTTTTATGAAATCATGCAGATTGAACCGGAGATTCAGGACACCCCGGACGCTGTTGAATGCAAGGACGTGAAAGGCGAGATTGTTTTTGATAATGTCTGCTTCAGCTACGGAAACGGAGTGGTTCTCAGGAATCTGACCCTGACGGTAAAGCCCGGGGAAAAAATTGCGTTTGTAGGGGAAACCGGAGCCGGCAAAACTACCGTTGCCAGCCTGTTGCTGCGCTTTTATGAACCGCAGCAGGGGAGGATTTTGCTGGATGGCAGGGATATACGGGAATACACGCAGCAGTCCCTGCGCCGTACGATCGGTCTGGTCCAGCAGGATGTCTTTCTGTTTTCTGATTCTGTGAATTATAATATTTCCTACGGCAACACTTCCGTCAGTCCTGCAGACATAAAAAAAGCAGCCTGTCTGGCTGCTGCGGAAGAATTTATTGAAAAACTTCCGGAAAAGTATGAGACTTGTATCGGGGAACGGGGAGTGAAGCTATCCGGCGGACAGAAACAACGTATTGCCATTGCCAGAGCTTTTCTCAAAAACCCGCCTGTCCTTGTGCTGGATGAAGCAACTTCTTCCTTAGATACTGCAACGGAAAAAGTCGTGCAGGAATCACTGGAAAAACTGTCCGCAAACCGGACGACCATTACCATTGCCCACAGGCTTTCTACAATAGTTAATGCTGACAGGATCTTTGTGCTTCAGGACGGTATCGTGGCAGAGACCGGAACCCATGAGCAGCTGATGCGCAAAAACGGGATATATAAAAAGCTTTATGAACTAAGCGAAAAATAAAGAAACTTTTTCTATAGTATTTTCTTATACAGTTTTTCCCGTTGGTTTACATCCGTAAAATTCTTCAGTTTGCAATATACGATACGGCGGACGGAGGCATCAATAGCTGTCAGGGAAAGCTTTCCGTCTTTCACGGCCTGCAGCGTGCTGCGGTAAATACGTTGCTGTACTTCCGGATCATGACAGCTCAGCAGTATGTCCGTTCCGGCCTGAATGGCGACGATGCCGATTTTTTCCGGCGTATATCCTTCGCTGACAGCGCCCATGTCCAGGTCGTCAGTGATGACGATGCCCTGATAGCCCAGCTGGCTCCGCAGCATTTGTTTCAGGATGACAGGTGAAAGGCTGGCAGGTTTTGCATCAAAGGCAGGATAGCGGATATGGCCGGCCATCACCATGAACTGGTGGTGGGGATATTGGTCGATGATGTGCCGGAAAGGCAGCATGTCTTCCTGTAAAATAGTCTGCTGAGGTACGTTCACTACTGATTTATCGGTGTGTGGGTCGGTTTCGCTGCGGCCCATGCCCGGAAAATGTTTTATGGTAAACAGGACACCGCTGTCCCGTAGTCCGCGGCAGGCCTGTTCCCCGAAAGATGTAACCTGCTGCGGTGTAGTACCATAGGTACGCCCGTGCATACGGCTGCCGATGTCCAGCACCGGGGCAAAGTCAAGGTTGAAACCCAGTTCCCGGATATCGTTTCCGGTTTTGTTCGCATGCGTGTACGCGTCTTCCGGTTTGCCCTTGCTGATTTCCGTTGCGGGAGGCGTCGTGTAGGCTTGCTGCTTCATCCGGGTTACCAGTCCCCCTTCCTGATCTACTGAAAGGAACAGGGGAAGGCTGTAAGAATTCAGCGCCAGGTCTTTTAGGGAGGAGTTTAAGGCTTTGACCTGTTCACGGGTTTCCATGTTCCGGTCAAACAGGATGATACCGCCCACATGCATGGAAGTAAGGCTGTTCTTTGTGTTTTCGGTGAGCGTCGTCCCGTGGATGCCCACAAACATCATCTGGCCTATTTTTTCTTCCAAAGTCATTTTGTCCGTGACAGAATCCGCCAGCTGCCGTATCCCTTTTTCCGTGGCCCAGGTGTCCGCGACAGGCTCAGATGCTCTTCCTGCCGAATTCGTTCCTTTTTCCGCGGCGCTGCAGCCGAAAAACAGGAACAATATACATAATAAGGTTGCGCAAAGAGTAAGCTGCTTTTTCATAGTATGCATCCATTCTCCGAATCTATTGTAGTAGTTCATATTATATCATAAATTATAGCGTTGCGCGGTACTTACCGAAAATGGTATGATATAAAAAAGCTGTGACGCAGAACGGGGAATATTTTTCAGATTCACTGTCAATTGTGGAGGTATGAGCTATGAAACTCAGGACTTATTATCTCCTGTCGTGGTTAAGCGGACTATTGACGCTGATCTTTTCCGTTGGAGGGGCTCTGGCGTTTGTAACTTATCTCAGCAGCCCTTCCACCGTAGACGGCATTGTCCGCAAAGGGCATATGAGTATTATGGAATTTATTCTGCCGCTGTGTCTGATTGGTCTTGTCTGTTTTATCCTGTATCTCTGTGTTTCCCTGTTCTGTGTTTTCCGCAGGATGAAGACACAGGAGCACATGTTTCTGCATTTTCTGTTGAACCTTGTTTTATATCTGGTTACTGCGGCGGGTACGCTTCCATTAATGATGCTTCTGCTCAGTTAGGAAATTGACTTTTACTCGGATTTTTACTATAATTTATGAAGTAAAATAAACAATATTGAAAACAGACCCTGTAATAACTTTCTGTAGTTATTTCTGTACGATGGAGTTACAGACTTCGGCGGTGCCGGGAAGGATGGGCATTATGGGTGAAAAGTTTAAGACTTTTATCTCCTGCACAAAAGAAGATAATTTGAAACTGCTTGCGTTTGTAATCGTTCTGCTTGCCATCATTGCGTTCTTTGGCTGGTAATGTTATTGTGTCTTTTTTGTTAAATATAGGTTTTTACTGTACTACATATTGTAATTTTATGTTATAATAAACTAACAATAGTAGTTTGCCCTGCGTAAAATTTTCCTTGTGTAATATATGATTATATGATATGAATCTGACCAAACCGGTTTTCATCTGTGGACTTTTTTGGTAAACCGACTATTGAGAACTGTTAATTTTGACTGCAAAGGTGTGATTTGATGAAAAAATCAAAGCCTAATATTTTTGTATATATGTTAGCCTATCTTGCAATACTGTTGCGCTGGATGCGCCGGAGTACGCCTGGCAAAGTAGTAACGGCAGGTCTTTTGATCGTGCTTGTCAGCGGTACCTATAACCACTTGAGCGCAGCACCCTTCTTTGCGGATAACGCACAGCCCAAACTGACGGAAACGGAAAAGGTTGAGCAAAAAGGCCAAGAAGAGATTGCGAAGAAAGCGGAGGCGCAGAAACAGGAAGTTGAAAATGCCAAGGTTGCTTCGCAGCCTGTAACGAGCCATACTTACAGCCTGGTTATAACGAAAAGCGCATACCGTATATCCCTGTTGGACAACGGGACTCCGATTAAGGAATATAACTGTGCAGTAGGACGTAACCCGGGCCAGAAAACAAAAACCGGTGACGCAAGGACGCCGGTTGGCACCTTCAAAGTTGAATCCATCAATCCTTCTTCCGACTGGGTTTCCGATGAAGATGGAAAAGGCGCCTACGGGCCCTGGTTCATCACCCTGGATACCCGGGAGCTGAGTAAAGGTGAATGGAACGGTATCGGTATTTCCGGTACAAATAAACCGGAAGGTCTGGGAAGAGCCTCTTCGGCAGGCAGTATACGGGTACGGAACAGCGATATCGAAGAGATTAAAAAATTTGTGAAGGTCGGCACAGTTGTTACGATTAAAGAGTGATATGCAGTCAAAGAGTTATTCCTCAAAGAAGCGCTTGCGGAATAGCTCTTTCTTTTTATAAAAAATGTATTGTGTTTAGGGAATCTGTGGAAATTGACAGTGCCCTGGAAAGTGAGTTTGCCATGAAAACGAATCGGAAACTGACAAAATTTACGGCAGTACTGATGGCTGTTTTGATGATACTTTGTGCTATGGCCATAACAGGTTGTGACGGAGAAGATAAACCAAAAGAAAAGTCCAAGATAACAGAAACGAAGAAGACGCCGGAACAGATTGCCGCAGAAAAGAAAGCCAAAGCAGAGGCCGAACAAAAAGCCAGGGAAGAAGCAGAGAAGAAAGCAAAAGAAGCTACGGAGAAGGCAAAAAAGGAAGCTGAAGAGAAGGCAAAACAGGAACAGGCGCTGATCAAACAGAATGCAGACCAGAAAAAATACCACATATTTATTAAGAAGAGTGCCTTCACACTGTACCTGCTGGATGATAAAAACAATGTAATCAAAGCGTACGACTGCACCCTTGGGAAAAATCCGGGTCAGAAACAGAAACGGGGCGACATGAAGACCCCGACAGGAACGTTCCTTGTGGATGAAATCTGCGATGCCCGCAGTTGGACGCACGACTTCGGTGATGGCAAGGGTGAGATAAAAGGGGCTTACGGTCCCTGGTTTATCAGTCTGGACACAGATGCAATGAGTAAAGGTGCCTGGGGCGGTATCGGCATCCATGGTACCCACAAACCCAATGTGATGCGGGTTCGTGATTCAGAAGGCTGTATCCGTTTGCAGAACCGGAATGTTGAGGAACTGAAGCAGTATGTGCGGGTGGGCACGAAAGTTGTGATTGAAGAGTGATGTAATGTGAAAAAGATAGATCCCTCTGTATACCTTTTCTCGTTGGGACATCTTTCCGTAGACTGGTGTCAGGGAGCGATTCCTGCTCTGCTGCCTTACTTTATCCGGAATTACGATTTATCCTATCAGGCGGCGGGGACGCTGGTTTTTGCCAATGTGCTGGTGGCTTCAGTATTACAACCCCTGTTCGGTTATTATTCTGACCGTATTTCCCGTCCATGGTTCATACCCCTGGGAACGTTGTTTTGCGGTATGGCAGTCGCGCTTATGGGCTTCTGCACATCTTTCTCTGCAATTTTCGCGGCAGCCATGCTTTGCGGTGTCGGCAGTGCGGTATTCCATCCTGAGGCAGCCCTGATGGTAAACCGTATGGCTGCGAAAGCCAAAGGCCAGGCGCTGGGTACGTTTTCAGTGGGTGGTAACGCCGGCTTTGCCATAGGTCCGATAGCAGCGGGGATATGCGCTTACCGGCTGGGCATACACACCCTGCTGTTTTTTGGCATAGTGAATACGGTGCTGGCTTTGGCCCTTTGGACAAAGATGCCTTACGTACTGCGTCAGGTTGCCCTTGCAGGCGGTCAGGAAACAGAAAAAGGTACGCTGAAAGCCAGAGAGAATAACTGGAAAGCTTTTGGTATCCTTTCCATGCCAATTTTTGCCCGGTCCATCGGGTTCACCCTAAGTAACACGTTTATCCCGATTTACTGGATGACTGTATTGCATGCTTCTGCTACTCAGGGGACTACGGCTCTGTCGATCCTGTTTACCTTGGGGGCGTGCATTACATTTGGCGGAGGTTTGCTGGCCGACAGGTTTGGCTACGTAAAAATAATCCGTACGGCATTTTGCTGTATGGTACCTGCATATCTGCTTCTGACTCATACAACAGATATCCGGCTGGCTACGGTGCTGCTGATTCCGGCGGCAGTGGCAATCTTTATGCCGTATAGTCCTATTGTTGTTTTAGGACAAACTTATCTTGCAAAAAATGCCGGGTTTGCTTCCGGCGTAACTCTGGGGCTGACTACTACGCTGGGCGGTATTTTTGCTCCACTGGTTGGCGGAATGGCAGACAGGTGGGGGCTTGTACCGGCTTTACAGATATTCTGGATTGCCGGTCTGATTGGCTTAGTGGCGTCTTTTTTCCTGCCGGAACCGGAAAAGGAATAGGAAAGCAGGCTATATATAGAAAGAGGATTTCCTTATGGAACAGGTGAAAGAAAACATTGTGGTTGTAACACCGGATAATTTTCGGGCGGAAGTGCTGGAGTGTGAAAAACCGGTTCTGGTAACCTTTTATGCGAATTGGGATCAGCCTTGCCGCATGCAGCAGCCGGCGCTGGACTCCATTGCGGACAGGCATCCTGAAATTAAGGTGTGCAAGCTGGATGTAGAAGAGCATGCTGCTTTTGCGCAGCAGTTCGGCATTATGATGATTCCCACGACGATTGCTTTTAAAAACGGGAAAAGGGTTAAACGGGCCAGTGGCCTGCGGCTGGAGCATGTTTTGCTGAGCATGGTAGAATAGATGGTAAGTTATCAGTGTAAAGAAAAGAGGGAATGAAAATGGCAGTAACCGTAGTTAACAATGAGAATTTTAAAAACGAAGTATTAAAAGCGGATAAACCGGCGCTTGTTGACTTTTGGGCGACCTGGTGCGGTCCCTGCCGTATGATGGCTCCTGTAGTGGAAGCGATTGCGGAAGAACATCCGGAGTTAAAAGTATGCAAAGTGGATATTGACGAGAATCCGGAACTGGCGCAGCTTTTCAACGTTATGAGCATTCCGACGCTGGCGGCCTTTAAAGACGGTCAGCTGACGGGAACCGCTATTGGCTACCAGCCAAAGGAAAGTGTACTGAAACTGTTTGCGTGAGGAAACATGATGGATATTATTATTATCGGCAGCGGTCCTGCAGGTGTTTCCGCTGCTTTGTACGCAAAACGCGCCGGCGCAGATGTAACGGTAATCACCCGGGGCAGCGGGGCGTTGGCAAAGGCGGAGAAAATTGAAAATTATTATGGTCTGGCCGAGCCATTAACGGGCGCGGAACTGGAAGCAAACGGGATTGCCGGGGCGAAGCGGCTTGGTGTAAGCTTTATCGAAGATGAAGTGGTGGGCCTTGCCATGAACGACGATTTTACCGGGCTTATCGTACAGACGCCGGGCCGTGCCTGCGAGGCGAAAGCAGTAGTGCTGACAGCGGGAAGCACACGGCTGGCGCCGAAGATTCCGGGACTGAAGGAATTAGAAGGCAAAGGTGTAAGTTACTGCGCTATCTGCGATGCGTTCTTCTACCGTCAAAAGACCGTGGCGGTTCTGGGTGAAGGGGACTATGCCCTGCACGAAGCGGAAATTTTGCTGCCCCATGCCAGCAAGGTGATGCTGTTTACCAACGGAAAAGAGCCGGCAGTGAAAATACCGGACACCATAGAGGTACACAAGGAAAAAATCATTGCCGTGGAAGCGGAAAACACGGCTGGGATGGAACGCGTAAGCGGATTGCGAACGGAAGACGGAACCGTTACTCCGGCGCAAGGCCTGTTTGTTGCGCTGGGTACTGCAGGCAGCGTTGATTTGGCCCGTAAAATCGGAGCAGCTACAGATAACAACCGTATTGTTGTTGACGGAGAGATGGCTACCAATGTGCCCGGACTCTATGCGGCCGGCGACTGCACCGGCGGCCTGCTGCAGGTGGTAAAGGCGGCCTATGAAGGCGCTGTGGCAGGGCTTGCGGCGGCAAAATATGTGAGGAGCCGGAAATAATTAAAGATACAGCAGAATAAAAAACTGCCTGTGACATGGTTATTTTCATGTCACAGGCAGTTAGATTTTTTACGCCATATTATAGTTTGCGTTCACATAGTTCTTGATCCGTTCCAACCGCTGCTCGGTGGCGGGATGGCTGGATAAGATGCGGGTGGCGAAACTCATCCGGGATTCTCCCTGGCTGATGAGGAGAAGTCCGTTGTACAGTTCTGCGCCCAACCCGATTCTACAGGCATACAGGTCTGCTTCATACTCATCCTGCCGGGAACTGAACATGGTGATAAGATGCAGGGGCAGCTGCATCAGGAACTGGAACAGCCAGATCTGTATGAGGAAGAACCAGGAAATAATGGCGGTGATCCAGCCGATGACGGGGATGAAACTGATAATCTGAAGAGCCAGCGTGATGAAGCTGTAGATTCGCACGACCAGATTTCCGAAAGAACTCATGGTGCTGGTCAACAGGGCAGTGTTGGTGTCCCGGTTCTGGATGTGCCCCATTTCATGAGCCAGGATACCGGCGATTTCATTTACCCTCATATTCGTTAACAGCGGGAGAGTGACCGCGATATTATTACTGCCCACTGCAAACGCATTCAACATTTTTGCGTTACAGATGTATAAATTATAATCATCCATATCCAGTCCGGCCTTCCGGCAGACGATGGACATGGCCTGCTTCAGCTGTTCCCCGGCGACGCCGGTGGGGGCCTGGCAGTTCATGGACCAGCAGAGATAACGCTGCATAAGCCGGGTACGGTACAGCAGGCAGGGAATCAGCAGGGTCAGGGCAGATAAAACGATAATTATATTTGTTTCCGTAAAGGGAATATTAAAATAGTTCATTCCTTCCTGCAGCCACTGCCAGCGGATAGGGCTGAACAGTTCTATAAGTCCCCAAAAGGTGGAAACAATCAGGAAATTCACTATAAACGTCAGGCTGAGGACAAAGATGTCCCGAAGCAGGTTATATAACATACAGGCTCCTTTTTCTAACATATCTGACTAAAATATTTGCTTATTTTAAATTATACTACAGAATAATCAGTTTTCAAAAATAAATTAAAGATGGACCCGATAGCAGTTGTGATAATTACGGTTCTGATATATAATGTAACCATCTTTTCTGATACCGGAAAAGATTCCGGTAATGATAACATAGAACGGTAATGATTAATTTCAGTACATACAAGACGGAACAACGTTGCAGTGTTGGACTATTGAAAGAGAATGGAGCGCTTTTTATGGAAGAAAATACGAATAATATTACTGCATCTGAAAAAGAATGCAATACGGTGCCAGTTCTTACCCACGTGGAAGCAAACCAGGAGGGGTACCGCTGGGTGGCGATCACGGCCATGCTGTTTGCCATCGGTATCATTCTGCATACGGTAAGCCCTAATGTGGGGGGCGTCACTCCCAACTGGACCATCGCCATGTATTCCATTGTCATCAACCTGACCCGGCCGCCTTTGAAACGGGCCATCGGCATTGGCTTTGTTGCCGGCCTGACATTGATTCCATCGTCCAAGTCAGCATTCCCGCTGGGGAACATTGCAAGTGAACTGAGCGGGGCGACTACCTGCTGCCTGCTGGTGAAAGCCTTTGTGGCCTGCCGTATGGGAGATTGGCGTCTTACCCCCTTTATTACCGGCTTTGCTTCCACCTTTGTATCCGGCGGCGTGTTCACTTTTATTTTAAAATTAGTGCTGGGCCTGCCGCTGAAGGTATGGATTTTTGCCATGCTGCCGGTAGTGGCGGTAGTCGGCGTGCTTAACGGCCTGATTACGTTCGGTCTGTTCCGTCCTGTAAAGAAACTGTTTTACGCGCAGGAAGGGGGCGAAGATAAATGAATTCCGTGATTTCTGTTTCCGATTTTTATTTTAACTATCTCCGCTCTGATCTGGTGCTGAAAAATGTGAATATAGAAATTGAAAAAGGCTCTTTTACTGTAATCATTGGTCCAAGCGGCGCAGGGAAGACTACGCTGTGCAAAGCCTTGACGGGTATCGTTCCGTTTTATTCCGGCGGCGATTATGCAGGTGAGATTAAAGTATTGGGCGAATCGACAAAAGGGAAAAAGGTTTCCGACCTGGCCATGAAGGTGGGGCTGATGCTGGAAGATTATGAAAGCCAGCTGGTTTCCCTGACGGCAGGGGAAGAAGTGGCATTCAGCCTGCTGAATCACGGTTTCCCACCGGAGGAAGCGGAAGAACGGACCCGCCTGGCGCTGGAAGATGTAGGCCTGCCGGGACGGGAAAGCTATCAGCTGGACGAACTGTCCGGCGGACAGCGGCAGCGCCTGGCGCTGGCTTCGCTGCTGGCAGTACATCCGGAAATTATCGTGCTGGACGAACCGGTCAGCGCCATGGATCCGGATGGAGGCGAGAGCCTGTATAAGTTATTGGACAAAATCCACAAAGAGCATGGGACTACGTTTATCGTGGTAGAGCACCGGCTTGAATTTGTACTGCCCTATATGACGGATCTGATTGCCGTAAAAAATGGGGAGATTATGGCCCAGGGACATTGTGAGGACGTAGTTTCCCATATTTATGAAGACAAAGAACTGCGGCCGCTGCTGCCGGATCTGTGGCAAATCAAATGTAACCTGGAAAAGGGAACGGCGCAGAAGTTCAGCTTATGGAGATCTGCTGATGAAGCAGTGAAAGAATTGCAGTCTAAAGGTTTTGGAAGAGGGGTGAGGGCATGATTGAAGCAAAAGAAATCAACTTTGCCTATCGCCGCGGCATTCCGGTGCTGTTCGATATCAACTGCAAAATCGAAGACGGGGAATTCGTAGCGCTGTTGGGCCACAATGGAAGTGGCAAAACCACCCTGTCCCGCCTGTTTATGGCGTTGGATCATCCCCGCAGCGGACAGATTCTTGTAGATGGGGAAGATATTATCAATTATGAACCGGCCGACCTGGCGGATAAAGTCGGATATGTGTTCCAGAACCCGGATTTGCAGATTCTGGCGGATACGGTGTATGAAGAAGTTGCCTATGGTCCCCGGGTCAAGAAACTGCCGGAAGAAAACATCAAAACAAATGTGAAAGCCGCATTGCAGGCCATGGGACTGAAAGGACTGGAAGCAAAATATCCCCGTATCCTTTCTTTCGGACAGAAGCGGCGGCTGGGGGTGGCGGCTGCTTTGGCGCTGAACCCCCGTATGCTGATCCTGGACGAGATCACTAATGGTCAGGACGCGGCGGAACAGGCGGCCATGATGGAATACCTGAAAGCGTTAAACGAAGAAAAGGGAACGACCATTATCCTTATCACCCATGACATGAACGTAGTTCGTAAATATGCCAGAAGGGCTATTGTCCTGACAGACGGCCGCCTGGTGTTCAGCGGTACGCCGGAAGAACTGTTTGAGGGAGACCAGCCGGTAGAACGCTGGGGTCTGCGCCGTCCTGTAGTTTCCGAACTGGCTTCCCGCCTCGGGGTTTCTGCTGCATCCTGTGAAGAATTCTGCGAGGAAGTCCGGAAAGGAGGCGCTGCTTTATGAAACTGAACGCCTTTACCTGGATTATCGTAACGCTGGCGGTTACAGCCTGGGTATTTATTCTGCCGCTGGAAGCCGTAGCGACGATTCTTGTGTTACAGTTAGTGCTTCTGTTGTATTTCAAACGCAGCAAGACCATGCTGGCGGCTATTGGCGGGTTAGCTGTGTTTACCGGCATGATGGTTCTCCTGCAGCTTTTATTTGGCTCGCCGCTTAACGTTTCCCTGTTCGGCGGTCTGCGCATGCTGGTCATGACCCTTGCCTTTTTATGCATGCTGGCGACGACGCGCATCCAGAGCATTGCCAAAGCGTTAGTGGACCGTTTCCATCTGCCGGTGGAATATGCGTTTATGCTGACGGCGGCCCTGCGCTTTGTCCCAAACTTTCTGGAGGACAGTTCCATTACCCTTGACGCCCAGTCCTGCCGGGGCTATTCCAACCGGGGCAACGCGCTGAAACGCCTGCTGTCCTATGTGGTGGTAATCCGTCCGTTGGTCATGCGTGCCGTGGCCAAATCGGAAACCCTGGCTCTTTCCATGGAACTGCGGGGCTTTGGCGCCAACACTTATAAAAATATGCCCAAAGAAGAGCTCACACTGACTGATTTTGTGGTATTGCTGATAGTTGTAGTATTAAGTACTTATCCATTCTGGAAGAAGTTCTTGCCGGTATAAGAAGTGGAGAGAAGTGGTATCATGACAGAAAAACTGTTTGAAAGAGATTCCAACCTAAAAACCTGTGAAGCGACGGTGCTGGAATGCGAGCAGGCGCCTCAGGGGTATGCGGTAGTGTTGGATCGGACGGTACTGTTCCCGGAAGGGGGCGGACAGCTCAGTGATACGGGCACAATCAACGGAGCTGAGGTGAAGCATGTGCGGGAAACGAAGGAAAAAATTATCCATGAGTGTGCGGCGGAATTTCCTGTGGGCAGCAAGGTTACGGTGCAGGTGAATTGGACGGACCGGCTGGACCATATGCAGCAGCATTGCGGGGAGCACATCCTTTCCTATGCGTTTTTCAAACTGTTTGGCGCCAATAACGTGGGGTTCCACATGAACGAGCGCGTGGTGACGATTGATCTGGATAAAGAAGTAACTCTGGAAGATGCCTTTCAGGCGGAAAACCTGGCCAACCGGCATATCTGGGAGAACCGTCCCGTAACGGTTTCTTATTTACCCCATACAGAGCTGGAGCATCTTCCCATGCGGAAGAAGAATGAGAAACTGACCGGTATCCTGCGGGTGGTGTCAGTACAGGGCGGAGACGTCTGCACCTGCTGCGGTACCCATCCCGCATCAACCGGTGTGGTGGGGCTTGTCAAGATAACAAAGATTGAAAAACACAAGGGAGGAACCCGGGTAGAGTTTCTCTGCGGGCGCTGGGCTTTGGAAGATGCCCGGAACAAGATGCGGTACGTCCAGGAAGCCGCGAACATGCTGAGCACGAAAGAAGAAAAAGTCTGTGAAGGAATTGAACGGCTGGAAGATGAAATTGCTGAGCTGAAGGAAAAGCTGAGGGCTGCCGTAAAGCAGATACAGGAATCGGAAATCAAAACAATTCTGGAGGAAGCCCCGGTCAATTCCGCAGGTTGCAAAATCGCAGCCGCGGTCAAGGACGGATACGAGCCGAAAGACGCAAAAACATTGTTTGGGAAACTGACGGATGTTCCCGACACGGTGGTGGCAGTGATATATCACAACGGGGAGCGCGTCAATTACATGTTTGGCCTGGGAGACGGCGCGGCAGGTGACTGCAAGGCCATCATTGCCAGAGCCAATGAGATTTTCGGAGGCAGAGGCGGCGGCAAAAAAGAATCCGCACAGGGCGGCGCGCCTTATGCGGATGACTGGAAAGAGAAAGCGGAGAAACTGATTGCTGAGTTGAAAGCAGAATAAAAAGAACTGCCGGTTATTCGTCAGTGCTCCCAACCTTCGTGCAAATTCATTTAGTAAGTGTTCCAAAAATTAAAAGTCCGGACCAATTTCCTGTTTTTGGCAGGCAATGGTTCCGGACTTTTGTATTATCTTTTTATTCTTTTCCCATTTTTGCTTTGGCAAATTCGTAAACGATAGGCAGTACGGATACAATGATGATGCCTAATGCAACGTGGGAGAAGTTTTCCTTCACGAAAGGAATGTTGCCGAAGAAATACCCTGCGCCGGTGAACAGGCCTACCCAGACCAGGCCGCCGATTACGTTGTAACGGAGGAATGTGCTGTAATGCATGGTGCCGATACCGGCCACAAAGGGAGCGAAGGTGCGGACGATGGGAACGAAGCGGCACAGGAAGATGGCCTTGTGGCCATGTTTTTCATAAAACTTCTGTGCCTTTTCCACATGTTCCGGCTTGATCAGGCGGTTGTGACTTTCCAGCAGTTTCTTACCAAACTTTTCCCCTATCCAGTAATTACTGGTATCGCCTAAAATCGCCGCTGCCAGACAGATTGCAAACAAGGTTCCGAAGTGCAGGCTGTTGGCGGTAGCGGACAGGGCGCCACAGGCAAAGAGCAGGGAGTCGCCCGGTAAAAATGGTGTAACGACCAAGCCTGTTTCGCAGAAAATAATCATAAACAGAATAAAATAAATCAGGGAACCGTAAGAAGCCATGACCATGGGAATGTATTTGTCGAAGTGCATAATGTATTCGCTGAAATAATAGGGAATCTGGCTGATGTCCATAAAAAGAAAAACCTCCATGAATAATAGCTTGAATTTAATTTCATTGTATTCTATCATATTTTGCCAAAGAATGATATAATTATTTATTATTATATTGGTTCGCACTGTTTAGTTATAGACTTTGCATGTTCTATTGAAACGAAAGAAGAAAACAAGTACAAACAGTATTGGAGGTTGCAATGAGCGAAATATTGTGCTGGTGTGGAAGCGGTAAGCCTTATGAAGATTGCCACAAAGAAATAGAAGATGAGATCCGTATGCATCAATTGGCTGGGGAAGAGGTGCCAACCCGCCAGATGATCAAAACACCGGAACAGATTGCCGGAATCCGGGAAGCGTGCAAATTAAATACCGCTGTGCTGGACGAGGTGTCGAAGCACATCAGAAAAGGAATGACGACGGAAGAAATCGACCGGATTGTATATGATTTTACAGTTTCCCATGGGGGCATTCCGGCACCGCTGAATTTCTGCGGTTTTCCCAAAAGCGTGTGCACGTCCATAAACGATGTGGTGTGTCACGGCATTCCCTCGGAGAAAGTGGTGCTTCGTTCCGGTGATATCGTAAATATCGATGTGTCTACGATTTTGAATAATTATTACGGCGATGCTTCCCGCATGTTTGAGATCGGGCGCGTGGACAAAAAAGCCAAAGACCTGGTGGCGATTACCAAAGAGTGCCTGAAGCGGGGCGTAGCAGCGGTTAAGCCCTGGGGGCATCTGGGGGATGTAGGCGCGGCGGTTTCCCAACTGGCACACAAACACGGCTACAGTGTGGTGGAAGAGTTCGGCGGCCACGGGGTCGGTGTTGAATTCCACGAAGATCCCTTTGTGGCCCATGTAGGAAAAAAAGGAACGGGTATGCTGCTGGTGCCCGGCATGATTTTCACCATTGAGCCCATGATCAATACCGGCAGGAAAAATATTTTTATTGACGAAAAAGACGAATGGACAGTTTACACGGAAGACGGAAGCCTCTCTGCCCAATGGGAGTATACGGTGCTGGTGACGGATTCCGGCGTGGAAGTTTTATCCTGGTAAAAATAATCAGAAGGCTATGTATACAAGTATACATAAAAAAATCTATTGATTTTTTCAGCCTGATTGTTTAAAATAGGCTCAAATATATAATTGAGATTGTAAAACTGAATATCGGGTGGATGAAACATGCGGAAGAATGCAGGGCCAAAAGGTCAGGCATGCCGAAGGAGTAGCACTCTCAGGCGTTCCGGTGAACACGAAACCGCATGCGGACACAACTCTGGAGATACTCATTCAATTGAGAGCCGAAGGTGCAAGGGCACAGCCCCAATCTCTCAGGCAAAAGGACAGGGTCGGGAGCAGGCGGTAATTCCGCTTGCGAAGTAATACGTTATATAAAGTGTTACATACAATGATATTGACCGGCCTGCAGGGAATGAATTTCCGGAGGCCGGTTTTAATTTGCGTTTTCAGTATTGGGAGGTCCAAATGGGGGAATTCAGGATCCGGGTTGATACAGGGTAATACAGCAGTAACCGCGCGGTAAGCACGGCACGAGATCAGGCAAAGACCGGAAGCGGTTCCGGTAATTATAAAAAGGAAGAAGGAACGAATTATGAATATGGAACAAATTAATGCCATTGTCAATGATATTGACAGTTTTGTGTGGGGCCCTGCGATGCTGACCCTGCTGGTAGGTACCGGCATATACCTGACCTTTAAGCTGAACTTCCGCACCTGGCGGAACCTGCCATACGCGTTGCGCAGCGTGCTGGGCAAAGATGCCCGTACCACGAAACGCGGCCATGGCGACGTTTCCCCGTTCTCGACACTGATGACCGCTTTAGCAGCTACCATCGGTACCGGTAATATCGTAGGCGTGGCCACGGCTATGTTTTCCGGCGGTCCCGGCGCCCTGGTCTGGATGTGGATCTCCGCCTGCTTCGGTCTCACCAGTAAGTTTGCGGAATGTATGCTGGCGGTTAAATATCGTGAGGTGAACGCCAAAGGTGAAATGGCCGGCGGTCCTATGTTCACCATGAAGAACGCGCTGAAGAACAAATCCCTGGGGGCTGCATTAGGCTTCCTGTTTGCGCTGTTCACTGTGCTGGCGTCCTTCGGTATCGGCAACCTGACTCAGGCGAACTCTATTTCTTCCGCCCTGGAGCAGACTTTTGAAATTCCTATCGCAGTAACCGGTGTCGGTCTGACGATTCTGTCCCTGATTATTATTCTGGGCGGCATTCAGACGATTGCCAAAGTATCCTCTGTACTGGTTCCTTCCATGGCGGTTCTGTATGTTGTTGCCGGCCTGGCAGGCATCCTGGGGAACCTCTCCGCAATTCCGCACGGCCTGTATCAGATTTTTATGATGGCATTCAGTCCGGATGCAGTAGGAGGCGGCGTACTGGGTACGATCACCGTCAGCGTTATGAATGCGGTCCGCTTCGGCGTGGCCCGCGGCTGCTTCTCCAACGAAGCCGGTATGGGTTCTGCGGCTATCACCGCTGCGGCGGCTCACACGGATGACCCGGTCCGTCAGGGTTATATCAATATGACCGGTACGTTCTTTGATACCATCGTTGTCTGCTCTATCACCGGTCTGGTCATCGCTTCCTCCGGCGTACTGGGCGCCACGGCTGCCGACGGTACCCCGCTGAAAGGCATCGCCCTGACCATCGCCGCGTTTGAACGGTTCGTAGGCCCGGCAGGCGCGTACATCGTTTCCATCGGCATCCTGCTGTTCGCGTACTCCACGATTTTAGGCTGGGAATATCATGGTGAAAAAGCATTCGAATACCTGGTAGGCAGTCATAAGTTAAATATCATCTACCGGGTGCTGTTCTCCCTGACCGCCTATGTTGGCGCCACCCAGACCCTGGAACTGGTGTGGAACCTGTCCGATATTTTCAACGCCCTGATGGCGATACCAAACTTAATCAGCATGATCCTGCTGGCTGATGTGCTGAAGGCTGAAGTGGAACGGTTCCAGCCGATCCTGGAAGCGGAAGAAGCAGCTAAGGCTGCTGCGGAAGACTGACCAGTTCCGATTCAGACAAATTTTCATTAAGTGCAATGAGGAGACAGAGGCTTTGGCTTCTGTCTCTTTTTTATATTCTGTATGCGTTATGTTTATGGTATAATGTTTTAGCACCCGGCAAGTTCGGAGTATATTCAGGTAAACAGTACGCTAAAGGAGCATGATTGTCCATGAATCATAAGGCGTCTTCTTTTTTAGTTGCGCAAGGGGCGATGATCGCAGCGGCATACGTGGTGCTGACAGTTGCTTTTGCGCCGTTTTCCTTTAAGGAAATCCAGGTCAGGATATCAGAATCCCTGACGATATTGCCCATGTTCACTCCGGTAGCGGTTCCGGGGCTTGCTGTCGGGTGCCTGCTTGCTAATATTTTAGGAGGCGCGGTGCTTGCTGACATAATATTCGGATCATTAGCCACACTGATCGGGGCAGTGGGGACCCGGATGTTACGGGGCAAAAATCCTGTTCTGGCTGTCATCCCTCCGATTGTCGCAAATATGCTTATTGTTCCCTTCGTGCTTCGTTATGCCTATGGCGTGCCGTTGCCAATCCCACTGATGATGGGGACCATCGGCATTGGGGAAACGGTATCCTGCGGCATTTTGGGGTTACTGCTTTATAAAGCTTTGTACCCGCATCGAAAGAGCATTTTTAAAGAATAAATAATCACAGGCTTTTGTTTTTCATAGATTTTTTGGAGGACTGATGGATACTCTTGCAAATCTGAATCCGCAGCAGCAGGCTGCGGTGGAACATATAAACGGGCCCATGCTGATTCTGGCGGGGGCCGGCAGTGGAAAGACCAAGGTGCTGACCTGCCGGATTGCACACCTGCTGGAGCTTGGTGTTTCACCCTATAGAATTTTGGCGATTACTTTTACTAACAAAGCGGCCAAAGAGATGCGTGACCGGGTGGACGCCATGGTGGGACCTGCGGCGAAGGACGTGTGGCTATACACATTCCACGCTTTCTGCGCCCGTTTCCTGCGACGGGAGATTGAAGTGCTGGGAACCCATAAGAGTAATTTCGCCATTTACGATGCGGCAGACCAGAAGAATTTATTAAAATCCATTCTGAAGGATATGAACCTGGATGAAAAACGGTTTCCGCCTGCCGCCCTGCAGAATGCGATTTCCAACGCCAAGAACCAGATGCAGAATGCGTCGGCTTTTGCAAAACTGGCGGGAGATTTTTTTGAGCAGAAGGCAGCGGAGGTTTACGAATTATACGAGCAACGGCTGCTGACCAACAATGCCATGGACTTTGACGACCTGCTGATGCTGACGGTAAAGATACTGGCAGAGTTTCCGGAAGTGCGGGAAAAATATCAGCAGCGTTTCAGCTATATCATGATCGACGAGTACCAGGATACCAACCGGACCCAGTACCTGCTGACGCGCTTTCTGGCGGGAGATGAGGGGAATCTGTGCGTGGTGGGCGACGCGGACCAGAGCATTTACGGCTGGCGGGGCGCGGACATCCGCAACATCCTCGATTTTGAAAAGGACTATCCCAAAGCAAAACTTCTGAAGCTGGAACAGAATTACCGTTCCACTACGGTAATTCTGGATGCGGCCAATGCGGTAATCGAAAACAATACGGGCCGCAAACCGAAAAAGTTATGGACGAAAAACCCGACAGGCGCGGCGATCACCTATTACAATGCCATGGACGAGCGTGACGAAGCCCGGTTCGTGGTGGAGCAGGCCCAGATGCTGATCCGCAGTGGCCGTTTTTCCTACGGTGACATGGCGGTGCTGTACCGTACCAACACCCAGTCCCGTGTGTTTGAAGAAATGCTTATCAAAAGCGGTATCAGCTACAGTATGGTGGGGGGCGTGAAGTTTTACGACCGGAAAGAAGTCCGGGACGTAATGGCCTACCTGAAGCTGCTGTACAATCCTTATGATACGCTGAGCTTGCTGCGTGTTATTAATGTGCCCAAACGGGGCATCGGACAGGCGACGATCAATAAACTGCAGGATTACGCCAACACGCAGGGGATATCGTTGTTTGAGGTAATTACCAACGCGGCTGCGGTACCGGGATTGAGCCCCCGTTTCATTGCAAAACTGGAAGAAATGAGCAGCCTCATCTTTGACTTAATCGCAGAGGTGGACACGGTTCCGGTGGAACAGTTGATTGATGATGTGATACACAAAACAGGTTATCTGGAAGAATTGCAGGCGGAACGGACACCCCAGTCGGATAGCCGGGCGGAGAACCTGCAGGAACTGATCAGCGTGGCGCAGGATTTTCTGAAGGATGAAGGGGATGAGAAAACCCTGGCCCGTTTTCTGGAACACGTAGCGCTGGTTTCCGATATTGACGACGCCCAGTTGGATAACGATAAATTTACCTTGATGACGCTCCATTCCGCCAAAGGACTGGAGTTCCCGGTAGTTTTCCTGGCCGGGATGGAGGAAGGGCTCTTCCCCCATTCCCGCAGTCTGATGGACGATGAACAGATGGAGGAAGAACGGCGGCTTTGTTATGTGGGCATCACCCGTGCCAAGGAGATCCTGTACCTGACCGGCGCGAAGACCCGGACTATTTACGGACAGACGAATTATTCCGCGCCCTCCCGCTTTTTGGAAGAGATTCCGGAAAAGCTGGTACATGAGTATCACCGTCCTTCGCTGATAAGTACAGGATACCGCGATACGGAAGGATATAAGAGCTGGGGTTACGGACAGGGCGGCTGTTCGAATGTTGATTCCGGTGGTTATCGCCAGAACAGACGCAGCGGATATGGGCAGGGCACTTATTACCGCGGCGGATATGACGACGAAGGCGGCACTATCATCGGCGGAGGCCGGGGCAAACGAACGGTTCCCGACAGTCGGGTGAGCGCATCCCTCAGCGAACGGTTTAAGGAAGAAAGCAAAAAGACCAGCGGGCTGTTCAGTAAGGTCCATACAAATTTTGTGCCGGAAAAACCGGCGGATGATGTAACGGACTTTGCGATCGGCGACCGCGTCAGCCATAAAAAATGGGGCGAGGGGACCGTTGTCAGTGTGAAAAACTCACCGGACGGGCAGGAAGTAAAGGTCGCCTTTGCCGGCGGGGGAATCCGCAGCCTGCTGACAAAATACGCCATGCTGAAAAAACTTTAACTGACGTGGAGAGGTAGTTTTATGGAAGAAAAAGAAACGGTACAGTACCAGGCTGCTGTATTGAAAGACGGCGAAACCAAAGAAGCGCTGCTACGGGAAGCGGATGGGCTGCGTATGCAGATTCGGCATCATGAATACCAGTACTACGTGCTGGACGCGCCGGAGATCAGCGACGCGGAATATGATGCGCTGACCAACCGGCTCCGTTCCATCGAAGCGCTGTACCCGGACGAAGTGCCGCCGGATTCCCCCACGCTGCGTCCCGGCGGGTACGTAGCGCCGGGCTTTACCCAGGTGAAACATATGGTGCCCATGCTGAGTCTGGGCAATGTGTATAACGCGGAGGAGATGGGGGATTTCGACCAGCGGGTACGGAACGCCCTGCCTGCCGGAACCGAAGTCAGTTATGTGCTGGAACCGAAGATCGACGGGCTGGCCTGCAGTCTGATCTATGAAAACGGCTGGCTGGTACGGGCTGCTACCCGGGGCGACGGGGAAGTGGGCGAAAACGTAACGACAAATGTTCGTACCATAAAAAGCATTCCCCAGCGCCTGCGTATCCCTGCAGGGGAAGAAGTGCCGGAATTGCTGGATGTACGGGGCGAAGTGTATATGTCCCGGGAAGCATTCCTGCGTCTGAACGAAGAACGGGTGGAAGCAGGGGAAGCGGAATTCGCCAATCCGCGGAATGCGGCGGCGGGCAGCCTGCGGCAGTTGGATCCCGCCGTTACAGCCAGGCGTTCCCTCAGCTTTTTTGCCTATTACCTGAAAGGGCCGGAGGAACCGGAAACCCAGGAAGAGTGCCTGCGAAATCTTGAGAAATACGGTTTTACCACACCGGAACACTGGTGTGTGGCACATACAAAAGAAGAAATATTACAGTTCATTGAAGAACACGACAAACGCCGCCGTGAACTGGCTTATGATACGGACGGCGCGGTAGCGAAGGTCAACGCAGTATGGCAGCAGAAACTGCTGGGCGCCACGGGAAAGGATCCCCGCTGGGCCATAGCCTATAAGTATCCGCCGGAACAGGCCCGGACGAAGTTGGAAGATATTGTGATCCAGGTTGGGCGCACGGGCGTGCTGACCCCGGCGGCAGTGCTGACCCCTGTAAAGTTATCCGGCAGTACCGTAAGCCGTGCTACCCTTCACAATGAAGATTTTATTCAGGAAAAGGATATCCGGATCGGCGATACGGTCATCATCAACAAAGCGGCGGAAATCATCCCCGAGGTGCTTTCCGTTGTAAAAGAACTCCGGCCGGAATCAGCAGTGCCTTTTGTCATGCCCAAGGAATGTCCGGAATGTGGTTGGGCGGTTGCCCGCAAAGAAGGGGAAGCGGCTTACCGCTGTACTAACCCCCATTGTCCGGCGCTTGGCCGTGAAGGTCTGATCCATTTTGCGTCCCGGGACGCCATGGATATTGAAGGCTGCGGCCCTGCGGTGATCAACCAGCTTTTGGATGCAGGACTGGTAAAAACGCCGGCAGATTTGTACGAACTGAAAGAAGAGCAGCTCCTGACATTGGAACGGATGGGGAAAAAATCAGCGGATAATTTGCTGAAAGCGATTGAAAAGAGTAAAGGGCAGGGACTGGACAAACTTCTTTTTGCGCTGGGGATCCGTCACATCGGCGCAAAAGGGGGACGATTGCTGGCCCTGCAGTATAAAAATATGGATACGCTGATGGCGGTCTCTTCAGAAGAACTGGCCGCTGTCAAGGATATTGGCTCCGTCATTGCAGAAAGCGTGGTGACCTGGTTTGCCGATCCGTTGAACCGGGAATTGATTGACCGTCTGAAAAAAGCAGGGCTAAATATGGAGATGCAGACCCAGGCTGTTAATGAAAGCCATCCTTTTTACGGAAAGACGCTGGTGTTTACCGGCACCATGCGCACGCTGGACCGGGCTACGGCCCAGACTATGGCCCAGGATGTCGGGGCTAAGGTCAGCGGCAGTGTGAGTAAAAAAACAGATTATGTTATTGCAGGTGCCGAAGCAGGGAGCAAACTGGAAAAAGCCCGTACGTTAGGCGTTACGGTGATTGATGAAGCGGAGTTCCTGCGGCTGGTGGGAAACGGTACGGGATATTCTGACGAATTTGCAGAAGGGGCAAACGCCGCTCCGGCATCAGAAGAAGGAAACCTGTTCGCAGGCTGGGAGGAAAAATAGCTGTGAAGAAGGTTTGTAAATGGACAGTTGTCTGTCTGATTGTTTTACTGGTAGTTGCCGGCTGTGGGTTTCTGAAAGCGATAACAGGGGACCCCTTTGCAGGGGACTGGATTGGTATCGTTAAAATTCCGGGGATGGGTAAGTCAGTCCTTCGGGTCAAAATCGAACCGGAGGATTCCGACCGGTATCAGGTTCATGCCACAGCGGAGAATTATCAGCAGAAACGGGAAGAAGGGGACAAAAGTCAGTCTGAAAAACGGTTTGTCTGGCAGACAGGGGCAGAGATGCGTTTTAACGGACAATTGGAAAGTGATACGCTTCATTTAAACAGGATGATGCAGCTGAGCCTCAGGCTGAGTAAGATTACCGGAACCCTGCGTTTCCCGGATGGAACAGAGATCCATAAGGATACAGGCAAAGAATATCCGGTGCTGAAAGAAGAGCTCCGAAAGATGACAGAAGCGGAACATCCCGGGGCTAAATTTGAAGACTTGAAGAAATAAGTTAAGTTATAATATTTGTAAGTGTCTTTTCCATATACATAAATTGTGATATAATATTATGTACGTTTTTTCAGGCAAAAGGAAACACTGCTTCGCCTTCGGTATGCAATTCACAGGATAATTGCATTCAGCTGGTAGTTTGCCGGAGGGTCGTTTCCTTAAAGCTTAATGAATAACAGGATGGTGAAAAAATGAAAGTAACGGAAAAAGATGTGAAATACATCGCGGCGCTTTCCCGCCTGGAGATTTCCGAGGCGGAAATGCCTAAGTTCACAGAGCAGTTCAACCAGATCCTCAATTATGCGGATATCCTGCAGAAGGTGGATACCACCGGTATCGAACCCACTTTCAGCATTCTGCCGCTGTACAATGTGCTGCGGGAAGATGTGCCGCAGGAAGGCGTGGCTCATGAAGATGCGCTGAAAAACGCGCCGGCGGTACATAATGACGGATTCAAAGTTCCGCGTGTAATCGAGTAAGGGAGGCAAGGACTGTGAAGTTATACGAAAGCACCGTTCATGAACTGCATGAACAACTGCAGAATAAACAGCTCAGCTCCGTTGAGCTGACCAAAGCGGTTTATGACCGCATCGATGAGGTGGAAGAAAAAATCGGCGCTTATGTGACGCTGGATAAAGAGAACGCCCTGGCCCAGGCGGCCAAAGTGGACGCTATGATCGCAGCCGGCGAAACCATCAAACCGCTGGCCGGTATTCCGGGCGCTATCAAAGATAATATCAGCACCAAAGGTCTGCGCACTACCTGTTCGTCCCACATCCTGGACAATTTCATTCCGGTGTACGACGCCCATGTAATCGCAAATCTTCGTAAGGACGAAACCATTTTCCTGGGCAAGACCAACATGGACGAATTCGCCATGGGGTCCACCACGGAAACTTCTTACATGAAAAAGACGCATAACGCCTGGAATCTGGACTGCGTGCCCGGCGGTTCCTCCGGCGGCAGCGCGGCGGCGATTGCAGCCGGTGAAGCCATCTGGTCCCTGGGTTCCGATACCGGCGGATCCATCCGCCAGCCGGCATCCTTCAACGGCGTGGTTGGTATTAAACCGACTTACGGGCGCGTGTCCCGTTACGGCTGTGTCGCATTTGCTTCTTCACTGGATCAGATCGGGCCTATCACCCGTGACGTAACCGACGCGGCTATCGTATTGAACACCATTTGCGGCGTCGATGCCCATGACTCTACCTCTCTGCCGGTGGATGTGCCTGACTTTACCAAGGCACTGCGGCAGGATGTGAAAGGCCTGCGCGTCGGCCTGCCGAAAGAATACTTTGGAGAAGGCATTAATACCAAAGTCAAAGAGCAGATTATGCTGGCCGTGGAAAAATACAAAGAGCTGGGTGCGGAAATCGTGGAAGTTTCCCTGCCCCATACGGAATATGCCGTAATTACGTATTACATCATCGCTCCGGCGGAAGCTTCCGCCAACCTGGCCCGTTATGACGGCGTGCGCTACGGCTATCGTAACAAAGAGGCCAAGAGCGCGCCGGAAATGACAAAGCTGAGCCGTACGGAAGGCTTTGGCAGCGAAGTAAAACGCCGCATCATGCTGGGCACGTATGTGCTGAGTTCCGGTTATTATGATGCGTATTATAAAAAGGCTATGCAGGTCCGTACCCTGATCCGCAAAGACTTTGACGAAGTATTCCGGAAAGTGGATGTGCTTCTGACCCCGACGTCTCCGGTAGTGGCGTATCCGCTGGACGGCAAGATGGATCCCCTGGCAATCTACATGCTGGACGTAACCACGATTCCGGTGAACATGGCCGGTCTGCCCGGTATCTCCATTCCCTGCGGCTTTGCGGACGGCATGCCGGTAGGCCTGCAGCTGATCGGCAAGGCGCTGGACGAAGAAACCCTGCTGCGGGCTGCTTACACCTTTGAGCAGGCGACGGAATTTCATAAAGCGGTAGCGCCTTTGGGAGGTAACAAATAATGAAAAATTATATTACTGTTATCGGTCTGGAAGTTCATGCCGAGTTAAAAACAAAAACCAAAGCGTTCTGCTCCTGCTCCACAGAATTCGGCGCGGAACCCAATACCCACGTCTGCCCGGTCTGCCTGGGTATGCCCGGCGCCCTGCCTGTATTGAACAAGCGGGTCGTTGAATTCGCAATCCGTGCCGGCCTGGCTCTGAACTGTGACATTCAGAAATTCAATAAGATGGACCGCAAGAATTACTTCTATCCCGACCTGGCGAAAAATTATCAGATTTCCCAGTGGGATGAACCTATCTGTCTGGGCGGGCATATCGATATCCGGGTCAACGGTGAGAAAAAACGCATCGGCATCACCCGCATCCATATGGAAGAAGATGCCGGCAAGCTGGTGCACAGCGGTCTGACCATCAGCACGTCCGATTATTCTGCGGTTGACTACAATCGTGCCGGTGTGCCCCTGATTGAGATTGTATCCGAGCCGGATATGCGCAGCGCGGCGGAAGCCCGTGCGTATATGGAACAGCTGAAAGCCATTCTGGAATACACGGATGTCTGCGACTGCAAGATGCAGGAGGGCAGTCTCCGCTGCGATGCCAACATTTCCGTTATGCCGGAAGGCGCTACGGAATTCGGTACCCGCGCCGAGATCAAAAACCTGAACTCTTTCCGTGCGCTGGAGCGGGCCATTGAGTATGAAGTGGAACGCCAAATCGAAATAGTGGAAGATGGCGGCCATGTAGTGCAGGAAACCCGTACCTGGGATGACGCCAACGGCGTGACCCTGTCTATGCGTTCCAAGGAAGAAGCACACGACTACCGGTACTTCCCGGAACCGGATCTGGTTCCGGTCAATCTGGATCAGGCCTGGATCGACGAGATCAAAGCGACCCTGCCGGAACTGCCCTCTGCCCGTAAGGAACGACTGCTGGCGGAAGATGTTCCGGAAGATAACGCGGATATCATCGTAGCCAGCAAAAAAGTGGCGGATTATTTTGACGCAGGCACCAAAGCCACGAAGAACCTGAAAGCCCTGTCCAACTGGCTGATCGGAGATGTGGCCGGCTTCCTGAACGCGGAAGGCATTGAAATCGACGATCCGGAATTCAGGATAACACCGGACCATCTTGGTGAGCTGGTTAACCTGATTGACAAAGGTGTGCTGTCCAGCAAACTGGCCAAGCAGGTCTTTGTGGAGATGCTGAAAGAAAATGAAGCACCTCAGGTACTGGTGAAGAAGCTGGGTCTGGAACAGGTCAGCGATGCAGGTGAACTGGGCAAACTGGTAGATGAAGTGATAGCTGCCAATCCCCAATCTATTGCGGACTTCAAGGCCGGCAAGAAAAAGGCTCTCGGTTTCCTGGTAGGACAAATCATGAAAGCTACCCAGGGAAAAGCAAATCCGGGCATGGTCAACAAGATGCTGATGGAAAAACTGCAATAAAAATCAACTGATAGTATAAAACAGCATTTCCGTACGTGGTTACGGACACAGGCGCGGTTTGCAAAACGGATGCAAACCGCGCTGCTTTTTTTAACTGATTTGGAAAAGGTTTTTTATATTTATTTGTAGAAACATATATAAAACCAGACTGAAGAATCGATGTATTGATATAATTACAGTTAAAGAAAGATATGGTGTAATATAAACAGCAATTGGTTTTATCTGTGCTGTAATGCAAGAGGGGAGAACGTGAGTTGGATCTTGGGATGTATGTTTCCGGCCTGCAGTCCCATGCAGGCCCGCTTTTTTGTGTATTCCTTGCGGCCTTTCTCCAATCGATTACAGGTTTCGGTCTGGTCATGGTAGCTGCGCCGCTCCTGATGTTTTTTTACGAACCGAAACTCACGATCATCATCATGTTCTGCCTGGCGGGCTGTGGAAACTGTGCGCAGCTCCTGCTGCTTTGGAAACAGGTAAACTGGCAGCGGATAGCGGAGCTGTTCTGCGGTGCTCTGGCCGGCATCCCGCTGGGAGTGACGGTTTTCCGTCAGCTGCCGGGCGGCGGGTTAAGGGCAGCAATCAGTGTTGCCGTCCTTTTGACCCTTGTTACCATGGAATTCAGACGCAGACGCTTTGAGGAAACAAGGAAAAATACAATTCTCACAGGTATGCTGGCGGGTATCATGGCGATGACGACCGGTATGGCAGGACCACCCCTTGTGCTGTATTTTGCCTACACATCGATGCCTCAGAATGTATTCCGGGCTACCTGTATAGGATATTTCTTTTTCAGCAACCTGGGTTCGCTGGTTGCTTTATGGGTCACAGGGGTGCCCATTGGTGAAGCAGTTGGAGAGTTTTTATTCCTGTTGCCCGGTCTTGCCTGCGGTGTCGCCTTGGGGCATTGGGCATTTGCCTTTATGCCGCAACAGCTGATACGTAAAATTATCATCATCCTTTTGTATGCAACCTGTTTATATAATATCTGCAAGGCGTTTCAATTATTATCATAAGTTTGATGTTTTTTTAACAGGGGGATATGCTCATTGACCGGTGTATCACATAGCATTGTCACATTCGCAACGTTGTTTGTGGCGACACATAACGTATTCATTGCCGGAAGCGCAACGCTCGGCAGCCTGTTTCCTGACAGGTCGGAAGGATTATTCTGGCAGTCCTCTCACCGTTCCTACTCTCACTGGTTTGTGCTGTATGTTGCAGCCCTGGCCTTTTTCTGGACGCCGGATGTGCTTTCTGTAACGGGGATGCAGGTGTGGCAGGCGGGCATCGTGCAGATGATGCGGTTGTTCTTTTTCTGGTTTTTTGCCGGGGCGTTACTCCATATTCTGGAAGACGCGATATGCGGCCCGGTACCGTTTCTGTATCCGACAAAACGGACAACTGTGTTTCCCCGCCTGTTCAAGACCGGCTCTGTTGGAGAATGTCTCTTCGTCATAGCATATTGCGCGATTATGTATCTGGCTGCGGGAAGATTATAATTTTATAAAATCCCATGTGGAAGGTTAAACCAAAAACAAGAGTGTAAATTTTTATTAACTCGTTTCCGTGTTATAATTATGGGCAGGATAAGACCGATTTGAACAATGAGAATATTGCAGATATAGCAAAGGGGAATCATTATGAGAGAGATTGACGATCAGGAATGGAAAGTGTATGTAACAAAATGTACCACCGGGGAATGGCCTGTTCCCCCCGGATTTGTCAGTGACAAGAATAACTGGCTGTGCCGTGCCATTGTAGGCCGGGTGCTGTACTTCATTAAGGATGTGGAAGGCGCTCTGACGGTGTTAAGCACCTTCATCAACGATGTAGAGCCTGATTTGGACGATCATCCGGATCAGGGCATGTGCGAAGCGGAGCATTTTGTACTGAGCCTGCGTGATATTTCTGAAATCATCTGGAAGCTGACAAAAAACGGCGATGCATCTCTGCAGTATCTGGACAGGGCGTTTAAAATCTGCCGGAAATTTCCTTACCGTTTTCATACGGAAGCACGTGGTGATATCTGGTACCGGCGGCTGAACGTTCTGGCGGAAAGCGGAAAATTGGAACAAGCTGTCACTGACGCGGAAGAGATGGTGGAAAATGAAAAACTGAAGTCCCATGCTCCGCAGCCCATCATTCCCGACCCGCTGTACGATACGGTAAATCCGTATATTTTCTACAGCCTGCGCTTTCTGGCGGAGCAGAAGCATAAAGAAGGAAAAACGGCAGAAGCCTGTGCCCTGTTTGAGGACGCCTACAACTATTTCCCGCTGTCGGCGGCAGGCATCCGGGACGTGAACAAGGCGAAGGGAACAAAAGATGCGGAAGAACAGTACAAAGCCTGGATTTTCTGCACGACGTACCAGTATCTTCCCTGGGAGAAACAACCGGTTGTGAAGTTACGGGACTGAGATGATTCGGGATTATGAAAGATAAAATTATTGAAATTTTACAGGGCCTGATGGCTTGCGCGGCTGTTACCAATACAGGAAAAGAGATTGCTGCGGAACAATGGATGCTGGATTATTTCCGGGAGCAGTCATATTTTAAGAAATATCCGGAATTATGCGGTTCGTTCCCGGTTCCGGGGGACGCATTGAACCGCAGCGCTGTCTGGGCATTGGTGATACCGTCCGGAGTTTGCGAAATATTGAAGAAGGAAAACTTACCAGCAGTAGTTTTCATGGGGCACCACGACGTAGTTTCGGCAGACGTTTATGGTGAGGCAGCTCCCTGGGCTTTTAATCTGGAGGAAATCGCCTCCCATTTGAACGCAGAAACACTTTCTGCAGAAGCCTATACGGACCTGCTTTCCGGAGAGTGGCTGTTTGGCAGAGGATGCTGCGATATGCTGGGAGGAACTGCAGTGCAGATGGCGTTGCTTACAGAACAGGCTGAAGCCGCGTTGCACAATGCAGGGGAAACGAATGAAGGACAGGGCGCGCTGCTGTTTATTTCCGTACCCGACGAAGAATCGTTTTCTGTTGGGATGCGGGGTTCCCTGCCATTGCTGGAACAACTGAAGGACCGGTACCATTTGGACTATCGTTTGGCAGTTTGCTCGGAACCCAGCCAGAGACAGGCTGAGGGAAAGACACAAATTGTTTATTCCGGCAGTATCGGCAAGTTGCTGCCTGTTGTTCTGGTACAGGGCAAACTGGTACAGGTGGGAAGTTACCGGGAAGGTGTCAATCCGGTAGGTATCCTGTCCCGCATCGTGGCGGCGACAGAAGGCGATGAAACCTTTGCGGAAACCTGCGGTAATGAAGTTTCACTGCCACCGGTGTGGATGTATACCCGGGATTTGAAAGAAGGGTATGATTTTTCGCTGCCGCAGCGTGCGGCAGGGTATTGCAACGTACTTACGTTCCGGAAGACCCCAGCCCAGGTGATGGCATATTTCCTTGGAAAAATAAAAGGGGCCGTGGCAGACACGGGCCATTCTGTTACAGTGATGACATGGGTGACTTTATGGCAACAGGCAAAGCAGCACAGCGGCTTTAACGAATTCTGGCAGGAAACGGAACAGAAAAAAAAGGTGCTGTTGCAGAAGGAACACAAAACATTTCCCGAAGTTACCCTGTGGCTGATGCAGCAGACCCTGGATTTTCTGAACTTTGATCATCCTGTGGTCTTATTTGGCTTTGCCCCACCGTATTATCCGGCAGTACGCAGTGAAGATATGAGAGACAGTGCAAGATTTGAAGTTTATAAGAAAGCCTTGTCAGCCTTGCAGGATGTTGTGATAAGAAACTATTTTCCGGGTGTATCTGACTGCAGTTACTGCGGGCTTTCCAATCATGCGCAAAGCCCTGCGTATAAGGCTAATACACCGTTGTGGGGAACGGATTACCGGTTTGATATGGAGGCGCTGGCGAGACTGCAGATTCCGTTCTTTTTGTTTGGTCCCTGGGGTAAAGATTTGCATCAGATTGGGGAACGGGTCAACCGGCACAGCCTGACGCAGGAATACCCGGAGGCTTTACGCAAACTGTTGCATTACGTATGGTTATTGGAATGAAAAAATGTTATAATGTATAAGATATATTTTCCGTTATTCAGAAAGCATTTCTTAATGTTCTGCATCATCCGGATACAGGTAATCAGTGCTTCTGAAGAAAGAATCTGAGGGGGAAACGTATGTATAACAAAGTTGACGAGAAATTTATTGCAGACCTGCAGGCTATTGCAGGAAAAGAGCATGTGTATGTGGATCCGGACACGCTGGATCAGTACAAAACAGATGAAGAGACGGATCCGGCCAAGTTCCATACACCGGAAGCGGTAGTGGCTCCCGGTTCAACGGAAGAAGTGGCGGCCATCGTGAAGCTTGCCAATGAAGCAAACATTCCCATTACTGTACGTAGTGCCGGGACAAGCCTTTCGGACGGGGCTATTGCGGTCTGCGGCGGAATTATTCTTCTGATGGGCCGGATGAACCGTATTTTGGAAGTGAATACAGAAGGTCTGTATATGGTAGCAGAAGCCGGCGCCCTGGTGAAAGAATGTCAGGCTGCGGCTAAAGAGCATAATCTGGTGTATGCCGGTGACCCCAGCAGCGCGGAAACCTGCCAGATTGGCGGCAACCTGGCCACCAATGCAGGCGGCATCAAGGCAATCCGCTACGGCGTAACTAGGGATCAGGTGTACGGCATGAAAGTTGTTACCCCTGCCGGAGAAATCATGAATGTCGGGGCCTGCCTGAAAAAAAAGACTACGGGCTATGCGCTGGAGCAACTGATCATGGGATCGGAAGGAACTTTGGGCATTATCACTCAGGTTACCCTGAAACTGCAGCCGCTGGCTCCGTACCGTTTCGATGTCCTGGCTATGTTCGACAGTGTGGAAAAAGCTGCCCGGCTGGTGCCTGCGGTCATTAAAGCGGGACTGAACCCCACCAGCATCGAATTTATGGATAACAGTTTCGTGCGCAGCACCACAACCTTCTGTGAGACGAATGTGCCTCACCGGGATATTGCCAACTTTGTCTATGTCACGGTAGAGACATTTGACGAAAACCAGCTGGACACCGGACTGGAGAAACTGAGCGAACTCTGTGAGGAAGCCGGAGCTCTGGAAGTACTGGAAGCGGACGAGCGGCTGTGGACTCTCCGTCGCAGCTGTCAGGAATCTTTGCGGATTCTGTCCGATGTGACCATTACAGATGATTTTGTGGTCCCGGTACATAAGGTGGCGGAAACTATAGAGCATGTGAAAGCCATGGGGGACCATTATCCCTTTGAAGTCATGGTGCTGGGTCATGCCGGGGACGGAAACCTGCACGTCTGCATGTGCCGTAAAAATCTGACGGAAGAAGAATGGAACGAGAATGTGGAGAAATTCCACAGGGAAGCCTATCCCTACGTTTACAGTCTGGGCGGAAGATTATCCGGTGAACATGGCATTGGTGCCAAGAAACTGCATTATATGGAAGAATACACGGAACCGGCCGAACTGGAATACATGCGTATGATTAAAAGGGCTGTAGATCCGAAAAATATCCTGAATCCCGGAAAGATTTTTAATGTATAAATTTAATTTTATTTAAAAACAATTATTTTTTTGGGCGTCCTGCCTGTGATGCAATCAGAGAAATGGAACGCCGGCAAAGGAGAGTTTGTATGGCAAAGTATAATCCTGTTACCCCGGAATTGCTGGAAGAGTTGAAAAAGGTCGTTGGCGCAGCCAATGTAAAGACCGATGCGGAAACTCTGGACCGTTTTAAAACGGACGAAGAGACAGACCCCCGCCTGATGCACCTGCCGGAAGTGGTAGTGTGGGCCAACAGCACGGAAGAAGTTGCGGCAGTCATGAAACTGGCCAACAGGTTTGTTGTACCGGTAACTCCCCGCAGCGCCGGCACCAGCGTTTCCGACGGAGCGATTCCCGTTTTGGGCGGTATCGTGCTGAACATGGAAAAAATGAACAAGATTATTGAAATCAACGAAGACGCCATGTATGCTGTAGCCGAAGCCGGCTCGCGTACCATCGATATCCAGATGGCCGCTAAAGCAAAAGGGCTGCTGTACGCAGGTGATCCCTGCAGCGCGGAAAGCTGCCTCATCGGCGGCAATATCGCTACCAACGCAGGTGGTAACAAAGCAGTACGTTATGGCACTACGAGGAATCAGGTGTTTTCCGTAGAAGTGGTAACGCCTACCGGCGAAATTACGACGCTGGGCTCCCGTCTGAAAAAGTGCAGCACCGGGTACTGCCTGGAACAGCTGGTCATGGGTTCAGAAGGCACGTTGGGCATTATCTGCAAAGCAACCCTGAAACTGTTGCCGCTGCCTCCCTATAAAGTGGATGTGGCTGCAGTATATGACGATCTGGATAAGGCCGTCACCCTGGTGCCGAATCTGGTAAAGGCCGGTTTGGAACCTACCAGTGTGGAATTCATGGACAGCAACTTCCTGAAGAGCTCCTGTGAATACAGTGAGATTAAACTGCCTCATTGTGATGAGGGCGTGTGTTACCTTATCGTCAGCATGGAAACCTTCAATGAAGACGAAGTGGATGCCAAAATGGAAAAACTGGCGGAAATCTGTGAAGAATCCGGCGCCATTGACGTGCTGGAAGCAGATGACCGCGTCTGGACCGTACGCCGAAACTGCCTGGAGTCCACTCGTTCCCTGAGCAAGATTGCCCAGTCGGATGATCTCGTTGTGCCGGTGGATCAGATTGCCAATTGCATCAAACGCCTGACGGAAGAAGCGAAGAAATACGATTTCACTATGTTCTGTCTGGCCCATGCCGGCGACGGCAACCTGCACTTCCAGCATATGAAAGGCGATATGAGCGATGAGGCCTGGGAGGAACAGCAGCATGCTTTCCATGAAACCGCGTATTCTTATGTGTACAGTCTGGGCGGCCGCATTTCCGGCGAGCACGGCATCGGCGCGAAGAAGGTTTATGCGATGGAAAAATACACTGACCCGGTGGAACTGGCTATGATGAAAGCCATAAAAAAAGCCTTGGATCCACTTGATATCCTGAATCCGGGCAAAGTGATGAATGTATATTGATAAAGGAGTATCTGCAAATGTTTTCCAGAGTAATGCTGGCCTTGGATCTGTCGGAACTTACCCCCCGTATATTGGATGTGTTTTACAGTGTCTGCCTTGATCCGGAAACGGAAGTGTACCTGCTTCACGTTGTTAAAAAGGCAGAGAATTTTGCCAAGTCTTCTGCTTATTACAAAAAGACGTACAGCCGTTTAAACGGGCTGGCACAGGACATCCAAAAAGCCGGATACGATAAAGTGGAAATCCTGTGGGAAAGCAATCCGGATGTGCTGAACGGTATCCAGAAAGCCGTCGACCAATATGATATCAACCTGTTGTTCATGGCTTCACACGGTAAAGGCATCTGGGCCAGTACGTTCAGGGGAAGCAATACCTTTAACGCGGTACGGGCCATAGATATCCCAACCCTTGTGGTAAAAGGGGATTACAAGTGCAGCGATTATCTGCAACGTATCCTGTTACCAACGGATTTCTCCCGGAAGTCCCTGATTGCCCTGAACTTTATCCGCAACCTGCGGGAAAACGTAGGGGAGGTCATCTTTGTGCACGTTATTGAAGGGGTCCGGGGCGACGACGAACTGCTGGAAAACAAAGAGATGGCGGAAGATATGCTGAAGGAACTTTGCAACGAGATGCAGGACTTCGGTATTCAGTCACGCTACGTGATTGCGGACGGAGGCGCTGCGTCCCGGGAAATCTGCAAGCTGGCGGAAGAGGAAAACTGCAGCCTTGTCATCACCGGGAAAACCGGGGCAGGGCCTATCAAAGGATTACTGATGGGGAGCACGGCCCAGAATATTTTACTGAATTGCAGCCGTACTCTCTGGGTAATGCCGGACGAAGAAAGCGAAGACTAAAAAACGCTTGACAAAAAAAGCTAATATCCGTATAATATCTTACGTGGCTGACCTTCAGCCACGTATTTACAATTAAAAAGCTTTATTTCCTACAACCGGAGAGATGACCGAGCGGTTGAAGGTGCACGCCTGGAAAGCGTGTGTACGGGAAACCGTACCGAGGGTTCGAATCCCTCTCTCTCCGCCATTTAAAAATGAGTGCCGCATTGCGGCTTTTTTCTTCTGAATTGAAGAACAATAATGGTTTTTCTGTAAGGCTGTAGCGGCAGGTCCTGCGCGATGGAGGCCTGTGAACCGTGTCAGGTCCGGAAGGAAGCAGCACTAAGCGGATACCTGCATGCGCCGCGGGGGTGCCTGCCCTGCGGTCTTACAGGAAAACCGGTTGAGAGCAATCCGTTGAGGATTGCTCTTTTCTTATCTGTTTAAACAAAGTTACCCTTAAATCTGCAACATCTGACATCGGGTTGTTAAAACCGATAATTTGAAAATTTTTCACATTTGAGTCTTGCGTTTATTTAAAAATGTGCTATAATTCAATTCGTTGTTCTGCTGAGGTCCCGTGTTAAAAAGTAGTCTTGGCAACTGCATGAAGCCAGGGCTATTCTTTTTTTGCCAGGGAGACGCTGGTTACATGGGTTTGTTCGTCAGGCGGATGAATCAGCGTGTCTTTGTGTACTGGCATGGTGCCATGACAGCAGAATGCGGAAAACAAAAAAAGGAAGGAAAAGAATTTATGAAAAAATTGTTTGATGCAACTGCAAGAATGAATGAAATTAAGAAAAGAAAGCTGACTGTAGCCAGGAGGCTGCAGTTTCTGGAAGAAAAAATGGCGGAAGTACCGGAAGAAAGACAGGACTCTTACAGCGATTTTGTGAAAAAATCCGTGACTCGTCTGTGCTACGGCGCAACCGCTCAGGAAATTTGGCACGATTGGCAGTGGCGGTCAGTTGACCTGCCGGCATACTTTAAAAACGTGGCGCTGGCAGCGGGCAGATAAACTGCCTGGTGGTCGAATGTATTTGTAATGCGTAGTAACGCCGCAAATTAAAGAAATCCTAAAAAGATTGCAAATTCGAAGTTGTAAAGAAAAAAGGCTTGGATCTTCTTCTTTGCAACTTTATTTTTCTCGGAGATTTTATATTTAATTCATTGTTATTTTAGCTGATTTTTACTATAATAATAGAGTAAAATTTATTAGACTCCCGGGGACAGGAAAGGATGTGCGACATGGCTTACCAAACTCTATATCTGCGCTGGCGTCCGTCCAGTTTTGATACGCTGGTGGGGCAGGTACCGGTCAAGCAGGCGCTGATGAACGCGTTGTCCAGCGGCCGTATTGCGCATGCCTATTTGTTTACCGGACCCCGGGGCACCGGCAAGACCACCACGGCCCGCATCTTTGCCAAGGCGCTGAACTGTTTGAACGGCCCTACGGACCATCCCTGTGGTGAATGCCTGAACTGCCGCCAGATTACGGACGGCAGCGCGATGGATGTGCAGGAACTGGATGCCGCTTCAAACCGGGGCGTGGACGATATTAAAAATCTGAACAAGAATGCAGACTTTGCTCCGGTGAACTGCCGGTACAAAGTGTATATCATCGATGAAGCCCACATGCTGACTACAGAGGCCTGCAACGCGTTGCTGAAAACCCTGGAAGAACCTCCGGAGCATGTGGTGTTTATCCTTGCCACAACGGAACCGCAGAAAATTTTGCCAACCATTCATTCCCGTTGTCAGCGTTTTGATTTCCATCCCATTACCCAGGAGGAAATTGTGGCGCATCTGCAAAAGGTTGCAGAGGGCAGTGATATTAAGGTAGACAGAGAAGCGCTGGAACTGATTTCGGCGGCCTCCGAAGGCGGCATGCGGGACGCGCTGAGCCTGTTGGAGCAATGCGGCGTGATGGCGGGAACCGTTACTGCAGAAACAGTCCGTTCCGTGCGGGGTATCATCGGCAGGGAGATCCTCCGGGAACTGGTCCGTGCGGTGGGGCAGCGGGAAGTTGCTTCTGCTCTTACGATTTTTGATAAGCTGCTGATGCAGGGCAAGGATATCAGCCAGATACTGATTGAATTGTCCGGTTACATGCGGGCGTTGCTCCTGTACAGGGCAACACCGGAGTATCAGCCCATATACGTGACGGATACGGCAGAAGAACTGGGAAAGCTGGCTTCTTATTATACCGGGGAACGGATTCTGGCGGCCCAGGAAATTATCCATCAGGCTATGAATGAACTGCGCTTTACCGCCCGGGGTCGGGTCACCGCTGAAATGTGCCTGTATGATCTGTGCCGGGAAGATAACCGGACCCTGAAGGCACTGGCTGCCCGCATTAACCGGCTGGAGCAGGAACTGACTGCGCTAAAAGCTGGCGGGATCACGGCGGCTGTACAGGAACCGGTTGCCGTTGCAGCGCCGGTTGTAACCGGAATACCAAAACCGGGTGAACCGGTTGTACATGATGTGCCGCAAAAACCGGAACCGGCGGTCGGTGCAAAAGAAGATGTGCAACAACTGTCTGTGATAACTGCAGATAAGGAGAAAAAGGAAAATACAGCAGTAAAAAAGAAAACCGTTGCGGCTGCTACTCCGAAGCACAGCAATCCGCCTGAACCCCCTGGGGTTTCTCTGCAACATACTGTAACGTCAGGAAACGGTACAGAATCTCCCAGTGGAAGCTACACCTCCTATGGCGGTGATTGGGCAACAGGGGATGAGTACTGGACCCGGGCTATGGAAATACTGAAAGCGGAACGGAAAAATTCTATTGCGTCCTGTGCTTCCCACGGTTCCGTGCTGGCCTATGAGAATCAAACCCTGATCGTTGGTTTCAAGATGAAGTTTTTGTGTGAGCGCCTGCAGAAACCGGATTACCGGGAAGTGGTGGAGGAAATCCTGCTGCGGGTAGCACGGGTGCCCATCCGGTTGCAATGCGTGACGGATATGGGTGGGAAAACCGGAAGCGTACCGCCGGCAGGAAAAACGCCGGGATCTGCTTCCAAAGCAAAAACTTTACCGGCAGCGGGTTCTGTGAAGCCTGCTCCGAAACAGCCGGAAACGGCAACAGCTGAAGCAGGGCCAAATGTATCCGCAAGTACAAAAAAAGCCATGGAAATGTTCAACGCAACGCTGCACAAGGTATAGGCCTTCAGGTTCAACATAAAAAAAACATAAATACAAATTATAGTTACTATTACAGGAGGACGGAAACATGAAAGGTATGAAATTCCCCGGCATGGGCGGTATGGGTAATATGCAGGGCATGCTGCAGAAAGTACAGAAGATGCAGGCAGAAATGCAGAAAGTGCAGGCAGAACTGCAGGCCCGCACTTTTGAAAGTACATCCGGCGGCGGCGCCGTAAAGGTTACCGTAACCGGCAAGAAAGAACTTACCGGTGTGGTAATCGATCCCCAGGTCGTGGATCCGGAAGATGTGGAAATGCTGCAGGACCTGATTCTGGCTGCTGTTAACGAAGCCTTGCATCAGGTGGACACGGTGACAGAGGCAGAAATGAACAAAGTGACCGGCGGTCTCAAGATTCCGGGAATGTAATATGGCTGGCTTGATAAAACCCCTGAACAGTGTGTATGATCAGTTCCGGCGTCTTCCCGGGCTTGGCAATAAATCTGCTCTCCGTCTGGCGTACCACATCATCGATATGCCGGAAGAGGATGTGCGCCGTCTGGCGGAAACGTTGCTGCAGGCGAAACGGAACATCCGTTTCTGCAGGGAGTGCTTTAACCTGACGGATAGTGACGAATGCGAAATTTGCAGGGATGAGAAGCGTGATCATAGTATGATCTGCGTGGTAGAACAGCCCCAGGACGCCATGGCTATGGAACGGAGCCGTGGCTATACAGGTGTTTACCATGTGCTGCATGGATGCCTGTCTCCACTGGATGGCATTGGGCCGGAAGAACTCCGGATTAAGGAATTGCTGTCCCGGCTTGGCAGCGGGGACGTGAAAGAAGTAATCCTTGCCACGAACAGCAATGTGGAAGGAGAAGCAACAGCGGCTTATCTGGCGCAGTTGCTAAAGCATCAGCCTGTGGTTGTGAGCCGTATCGCCCGGGGTCTGCCCATGGGCGGAGACCTGGAATATGCAGATGAAGTGACGCTTGCCAAGGCCCTGGAAAACCGGACCCGCATCACGGGATGAATGTGATTTTGTGAAGGGGCAGAGAAGAGGAATTATAGTGCAATCAGTGTTTCCCTGAGATTTTTGGTATTATTTGAATTAGATTTATGAATTAAAAACAGGAGGAAAGCATGGAAATTTTAGCTTCACTTGGCTCATTGGCGGTTGGCGTAATCATATTGTATATCATTGTCAAACTGTTGGCGCTTCCCTTCAAACTGGTATGGAACGGAATCATTGGGGCCATTATGCTGTGGTTAGCGAACCTGCTGGGCGGTACGCTGTTTGGCGTGACGATCAACATTACCATTATCAAGGCTCTGATTGCCGGTTTCTTTGGCATCCCCGGAGCGGCGGCAGTTATTGTGTGGGATTTGTTTGTAAAATAAACAGGTATTGACAATGAAAAATTTGCATGCAATCGCTGCATGGATCCAACAGGAGACCAGTGCCCGCCGGCCTCGTCTGGATAAGACGGGGGTAGTGATGCGGACGGCGTCGGTTCTCCTGTTGTTGCTTCCCGGCCGGAAAGGCCCGGAGCTTCTGTTTGAGGTCCGGTCCTCCAGACTGGGGTGGCAGCCAGGCGATATTTGTTTCCCGGGCGGCCGCAGGGAAAACAGTGACCGGAATTTCGCGGCGGCGGCGGTAAGGGAAGCTTCCGAGGAACTGGGTATCCCTTATGGGGATATCCGGCTTTGCGGTACGCTGGATTTTTTTGCGGCCCATAACGGTTTTATGGTGTATCCTTTTGTGGGTATCTGGAATCCGGCGGACGGTGTCTTATCCGGTGACGCCGTGCATAAAACATGGAATTTTAACAAAGATGAAGTTGCGGAACTGTTCGCGGTTCCGCTTTCCTGGTTCCTGGAAAATAAGCCCCGTATCGGTACGGCCCACATTCAGGTCACCCGTAAGGATGATTTTCCCTTTGAACTGGTACCCCATCTGGATCCCCACAAGGATTTCCATCAGGAGTATGAAATTTACTTTTACCAGTATGGGGATAAGGTGATATGGGGTATGACCGCGGCTATTTTACACAGCTTCCTTGACAGATTCGGAAAGGGGTTAGCAGACTTTGCGTAAAATTTTTTTTCTTATAATATTATTGATTGTGGGATTCCTGAGCGATTTCTCCCTGTTCGACAGTCTCGAACGGCTGGATCTGCTTTCCGGCAAAAAGAATATTGTAGTGATGGGCTGCGATATCCGTAAGGACGACGTGGGGCGCAGCGATACCCTGTTTGTCGTCATGCTGGATAAAAGCAAAAAAAATGCAGCCCTGCTCTCTGTCCCCCGGGATACGCGGGTAAAAATTAAAGGGCACGGCTGGGATAAAATCAATGCCGCCTTTGCCTATGGCGGCCAGAAACTTACCCGGGAGACCGTACAGGACTTTCTGGGGATCAAGCTCGATAACTATGTCCTTGTGGATTTTCGGGGATTTAAAGGTCTGGTAGATGCTGTGGGCGGCGTGGATATCAACGTGGAAAAACGCATGTATTATTACGATCCCTATGACGGATTTGAAATCGATTTGAGACCCGGAATGCAGCATATGGATGGAAAAACTGCCATGCAGTACGTCCGTTACCGCGATGAAGAAGGCGATATCGGACGCATCCGCAGGCAGCAGAAATTTTTGATGGCTTTGTACCGCCATATAGCGTCGAAGAATATCATTGCCAAAATACCCGGCGTTTCCAAACAGATCATGTCTATGGTCAAGACAGATCTTTCCCTGAAAGAAATGGTGGAACTGGGCAATGTAATGCGTGACATGGTGGAAAAGGATGGGCTGAAGATGTCCATGGTTCCGGGTGAACCGGAATATATTGACGGTATCAGTTACTGGATTCCGGATATTCCTAAGATGCGTCAGAAGATGGCGGATATGCAGGGCGTTAAAATATCAGAAAAATTTAATGAGAATACCAAAAAGCTGGAGCAGGAATATAAAAATTCAGCTAAATAAAAAACAGAATCATATGTGTCCACATCCCGTGAACGTTTGTAATAAAAAACGTCCCAAAGTTTTCATTGGAGAGTACTTTTTCTGAATTCTACACCAGTAGTGCAAACCTTGAGGGTTATGGCTTGAAGTATCCTTCCTTTTGTGCTATAGTATATGTACAATCAAACAGCCCCTCATTTGGCCCTTCTCGCAAGGGCTTTTTTTTCGCGCAAAAATTGAACGTTAAAAAAATAACGGCGGGCAAGAACTTGCCCGCCGTTATTTTTCTTTAACGTATTTTTATTTGTTCTTATTTTCGGGAACTTTCTTTAAAGAAAGCCCGATACGCCCCCGGGCTTCGTCGATGCTGATAATCATCACGTCTACAATATCCCCGGTGGAGACGACATCCAGCGGGTGTTTGAAACGGCGGTTGGAAAGTTCCGAACGGTGGATCAACCCGTTTATCTTCAGCCCGATGTCTACGAAGCAGCCAAAGTCCACTACGTTGCGGATGGTTCCCTTGACAATGGAACCGATCTGCAGGTCGCTGAGTTTGGTCACGTTCTTTCGGCTCAGGGGCGCAGGGGAATCTTCCCGGGGATCCCGGCCCGGTTTGGCCAGGGCCTGGAGGATATCGGTTACGGTGGGAAGTCCTGCCTGCAGGTGTTCCGCAATCCGTTTCGGGTCCGCTTTGGCGGCGGCTAACTGTACGGCAGGGCTGCCGCTGTTTTCTTTTTTGCAGCCCAGTTCTGCCAGAATTTTCTCTGTCAGTTCATAGCTTTCGGGATGGACCGGGGTGTTGTCCAGCGGATTGCTGCCGTTGGCGATGCGCAGGAAGCCGGCGCACTGGGTAAAGGCGGCAGGGCCTAAACGGGGTACCTTTAATAACTCTTTGCGGTTGCGGAAGCGTCCGTTTTCATTGCGGTAAGCAATAATGTTTTTGGCCACAGTACTGCTGACGCCGGCTACATAACTTAACAGAGCCGGGGATGCGGTGTTCAGTTCCACGCCTACGTGGTTTACGCAGCTTTCCACTACGTCGCCCAGGGCGTTGCCCAGTTCTTTCTGGTTTACATCGTGCTGGTACTGGCCTACGCCGATGGCTTTCGGCTCGATTTTAACCAGTTCGGCCAGCGGGTCCTGGATGCGGCGGGCAATGGATACGGCACCCCGCAGGGACACGTTCAGGTCAGGCAATTCTTCTTTAGCCAGCGGGGAGGCGGAGTATACGGAGGCGCCTGCCTCGCTGACAATCAGATACGACAGATTCAGTTTATGCTTTTCTATCATTTTGGCCGTGAATTCTTCTGTTTCAAAAGAAGCTGTCCCGTTGCCAATGGTGACGAGGGTAACACCAAACTCTTTGACCAGTTTCACAAAACGCGCTTCCGCGTCGTCCTGCTGGCGCTGGCTGCCGATGATGTACAGGGTATCGGTGGCCAGGACCTTGCCCTGGGGATCGATGACCGCGGTCTTGCAGCCGGTACGGTAACCGGGATCCAGTCCGATGACCGTGTGTCCTGCGATGGGTTGCTGCAACAACAGCTGCCGCAGGTTGACAGAGAATACATTGATAGCCTGCTTTTCCGCTTTCTCTGTCAGTTCATTGCGGATTTCCCTTTCAATGGAAGGGAAAATCAGCCGCTTGTAAGCATCGGCGCAGGCTTCGGCATACATTTCGGAAAACCGGTTCCCGCTTTTGATTTTCAGGAAGCGGTGCAGCTCCGCCAACATGTTTTCTTCCGGGTAATTTAATGAGAGTTTCAGGTATTTCAGCTTTTCGCCCCGGTTCAGTGCTAACGTGCGGTGAGGCGGCAACAGGCGGACCGGCTCGCTGTATTCTTTGTACATGAGGAAATCTTTGCCCGTGGTTTCATCGGTGGACAGCACGGAAGCCAGCTGGGCGTTCTGCCACAGCACACGGCGGATTAGAGCGCGTACATCGGCCCTGTCGGAAATAGTTTCCGCTACGATATCCTGGGCGCCTTTCCAGGCGTCGCTTTCCGTTTCCACGCCTTTTTCCGCATTGATAAAAGGAGTTGCCAGCTCAGACAGGCTTTTCGGCGTATCGGCCTGCAGCACAATATAACTGGCAAGGGGTTCCAGTCCTTTTTCACGGGCAATCTGGGCGCGGGTGCGTTTTTTGGGCCGGTAGGGGAGATACAGATCTTCCAGAACCTGCATCTTTTCCGCTGCCATAATCTGCTGTTCCAGTTCTGGCGTCAGCTTTTCCTGCTCCCGGATGGAGTTTAAAATCTCTTCCCGGCGCGTGTCCAGATTACGAATATACTGAGCCCGGGCCTCCAGGTTGCGGATCTGTTCTTCATCCAGTGAACCGGTAGCTTCTTTCCGGTACCGGGCGATAAAAGGAACCGTGTTGCCGTCGTCCAGCAATTGCAGCGCGGCTTCTGCCTGGGCCGGCCGGATATTCAATTCTTTGGCTAATAATGATACGATTTTTTCCATGTAATGCAAGGCCTTTCTGATAACAATTAAGGCGGCACGGACGGTGCCTTCCGGAGCAGACAGGTATACCGTCCGTGTTCCGGAAAAAACTGTTGGAAGCAGACGCTTCCTGTCTATTATAGCACTTGTCAAAGGGAAAAAGATACGATAAAATTATTTTTAAAGAACAAGCGATTTTTTCAGGAGGAACCGGTATACCCATGATTGAACAATATATAGAACATACCCTGCTGAAACCGGAAGCAACGACGGCAGATATTATCAGATTATGTCAGGAAGCCCGTACTCATAATTTTCTGGGCGTCTGCGTCAACCCCTGTTTTGTTCCGCTGGCGAAACATCTGCTGGCCGGAACGGAAGTGAAGATTGTTTCTGTTGTAGGTTTCCCTTTAGGCTGCGATGAGCCGGAGGTGAAAGCGGAGGCAACCCGCCGGGCAGTACGGAACGGCGCCGATGAGATTGATATGGTCATCAACGTGGGCGCGCTGAAAGGCCGGGACAATGCCTATGTTGTGGAAGACATCCGTCAGGTCGTAACCGCGGCAGGCGAAGCGCCTGTCAAAGTTATTATTGAAGCGTGCCTGTTAAATGAAGAAGAAAAAATCCGTGCCTGCAGGATGATTGCTCAGGCCGGAGCGGCGTTTGTGAAGACCAGCACGGGCTTTAGCAAAGGCGGCGCAACAGTAGAGGACGTGGCTCTGTTATCTGCGGAAGCAAAACAGCTGGGCCTGCGGGTAAAAGCTGCGGGAGGAATCCGGGATTACGCGACGGCCAAAGCCATGCTGAAAGCCGGGGCGGAACGGTTAGGATGCAGCGCCGGGGTCGGGCTTGTGGAAGAAGAGGCCCGGGCATGAGTGGTTTCCAGGTGGCGGTGCTGGCCAGCGGCAGCAAAGGAAACGCGACGGTAATGCGTTGTGAATGCGGCATAGTGCTGGTGGACGCAGGCATATCCTGCCGCCGTATTGCGCAGGGCATGCAGAAGCTGGGACTCCATCCGGAAAATCTGGACGCGGTATTCATCACCCATGAACACATCGACCATGTAAAGGGACTGGAGACCTTTGCGAAAAAATATCCGGTACCCATTTATGCAAGCAGGGGAACCTGGCAGGGAATCAGACAGACGCTTCCCCGGCTGGACCTGAAACTGTGTAACCGCCAGGTTCTTGCGCCCCAGACGGAAATCACGTTAGGCGGGCTGCAGGTACGCAGTTTTTCCGTATCCCACGATGCGCTGGAACCCGCCGGATATCTGTTCCGTAGCAAAGGCCATGTATTCGGGTATGTAACCGATACGGGATATGTCAGCGATGTAGTTAAGCGTGAGCTGGAAGGCGCGGAAGTACTGGTGATTGAATCCAATCATGATCCCATCCTTCTGAAAAACGGACGCTATCCGCCGCCGCTTCAGAAACGTATACTGGGGACACGGGGACATTTGGCCAACGAAACAGCAGGTCATCTGCTGGCAACATTGCAGACGCTGCCCGGGCAGGTTTTCCTTGCCCATCTCAGTCAGGAAAACAATACGCCGGATCTGGCACTGAACACGGTACGCAGCATCGTTATGCAACAACACCCGAAAGCAAACATTCAGTTCTATGTCACTTCACAGGACGAAGTGGTGAAAAATAAAGAATGGGAGGATTATCATGAGCAGAACATTTTTGAATAAGGCAGGCAGTGTAACCGTAAGCCTGCTGCTGGCAATGAGCATGCTGCTGGGCGGTTGCGGCGGTGCTAAAGGCAACGCGGTCGCTCCGGAAACGAAGAAACCGGCGGCGCAGGCGACAGAACCGGCTACGCCTCAGCAACAGCAGGAAAAGAAAGCGGAAGAAATCGACAAAAAGATGTCCGGCGCCCGGAATACGCCCATCGTGCAGGCTGCCAGAAAGGTTGGGCCCACCGTGGTGGGTATTACCAACAAAGCCTATGTGCGCGATTTCTTTAACCGTGTACAGCTGGCGGAACGGGGTTACGGCTCCGGTGTGATTTATGATAAATCCGGCCTGATCGTGACTAATAACCATGTGGTGGACGGCGCCTCCGAAATTATCGTCAGCCTGGCCGATGGGCGCAGCGCACAGGGTAAGGTGCTGGGCACCGACGCGGCCACCGATCTGGCTGTGGTTAAAATTGATCTGGATAATCTGCCCGTAGCGGAATTCGGTGATTCTTCCACGGTACAGGTAGGCGAGCCGGCCATTGCCATCGGCAACCCGCTGGGCATGGAATTCCGGGGCAGCGTAACGGTGGGTATTATCTCCGCGCTGAACCGTTCCGTGGAAATCGGTGAAAAGAAATTCACCCTGTTCCAGACCGACGCGGCGATTAACCCGGGTAACTCCGGCGGCGCGCTGGTGAACGCAGACGGCGAGATCATTGGCATCAATAGCGCTAAGATTGCAGTATCCAATGTGGAAGGCATCGGCTTTGCCATTCCCATCAATAACGTAAAACCCATTATCAAGGAACTGGCCTCCAAAGGCCGGGTAGCCCATCCCTATGTAGGCGCATCCCTGATTGACGCGCAAATCGCCAAACAGTACGGTTTCGATATGGACCTGCATGGCGGCCTGTTTATCATGAAGCTGTCCAAAGGCGGTCCGCTGGCCAGGGCAGGCGCCCGTACCGGCGATATCATCACCGAGTTCAACGGCGTGAAGGTGCAGACCGTTGCTGCACTGCGGGATGAAATCGCAAAACATCAGGTAGGTGACCAGGTGAACATTACGGTACTGCGGAACGAAAACCAGATGACGCTGGCTGTTGTTCTGCAGGAGTATCCGAGAAACTAGACTGACGGGAAAATATGTAATTCCGGGTAATCCTTACAACTTTTACCGGGAAAACATATTTTGTTAAAAAAGCAAAAAGCCGCTCGTAACGGGCGGCTTTTTTAACAGTAACATGCGTTATAAAAGGCAGATAATATGAGAATTACTATTGCCTGTGTAGGCAAACTGAAGGAAAAATATCTGACGGCCGCCATGGACGAATATGTGAAACGGCTGCAGCCGTTCTGTAAACTGGAAATTGTCAGCATCAACGAAGAAAAAATGCCGCAGGAACCTTCGGAAGCAGAACGGGAGCAGGTATTGGAAAAAGAAACCCGGCGGCTGCTGGCTGTGATTCCGGAACATTCCTATGTGGTGCTGCTGGACTTGCAGGGAAAACAGATCACCAGTCCGGAACTGGCGGAAAAAATGGATGCGCTGGCGTTGCAGGGCGTCAGCCATATTACTTTTGTCATCGGCGGCGCGTTCGGCTATACGGATGCGTTGCGGAAAAAGGCAGACTTCCGCTGGTCTTTTTCCAGACTGACTTTTACCCACCAGATGATTCGCGTGCTGCTGGTGGAACAAATCTACCGGGCGTTTAAGATCAGTAAAGGGGAGAAGTATCACTGGTAAACGAAATGGAAATTTGTATGATAACGTGATGTCTTTTCCTGCCAGCATCACGTTACATGTACCTTCGCTTTCTTTATAAAATGGTAATGCGCCATATTCATTTTTAGTGTATAATATTTTTAAAAGGATGTACTTTTTTATAAAAGTCTGAAAACATATTCCTGAAATCCGAAGGGAGGCTTCTTATGAAAATCTGGAAACGTTTATTGCAGACGACTTGCGTTGCGGCTCTGTTGGGTGTTACAGCTATGACCGTGACTGCTTCCGCGGCAAAAGCACCAGTGGCGCAGGCGCCAGAAAAAATCCCTGTTATTCTGGATGCAGATATGGTGGACCTGTTTGACGACGGTGTGGCCTTGCTGATTTTGGCCAAGTCTCCCAAAGTTGATTTAAAAGGCGTAACGGTTGTCATTGGTAACAGCTGGGTAGAAGACGGTGTGGCCAGCACGATCCGTCATCTGGAAGGCATTGGCAGGACTGACATACCGGTGTTCGCAGGCAACAATACTCCGGCCCGTCCCGGCCGTATCGAAAACATAAAAGCGGAAAAGAAACTGTGGGGCCGCGGTCATGACAGCCATCTTGGTGCGGCAGGTTATCCCCGTCCTGCTTCCTGGCAGGAAACATACCGGGAACGGTACAATAGCGAACCTACCGTTGAACCGAAGGCGGAAGACCCCAGCGACTTTATCATCCGTACCATTAAGGAGAATCCTCATAAAGTAACGATTGTAGGTATCGGCACCGGCGGGAATATTGCCAAAGCCCTGGAAAAAGATCCGTCTATCGCCCCGCTGGCGAAGGAAATAGTGTATATGGCTGGGGCTTTCCTGCATGCAGGCAATGTAATGCCCACTGCGGAATTTAATGTCTGGCTGGATCCGGAATCCGCGAAGAAAGAATATCGCGGAGCCTGGCCGAAACAGACTTTCTTCCCTCTGGATGTATGCGAAAATGAAAGAATTAATTACAAGAACTTCCTGGATCTGGAAAAACGGGTGAAAAATCCGGTCTTTAAACATATGTGGGAAAACCATTACCAGACCCCGCTGTTCCGGAATGATCACAAATTCGAGAACTATATCTGGGACGTTCTGGCCGCGTCTTATGTGTTGGATCCGTCCATCGTTACCGAAGAAGTGTTTATGCCGGTCGACGTAAATGATACCTATTCCCTGTCTTACGGCGAGACACTGGCCTTTGCGGGACCGGGACCGGAAGGATCCCAAAAGGCCCACATCGTACAGAAGATCAACCGCAAGAAAGTCTGGAAAATTGTAACGGATACCTTTGACAAACTGTAAAAAAGAGGATGAAGTTAAATGAACCTGTTTACCCCTGCTGAATTTACGGAGAATTATGCCGAGGCCGGCGTGAAAAAAGCGTCATTGCCGGTCGGCAAAATGCTTTTGCTGGGAATCCTGGCCGGCTTCCTGATTGCCATGGGCGGTGCGACTGCAAGTACCGCGTCCCATGCCATCCCGAATGCAGGACTGGCAAAGATGGTCAGCGGCCTGTTGTTCCCCTTTGGTTTGGCCATGGTCATTCTGACAGGCGCAGAATTATTTACTGGGAATGTGTTGATCAACATTTCCGTGTTTGAAGGAAAAACAGGTTTCGCTTCCATGCTGCGGAACTGGTTCTGGGTATATATCGGTAATTTCTGCGGCGCCCTTCTGGTAGCAGCGGGAATGGCGTTTTTAGGCTGCCTGAATTTGTCCGGCGGCGGCTTTGCCGTTTCAACCATGAAAGTCGCTGCTGCCAAAAGTTCCCTGCCGTTTATGACCGCGGTGGGCCTGGGCTTTTTCTGTAACGTGCTGGTGACGGTTGGCGTACTGATAAGCCTGGGTTCTAAAGATACGATAGGGCGTTTCATTGGCGCCTATATGCCGGTGGCCTTCTTCGTCATCTGCGGCTTTGAACACAGCATTGCCAATATGTATTATGTGCCGGCAGGCATTTTTGCCGCGTCGAACCCGGCTTATCAGGCGCTGGCGGTGAAAGCGGGAGTCAACCTCGCAAACGTAACCTGGGGAAGTTTCTTCATGGGAAATCTGCTGCCTGTTACCATTGGCAATATTTTAGGTGGGCTTGCTGTCAGTTTCATTTTCTGGTACTGCTACGGGAAAAAATAATTGGAGCGGAATCTGTGATGAAATGACCTGTTTGCAGTACAGTAAATAAAACGATACTATCAGAGGGGAGATGAATGTATGTCTAACGTCTTAACTCATTATCAGTATCTCCATTCGATTCCGGAACCGGGTTTCGAAGAGGTAAAAACTTCGGCTTATCTGGCAGAAAAACTGGCTGCGGCGGGGTTTAAGGTAACCCGGAACCTTGCCGGGACCACGGGTCTTGTGGCTGAATATGACAGCGGTGTGCCGGGCCCGGTATTCGGTATCCGGGCGGATATGGACGCTCTGACCCATATCATCAACGGAAAGAAAGAATTCCGTCATACCTGCGGTCATGATGCCCACAGTTCCATGCTGCTGGCAGCGGCGGAAGAAGCACTGGCTTCGGGAATAATAAAAAAAGGCCGTTTTAAAGCAGTGTTCCAGCCAGCGGAAGAACTGGGCGCCGGCGCCCTTAAAATTTTGGAAAGCGGTGTTTTGGGCGATGTGGATTACCTGTTGGGAATGCATGTGCGTCCCACACAGGAATGCCCGGCGGGGGGCGCTATCTGCGAGATGCGTTATTCGGCCGGCTGCCAGTTCCGGGCGCGTATCAAAGGCAAACAGTCACACGGCGCCAGGCCCCATTTGGGCATCAATCCCATTGACGCGTCAACCTGTGCCATTGCGGCGGTAAACGCCATCCATATGGACCCGCGGATTCCCTTTAGCGTAAAATGTACCCGTTTCCATGCGGATTCCGGTGTGTTTAATTCAGTCCCTGAGTTCGCGGATATAACGTTTGATATGCGCGCACAGGATAACCCTACCATGAAAGAGATGCGCGAAAAGGTCATACGGGCTATTGAAAACGGAGCCGCGGCTGTGGGAGCCAAAGCGGAAGAGTTTGAATTCTACACGGATTTCCCGGCTGCGGAAGGGTTTGAACCAGGGTTTGCGAAAGTTGTACGGGAAAGCGTCGCGGAAGTTGTGGGAGAAGAGAATATTATTCCGGCCTTTAATACGTCCGGAGGGGAAGACTTCTTCTGCTTCCCGGTAAATCTTCCGCACCTGAAGGTCGGTTTCGTCGGCCTGGGTGTGGGCGCGGAACCGGGCCTGCATCATCAGGATATGCATTTCGATCCCAAATATCTGGAAAACGGAGTAAGCATCCACTGCAGAGTGATTAAAAAGATTTTAGGATAAAAAACAAAAAAATGTTGGGATGAACCCATAAAAAAAGGCAGCTCTCAATGGAGAGTTGCCTTTTGCTTTGTCCTGAAACAGTAATGTTATTTATATAGTTTAGCTTGTAAATCCAGCAAAATCTTTTCCAGGCAGTGCAGGGAAGGTTCCACGGACTTCAGTTCCAGATATTCCGCCTCGCTGTGTCCGCCTGCGCCGGTAGGACCGATGCCGTCAACTGTGGTTGCACCTGCGCCGGCCATATGGTTCCCGTCGCTGCCGCCACCGGCTTTGACCCATTCGGTGGAAAGACCGAATTCGCGGCTGGCGTTGTCGATAATTTCTACCAGACCCGCTGTTTCCGGCGTACTGGCCATGGGAGGCATGCTCGAAACAACGATAATCTCTGTTTCGATTTCTGCCGCTTTGGCATGCTCCTGCAGTTTGGCAAAGGCATCTTCCATAATGGAAATCTGAGCCTTGTCCACCACCCGCAGGTCAATATCCATGAACGCATCCGCGGCTACGCTGTTGTAACCGCTGCCGCCTTTTACTACACCGGTGTTTACCGTCATGCCGGTTTCAAAGTTGGTAAGGGCAGCCAGCTGCAGGATCCAGTAAGCCATTTCGTTGATAGCGCTGCGGCCGTCCTGTGGCGCGTTGCCCGCATGAGCTGCACGGCCTTTCAGCTTTACCTGATAATGGCACACGCCTTTACGTTCCAGAACCCGCGCGCCGTTGGCCCGGGCCGCTTCCAGTACCAGGCAGTATTTGCTGTGGGAACCCAGTTCCTGGAACCAGGACAGGACGTGTGTGCTGCCGATTTCTTCTTCCGAGTTAAAGGCCAGGCAGACCTTTAGATTCCTCAGGCTTCCGGCGGCTTCCATGGCTTTTAAGACATGGGTGGCCTGGAGGCAGCAGCATTTCATGTCGCTGACACCGGGCCCGTAGGCGCGGTCGCCTTTCACAGAGAAAGGACGTACAGCTACGGTGCCGTCAGGGAAGACGGTATCCATATGGCAGCAGAGGGTTACGTCGTAATTGGTGTCATCCGTGTTGGTGATGACCAGTGGTTTGGCGCAGTCCGGACCGCAGTCAACCCGTTTTACCCGCCACATGGGGCCGATAAAATCTTTTGCCAGGTAATCTGCGACTTTATCAATTCCGGCAAAATTCTGCGCGTTACAGTCAATATTGACCAGATACTCCAGATCTTTCATGTATTGTTCGATGTTGTAGGTTGTCATGTTCGCCTCCATTCTTTTGCTGTCAGCCATCGTTCCTTAAAACGTTATGAAAACGCATTCATCATATACCATGTGTTTGTTACTAAGAGGAAAATAAGTTGAGCATAAAATACAAAATGCTCAACTTATAAAACAGCTTATTAAAATCAGTACATAACAACCAACAGCTTCATCACCCACATGGCCAGCAGTGCGTTTAAGACCGCAATGCCTACCATAATGCCGTAGTATTTGGAATTAACTTCCGCGGTACCCAGGCAGCGACCCAGATACTGGATCAGGGAGCCCATCAGGTAAATAGCCGGCATAAGGACGGTGATGTCTTTCGGGCTTAACACATTGGAACCCAGCAGACCAGCTGCGGCGCCGATACCGCCGCCCATGGACATGAAAGAGGATACGAGGACGGTTATCGCTTCGCCCGGCAGCCCCCACAGGGCCATAATCGGCGCAAATACGGAACCTAAAATTTTTAACAGACCTGTTACGTTCAATGCTTTGATAATTACAAAAGCCATGATAACGTTAGGCATCATGTTGCGGATGCCGGTATCCCAGCCTTTGCGGCAGCCTTCGATAAACAAGTCAATAATGTTTTTCTTCTTTTCCTGTTCAGCCATCATGCCGCCTCCTTCGCACCGTTCTTTTTGTGTTCGTATTTGATATACATGCGCATCAGGTTGGCACCGAAGAATTTAAAAATCATAATCAGGCCAAAGGGAAGGATGATGGGGGTGACCAGCACGCTGAACAGCGCGGCACCGGATGAGAAGAAATTGGTGATAGTGCCGTCGCCGGAGAACTGGTACATGGCAAAGATGGTTTTTTCATCTTCGTTGATGATTCCTTCGTTGTACATGGCTTTGATCATGCCTGCGCCGGCATCGGTACTCTGATAGCTGGCGATCATGCCCAGACCGCAGGCACCGGGGATGCCAAGCAGGGGGCGCAGCAGCGGGGATAATAGTTTCTGTGCTGCTTTCAAGCCGCCTAAGCCTTCAACAACATTGACTACGGCCAGAGCAAAAATGACAGCCGGTAACAGGGACAGCGCAAAGGCAAAGCCGTCCTGGGCACCGTTGCCGCCGGCACCGCGGAAGGTCAGCATCTTGCCGTTGGCAGCGGCAATTTTGCCGAACGTACCGTTCAAGACGGTGAAGTCACACACACTGTACCATTCTTTGCTGGTAGCCAGAATTCCGGAGAAGAAAATGATGGCGAACAGCAGCGCAACATAACTGTACCACTTGACTTCTTCCTCCTGTTTCGGAACGGGTTTTTTCTCGTCCATAATGAGATTCCTCCTTACTCTTTTTTTACCGGTATGCAGAAACAACTGAAGAAAAGATCCGCTCCTGCCTGTCGGACAATAACTGTTGTCAACAACGGTTGCCGGTTATAATATTATATCATTGTTATTAATGAATTAACAGCACCCTTTGTGTCAGATTAAATCGGCAAAAAAAATATGTAACTGTTGTTACAGAAATTATCTTGTTATAATAGTTTTGTAAAATTTTAACAGTAACACAAAACGAAAAGGAAAAGCTGTGTTATGTCCTTTCGGCTATTAACGAATGTATGATATAATTAAATCAATAAAGCAAGGTACAGGCAAATTGATTTATTTGTTCAGTTACAAGGAGGAAAAAATAATGATCAAACTGTTAAAGAATGCGCAAGTATATGCTCCTGCGTTCCTGGGGAAAAAAGATGTGCTGGTGGTTGGCGATAAGATTTGCCGTATCGAAGACAATATTGCCGGTTATGAGGGGCTGCCGGATGTGGAAGTGTTTGACCTGGCCGGGAAAAAACTGTTGCCCGGTTATATCGATATGCATGTGCATATCTGCGGCGGTGGCGGGGAACAGGGTTTTTCTTCCAGCGTGCCCGCTTCCTGTCTGAGCATTTTCTTCCAAAACGGCATCACCACCTGTATAGGTCTGCTGGGTACAGACGGTATTACCCGCAGCATTGAAGCGCTGGTAGCCAAAGCGCGGGCGCTGACCGAAGAAGGAATGACCGTGTACACGCTGACCAGCAGTTATATGTATCCGCCCAAAACCCTGCTGGGCAGTGTAGAAAAAGATATCGTTATGCTCACTCCCATGATCGGCGTGAAAGTAGCCGTTTCCGATCACCGCAGTTCCAATCCTGACGGGGACGATCTGATCGCGTTAGGCGTAGAGGCTCGGCGGGCCGGCATGATCAGCGGCACCGCAGGTCTGGTGACCATGCACATGGGCAGCGGAAAAGGCCGGCTGAATCCGTTGTTCGACGCGCTGGAAAACAGCGATCTTCCGCCGAAACATTTTCTTCCTACCCACATGCTGCGCTGTCCCGAACTGATTGAAGACGGCGCGCGTCTGGTTCGCATGGGCGGTTACATGGACTGCACGGCAGGATCAGATGAAAAAGAAGTCGTAAACAGTGCGAAACTGCTTTATGACCTGTTGCACATGGACGGGGTCACCACGGATCATGTGACCATGTCTTCCGATGCGTTTGGCAGCCAGCCCAAATTTGACAGCTGCGGCGAGTGCATCGGTTACACCTATGCATCGCCCAAATACCTGCACAGGACGGTCAAACTGCTGGTGGAAATGGGTATGCCGCTGGAAGAAGTTATCAAAATGCTTACCTCAACGCCTGCAAAGATGATCGCCAAAGAAGGCATAAAGGGCTGCATTGCCCCGGGCGCGGATGCGGATCTGCTGGTGTTGGATGAGAATCTGGATATCAACAGCCTGTTTGCCAAAGGCAGGACGGCGATGCTCAACGGAAAAATATTAATGAAAGGCCGGTTTGAATAATAAGTATTTTCTGACAGGTGTTATACAGTTTCCGGCGTAATATAGTATCAGCCTGCTTGCAATACAGCAGGCTTCTTTTATAAAAGGCGGACTTATGTTGCTTCTTTCTATTGAAAACCTTGCCCACAGTTACGGGGAACGGACACTTTTTAAAAATGTAAATTTCAATATTGAAACCGGAGATAAAATCGGCCTCATCGGCATCAACGGCACCGGTAAATCCACATTGTTGCGGCATATTGCGGAAATGGACGGGGGCAGGGACCCGGAAACGGGCGAGCCGGGAAAGATTATCCCGAATGGTACCTGCGTGATTGAGTATCTGCCGCAGGACCCTCCTTTTGAACCGGATGCCACGGTGATCGAGCAGATTTTCCGGGGCGATTCTCCCATGATGAAACTGCTGCGGAGCTATGAAACCGTGTTAGATGAAACGGCGCTGCATCCGGATGATGCGGCGGTGCAGCGGACACTGCTGGAACTGCAACAGCAGATGGACCAGAATTTTGCCTGGCAGCTGGAAAGCGAGGCAAAGGCTGTATTAAACCGTTTGGGGATTACGGATTTCAATCAGAAGATGAAGACCCTGTCCGGCGGGCAGCGCAAGCGGGTAGCCCTGGCCGGCGTGCTGGTGCGTCCCTCCGATCTGCTGATTCTGGATGAGCCCACGAACCACATGGACAATGAAACCGTTGCCTGGCTGGAGGGACAGTTACAGAAACGTAAAGGCGCGCTGCTGATGGTGACCCACGACCGGTATTTCTTCGACCGCGTCATCAACCGCACGCTGGAACTGGATAACGGCACTGCCTATCTGTACACCGCCAACTACAGCGGCTTCCTGCAAAAAAGAGCGGAGCGGAGGGAACTGGAAAGCGCGGCGGCCCGTAAGCTGCAGAATATTTACCGGCGGGAGCTTGCCTGGATCAGCCGGGGCGCGGAAGCCCGCCGTACGAAAAAGAAGGACCGGGTGGAACGGTTTGCGGAAATCGAAGCGGCTGCCAAAGAAAAGGTGAACCGGCAGGAACTGGAGATCACTTCCGCGGCGACCCGCCTTGGCAAGACGGTCGTGGAACTGGAACACGTATCCTGTTTTTATGACGGGATTGAATACATCCACGACTTCAGTTATATCCTGCTGCGGGATGACCGGGTGGGAATCATCGGTCCCAACGGTGTGGGGAAGACCACCCTGATGGATATCATTGCAGGACGCCTGCAGCCGGACAGCGGTACGGTAACCATCGGGCAGACGGTAAAGATTGGCTATTTTTCCCAGCACAGTGAATTCCCCGACACCAGGGAGCGTGTGCTGGAATACATACGGGACGCAGGCAATTATGTGCTGGCGGCAGACGGGACCTATATCAGCGCGGCCATGATGCTGGAACGGTTCCTGTTCCCGCCGGAACTGCAGTGGGTGCCTATCAGCAAACTCAGCGGAGGGGAACAGCGGAGGCTGTACCTGCTGCGCATTCTGATGGAAGCGCCGAACGTGCTGCTGCTGGACGAACCTACCAATGACCTGGATATCCCCACGCTGTCGGTACTGGAAGAGTATCTGGATACCTTTGCGGGGGCTGTGATTGCTGTGTCCCATGACCGGTACTTCCTGGACCGTTTTGCCAGACGGATCTTTGCCGTTGAGGCAGGCGGTGTGCTGCGGCAGTACCCCGGCGGCTACAGCGATTATGAAAGAAGCAGGCAGCTGGAGGCGCTGGAGCAGGAAGAAATGAAAGGATTTGGCGAAACGCTGCAGAAAACTTCGCTGAACAAAAAGAAAACTGCGGAGAAGAACCGGCCTGCCGGTTCCGGTGACGATGTAAAAGGAGAACGGTCTGAAGCAGACGAACCGGGAAAAGGAATCAGTGGAAACAAATCCTCCGGCCTCACGTTCAGTGAAAAGGTTGAACTGGAAAAGCTGGAGGAAGCCATAGCGGGAAAAGAAGCGGAAAGCAAAATGATTGCCCGGGAAATTTCCCTGGCCGGCAATGATTATGAAAAAATAGCGCAATTATCAGACGACTTGAACCGGGTGGAAAAGGAACTGGAAGCGCTGACGGAACGCTGGCTGGAATTAAGTGAGCGGGATGCCGGGTAACGTGGAAAGATTCGTTAATGGATTTTATTTTCGTGCAATGGCGGGTTTTGTTTTATCTCTTTACAAATTTAGCAAGATAAAGTATAATTAACGTACCAACAATAAAAGGAAGGGGTTTTCCATCGTGAAAAAAATCTGTCTTGTACTGTTTTCAGTTTTAATGATGCTTCTGGTAGTGGGCTGCGGCAGCAGCGGCCCGAAAAAGATGGTCATCGGTCTGGATGACAATTTTGCTCCCATGGGGTTCCGCAACGAAAAGAATGAAATCGTCGGCTTCGACATCGATCTGGCAAGAGAAGCCTGCAAACGCGCGGGCATGGAAGTTACCTTCAAACCCATTGACTGGAGCGCCAAGGAAGCCGAGCTGAACGGCAAACGTATCGACGCCATCTGGAACTGCTTCACTATCAACCCGGAACGTGAAAAAGTGATCCAGTTCTCCAAACCCTACATTAACAACTGCCAGGTTGTAGCCGTTCCGGTTGCTTCCAAAATCGAAACCCTCGCTGACCTGAAGGGCAAAGCCGTAGGCGTGCAGGACGATTCCACCGGCAGCTATCTGCTGGACGGCAAGTATGCCGATATGCGCAAAGGCCTGAAAGAATACAAAAAATATCCTGACTTCGCGGCAGCATTCCTGGACATCGACTCCGGCCGTCTGGACGCGTTGGTGGTTGACGAAATCCTGGTCCGTTACTACATGAAGAAGGCTCCCGGCAAGTACAAAGTGCTGAAGGAAGACCTGGGCAAAGAAGTTGTAGGCGTTGGCTTCCGCAAGGACGATAAGGAATTTGCGGCACGCATCGACAAGATCCTGGACGAAATGAAGAAAGACGGAACCTGCAAGAAGATTTCTATGCAGTGGTTCGGTACGGACATCACCCGCTACGAGGATAAAAAATAATCCGTCGGCAGCGGCAGGCCGGCCTGTGCGGTATGTGTTACAGCTGTGCATGGAATATGCATGGAAAGATGGACAGCCGGTTATATTACCCAGGGATAACAACAAGGCCGATGGTTTATGCCACCGGCCTTTGTTTGTATTAAAAGAAACACTGATGTATCCGGTTCAGCCGCATAAAGTGATTTAATCGGTGCTTTCCTGATTAACGGAGTGTTTTATGGACTATATTATTTCGATTATCCCCCAGATGCTGATGGGGACCGTAGATACCTTACGGCTTTTCTTTATTACCATCGTGCTGGCGATCCCGCTGGGCATCCTTCTTGCCTTCTGCAGGGTATCGTCTTTTAAACTGTTGCGCGACGTTGTTGCGGCATACGTGTATGTGCTGCGGGGCACGCCTTTGATGTTGCAGCTGCTGTTCGTGTATTTCGGCCTGCCTTTTATACCGGTCATCGGCATCCGCCTGGACGATTTTCCCGCTGCGGTGCTGGCCTTTGTACTGAATTACGGCGCGTACTTCTGCGAAATTTTCCGGGCCGGTATCCAGGCGATCCCCAAAGGACAGTATGAAGCGGCGAAAACCCTGGGCATGAACTATGTGCAGACCATGAAGCGGATCATCCTTCCCCAGGTATTCAAAATCATCCTGCCGCCGGTAAGCAACGAGACCATTACCCTGGTAAAGGATACCTCATTAATCTACGTGCTGGCCATGAACGACCTGCTGCGCACCACCCGGAACCTGGTACAGCGGGACTTCAACATCATGCCTTTCGTAGTTGCCGCGGTGTTTTATCTGGTGATGAGCATGATTCTTACTTACGGATTTAACAAACTGGAAAAACATTTTGCAAGATGGGACTGAATACATTATGCGTAAGATAGAAGCAAAGAGCATTTGCAAAAAATTTGATGACCTGGAAGTGCTGAAAAGCATTGACATGACGGTGGATGAAGGAGAAGTTGTCGCTATCATCGGACCGTCCGGCGGCGGCAAGAGCACCTTTCTCCGCTGCCTGAACAAGCTGGAGACTATCAATGGGGGAACCATTATTATTGATGGCGAGACTCTGGTGAGTACGGACGAAAATGGCAACGTGCGCTACGCTGACAATTCGTCCAGGATTGCCTGCCGGATGGGCATGGTGTTCCAGCAGTTCAATCTGTTCCCACACATGACGGTGCTGGAAAACCTGATGGAAGCGCCGGTACATGTGCAGAAGCGGAATCCTGCGGAAGTGCAGAAGGAAGCGGAAGCGCTGCTGGAGAAAGTCGGGCTTCTGGAAAAACGGGATCAGTATCCGCTGCGCCTTTCCGGCGGGCAGCAACAGCGGGTGGCCATTGCCCGCGCCCTCTGCATGAAGCCGGATATCATGCTGTTCGATGAACCGACCTCTTCGCTGGATCCGGAACTGACCGGCGAAGTGCTGAAGACCATGCGCAACCTGGCGGAAGATCACATGACCATGGTGGTGGTGACCCACGAGATGGGGTTTGCACGGGAAGTGGCGACGAAAGTTTTATTCATGGCAGACGGGTACATCCAGGAACAGGGAGTACCGGAGGAAATTTTCGGGAATCCGAAGAACGAGCGGCTGAAGAGCTTCCTGAAGAGCATTTTAAAATGAGTTGCATGAAGTTTGGCATTAAAGAGTTCCCGAATCGGAAAAACTGATAGGATAAGAATTAAGAAATATTCTGTAGGAATTCGCGAGGTTTTCTAATGAATGAACTGGAAAATAAACGAAAAAAACTGGAACAGATTTTAGAGCAAATGGGAAATGTGGCTGTTGCTTTCAGCGGAGGCGTGGATTCTTCTCTCCTTCTGGCAGTGGCTGCGCGGATGTATCACGTCAAGCTGATAGCCGTGACCGCTTCTTCCATAAGCTATGCGGAACATGAGAAGGACGATGCCCGGCGCTTTGCCCAGCGCATGGGTGTGAAACACCGCTATCTGGACTTTGACCAGATGAGCATTCCCGAATTCGTGGCCAACGGGCCGGAACGCTGCTATTATTGTAAAAAGGCAATCTTCAGCGCGATTCAGACGTATGTGGCAGAAGAGGGCTTTACCAATGTGGTGGACGGCAGCAATGCGGACGATGTAAAAGCCTACCGCCCGGGTGCAAAAGCGCTGTCGGAACTGGGGATCCGGAGTCCTCTGCAGGAAGCCGGCCTGAGCAAAGCGGAGATTCGCAAACTGAGCCGGGAAATGGGCTTGTTTACGGCATCCAAACCGTCTTATTCCTGTCTCGCGACCCGCATCCAGTACGGCGAGTCCATTACGCCGGAAAAACTGGCGCGAATCGAACAGGCGGAAGAGTTTCTGACAAAACTTGGCTTTACCCATATCCGGGTGCGTACTTACGGTACGCTGGCCCGCATTGAGGTGGAACCGTCCCAGATTACCCTGCTGGCGCAGGTAAACACCCGCAACAAAATCATCGCGCGGCTAAAGGAGCTGGGCTACAATTATGTGACGCTGGACCTGGCGGGTTTCCGCAGCGGCAGCATGGATGTGACCTTGGGGAATAACCAGCAGAGTTGCTGAAGCAACAACAATAAAAACGAAAAGCAAAACGTTGGCAAAAAACAAAAATAAAACGAAAATCAAAAACGAAAATCCAAAAAAATAAAAACAAAAAACTCCGTTACCCTTACCGGGTAACGGAGTTGCTTTTTATATGGCAGCGCCAATGGGAATTGAACCCATGATTTCGCCTTGAGAGGGCGACGTCTTGACCTCTTGACCATGGCGCCGTGAGATTACGTAACTATTATACTACAAATCTGCCGGAAGTGAAAAGCACGTCAGCAAAATTTTTCAGATAAAAAAATGGCTCCGGGACTAGGGCTCGAACCCAGACAAGAAGATCCAGAATCTCCTGTGCTACCATTACACCATCCCGGAGTGAGTACTTGTTTATAATAGCGCAATAGTAAGAAAATGTCAATAGTTTTTTTGCGGATATAAAAAATAATTATCGTTACCGCACAGCCAGTATTACAATCGTTTCGTTGTCCGGTACATCAGCCAGTTCGATTTCCAGCACGGCAAAAACCTGTTCAGGGCTGGCAAGGCCGGAAAGATCTAGCTGCTTTTCCCCGTAATACGCGAATAAACCCGGCAGCTGCCCGCCTGTCGTGCCGAACTCTGTTGTGTCTTCCAGCAGTAACCGAAGATCCTCGCGCAGGTTGTCCCTGGAAGTGACAACCGCTCCCAGGCCTTCCCGCCGGAGGCAAATGATACCATTACGGTCCAGTACGCGGACCTTGTGTTTCTGTACGGGAAAAAGGCCGAACAGTTTTTCTGTGTACGGCCCGTCAAAAACATGCCACTTGCCCGCAGTTGCCGCCCCGGTTACACTTTCTTCCGAAAGTTCCATAGAGCGGGCGGCAATGGAACGCAATTCCTCCGCGTCCGGCGCGTTGGCAATACGTTCGCTTTTACGGAGTTCCGTAGCGCCCATGGCAACAGCCCGGAGGGTGCTGGTCTTTTTATCAATTTCAATGGAAATCTCAACCGTGGCTTCCCGGGCGCCGGCCCGTAATACCTGTTCCATGGCAGTGTGACGGATGGAACGGATATCTTCTTCGGTGGGATTGACCACGGTACGTTCCACAACTTCCCGCACCATGGCCATCGCTACCCCGATGGTTGAAATGATGGGCGCGTTCTTCACGATTTTCCAGCGCAGATTCAGAGAGTTTCCCAGATACGGAACAATCACGCCGGCGCTTCCGCCTCCCCCTGCCAGGCAGAGGATCGATGGGGAAAGTTCATATTCTTTTATAAGGCTGCTGACCAGTTTGCCGATTTTTCTGGCTGCCAGGTCCATGGCTGTTTTAGCCGCTTCCTCCGCTGTGCAGCCAATCGCATTTCCCAGCGCCTGCCAGGCGATCCGGGCGCTTTCCCGGTCACCATCCGCGTAGTCCCCTGCCGGGACGCTGCCCGTCAGATTGGCGGCGCCGGCCAGTGTCAGGGAAACGCGTTTTCCGTCTGCGCCTTCCGCGACTGCATACACTTCATCGTCCTCAGCGCAGGGAGCAATCAGTTTCAGCTCCGGCCTTTCCAGCTTTCCGGAAAAAACTTCATAGGGCAGGCCGGCGATATGCGCGCTGCGGGGTCCCACATCCGTAATTTTTCCGTTTTCAACCCGGATCATGCTGCCGCCTGCCACACCCAGGGTGCGCACATCCAGAGAGGAAAGATAGGTTTTATGGCCGCCTACTTCGCCGTACCGCACCATGACGCGGCCGTCCTTGACTACAGAGATATCCGTCGAGGTTCCTCCGGATTCCAGAAAAATGCCGTCCGAAAGCCGCTCGTACATCAATACGCCTGCAACGCCGGCGGCCAGCCCCGACAGCATGGTCAGAATCGGGCGACGCCGCACTTCGTCCACGTTCATTACGCCGCCATCGCAGCGCATAATCATCAGGGGGGCGGGAATGCCGGAGCGTTTTACACAGGCCTCGGTCATGTCGGCGGTTTCCATCATTTTGGGAATCAGGCTGCCGTTGATGACGGCAGTGCGGGTACGCACCCGGAGCCCGTAGAGTTTGGAAACCTCATGGCCTCCCGTTGCGTAAAGGCCTTTTTCACGCGCCAGTTCCATCACGAACTGTTCGTTGTCCGGATCATCCACGCTGTAAGGTTCCGTTGCCACGATGACTTCGGCGCCGGCTTCTTTCAGCTTTTCAATCGCTGATGAAATTTCCTGCCGGGCTGCCGCCGCGTCCGCGGTTTTTACAAACACGTGAAGCGTTTTCAGATCTTTTCCCCTGGCCAGGGGAATAGGACCCGTGTTACTGATCTGCTTTACCCGTGCCGCTTCCAGCCCGCTGCCCATGGCAAGGATGCCGGCCACAGCCACATCGCCTTCCAGTAATGCGTTGGTGGCCTGCGTCGTCCCGTGGGCGATAAAAACCACTTCTTCCGGCGCGATGCGGTTGCGGTTCAGGAGGTTCTGCAAAACGGTGATGATCCCTTCCGCCACGCCTTCCCCGGAAGCGTGGGTAGTGGGCAGCTTTTCCCGGGCGATGATTTCGCCGGTTTCGTTATCAATAGCCACGGCATCTGTGAAGGTTCCCCCCACGTCGATGCCAATCCGTATCTTTCTCATGTGTTGCTGCCTCCTTTACTGCGTCAACCAGACATAAGCCAGCATCAGAAGGCACATAACCCAGGCATAGGGAAGGATCCGTTTCAGGATGATATCCGTATCCACGCCGGTATAACCGCCGATCCAGGTATTGTGGGAATTCGTCGGATCGGCCAGCCCCTGCAGGTAACCGACGGCAATGAACATGCCGCACAACGCGATGGGCGGAACGAAACTCAGTCCGGTGAGGATCGCCGCAATGCCCGCTCCCATGCCGTACATGTTAAGAGGGCCCCGGTAGAGGGCTGCCGGAGCGAACACGGCAAAGAACAGAAGCAGCCCGTTCTGGCCCGAAGGCAGAATGGACCCGATAAGGGGCTGCAGGATAGCAATGGATGCGGGATGTATGGAAGCCGCAATCAGCATGCCGATGCCGATAAACAGGAACAGCACCCCGGCCACATCCCGGATTCCTTCCACGAAAGCACCGGTCAGTGTATTGACGGTCTTTCCGGGACAAACGGTCAGCGTGGCATACAGTGATGCCGTGATGAAACCGAACAATGCCGCTGCCACCGGGTCGATCTGATCCATCAGGGGGAGACCGAAACCGTGGGTCAGCCGGAGAATCACGATGACTGCCAGAGGAAGAATGGGGGCGATCAGTGCAGCTGCCGGCAGTTCTTTCTTTTTCCGGATCAAACCGCCGGGATGGCTGGTGAAGATGCCTGCCAGTGCCTGCACCAAAGTTATTGGCAAAGTAAGGATACCTGACAAAATTTCTTTAATTGCAGCGGGAAGCGTATTTTTTCCGCCATTCCCGGAAGAAATATTTTTAATAATATAGAAGCAGGTAACCAGAGCGGCGATGGCAACACCGGGCAGATAATACTGCAGGGCCGCTTCGCTGCCGAAGATGCCGATATACGTGCCGTACCCCGCAATGTTGGCCATACCCCCTGTGCAGATGGCCAGCAGGAAAAGCGCTGCGGCGTCGACAGGCGGAATGCCCACACCGGTCATAAGGGGAAGGGTGATGGAGCCGATCATGATGACAGGGCCCAGGCCGCTCATACCGGAAAAAACAAAAACCGTGGCCGCTGTCAGCAGGAAGGCGATGGAAACGGGCTGGTCCCCGGACAGTTCCGCCGCTTTTTTGATAATGGCGTCAGAGATTCCGACTTTTTGAATTACCCGTGCAAACATGGCGCCGAAGATGACAAGGGCGATGGGGGAAGCGAGGCGGAGCGCCCCGCCCAGCAGCACATCGTTTAGCCAGGAGACAAAGGGCATCCCGGCCACAAATGCGATCCATGCAGCCAGCAAAGGCAGCGCCAGCAGTGTGGGCAGCAGCCGCATTACCATCACCACGGTGAAAATCAGGAAGCCTGCCAATAATATAATTCCTGTAAATGTCATAATGTCAGTCTTTCATAAATGAACAACAAATAGTGTACAAAGTTGTTGTTGCAGTACGGACCTGCCTTGCAGGGAACGCCTGCAAAATCATTGTAGCGTATTTTGTCCGGCAAAACAAGATGATGGATGAAACAGAAGTTGTGTTTTGTATTATCCGGATTCAGCACATAGATTTTCACAAATATTTCACAATTTTTATAAAAAAACACCGTTTTTGCGGAAAACAGACAAAAATCCCCTCAAATGTGAAATATTGTTCACAATTTTTACTGAAAAATGCTTTTCTTTTTTGTAACATACCCGTAAACTAACACTTGTGCCGTGCGAAGCGCAGCACAAAATAATTAAAAATTATATAAGGAAGGTAGTAAAAACAATGCAGGAATGGAATTTTAAAGAAAAGTATGAAATCATTGAAACGTTGCTGAAAGAGATTAACCAGGGGAGGAAAAATTTTCAAAAGTGTTCCGATGATAAAGAATTTTTAGAGCCTATATTTTATATGTATGACGTAATGGAGAAGAATGCTTTATTCATCCGGGACGAATGCCGCAATTCCATAGAACCCGCTGTCAATAAAATCTACGCGCTTGGGGATAAAAAAGGAGGAAAACTTACCGGAAAAGAAATAGAGAAAGGGCTTCATGCATATTTCAGGATTGGTTACGAACAGGATTGTCTGGATGCCATGTTTATGATGAACAATGAACTGATGGAAGCGTTATTCAAAGCGATGTTTCCGGAAGATGAGTGGGATTCGGAGATCATTAAAGGATATAATATCGGGCCTGATGTTGACTTTGATAAAATGCCCCGGCTCCCTTCTGTTTTGAAAGCTTTCGATTTTGAAAGTACAGTTAAACGTCTTGAGTGGCTGGTTGAACATTATCACGATGACGAGAATGCCAAACTGTACCTGAAAGCCAGACAGGATGTGCGAAAGAAATATAAAGAGAAATTAAAAATAAAAGAAATGAAGCGGTAAGTACAAGAAGCACATGGATTTGTTCGTGCGGTTTGTGGTATGATAGATAGCAGAATAGAATCTGAATGGAGATCATACTATGCACCAGTATTTATTTCATATAGGTGACTTCCCCATACGCATGTACGGGCTGATGCTCACCCTGGCGATTTTCCTGGCTACCGGCACGGCGTATTTTCTGGCGCGGCAGGACGGACGCTGGCATGAGCACGTGCTGGATATCGGCATTTACGGCGGTTTTGCCGGACTGATCGGCGGCCGCCTGTGGGATGTGTTTTTCTTTGACTGGAGCTATTACCAGGACCACCTGCTGGAGATCCCGTTTGTGTGGCAGGGCGGTATGGCGGTGCAGGGCGGTATGCTGGGCGGTTTGGTTACCGGTATCATTTACTGCAAGCTGCATAAGATCGACTGGCTGGCGCTGGCGGATATCGTCTGTCCGGCCATGATTTTAGGGCAGGCTGTGGGGCGCATGGCCAACCTGCTGAACGGTGACGCGTTCGGCGCGCCCACCGGCGGCGACTTCGGTCTCGTTTATCCCGAGGGGACGCTGGCCCGGGCAACCTATGGGACGCAGCCTTTATGGCCCGCGGAAGTGTGGGAAGGGCAGCTGGACGTAGTGATCTTCGCGCTGCTTTTGGTGTTCCGCGCGTTTCCCCATGCCAAAGGGCAGGCCCTGTGTCTGTACGGTTTCCTGTATTCGCTGGAACGTTTCTGCCTGGAATTTTTGCGGGGCGATTACGCGGAGCCCTGGCTCTTCGGTCTTACCAGCGCCCAGGCGACCAGCTCCGGTTTCATGCTGGTATGCATCGGCTTTTTCCTGTACTTTGGCTATCTGGCGAAGCAGGATCCGGAACGTGTGATGCTGCCGGGCAGTGCCGTGGACCGGACCGGTGGGGAGGCCGGGAAAACGGCAGGAACGGCAATGGAAGAAGAAAAACGTAAACAGGGCAGGAATGCAAAGAAAAGGTAAGCGGCTGCGTAACTAAGCAACTGCATAATGTTAATCGCATCATAACTTCAAATTGCGCAAAATAAAAGACGGACGTTGGAATCAACGTCCGTCTTTAGTTTATGTATGTTATACATAGATATTGAAAATCTTTTTGCAAACTGCTTCCGGTGAACGAACTGGCAACTTCTCTCCATCACCACTTGGGCGGGAAGTAACGGCTTTGCAGCTTGTTCTCGGCCGATTTGATGACCCAGCCCCGGCCCGGAACGACTTCCAGGTTGGCAATGCCTTTGAAAACCTGCTCGATGTTGGTTTCCGGAGTGGAATCTTTTGCAGTCAGCGTATACTCGACGGAGGTCATGTCAGGTCCGTCGGCCACGTTCACCGCATCCGTGATCACGCTGCTCACCGTGGTGGTGAATCCCTTACAGAAGGCGCCGAAATCGCCGAAGGCGTTTTTATAGCCGTCGCCTAAAAAACTCCAGGCCCGTCTCATTTCTTTGTTGGTGATGCATTCATGGTAATCCGTCAGGACCGCCCGGGCGGTTTCCCGGGAACCCAGTACCTGGCGGCTAAGCTGTTTGCCGGTGCCACTGTCTATCCTCCAGGAACCGTTTATCCGTTTCATAATGGCGGAACATTCAAAGGTCTGCACCACAATCTGCCGGTCGTTTTCCCAGTCTTCCGCTTTCAGCAGGTAAAACATCTCCAGGGTATCAGGGTCCCGCTGCAGCATGCGGAAACGGCTGGGGCGGCTGGAGATGGTTGTCCGGTAACCCTGCGCAAAACTATCGTAGCTTCTGAATGCGTTTTTATAATCTTCTGTCAGTATGTCCCAGGCCAGCCCCGGCTCGCCGTCGGTAATTTTATGGTGGAAATATTCCACCGTTTCGGCGGGGCTCATCCCCGGAGGGAAGGTGTGGGACCTGGGCAGGCCGCCGTAAGGATTGGCCGCTGCGGTGAGGGTGAACGTTAACGCAAGGACGGTTGTCAGAACGAATAAAAATAATCTTTTCATGTTACCTCCTTTTAAAAGACAGTCTTTTCTTTAAAGGCTGTTCCCCACACGGTATCTTTCAGTACGGCGCCTTTCATTTCCGCGTTGTCCAGCATGGCATTTTCGAACACGGCTTCCGTAAAATCCCCGTTGGTCAGCGTGGCTTTCCCCAGTTTGGCGCTGGTGAAATTCGCGCGTTGCGCCTTAATGCCGTGGGCGTGGACCTCATACAGGTTGGCCCCGGCAAAGAGGCTGTCCGACAGATCGGCTTCATACATCCAGCAGTAGGACAGGTTGGCAAATGTAAAATCACTCCGGTGCAGGTCGGCTTTGTCGAACGTTGATTCCTGGAAATTCCCGGTGTAGGCCGTAACGCCCGTCAGTTTGGCGCCGCGGAAATCCGCGCGGTAAAAATCACCGCCGGACAGGTCCGCGTTTGTCATATCCGCATGACCGAAATACGCATATGGCGCTTCGGCGTCTTTAAAACTGGCGCCGGACAACCGGGCTTCGGAAAAGACGGCCCGCTTCAGTTTGCAGCCCTGCAGGCTGGCTTTGTCCAGGATGGTCCGCTCCAGCCTGGCTCCGGTCAGGTTTGCGTTCTCCAGGTTGGCCCCGGTCAGGTCCAGACCCGTCAGATCGGCGCCGCTCAGGTTGGCGTGGCTCAGGTCCGCATGGGAACAGTTTTGCCCGCCGGTTACGGCGGCCAGGTCAGCGCTGCTGAACGCTTCCGCCGCAGGCTGGACTGCAAAGCCTGCAAGGAGTGAAACGATTATGCCAGAGAAAAATAATTTAGACTGTTTCATATATGCCTTTCATAAAAACATGCTTTGATTGTACGGGCAACGATTGTTATTCGCGCCTGCGTCAATGCCTGCCAAAATATGTTCTCCCGGCGAAACGTTCATTACGCTTCGCTGATTTCCTTAACAAACTCCGCCGGATCGTCGGGAAGCGTTTTCCAGATTTTCCAGGGAGTGCAGTCGGCAAAATCTTCCGGCTTAAACTCGCTGCCGGTCAGGACGATGATGCAGCGGGCCCCGATGGCGGCGGCGCACCGGGCGTCGCTGGGGGTATCGCCGATGACGATGATCTGGGAAGTGTCTTTTACCAGTCCGTCCACCAGCAAGCGGTTGTATAAAATCCGGGACAGTTCGTTGCGGTCTTCCGCCAGATCGCCGTATGCGCCGTGCCGGAAGTCAAAATACTGCGCGATGCCGTATTCCGTTACCTTGTCCCGTGCTGCGTTGGTGGTGTTGCCCGTTAACAGCAGGCTGGTAACGTCCGGCGCGTTTTCCTTCAGATACTGCAGCGTCTTTTCCACGTTGGGCATCAGCCGGCCTTTATGCAGTTTCAGGTGCTGCTTCAGATACATTTCGTATTTCAGGCTCAGCGAGGCGGCCCAGCCACTGGTGCAGTGGCCCTTGATATCCGTTACGATCTCTTTGATGATGGATGAATCCGTACAGCCGGCCAGCGTATGTTTAAAAACATAGGGCTCTTTTCTGTAAAAATAATCGCAGGTGGCTTCCTGCAGCGCGTCATAGCCTGCGCGGTTGGTCAGCAGCAGGGTTCCGTCGATATCCCAGGCCAGGTATAGCATGAATGTCCCTCCGGTTAGAATACTGATTACGATATAATTTTACTCTATCGGGTTGCATTATGCAAATAAAATACTTACATACGGGCGGGCAAAATGATATAATTTAAATGAAATAACGGTGCAGTTGATCTTGCTATTTTATGGCTTAAAGAAAGATATTGATCAAAGGCGGACCGGAAAGAGGTGACGCATATGAAATTTGTCAAGCTTTATGAATTGAAGATTTTTACTGCGGAAGATGTACTGTGCGGGGATGAGCCCTTTTACAAGGCTGTATTTAAAGAGGCGCGGCGTCTCGGTCTGGGCGGCGGTACCATGATCCGGGCCGACGCGGGCTACGGAAGGCAGATCCGGGGCAACGACGGCCGGGCGGTGCCTGTCTTTTTCAGCGGGAGTTATAATCTGCCGCTGATTATTGAAATTGTAGATACAAAGGAAAAACTGGCAACGCTGTATCCGTTTCTGGAGAAAAATGGCGAAAAGCATTTTATGGCAGTCATTGTGCCATTGACGGCGCTGCATACAAAGTATGTCGAGGAAAACGGCGCAAAACTTGACAGGCCGCCGCTGCCTTTAATGGACGAACCGGACTGCTGAGCGGGAAAACTGTGAAATGTTTTGGAGGCCCCTGCGATTTCTTGCAAACGGGGAACGCATAGTATATAATTAGCTGGGTACAGGCTGTGATGATTTTTTTCAGATGAAGTTATGTTTTGGAGGTTTAATTATGGCAGATGAAAAAATCACGGTAATCGACGATAAGGACAGGGAGGAAGAAGCTCTTTCCCTGTGCAAATGGGCGGCGGCCCGCGCCGGCGTAATTGTGGTGGTTCCGGGGCTCGGTACACTTTCCACGATCGCCAATGATATTTATATGATCATGAAGATCGGCTCGGTTTATGAAGAAAAGATTACGGAAAAAGCAGCGGTGAGCCTGCTGGGTTCCATGGGCACGGTATTTGCCGGCGGCAAGCTGGCGACGCTGATTCCCTTTGCCCCCCTGCAGATCCCCCTGGCCGTCGGCATGACCTATGGTCTGGGCCGGGTCGTTATGGAATGGATCAAGGCCGGCAAGCCGAAAGACTTGAGCGCATTCAAGAAAGTGTATGACGACGCGGTAAAATACGCGAAGGACAACATCGATCTCTTTAAGAATGATCCGGACAAGGACAAGCCGCTGGGCGACGAAACGAAGAAGTTTGATGTGTAAATAAGCAGTTGCGGAAGAAACAAGTAACTGCAGAAAAAATAACTAATTGTAGAAATACAGCGTTTGGAGGTTTTCTGATTTGAATTTCGAGATATTCCTGTTTTTACTGTTCATGTCATTTGTCAGCTTTGCCGTAGGCGTTATCGTCTGGGTGGCAATCATGCGTTTCTTTGGCCGGGGTTCCCGGAATGCGAGGATATTGAGTTATATCCTGATTCCCATTTTCGCCCTGGGCTATAATTTCCTGATGCTTACGGCGGGGAAATGGCGGTATCTGGTCGGTTTTATCCCCATTGCGCTGATCATCGGTTATGCGTTGTATTACCGGTTCGGGAATCACGGCACCTACATCGAGCCCCAGGCAAAACCGGAAACGGATTTCCAGCGGAGGGAAAGTTCCAAGTCCAGACGTATCCGTGAGGCGCGGGAAAAACGGGCGGCGGAACGTGAACTGCGGAAACACGGCAAACCGAAACAGAAAATTAACAGCGCCGCAGAAGAAGAGCAGGAGTAGAAGATCCTTTCAGGCGGCTCTGCCTGATACACAGAAATAATGAAAGAAGGGATGAACATGTTTAAGAAAATCGTTGTTCCCGTTGACGGTTCGGAAAGCGCCTGGCGCGCGTTGGAGCAGGCCTGCGCCCTGGCAGAAAAGTTTGAGGGCGAGCTGCTGGTGCTGACGGTTATCCAGCCCTATAATAATGCTGCGTTGCTGGCGGTTCCCCTGGACCACAATATTATCAGCCAGAGTAACGCGGATCTGGAAGAAGTAGGGAAAGAGATACTGGCCCGGGCCAGGGAAAAAGTGACAGAGACCGGTTTTACCGGCGCTGCCGACTACAGGATTGAACTGGGGCATCCTTCCGAACGGATCCTGACCATTTCCAAAGCGGAGAAGGCGGATGCCATCGTGCTGGGCAGCCGCGGGCTTTCCGGTCTGGCTGAATTCTTCCTGGGCAGCGTAAGTACTAAAATCTCCCAGTATTCCAACATTCCGGTACTGATTGTAAAATAACCGTTGGGTAATGGCGATACAGCCACTGCAGCGGACAGTTACCGGAAAAAAGTTACTGATAAAACAGTTATCGGCAAAACAACATAAAAAAGGCAGTTCCCGATTTGGGAACTGCCTTTTTGTTTTATCGCTCCGATTCAGAACATATGCTTTTTCCACAGCCAGTAGCCGGCCAGCAGGCTGACCACGCAGGCGAGTCCGAACACGATGTAGAAACCGTGGGTAAACTCTGCGAAAGGTACCGGCACGTTCATGCCCCACAGGCCGGAGATAAACGTGGGGATGGCCAGGATGATGGTGACCGAAGCCAGGAACCGCATCACCAGGTTCAGGTTGTTGCTGATGATGGAAGCGAACACTTCCATCATGCTCTGCACGATGTGGCTGTACATCTCGACCATTTCAATGGCCTGCTTGTATTCTACGATAACATCGTCCAGCAGGTCCTCGTCTTCTTCGTACATCTTGATCAGCTGCTGTGTCTGGGCGGTGGTGCGCAGCCGCAGCAGTTTTTCCGTCACCATGTAATTGCTGCGCAGGGACGTGGTGAAATAGGTCAGGGATTTCTGCAGGTCCAGCATGCTGAACAGCTTGGAATTTTCCATGGCCTGACGCAGATGCGCTTCCAAATCATCTGTCCTGCGGATGATGTTGCGGATATATTTCAGATACAACGTAGCCGATTTATACAGGATCTGGAACAGGAACCGGGTCTTCTTATAGGTGCTGAACATTTTGAACGTTCTGGCGTTAAAGCCGGACGTGACCGCGTTGCTTTCCAGACAGACGGTAACGATGACGTCTTTTGTGACAATGATGCCTAACGGCATGGTGTCATAATCTTTGTTGCTGCGGAAAAAAGGAATGTCGATGACGACCAGAAGCTGCTCTTCGTCAATTTCCGTACGGGCTTTTTCTTCCCGGTCCAGAGCGGCTGTCAGAAAGTCTCTGGAAATATGGGTTGCTTCGGCGATTTCATCGATTTCTTCCGTAGAAGGGGCGACGATATCGATCCAGCAGCCTTTTTCCATGTCTTCGATGTCGAATTCATCAACGCCGGTGTTGGAGCTTTTCAAAATTTTGTACATGGCCGGTTCCTCCTTTCCTGCGTGATTTCATGATTCGCCATTACTAAATGAACATCCGGTTTTCTTCCGTTGGGGAAATTTTACTCCGGAATGCGCAGTGTTATTAATAGCAAATCATAAAAACACTTTCCCTTATAACTAATTTATTATATACGATTACGAAGAAAAATACTACCCCCTGTTGCCGGCGCAAATAAAAAACTCCTGTTCCCGGAGAACAGGAGTTGTTTTTCTGGTGATCCATCCGCGACTCGAACGCGGGACACCCTGATTAAAAGTCAGGTGCTCTACCAACTGAGCTAATGGACCGTTAAAATCTGGCTGGGGTGGCAGGGCTCGAACCTACGCATACAGGAGTCAAAGTCCTGTGCCTTACCGACTTGGCTACACCCCAAAATGAAAAAATTGGGGTGGGTAACAGGATTTGAACCTGCGCGTAACGGAGCCACAATCCGCCGTGTTAACCGCTTCACCATACCCACCATATAAGCGTCGCTTAATGACGGAAATTATTATAACACAGGCAAATTTACCTGTCAACCATGAATCTTTTTAAAATAATTCTCTGTCCAGACTTTTGCCGTCGGGGTCACGGCCAGTCCGCCTTCCGCCGTTTCCCGGAGCCCGCCGGGCAGGGAACGTCCTACCTTGTCCATGGCGTCGATTGCCTCATCCGCCGGAATGAAACTGCCCACGCCGGCCAGCGCCAGTTCCGCGGCCAGCAGGCACTGCATTACACTGCCTGCGTTGCGTTTGATGCAGGGGACCTCCACCAGACCCGCCACCGGATCGCATACCAGTCCCAGCATATTTTTAAAAACGATGGAAACCGCGTCGCCGATCTGGTTACCGTTTCCCCCGAAAACATAGACCACCGCGCCCGCGGCCATGGCCGCGCCGCTGCCGCATTCAGCCTGGCAGCCTCCGGTAGCGCCGGCGATGGATGCCCGGTTGGCGATCACTTCGCCGATCACGCCGGCCACCAGAAGAGCCTCCACCAGTTTCTTTCTGGGCACGCCGCAGTTTTCCTTCAGCGACAGCAGCACCCCCGGCAAGATCCCGCTGGCTCCCGCGGTAGGCGCCGCCACGATGCGTCCCATGGCCGCATTGGCCTCCGCCGCGGCCAGGGCATACATAACGGCCGTTCCGGCAACAGGACCTAACAGATCCTGTTTCTTTTTGCCCGCAGCTGCCGTAATGTATTCCTTCAGCTTTTTGGCGGAACCGCCGGTCAGCCCGCTGTTGGATTTCACGCCTGTCATGCCGTAGGCAACAGCCTCTTCCATGACCTGCAGCATGCTTTCCGTTTTTTTCAGGACAGCGGCCTTGTCTGTTTCAACCTGGGCCGCGCTTCTCTCCAGTAAATAGTCTATCAATGGAAGCTGTTTCGCTTCCGCCTCGCTGACCAGCAGGGCCCACGACAATTTATCTTTCTTCATGGATCATTCCTCCGCGTCACGATACTTTATCCACAAACCGTACCAGCTTTACCGGCCCCAGTTCTTCCAGGTGACGGATTACGGCCGCCGGAACCGGCTGGTCGCACTCGATGACCATGGTAGCCGTTTCCCCTTTGCCTTCGCGGAACACCCGCATGGAGGCAATGTTGATCATTTTCTGTGCCAGAATCGTGCTTACCAGCGCAATGACGCCCGGCTCGTCCCGATGGGGGACAAACAGCGCGGGCAGCACGCCCCTTAATTCTACGGGGTAGCCGTCCACGTTGGTCACCATAATCTGCCCGCCGCCGATGGACGCCCCGATGATTTCGCAGGTATTGCCCTTTGCCCCGGTCAGCCGGAACTGGACGGAATTCGGATGCGCCATCGAGCCAAGGTCACCTGGCGTAAACGAAAACTCCATACCGGTTTCCTCCGCCAGGCGCAACGCGTCGGGAATGCGCGCGTCATCGGGCTGCCATCCCATCAGACCGGCAATCAGGGCCCGGTCTGTTCCGTGACCTTTATAGGTATGGGCAAAGGAACCGTGCAGTAAGATTTCCGCCTTTCGGGGCCGTTCCCCCAGGATCCCCGCTGCCAGAAGCCCCAGCCGGCAGGCGCCCGCCGTATGTGAACTGCTGGGTCCAATCATGACGGGGCCTATGATATCAAAAATGTTCATGCTTTCTTTCTCCCTCCATCACGTGATGCAAAACGACAGAATATATGAACCGGATGCCGGTCGGGAGACGCGGCTTACTCAACCGGGCGCGACTCGATATTAATGATCATATGCAAGTCTTTGCCGGATTCGTAGCTGTCGATGATGGCATTGACAATAGCAAGGGTGTTCTTCAGCCGTTTTTCACTGAGTCCGTCCAGTCGTCTGATGGCTTCTTCCAGTTCCGGCTTACCCTTTGCGATAGTGACCGTTACCGTATCGTCGGGTTCATCAGGTCCTATGGTTATGATCTGTAATCCCATCAGTTCAGCCGGCGTGGTATCCAGCGCGGCGGCAAAAGCGGCGATCTTTGCCTGGGGGATATCATTTTCGCCGGATTCTATTTTGGCGATGGTTGACGTGGATTTATAGCCCAGTTTTTTGGCCAGCTCCTGCTGCGTCATGTTTAACGCGACGCGTCTCGCCCTGATATTTTCATGCAGCTCCAACATTGGCAGGACCTCCCTCCTTAAGGAAATACTTCGAGCTTTCTTACGGTTATCATACCATGTTTGTTATTTAAAATCAATAAAACAATGAGTTTTTCAAAAGTAATTGACTCTAAATCATTATTCGGCTGTAATAAAAAGCGATTAGAAACAAATCAAAGAAGTAATGCAAATAGTGTAGATAATTGCAAAAGGCGTTATTCTTCATAGAAAACGCATGAAAACTATGCTATAATACAACTGCGGAAGGAATCGTGCCGGTCGGAAAGACAGGTGAAGAATTGAGTAATTTTAAACCGATTGACTGGGATTCCATGACTTTTTCCAATAACCTTGTGTTTTTGGAAGTAATGAAGAACAAAGAGCTTTGCAAGCGTCTCATTGAACAGGTCCTGCACATACACATCAGGGAAATTCTTTATCTTGAAACAGATAAGAGCATTAGCGTACGAATTGACAGCAAGCGGATTCGACTTGATGTTTATGTGAAGGATGAAAAAGATACGGTATTGGATATTGAGATGCAGACGACAGGACCTAACAGTACTGTCTACCGGGGGACGGACGAGGAAGAGGTAATACGCGAACTGCCGTTGCGCACCCGGTATTACCAGAGCCTTGCCAGCATGGATATGCTGCACCGGGGAATGACATACAATGAGCTGCGCAAGTCGTATGTGATTTTTATCTGTACTTTTGATCCGTTTGGGAAAGGCCTGCCGGTTTATCATTTCACATACCGCTGTAAAGAGAACAACGCTTTGGAGATGCAGGATTTGACGGAGAATATTTTTCTGAATGCCAGGGCTGCGGACAAGGCAGACGATAAAGAGTTGTCAGCGTTTCTATCGTATGTTAACGGAAATAAACCGGAAAGTGAGTTCACCCGGACCGTGGACAGGGAAACGGCGCGGGTGAAGGATGACGAAATTTGGAGGGCGCGGGTTATGACATGGGAAATGGATCAGAAAATAATGGAGAAGCGATTTTTTCAACAAGGTGAAAAAAGTGGAGAGATGAAAGGTGAAAAGAAGAAAGCTCTTGAAATTGCCAAATCTTTATTAAAAGATGGAATGTCTGTAGAAAAGATTGCCAGGATAACGAATCTTCCTGTGGAAGAAGTGGCGGCGTTGGGGTGATTCTTTTCGTATAATTCGAATAAAATGTATTAGAGCATAAAATTTAGACTGCGCGGTTCTTCCGTTACGCCTGCTTAACGCGGGCGTTTTGTTTTTTTTCACACCAGTGTGAAGTGTAAGGGGTTCGCAATATGAGGAAGGAGAACAAATAACAAATATATGTGAATGCGAAAACTGTTGAAGAAGAACAAAAAGGATAGTATAATTAGGTATCGCTAATATGAGAAACCATCCGGATTTTAAAGGGGGTCGTTCCTGTGACTATCAAAAAAGCAGTAATGACTGTTATAACCATGCTGGCCATTATGGCGACAGGTACTTGCTTTGCAGTATCGAAAGAGGATTTTCTGATTGGAAATATCCGTTTAGGGCAACCCCTTGCTGAAGTAATTGCGAAATACGGACAGCCGGTGCATCAGGAGCAGTCAAACGAGTATTCCAGATATTACTTCGTTAAAGAAGGGAATGGGACATGGTTCCTGGTAGATGCGGCGCCGTCCGGTGACAAGCCGGTATTAAGCGTTGCCCTTAACGGTGACATAACGATAGCAACAAAAGCCGGCATCAAAACCGGTTCTACCGGCTCGGAACTGAAAAAAGCGTATGGGGAGCCTGATGAATGTCTGGATATAAACAATAACCGTATATCTATGGATGATAAAAACTATCAGGACCCTTGTATAGTTGGTTATGAAGCGGATGGATGGAGTTTGCAGTTTGCCTTGAGTGGTGGGAAAGACGCAAGCGAACGTAAAGTAATAAGCATAGCCATGAGAGTAAAAAGCTGACAACACATTAGAAAATGTTTTGCGGGCGTGGCGGAATTGGCAGACGCACCAGACTTAGGATCTGGCGGTTTATCCATGCAGGTTCAAGTCCTGTCGCCCGCACCAAAAAAATACAGCCGGAACCGCAAGGAACCGGCTTTTTTACAGGACGGCGCTGTTGTTTTTTATATCGCGCTGTGTTAACAGGAAGGGCGGACCATGCAGATTCACGGAATACCGGTCAACCTAAAATTGAATAGTACGGTCCTGATGATCGCTTCGTTTATCATAAGCGTCCTGGCGGGTCTAATCCTTAACCTCGCGGGCGCCGGGCGCGGCGTGTACACGATGCTGTATTCGGTGGGCATGGCCTACCTGAAACTGTTGTTCCTGCTGGCGCTTCCCATCGTTTTTCTGAATCTTGTTTCCGGCGTGATGCAGCGGCTGCAGCTGCGGTCCGACGGTTCGTCGCCTGCACGGTTATGGTTTTTCCACAGCATTGCGGTGACTGGCGCCGCGGTCCTTGGCCTGGCGGCGGGAGGCATTGCCGGGTCTGCACAGATTCCGGCCGCTTTTGCCGGTTTTTCCGATTTCGGCCTGCGCTGGTTCCGGCCCCTCGTGCCATGGGCGATGCTGCTGTCGGTGCTGACCGGTGCCGCTGCGGCGAAAATCGGACCGGAGGGCGAAGAAGCCCGCCGGCTGTTCCGTTCCCTGGCGGATGTGTTCGGCTATGCGGGAACCCTGTTGCTGCGTTTGCTGCCTTTGGGCCTGTTTTTCCTTCTTTGTCCCATGATCGGGATCCGGGGGCTGGCCGTTCTGTGGCCCGGTGTGAAACTGGTCCTGGTGACGGCTTTCTGCTGTGCGGCTTATGGAACTTTGGTTTACGGATATCAGCTGCGTCATTGCGGCAAGGACTGCCCGGCGCATTTCCTGCGCAACTTCAAACCGGTTCTGCTGCAGGCCTTTACCGCCTGCTCTTCCGGTTCCGGGGAAGGGGAGGCCCTGCACAGTCTGCAGCGCATGGGGATTGCAGGAGAAGCGGGCCGGACGGCCTGGCGCTGCGGAAAACTGCTGGGCAAAACAGGCACGGTGCTGTATCTGGGAATTGCCTGTATGCTGGCGGTTCGGTATGTTGGCATGCCGGTTTCCGTTCTCCCGGGTGTCGGTTTCTTTATCTGGGTCCTGCTGTTCTCGCTGGCGGGGATGAAACACCGGGGCAGCGGGCTGTACTGCGTGCTGGTTCTTCTTTTTATGCTGGGGCTGCCGCTGCGTGCCGCGGTTCCGTTGCTGATGTTCGAGTGGCTGCTGGACGGTTGCCGTTCGGCGCTGAATTCGGTTGCGGCGGGTACGGGAACGTATCTGGCGGACAAGCTTGGCTGGATGAAATAAAACGCGCCTTTGCGGACAGGGTTTACCTGTTTGCAGAGGCGCTTTTTGTTTTGTTGCGAATCAGATTTTTTCCAGCCGGTCCCCGATCTGCCGGTACCGGAAATCCTTTTTGGCGTTCCAGAAATGCGCGTTGACCGTGCCGCCGCTTGCCAGCAGGTCTTTCAGTTCAACGCTGTCCAGCAGACTGACGCGGACGGCCAGTGCAATGAGAGCGTCCAAATCTATGCCTTCCAGGTCGGCAGCGTTGACGACACGGTCCGATCTGCTTTCGGTTCCGTTGTGGTCCGTGCAGTCCAGGGAAACGGTTTTTCCTTCCGCGTAACCGGCCACGTCGGCCAGCAGACGTTTGGTGGAATCCTGCTGGTAATAGCGGGGCGTTTTGTTCAGGGTCACTTTAAAATCTTCCCCGGGCCGGTACAGTACCTGCAACGGTTTTCCGCCGTACGGGTTTGCGTAGGTCAGCAGCGTTTCCGTTTTGCTTTCGGTAATTTCCGTTTCCGCATGAAGCAGGTCTTGCAGTTTTTCATTCAGCAGTGTAAGTAAAATATTCAAAGACAACACCTTCTTTCGATAATATTATATCACATTATTTATAATTGGTAAGAATACAAAATACAACAAGTTTAACATTGCGGAAGAGTCGTTGATACGATATAATAAAGTGAATAATATTATAATGGCTCATTATGATATTAGTTAGAAATAACAAAACAGAATGATGTATTGATGAGTTTAATGAAAAGGGGAATCGATCTATGGCAATCATGAAAACGATGGACGGCAACGAAGCCGCCGCTTATGCATCCTATGCTTTTATTGACGCAGCCTGCATTTATCCCATCACTCCGTCTTCGCCTATGGCGGAACACGTGGATGAATGGGCTTCCGCAGGCAAAAAGAATCTGTTCGGACAGACGGTAAAACTGTTGGAAATGCAGTCTGAAGCCGGCGCTGCAGGCGCGGTACACGGTTCGCTGCAGGCGGGCGCCCTGACGGCTACCTACACGGCTTCCCAGGGTCTGCTGCTGATGATTCCTAACATGTATAAAATTTCCGGCGAACTGCTGCCGGGCGTGTTCAACGTTTCCGCTCGTGCGCTGGCTACCAGCAACCTGAGCATCTTCGGCGATCATCAGGACGTAATGGCCTGCCGTCAGACTGGTTTCGCCATGCTGGCGGAAGGCAGCGTGCAGGAAGTTATGGACCTGACCGGCGTAGCCCACATGGCCGCCATTAAGGGCCGCGTTCCCTTCCTGAACTTCTTTGACGGTTTCCGTACGTCCCATGAAATTCAGAAGATTGAAGTATTCGATTACAAAGATTATGCGGACATGCTGGACTGGGAAGCTGTAAAAGCGTTCCGGCAGCGTGGCCTGAATCCGGATGCTCCGGTTATGCGCGGCACGGCCCAGAACCCGGATACTTACTTCCAGAGCCGCGAAGCCGTTAACAAATACTATGAAGCGGTTCCGGAAATCGTGGAAGAATACATGGCCAAAGTCAGCAAGATCACCGGCCGTGAATACCATCTGTTCAATTACTACGGTCCGAAGGACGCGGACCAGCTGATCGTGGTTATGGGCTCCGGCCAGGAGACCGCCATCAAGACCGCGGAACTGGTCAATGCGGCAGAAGGCACAAAGATCGGCGTGCTGGCGGTTCATCTGTACCGTCCGTTCTCCGTGAAACATTTCCTGGCTGCGGTTCCGAAAACCGTGAAAAAGGTTGCTGTGCTGGATCGCACCAAAGAGCCGGGCAGCCTGGGCGAACCGCTGTATCAGGATGTCTGCAGCGCGTTCTATCAGAGCGACATGAAACCGGTCATCGTGGGCGGCCGTTTCGGTCTGGGTTCCAAAGAATTTACGCCCACCGAAATGTACGCGGTTATTGAAAACCTGCGTCAGGCTGCGCCGAAGAATGGCTTTACCGTTGGCATTAACGACGACGTGAACAACACCTCCCTGACCAGCAGCAAGATCCTGAACGCCACCCCGAAGGGAACCAAGGGCTGCAAGTTCTGGGGCCTGGGTTCCGACGGTACCGTTGGCGCCAACAAGAGCGCCATCAAGATCATCGGCGACCACACCGACATGTATGCGCAGGGTTATTTCGCTTACGATTCCAAGAAATCCGGCGGCATTACCGTATCCCATCTGCGGTTCGGCAAAGAGCCCATCATGGAACCGTACCTGATCAAAGACGCTGACTATGTGGCAGTTCACAATCAGTCCTACGTTTACAAATATGATATTATGTCCGGCCTGAAAGAGGGCGGCAACTTCCTGCTGAACTGCAGCTGGTCTCCGGAAGAACTGGACGAGAAACTGCCGGCTGCCGTAAAACAGTACATTGCGAAGAAGAAGGTTAATTTCTATATCATTGACGCGGTGAAGATTGCCCAGTCCATCGGTCTGGGCGGCCGCATTAACATGATCATGCAGTCCGCGTTCTTCAAACTGGCGGATATCATTCCGCTGGCCGACGCGGTGAAATATCTGAAGGACGCCGTGGAAGCATCCTATGGCATGAAAGGCCAGAATGTGGTTGACATGAACAATGCGGCCATCGACAAAGGCATCGAAGCCATTGTGAAGATTGATGTTCCCGCTGCCTGGGCTGATGCAAAAGACAAAGTGGAAACCAAAAAGACCGGCAATGCGTTCATCGACGACATTCTGGTTCCGGTTAACCGGCAGGAAGGCGACAAACTGCCTGTCAGCATTATGGCCCGTCACGCCGACGGCACCTTCCCGGTTGGCACTTCCGCTTACGAAAAACGCGGCATCGCCATCAACGTGCCGGAATGGGATGTGGCAAAATGCATCCAGTGCAACCAGTGCGCGTTTGTCTGCCCGCACGCTGCCATCCGTCCGGTGCTGCTGAACGACGCGGAAGCGGAAAAGATCGGCTATCCGTCCAAACCGGCCATGGGCGTAAAAGACGGCAGCAAGTTTGCCATGGTAATTTCCCCGTACGACTGCCAGGGCTGCGGCAACTGCGCCCAGATCTGCCCGGCGCCCGGCAAGGCGCTGTTCATGAAACCGCTGGATTCCCAGCTTGACAAAGCGCCTGCCTGGGATTATGCGGTGAATGAAGTGACGGAAAAACCGAATCCCATGAAGAAGAATACGGTGAAAGGTTCCCAGTTCGAACAGCCGTTGCTGCAGTTCTCGGGCGCCTGCTCCGGCTGCGGCGAAACGCCGTATGTAAAACTGGTGACCCAGCTGTTCGGCGACCGTATGATGGTGGCCAACGCTACGGGCTGCTCCTCCATCTGGGGCGCTTCTTCCCCGTCCATGCCGTATACCGTGAACAAGAAAGGACACGGTCCGGCCTGGGCTAACTCCCTGTTTGAAGATAACGCGGAATATGGTTTAGGTATGTTCCTGGGCGTGGAACAGTCCCGGGACCGCGTGGAAGAACTGATCGATGCGGCGCTGGCTGCAGGCAAAGGCTCTGCGGATCTGCAGGCTGCCATGAAAGACTGGAAAGAAAACAAGAATGTCAGCGAAGGCACCCGGGAACGGGCGGACAAGCTGGCGGAACTGCTGGCGAAAGAAGCAGGCGCGGACGCAGCGCTGCAGGAAATCCTTGACCTGAAACAGTTCTTTATCAAACGCAGCCACTGGATCTTCGGCGGCGACGGCTGGTCTTATGACATCGGCTACGGCGGACTGGATCACGTGCTGGCCAGCGGCAAGAATGTTAATGTTCTGGTTCTGGATACGGAAGTGTACTCCAACACCGGCGGCCAGTCCTCCAAGGCGACCCCGACCGCTGCCATTGCGCAGTTCGCTGCCAGCGGCAAGCGCACCAAGAAGAAAGACCTGGGCATGATGGCCATCAGCTATGGCTACGTGTATGTGGCGCAGGTTTCCATGGGCGCGGACAAGAATCAGCTGGTGAAGGCGCTGACGGAAGCGGAAGCTTACGACGGCCCGTCCCTGATCATCGCGTACTGCCCGTGCATCAACCACGGCCTGAAAGCCGGCATGGGCTGCAGCCAGCTGGAAGAAAAACGCGCCGTTGCCTGCGGTTACTGGGCAACCTACCGTTACAATCCGGAACTGAAGGCCCAGGGCAAGAATCCGTTCATCCTGGATTCCAAAGAACCTACCGAAAGCTTCCGTGACTACCTGCTGGGCGAAGTGCGTTTCGCGTCCCTGCAGAAAGTCCGTCCGCAGCTGGCTGAAGAGCTGTATAAGAAGACCGAAGCGGATGCCATGGAACGGATCGCCAACTACAAGAAAATGGCAGGAAAAGAATAAAGTTAAATCAGGAAACACTGGCTGACGAGGCGGAGAGGAACAGAAAGCGTTTCCGTTGTTTCCGTACATTAAAATCAGCCGGAGAACCTCCGGCTGATTTTTTGGCTGCTTGTGATGAGCAGGTCTGCCTTATATTTTTTGAGATCGATAGCTGAGTCAAACGATAAGAGAAGAAGACTGTGACACATTTATGATAGTACATCTTTTTGCTTTTTTAGGCGGCGTAGGACTTTTCTTATACGGTATGGAACTGTTGGGCGGCGGTCTGCAGCAGGCTGCCGGCGCCCGGCTGCAGAAGGTGCTGCAGTCCCTGACGGGCGTGCCGGTGATGGGCGTGCTTCTGGGCGCGCTGGTAGCGGCGACCCTGCAGTCTTCCGCGGCAACCACCGTGATGTCGGTAGGCCTGGTCAACGCCGGTGTGATGACGTTAAAGCAGGCGTTCAGCGTGGTCATGGGGGCCAATATCGGGACGACCTTTACGGCCCAGCTGATTGCGTTCAAGCTGACCGATTATTTTACGGTCATGATCTTTGTCGGGGCCATGACCCGCGTCCTTGCCAAACGCAAGAAGGGCCAGTTCATCGGTCAGATCCTGCTGGGCTTCGGCCTGCTGATGCTGGGTATGAAGGTGCTCAGCGCCGCGGCGTCCCCCCTGCGCAGCAGTCCGGTGTTTGTAGAGTTCGTTTCCCGTTTTGCCGATAACCCGGCGCTGGGGGTTATCGTGGGTATCATCTTTACCATTATGGTCCAGTCCAGCGCGGCTACGGTCGGCATTTTGATGGCCATGGCCGGTCAGGGCCTGCTTCCGCTGGAAGGGGCTATTCCGGTGTTGCTGGGCGATAATATCGGCACCTGCCTGACGGCCATCGTGGCGGCTTCCCGGAGCAACACTTCGGCCAAGCAGGTGGCGCTGTCCCATGTGCTGTTCAACTCCTTCGGCTGCGTGATTTTCCTTGCGTTTCTGCCTTTGTTTGTCAAAGTCGTGCTGGCGATTTCCCCGGCAGGGGATATTGCCCGGCAGATCGCCAACTCCCACAGCGCCTTCAACGTGCTGAACACCCTGATCTTCCTGCCATTGATCACTCCGTTTACCCATCTCATTGAAAAACTGCTGCCGGATAAGGGCGATAAGATTTCCGTGAAACCGCTGTACCTGAATGACGCGATGCTGGCAACCCCGTCCATCGCTATCGTACTGGCGGAAAAAGAAGTGATCCGCATGGGGGAAGTGGCCCGGAAAAACATGCACGCGGCGGTGGAGTCCCTTGTGAAATACGATCCTGCCAAGGTGCAGTACGTGCTGGAACATGAACCGATTGTGGATAAGCTGAATGAAGAAATCACCCGGTACCTGACCCATATTTCCGAAAAAGGACTGGGCAGTTCCCTGTCTGCCAAGCACATGGCCCTGATGCATGCCTGCATCGATCTGGAACGGATCGGCGACCATGCCCAGACCCTGGTGAAGCGCAGCCGTAAAATTTTTGAGGAAAAAATCGTAATCTCCCCGGAAGCGCAGCAGGAGATTGCGGAAATCGGCAAGCTGATGGAACATTCACTGGAAGTCAGTATGGAAAGCTTTGCGAAAAACGACCCCAAGCTGGCGGAAGAAGCCTGGAGCGTGTGCCGCCAGGTGAAAGCGGCGCAAAAGGAAATGCGCAAGAACCATATCCGGCGTCTGAATGAAGGCACCTGCCATCCGGATTCCGGCCTGGTCTTCCTGGAAATTTTAATTAACATGAAGAGGACCAGCGACCACGCGAAAAATATCAGCCAGATGGTGCTGGGAATTTTCTAAAAAAGTTGTTGACAAAACTAAAATGTTACTTTATAATCAACCATGTTGTTACCGATGCGGAAATAGCTCAGTTGGTAGAGCACAACCTTGCCAAGGTTGGGGTCGCGAGTTCGAGTCTCGTTTTCCGCTCCATGCAAATCCATCCCGGTCTGATGACCGGGATTTTTTTATTACCGGGAAAGCCTTTTCTGAAAGAGAATGTCCGGTTTCGGGGGAACCGTCAGACTCTTTGCAGGTTTCACAGAAATTTTTCTTTTGAAAGGGGCTTTTTCGGTGTGTTTGCTTGTCAAATAGAGTACGTTGTGATATTATATTGTAGCATTGTGAAAATGGGGTGGTTTTTGTACCCCAAAATTTACAGGGTTATTACAAATAGTAACATATATTAAGGGAGGATTTTTTCAAATGAATGTAAGTGTTACCAGAGAAGGAAACGATGCGACATTAAAAATTTCTGTTTCTGCTGCTGAAGTTGACAAAAGCTTTAAACAGGCTGTGGCAAGGATTGCGAACCAGGTAAGGATCCCCGGCTTCCGTCCGGGCAAAGCGCCTCGTAATATTATCGAAATGCATTACGGCAAAGGTGCCGTAAAGGAAGAAGCATTCAATATCTGTGTGAACCGGGCTTACCAGGAAGCGATTGAAGCAGAAAAACTGATGCCGGTTTCCGATCCGGAAGTGCTGGATGAGAAGAAAGCGTTTGAAAGCTTTGAAGAAGGCAAGGACTTTGAAACGGAAGTTAAGGTTGTGCTGAAACCGGAACCGGAACTGGGTGAATACAAAGGCATCCATGTGGAGAAAAAAGAAGCCAGCGTTTCCGACGAAGACGTTGACAAAGCACTGGAAGACCTGCGCAACCGCGGTGCTAAGATGGTGGATACCGATGACGAGACCGTCATCGAAAAAGGCGACTTCGCCATTATCGACTTTGCCGGCACGGTTGACGGCGAAGCCTTCAGCGGCGGCGAAGGCAAGGGTTATCCGCTGGAAGTCGGCTCCGGCTCCTTCATCCCCGGCTTTGAAGACCAGTTGATCGGTCTGAAGAAAGACGACGACACTGATGTAGACGTAACCTTCCCGGAAAGCTATTTCGTTCCCGAACTGGCCGGCAAACAGGCCATCTTCAAAGTGCATATCCAGGCTGTAAAGCATAAGGAACTGCCGGAACTGAACGATGAATACATCGCCAAGTACACCCGCTACAAAACCGTTGCGGAAGCGAAAGAAGATTATAAGAAACGCATGCAGGAAGCTGCGGAGCGGGAAGCCAAAACAGAATATGAAAACGCTCTGATTGATACTGCCGTAAACAATGCCAAGATGGAAATTCCGGCCGTTATGATCGAAGACCGCATCACCCAGATGGTGGAAGAGATCAAACTGAACCTGGAAAGCCGCAAGATGACGCTGGAACAGTACATGCAGTACACCGGCATGGATATGGCGAAACTGCGTGAAGCCCAGCGGGAAGGCGCGGAAAAGAATGTCCGCACCGATCTGGTGCTGGATGCCATCGCCAAAGCAGAAAACATTCAGGTGGACATGGCCGATGTAGATGCCCAGCTCCAGTCCATCGCGGACCAGAACGGCGCCCGTGTGGAAGATGTAAAGACCATCATCCGCAAGAACAACAACATGGGACTGCTTCTGGCCAACATCCTGCGTCACAAGGCTGCCCATGTAATTCTGGACAACGCAAAATAATAAATAAGCGGTAAAACATGAGGAGCTGTCTGTGCACATGTACAGACAGCCCTTTTATCCTAAAAGTAACACACAGTTAAAGCAAACCTGGAAGGAGTGAACGATATGAATTATGTTCCTATTGTGGTTGAGCAGAATAACCGGGGCGAACGCTCCTATGATATTTATTCCCGCCTGTTGAAAGACAGGATCGTTTTTCTGACGGGCCCGGTTACGGATGAAGTAGCGAATGTCGTCATTGCGCAGTTGCTGTTCCTGGAATCGGAAAACCCGGACAAGGATATCCATTTATATATTAACAGCCCGGGCGGCAGCGTGACCGCCGGCATGGCAATTTACGATACCATGCAGTACATCAAACCCGATGTGTCTACCATCTGCGTAGGGCTGGCCGCCAGCATGGCTTCCATCCTGCTGATGGCGGGCAAAAAAGGAAAACGTTATGCCCTGCCGCATTCGGAGGTTATGATCCATCAGCCCCTGGGCGGATACGAAGGACAGGCTTCCGATATTGCCATCCACGCGAAAAATATCCTGCGGATCCGGGAAGAAATGTACGATGTAATCGTGAAGCATACAGGCAAGACCAAAGAAGCTGTGGCCGCGGATACGGACCGGGATAATTTCCTGACAGCAAAAGAAGCTTTGGCTTACGGCATCATCGACCAGGTCGTGGACCGTATGCCGGAAGCATAAATACTACAGTTAAGAGGAGTTACAGATGAGTTTTTCCGATAATAATAAAAACAGTGATGTGATTTGTTCCTTCTGCGGAAAACGGGGCGACCAGGTCAAGCGGATGCTGGCCGGTCGCAACGGGTATATTTGCGATGAATGCATCGAATTATGCTCGGAAGTGCTGAAGGAAGAGTATGAACGGGATAATAACATTACGGCGCCGAAAGCCCTGGAGAACCTTCCTACCCCGAAAGAGATCAAGGCGGTTCTGGATGAGTACGTAATCGGGCAGGAAGAGCCGAAAAAGACGCTGGCTGTCGCGGTGTATAATCACTACAAACGCATCAATTACGGAAGCACGCGGCCGGAAGATAAGGATGTGGAACTGCAGAAATCCAATATCCTGATGCTGGGGCCTACCGGCAGCGGGAAAACGCTGCTGGCTCAGACGCTGGCAAAAATCCTGCAGGTTCCCTTTGCCATTGCGGACGCTACGACGCTGACCGAAGCGGGTTATGTGGGCGAAGACGTGGAAAACATCCTGCTTCGCCTGATCCAGAACGCGGATTACGATATTGAAAAAGCCCAGAGAGGCATTATTTATATCGATGAAATTGATAAGATCGCCAGAAAGTCGGAAAACGTTTCCATTACCCGGGACGTTTCCGGTGAAGGCGTGCAGCAGGCTCTGCTGAAAATCCTGGAAGGCACGACAGCCAATGTTCCGCCCCAGGGCGGACGCAAGCATCCCCACCAGGAGTTCCTGCAGATCGATACCACCAATATCCTGTTTATCTGCGGCGGCGCGTTTGCGGGTCTGGAGAGCATTATCAAAGAGCGTATCGACACCAAAGCCATGGGCTTTGGCGCGGATATCAAAAAGAAAACGGAACTGAAGGCGGAAGATTCCCTGTTTAAACAGACGATGCCGGAAGACCTGATGAAGTTCGGCCTGATTCCCGAGTTCGCGGGACGCCTGCCGGTCATGGTTTCCCTGGACGCCCTGGACAAGGAAGCGCTGGTGCGGATTCTGAAGGAACCAAAAAATGCTTTAATCAAACAGTACCAGCATTTCCTGAGCATGGATGATGTGGAGCTTGTGTTTGAAGACGGCGCCCTGGTGGCCATCGCGGAAGAAGCATTGCGCAGGGAGACCGGCGCCCGCGGTCTGCGCGCCATTATCGAGGGAATCATGCGGGACGTAATGTACGAAGTTCCTTCCCGCACCGATGTGGTGAAATGCGTAGTAACTGAGGATACGGTACGGCGGCATGTGGAACCGCAGCTGATTGTTGCCTGACGGAGGATTTGAGTTGGATACCTTTTCCCGAATTTTGCCCCTGCTGCCCTTGCGCGGCATGGTCATCTTTCCCGGCATGGTGATGAATCTTGACATTGCCAGGGCAAGGTCGTTAAATGCCGTAAATGCGGCAATGCGGCACGGCAAAAAAATATTGATCGTTTCCCAGATAAAATCAGAAACAGAAGAACCGGAACTGGCGAATCTGTACCGGGTAGGCGTTGTGGCTGAAATCAGACAGATGCTGAAACTTCCGGGGGGCGCTGTGCGGATTCTGGTAGAAGGCCTGTTCCGCGCGTCGGCGGACCGTGTGTCGGAAGACGCGGAAGGCGGCTGGGCTGCTTCCTTTACGGAACTGTCGGCCAGGACCCTGCCGGAAGAAGGGCTGGAACTGGAAACCCTGCGGCGCATGGTGATATCCGAGTTTGAAAAGTGGGTGCTGCTGGGCAAAAAAATCAGTCCGGAGGTACTGCTTTCCTTCAAGGACAACCCGGATGCAGGCGTTGTGGCGGATACCATTGCCGGGTATCTGGACGTGAATCTGAAAACAAAACAGCTGCTTCTGGAAACGGTGTCTGTGAAATCCAGGCTGGAAAAACTGTACGAGATCCTGCATAAGGAAATGACGATTTCCGAACTGGAAAAAGACATTGCCCAGAAGGTGCATCAGAATATTGAACAAAACCAGAAAGAGTATTACCTGCGGGAACAGATCAAGGTCATCAGCCAGGAACTGGGTGACGCCGAAGATGTTCACGCGGAAGCGGAAGAGTACCGGGAAAAAATAAAGGCGCTGCCCTTACCGGACGAAGTGCTGAAAGGGCTGAACAAAGAGGTTGACCGTCTGTTCAAGATGCCCCCCATGATGGCGGAAAGTGCAGTAATCCGGAATTATCTGGACACGGTGCTGGATCTCCCCTGGGGAAAATATGACAAAAACGGTTTTGACATTAACAAGGCTGCCCGGATCCTTGACAAACACCATTACGGCCTGAAAAAAGTCAAGGAACGCATCCTGGAACACCTGGCGGTGCAAAAGCTTGCAAAAACCAATAAGGCGCCGATCTTATGCCTGGTAGGCCCTCCCGGCGTGGGCAAGACGTCCATGGCCGTGTCGATTGCGGAAGCCATCAACCGCAAGTTTACCCGGGTTTCCCTGGGCGGCGTGCGGGATGAGGCGGAAATCCGCGGGCATCGACGCACCTACATCGGAGCCATGCCGGGACGCATCATCCACGGGATGCAGAAAGTCGGTTGCCTGAATCCGCTGTTCCTGCTGGATGAAGTGGACAAGATGGCCAGTGATTTCCGGGGCGATCCTGCTTCGGCGCTGCTGGAAGCGTTGGATCCGGAGCAGAACCATGCCTTCAGTGATCATTTTATTGAATATCCCTTTGATTTGTCTTCTGTATTCTGGATCGTAACGGCCAATACGTCGGATACCATTCCTCCCGCCCTGCTGGACAGGCTGGAGGTCATTGAGTTATCCAGTTACACGGAAGATGAGAAACTGAATATCGCAAGGCTGCATCTGCTGCCGAAGGAGATGGAAGCCAACGGGCTGACCCGGGAAACCCTTTCCATTACGTCCGGCGCCATCCGGAAGATCATCCGGGATTATACCAGGGAAGCAGGCGTGCGCCGTCTGGAACGGCAGATCGCGAAGCTGTGCCGCAAAGTTGCCTACCGTATTGTCACGGCAAAGGAAACGGACGCGAAAGTTACCGTGAAGAATCTGACGGACTACCTTGGCCCCTGCATCTATCTGGAATCGGATATGCGCGCCCGGGAAGAGGTCGGTATCGTGACAGGGCTGGCCTGGACCAGCGTGGGCGGCGAACTGCTGAAAGTGGAAGTGCTGGCGGCGGAAGGGAAGGGCGGCATGACCCTGACCGGTCAGCTGGGCGACGTGATGAAAGAGTCGGCCCGGGCCGGATACACCTATATCCGTTCCCGTTACAAAGAGCTGGGATTAAAAGAAGACTTTTATGATAAAACGGATATCCATATCCATCTGCCGGAAGGCGCCATTCCCAAGGACGGGCCTTCCGCCGGTATCACCATGGTGACGGCGATGGTTTCCGCGTTAACGGGACGGGTTGTCAAAGCAGATCTGGCCATGACCGGCGAAATAACCCTTTCCGGCAAGGTACTTCCCGTTGGGGGGATCAAGGAAAAAATGCTGGCCGCGCACCGCTATGGCGTGAAGACCGTGCTGCTGCCGGAGCGGAATATGCAGGACCTGGCGGAATTGCCGCAAAAGGTCCGGGAGGATATTCATTTTGTTCCGGTAACCCATATGGATGAAGTGCTGAAACTGGCGCTGAAGCCGTGACGGTATCGGCGCAGTTGTAGTATAATGTAATCAGATAAAGGGAAATGCGGACGCATCGCATCAGCATTTCCGGAAGAATGAGGGGCGGTAGTATGCGGAAAAAATATGATGTTGCTGTAATTGGCGGCGGACCTGCCGCGATTTTTGCCTGCTGGGAATTCAGTGAAAAGTTCCCCGGGCTTTCCGTAGTAATGCTGGAAGAAGGGCATGCGGTGGCGAAACGTCACTGCCCGCTGGCTGCCGGCAAAACCGACCACTGCCTGCGCTGTGTTCCCTGCGCGATCATGCGCGGGTTCGGCGGCGCTGGTGCCTTCTCTGATGGCAAATACAACTTTACTACCGAATTCGGCGGCTGGCTGCCTGAATATCTGCCCAAGCAGACCGTGATGGACCTGATTGATTACGTGGATTCCATCAACTGCAGGTACGGCGCGCCCGGCGAAACCTTTACAACCAAGAATTCTTCCATCGGCCGCAAGGCCCTGGGCTATGACCTGCATCTGTTAAACGGCAAGGTCCGCCATCTGGGTACGGAAAACAATCTGCAGATCATGGAAAATATTTACGAAGACCTGAGCAAAAAGGTTGATATTTTCTGTGATACGAAAGTGAACAGCTTTTGCAAGGAAGCGGATGAATTCGTGCTGGATACGTCGAAAGGCGAACTGCGCAGCACCTATCTGATTGCGGCTCCCGGTAGAGCCGGCGCGGAATGGTTTACGGAACAGGGACGGAAGCTGGGGCTTGCCTTTACCAATAATGCGGTAGACATAGGCGTCCGGGTGGAAGTGCCGGCCGCGGTCTTCAAGCATATTACCGATGAAGTGTATGAAGCCAAGCTGGTGTACCGTACCAAACAGTACAATGACCTGGTGCGGACGTTCTGCATGAACCCCAACGGCTATGTAGTTGCGGAAAATACGGACGGCATCGTCACCGTAAACGGCCACAGCTATGCGGATCCGGCACGGCAGAGTGAGAATACGAATTTTGCCCTGCTGGTGAGCAACAAATTTACGGAACCTTTCAAAGAACCGCATCAGTACGGAAAACGGATTGCCTCCTTTTCCAATCTGTTAGGCGGCGGCGTACTGCTGCAGCGCTTCGGAGACCTGGTCAAAGGGCGCCGTACCGATGAAAGGCGGCTGGCTAAAAGCTTTACGCGTCCTACCCTGAACGCGACGCCGGGTGACTTAAGTCTGGTGCTTCCGAAACGGCAATTGGACGATATTATTGAAATGATTTATGCGTTGGACAAGATCGCTCCCGGCATGGCCAATGCGGATACGCTTTTGTATGGCGTGGAGGTAAAATTCTACAGCTCACGCCTGGACCTGGACGAACATCTGGAAACGAAAATCCCCAATTTATTTGCGGCCGGAGACGGGGCCGGCATTACGAGAGGCCTGTCCCAGGCCAGTGCCAGCGGTGTGTATATTGCGAGAGAGATAGGAAAACGGGCACAGAAATTGTCATAAGGAACGCCGGGTACGGTCCGGCGTTAGTCTGAGCAGATAAGGAGGTGCGCATGACAAAAGAACACTGGGATGTGATCCGTGCGGAATTTATTACATCTGCAGTCCGTGCGGAACAGTATCCCAAGCCATATTTGCCTGAAGTAGCTTTTATAGGGCGATCCAATGTAGGTAAGTCTTCTTTGATCAATTCGGTCTGCCGCCGGAACGGGCTGGCCAGGGTCAGTTCTTCGCCCGGCAAGACACAGACGCTGAATTTTTACCGGCTGGATGCCAAGCGGGTTACGGAACAGGCCGAAGACAGGACACAGTTCTATCTGGTGGATCTTCCCGGTTACGGGTTCGCCAAAACCAATCATAAGAACAAGGAACAGTGGTCCGGTTTTATCCGCAAATATCTGGAAGAGGCGCCGAATCTGGCGCTGGTCTGCCAGCTTATGGATATACGTCATCAGCTGATGGAAAGTGATATTGAGGCCTATAAATGGATGCGTGAGTGCGGGCTTAATATACATGTCGTGCTTACCAAAGCGGATAAGCTCAGCCGGAATGCGGCCATGTCGCAGCGCGCGGCTTTTAAGAAAGCGCTGGGGCTTGCGGACGAACAGATTACAGCCTATTCTGTCCTTCAGCCCACCATGCGGCTGGACTTTATTAACCGGATCATGGCTGCTCTGACAGCAGATTCCGAAGTGACTCTGGAAGAATAATCATACAGCTGACAGAAAATATGAAAAAATTAAAATAAATAGCTTGACAGACTTAATAGGAATCGTTATAATTAAACCATCAAATAAATATTTCGTGCAGTTTATTAAATCGGCGCAATTCCGATGTGATCCCGTCACCGTATAACCGGAGTGTAAACTGTATAAGCATCCTTGCTTAACCTGCGAGCGACAGGATAGTGATGTTGGACATGAAGTATCTTTCTAGGTGAGAGTGGGAAGATGCCAGTGAATGATATCAAGACCGTTCCTGCGCAAGCAGAAACGGTCTTATTCTATTACTTGCAGGGCGAAATATTTTGATAAATCGTTTGCTATTCACAAGTCATTTAGCAAATTCCCATCCTTCTCCTTCTCCTTTTGACACAGCTGCAAATAAAAAACCCGCATCTGGACCATGCGGGTTTTTTATTTGCCTGAAAAGGCGGGATATTTAAATGTAAGAATTATATGCAAGCGTTTTTGGGTTCCGGAACCCCGGTTTAATGGCGGTGCTCTCCGTAACACTCATGGGACACTTCGCTCAGGGGATTGATGTGTACCATGCAGTGCTTGACATTGGGGAAGTCTTTTTCTATGGAATGATGGATTTCTTCCGCAATCTGGTGGGATTGCAGCAGGGTCAGGTTATCGTCGGCGCTGACTTCCACATCCACAAAGATGCGGCTGCCGAACTGACGGGTGCGCAGCAGGTCGATGTGACTGACGCCGGGAACCGCGGCAACCTTGGCCCGCATGGCATCTTCTTCTTCTTTGGAGCAGGCTTTGTCAACCATTTTGTCAATGGCGCCCATAAAGATTTCATATCCGGCCTGCAGGATCATCAGGCAGATTACCACGCTGGCGATGGGATCCAGGATGGGGTAGCCCATGCGGGCGCCCAGAATACCGATGAAGCTGCCGATGGACGAAAGGGAATCACTGCGATGGTGCCAGGCGTCGGCCATCAGCGCGTCGGATTCCAGCATCAGTGCATAGTGGCGCGTATACCAGTACATGGCTTCTTTTACTACAATAGAAATGATAGCGGCAGCCAGGGGCAGGAACGTGGGAATCGCGATGGACTCGGTATCCTGGTTCAGGATCTTCTCTATGCCGGCGTAGCCGATGGCCAGCCCGGTCAGGGCTAAAATAACTGAAAGCAGGATGGAAGCCACGCACTCCAGGCGTTCATGGCCATATTGGTGGTCGTCGTCCGACGCTCTTCCGGAGATCTTGATGCCGGCCATGACGATGAACGTTGCGAAAACATCCGAGGCCGAATGGATGGCGTCGGAGACCATGGCGGCGGAATGGCCGAAGATACCGGCGATGAATTTGCCCAGGGACAGAAAGACGTTGACTGCGATGCTGTACCAGGAGATGCGCATGGCAATCTTTTCACGGTTGGAAGTAACATGCAGTGAGCTCATAAAAACACTCCTTTAAAAATTTTTTGGGCGTTTTATGATGCTGCGCACGCCGGACGCTGCCCTTTGCTGTAGAACGTAAGGAAGAACCGGTTAATCCGTCTGCAAAGAAACGCATTCGATCGGCGTATCCTTATAAGGCAGATGCAACATTGGGCAGTGGAACGAAATTGCCTTTCCGGATATTAACGACAATAATAAGGCCGTGAAATTGATTTGTCAATAGGAATTTTTCCTTGTTAACATGCGCTAACCCCAGTTAGCATCGGCTTCGCCGCATGGCGCATGAATCAGGGAAATTGTGAAATTTTTATAAAATGTTTTTTGTTTTTACGCCGGACAAGTTCAAACGGTTATGCGCTTTTTATTTCCTGGACAAAAATATTGCTTGACAGCGTTACCTGAGGTTGATAAACTAAAAAAGTACAATTTTTATAGAAAACGGCCGTGAGCGGGAGGAGTACTGCAGGAAAACCTGAAGAGAGGACGGGGCTGGTGAAAACCGTCCGGTGGAAATGCAGGAAGGTAGCCCGGGAGCCGGAACGCTGAAGTATGACAGCAATAATTAATAATGAAGAAGACGTAAGTTTTTTCGTTGTGCTGTTGTATGCGTAAGCGTTCCCGTGTTACACGTTACGTAATCAATAAGAGCTTTGTCCATAGTCAGGTGGGCAACATATCACACAAATATTGATTCAATCCGTATTTGCGTAAGATAAGCCGGAGTTTCACCTGAATGATGAACAGAGAATTCAGGTGGTACCACGGTCATTCGTCCTGTTGCAATGTCGCAACAGGATTTTTTATTTTTATCAGCAGACGCTGATTAACAGGCCTGCGTGCGGACGAATTAATCAGTGTTGCCTTAAGCATTGAGTTTGGTAATAATTAAATTTTTATAGGTTCACAGGAGGAAAGAACATGGCAGAAGAGCACAACATCCCTAAAACGTATGATCCCGCATCGGTGGAGAAGAAATGGTATCAGTTCTGGGAAAAGAATAAATATTTCCACGCGGAACCGGACCCGGACAGAAAACCGTTTACCATTGTCATTCCGCCTCCCAATATTACGGGACAGCTGCACATGGGCCATGCCCTGGACAACACGCTGCAGGACATCCTGATCCGCTGGCACCGTATGATGGGGGATAATACGATCTGGTTCCCCGGCTACGACCATGCCGGACTGGCAACCCAGATTAAAGTAGAAGAAGAAATTAAAAAGAATGAAGGACTGACCCGCTATGATCTGGGCCGGGAAGAGTTCGTGAAACGGGTCTGGGCCTGGAAAGAACAGTACAGTAACCGGATCATCGACCAGCTGAAATGCCTGGGCATTTCCTGTGACTGGGACCGCATCCGCTTTACCCTGGATGAAGGCTGCTCCCGCGCAGTTCGGGAAGTGTTTGTTTCCTTATATGAAAGAGGCTTGATCTACCGGGGCACCCGCATCACCAACTGGTGCGTCAACTGCAATACGGCGTTAAGCGATATTGAAGTAGAGCACAAGGACGACGCGGGCCATCTGTGGTATATCAAGTATCCGATCATCGGCCATGAAGGGGAATACCTGACCATTGCCACCACCCGTCCGGAAACCATCCCCGGCGATACGGCGGTGGCCGTAAATCCGAAAGACGAGCGGTACGGCAAGCTGGTAGGCGAAAAAATCCTGCTGCCGATCATGAACCGGGTAATTCCCATTATCGCCGATGACTATGTTGATACGGAATTCGGTACCGGCGCGGTGAAGATCACCCCGGCCCATGACCCCAACGACTATGAGATGAGCCTGCGGCAGAACCTGGAAGCCATCGTTGTCATCGATAAAGACGGTATCATGACCAAAGAGTCCGGACCCTATGAAGGACAGGAACGCTATGAATGCCGTAAGAATATCGTAAAAGACCTGGACGAACTGGGACTGTTGGTAAAAATTGAAGACTGTCCCCACTCCGTAGGTCACTGCCAGCGCTGCGGCGAACCTATCGAGGCTCTGATCTCCACCCAGTGGTTCGTGAAGATGGAGCCGCTGCTGAAGGCTGCCACGGACTGCGTAAAAGACGGTCGCACCCAGTTCGTGCCGGAACGTTTTACCAAGAATTATCTGGGATGGATGGAAAACATGCACGACTGGTGCATCAGCCGTCAGATCTGGTGGGGACACCGTATCCCTGTCTGGTACTGTGATGACTGCGGCGCGGAAATCGCATCCCGCACGGATCTGGACAAATGCCCGAAGTGCGGCGGTCACGTGCATCAGGATGAAGATGCGCTGGATACCTGGTTCAGTTCGGCCCTGTGGCCATTCTCCATCATGGGCTGGCCGGAAAAAACGGATATCCTGAAACAGTTCTATCCCACCAGCGTACTGGTGACCGGCTACGATATCATCTTCTTCTGGGTGGCCCGCATGCTGATTATGGGCATGGAATTCATGAAGGACATTCCCTTTGACCGGGTGTTCATCCATGGCCTGGTGCGGGATGAACAGGGCCGGAAGATGAGCAAATCCCTGGGCAACGGTATCGATCCGCTGCAGGTGATCGAACAGTATGGCTGCGACACCCTGCGCTTCATGCTGATCACCGGCAATACGCCCGGCAACGATATGCGTTTCTACTGGAGCCGTCTGGAAGCCACCCGTAACTTTGCCAATAAAATCTGGAACGCTTCCCGCTTCGCGCTGATGAATCTGGAAGGCTATCAGGCCGACGCGAAACGGGCGCCTTACGAACTGGCGGATAAGTGGATCCTTTCCCGCATGCAGGATGTGGCTGCGGATGTGACCGCGCTGCTGGATAAGTTTGAACTGGGCGAAGCCGGCCGGACCGTGTATGATTTCATCTGGGGCGAGATCTGCGACTGGTATATTGAACTGATCAAACCGAGACTGTACGGCAAAGCCGGGGAAGAGGCCCGGGCAACGGCCCAGCAGGTGCTGGTGACTGTGCTGACCGGCGCCATGAAACTGTTGCATCCTTACATGCCGTTTATTACGGAAGAAATCTATCAGGCATTGCCCCATGACACCGAAAGCATCATGATCAGCGCCTGGCCGAAAGCGGATCCCGCCCTGCAGGATAAGGCGGCGGAAAAGGGCATGGAAGCCATCATGAACGCCATCCGGTCCATCCGTGAAATGCGGTCCCAGGTGAATGTGAACCCGGGCAAAAAAGTTCCCGCGATCCTGCTGGTATCGGGCGAACTGACGGAAGTGTTCCGGGAGAATGCCGCCTATATCCATCTGCTGGCCAATGTGGACGACATGGAACTGCTGCCGCTGACTGCCGGCAAACCGGAAAATGCCATGGCCTCCGTGAATGCGGGCGTGGAAGTATATCTGCCGCTGAAAGCGCTGATTGACGTGGAGGTGGAAACCGCCCGTCTGAATAAGGAACTGGCCGGACTGCAGAAAGAGATGCAGCGGGTGAGCGGCAAGCTGCAGAACCAGGGCTTCCTGGCCAAAGCGCCGAAAGAGGTTGTGGAAAAAGAACAGGTGAAAGCGGAAGAATTCGCGGCCAAGATCAAAACCATTGAAGAACGGCTGGCATATCTGAAAACGATTTAAGGCAGAATACACTATGAATTATCAGGAAAGTATCGCATATCTGGAAAGTCTGGGCCAGTTCGGCATCCGCCTGGGAATGGAGCGGATCCAGCAGCTTCTGTTTGTGCTGGGCCATCCCGAAAACCAGGTAAAAACGATTCACGTGGCCGGAACCAACGGCAAAGGCAGCGTCACCACCATGATTGCCGCGATTCTGGCGGAGGCAGGGCTGCGGGTGGGAAAATTCACTTCCCCGCACCTTGTCCGTTATAACGAGCGGATCCAGATCAATGAAAAAGATATTCCGGATGAAGACTTCGCGAAAGTTCTGACCACGGTGCGTGAGTTTGCGGATGACTTGGTGAAAAAGGAAGCCTGCGAGCAGCCTACCCAGTTTGAAATCCTGACAGCAGCGGCATTTCATTACTTCGCCCTGCAGCAGGTGGATTACGCCGTGATCGAGGTAGGGCTGGGGGGCTTATGGGATTCTACCAATTTAATCAAGCCATTGGTCTCCGTGATTACCAATATTGCCCTGGACCATACTAAGGTGTTGGGTAATACAATAGAAGAAATTGCCCTGCAAAAAGCCGGCATCATCAAGGAAAAGGTGCCGGTGGTCACCGGGGCGGAAGGCGACGCCCTGGGACCGATCCGGGTGATGGGCGCCCTGAAGGAGGCTCCGCTGTATGAGTACGGCAGGTCCTTCCGGGGACAGGAAATCAGCAGTTCTGTCGATGGACAGAAGTTCAGGCTGATGGCCGGGACTAATTATGCTTCAGAGTATGAGATACAGTTGCCGGGGGCGCATCAGATCGTCAACGCTTCCCTTGCCATTGTGGCAGCCAAAATTGTATCGAAGCAGGATTCCCGGATTACGGAGGAGCATCTGCATCTGGGGGCGGCCCATACGAAATGGCCGGGGCGGCTGGAAAAAATCAGCAGCTCTCCGGATGTGATCCTGGACGGGGCCCATAATCCCAACGGGGCGGAAGCCCTGCGGAACGCGCTGGACAAATATTATCCGGACAGGAAACGGGCTTTTGTTTTCGGTATGATGGGGGACAAAAGTGTAGATGAGGTAATCCGGATTTTGTTCCGCCCGATTGATACGGTGTTTACCGTCCGGGCCGATGACGGTCCCCGGGCAGCGGAAGCGACTGACCTGGCTGCCCGGGTCGGCAGCAATGCCACAGCGGCGGATTCTGTCAGCCGGGCATACCGGCAGGCCTGTGAGGCAGCAGGTGCTGACGGTGTCGTCTGCGTCTGCGGTTCCCTGTATCTGGTGGGGACGTTTAAAGCGAGCGTAAGAACATAAGAATAAAAGCTGATTCATTATGAATGCGCAGCATTTTGGGATTCCGTGTTTTTGTGCATTTTGAAATTGTGCAATTTGAAATCCGGAGAAACGAATGGTTTAAGGTGCGGAGATGATAGAAGATACAAACGTAACGGCAAAAGAATACCGTAAGATGCAGAAGTTTCTTTTGCTGATCGCGGGGTGTATCGCCATTGACCAGACCCTGCTCAGCGTTGTGATTCTTCTGGCGCTGCTGATGGGACTGCAGGTTGCATGGAAGGAACGCAGTGTTCCACAGCTGCGCGTCTGGCCCCGTCATTTAAAATGGCTGTTGCTCCTGCTGCTGGCCACAGGTTATGTTTCCCTGCATAATCCGCTGGTTACCCACCCCTTTGATTGTACGTTTAATTTCTTTTATGTTGTGGGGCAGTATGTGTCCGTCGTCTGGCTGGTCACGCGTTTCGGGAACTGTTTTGCGGGGAAAAGCCGTTTTGCAAAGCCGGCTCCTTACGAAGAAGGCTTGCCGTTCTGGAAGATTTTTATGCGTCAGCCTTTTCCCGTGCGCATGCTGCGGGTTCTGGGATGGGTAGCTGTTGTATCCGTCCTGATTGGGATCGGACAGCACTATTTTGGCGGCGCTACCGATGCGTTATGGGTTGACCGGGAAGCGAACCCGCTGTTGCGGAACCGTGTCTTTTCGAGTTGGGAGAATCCCAACATCTTTTCCGGTTACTTATGCATCGTGGCAGCTTATATCATGGGATACATCGGCGTGGAGAAAAATTCGCGGAAACGCTGGGGGATGTTCGGCATCCTGCTGCTGGTCATCCTTTGCGAGGTGTTTACGTTTTCCCGGGGTTTCTGGGTGGCCATGGCGGTGGAGGTGCTGGCCTTTGTCCTTGTCTTTTACCGGAAAGGCATCCTGTATCTTTTAGGTGTCGCGCTGGCAGGAGCCGCGCTGGCAGGCCCGGCCGTCTGGCAGCGCCTGAATACTCTCCGGCATGTTACGGAAGATTCTTCGGCCGCCATGAGGCTGGCCTACCTGGAAATTGCCCAGGCGGTTGTGGAGGATCATCCGCTGGGGATCGGCTGGTACAATTACCGTTATGTTTTTCCGGAATACGATTTCTATTTTAAAAATCCGGACGTAATTATGTATCACTGCCACAACCTGTTTTTAAATGTTGCTGCGGAGCTGGGGATCCCGGGACTGATTCTGTTCCTGTGTGCCTGGTTCAGCATGCTTTATCTGGCTGTAAAGCTGGCCCGGAAGGCAAGGTTTTTATGGGCGAGGGCTTTTGCGGCAGGTTACCTGCTGATGAGCCTTGGCGTCACAATCGGGGGCATCGGCGATCATGTCCTGTTCAATGTGCGTATGGGGGTCCTTTTCTGGCTGTTGAACGCGTTGTTAGTCGTAATCTGGCACTTTAATAGGTTTGCCTCCGAATAACAGAGCGCGTAACGAAGCAGAAGAGAATGTTTCCTTTTAAAAAAAAACGAAATGTGTAAATCGTCTTGCGCAAAACGTCGATAATTGGTAGAATCAGATTCGGAAAACAAAGTTGCTTTGAAATAGTATGTTTCTGGTTATGGACAAATCAAAAACTGAAGGCGTTTTACCGGAGATTTTGATTTGGTCCATTTTTTATGTAATTCCATTCGCTTTTTTGTTTCTTTTGTGTTATAATAATTTCGGATTCAAAGCAAACCTTGTTTCCGTAAATTTAGATACGGGATTTGCGGAACCAGGTTTGTTTTACCCGCGGCTTGCCGCGGAAATTTTCTCATAATATTTTAAGGAGGAAGGTAATTATTATGGTAGGTTTTGAAGACATCAAAGATCGTGTTTGTGAATCAGTAGTTTGCAAATTTAAAACTGCTGAAGAAGCTGCTGAAATGATCAAAGACGGCGACTGCCTCGGCGTCAGCGGCTTTACTCCGTCCGGCTATCCGAAGGCTGTGCCTCTGGCTCTGGCTGAAAAAGCAAAAAAGACTCCTTTCAAAGTTAATGTTTGGACCGGCGCGTCCGTAGGTCCGGAAATTGATGCTGCCATGGTTGAAGCTGGCTGCATGGACCGCCGCCTGCCTTATCAGACCAATGCAACCCTGCGTAAAGCTATCAACGCCGGCAAAGTTCGTTATGCCGACATTCATCTGTCCCATTTCGCACAGATGGCCCGTTACGGCTTCATGGCTGACCGTAAGAAAATTGATTTCGCTATCGTTGAAGTCTGCAAGATCAACGACCTGGGCGACGGCAAAGTTGGCCTGATCCCGACCACTTCCATGGGCAACAGCTCCTCTTACGTTGCTACTGCTCCGAAAGTAATCGTAGAAGTTAACACCACCCAGCCGGTAAGCCTGGAAGGCATGCATGACTCCTATGTTCCGCTGGATCCTCCGAACCGTAAACCGATTCCTATTGAAAGACCGGAAGACCGTATCGGTACTCCGTATATCCCCTGCGAACTGGATAAGATCGTAGCTGTAGTTCCCTGCGACATCACCGATAAAGTTCGTCCGCTGGGCGAAATCGACGAAGACGCAAAACATATGGGCCAGAACCTGGTTAACTTCCTGAAGAACGAAGTTAAGGAAGGCCGTCTGCCGGCTAACCTGCTGCCGTTACAGTCCGGCGTAGGCTCCGTTGCCAACGCGGTTATCAACGGTCTGGTTAACTCCGACTTCAAAGATCTGACCGTTTACACCGAAGTAATCCAGGACGGTATGTTCGACCTGATCGACGCCGGCAAACTGCGCGTTGCTTCCGGTACCGCTCTGACTCCGTCTCCGGAATGCCAGAAGAAGTTCTATGAAAACGTAGACTTCTACAAAAAATATCTGCTGCTCCGTCCGCAGGAAATTTCCAACAGCCCGGAAGTTGCCCGTCGTATCGGCGTTATCGCTATGAACACCGCTATCGAAGTTGATATCTATGGCAACGTTAACTCCACCCATATTTGCGGCACCAAGTTGATGAACGGTGTTGGCGGTTCCGGCGACTTCGCACGTAACGGCTACCTGACCGTATTCTTCACCAACTCCCTGGCAAAGGGCGGCAAGATCAGTTCCGTAGTTCCGTTCTGCAGCCACATTGACCATGCAACCCTGGACGTTGACGTTATCGTTTCCGAACGCGGCGTTGCTGACCTGCGCGGCCTGACCCCGAAAGAAAAAGCTCCGATCATCATCGATCAGATTGCCAACCCGAAGTATCAGCCGTACCTGTATGATTACTTCAAGAGAGCATGCGAGAAGTGCGGCAACAGCCAGACCCCGCATATCCTCTCCGAAGCATTCGACGTTTACAAATGGTTCGAAGAGACCGGCTCCATGGAAAAACCGGCTGAATAAAAATAATTTGGCAAACGCTTGAATTATTGTGTAAAATAGTTTACAATGTATTAGTCGGGTGGGGCTGATGCTCAGTCCCACCCCCTAAAAATGCAAAATCACAATCGTCCAATTGTGATTTTCCGATTGTTGACTGGATCCCAATGGATCTTGCCATACAAAGCCGTCTCTGACGGAACACTCTCACCGTGATGCGGAACTGTCCAATCCGCGTTGCGAAACCAAATTTATATTTATATTTTTAAGGAGGATTTGAGAATGGCAAATGAAACTCTGAAAGCGGGATTTGATGCGTACATGGCGAAAGCTGATGCTGCCAGCGCTAAATTCCCGGAACGTGCACACCTGGAACCCAATCGTCTGTATACCCCTCTGGATATCGAAGGCTTTGATTATGAAAAAGACCTCGGCTTTCCTGGAGAATATCCCTTCACCCGTGGCGTACAGCCGACCATGTACCGTGGCAAATTCTGGACCATGCGTATGTATGCTGGTTTCTCCACTGCTGAAGAATCCAACAAACGTTATCGTTACCTGTTAGCTAACGGTGGCAGCGGCCTGTCCTGCGCATTCGACCTGCCGACCCAGATCGGTTATGATTCCACCGATCCGATGGCTGAAGGCGAAGTTGGTAAAGTAGGCGTAGCTATCGACTCCCTGGCTGATATGGAAATCCTGTTTGACCAGATCGCTCTGGACAAAGTTTCCACCTCCATGACCATCAACGCTCCGGCATCCGTACTGCTGTGCATGTACATTGCTGTTGCCAAGAAACAGGGCGTTCCTTCCGACGCACTGCGCGGCACCATTCAGAATGATATTCTGAAAGAATATGCTGCACGCGGCACCTACATTTTCCCGCCGAAACCGTCCATGCGTCTGATCACCAACATTTTTGAATATTGCGCCAAATACGTTCCGAAATGGAACACCATCTCCATTTCCGGTTACCACATCCGTGAAGCTGGTTCCACCGCTTCCCAGGAAATCGCATTCACCATCGCTGACGGCATCGCTTATGTAGAAGCTGCTATCAAAGCTGGTATGGACGTTGACGCTTTTGCAGGCCGTCTGTCCTTCTTCTGGAATGCTCATAACAACGTATTGGAAGAAGTTGCTAAATTCCGTGCTTCCCGCCGCGTATGGGCTAAAGTTATGAAAGAACGCTTTGGCGCTAAGAAAGCTAAATCCATGATGCTGCGTGTACACACTCAGACTGCTGGTTCCATGCTGACTGCTCAGCAGCCCAACAACAACATCGTTCGTGTTGCTTTACAGACTGCAGCAGCTGTTATGGGTGGCACCCAGTCCCTGCACACCAACTCCAAGGACGAAGCTCTGGCTCTGCCGACCACTGAATCCGTTACCATCGCTCTGCGTACCCAGCAGATCGTTGCGTACGAATCCGGCCTGGCTGATACCATCGACCCGCTGGGCGGTTCCTACTATGTAGAAGCTCTGACCAACAAGATCGAAAAAGAAGCTTGGGATTACATTGAAAAGATTGACGAACTCGGTGGCGCTCCCGAAGCTATCGCTAAAGGCTACATCCAGAAAGAAATCCAGGATTCCGCTTACAAATGGCAGATGGATATCGAAGCTGGCCGTCGCATCATCGTTGGCGTTAACAAATTCACCCAGGAAGAAGAACCTCCGAAAAACCTGCTGCGCGTAGACGGCTCTGTAGGCAAACTGCAGGCTGACAAGATCGCCAAAGTTAAAGCAAAACGCGACAACGCTGCTGTAGCTGCTAAACTGGCTGCTCTGAAAGCTGCTTGCGCTGATGAACATGTAAATCTGGTTCCGCTGATTCTGGAAGCTGTTGAAGCGTATGCAACCGAAGGCGAAATCTGCGGCGTAATGCGTGAAGTATTCGGCGAATACAAAGCTCATACCGCATTATAATTTGAAATTAAAGCAAAAATTAACGGAGGTAATAATATAATGGCTAACATTAAAGTATTAGTTGCAAAACCGGGTCTGGACGGACATGACCGTGGTGCAAAAGTTGTAGCTCGTGCTCTGCGCGACGCTGGTTTTGAAGTAATTTACACTGGCATTCGCCTGACCCCCGAGCAGATCGCTGAAGCTGCTCTGCAGGACGACGTTAACGTAGTAGCTCTGAGCCTGCTGTCCGGCGCTCACAACACCCTGTTCCCGAAAGTAGTTGAACTGCTGAAGGAAAAAGGTATGACCGACGTTCTGGTTATCGGCGGCGGCGTTATTCCTGACGCTGACATCCCCGGCCTGAAGGCTGCCGGCATTGCCGAAGTATTCACCCCCGGCACCCCGACCAGCAAAGTTGTTGACTTCATCAACGCTAACGTAAAGTAATTCCTTCTTAAAACTTAAAGATGCAAGCCGGGAGCTTTTCCCGGTCTTGCATCTTTCATAACTATTATCAACAAGGCGGTGTGATAAAGAGCTATGGACATTGTAGAGGAAATTTTAAAACAAAATCGTCTTGCGCTTTCCAAAGGTATAACAGCTGTTGAGAATGAATATGACAATGCAGTTGATATAATGACCAAGATTTACACTCACACCGGACATGCTTATGTTATTGGTATAACAGGGCCTCCCGGCGCAGGTAAATCGACCCTGACAGATAAGATTGCAAAAGAGTTCCGTAAACGCGGTAAGACTGTAGGTATTGTAGCAATTGACCCCACGAGCCCGTATTCCGGCGGCGCTATCTTAGGCGACCGTATCCGCATGATGGATCTGATGATGGATTCCGGAATCTTTATTCGTTCCATGGCAACCCGTGGCAGTCTGGGCGGCTTGTCCCAGAAGGCCGGTGACGCGGTTAAGCTGATGGACGCGTTCGGCATGGATATTATTTTGGTTGAAACCGTTGGCGTAGGCCAGTCTGAAGTTGATATCGTAAAGACGGCCGATACGACCATGGTAGTTGTCATCCCCGGTATGGGTGACGATATCCAGGCTATCAAAGCAGGTATCCTTGAAATCGGCGACCTGCTCACAATCAATAAGGCAGATCGGGAAGGCGCCGATAAGCTGAATATTGAAATGGAAATGATGCTGGAGTTAAACAACGAAAAGAATGCCGGCTGGCGTCCGCCTATCAACCGTACGATTGCCAGCAAGGACCAGGGTACCGAAGCTGTAGTGGATTCCATCCTGGCGCATCGGGACTTCCTGATGAAGACCGGCAAACTCGACGATATCCGTAAAGCAAGAATCAAATCCGAAGTTACGGATATGGTCAATGTTCGTGTTAACCGTTACATAGATAAAAATGTGGTTCGCACCGCTGAATTCGATGAGACCATCGAGAAACTTCAGCGCAGGGAAACGGAACCGTATTCTGTAGTCGATAATATTGTTTCTAAGGTACTCAAATAAGAAGTGCCTTAAAATAAATAATTTTATTTACTAGGAGGATGATTCTTATGGCATTTACAGTTTCAAAGATTGATCACATTGGTGTTGCCTGCAAAGACTTGGAAGTTTCCAAGAAATTCTACACCGATATTCTGGGTTTGGAATGCACCGGTGAAGAAGCAGTTCCGTCTCAGGGCGTAAAAACCGTATTCATTAAATGCGGCCCGAACTTAATCGAGCTCCTGGTTGACATCACCGAAAACAACGATGGCCCGATCGGCAAATACATTGCCAAGAACGGCCAGGGCATCCAGCATGTAGCCCTGCTGGTTGACGATCTGGTAGCTGCTATTGCTGACGTACAGGCAAAAGGCGGCGTTATGATCGACAAAGCTCCCCGCGGCGGCGCTGGCGGAATGGACATCGCATTTGTTCATCCGAAATCTGTCGGCATCCTGTTAGAACTCTGCACTCCGCACAAAGCTTAATTTAAAAAGATTGATCGGTTTGTAATTTGTTTCGGTTACATGGCCCGCCCGTCCAAAATACGGGCGGGGTGTAATATATAAAAATAAGTTCTCCCAATAATTTATGGAGGTGTCAAAACTTGACTACTCAAGAACGAATTGAGAAAATGCTCAAAAAGTCCGAAGTAATTATCGGCGCCGGCGGTCCGAAGGCTATTGCCAAACAGCATGAGAGAGGCAAAATGACCGCACGGGAAAGAATTGCCGCTTTGCTGGATGAAGGTTCTTTCGTAGAACTGGACCGTTTCGTCCGTCATCGCTGCAACAACTTCGGCCAGGAGAAAAAAGACCTGCCTGGTGAAGGCGTAACCACCGGTTACGGCACAATCGATGGTCGCCTGGTTTATGTATTCTCTCAGGATTTCACCGTTGAAGGCGGTTCCCTGGGCGAAATGCATGCCAACAAGATTGCCAAAGTTCAGAGACTGGCCCTGAAGATGGGCGCTCCGTGCATTGGCATGAACGACTCCGGCGGAGCCCGTATCCAGGAAGCTATCGACGCTCTGGGCGGCTACGGCAAGTTGTTCTTCAACAACACCATTTCTTCCGGTGTTATCCCCCAGATTTCCGCTATCATGGGACCGTCCGCAGGCGGCGCTGTTTACAGCCCGGCCCTGACCGACTTCATCTACATGGTAAAAGAAACTTCCAAGATGTTCATTACCGGTCCTGCGGTTGTTAAATCCGTAACCGGTGAAGAAGTAACCCAGGAACAGTTGGGCGGCGCTATGACCCACAACTCCCGTTCCGGTGTTGCGAACTTCGCAGCTGAAGATGACGCCGACTGCATCCAGCAGATCCGCTATCTGTTAAGCTTCCTGCCTTCCAACAACATGGAAACCGCTCCGATCGTTGACACTGGCGACGATCCGAACCGTACCGCAGAAGAGCTGAACAGCATTTGCCCGGATAACAGCAATGCAGCATACGATATGTACGATGTTATCAAAGCTATCGTAGATAACGGCGAATACTATGAAAACCAGAAATACTGGGCTCAGAACATCATCACCTGCTTCGCCCGTATGGACGGCGAAACCATCGGTATCATTGCCAACCAGCCGAAAGTTATGGCAGGCTGCCTGGACATCAATGCTTCCGATAAATCCTCTCGTTTCATCCGCTTCTGTGACGCTTTCAACATTCCTCTGCTGAACCTGGTAGACGTACCTGGCTTCCTGCCCGGCACTGTACAGGAATATGGCGGAATCATTCGTCATGGTGCTAAGATGCTGTACGCTTACTCCGAAGCTACTGTTCCGAAGATCACCCTGGTTACCCGTAAAGCTTACGGCGGATCCTATCTGGCAATGTGCTCCCAGGAACTGGGCGCAGATCAGGTTATTGCCTGGCCGACCGCTGAAATCGCTGTTATGGGACCTGCTGGCGCTGCCAACATCATCTTCAAGAAACAGGATCCGGAAACCCAGAAGAAGAGCACCGAAGAATATGTTGACAAATTTGCGACTCCGTACATTGCAGCTGAACGCGGCATGGTAGATATTATCATCGAGCCGAAGAACAGCCGTCCGGCAGTTATCAGCGCTCTGCATATGTTGGAAACCAAACGCGAGAGCCGTCCGGCGAAACGCCATGGCAACTTCCCGGTATAATTAAACGGGCAGAACTCGACGCTAATTTTAAACATATAAACGAGGTGAAATGAATGGGTCCTGTAACTAATAACCCGTTTCTGATCGCAATCATCAACATGATCGTCGTGTTCGGTGTTCTGATCGTACTCGGCGTACTGATGCATCTGATCGAAATGGTTGATCCCACAAAGAAAAAAGCAGCTCCCAAAGCTGCCGCTCCTGTTGCTGCCGCACCGGCTGCTGTTGCTGCCGCTCCGGTAGTTGAAGACAAGAGCGAAGAAATTGCGGCGGTTATTGCTGCTGCAGTTGCTGCCTGCGGCGGCTCCGAAAATGTTGTAGCAGTACGCATTGCTGCTCCGGCTACTTCCTGGGCTGTTGGCGCACGCGCTGAAGCACAGACGGTACAACCGTTTTGCTAATTAATTATTAAAATTGGGTAAGATTACCTAAATTAAAAATTCAAGGGAGGATTTATATCCATGAAAGCTTATACCATTACCGTTAACGGCACTGCATATGAAGTAGAAGTTGAAGAAAAGGGCGGCGCTGTTGCTGCTGCTCCGCGCGCTGCTGCTCCGGCTCCGAGAGCTGCTGCTCCCGCTCCGAAAGCTGCTCCGGCTCCGGCTCCGGCTCCGGCTGCCAAACCGGTTGCTGCTGGTGCTGCTACCGTTACCGCTCCGATGCCCGGCAAAGTTCTGGAAGTTAAATGCAAAGCTGGCGACGCTGTAAAATCCGGTCAGGTTCTGCTGATTCTGGAAGCTATGAAAATGCAGAACGAAATCATGGCTCCGGCTGACGGCACCATCGCTGACGTTCGCGTTTCCGCAGGCTCTACTGTTAACACCGGCGACGTAATGATCGTTATGTAATTTGATTTGATGTAAGTTGTTTCTTATCAATTCCGGGGTGGTTCCCGCAAGGGAACCACCCGGGATTGATATAACTGGATAATAGTCTCGTTATCCAGTGTTGAACATTAAAAACTTAAACTGAGTGGAGGACTATATATGGAAGCTCTGATTGTATCTCTCCAGTCCGTATGGAACGACTCCGGTTTTGAGGGGTTGACCAGCGGTAACGTAATCATGCTCCTTGTAGGCTTGATTTTGCTCTACATGGCTATCGGCAAAGGTTTCGAACCTCTGCTGCTGTCCAACATCGCTTTCGGCTGCCTGTTGGGCAATATTCCTAAGACCGGCTTCTTTGATGAACCCGGTGTTATGCAGGTTATCCTGTACGGTATCAACCACGAAGTATTCCCTCCGCTGATCTTCATGGGCGTTGGCGCTATGACCGACTTCGGTCCGCTGCTGGCTAACCCGAAGACCCTGCTGCTGGGCGCTGCTGCCCAGGGCGGTGTGTTCGTTTGCTTAATCGGCGCTATGCTGTTAGGCTTCGACCTGCGTGAAGCTGCTTCTATCGGTATTATCGGCGGCGCTGACGGCCCGACCGCTATTTACCTGACCGTTAAGATGGCTCCCCATCTGCTGGGCGCTATCGCCGTAGCTGCTTATTCCTACATGTCTCTGGTTCCGCTGATCCAGCCGCCTATCATGACGCTATGCACCACCAAAAAGGACCGCATGATCAAAATGGACCAGCTGCGTACTGTAACCAAGTTTGAACGCATCATTTTCCCGATTGCTTCCACCATTTTCATTTCCTTACTGTTACCTCCGGTTTGCGCCCTGATCGGTATGCTGATGTTAGGTAACCTGTATAAGGAAGCCGGCTGCCTGGACCGTCTGAGCGACACTGCCCAGAACGCGTTGATGAACATCGTAACGATTTTCCTGTCCGTTGGTACCGGTTTAACCATGGAAGCTGAAAAGTTCCTGCGTTATCAGACCATCCTGATCATCTGCTTAGGTCTGGTTGCTTTCGCAGCCGGTACTGCGCTGGGTTGTCTCTTTGGCCAGGTTATGAAAATCACTTCCGGTGGCAAGGTTAATCCGCTGATCGGTTCCGCGGGCGTATCCGCAGTTCCGATGGCTGCCCGTGTATCCCAGGTTGTAGGTCAGAAGGCCAATCCTTCCAACTTCCTGCTGATGCACGCTATGGGCCCCAACGTAGCAGGCGTTATCGGTACCGCCGTTGCAGCTGGTACCATGCTGGCTATGATCGGACCTGCCGGCAAATAATATTTGCGGCAAGTAGCCTTTAGTACCTTAAGCCTGTTTCTGAATGTGCATACCGTTCATTCGGAACAGGCTTTTTTAAAGAAATTTGTATCTGCCCCAAAAGGGTATTGACAAATGGAAAAGTTTGTCAGGAAAAGACGTTAGTCTTTTTCAATGAAAACTTGTTTTCAAAAAAACAGGCGTTAATATGGCTTATGTACTTTTAAAATCTAAAGAGTAGTGCTATAATAATGCCATGAACTTTGAGAATTACATAGTGTATATTAAGCGTACGGAACACTGCCCGCTGCGTATTAGGCCGTACGCTCGATATAAATTTTAAAAGAGGAGGAGTTATATAATGGCTCAGTCCACAAAGTGTCTCATTCTGTTAGCCGTAATTGCCTTATTCTTCGTTACCGAAATCATTCCTCTGGCAGTTACTGCTATGGCTGGCTCTATTGCCTGCGGCCTGCTGGGATTTATCCCTGCAAAACAGGTATTTAGCGGCCTGTCCAACTCCACCGTTGTTCTGTTCGCAGGTATGTTCGTTGTAGGCGCAGCAATGTTCTACACCGGCCTGGCCCAGAAAATCGGTGAAACCGTTGTAAGATTCACCGGTACCGGTGAAAACAGCCTGATGGTTGGTGTTATGCTGGTCGGCGCGGGGTTATCCTCCGTTCTGTCCAACACCGGTACGGCTGCCTGCTTACTGCCTGTAGTATTGGGCGTGTGCGCAGCAGCAAAGATCCCTGCTTCTACCGAACTGATGCCTCTGGCATTCGCCTGCGGCGTTGGCGGTATCATCACCCTGGTAGGTACGCCTCCTAACATCATCGCATCCGGCGCTCTGGAACAGGCCGGCTACCGCGCTTTCGGATTCTTTGAATTCGCGAAGATTGGTATCCCTCTGACCCTGGCAGCCCTGATTTACATGATGTTCATCGGCAAACACCTGTTACCGAAACGTACGATTTCCGAAGATACGGAAGTTGAACAGGAAATTGAAGCTAACGAAACTTCTTCCACGAAGATGGCTGTTTCCGGTATCATCCTGTTAGCCGTAGTTCTGACCATGGCTCTGGGTATCAAAGGCGTTACCCTGGAAATGGCCGCCATCACCGGCGCTATCGTTTCCGTACTGACCGGCTGCTTAACTGAAAAACAGGCTTATGCTTCCATCGACTGGGTAACCATTTTCCTGTTCGCCGGCATGATGCCTGTATCCTCTGCTATGAGCAAGACCGGCGCCGGCAAAGTTATCGCTGAATGGGCCGTTGGTCTGATGGGCGGAACCCCGTCCCCGATGATCGTGACCGCTGTACTGTTTATCCTGTCCTGCGGCCTGACCCAGTTCATGTCCAACACGGCATCCGCAGCTCTGCTGTGCCCGATCGGTATCGCAATCTCCAAACAGCTGGGCGCTGATCCGGCAGCCGTTCTGATGGCTATCGCCGTTGCAGCATCCTGCGCATTCGCTACCCCGGTAGGCACGCCGCCTAACACCCTGGTATTAGGCCCCGGCGGATTCAAATTCATGGACTACGTAAAAGCAGGTACCGGTCTGGTAATCGTTTGCTTCGTAATCTCCCTGATCTTGATTCCTATGTTCTGGCCCTTCTTCCCCGGCAAATAATTTTCTGGGAAGATTTGTTAGTCGCATAGTAATTTAACTAAAAAAAGGACAGGCCCGGCAAGCCGGGTCTGTCCTATCAGTATTTTTAATTTTTTGTTCCCTGCCGGTTAGGGCGGTGTTCCGGATTTATCCGGAGCCGGCTCGGACATAAAATGTAAAAAATATTGAAGAAAAGCTTGTCAATTCATAAAAAATAAGCTATAATAGCCAAGTGAGTTGCCTTTGCGGCAATGTAACGGAGTGGTACTCAAGCTGGCTGAAGAGGACGGTTTGCTAAATCGTTAGGGGTCGCAAGGCTCGCCCGAGTTCGAATCTCGGCCACTCCGCCATATTTCTGGCATACAAGCATCTGGTGAAAATACCGGATGCTTATTTTTTTGCCATTTTCAAAGCAACATGCGATACAGTCCGAAGTATGCCAAAATACTCAATACTACCACGCCCAGTGCGGAAATTGAGAACATACGGATAAACAGGCGATGTTGCAGCTGTGGCGAAGCATTGGCTGCAGAAGAATAGGCGGCCAGCGCAAGGGCGCCGCCGGTGGAGAGGGGACTGATGCCTGCAGTGTTGGAGATCATGGTGATGGCCGTGGCCATTTCCAGCTCCAGCGCAGGCCCTGCTACTCCAAGTTTTCCAAGCACTTCCGGAATGGTGGGGATCAGCGTCGGCATAACTACGCCGGAGGTTGAACTGAACCAGCTCATAATGCCGGACGTAATGCCCATGATGGTTACGGAGGTGGCCGGTGTCATGACGCTCGCCAGCGCTTCTGACAACAATTTGATCCCTCCGAGTTTAATGATAATGTGCATCAGCACGCCAACGCCTGTAATCAGCAACAACGTGCCCCAGGGAATCTTCTTGATTGCTTCTCCTTCATCTGCCACACGCAGGAAGGAAAGAACCATGGCCACCGCAAAGCCGGTCAGACCGACATTCACTTTGAAGAACAATACCAGTATGACCATGATTCCGATTCCGATCAGCGTTATGATCTGTTTTTTGTTGAAGGGCGGAATATCGTCCTGGCTTATCACCTTATCTGAATGGAGCTTGTAGCCTCCCAGCAGAAAATAAACAATTGCTCCGTATACGGTAGAAGATAAAATGCCGTTCATCAGGAACTGTTTTTCAATGCCGGTCAGTCCGAAACCGGCACAGAGATTGATACCGATAATGCCCGTAGCTGCCAGCGGTGACACACCTCCGCCGGATGCGCCCAACACGGATAAGGCTGAAAGCATGGCCGGATTGATGCCCATTTCAGCAGCCAGCGCCATGGAGAACACCATCATGATCGCCATGGTAGGAACCGTGCCGGGGCCCAGGGCCGAAAGCACTACGGAGAAAACATAAATGACGATAGGAATCATGAAAGTGTGTTTTCCGGCCAGCGCTACGACTTTTTTTGCCAGCAGTTCCAGGGAACCGTTGAGCTGCGCCAGGCTGAACAGATAGGTTACGCCCAACAGTATCATGAACAGAGAATAATTGAACCCGTTGATGACTTCTTTGTCGGGGATTCCGTTTAACCGGCCCAAAACCAGGGAAAACCCGATTGCCAGCAGCCCCGTATTCATATGGCGGAAAAATCCCAGGAAAATAGCGATCAGTAAAAATAACAGAGACAGTAATGCCATGACAGACACTTCCTTTATATTTTTTCGTATTTGTGATACCGGCTTACATTTTTCAGCCGGACACAATTTCTGCTTTATTAACACTACCATACCATATTTTTAAATAACAATAAAATGGTAATTTGTTTGATAAATTATGAAAAAAAAGAATAATTGATTTAATAAACTGTAATATAATTGCAAAACAAATTCTTTGAGATTATAATAGTAACAAAACAAGGAATGGAGAACAGTCATGGATCTAAACGTGTTGCGAAATTTCATCTCCGTTGTTGCGGCAGGTAATATTACAACCGCCTCGGAAGTGATTCATGTGGCGCAGCCTACCCTGAGCAAGCAGTTGCGCCATCTGGAAACTTACTACGGGGCAAAGCTGATACTCACAGAGAGAGGAAGCCGCCGGATTGTTCTGACGGAAGCAGGGCGCCTTCTTTATGAAAAAGCGAAATACATCTGCTCGCTGAACGATTCAACGATGGAAGACATCCGCCGCTATAAACGCGGAGCCAAGGGCACGCTGCACCTCAGTGTCGCAAGTTCCCGTTGCAGGCCGCTGGTAGAACGGATGCTCAGAGAGTTTGTTAAGGTTTACCCTGATATCAGTTTCGCGCTTCATGAATCCAGTTCGGTGGAACAGGGCAAACAGCTATTAAACGGGATTGGCGAAATCGGGTTGTTAAGCACACCGCCTGACCGGAACAGCGACTTTGAAGAACTGTTCAGAACAAACGAATATTTTGCAGCTGTTTTTAACAGGCAGTCCAAATGGCTTAAAGAACACCGGAAAAAGAGCATTTGCCTGAATCAGTTGAAGGATATACCCTTAAGTGTTTCTGCCGGTTATTACGAAAAATTTAAACAATGTTGCGATAAAGCAGGCTTTGTCCCCTCTGTCAAATGCGTAAGCACCACGCGTAATACAGCCTTGTTTTGGGCTGTCGCTGATACAGCAGTAACGATTATTCCCATCTCGAAAGATGAAAAACTGGAAGAAACCCTGGTCGTTAAAAAAATCACCGATGCGGAAGCAGTAATATATAAATCTGTCGTCAAAGTGAAAGGGCGCCCCCTGTCGCTGCTGGCTGTTAAATTTTTAGAGTTTTACAGCAGGTACGGATATGGAAAGCAACTTTGCAATCTGGACGACTTGTATAAAGAAGCGGGCAAGGATGATTTGCTCCCGCTGATACAAAGCCTCCCGGTCTCAGGCAGTTTATCATAACTTCAATACAAAAGGACTGCCGGAAGATACCCACGCTTCAAATTACCTTTTTTAACTTTATTATTTCTTTCTTTCATTATGACATGATATAATTTAACATAATAACGATAATTCATCTTACTGTTAACCGAGGGGGGCATTATGGCCAGCTACATTTCATTTGATGGCGCATCGAACAAATATCCGTCACGTCGCAGCGTGGTGTATGGAAAAAACGGCATGGTCTGCACGTCCCAGGCCCTGGCAGCGCAGGCCGGGCTCGACGTGTTGAAAAGAGGAGGCAACGCTGTTGATGCGGCAATCGCGACAGCAATCAGTCTTACCGTTCTGGAACCGCCGAGCAATGGTATAGGCAGCGACCTTTTTGCATTGGTTTGGTATAAAGGAAAACTGTACGGATTAAACGGCAGCGGTCCGTCCCCTATGGCGCTTACAAGAGAAAAAGTACTGGGGAAACTTGGTACGTATGACCGGGCAAAGGATAATTATGCGGACAGCGGCGAAATACTGGATCTGTCCTCTTCAGACATGCCGGATCATGGCTGGGAGACAGTGACAATTCCCGGAGCGCCTGCCTCGTGGAAAGCACTTCACGAACGTTTTGGTGCTGCAGAGTTTGGCTCCCTCTTTGAAGCTGCAATCAGCTACGCGGAAGAAGGTTTTCCCCTGCAGCCGGTTTGCAGCAAGCTGTGGAAGAAGAATGCCCCAAAAGTTTCCGGGCTGAAAAATGAAATAATGTATCTCCCCATGCTGGAGACATTTTTTAATAATAAAGAGCTGGACCCGGGAAGTGTTGTGAAGCTTCCGGAGATGGGAAAAACGTTACGCAGGCTTGCTGAAAGCCGCTGTAACAGCTTTTATACAGGTGATATTGCCCGGGAAATAATCCGTTTCTCCTGTGAAACAGGGGGCTATCTTACCGAAGAAGATTTGCATAATTACAGACCGGAGTGGGTAGAACCCATCCGGTTGAATTACCGTGGCTGTGATGTGTGTGAGATTCCGCCTAACGGACATGGTCTGGTTGTCCTGATGACCCTTAATATTTTGCGTCATGTATCTCTTGCAGAGAAGGATAATCCGGAAACGGTACATAAGCAGCTGGAGGCCATGAAGATTGGCTTTACGGACGGAAAAATGTATATTGCGGACCCCCGTTATATGAAAGCAAACGTGGATTATTTCCTCAGTAAAGAATACGGTAAAAAACGTGCGGGTGAAATAAGAACCGAAGCTCATCTTCCCAGACCGGTAGATTTGAATTGCGGCGGCACCGTTTATCTCTGTACGGCAGACAAGGAAGGAAACATGGTGTCCCTGATCCAGAGCCATTTCAATAATTTCGGTTCCAAACTGTCCGTGCCGGGTACAGGCATCCTGCTGAATAACAGGGGGAAGAATTTCAGCCTGGATCCGGAACATGACAACTGCCTGGCACCGGGCAAAAAACCGTACCATACCATTATTCCCGGATTCTTAATGAAGGACGGGGAGCCGGTAGGTCCCTTTGGCGTCATGGGAGCCTTTATGCAGCCCCAGGGGCAGGTGCAGGTGGTCAATAACCTGGTTGACTTCGGGTTAAATCCCCAGGAAGCGCTGGATGCGCCCCGCTGGCAGTGGACAGGTGGAAAAACCGTGGAAGTGGAAGCATCGTTTGATCAAACAATGGTAGAAAATCTGAAGCAGCGGGGACATGACATCAAGGTTATGGAAGAGTTTACATCTTTTGGCAGAGGCCAGATCATTGTCCGTCAGCCTGACGGCGTTTACGCGGCAGCTACCGAGCCCCGCGCCGATGGCGTTGTTGCCGCATGGTAAGCTTTTGTGATATAATTTATAATTAAAATATTATATAGTAGTCAGGAGTCCATTTATGTTTATTGATAAAGCAAGAATTTATGTAGAAGCAGGTAACGGCGGCGACGGCATGAGCAGCTTCCGCCGTGAGAAATTTGTAGAAAAAGGCGGTCCCAACGGCGGAAACGGCGGCCGGGGGGGCAACGTGATTTTGCGGGCGGATAACAGCCTGAACACACTGATCGATTTCAGGTATAAGCGGAAATTCATAGCGAAGCGCGGTGACAATGGCGGCGTTTCCAATATGACCGGGCACCGGGGGGAAGATGTAATCATTAAAGTTCCTCTGGGTACCGTAGTTCGGGATGACGAAACAAATATCATGATCGCGGACCTGACGGAAGACGGGCAGGAGTTTGTAGCGGCAAAAGGCGGCCGGGGCGGAAAAGGAAACGCCTGCTATGCCACCAGCACCAAACGGGCCCCGACCTTTGCGGAAAAAGGGGAACCGGGAACCAAAGGCTGGCTGCGGCTGGAACTGAAGCTGCTGGCAGATGTGGGTCTGGTGGGCTATCCCAGCGTGGGCAAGTCCAGCATCATCTCCCGGGTGAGCGCGGCAAAACCGGAAATCGCGGCCTATCATTTTACCACACTGACTCCCGTGCTGGGAGTTGTGCGCCTGAGTGAAGAACAGAGCTTTGTGCTGGCGGACATTCCCGGGCTGATTGAAGGCGCCGCGGAAGGCGTGGGCCTGGGCCATGACTTCCTGCGTCACATTGAACGGACCAAAGTCTTGCTTCATGTCGTTGATGTTTCCGGCTGTGAAGGCCGTGACCCCATTGAGGACTTTGAGAAGATCAATCATGAACTGGAAGCCTACAGCGCCAGACTGGCCCGCCGTAAACAGCTGGTGGTTGCCAACAAGATGGACCTGCCGGACAGTGCGGATAATTTTGTTATATTAAAAGAATATGTTGAAGAAAAAGGCTATGAGATCATGCCGGTCTCCGCGGCCACAGGAGAAGGCCTGCAGGAGCTGATGTGGAAAGCTTACGAGATGGCCCGGCAGTATGTGGCGGAACCGGAAGAAGAGATCGGAGTTGTCGAAGAAGGCGATCCGGACAGCTTTGAAATCATCCGGGGCGCCGAAGATGCCGATTTTGAAGTAAAAGGCAAGAACATTGAACGGCTGGTAGCCATGACGAATTTTGATAATTCAGAAGCGCTGTACCGGTTCCAGCTGATCTGGAAACGCCTGAAGATTGAAGAAGCGCTGCTGGAAGCAGGCATCCAGGAAGGACAGACTGTGCGGATCCTGGATATGGTGTTCAACTATCAGAAGAGTAAATGGGCTGACCGGGAATAGTGAAACGTGTGCCTGAGGGGAAGTGTATGTTATGATTCGTAACCGGAAAGATCTGGCAAAAGTAAAACGCATTGTCGTGAAGGTGGGTACCAGTACCATTACCTATCCCAATTGCAGCCGCAATTTCGCCCGGATAGATCATCTGTGCCGGGAACTGGCGGATCTGCATAACAAGGGACTGGAAGTGATCCTGGTTACCAGCGGCGCTGTAGCAGTTGGCTCGGAACGGCTGGGACTGAAGGAAAAACCGAAGACCATTCCGGGCAAACAGGCGGCGGCAGCGGTTGGGCAGGGTATCCTGATGAATACCTATGAAAAACTGTTTGCAGAGTACGGACAGATCGTGGCCCAGGTGCTTCTGACCCGTACGGAGGTGTTGGACCGTCACCGCTATACCAATTCACGCAACACCTTTATGGAACTGTTAAAACAGGGGGTCATCCCCATCGTCAACGAAAATGACGTGGTGGCCCTGGATGACCTGAAAATCGGCGATAACGACAATATGTCTGCCCTGGTTGCGGGCATTGTAGATGCGGATCTGGACATATTGCTCAGTGATATAGACGGGCTGTACACAGCCAACCCAAAAACCCATCCGGATGCAAAGCTTGTGTATGAGGTTAGGGAGATTACACCGGAAGTGGAAGCAAGCGCCGGGGCGGCAGGCAGCGGTTTTGGCACCGGCGGCATGTTTACCAAGATCCAGGCGGCAAAAGCTGCAACCAGTTCCGGAATCAGCATGATTATCGCGTCGGGTACGGAACCCAATGCCATCACCCGGATCCTGCAGGGGGAACAACTGGGAACCTTGTTTATCTCCCGGGAAAACCGTCTGCAGTTCCGTAAACGCTGGCTGGCTTTCGGCTCCCGAATTGAAGGATCCCTGACGGTTGACGCAGGCTGTGCGAAAGCCATCCGCCGGCCGGGGGGCAGCAGCATCCTGCCCGCTGGAATAAAGGATGTTTCCGGTGAATTCGAGGCCGGGCATACTGTCAGTGTAAGGGATGAAGACGGTAATGAGCTGGCCCGTGGACTCACGCATTATTCTTCCCTGGAACTGGAAAAGATTAAGGGACATAAGAGCAGCGACATTGTAAGCATTTTAGGCGAGAAGACCTATGATGAAGTCATCCACCGGGATGACCTGGTGATATTGTGAGAAAAGAAGGTGCGAAGATGACGATACGGGAACAGGCGACGGAAGCCGCGGCAGCGGCAAGAAAGCTGGCTGCGGTTTCACCGGTAATCAAAAATAAAGCCCTGGAAGCTATGGCAGACGCCTTGCTGGCAGAACAGGAAGAAATTCTGGCAGCCAATACCAGGGATATGGAAGCAGGGAAAGCAAAGGGCCTGAAAGAGTCTCTGCTGGACCGGCTGCTGCTAACCCCTGCCCGGCTGGCGGACATGGCGGAAGGCCTGCGCCAGGTAGCGGCATTGAAAGATCCTGTAGGGGAAATCATCGGTGGCAGTACATTGCCGAACGGGCTGACGATTACCAAAATCCGGGTGCCCCTGGGTGTAATCGGCATCATTTACGAAGCCCGGCCTAATGTGACCGCGGACGCGATTGGTCTGTGCATGAAGAGCGGTAATGCGGTAATCCTGAAAGGCGGCAGTGAAGCCATTCATTCCAATACAAAAATCGCTGATGTCCTGCGAAAGGCTGCAGAGCAGTCCGGTATTCCTGCAGGCAGCATCCAATTCATCACCAGCACGGACCATGCGGCAGTACAGGAGCTGATCACCCTGAACGGGCTGGTGGACGTTGTGATCCCCCGGGGCAGCGGACGGCTGATCCAGGCTGTGGTAGGAAATGCCAGTGTACCGGTAATTGAAACCGGTGTAGGCGTCTGCCACACCTTTGTGGATGCCGGCGCCGACTATGCCCAGGCCGAGCCGATCCTGGTCAACGCCAAGACCCAGCGCCCGGCGGCCTGCAATGCCATGGAAACGTTACTGGTCCATAAAGACGCGGTGCAGGATTTCCTGCCCCATATGCTGGAGGTATTCAAAGAGAACGGTGTACAAATCATCGGCGATGAAACCGTCTGCGCAATGGATAAAGAGGCCCTGCCTGCTACGGAAGAAGACTGGGCTACGGAGTACGGAGATCTTCGCCTCTCTGTAAAAGTTGTGTCCGGCCTGGACGAAGCACTGGACCATATTGCCCGTTACGGAACCAAACACAGTGAAGCAATCCTGACCCGTAATTATGCTAACGCCCGCAAGTTCCAGCAGATGGTGGATGCGGCCTGTGTATATGTGAACACTACCACCCGCTATTCTGACGGCTTCCAGTTCGGATTTGGCGCGGAAATCGGCATCAGTTCCCAGAAACTCCACGCCCGGGGTCCCATGGCCCTTCCGGAATTAACAACCTATAAATATCTGATCAGCGGAGACGGACAGGTCCGCCCATGATTCCTATCATTCTGGAAAAGCAGAAAAATATCCGTGATCTGGGGGAGACTGTAACCCTGGATGGACGCACCATAAAGCGGAACAAACTGATTCGCAGCGGCCGCTTAAGCGAACTCAGCGCTGCCGACGCAACGTACCTGCTGGGAACCTGCCGGGTCCGTACGGTTGTGGATCTGCGGAGCGCCATAGAAGGTGAAGAACGCCCGGATCCCCAATGGGGAATTGCAGCTTATTCCCGCATTCCCCTGTTAAGCGACGACCAGATGGGCTTTGGGGCATTTGCAGGCACGGCACAGAAAAAGGTCAGCGTGCTGGATACCCTGATCAATATGACCAGCGGACCGTCCTATACACCCCGGCAGTATCTGCAGGATATTTACCGTAAATTTATCACAACGAAGCAGGCCCAGCATGCCGCACGCCGGTTTTTTGAATTGTTGCTGGCTCAGGAGACCGGTGCCCTGTTGTATCATTGCAACGGGGGCAAAGACCGGACCGGGATTATCACAGTGTTTTTGCTGACCGCTCTGAACGTTTCCTGGGATATCATTGCGGCAGATTACATGGAGACCAATACCGTGGTGGAGCCCTGGCTGGAACAGAAGATGGAGAATCTTCCGGAAAAGTACCGGAATGAGCAGGCAAAAGAGGTGCTGCGCATGATGTATCTGGCAGATGCAGACTGCCTGCAGACAGCCCATGACGAAATGTGCAGACTGGGAGGATCGCCTCTGGGTTATTTAAAACAGGTGACAGGAATTACCGGCGCAACCCTGGAGGAGCTGCAAAACCGTCTGCTTAAATGAGAAGATATTAATTTGTACGCGGACTTGATGAGCCGTTGTTTACTGACGAGATTGTTATAAGCTCGAATAATAGTAATAATTATGTAATTTTGTAATTCCTAACATAAAAATGTCATAATTATAAATTACAATATAGCCATAAAGAAACCGGTAAAACATAAATTATCGTAAAGATACATGATAAAGCAATACGGGAGAGTGATTACCATGTTGAAGTTTATTAAAAACAATCTGTACGCCCTTTTATTTTTGGCGGTGTTGATCGGAGCCTGTTTCGGGGGTTATAAATACTACCAGAGTCAGAAAGCGGCTAAAACAGAAACCGTAAAAACTGCTTCTGTGGAATACGGAAACCTGCAGAAGAGTGTTTCGGCTACCGGCAGCCTTACCGCGCTGGACAACGTGGATATCAGCTCCAAAATTACGGGACGTATCGTAGAGGTGCTGGTGGCGGAAAACGATCATGTGACCGCCGGACAGCTGCTGCTGCGTCTGGATGACTCGTCACTGAAAGCTACGGAAGAGCAGCGGGAAGCTACTCTGAATGAAGCAACGCTGACCCTTAACCGTTATGCAACGCTTTTGAATCAAGGCGCAATCTCGCGGCAGCAATATGATACAGCTATGATGAACTACAGGGTGGCCAAAGCAGCCCACGAGCAGGCAGTGTCGAATACCAACGATACTTATATTTATTCTCCTATCGACGGTTATGTAATCGGCAAGCCTACCCCGGTCGGTCAGACCATCAGTTCCGGTATCAGCTCGCCCCAGGTCATCATGTCCATTGCCAACCTGGACAAGATGCAGATTGAGACTTTGGTAGACGAATCGGATATCGGGCAGATTAAAGTGGGGCAGAAAGTGGAGTTTACGGTTGATTCCTATCCGGAAGAGACCTTTGAAGGCGTGGTGCGGCTGATTTCCCGCAGCGCTACCACCACGAACAATGTGGTTTATTATAAAGTGTATGTGGATGTCATCAACTCCAAAAATAAACTGTTCCCCACCATGACGGCCCGGGCCAACATTATCATCAGCGAGGCAGGCGATGTACTGATGGTTCCCCAGAACTGCATCTTCTATGACGGCGGCCGCAAGTATGTTAAGAAATACGATCCGAAGACCAAGCAGGAAACGGAAATTGATGTAGAAGTGGGCATGGCCGGCGATGACAGCGTAGCCGTCAAGAGCGACCAACTGCGTCAGGGTGACAAGCTGCTGGTGAAAACGCTGAAAGCGAAGCAGACAAACAATACCAGGAGAGGGCCGATGCCGGGCGGCGGACATTAAAGATTGGAAATGAGGGATGAACATGGCAGATGTCATTGTGCTGGAAGATATAGTGAAACAGTTTATCATGGGCGATACCATCCTGCAGGCGCTGGATCATGTGAACTTCAGCGTGGAAGAGGGGGATTTTATCGCTATCATGGGACCTTCCGGCAGCGGCAAATCCACCATGATGAATATTCTGGGCTGTCTGGACCGTCCCACTTCCGGTAGGTATTACCTGGATGGAAAAGAAGTGGCGGGGCTGAGCGACGACGAACTTGCCCGTACCCGGAATGCCAAGATTGGTTTTGTATTCCAGAACTTTAATCTGCTTTCCAAAATTACGGCACTGCAGAATGTAGCGCTGCCGCTTGTCTATGCCGGAGTGCCGGAGGAAGAGCGGCTGGAACGAGCCCGGATTGCCCTGCGTGATGTAGGATTGGAGGACCGTGTGGACCACAAACCAAACGAACTGTCCGGCGGGCAGCGGCAGCGGGTGGCTATCGCCCGGGCACTGGTCAATAATCCGGCAATCGTTATGGCGGACGAGCCTACAGGAAACTTAGATACTAAATCCAGTTATGAAATCATGGAAATTTTTAAGAAACTGAATGCCATGGGCAAGACGATCGTCATGGTTACCCATGAGCCGGATATCGGGCAGCAGACCAAACGCATCCTGGTGATGCGGGACGGTCACCTGAACAGTGACGAAAGGCTGGTACACGATTATGTTCAATGAGTCTATTAAGATGGCCATTGACGGCATGATATCCAACAAGCTGCGCACACTGCTGACGCTGCTGGGCATCATCATCGGCGTAGGCGCCGTTATCGCCATGGTCAGTCTGGGTTTTGGGGTCAAGGAACAGATTAAAGATAATATTTCCCGTCTTGGCAGCAATCTGCTCATCGTCCAGTCCGGGGGCCGTACGGCTACCGGGGCCCGCATTCAGGCCGGCAGCGGAGCACGGCTGACTGATGAGGATGCCAAAGCTATTGAAAAGAATATTGACGGGATCAAATATGTAGCGCCTATGGTCTCCCGCGGTTACCAGCTGGTGGTGGGCAATCAGAACTGGACGACCAATGTGCAGGGCTCGACCCCTAACATTATTGATATCCGTGACTATACGGTGGAGGAAGGCCGTAATATAAACGACCATGACATGGCAGGCAAGGACCGGGTCTGTGTCATCGGCAAGACTATTGTGGAGAACCTGTTTCCCGACGGGGATCCAGTAGGCAAGACCATCCGCATCAATAAAGCACCTTTTAAGGTTGTCGGTGTACTGGGTGCCAAAGGCCAGTCTTCCGGTGGTCAGGATCAGGATGACGTGGTCTTCGTTCCCCTGACCACGGCAATGAACCGTATGATGGGCATCACGTACGTGAATAACATTACCATACAGGCAATGAATGAAAACGTCATTGACAGCGTGCAGGCGGAAGTGGAAAACCTGCTGCGCATCCGTCACCGGATCAAAAACTCGGATGACGATGACTTCTCCGTGCGTAACCTGGCGGCGCTGATGGACACCATGATGAGCACGGCCAACACCATTACCATGTTGCTGGGCTGCATAGCAGCCATCAGCCTGCTGGTAGGCGGCATCGGCATCATGAACATTATGCTGGTATCCGTAACGGAACGCACCCGGGAAATCGGAATCCGGAAAGCGCTGGGAGCAACGTACAATAATATCCTGCTCCAGTTCCTGATTGAATCAGCTGTTATCGGTATCATCGGCGGTTTCTTAGGTGTGGTGCTGGGTATCGGCGCCTCCTATGCCATCAGTACCTTTGCAGAGTGGAAGACCGTTATCTCGGTTCCGATCATTATCATTTCCGTAGTGTTCTCTGTAGGTATCGGCGTATTCTTTGGCATTTATCCGGCGCGAAAAGCCGCATTGCTGGATCCCATCGAAGCATTGCGGTATGAATAAAAAGGAATGCAATATGCAGGATGAGCGGAGCACAGTGCTAAGAATCAAGAATTTTTTACAGGCCTTCTCGGAATTTCTGAGAAGGCCTAAAACCATTTTTGATATAAAAGACCGGTTCAGGCTGCTTTTACTGCTGATTGCTGTCATTGTTGTTTTGGAAGGTGTAATATATTACATAAAGAACTGGTGATGGATAATCCGCCGGCCCCGCTCCCGCTGTATCTCTTGCCTGAATTATGGTATTTTAAAATGTGAAATAAGAGGGGATTTCTTCTTGCTTTTATTTACAAAAGCAGGGATAGATTGCTATAATATAATGTAATACTTTTGGAAACATGATTTGCGTTTTTTCTATCATCGAAACGCAGGTAAAAATGTTTCTTTGTGCGGGAGGAAAGGTCATGGAACGGCTGGCGATCATGGGAGGAACCTTTGACCCAATCCATGTGGGGCATCTGCGTATGGCTTATGCGGTGCAGCGGCAGCTGGACTTTGACAGGGTAGTTTTTTTACCTGCCTATATCCCACCCCATAAGCAGACCCGGTCAGACTTTGCGTCCTGGCAGGACCGTCTGGCTATGGTGAAACTAGCTGTAAAAAAATATGAAAATTTTGTGGTGAGCAGTCTGGAGTTTGACCGCGGTGGCATATCCTACACCTACGATACCGTAAACTTCATGCAGGAACTGTGGCCTGATGCGGAGATTTACCTGATTATAGGCGAAGACTCCCTGACACAGCTGTACACCTGGTACCGGGTTCCGGATCTGTTGCGGCTGGTACATTTTGTAGCGGCGGAGCGCCCGGGTTATGAAGGGAAAATTGGTGTAGCAAGGCTGACCAAAGCTTACGGCGCCTGGGTGACTGAAAAAATCATCCACGCAGAGGTGCCGGACACAGCTATTTCTTCAACTGAAATACGGAAACGGCTGCGGGAAGGAAAACCTATCCGGGGCATGACGCCTCTGGCGGTGGAGCAGTATATTTATGAACGGGGCCTGTACCGGGCTGCGCCGTGAAGATAGTTGACTAACTGTTTGTTATGGAAAAGGGAGAGAAGAACTCAACAATGACCATAGAAGAAATGCGTATCCGTTTGCAGCAGAGCCTGAAACCGAAACGCTATGAACATTCCGTGCGCGTTTACGAGACGGCGCTGAAAATGGCGGAGCATTACCATGCAGATATACAGAAAGTAGCTGTGGCGGCACTGATCCATGACTGCGGGCGTCAGATTTCCAAAGAATACAGCGTTGCCAAAGCAAAGGAACTGGGAATCCCTGTCGATCCGGTAGAAGAGGCACAACCTATCCTGTTGCATGCCAAGCTGGGCGTGTATTATGCTATCTATAAATATGGCGTAAGTCCTGATGACAGGGAAGTGCTGGATGCCATCCGGTATCATTCCACAGGCACAGCTGATATGACGCAAACCGCAAAGATTGTTTTCCTGGCGGACCTGATTGAACCGGGGCGGGATTTTGAAGGCGTGGAAGAGATCCGGGAAGCCTCTTTTAAGAATCTGGACAGAGGCATGCTTCTGTCTTATGAAAACACCATCCGGTATCTGCTGGAAGACGGTCTGCTGATCCATCCGGACGCCATTGCGGGATACAACCAGCTGGCGGCGGAAACCAAAACAGCGCAGTCCATAAAAGAAAAGCCCAAAAAGAAGAACTGAAATCAGAATAAAAAAGAGGATATAAATGGATTCAGAAAAAAGAAACGGAAACCCTGCGGAACATAACGGCAATGACAACAGGCACTATCACCGGCCTAAACGGCGGAGACTTCGCTGGGGACGGCTGTTTTTGCTGCTGGTTGTGCTGGCTGTGCTGCTGACCTCTGTTTTCTGGGGTTCGGTATGGGTGTACACCAATATCATCCATGCTCCGGAAAAGAAGGTCGTTGCGGCAGATCCTGCCATTGAGAAAGACGAAAAACTGAACCAGCGCATCAATGTGCTGCTGCTTGGGATTGACGACGGCGACAGTGAAGCGGACGACAGCGAACCAAAGCGTACCGACGCCATGATCGTAGCCAGTTTCGATCCGGAATTCCATAAAATTTCACTGATTTCCCTGCCCCGGGATACCATGGTCATCCTGCCGGGGCATACCGGGTATGAAAAACTGAACTCTGCCTATACGTATGGCGGGGTCGCCATGGCCAAACAGACGATTGCCAATTTGTTGCGCATCCCCATCCACTATTACGCCCTGGCGAACTGGAAGGGATTTATTGAAATCATCAACCTGATCGGCGGCGTGGACTTGTATGTTGACAGGGACATGCATTACGAAGATCCCTGGGCTAACCTGAAAATCGATATCAAGCACGGGTACCAGCATCTGGACGGGGAAAAGAGCGGCCAGTATGTACGGTTCCGGTCTGACGAGCTGGGTGACATCGGCCGGGTACAGCGCCAGCAGAAATTCCTGAAAGCACTGGGACTGCAGATGTTCTCCGTGGAGAATATAACCAAGATACCGAAACTTCTGGCCACAGCGAAAGAATATGTGGAAACGGACATGGACACGGTGACCATGCTGAAGGCCGCCCGCAGCTTTAATATTATGTCCGACAACAATATCAAGTCTGGTATGTTGTATGGAAACTTCTATGATTCACCTTCCAGCGGCATCAGCTACTGGAGATCCAACCGGGCGGAAATCGAAAAATCGCTGACAGAGGTAGACATTCCCTTTATGGCGCTGAAAGAGGATTCGGGGGCCAGTGATCCGGTGACAGGCGTAGATGACCTGGGCGAAGGCAGCAACAGCGATTCGCAGCGGAGTGCTGCGGCGGCTGCCGCCAGAAGGTCCTCTTCAGAAACCGGCAAGAAAGCCGCGGAAGTCCGCCGGTCCGAATCGGAAAAGAAAGCAACGTCGCAACAGAAAGCCGGCGGCTCAAGCGTTTCCTCATCAGGAACAGGCGGTTCATCTAAATCTTCCTCTTCGGTATCCAATGCGCCGAAGCCGGCACCAAAAAAGAGCGCGCCCCCTGTGATACGCAAACCGGTAATCAGCAATAAGCCCCAGGCGGCGCCAAAGAACTGAGAACATGTTGAAACAAAAACTAAAATGAAACGTAAGCGGAGGTAGACTGTATGACCATGCAGCCGAGAGAATTGGCAGAGAAAATTGCAAAGATTGCGGACGATAAAAAAGGAAAAGATATACTGCTTCTGAACATGGAAGGAATATCCTACATGACAGATTATTTTGTCATTGCCAGTGCGTCCAATACTACCCTGGTACGGGCCATTGCCGATGCCATTGAAGACAAACTGGCGGAACAGCAGGTGTTCTGCAACCATAAGGAAGGGTATAACGATGGCCGCTGGGTGCTGATGGATTTTGGTGATGCAGTGGTCCATGTGTTCCTGGAAGAGGAACGGAACTTCTATAATCTGGAACAGCTGTGGGCTGACGCGCCCAGCGAAGAATTCAAGGGGACCGATGATGGAGAATAACCTGCGTTATAAAGCCGGCGATGTAGTGACCATGAAAGTTTCCCGGGTCTCCGAAATGGGAGCCTTTCTGGACGCAGGCACCGGCAATACGTCGGACGATATCCTGCTGCATAAGCTGCAGCAGCTGACCCCGGTAAAAGCCGGGGATGAAGTGCGGGTGTACCTGTATCTGGATCCCCACAGGCGCCTTACCGCCAGCATGAAGCTGCCCAAGATGAAAGAGGGGCAGTTAGGCTACGCCAAAGTCATCAACGTAACAAAAGACGGGGGATTCGTGGATATCGGCGGGGAACGGGGCGTTTTTCTCCCTTATACGGAAATGCTGGGAAGAGTAAACCCCAACCAGAAGATATGGATCAAACTGTACCGGGACAAAAGCGGTCGCCCTGCGGTGACCATGAGGGTGGACAAGGATCTGGCCCGGGCGGCGAAACCCATTGGCGGGGACGCCAAAGTGGGAGACCTTGTTACAGGGACTATTTATAATATTACCAAAGACGGTTTCTTCCTTTTCACCAACGACCGGCACATCGCGTTTCTGCACCGGAGCGAAACAGATCCGAAACGGTATCTTGCCTATGGGGAACAAATCACGGCCCGCATTACGTTCATCCGGGAAGACGGGCACGTAGATGTATCACTGCGCAAGCAGAAAGAAAACGCCATGGTGGACGATGCGCAGGTAATCCTGGAAACGCTGCAGTCCCGGAACGGGCGCATGCCGTACTGTGACGATACCCCGGCAGAGATCATTAAAACGAAATTTGGTATTTCCAAAGCAGCCTTTAAGCGTGCCCTGGGCCGTCTGATGAAAGAAGACAAGGTGTACCAGGAGGACGGCTGGACGATTTTAAAAAAGTCTTAACCGTCACAGGTTCTATTTGCTCATAAACTGTTGGAGGTGGCATCAATGAAAAAATCGACAGTTTTTCGTACTACTGTATCCGCTGCGCTTTGTCTGACCCTTGCCTCAGGAGCCGTAATGCCAAAACAGGCCCTGGCCTGGGACTGGCTTTCTGCCGGGCTGGCGTTGTTCCAGGTAGGGGCAGAGTATGCGTACCTTAACAAGCAGGTCAGCTATCTGGATAACAATGGCAGGGACAAATACATGGGGCAGATCAAGGATAAGTACGGTGTAAATACCGATCCTGCGGCCAACGCCATGCTGGCCCGTATCATGACCCGGCTGTCCGACGCGGTGGCGCTTACCGATGAGTCAATCGTTAAAAAGCCGTACAATTATTTTGTCAATAATGACAAATCCTTCAATGCGTTCTGTACTCTGGGCCATAACATGAGCGTCAACATCGGCGCTTTTACAAAGTTGAATTATAATGAAGACGAGCTGGCTTTTGTCATTGCCCATGAAATGGGGCATGGACAGAAAAACCATCCCGCTGCCGGTGTGAAGCGGGCTTTGCCGGTATCTATTGTAGCGGCCCTGTATGCCAGCCAGAACCGGAACACGGCTTCTTCTGTCGGCGCGGCCCTGGTAAGTACTGTCGGCACTGCCAAATGGGTGACAAAACCGATGGAAAGTCAGGCGGACAAACTGGCATTTGATTATGCCGTGGCAGCCGGGTACAATGTGGGCGCCGGAGCGGCCCTGTGGCAGCATATCCTGGAACAGAACGGCAGTAAATCCAGCGGTTTCGCGGAACTGTTCAACGACCATCCCACCAGTCTGGCGCGTCGCACTAATTATAATAAGAAGATTACAGAGTGGAGCGGCAAACAGGTAAAAGTTAATGAAGAAAACGGGTTGATTTCCGTAATGGGGCAGCCTTTTTATACTCCGGAAAAAACCAGTACCATGAGCCCCCAGGAACAGGCCTTCCTGATTGCCGGGAATTTGTCTTCCGTGTTCCACGAAGGCAGGCAGTACGAACCGGTCTGGACCAACAGTGAAAACACCCTGCTGGTAGGCGAACGGCCTGTTATGAGTTTTGACGGGGTTGTGGGCGCGGACGAGGTTGAAAAAAGGCTGCGGGAGATTTTAAGCAGCAGTAAAAACGCTGTAAAGCTTTCAGCCGGAATGCAGATGGAAAATAAGAAAGATAAGACGGAACCAAACAGGAGCATAAAAGCGGAAGCCAGGACGAATACGGATGATAAAGCAGCCCGTCCCATGACCATGCGGGAAAAAGTGGAAGCATATAAAGCGGGAACATTTTGAACAACAGAACGGTCAGCAGGAGAGCCGGAAGGCTCTCCTGCTTTTTTTGCGGGCTGTTTTGTGCAGCGCAAAGTCATACCGGGACAAAGAGTGCTTTTTATTAAAAGCAAAAGATAGGTGATTAAATAAAAATACTTATTGCAATTAATTACTGTTTGTGCTAGAATTACTCTGATAAAATATTATTTTGATATAATTTGCCGGAACCTTTGCGTGTTGTGGTGGAACTGGAGAGGAAACCAGGCAACTCGCCCAAAGAAGCAACAGCCTGCAGAGCCTTCTGACAATTTATATAATAATTTTTAATTGTCTTAAAGGAGGCAAACAACATGAAAAAATCTTTAGTACTGGCAATGGCTATGGCATTAGGCGTAACCGCTTCTGCTTATGCTGCCAACCCGTTCTCCGATGTACCGGCCGGCCACTGGGCCTATGACAGCATCTCCAAACTGGCGGCTGCCGGCGTAATCGAAGGTTATGGCGATGACACCTTCCGCGGTGACCGTCTGATGACCCGTTATGAAATGGCCCAGATCGTTGCGAAAGCAATGGCAAAAGGCGCCAACGTAGACAAACTGGCTGCTGAATTTGCTGACGAACTGGATTCCCTGGGCGTACGCGTAGCAGCTTTGGAAAAGAAAGCTGATAATGTTAAGATTACCGGTGAAGTTCGTTTCCATTACGGTTATAAAAAGCCTAATAATGACGACAAATCCAGTGAAACCGGCCTGCGTACCCGTCTGTATTTTACCGGTAAGGTAAATGACAACTGGAATTATGTAGGACGTATCCAGAACCAGCAGTGGTTCCATGATTCTGGCGATGACACTGTGTCTAATACAGGCGATGAAAAAACCGAGTTCAACATTGCCAAACTGGAAGGCCGTCTGGGCGGGTTAAATGTAATTGCCGGCCGCGACGATGATGTGTTTGCTGACGGCGCTATCTATGATGGCGAGCATGACGCAATCAAACTGTCTTATGGCAATAAATGGTATGTAAGCGGTGCCTACGGTAAACTGACTGACTTAAATGAAGATGCTCCTACCAATTCGGTTTCAAAGAGTTTCTGGAATGCGGAAATCGGCAGCAACATTGAAGACAGCTTTGTAAATGCCAAAGCCGGCTATTTAAAAGCCAAATTGGGAGACGACGGAGAGGCTGACTATGACGGCAAAGACAATGTTGGCATCTGGTATGTAGGCGCTAATTTCAATCTGGCAAAAGACCTGGCATTCGATGCTATGTACCTGCGTTCCGACCGCGATAAATACAGAGGCTCGGAAACCAAGAAAGACGGTTATGTGTTCGGCTTAGGCTATAAAGGAGCAGAGGCTTCCGAACCCGGCAGCTGGGGCTTGAACGCTAATTACTACCATCAGGGCAGAGGCACCTACCTGATTCACACCATTGATGGCGAAACCGACTTTGACAGCGGCTTCAAAGGCTGGTCTGTCGGCGCTGAAGTAACGGTGGCAAAGAATATGATTGCCAGCGTAACTTACTATGATACAGAGGCGCTGAAAGCTGAAGATGATGCCAAAGTTATCTGGTCTGAATTCAACATTACGTTCTAAGCTGCTGTTGAAGGCATAAATAACTGCACAGGCAATCACCGGTACAGTTCAATAAACCGTAACCCGGTAAAATAATCCCTAAACAAAGGCGGAGCCGCTCAGGCGGCTCCGTTTTTTGTTAAATGCACGACTGGCGTGGGCGCAAACAGAATGTCCAAAATGTGAAAAAGGAAAACTGAAGAGATAAATCGGGATTTGACTTGACTGAACAAAACAACCCGTTATTGAGAATGGCTAAAAAATTTTTATAAAAAACTTGACAAAATTTCAACAAAGTGGTACATTCTATTTGGATTATGAGGATTTCATAGTCTGTCTGTTATCGGTTACAGACGTGGTTCCGGAAAGATATCCTGCATGTGATGCAGAGGAAACAAGGTCACTCGCGCAGGAAGCGTGCGGAGAATCCGACTGGAAAAACGTTTTGTAATAAATACAAATTTGTTTTTCTAAGAAGGAGGAAAACACTATGAAAAAATCTTTAGTACTGGCAATGGCTATGGCACTGGGCGTAACCGCTTCTGCTTATGCTGCCAACCCGTTCAGCGACGTTCCGGCTGGCCACTGGGCTTATGACAGCATCTCCAAACTGGCAGCTGCCGGCGTAATCGAAGGCTATGGCGACGACACCTTCCGCGGCGACCGCCTGATGACCCGTTATGAAATGGCCCAGATCGTTGCGAAAGCAATGGCAAAAGGCGCCAACGTAGACAAACTGGCTGCTGAATTTGCTGATGAACTGGATGCCCTGGGCGTTCGCGTAGCAGCTCTGGAAAAGAAAGCTGACAACGTAAAGATCACCGGCCAGGTTCGTTATCGTTACTATGCCACCAACAAGAGAGATGCCGGCGATAAGAAACGCAAACATGACCTGCGTTCCCGTCTGTGGTTTGCCGGCCAGGTAAACGACAGCTGGAAATACACTGCTATGGTACAGAACGTACAGGATTTCACCAATGGAATTGGTGATGAAAACACCAGCTTCCAGCGCGCCTGGGTTGATGGCCGTATCGGCGGCATGAAAGTTACTGCCGGCCGTTTCCAGAACAAATTAGGCGACGGTGTTGTATATGATGCCCGTATGGACGGCGTGAAACTCGGTTACGGTGCTGGCAAAGCTAATATTTATGCTTACTATGGCAAACCGTCTTCTTCCACAAACGATGCAGCCTGGACCACTCCGTATGATGAAATGTACGGCGTAGGCTTAGCGACCAAGTTTGGCAAAGTTGGCCTGGATGTGGGTTATGATGTATTTAAGGATGCAACTGAGGGTCATGGCTGGGATGCCATTGTTCCGGTAGTTGACGACAACAAGATTTTCAACGTAGGTCTGAAAGCCGGTCTGGGTAAAGACTTTAACTTAGGGTTCCGTTATCTGCACACCAGTGAAAAGGTTCAGGACGGCGACTCCAAGAACGGTTATGTAGTTGACCTGGGCTTTGCAGGCGCTAAAGCCAACAAACCGGGCAGCTGGGGCCTCGCAGCAAGATACATGGATGTAGGCGGCATGATTCCGATGTCCTACACCGATGATTGCTCCCCGATGACTGTTGGCGCTGACTACGTATACAAGACTCTTGCCCGCGAAGGCTGGAAGGGCTATGAAGTAAAAGCATCCTATGCTTTTGCCAAGAACATTGTCGGCACCGTTGCTTACTATGATTGGAAGGGCAAAGTTTCGAAAGACAAGAACAGAACATTAGGCGCTCACTTGATGTTCACCTTCTAATTTGACGCTTGTCGAATCAGAATTTAATATTTCAAAAAAGAAAGGCGGAGTCGCTTCGGCGGCTCCGTTTTTTGTATGTCGTTTTTTCTTGACAAAAAAAATAAATCGTGATATTATTGCTAATAAAATTAATTACTAATAACTTTCATATATGTATTAATTTTCCTTATGATTGCAGACGTGATTCTGTAAAGGATTAATTGCGGGATGCAGAGGAAACAAGGTCACTCGCGCAGGAAACGCAAGGCTTCCGGAACAGAAAAACGTTTTGTAATAAATACAATATGTTTTTCTAAAAGGAGGAAAACGCAATGAAAAAATCTTTAGTACTGGCAATGGCTATGGCACTGGGCGTAACCGCTTCTGCTTATGCTGCCAACCCGTTCAGCGACGTTCCGGCTGGCCACTGGGCTTATGACAGCATCTCCAAACTGGCAGCTGCCGGCGTAATCGAAGGCTATGGTGACGACACTTTCCGTGGCGACCGCCTGATGACCCGTTATGAAATGGCCCAGATCGTTGCGAAAGCAATGGCAAAAGGCGCCAACGTAGACAAACTGGCTGCTGAATTTGCTGATGAACTGGATGCCCTGGGCGTTCGCGTGGCAGCTCTGGAAAAGAAAGCTGATAACGTAAAGATTACCGGCCAGGTCCGCTGGAGTTATCAAAGCAATAAAAACGGGGATGACAAAGCCTCCCGCAACCGTTTGCGTACCCGTCTGATTTTCAATGGCAAGGTTAATGACAACTGGAATTATGTAGCCCGTCTGGAAAATAACCAGTTCTTCCATCGGACTGGCAAACCGGCGATGTCTAACACCGGAGAAGAAGAAACATTAATGACGTATGCATATGTCAATGGCCGGCTGGGTGGTATGAACGTACGGGCTGGCCGCACCTGGGCATATTTAGGCGACGGTAACATCTATGATGATAAGTTCGACGGCATCTTCTTAGACTACGGCAAAAAATTCAGAATTGGCGCTTATTATGGTAAACCGACCGAAGCACAGACATGGGGCTGGAATCCCGAAATGGATGAAGCCTATGGTGCCAATCTTGGCGTAAACCTCGGTAAAAAGGTTAAGCTTGACGCAGGCTATGACCGGTTTAAGGCAGCAACTGGCGACGATCTGGACATCTTTAACGTCAACCTGTATGGCAGACTGGCAGATAAATTCGGTCTGGGCGTAGTTTATCTGCATACCGACAGCGATAATAAAGGATATATTGCGGATGGCGCCAAAAAGGACGGTTTTGTTGTAACAGCTGATATTGCCGGTGCGAAATTCAACAAACCTGGTTCTATTGGGTTACAGGCAAAATACTATTATGCACCCGCAGGCTCTGCTGTGGCGCATACTATGAATGGTGGCGGCATGGATGCCATGTTTACTCAGGGCTATAAGGGATACAGCCTGAATGCGTCGTACACCTTAGCAAAGAACATGATGTACAGCATTCAGTGGTATGACCTGAAGGGCCGCCAGAATGACGACAAGCATCAGACTCTGTGGAATGAAATCCAGCTGCGCTTCTGATTTGCTGATGGTTTCAGATAAGTGAGCTTTCAAACGGTATATACGATTACGGATCTGTGTAATATCGGTTTGGGCTTGAACAGTTTGTGAATATAATAATACGTTTTAAAGACAGGCGGGGCTGTGTAAGCAGTCCCGCTTTTTCATGAGGCAATATCTGGTTTCAAATTCTGCAAAAGTTCACAATTGACACTGGCACAATTAGATAAAGTGTGATATCATAATCAGTAGTTATTCAGATGGTCTACAGTCTTATTTTCAGGAGGAAAAGGAATGAAGAAATTATTTGCTATTATATTTGTCACACTGGCTGTCTTTTTTATGAACGTCGCCTATACAGGAACAGCGGAAGCCTCGCGTGTCGCGGTTGTGCCCATTCAGGTTAACGATGAACTGGTGGAACGGGCCGGTGATTTTAACGGCTATTATTGGGATATTATGGTTGATAAGTTCAAGTATCCCGAGTATGAACTGCTGGACGATGAGAAAGTAGCTGCCGTAATTCCGGAAGAAGGCTTAAAATCGTATGACCAGGCAACCTTGAAAGATCTTTGCGAAAAAACCGATTCGGAAATTGTTGTGGCCATGCGGCTGGACGAGATAAAGGAAAAACCCATTAACTTCCGCCGTGAACCCAGCCTGGAGATCTTTATGAAAGGCGAATATGCTTCTTATAACAGGCTGACAGGCAAATACTATCATAAGAAACTGTATTACAGGGATGAAATTGAAGAAGTTTTAACCTTGAAAAATGACTGGCAGCAAATGGTGTTTGCTTCCGAACTGAAACGGTATATTAACCGTACACTTAAGTTAAAATAAAAAATGACAGGCTTTAGCAGAATTGTAAGCAGTGATATTTTATAACCGGGGCATAAAAAGCCCCGGTTATTTGTTATGAAAATGTTGCTAGTTCATGTAAAGTTTTTTGAATTGATACTTTACAAAATCTAAGTTGATTTGTTATAATAAACAAAGTAATTTACATTTTGATGTCCGAAGTGTATTAACAATGGATTATATGGTGCGAACAGGAGAAGTGATTTATCTGCAAAGCAGAGGAAACACGGTCACTCGAGCGGGCGCGGATAAATTCTTTTCCTCCGGAAGCACCTTATAATAAATTAAAGGTTTTTCTGAGAAGGAGGAAAACAAAATGAAGAAATCTTTAGTACTGGCAATGGCTATGGCACTGGGCGTAACCGCTTCTGCTTATGCTGCCAACCCGTTCAGCGACGTTCCGGCTGGCCACTGGGC
>NZ_FONL01000001.1:0-221148 GCF_900112895.1 Succiniclasticum ruminis DSM 9236 | reverse complement strand
AAAGGCGCCAACGTAGACAAACTGGCTGCTGAATTTGCTGATGAACTGGATGCGCTGGGCGTTCGCGTAGCAGCTCTGGAAAAGAAAGCTGACAATGTAAAGATCACCGGTCAGTTCCGTTATCATTATGCGCATGACAAAAGAGAAGGTTATAGCGAAAACGGTCACAGAACCGGCCTGCGTTCCCGTATCTGGTTCAACGGCCAGGTAAATGACAACTGGACTTATGTTGGAATGTTGCAGAATTATCAGGATTTAACCAATAATATTGGTGACGAACGCACTGATTTCCAGCGCGCTTATGTGGATGGCCGCCTGGGCGGACTGCAGGTAAGAGCCGGCCGTCACGACTTCCAGCTGGGCGATGCCAACCTGTACGATACCCGTATGGACGGTGTCAAGATTGCCTATGGCAACAAAGTAAAATTTGGCGCATACTATGGCAAACCGGCAGATCCGATTGATGATGGCGAAAAACCTGCTAACTATATTTTGAAATATAATGGTGGGCCTGGCGCTTGGTACAATAAGTTCTGGGGCGCAAACCTTGGCTATGATGCAGGCAAATTCTCGCTGAACGTCGCGTATGATAAATTCGAAGATGCGAAAGATATTAACGGAGCTGATGTAGCAGGTTTTGATGACAATGGTGTATGGAGCGTACAGGCCGGTTATAACTTCGGCAAGGCTACCTTGGGCGCTATTTACCTGAAATCCGATGTAGATCCGGTATACAATGGCAAAAAGGCCGATGATGACGGATTTGTTATTACCGCAACCTATGGCGGAGCTGAGGCTGCAAAACCCGGTACCTGGGGTCTGACCGCTAAATATTATGATCAGGGTGCAGGCACCTTTATTGCCCATACCATGGACGGCAACGCGATGGATTTTGTAAATCAGGGCTTTAAAGGCTGGAGCGTAGCAGGCGATGTAACCGTTGGCAAGAACATGATTGCTACGGTAGAGTACTTTGACATTAAGGGCAAAGAAGACAGCAATATGAAAGCTAAGACCCTGTGGAGCCAGCTGGCTGTAACCTTCTAATTGATCCGGATGCATTGTGCTGATTGAGACTTACAGATTTTGTTGATTGAGGCACGCTTGTGAGTTGATCACGGTTTACCATTTAAGAGGCTGCGACGTTTGTCGCAGCCTCTTTTCTTTTTGCGAAAAGAATTTTTCCAAACTTTTTGCAGACTGAAACACAATTTGAAAAATAGCTGAAAAATAAAGACGAATTGCACTTCTTCCTCTATCTTTTTATTCCTTTTTCTGTTATAATGATATGGCAAAATTTTAAAGTGGGTTCGTGTTTGCTGTCAGCGTAAACGGGCAGCCTGGTGTACCCGCTTTTGCTGTCGATCAGTGTGTCTCGCTGAAACGTTCAAGCGTATTGGAGGGAGTTTTTTGAAGAATAAGGAAATTTGCCGGGAAACTACTACCCGGGGCAGCGGCAAGATGGGACTGGCCTACATGGCGCTGCTGGCAATCTGCTGCAGCTGGGCCTATGAGGGATTCCGCTTTAACAGTACCGGCATAGTCAGCCCCGTGGGAATGGGGCTTAATTTTCTCTGGCTGGGGCTTTGGATCTGGAAGGTATATTACCGGTACGAAGTGATTCTGCGCCAGAACGAGCTGGAAATCGTGACCATCGGATTATGGAAGCAGGGCAGTTACAAAGTTGACCTGAGCAAAACGGAAAGCTTTGCCCAGCATTACCGGCACGATTTTTTCCGCCGTACCCGCATTAAACATTATATTCACCGCTATAATATGGCGGACGTCAATCCTACCCGCATCCTGGCATTTAAGGAAGGCAAGGGGCTGGCAGCAGTCATCTTCTGTTGCAGTGATGAGTTTTTAAAAGAACTGGTGCGTCTGATGCCGGACAAGTACCTGGAGTTTTAGGAGTGGTCGTATGATAGATATTTCTACTGTACCGCCGGCTGCTGTGACCGGCCGTCTGTTTACCGTCTTTTTTCTGTCTTTTTTCATTATCTTTATTACTGCGCGGCTTGTTGGGAGTGAACGGAAAGCATTGTGGTTTAAGCGCCGTACCAATTACACGCTGTTGAACCGTCGTGGTATTTTTGGTGAGTACATGAACTTCGGGTATCCCCGGACTTGGCAGGGGCTGCTGGTGGCCCTCGCCATGTATGGACTGATCTTTGCCCTTGCGATTGGGTACATTTGTTTTTATCCCTACGCGTAAGACTTTATGAACAGGAAGTTCTGTTTGCAGACAGAGGATGTTCTTCATAGCAGAACGTTTTTTGTAACAGTTGGAGAAGGAGTTTGCAAGTGATTAAAGGAACGGTAACGGAGACCCATGGCGAACGCGCCAAGGTCCGTGTCAATTTTAAAGAAACTACCGAGCGGGGGCTGCGGGCTTACATCGACTGCTGGAATCCCATCAGCGCCCATCCGGGAGATAATGTGATTATAGAATACCGCAAGGTCGATGCACGCAAGGCAAAATGGTTCCAGATCATGCTGCCCATTTTATGCCTGGCGGCCGGCGGTATCTTCGGTTATGCTTTGGCCGGCTATTTTAAGATGGATTTCTGGTTCTGGCCCTTTGTGGGCGGCAGCATAGTGGTCTGGATGTATATTGCTTACAATTACATTAAGATATTCCGCCGGGATGCCATTAGCGCAAAAGAACAGCTGACCGTGGCAGAAATTGAACCGGCAGAGTACCTGATCAACACAGAAGAGGAAGTCGAAGAACTGGCTGAAAAGCCCAAGTCATTTTTGTATAGTGGCAGGTAAGAATTATCTGTGCGGGAAACGTTTGAACAAACGGAGCGTTAGGTGAACGCTGTGCGAGCGTTTCCTGTACAGGTGCTTTAAAAACTAATTCTTAAAGAAGTAAAGGAGATGATAGTTTGTCAGATTTTAAAATTAAAGAGATGAGCGAAGAGGACCGGCCACGGGAACGGCTGTGCAATAAAGGGGCTGAAGCCCTGTCCAATGCGGAATTGCTGGCGATCCTGATCGGCAGCGGCACGAAAGAGCATTCCGCCCTGCGTATTGCCGAAGAGATGACCCGGAACGAAGGGTTATACCGGCAGGTGGCCCGCTGGCACAGGGTGCAGGAATTCAGGCACATCAAAGGCCTTGGCAATGCCAGAGCTGCCCGTATTTTAGCTGCGATGGAACTGGGAAGGCGGATAGCCTGCGCATCAGCCATTGACTCCGAACATATCGCCTCGCCGGGCGACGGAGCGCAATATCTGATGGGCAGACTGCGAAATGAGACTCATGAAAAGTTTATCGTCCTGCTGTTAAATACAAAGAACCGGATTATAAAAACCGAACAGATTGCGGAGGGGTCCCTGACCAGCGCCGTGGTGCATCCCAGGGAGGTGTTCGCGCCTGCTGTGACAGCGCACGCGGCCTGCATCCTGGTGGCCCATAACCACCCGTCGGGGGATCCGTATCCCAGCACGGAGGATCGCAAGCTGACCCGTGCGCTGGAAGAAGCGGGAAGCGTTTTGGGAATCCCGCTGCTGGATCATCTGGTCATCGGTGACGGGCGGTATTACAGCTTCAAGGAACATGGCGATCTGTAGTCTGGCCTGTTGAAATATTGAAATTACAATGGTTTCCGGGCAGTTTTCCGCAAAGGCGGGGACTGTACGGCTTTTGAAAGATTATATGGGGTGAAAGCAGTATGTTTAGCATATTCGGCAGATTTTCCCACGATTTGGGAATCGATCTCGGCACCGCTAATACGCTGGTGCATTGCAAAGGAAGAGGGATCATTATCCGTGAGCCTTCGGTAGTGGCCGTGGACAGCGAAACTAACGAAGTGCTGGAAATCGGCGCGGAGGCCAAGCAGATGATCGGACGCACGCCGGGCAACATCATTGCCATCCGTCCCATGAAGGACGGGGTCATCGCGGATTTTGACATTACCCAGTCCATGCTGAAATATTTTATCCATAAAGCCATCGGATATCATTCCCTGGTACGGCCCCGTATCGTTGTCGGTGTTCCCAGCGGCGTGACGGAAGTGGAAAAACGCGCTGTTGTGGATGCGGCAATTCAGGCGGGAGCCCGGGAAGCCTATCTGATTGAGGAACCCATGGCAGCTGCTATAGGAGCCGGTCTTCCGGTGCAGGAGGCTACCGGAAGCATGGTTGTCGATATTGGCGGCGGCACCTGCGAGGTGGCGGTCATTTCTCTGGGCGGCATCGTGGTGTCCCGATCTATCCGTACCGGCGGGGACGCCATTGATGATGCGATTTCCCGCTATATCCGCAAGACTTTCAGCCTGTTGATCGGCGAGCGTACGGCGGAACAGATTAAGATCACGTTAGGCACGGCTATGTTTGTTGACAATCCGGATACCATGGAGATCCGTGGCCGCGACCTGGTCAGCGGTCTGCCCAAGAATCTGACAATCAATGCTAACCAGGTCTGCACGGGTATTGCGGAACCGGTAGCGAGCATCGTGGACGCAGTGCGCAATACGCTGGAAAGGACGCCGCCGGAACTGGCTTCGGATATCATCGACCATGGCATAATCATGACAGGCGGTTCTTCTTTGCTGCGGAATCTTGACAAACTGATCAGCAAGGAGACCGGCATGCCGGTATACGTCAGTGACGAAGCGTTGGCCTGCGTGGTGTTGGGAACCGGTATCTGCGTGGAAAATATTGACACTTATAAGAAAGGCTTTATGGCTTCCAGCAGCAAGCTGTAAGTGATAGGGCCCCGGATGGTTTATTATGAAAAAGCAGCAGTTTGTGACGGTGCTGGCCGTGCTGGGGATGTGCGCCTGCATGGTACTGGCTGTACATCAGCGGTGGCGCTTCCCGTTAGTGAATGCGGTTGTGAATACCGTGTTGCTGCCTGTTAATGCGGCGGTTCGCCAGATCAATGACGCGGTGGTTTCGTTCCGTGAAAACCGGCGTCTGAATGCTACATTACAGGAAGAGAACAGCCGGTTGAAAAAGGAACTGGATAATCTTCGCAGTACGGAATACCGTTTGAAACAGCTGGAGGCTGAAAACACAGAATTGCTGGCGATGGCAGGTTACAGGAGGCAGAGGGATGAACTGACGCTGCTGCCGGCCCGTGTGATTGGCATGAGCCTGGGCGACCTGCATGAATATTTCTTTTTAGATAAAGGCAACGCTGACGGGGTGCTCGCCGGCATGGTGGTCACTACCAGTGAAGGAATGGCCGGCGTGGTGGATCAGGTTTACCGTCACTACAGCCGTTTTATGCTGATTTCCGCAAACCGGTCCCGCGTCGGGATCAGGGTGTTGCGAAAAGAATCCCGCGCCGTAGGCGTACTGACAGGTCAGGGACCGAACCGCTCCCTGCTACAGGGGGAATATTTTGGCCGCGATGATGACGTGCAAACCGGCGATATGCTGGTGACCAGCGGCATTGGCGGTAAATATCCGGCAGGCTTGTTTGTTGGTACGGTGAGAGGTGTAGAAGCCGATGTTACAGGTCTGCAGAAGCTGGTGCAAATCGAGCCGGCAGCCGACCTCAGCCGTCCGGACAGGGTGTTTGTTATTTTACAGGAAGATGTAAAACGTCGTATCGAAAAAGAAATAGCGGAAGAAGCCGGGGAGGCCAAACCATGAAGATGTGGTCATGGATTGCCGCAGCGTTTGTTGTTCTGGTGTTGCAGACGACTTCTTTGGGATGTTTTGGGGGCAATCTGTTTTTCGACTTGCCCTTGCTTTTTATTTATAGTGTGGGATTGTTTTGGGGTGCCCAGGCCGGTCTTGTCTGCGGTCTTGCCTTTGGCCTGCTGCAGGATATTTCTTCTCCCGCGGTGTTTGGCTTTTATATGCTGACGCGCGGACTGGTGGGGTATGGTACCGGAAGCATCAAGGAAATGATCTTCAAGAACAACTATGGTTACCATGTTCTGATCATCGGTTTTATCAGTCTGCTGCTTCGCTCCTTATATGCTGTGCCGGTATTCTGGCTTTCAGGCTTTGGGAAAGCGGCGCTTTTCCTGTATCTGCAGGATTCGCTGCTGTATTGCCTGGGAAATATGCTGCTGGTACTGCCTGTCACACGAATCCTGCTGGCCTTGTACCGGTGGACGACCGAGGACGACGTGACATATTAATCAGCGTTTCCTTAAAATAATAAAGAATATACAGGTAACTGACCGGGATTCCGGCGCGGGAAGTAACGGGGCGGAACCGGTGTGATTTTGAAAGGGTTATTGCGTTGCTGAACCATACCAGTGGGGATCGGTTAAAAAAGATGCTTGCGGTGGCGCTGGCTGTTTTTGTGGTCTTAAGCGGCAGGCTGGCCTGGCTGCAACTTTATAAAGGACTGTATTATGGGAAGCAGGCTGACGGCAACCGTATGCGCAGTGCGGTGATTATGGCGCCCCGGGGCCGGATTATGGATGTGCACGGCAAGGTACTGGCAGACAGCTCGCCGGGGTACGTACTCAGCCTGCAGGCAGGGAATTCCTTTTCGGATGCGGAAGTGGATCTGCTGGCCCGCCTGTTGGCAATGCAGCCGGAGATGATCCGGAAAAAGGCAGACCGGGCGGCGGGCACTTATGAGCAGATCACGGTGAAGAGCGAACTGACGCCTCAGGAAATCACATCATTGGAGGAGCATCTGAAGGATCTGCCGGGTATTTCGCTGAACTTACAGCCTATGCGGCATTATCTGTACGGTACGTCGGCGGCTCATGTTTTGGGCTATGTTGGTGAAGTTTCGGAAGAGCAGATAAAGCAGGGTAAATATAAAGGTCTTTCCCCCGGCAGTATTGTGGGGAAGGAAGGCCTGGAGTTTGTCTATGATGCGGTGCTGCGGGGACAGACCGGGCGCAGGACGGAGGAAGTAGATGTAAGGGGCCGGGTAGTGCGCGAACTGGCAGGACAGGCTCCTGTTTCCGGGAAAGGCCTGGTGCTGACGCTGGATTTTGCGTTGCAGCAGGATCTGGAACGGGTACTGGATAAACAGATGGCCGCCTTGCGCAGCAGCGGAATCGCGCCCAATGCCTACGGGGCGGCTGCAGTGGCCATGGATCCAAATACCGGCGCGGTGCGCGCGCTGGTCTCCCGTCCGGGATATGATCCCAACTGGTTTGTGGGCGGCATATCTACAGCCCACTGGAAACTGATTAATGAAAATGTGTTCCACCCGCTGACGAATAAAGTCATTAACGGCGAATATCCGGCCGGTTCCACCTTTAAGGTGGTGACAGGTTCGGCAGCGCTGGACAAACATAAAGTGACGCCGGAAGAGTTGATTTTTGACTCAGGAAAACATTGGCTGGCAGACATGGGCAATGCCGGCGGGGAAGCCCTGGGCTGGATTAATTTCCAGACGGCCTTCGCCATGTCTGATAATGTATATTTTTATGAAATGGGGCGCAGGGCCGGCATTGAAAACCTGAACGCCTATGCAGCGCAATATGGATTTGGCAGGCCTACCGGTATTGAACTGGCCGGTGAGTCATCCGGGCTGATCGCCGGACCGGCGGCTAAGAAAAAAGTGTTTAACGAAGACTGGACGTTAGGTGATACTTTTAATGCGGCCATTGGGCAGGGCCTGACCCTGGTAACGCCTATCCAGATTTGCCAGATGCTGGCTGCGGTGGCAGCAGACGGCGTGATTCATCCGCCCTATCTGGTGGAGAAGATAGTCAATGCAGACGGCAGCGTATATGAAACACCGAAGCGGCCTCAAAGCCGCAGGCTGGAAATGGAACCCCGGACCGTTCAGCTGATTCAGAAAGGATTGAAGGGTGTGACCCAGCCGGGAGGTACCGGTGCCTGGTTTGCCGGGTTGCCGGTTCCTGTGGCAGGCAAAACGGGGACTGCGGAGAATCCTCACGGACAGGACCACGGCTGGTTTATCGCCTATGCCCCGGCGGAGAAACCGGACCTGGTCATTGCCTGTATCGTGGAACAGGGAACCTACGGGGCTACGGCTTCCGGGCCTGTCGTATATGAAGTGCTGGAAGATTATCTTACAGGAAAGTTGAAAGCAGAGAGGAAATAATACATTGCGCCGGTATTTACGCAATCTGGACTGGATTTTAATATGGACCATTCTGCTGCTAAGCGTTACCGGCATGGTACTGATTGCCAGCGCTACCCACGGGGATGCGCTGGTGGCGGGGCACAACCGCTTTGTACAGCGGCAGGGGATATTTCTATTGGTGGACGTCCTTCTGGCCATCGGGATTATTTCCCTTGACTACCATTCGTTAAAGCGGATTGCCCTGCCTTTATACGGCTTTATGGTATTGTTGCTGCTGGGAGTCATGTTTTTCGGCCATGCCAGCCTGGGGGCGCAGCGCTGGATCCAGATCGGTCCGGTGACCTTTCAGCCCAGCGAATTTTCCAAAGCGTTTATGATCGTTTGCCTGGCCGCGTTTCTGGATGAGCGAAGTGAATATTTGGAACAGTGGAGGGATTATTTGCCGGCCTGTCTGTTTATGCTGGTCCCCTTTGTACTGGTGCTGCGGCAGCCGGATCTGGGAACGGCCCTGGTCTTTGCGGCTATCGCCTTCTCTATGTTCTGGGTGTGCGGCTTTAAAATCAGATGGATTGCTGTCCTGGCCGGGGTGTTTGCCTGTGCGGCCCCGGTGTTATGGCAGTTTTTACATGAATACCAGAGAAATCGCATCCGTGTTTTTCTGGATCCGGAACTGGATCCTTTCGGGGCAGGATACCATGTAATCCAGTCTAAGATTGCCATCGGCAGCGGCATGCTGTGGGGCAAAGGCTGGATGCAGGGAACCCAGAGCCAGCTGGACTTTTTGCCGGAGAACCATACGGATTTTATCTTTGCGGTAGCCGGGGAAGAGTTTGGTTTTATCGGGTCCATCATTATTTTACTGTTGTATATGATATTAATCTGGCGGGGCATGACGATTGCGCTGAACGCGGAGGACCGTTTTGGCACCTTGCTGGCCACAGGCATTACGGGCATGTATCTGTTCCACGTGCTGGTAAACGTGGGTATGACCATCGGCATCATGCCGGTGACGGGCGTACCGCTTCCGTTTCTCAGCTACGGGGTCAGCTCCCTGACAACCAATATGCTGTTGGCGGGGGTATTATTGAATATTAATGTACGGCACACACGGTTGCAGTTTTAGTGGATGATTTGGAGGCTCTCACATGAACAAGGAACTGTCCATTGACATGCTGGCGGCGGTAAAGAAGCCGGCCCGGTATACCGGCGGGGAGTTTGGCAGTATTTTTAAGGAAGAAGCTGATGTACGGATTGCTCTGGCGTTCCCGGATGTGTATGAAGTGGGCATGAGTTATCTGGGCTTTAAAATTTTATATCATCTGGTCAATAAAATGGAGGGCATTGCGGCGGAACGGGCTTACGCTCCCTGGATCGACATGGAGCAGTTGATGCGGGAACGCAGGATTGTGCTTACCACGCTGGAAACCAAAAAGGCTCTTTGTGAATGCGACCTGGTTGGCTTTACGCTTCAGTATGAACTGAGTTACACCAATATCCTGAACATGCTGGACCTGGGCGGTGTTTCCGTCCTTGCGGAGGAGCGTGGAGAAGAGGAACCTTTTGTAGTAGTTGGAGGACCTTGCGTCTTCAATCCGGAACCCCTGGCAGATGTGATTGATTTTGCCATTTTGGGCGAAGGGGAAGAAGCGCTGCCGGAAGTACTGACCTGTTACCGAAACTGGAAACGGGAAGGAAAACCGGGAGGCAGGCAGGAATTCTTGCATCGGGTAGTTCGGATTCCCGGCGTCTATGTTCCTTCGTTTTATGATGTAACTTACAATGAAGATCATACTATACAGGCAGTGAATCCCAATACACCGAACGCGCCGGTCACTGTGACCAAACGGGTCGTGGCAGATTTAAATGAAGTAGATTTTCCTACTGCACCGGTAGTTCCGTTTGGGGAAATAGTTCATGACCGGATCATGTTGGAAATGTTCCGTGGCTGCAGCCGTGGCTGCCGTTTCTGCCATGCGGGGATGGTATACCGTCCCGTGCGGGAGCGCCGCCCGGAAGTGTTGCGGGAGCTTGCCCATAAACAGGTGGATAATACGGGCTACGAGGAAATCTCTCTGGTATCGTTAAGCACGGCAGATTATTCCTGTCTGGGACCGTTTTTGGACAACATGATTGCAGATTTTAAGGACAGGAAGGTCAGCGTGTCTTTGCCCAGTCTGCGTATTGACGCCTTCAGTGTAGACGTGGCAAAAAAAGTGCAGGCAGTGCGGAAGAGCGGCCTGACGTTTGCGCCGGAGGCAGGCAGCCAGCGTATGCGTGACGTGATCAACAAAGGCGTTACGGAAGAGGATCTGCTGCACGCGGTGAGCGCGGCTTTTGCCAATGGTTGGAAAAAAGTAAAACTGTATTTTATGATCGGCCTGCCCGGCGAGACGGATGAAGATGTGCTGGCCATTGCCCAGCTGGCGAAGAAAGTACAGTGGAAATTTAAAGAGATTACAGGCAAAGGGGGATGCCAGGTAACCATCAGCGCGTCCTCTTTTGTGCCGAAACCGTATACGGCGTTTCAGTGGGCACCCCAGGATACCTTAGAGGAGATTCGCCGGAAACAGGGTCTCCTGATTGAGGCGACACGGATCAAAAATCTAACCTTCCAGTATCATGACGGCAAGACCAGTATTATGGAAGGCATCTTTGCCCGCGGTGACCGCCGTCTGGGCAAGGCTTTGTACCTGGCCTGGCAGCGCGGACAGCGCTTTGACGGCTGGGCGGATGTGTTTGATTTTGAACGCTGGCAGCAGGCGCTGCAGGATTGCGGGCTGGATCCGGATTTTTATAATCACCGGGCGCGGGGCGAGAACGAAGTATTCCCCTGGGAGCATCTGCAGCCTGCGGTGAACCGGGCATTCCTGGCCAGTGAATATAAAAAAGCAAAGCAGGGATTGCTGACAGCCGACTGCCGGCAGGGCCGCTGCAACGGCTGCGGTGTGTGTCAGCGGCTGGGCGTCCCGGTCATGGACTGGAGCGGCAGGGCCTACGACGCATCAAAGGAAAAAGGCTTTGCGCCTCTGGCGGAAAAGATGGCCAGCGGGGATAATCAAAGCTACAGTACCGCAACCCAACGGCCCGGTCTGCCGAAAGAGGGAGGTGACGCGGAATGAAGCTGCGATTCCAAATTACCAAGGAGAAAGAGATCCGTTTCATTTCCCACCTGGAGTACGTACGCACCATTGGCCGGGCTATACGGCGGGCCAAATTACCGGCAGCCTATTCGCAGGGTTTTAATCCTCATATGAAATACTCTCTGGCGTCTGCGTTAGGCGTGGGGGTAGTCAGCTATGCGGAATTTGTGGAACTGGAACTGACGGAACCGGTTCATCCGCTGGAAGCGGCAGAAGCGTTGCAGAAAGCGCTGCCCCGGGGCATCCGGGTGTTGGCAGTGGACGCGGTGGATAACAGTGCACCTGCTCTCATGAGTGTGGCTGGGGGCGCGGAGTACAGGGTGACGCTTCCCTGGACAGGCAATATTGCACCGGCGGTTGAGGCATTTAACCGGGCTGAAACCGTGTTTTTTGAAAAACAGGCTCCCAAAGCCAAAGAAAAAGTCAAGCGAATTGATGTGAAGTTTTATATATCCGAGTTGTCGGCGGTACAGCGGGAAAAGGAAACAGAGTTGCATTTCCATTGCCGCATCACCCATGACGGCAGCATGAAAGCAGTGGATCTGCTCAATACACTGAATGAACAGTATGGTTTGCAGCTGCCTGTGGAAAAGGCGGATATTGAACGGATGGATCTGTACCGGGTGGATGAGATGGGAAATAAATGGCCCATGTTGGACACGTTATTTGAGCAGGGATAATATTAACCGGAAGGCACAGACGGAAAATTTGTGTTGCCGGTGTAATGGAAGTTACGGTTCCGTGCTATATCAGACGAAAAGACAGACAAGGAGGGGAGACCAATGCCGCAGCAGATCATCATCAGCAGTACCCCGGAGGAAGTCCGGATGGGACTGGTGAATAATGGAATATTGCAGGAGTTTATGGTTGAACGGGCCATGTCTGCCCACTTGGTAGGCAGTATTTTTCTGGGCCGGGTCAGCAATATTGTGCGGGGAATACAGGCCGCGTTTATCGATATCGGGCTGGATCAGAACGCATTTTTGTATCTGGGCGATTCCCAGGACCTGACAGAGGGCGCTTCCGTTATGATTCAGATTACCAAGGACCCCAGGGGAACAAAGGGCCCGACGGCCAGCCGGGAAATCACGTTTCCGGGGCACTATGCCGTGTTATTCCCGTTCTCAGATAATATCGGAATCTCCCGGAAGATAACGGGTGAAGAAGAAAGAACCAGACTGCGGAGGCTCGCGGAGAAATTAAGACCTTCAGGCATGGGGATTGTACTGCGTACGGAGGCAGAAGGCGTTACGGCAGAAGTTTTGGAAGCGGATATCAGCAATCTGCTTGCGGAATGGAATGTTGTGGAAGCCAGGGCAAAGCGGGTAAAAGCTCCGGCTTTCCTGCACAGGGAACTGGATTTGTCAGTGCGCATGGTTCGGGATTATTTTACGAGGGATGTAAAAGAAATCGTGGTGGATAATCCGGAAGCCTTCCAGCGGATACAGGCCTTGCTGGCAGGGATGAAAGATGCAGAAGATACAGAACTTAAGCTGTGGGACAGCGGTGAAGATGTGTTTTCCGGTTTTGGCCTGGGAGATGCGCTGGCCTCTCTGGCGGACCGGAGGGTTGAGCTTTCCAGCGGCGGCTACCTGGTCATAGATCATACCGAGGCCATGACTGTCATAGATGTGAACAGTGGCAGTTACAGCGGAAAGAACAATCTGGAAGAAACCATTATGGAAATCAACCGGCAGGCTGCCCGGGAGATTGCGCACCAGCTGCGCCTGCGGGATATCGGCGGTATCATTGTAGTTGATTTTATTGATATGCACAGCGAAGAGAACCGTCAGGAGGTACTGGCCGTATTGGAAGAATCTTTCGCCGGGGACAAGATGCGGCCCCGGATACAGGATATTACGGTATTGAATCTGGTGGAAATCACCCGGAAAAAATCAAGGCAGAACCTGGAAGCGGTGCTGTTTTCCGATTGCCCGGTGTGCAGTGGGAGCGGGCGGGTGCAGTCTAAAGAAGCCATTGCCCTGGAGATCAAACGCCGGATCCGTGGCCTGTTGAAGAAACAGGGGAGCGCGAAAGAGATACTGGTGGTAACACACCCGCTGGAAGCGGAGTACCTGCAGCAGCATCTGTTAAAGGACTGGAACCGGGAACTGTCCTGCCATATTACCATAGAGGCAGACGTATCACTGCATGTGGAAGCCTTTATGATTCTGGACAACAGCGGAAGTTAATCGGCCTTGTTGTTTTTACGCCTTTGCAGCAGACAAAAACCGCCTTATTTTGCCAGACTCCGTCTAAAATGAGGCGGTTTTTTGTCTTTTCTGTAAAAAATGTTAAAAAATACGATTTTTTTTGTTGACTTTCTACAAGATATGCTATAATAAAGCTATAATAACTCTATCTATAGTTGTTTATAGCATATTTTTATCGGAGGGATGACAAATGAAAAAATTAGTTTCTTTGATCGTCGGTCTGGCTTTATGCCTGGGACTGACCTCTTTTGCCTTTGCGGAGGGTCCTGCGCCGGTTGCGTCAGAACAGCTGGACGCCATTGAGACCGCACTGTACGGGACCCATCAGAGCAGTTCCATGATGGAACGTATGGAAAGCCTGGAAGACGATATTTACGGCGCACCGGATTCCGGCCGTAATATTCTGGACCGCATCCAGAGCACCTATGAATATATCTGCGGTACAAACGGCGGAAACGGAAGCTTTTTGCAGAAACTGAACGGCGCCGACAGCCGTCTGAATGCCAGGGTGACTGCCGGGCCGGCAAAAACCCGGATTGAAGAGCTGGAAAATACCCTGTTCGGACAGATTCAGGGCGGTTCCCTGAACCAGCGCCTGGACCGTCTGGTGGAAACTACGTATGCCGGCGGCAAGGTTCCGGTAGAAGCGGTGGTATTGCCGAAAGATTCCCTGGTTAAAATTGAGTTTACCTCTCCCTTAAGCAGCAAGACTGCCCAGCCTGGCGACCCGGTCAAATTCCGCGTCGCGGATAATCTGTACGTGAATGATGTGCTGGTACTGTCCAAGGGCGCTGAGGGTGTAGGTGAAGTTGCAAAGGTAGTACAGCCCCGCAGCTTTGGCCGGGATGCCCGCATTGATGTAAAATTCAGCCATGTATTCGCAGTTGACGGAAGCCATGTTCCCATTTATATTGGCAAGTTGGCGCAGCAGGAAGCGAAAACTGCTATTGGCGCCGCCGGAGCCTCCATTGGCGGCATGGTTGTATTAGGACCGATTGGCGCTGTTGGCGGCGCTTTTGTTACCGGTAAATCCAAAACAATTGAAGCGGGTTCTCTTACCTATGTGCAGGTTGTGGAAGATCAGAAGATCAGCGGCATCGTATATCAGGAGGCGTCTGCCGCAGGATCTGAAGGCTGATGCGCGAATGAACCGTCTGTTCTTAACTGCATAGTTCAGGAAAGGGTTCTTTGACTGCCTGTACTTTGCCTGTTTTTAGAAATATGATGTGAAATACCAGCGTAAAAGTTACGCTGGTATTTTTTTTTGCAATTTTATGTTATAATGTCTAATGGATATTTATTGACATGTGGAGGATTCCATGAAAAAACAGATAATGGCATCGGTGTTACTTGCCAGTATGATGTTCTCAGTTTCTGGCTATGCAGACAATGAACTGATGTCTGACGGAAATGATTCTTACGATAAATATAAATCGCCGCTGGAACAGTCGTATGGTCCGATCGTGAATGATCAACCAAAAGCAGAATCTGCTGATGACAGTGAGGATTTTGCACGGATTGCCGGACAGTTGACAGAAAGGGTTGTTTCAAAAATAGATGTTTCCGGTCAAAAGGCTGCCGGGAGCGAAGTACCTGCTGTCCATGAGCCGGATGTTGCCACGGTAAATGAAGCAAAAAATAGAAAAGAACCGGAACCGGACGTGGTTGACGCTGCCAAGAAAGCTGTGCTGGAAAAAGCAGACCGGCAGGCTGAAGAAGTATTATCAGAAACAGACGATAATTTTGAACCCGCCCTGGATAAAGAGTATCCGGGATATGAGTATCAGGCGCGCAGGCAGATTAAATCTTTTTCTGAACCGGGAAATGTAAAGAATGATTTGCAGCAAAATCGTAATACGGAGTTAGAGTCCCCGGGGTTAAAAAACACCGGGGAACCCGGTTTATCCGCTTCCGGCAGCAAAGTTAAGAGGACGGGAGCTATGGCATCTTTAGCCGGAAATGAAAGTAAGCCGATTTCGTCTTATAAAAAAGGCAAAAAGAACGGAGATAAAAAGGGTGCCCAAAAGTTACCTCTGATCATTAAAGGAAATGACGCCCGGTATTCCAGTGAAAGCGGAGACTTCATTATTGAGGGAAACGTTACCCTTGAACAGGGCGCTACGAAGATGTATTCTTCCAAAGCTGTCGGCAATGAAAAAACAGGGGATATATGGCTGTTGGAAGGCGGGACAGTACAGGAACCGACGAATACAGTATATTCCCGTTGGGCTCATTACAATTACAATAAGGAAACAGGAGAACTTCTCCATATAAAAGGCGCTTCCAGGTCAGCTGGCAGCAGCAGGAAATTTGATTATTACGAGGCGCCTCACGGAATAATCGAAAATGGGATGATGATTATAGATCAGGGCGGGATGACTACCCGGTGTCCGGCGGTAAAACATCCCCCTTGCCTTTCTGTCAAGGCAAAAACGATTACCATCATTCCGAACGACCGTATTATTGCACGAAAAGTGCAGGTGTTTGTCAAGGGAAAACATATTTATTCCCGTGATGTATGGATTAATGATCTCCAGAAGAAAGCGAGTCAGATCAGCCCGCACGTAGGCTGGGACGATGAAAGAGGCTGGTATGCTTCCCTGGAGTACAGCCGGCCGATCGGCAATCCATTGTTGAAAAATCCGACAACCTTTTATATGGAACAGATTTACTATTCGAAATCCAAATACAAACCGTTTTACGGCATCCGTCATGATGAAAAGGATTTTTATGTGCGTGTGAACAGCGGTTATATATATGATTCGGATAATGATCTGATAGACGAGGGGATATGGCTCCGGAAAAAGATAGACTGGGGGCTGTACCTGAAGCCGCACCGTATTGCGAAAGGATTGCCTTTGTCAGTTGACGGATATATTACGCACGGATTATGGAAGTATACACACCGCGACTGGGAAAGCTGGCACACGGATAAGGCGGTTTATCTGCGCCACGACCGTTTTTATCCGCTGGGCGGAAAGAAACTGTACATGGACCTGATGGTAGGACGCAGGTGGGGCAGGGAGAGTTATGGCAACTTTAGTAAAAGGGTAAACAGAGTAAACAGACGATACGGCAACAATTTGAGTACGAATATTCTTCATGGAACAGTAGGGTATCGTTTCTCAGATAAATGGAACATCTGGACAACCTATCATCATGAACACAAAACCAGCAGAGTTTTCAGCAAGGGGCAGCCAAATTATGCAAAAGACTGGAGTATAGGGGTTTCCTGGAAACCGGATAAGCATAATTCATTTACGGTCGTTAACCACCGGAATATGGACAGGGGTACGCAGGACAGCAGTCTGGCAACCCAGGGAAATTATTCGACTACCGTTTCGTGGAATCATCGTTTCTGTTGCGAAGTGCTTTCTGTTTCGTATCAGAGAAAGCATTACAGCAGAAAGAATGAATGGACGGTTAAATTTGAGCTTCTGAACTGGTAATGCAAAAATGTTATTTGTTTTTCAAATTATGAAGCGTGAGAAGATGGAGGGTCTGTGAACCGGATTATTGAACAGCGTTTAGCGGATCATTTGGAAGTATTGCAAAAGATACAGGCTTCGGATTTGCCCCAAAAACTGAAAATGTGTGCTGAATGCGTTACAAAAGCGCTGTCAGGGGGACATAAAGTTTTGTTCTGCGGCAACGGTGGCAGCGCAGCAGACAGCCAGCACCTGGCTGCAGAATTTGTAGGCCGTTTCCAAAAAGAGAGAAAGGGGCTTCCTGCAATCGCTTTGACTGTTGATACTTCTATACTTACGTCGGTAGCCAACGACTATGGGTATGAGACTGTCTTTGCCCGTCAGGTGCAGGCTTTAGGCGAACGGGGGGATGTGCTGATCGGCATTTCCACTTCCGGAAACAGCAAAAATGTTTTGCTGGCCATGGAAGAAGCGAAGACAAAGGGTATTATCTGTATCGGTATGACGGCAGAAGGCGGCGGTAAAATGACGGATGTCGCGGATATCTGTCTGGCGGTTCCGGCCAGGGAGACGGCCCGCGCGCAGGAGATGCATATCCTGTTAGGACATATTTTATGTGAGCTGGTGGATCATGAATGACATGAAATGTACAACTTTTGTTGCGGAAAAAATACAGGATCAGCGCATTGCAGTCATCGGCGATGTGATGGTAGACCGTTTTTTTTACGGTGAAGTAAAGCGGATATCCCCGGAGGCTCCGGTGCCGGTGAACCGTGTGAAGAGGATTAACTCGGTGCTTGGCGGGGCGGCTAATGTAGCAGCAAATCTGGCAAACCTGGGTTGCCGTGTTTATGTGGGCGGTGTCACAGGAGATGATGATAACCGTAAAATTTTGGAAGATCTGTTTACAAAAGAGAAAATAGATTTCAGCGGCCTGGTGAAATCCCGTCACCGTTCCACCGTCACAAAGATGCGCATATTGGGATCCCGGCAGCAGATGCTGCGTCTTGACTTTGAAGAGGTGGGCGATCTGTATCCGGATGAGGCGGACCGGATCAAACAGTGGCTGCTGGATTTGATAGAAAAAGGGCTGGACGGCATTGCCATATCGGATTATGCCAAAGGTGTCTGCTCCGATTCATTCTGCCAGTGGGTAATCCGTATGGCGGACGCGCACGGCATACCGGTGCTGGTAGATCCCAAAGGACCTCATTGGGAAAAATATGAAGGTTGCACTTTTATTACGCCGAATCTGAAGGAAATGTGCGAAGCGGCAGGCCAGACAGTTCCCAATGAGGACGGTCCTGTCCTGCAAATTGCCCAGATGGCGAGGGAGCGCTACCGCATCCGGAATGTGGTAGTGACCCGCAGTGAAAAAGGCATGACGCTGGTAGGAGAGAAACGGACGGTCATTCACTGCCCTGCTTCCGCGCTGGAAGTGTTTGATGTTTCCGGCGCCGGGGATACAGCAGCGGCGGTCCTGATTGCTGCTGTTGCCGGGGGTCTTGCACTGCCGGAGGCTGTATATATGGCGAACCGCGCGGCCGGAATTGTGGTAGGCAAAGTAGGCACATATCCTGTGCACCGGGACGAACTGCTGCAGAATCTGCTGAATGAAGAACGGAAACTGGGATACGGGTTCCGGCCTCTTTCCTGGAAAGAAGTTGCGGATCTTGCACAAATCTGGCATAAAGGCGGAGAGAAAATTGTCTTTACCAATGGATGCTTTGACATTTTACACGTAGGCCATGTATCTTATCTGGAAAAAGCGGCCAAGCTGGGCAAGCATCTGATTGTGGGTCTGAATTCTGATGATTCCGTACGCCGTCTGAAGGGTGAGCCCCGGCCGCTGGTCAATGAACTGGACCGGGCGCGTGTTTTAGCTTCTCTTGCCTGTGTAGACGCGGTGGTAATCTTTCATGAGGATACACCTGCCAGGTTAATTAAAATGGTTCGCCCCGATATCCTGGTTAAGGGTGGAGACTATCGTCCGGATCAGGTGGCAGGACGTGAATATGCAGGAAAAGTGGAGATTGTTGAATTTGAGGAAGGATATTCCACTACGGGACTGGTAAATCAGATTGCCGGTCTGGTTCGGGAAGGGAAGCTTTAAACCGCTGTTTTGAAGTTCAGAAATCCTGACAGAGTTGTTCCCGGAAAGGCGGATAAAATTATGATTATTGTGACCGGAGGAGCCGGGTTTATCGGCAGCAATATTGTAAAAGGCCTGAATGAACGGGGCAGGGACGATATCCTCGTGGTGGATAACCTGACCAATATGGTAAAGTTTAAAAATATTCAGGGCCTGAAAGTTATGGATTACATGGATAAAATTGATTTCGGCGAGGCTGTCCTTGACGGAGCATTCGACCATGAAAAAATTGACGTTATCTTCCATGAGGGCGCCTGCTCTGATACCATGGAGTACAACGGCAAGTACATGATGGAAAACAATTTTGAATATACGAAGAATCTGTTCCATTTTGCTGCAGACCGGAAGATCCAGTTCATGTATGCTTCCTCTGCTTCTACCTACGGCAGCGGTAAGCACGGTTTCACAGAAAAACCGGAGTGTGAGGAAGCGCTGAACGTGTATGCTTTTTCCAAGCTGTTCATGGACAATTATATCCGCCGTTATCTGGACGGACTGGAAAGCCAGGTGGTGGGATTACGCTATTTTAATGTGTACGGTCCTCAGGAAAACCATAAGGGAAAGATGGCTTCCATGGCGTTTCAGATGTATAACCAGTTCAGGAAGGAAGGCAGGGTAAAGCTGTTTGAAGGGTACGACGGTTACGGACCCGGGGAACAGACCCGTGATTTCGTATATGTAAAAGATGTGGTGAAAGTGAACTTCTTCTTCTGGGACCATCCGGAACTTAAGGGCATCTACAATTGCGGGACCGGACACGCGCATCCCTTTAATACGGTTGCCAAAGCCGTACTGAAGCATTTTGGCGCGCCTGTGGATAAACTGGAATATGTCCCCTTCCCTGAAGTGCTGAAAGGGAAATACCAGAGTTACACTCAGGCAGATGAAACGGCATTGCTGTCGGTGGGATATGACGGCGGCTTTACCGGTATTGAAGAAGCTGTGGAAGAGTACTGTCAGGTGCTGGATAAGACCGGCGGATATTACACAAGGCAGGACAGTTTATAAGTATATGGCTGTGAAAAAGTTATGTCTGTTAGACCGGGACGGTGTCCTGAACGTTGATAAAGCATATCTTTATAAAGCAGAAGACGTGGAATGGATTCCCGGCAGCCGAGAAGCAATCGCCTGGATGAAAAGCCGGGGGATTCTGGTGGCAGTGGTGACCAATCAGAGCGGCGTGGCGCGGGGTTACTTTACTGAAGATACTGTCAGGAAACTGCATGCATGGATGCAAGCGGAAATGAAGAAGTCCGGCGGTGAAATCGCGGCTTTTTATTACTGTCCCCATTTGCCGGGGGCTGCCGTTAAGCAGTATGATGTTGAATGTGACTGTCGCAAGCCGAAGCCGGGTATGATATTGCAGGCGCTGAACGATTTTAATGTGCTGCCGGGGAATGCGTTTCTGATTGGAGACAGCTCCCGTGACTTAGAGTCAGCGGAAGCTGCAGGAGTGAAAGGATATCTGTATACAGGCGGCAGTCTGTTGGAATTTGTAAAGAGCATTGTGCATGACTGTGAACAACATGGAATATCATAATATCCTCATCATAAAAATGAGTTCACTGGGCGACGTATTGCATACGTTGCCCTTTGTTGCGGTATTGCGGGAACGTTTTCCCGGGGCAAGGCTGACCTGGCTGGTGCATCCGCAATTCGGCGCCTTTGTGCCGGATCCGCCCATGGTGGACGAGGTGCTGTATTTTGACAAAGTAAAATTTAACAAGATGGGCCTTTGGGACAAGTGGTCCTGTTTCCGGGAGATGCGTTCCCTGTTGCACAGTAAGCAGTTTGACCTGGTCATCGATATGCAGGGCTTGTTTAAAAGCGCTGTGCTGGCAGCCATCAGCGGTTGTGACAACCGGATCGGCTACTGTGAAATGCGGGAAGGCAGCGGGTTTATCAGCAGGGCTGTTACAGGAGAGCATGCCAGAGACCATGTGATTGAGCGATATTTAGACGTGGCCCGGTATCTGGGTTGTACAGTAGACGAAATTAAGTTTCCCATGCCGGACTTGCAGAAGGAATGGCAGGCTGTGCAGGAAAAGACTGAGGCCCTGAAAGATCCTTATGTTGTATTGGTGCCCGGAGCCCGCTGGGACACCAAGAAGTGGCCGCCGGAACATTTTGCGAAACTGGCAGGCATGATACTTCGTGACGGGAAACAGGTAGTACTGGCAGGAGGCCCGGAAGATATACCCTTAGGTTCACAGATTGCCGGATTATCTCCCGGTGTTACAGATTTGACAGGAAAGACAGGGCTGCGGGAACTGGGTGCGCTGCTTCAGCATTGTACAGCCTATATCAGCGTTGATACCGGCCCGTTGTTTATTGCGGCGGCCATGAAAAAACCGTTGGTCGCGCTGTACGGACCAACCCGTCCTGACCGCACGGGCCCCTACGGAAGCGCGGAAGCGACAATTATCAAAGCGCCGGTATCCTGTGCCGGCTGCCTGAAAAAGCATTGCGATAACTGGATCTGCATGAAAGCAATCACACCGGAAATGGTGTTTGACGAATACAGGAAGAAAGTGAAGTGAATGGCATGGAATTAAACCATAAAAAGATTTTGGTGACATTTCTGATGCACCTGGGCGATCTGACCCTGACCACGCCTTTCATACGGGCTCTGCGGCAGGCAGCGCCGGATTCACATATCACAATGCTGGTGGATGAAAAGCTGAAGGACGTGGTGTTGCATAATCCCTGTCTGGATGAAGTAATCACCATTGATAAACATGGCAGGGATAACAGTATTCTGGCGTTACTGAGCTGTGCGCATAATCTGGGAAAGATGAATTTCGACATCCTGATCAATCTGCATCCGACGATACGTTGTTCTTTTATCTGCGCCATGACCAAAGTGGGAACTCGTACAGGCTGTACCCAAAGTCTTCTCAGACCCTGGTTTGATATACTGACGCCGCTGGACCGGAAAAAGCATGCGGCAGACATGTATCTGGACGTTCTGACACAGCTTGGCGTAAAAGAGTTAAGTCACCGGGGATTGGAAATCTTTCCGGGAAATGAAAACAGAGCCTTTGCAGAATCATTCTGGAAAGAAAAGAGCGTAATCCCTACTGACAAACTGGTGGGATTTAATATTGGCAGCGCGGTGGAAACAAAACGCTGGGCGCCGGAACGGTTTGCGGAAGTGGCAGATACGCTGTCTGCCAGGGGATATAAAACAGTGTTCTTTGGCGGTACCATGGATGAAGACATGGTGCAGGAAGCGGTCGGACACATGAAGACAAAGCCGGTGCTGGCTACGGGACAGCTTTCGATTGGGCAGCTGGCCGCTGCCATGCGCCGTTGCTGCCTGATTATTACCAATGACAGCGGGCCTATGCATGTTGCGATCAGCCAACGTGTTCCCGTTGTAGCTATGTACGGGCCCAGTCATCCGGAACTGTATGGGCCTTATACCAGGCTGGCCACTGTTGTTACGGCCCAGCCGCCCTGCCCGGGCTGCGCGGCAGGGATGAAACACCATTGCCGTGATGCAAAATACAATATGCGTTGCATGAAGGAACTGACAGTGAAGCAGGTGCTGGATGCCTGCGAAAAATGGCTGGAATAATTGTACAGCGGGGAGACAGGAACCTGAAGAACAGGTTATCTGCTTTTTACAAAGCGGACTGAATAATTTAGCGTAAAGAGTGGGGAGGGCTGCCGGTGCAACCGGAGGATCAGATTGACGTAAGACAATTTAAAAAAGTCTTTATCCTTTATAACCGGTATTCCGGCCGGCAGTTGTTTGCCAGTATGTTGTCCCGCATCAATGAAGTTTATAAGCTGCTTAAGCAGGAACTGGACGCGGAAGTAGAACTGCTGGATGTTCAGTTTTTTGAGCAGATGCCGGAACTGGCAAAGAAAGCGGCAGAGGAAAAATGTGACTGGGTGATCATTGCCGGGGGCGATGGGACCATCCGTGCCTTTGTGGAAGATATGCTGCAACTGGATTACCGCCCGTACATCAGTGTGTTTCCTGCGGGAACGGTAAACCTGATTGCCAAGGAGATGTCCCTGCGTAATGAACCGGAACGCTGGGTGCGTCGTGCTTTGAAAGGTTTGGTATATCCTTTATATACTGGCCGGGCCAACGGGAACCTGTTCCTGACAGTGGCAAGCGTAGGCTTTGACTCCCTTGTGGTAGACAATGTGGGAGCTATGCAGAAACGTCTTCTGAACAAATTTGCCTATGTTTTGCAAAGTACCCAGCTGGTCCGGCGGGAACTGGTCTTCAGCAACTGGCGGTATGCGTTCCGGGTGCGCTTTGATGATGAAACGGAATGGCATACCGGTTCTTCCGTGATTATAGGCAAAAGCCGCTATTATGCCGGACGGTATAATCTTTTTACCGACGCTGCCCTTACGTTACCATGGCTGTACGCAGCGGTTTTTCCGGGCAATAAGCGGGCCGATATCCTGAAATATGCGTCGCTGATTGCGCTGGAAGGACTGAATCTGGATAAAGAGGTTCTCTGCCGCAGGGCGAAAAAAGTGGAAATAGAATCCGTCAATCTGCCGGAAGACTTTCCGGTAGAACTGGACGGGGACGTGGTCGCGTCTACACCGTTGAAACTTGAAATCATGGATGAGCCATTGCGGTTCATCCCCTGACGAATAATCGTGTAAACATTTCAGCTGACAGTTTTTTATAGAGCGTATAAATCATATCAGGCAGGTATCCGTATGGATTGGAAACATAGGGGGAAACGTATTGGCGTTCTGCTGCTGTTCGTCATAATTGCAGGCGCCATTTACTTTTGGGAAGAAGAGCATGCCCGGCAGCTTTTTGCAGGTATCATTCCGTTTCCCGAAGGTGATTATTTGCAGACACTGGTCAACGCTTTATTGCGTGATCTGGTGTTACTGGTCGTGGGGTACCTGCTTTTTTTGCGCCGGAAACGGATCCCGGACCGGCTGCAGCGTTATTTCCCTGCTGTAGTATTGGGCGTTTCCTATCTGGGCTTTGCCTGGTATATGCAGCAAAAACTGGCGCTGGATCCTTATTTTTTAACAACGCTGGGAATCCTGGCCGGACTGATAAACAATATCGTTCCTGTAATTCTGGCTGCCGTATGGTATCACCATAACCCTTCAAAGAAAAACAAAGTTTTCTATTTTGCCGTGTATTTGTTGTGCGCGGCAGCAATGCTGATGGACGTGGTTTACTTCTGGCAGACTTCCATGCATGTACAGGCGGTGTTTTTCCGTAACTTTAACATCTACGCGATCCAGGGGGTCATGTCTTCTTTTTCGAAAAGACAGATTATGGAAATCGCCTGTTGTGTTGCGGCCATTTTCCTGCTGTTCCGGGTAACGAAACCCAGAAGACATAAACCTAATGTTGCCTGGGCGCTGTTGGCGGTTTTGGGATGTACCCTTCTCTTCAATCTGCTGTATTTTACCGGAAGCCAGCTGGGTCTGTACGCGTTGCATGTATCCGGTTTGTGGAGCGAAGAGCAGGTTGAAAAAAGCCGGCAGGAATACAGGGATCTGCTGGTCACGCCGATTGCCATGAATGTAATCAGCAAGGCGGCTTTTAATAAAGAAAAAGTAATAAGGGATACCCAGCACAAGAAAAAAGAACTGACGGAAAAAGACAAGGAATGGATGTATAAACTGGGGGTCATGCGGAAGAAACCGTCCCGTCCCTTGCCGGCGCCTGCCTATGACCGTATCGTGATGCTGATACTGGAATCCGTACACCGTGACTATATCCATTTCTATAATAAAGAAATACCGGCAGAGGCCACGCCGTACCTGGATGTTCTTTTAAAGCGATATCCGCGTATTGACAATTACTATTCTTCTGCCATACCCACTACGGAAGGACTGAACGCTACCTTCCGCTCCCAGTTGTTGTTTGACGGGGACGTAGAAGGCAGTGATAAACCTTCTATTTTCCGCAGCATGCAGGCAAAAGGTTTTGACGGGTACTTCCAGAGCGCATCCAGCCGCTATTACAATAATGAGTTCAGGCAATATACTGAGCAATTTGGCATGGCGCATTACGAAGCCAGGGAAGATTTGGAGAAAGCCGGTTATTCCGGTGCTTCCGGCTGGGGCTTCCATAATGATGAGATGTACCGGCGGACATTGGAACAGCTGAAAAAACTGAAAGGGCAAAAGTTTTTTTACGTGACCAAGACTCTGGATATGCATCAGCCTTATCCTTATTATGCTACGAAGTGGGCCGATACGCCGGAATCTTTCCGTGATAACCAGACGGTCAGCATTCACGGGATGTATTGGGTGGACTATACGCTGAAAGCATTTTTCAAAGCAGCGGAAGACGCAGGCCTGATGGATGACCGTACTTTATATATTATTACGAGCGACCACAACCCCCATTCCGGCGGGGAGTATACGGAACTTGTCAAAAAAGAAAAAGACCGGCAGAGCATCGCGCCAATCCCTCTGATTTTTGTTTCCAAAAACCTGGCCCCGTTGGAAAACCTGGATAACAGCGCCTACAGTTCCCAAATAGACATTGCGCCGACCCTTTTGTGCCTTCAGGGCATTCAGCCGCCGGAACGGTTTATCGGCCGGAATCTGTTGCAGCAGTATCCGGAGCCGGACTGCGCTCTGGGTTTTTTTGGTGACAAAGCTTATTATTTCAGCCGGGAAATGCAGTTTGTGGATAAAATCGATGAACCGTATCCCCAGCACGAATATGAAGACGCGCTGGCAAATTATGTCATGTACACTTATTATGTAAGCGGATTGCCAGGAGATAAGTTGCAGGAATAGAATTATCAGGTTAGAGAAAAGGTTCGCAAAACTGTTAAATGCGTTACACAAGTGCTTCTTGACGGAAATATCAAATAGGTTTACACTGACTGTATGTAAACGTAATTGGTTAAACATAATCAATGATTACATTTATTGATGCAGGTGCAAGTATGAAAACGAATTCTGTGTTTGCCGCAAATTATGTTTTTTCCTTCAGCTATAGCTATTATTACGGCTATGGCTATTTTGCGTGGGAAAAACAGAAGAAAGCATAGAATCGTAAACAGAAAAGGCCGGCGAAGGGACTTCGAAGGCTGCCAACCAAATGCAGGCGGGCTCTTTTACGAGCCCGCTTTTTTAGTACAGGAAAAAGGAGAGTGCGTTTACCATGATTATCGTAATGAAACCCAACGCCCCCATTGAAGAGAGAAATAAGATTATCGCTGGGCTGGAAGCGAAAGGCTTTAAGATTGACCTGAGCACCGGTAACCAGGCGGCCATTTTAGGCGTGGTAGGCGATACCAGCACCCTCAATCCGCATGATATTATGGTCAATGACTGGATTGAGAAAGTCCTGCGGGTCCAGGAGCCTTTCAAACGGGCGAACCGGGCCTTCCATCCGGATGACAGCGTCATTGACGTGGCCGGCGTGAAAATCGGGGGAAGGCAGATGCAGGTCATCGCCGGTCCCTGCAGCGTGGAAACCCGGGAACAGATCATCGGTGTGGCAAAGTCCGTGAAAATGGCAGGGGCACACCTGATGCGTGGCGGCGCCTTCAAACCGCGCACTTCCCCGTATTCTTTCCAGGGCATGGGAATGCCCGGTCTGGAGTTACTGAAAGAAGCAAAAGCAGAGACCGGTTTGCCTATCGTTACGGAAATCATGAGCGCCGATGTGCTGGATAAATTCGTGGAAGATGTAGACCTGATCCAGGTAGGCGCTCGCAATATGCAGAATTATTCCCTGCTGAAAGAACTGGGCAAGACGAAGAAGCCGATTCTACTGAAACGCGGTTTAGCTGCTACGGTTCAGGAATGGATTATGAGCGCGGAGTACATTATGGCGGAAGGCAATACCAATGTCATTCTGTGCGAGCGGGGTATCCGCACCTATGAAACTTATACCCGCAACACGCTGGATCTGAGTGCTGTCTGTGCGGCTAAGAAACTGAGCCACCTGCCGGTCATCGTAGATCCCAGCCATGCGGCAGGCCTGTGGTGGATGGTACCTGCCCTTGCCAAGGCGGCAGTTGCCGTGGGAGCGGACGGGCTGATAATCGAAGTCCATAACGATCCGGAAAAAGCGCTGTGCGACGGGGCCCAGTCCCTGAAGCCGGAACGATTTGCAGAGCTGATGGGCGAACTGAAAGGCATTGCCCGCATTATCGGGCGGGATTTATAAGAGGCAGGAAGCGTCGATAACTTTTGTTGCAAAGAAAAATGAAACTATGATTGGTTTTTAGATGTTGTTGCAGGAGAAATAGCAAGTATGATTAAACAGTATCAGGAAAAACCGTTGCAGGACTTAACCTTTGCCATCGTGGGTCTGGGTCTCATCGGCGGTTCCTATGCAAAAGCGCTGCGCAATTTAAGAGTCAGGAAGATTCTTGGCATGGATATCAGCCACGGCATTGCCCGGGCCTGCCTGAATGCCAATATGATTGACGAAGTGGTGGCAGAGGACGGCAGAAATCTGAAAGAAGCGGATGTTATCATTTGCAGTGTTTATCCGGAAGCTGTTATGAGTTTTGTACGGCAGAACGTGCAGAACTTTTCGGAAGGTATGCTGATGACGGACGCAACCGGCGTCAAGGGGACGATGCCCCGGGAAATCCAGGAACTGTTGCCGGAGGGGTGCGAGTTTATATCCGGCCATCCCATGGCAGGGCGGCAGGGTAGCGGCCTGGGCATGTCAGATGCTGCCATCTTTAATAATTCCAATTATATTATCGTGCCAACGGAGAAGAATACACCGGAAGCAGTGAGCTGGCTGGAAGAATTTGCGAAGGCGCTTGGCTGCGCCCGTTCGGTAAAGGTTTCCATGGAAGATCATGACAAAATTATTGCATACACCAGCGACCTGCCCCATATCACAGCGGTAGCGCTGGTAAACAGCGCGTCCTATAATAAAAACACCCAGTACTTCATTGCGGGAGGCTTCCGGGACGCCACCCGGGTAGCGGATATCAATCCGGATCTGTGGAGCGACCTGTTCCTGTCTAACCGGGAAAACGTGATTGCGGAGATCGAAAACTACCAAAGCCAGCTGGAACGTTGGAAAAAAGCCATTGTGGAAAATGACAGGGAAGCGCTAAAGGAAATCATGCGGGAAGCAGGACCCAGGAGAAGGATGTTGTATTGAGGAATTATCATGCGTATTGTTCATGTGGATTTAGGATCCAAAAGTTATGATATTGAAATTGAAAGAGGCCTTCTGTCCCATGTTGGCGGCAAAATTAAAACGCTTCTCCCCAAAGCGGAGAAAATCGCTATCATTACAGACAGCCATGTAGGACCGCTGTATGCGTCGCTCTTACAGGCTTCATTGGAAAAAGAAGCTGTAGCAGTTACGGTGCTGACCTTTCCGGCAGGGGAAGAGAGCAAGAATCTGCAAACGCTGGGTTACCTGTACGACGGGCTGGCGGAGGCCGGCCTGACCCGCAGCGACGCGGTGGTGGCTTTGGGAGGCGGCGTGACAGGAGACATGGGAGGACTGGCAGCGGCTACCTTTTTGCGGGGAATCGCCTTTGTTCAGATTCCCACATCCCTGCTGGCAACGGTGGACAGCAGTGTTGGCGGGAAGGTTGCCATTGATTTGCCCAGCGGAAAAAACCTGGTAGGCGCTTTTTACCAGCCCAAAGCGGTTTTTATTGATCCGGACCTGTTGAAAACGCTGCCGGCGCGTTACCTTCACGACGGACTGGCAGAAGTGATCAAATATGGCTGCATCATAGACAAAGAATTGTTTATGAGGCTGGAAAAGATACAAAACGACGCGGAACTGCTGGCCCATGCAGATGAAATCATAGAAACATGCTGCAACATCAAAGCCCGTATTGTAGAACATGACGAGTTTGATACAGGAGAACGGATGTTGCTTAACTTCGGGCATACCCTGGGGCATGCGGTGGAAAAGACGTTCCGTTTTGACAAATACAGCCACGGGGAAGGTGTGGGAATCGGTATGGTACTTCTGACACGCCGGTCGGAAAAACTAGGACTGACAGAATCCGGTACTGCTGACCGGATTGCTGCACTTCTGCAGAGATTCCGGCTTCCGGCTGCTGTGGATATGCAGCAGGAAGATTTCCTGCAGGCCATTGCCCTGGATAAAAAGAAGCGCGGTTCGCGGCTGACGCTGATTCTTCTGAAAAAAATCGGGGAAAGTTTCCTGCAGAGAGTGGAATTCAGCGAACTTACGCAGTATCTCCCATAGTTTTATGTTTCTTTAACCGAAACCATGCGAGTTAATATTTGTTAGAAAAGGATTTGTCATGACATTTTATAAAATTACCCCCCGGCTTCTTCACGGCACCGTGCTGGTACCGTCTTCCAAAAGCATGGGGCACCGTATGTGTATCTGCGCAGGTCTTTCCGGCAACGATTGTATCGTAGATAATATAGCTGTTTCCAAAGACATCGAAGCGACCAACCGCTGCCTCACGGGGATGGGTGTCACAGTTACAGAAGTGGCTTCCCTGCATAAAGGACGCACAGCCTTTCAATACAGATGGGACCATACCTTTCCGTCAGAACCGGTTGTGACAGATTGCGGGGAATCCGGTTCCACGCTGCGCTTTTTTATTCCGTTAGGCGCCCTGTGCAATGTGCCCTTTACCTTCGAGGGGCACGGAAAACTTGTTTCGCGGCCATTACAACCCTATTACGATATCTTTGACAAACAGGAGCTGCGTTACCGTACTGCCGAAAACGGTCATCTGCCGTTAACAGTGGCCGGCAGGCTGAAGCCGGGAGCGTATGTGCTGCCGGGAGACGTGAGTTCCCAGTTTGTATCCGGACTGTTATTCGCGCTGCCGTTGCTGGACGGAGATTCTACGCTGGAGATTTTGCCGCCGCTGGAATCTGCCAGTTACATTGAACTGACACTGAGCAGCCTGCGAACATTTGGCATTGACATAAAACGCAAAGACCTGTTGCATTATGATTTTCCCGGCGGGCAGAGTTATTGTGCCCCGGCTGAACGTGTGCTGGTAGAAGGGGACTGGTCCCAGGCGGCGTTCTGGCTGGTTGCGGGTGCGATCGGCAGCCGGGAAGGCTTACGCTGCAGCGGGTTACGTGAAGATTCCCTTCAGGGAGACAAGGCAATCCTGGAAATATTGCGCAACATGGGCGCAGATATTACAGTACAGGACGGTATCTTTACCGTTGCTCCGTCAGAACTGCATGGCTGCGAAATAGATGCCGCGGACTGCCCGGACCTGGTACCGGTTCTGTCGGTAGCGGCGGCCGTGGCGGAGGGAACAACTCACATCATCAATGCGGGGAGGTTGCGAATCAAGGAATGCGACCGTCTGGCAGCCATGTACTCCGAACTGGTGAAACTGGGGGCAGACATCACGGAAGAACCGGAGGGGCTCCTGATCAAAGGCAAACCGGAAGGACTGCAAGGCGGGGCTGTTGTGGATGCCTGGAATGACCACCGGATTGCCATGAGCATGGCCGTTGCCACACTGGCATGTAACGAGCCGGTTACCCTGACAGGTGGAGAAAGCGTCAGCAAATCTTACCCGGAATTCTGGAACGATTATGCAGCCGTGGGCGGAAAAACGGAAAAAATCAATTGAAACCCGCAGGGAAGCATGCGATAATAAAGAATATAATTAACTGATAAAATCTTACTTTTAAATTGAGGAGAAGCAAATGGGGGCAACCTTTGGACGCAACTTGCGCATGACGATCTTCGGTGAATCCCACGGCAAAGGAATTGGCCTTGTGCTGGACGGTCTGCCGCCGGGAACACCGGTTAACGAAGATTTCATAAAAGAAGAAATGGCGCGGCGCGCTCCGGGAAAGAACCGGATGAGTACCCAGCGCCGGGAAACGGATGCTTTTATCATCGAAAGCGGCGTGTTTGAAGGCAAGGCGACGGGGACGCCCCTGTGTGTGCTGATACCTAACAGTGACCAGCATTCCAAAGATTACAGCCTCCTGAAAGATGTGATGCGTCCCGGGCATGCGGATTACGCCGGAAAGGTCCGCTACAGGGGTTTTAACGATTACCGGGGCGGCGGGCATTTTTCCGGCCGTCTCACAGCGCCGCTGGTGTTTACCGGCGCCGTAGCTAAAACCGTGCTTGCGCAAAAGGGGATCGTTGTGGGCGCCCATGTTGCCCGCATCGGAACGATTACAGATGCTTTGTTTAATCCGCTGGGTGAAACGGCAGAACGTTTGCAGGCATTGCGTAAAGTTACGCTGCCCGTACTGGAGGACGGCAAGGCTTCTTTAATGGAAGCAGAGATCATGGCTGCCCGGAAACAGATGGACAGCGTGGGCGGTATCGTGGAAGTGATGGCTGTGGGCATGCCCCCGGGCATCGGAGACCCGTTTTTTGATTCACTGGAAAGCAGTCTGAGTCATGCGCTGTTTTCCGTTCCGGCGGTAAAAGGCATAGAATTCGGCGCAGGTTTTGCCATGGCCGCGCTGAAAGGCAGCGAGGCCAATGATCCTATGACTGTCGCAAATGGCAGGGTGCAAACTACCCGTAACAATAACGGGGGCATAACCGGCGGCATCACCAACGGAATGCCAGTCCTGTTCCGTGTGGCTGTCAAGCCCACGCCGTCCATCGGCCAGCCCCAGCAGACCGTGAATGTGACGGAAGGAGAAGACACGATTTTGGAAATTAAAGGGCGGCACGACCCCTGCATCGTTCCCAGGGCTGTTCCGGTAATCGAAGCCGTTACTGCGTGGGTGTTGCTGGACATGTTATTGGAGTGAAAGGATGACGAACGTGGCAGAACCGGATTTAATGAAACTGCGGCAGGAGATTGACCGGCTGGACGCAATCCTGACAGATACACTGGAAAAACGGATGGATGTGGTGCAGCAGGTTGCCGCTTATAAAGATGCCCGCAATATGCAGGTGCTGGACAGGGAGAGGGAAGAACAGGTCATTGCCAAAGTGGTGGGAATGCTGAAGAATCCCGTCTATGCCCCGCATATGAAACAGATTATGGAAAAAATCATGGAAACCAGCCGTAATCTGCAGATTGATATTCTGGCGGCCAACATAAAAAAGAAAGAGCAAAACGCCGACCCGATCCGTGTCGGATATCAGGGAGTGAAAGGTTCTTTCAGCCACCAGGCCCTGGAAGACTACTTCGCGGACATTGCCAAAGTGGAAATGAATTTTGTCCATTTTGAGGATGTAGTGGTTGCGGTTAAGAATCACGAGATTAAATATGGCGTACTGCCTATTGAAAACTCTTCCACCGGAGGCATCACGGAAGTGTATGATCTGGTGCGGAAGTATGACTGTCATATTGTCGGGGAAAAGATTATCAAAGTGGATCAGAACCTGCTGGGTCTCCCCGGTGCCAGAATAGAAAATCTGAAACAGGTTTATTCCCATCCCCAGGGACTGGAACAGAGCAGGGAATTTTTTAAAAAGCATCCTGGCATTGAACTGATTCCGTTCTTTAATACGGCACGCAGCGCCCAGATGGTCAGCGAAAGCGGCGATCCGGCAAAAGGCGCGGTGGCATCCCGCCAGGCGGCCAAGTTATACGGATTGGAAATTCTGGCGGAGAATATCAATTACAATTCAGCCAACCATACCCGGTTCATCATCATCGCCGACCAGCCGGAACACCGGCCGGACGCGGACAAGATTACCGTGGTCATCGCTACGCAGCACGAACCCGGATCCCTGTACAAAGTGCTGCAGCATTTCTATAAAGGCGGCCTGAATATGCTGAACCTGGAATCCCGTCCCATGGAAGGGCGTTCCTGGGAATACTTCTTCCATATTGACCTGACGGGTAATCTGGAGGATCCGAACGTGCGGCAGGGATTGCAGGACGTGGCGGAATACAGCGCCTACTGCAAAATTCTGGGCAACTATGTGGCCGATGGGGAGTAAGCGTAAATGAAATTCGGATTATTAGGCGCCAGACTGGGACACAGCCTGTCGCCGCAGATTCATCAGGAAGTGTTCCGTCAGTTGGGCATGGAAGCAACGTACGAACTGATTGAAGTGCCGGTGGAAAAACTGGCAGACAAAGTGGCGGAACTGCGGAAAACTTACAGGGGACTGAACGTGACCATACCCCACAAGGTGGCGGTAATGGACAGCCTCGATCATATTGCAGCCGAGGCCAGAGCGATTGGCGCAGTAAATACGGTTTTGTTTAAGGACGGCGGGGCTTCAGGCTTTAATACGGATTATTTTGGATTTGCCCGACTTCTGGAACATAATGGCCTTGTTCCCAAAGGCCGGGATGTGTGCGTGCTGGGAACCGGCGGAGCCAGCCGGGCGATTCTGCAATGTGTCAAAGATATGCAGGCCCATAGCATCACGGTGATTTCCCGGGTAATCGAAAACGCCCCGGAAGATATCCGGGCCCATTATACAGTGAAAACCTATGAAGATTTGAAGGTATTGGGCGGCGATTTGCTGATTAACTGCACCCCGGTAGGAATGTTTCCGAAAACCGATGCCTCACCTGTGGACGGGACAGTAATGGACCACTTTGCCGCGGCAGTTGATATTATCTATAATCCGGCAGAAACAAAATTCATGAAGCTGGCCCGGCAGCAGGGAAAAACTGCAGTAAACGGCCTGTTCATGCTGGTGGCCCAGGCAGTAGCGGCAGAGGAGATCTGGCTGGGGCGTAAACTGGACGAAGGGCTGATTGCAGACGTTACGGATAAGATTGCAAAATTGTTATAGTTGCAAAAGGTATGGGCTGCAGCACTCGCAATACTGATTATCTTTGTCTGTAAATAAGTGGTGGGAGTAATGAAAAACATTGTGCTGATTGGTATGCCCGGCTGCGGGAAGAGTACGCTGGGGCGTTGTCTGGCGGAAAGGCTGGGCAGGGATTTTATTGACGCCGATCCGGAAATTGAAAAGGATTCTGGTAAAACGATTCCGGAACTTTTTGCAGTGAGTGAAGACTTCTTTCGCAAACAGGAAACCAGGACAACGAAGCGGCTGTCCGCGTTGCAGGATAAGGTGCTGGCCATGGGGGGCGGCGTAGTGTTGCGGCAGGAAAACATAATCAGCTTAAAAGAAAACGGCCTGATCATATTTTTGGATCGTTCTCCGGAAGATATCATCGGCGACGTGGATACAAAAACCAGACCCCTGCTGGCAGCGGGGCGTCGGCGAATCTATGATTTATATGCGCAGCGGGAAGCCTTGTACCGCGCCGTTGCAGACGTGACGGTGCAGAACAAAGGCAGCATGCAGGACGTGTTGTTACGATTAGTGGATGCAGCGAGGGTTTTGCAGCAACGCAATAACTTATAATTATGAAATAACGAAAAGGATGTGCTGATATGAAAAAGATTTTAGTGTTGAACGGGCCTAACATTAATATGTTAGGTGTCCGGGAACCCGGTGTGTACGGAACGGCAACCTATGATGACCTGTGTGAAATGATCCGTAAAAAAGCAGAAGAATTGCAAGTCGCGGTAGATATTAAGCAGAGCAATTCCGAGGGACAACTGGTAGACTGGATCCAGGCCTGTCATAATAACGCGGACGGCATAGTCATGAATCCCGGCGCCTATACCCATTACAGCGTGGCAATTTTGGACGCGCTGAAATCTGTGAACATCCCTGCGGTGGAAGTGCACATCAGCAACATCCACCAGCGGGAAGAATTCCGGCATCACTGTGTTACTACAGCCGGCTGTACCGGACAGATCTGCGGATTAGGATTGCAGGGCTATTTGCTGGCGCTGGAGTACCTGGCCGGAAAGTAGCGCATTTTGAAATGCAGTTAATTATTTATTACAAGGGAGAAAATCATGTGTCACACCGATGCATGCGTTTCGCCCTTTTTTAGTTTGTCATGTTGCAAAGTAAAATTCACAATGATAAAATATTAAATAAGTGACAGCTGCTAAAACAATACTGCAACAACAAGAAAGAGAGCTGATTAAACCTTATGTATGTTATTTACAATATTTTAATCATACTTGTGTTTATCTTCGTGGCACTTCCCTACTTCCTGTACCGGCTGGTTGTGGAAAAAGGTTTCGGACACCGTTTCCGGCAAAACATGGGACTGGTCCGCAGGGAAGAAATTGCTCCTGTGGCAGATACCAATTGCATCTGGCTTCACGGTGCTTCGGTAGGGGAAATGGTGGCTATCAGTCCCCTGGTAAAAGAAATCAAAAACCTGATGCCGGAACGGAAAGTACTGGTTTCCGCGGTTACTGTGGGCGGTTATGATATGGCCAGGCAGATTATGCCGGAAGCAGATGCCATCATCAATTTTCCTCTGGATCTGCCGTTTGTGGCGTCATCCATGGTAAGCCGTATCCGTCCGGGCATCTTCATAATGGTAGAAACGGAATTATGGCCTAATTTTCTGCGGGCCATCCGGGAACGGAATATCCCTGCAATGATGATGAATGGTCGTATCTCGGAAAAATCCGCAAAAAGTTACCGGTATCTGTCCAGCCTTCTTCGTGATATGCTGAATACCATAAATCTTTTCTGTATGCAGTCCAGCATTGACGCCAAATATATTACCCAGCTGGGTGCGGATCCGGCAAAAATCATTGTTACCGGCAATACGAAATTTGATCAGACCTATGCGGAGGTTTCTCCGGAAGATCTGACAACCTATAAAACAGAACTGGGGCTGGGGGAAGATGCCTGGCCGATTATTGTGGCAGGCTCCACCCACCGCACGGAAGAGGAAGCTGTGCTGACTTCCTTTACCGCCCTGCGTAAGAAATATCCCCATGCCCGCCTGATCATTGCGCCCCGTAAGCTGAACCGGATTGAAGAGATTAAAAAGGTGAATGCCAAATTTGGCTACGAGATGGGCTTCCGTTCCAAATTAAAGGAGATGGAAGGGCGGCGGCCTGAATTTCCGGTCCTTCTGCTTGATACCATCGGTGAACTGGGCCGCATATATGCCATAGGGGACATCGTATTCGTCGGCGGCAGCCTGGTGCGTTACGGGGGTCATAATGTGCTGGAGCCGGCAGCCCATGCCAAACCGATTCTGGTTGGCCCCAGCATGGAAGATTTTAAAGACTCGTACTCCCTGTTAAGCAAAGCGGGCGCCTGCCGCATGGTGGCAGATACAGACGGCCTTACAGAAGCTTTTCTGGAAATTGCCGGGGACGACAACCTGCGTAAAAGAATGGGGGAAGCATCTATCCAGATTATCAGGGAGAACCGTGGCGCTGCCCTGAAGACCATACATTATCTGACAGATCTTTTGGATAAGGAAGCAAAGGAGGCCGTCACTTTATGAAAAAATTGTCAGAAATGATAAGCGTTGCTGTATTGTGCGCGATGATGCTGTTTTCGGTTGCCGCATATGCAAACAACAACGGTGATGAAAACTTTGCTGCTGACGAACAGGCTTTTAAAGCAAAGATAGTCAAAAATATCGGACACGGGAAAAAGGTGTATTTTGCAGGTCCGATGTTTAACGCTGCCGAAAAGGGCTTTAATCTGAAGGTTACGCAGGTGCTGGAAGAGTACGGCTATCAGGTCTTTTTACCACAGCGCGACGGTATTGAAGCCGCAAAGTTAGAGGGAAAGACAGAAGAAGAACTCGTAAAAATGATTTTTCCGTTGGATGCCGGGGAAGTAAGAAAAGCGGATATTGTCTTTATGAATATAGACGGCCGGGTTCCCGATGAAGGGGCCAGCGTTGAACTGGGTATCGCTTACGCTGCAGGCAAACGGTGTTACGGGTTCAAAACCGATGTCCGCGCTGTAGAGTTCGGTCTAGAGATGAACCCGATGATAAGCGGATGCATGATCAAAATCTTCAAAAACTTCGATGGCGACAAACTGATAGAAGAAATAAAAGAATATTTGTCTAAAAACGCGCTTTAAGCCGGAATAGCAAAAATCCATATTAATTTGAACAGCCGTAGTTTTTTCCGCGGCTGTTTTGTTATACTGAAATAAAATATGTGTTTTACATGAAAGGAGTTTTCTGCTTGAAAACCAGATCTGTCTTTATATCCGTAGCGTTGGGTGTTGTCTGCCTTACTGCCTCCTGCACGGAAGCCTGCACTACGACGATTGTGACCAGAGGGGCTTCTGCAGACGGCAGTACGTATGTGACGCATTCCAACGATTCCTACTCCAGCGATCCCAGTATCGTTTTTGTGCCGGCAAAAGATCACCCGGCCGGCGCGATGCGGAAAGTGTACCCCTCCGCCATTGCCTGGGACGACCTGCCGGAGTACGCCTGCTTCTCGAATCCTAGACTCGTTGCGCCGGAGCGTGCGGCGGATTACGACTATCCGGGGAAGGCGCGGACGAAGCCGCTGGGAGAAATACCGGAGACTGCCCATACTTATGCCTATATCGACAGTGACTATGGTGTAATGAACGAGCACGGTCTGATGCTCGGCGAATGCACGAATAATTCTGCCCGTCTAGAATATCTGGAACCAAAGGAGGGCCGCGGTATTTTTTATGCCTCGGAACTGGGGCGCGTGGCCCTGGAACGCTGCCGTACGGCCCGGGAAGCAGTCCGGCTGATGGGCAGTCTGATTGATCAATACGGTCTCTGGGGGACGGGTGAGACGCTTCTGGTGGCGGATCGCGAGGAAGGCTGGGTTCTGGAAATGCAGCCGGCGCCAACGGGTAAGGGCGGCTTTTGGATTGCCCAGCGTGTGCCGGACGGGGAGTTTTTTGTAGCCGCGAACCAGTTCCGTATCCGCGCCGTCAGACCGGGTGACCCGGACCAGATATTCAATCCCCGGCTGCCCGGCATGTTGAAAGAGGCCGGCTGGGCTGCCTATGACAAAAAGGGCCGTCTCGACTGGGTGCGTTCCATGAAGGCCGTCGAGGATTTCCATCCGTATTTTGCCCTGCGGCGTGTCTGGCGCGCTCTCTCCCTTGCGGCGCCATCGGCGAAGCTTCCGGCGAAAGTAAAGAACTGGGATACGGAAGCCTATCCTTTTTCCCTCCGCCCTGACCATCCCATGACACTGACGGAGATAATGGATCTTCACCGGGACGCCTACGAAGGCACTGCTTTTGACCGCAGAACCGGAAAGAATGCCGGGCCTTTTGCCTCGCCGTACCGGTATGGCAAAACGAAATGGGAACGATCTATCACCAGCTCGAACATTGCTTATACATGGATCGCCCAGGCGAACGACAGGCTGCCAGCCCCGGTTTTCTGGCTCTCCATGAGCGCCCCGGCGGAAAGCACGTATATCCCTCTTGCTGTAGCTCCCTTGCCGGAGGCTTATGCCAGAAACGACCGCTCCCACTATGATCCCGGGAAGGCCTGGTGGATCGCCCAGCAGGTGACGGCCCTGACAAAGGGCTATTACAGCGCAGTGATCCCCAAAGTGCTGAACGCCGCCCGTAAAGGGGAGCAGCGTTCCATGGAACTGGTCAAGAGTTCTTCCGGTTGGCCGAAGGAGGTTTTCACGCAGGTTCTTCGCGATAACGCAGAAAGCGCTCTCTCAGACTGGCGCGAATTGTATGGAAAGCTCCTGGCGGAGCATGACGGCGGACATGGCCTTGATTATGACAAGGCCTTTCGGCCAAAACCGGACAAAGTATTGAAGTATTAGCGGAAACCTGTATCAAATTTTACAAAACTTCTATTTGACTTTTTGTAACGAAACGCCTATAATCTCACTTATAAAAGCAAAATGCAATTTTATGAAAGAGAAAAGTAAATCCCAGACTGTGCAGAGAGGCGGTGGTCAGTGAGAACCGCCCTGTCGAAGATTGAATTCCGCTCTGGAGAAGGCAGGGGTTGCAACCTGTCCGGTTCCGGCCGATATCCCGGGAATGAGGCTGTAACAGGTTACAGTAAAAGCAGGAAAACAGTTGCGCAGGAGCAGGTGATCCGGCTTTAATGTACGGTTGCAGTGAACTAAGGTGGCACCACGCGAGCTCATACGATGAAATACGAACTCCCGTCCTTACGAAGGGACGGGAGTTTTTTATTGCTTTTGCTTCGGTCCTTCGGAACTGCCAAACTGTTTCTCTGCAGTTCCTTACCGGTGGCGCAACGTGATTGCAATGTGCCGCAAACGAAAAGGAGGAAAAAAATGAAAAAAATTATTGTAACGGAGAAAATTTCGGACAAAGGCGTTGCACTGTTGAAAGCGCAGAAAGACCTGCAGGTTGATGTGGAGATGAATCTGTCCCGGGAAGAACTGTTGAAACGCATTCCCGAGTATGACGCAATCGTTGTACGCAGCGTTACGAAGATTAATGAAGAGTTTTATGAACACGCAACCAACCTGAAGGTTGTGGGCCGTGCCGGCAACGGTGTGGATAATATTCAGATGGAAGGTGCTACGAAACGCGGTATTATCGTAGTCAATACACCGGAATCCAACATCGTTTCCGCCTGTGAGCACACGGTAGGGCTGCTGCTGGCTTCCTGCCGCAATACAGTGAAGGCCCATAAGATGATCGAAAGCCGCGTCTGGAACCGGGACGGTCTGAAGGGCATGGAACTGCTGGGGAAGACGCTGGGAATTATCGGTCTGGGCCGTATCGGCGGTCTGCTGACCACCCGTATGCAGGCTTTCGGCATGAAGGTAATTGCTTACGACCCGTATATTGCGGACGCCCGTTTCAGAAAATACAATGTTAAAAAATGCGAGACCCTGGATGAACTGCTGAAGGAGTCCGACGTAATCTCCATCCATACCCCGAAAACCGAGGAAACGATGAACATGATTACCTATAAAGAATGGCAGAAATGCAAAAAGGGCGTTCGCGTTGTAAACTGCGCCCGGGGCGGTCTGTACAATGAACAGGATCTGGCCCGCGCAATCCGGGAAGGCATTGTAGCCAGCGCCGGCATCGACGTTCTGGTAGACGAGCCGAAACCGATCTCCCCGCTGATTGATCTGCCCCAGTGCGTGCTGACGCCCCATCTGGGCGCTGACACTCAGGAAGCGCAGGATAACGTAGGCATTGCCATTGCGGAAGAAGTTATCGCCGCGTTGCGGGGCGAAATGGTGCCCAACGCAGTCAACCTGCCGGCGCTGCAGGCAAGCGAACTGGACGAGGTGAAAAAAATCATGGCCCTGGGCGAAGACCTGGGCAAGCTGTACTACCAGCTGGAGCATGATGCCGTAGAAAAGGTGGAAGTGATCTACAGAGGCGCATTAGCGGAAATCGAAACCGATATGGTGACCCGTGCTGTCCTGAAAGGACTGTTTGAGCCTGTCCTGAAAGAACGGGTCAACTATGTCAATGCAGAACTGACGGCGGAAGGCCGCGGTGTGGAAGTGATTGAAAGCAAGGAAAACAGCCCGGTGAACCTGCTGACAGTAAAGGTGCATACAAAGAAAGGCATGTTTACGGCAGCCGGCAATGTAAATCCGGAAGGGGAAGTACGCATCAAAGATATCAACGGTTATCAGTTTGACATAGAGCCTGCTGCTTTCATGCTGGCGGTTAACAACGAAGATAAGCCCGGTATGATCGGTCAGATCGGCACACTGTTGGGCGCGTCCAAGGTTAATATCGCTACCATGCAGGTAAGCCGCAACCAGCAGAATGGCGTGGCGATGATGTTCCTTACCGTAGACAGCGAAGTGGGCAAGGAAACCATCCGGCTGCTGCAGGGTCTGGACGGCATCAGCAAGGTGCGGTTGCTGAAAATCTGATTAGAATTTTAGTGAGTTTAAGGAGAAGCGCAGAGGAATCTGCGCTTCTTTTTTTGGAAACATGGGCTTAACAGGCAGTTCTAATAAACAGAGTCGGTCAAATAATTAAACCTAAATTAAGAAATTTCTTATGCTCGTAGATTTTTTTACAGCTGTTTTGTTATAATGGATGCAGATTGGCAAAGAATAAAAGCATCAAGATTGACCAATGATGAGACAAACAGGAGAGCATGAGGGGAGGTTTGCCATGTCATCCAATAAGCGGCCGCATACAGACAAAGATTACAGTTTTGAATCCGTTCCGCTGTATGCCAGAAAGACATTCTGGTCCATGTTTTTCATTATGCTGGGCTTCACCTTTTTTTCTGCCAGCATGTCAGTAGGCGCCACCATGGGTAACGGGCTGGATCTTTCTGAATTTATCTTTTCCGTCGTAGCCGGTGGCATCATTCTTGCAATATATACCGGCGTTTTAGGATATATCGGCTGCGGAACAGGACTTTCATTTGACTTGCTGGCCAGGCGTTCCTTTGGTGTGGCCGGTTCCCGCCTTCCGTCCCTGCTGATCAGTCTTACGCAGATTGGCTGGTTCGGCGTGGGGGTTGCCATGTTTGCGTTTCCCGCTGCAGAAGTGCTCCGTGTAAACCCGTTACTGCTGATTACTGCCGGCGGTTTCTGCATGACTGCATCCGCGTACTTTGGCATCCGGGGCATGGAAATAGTCAGTTATGTGTCTGTTCCGCTGATTCTGATTCTGGGTACTTACTCAATGGTCACGGCTACCCATGACGGCGGCGGGCTTGCGGCGGTTTTTGCCAGAAGTGTCGGCAGTATTACTGTCTTTAACGCCATCGGGATGGTGGTTGGTTCTTTTGTCAGCGGCGGAACGACAACACCCAATTTTACCCGCTTTGCTCCGAATAGAAAAACTGCCGTGTTCACAACGGTTGTTGCGTTCCTGATCGGAAACTCGCTGATGTTTGCGTTCGGTGCGGTCGGAGGAGCCTTTACCGGGAAAGACGATATTTTTTATGTGATGATGGCGCAGGGGCTTCTGCTGCCCGCCCTTGTGGTGCTGGGAGCCAACATCTGGACAACGAATGACAATGCCCTGTACAGTGGCGGCCTCAGCCTTTCCAATATTACCGGGATCCGCAAACGCCCTCTGGTAATCGTAAGCGGCGTGATCGGCACAGTGGCTTCTGTCTATCTGTACAATAACTTTGTGAGCTGGCTCAGCTTTTTAAACGCAACCCTGCCGCCGATAGGCGCTATCATCATCTTTGATTATTTCGCGCATCCACAGCATTACAAAGCTGGGGCGGAAGCGGTTCCGGGCGTTCACTGGGGCGCAGTGGCAGGCGTCATTGCCGGTGCGCTGGCCGGAAATTTTATCCATGCCGGCATTGCCAGTATCAATGCCATGCTCGTCGGCTGTATCTGCTACATGGTCTATGATAAAGCAACGGACCGGTGAGGTGATCTGATGAAACAGGAGAGTACCATGTTATTCACAAATGCGTGTATTGAAAACAAAACAACGTTACAGGATATCCGGATCAGAAAAGGCATGTTTTTGGAAATCGGAACGAAGCTGTTGCCTGAACAGGGCGAAACCGTGACGGACCTGGAGGGCAGGCTGGTTCTCCCCCCGTTCATTGAATCCCATGTCCATCTGGATACCTGCCTGACTGCGGGTGATCCGGTCTGGAACGAGTCCGGGACATTGTTTGAAGGTATTGAATGCTGGGCTAAACGGAAGAGCAGGCTGAATAAAGCCGATATACGGGACCGGGTCATCCGGGCAGTCCGCATGTACGCAGCTCATGGCGTCCAGTATATCCGTACCCATGTTGATGTGACCGACCCTTCGCTGCTGGCTTTGGAAACCATGCTGGAGCTCAGGGAAGAACTGAAAGACTTTGTGGAGATCCAAATAGTGGCCTTTCCCCAGGAAGGCATCCTCAGTTATCCTGACGGCAGGCGGCTCATGCAGGAGGCGGTGTACATGGGAGCGGATGCGGTAGGCGCCATTCCGCACTTTGAATTTACCCGGGAATACAGCGTGGAATCCCTGAATTTTGCTTTGCAGCTGGCTGCGGAGCATGATCTTCTGGTGGATGTGCACTGCGATGAAATTGACGACGAAGCCTCGCGCGGATTGGAGACGCTGGCTGCCCGTGCATTGGAACTGGAATTGTATGACCGCGTTACTGCCAGCCATACCACAGCCATGCATTCCTATAACAATGCCTATGTGCTGCGGCTGATGCGGCTGCTGAAAATGAGCCGTATCAACTTTGTGGCGAACCCGCTGGTGAATACGCATTTGCAGGGAAGAGCAGACTCGTATCCGAAACGCCGGGGTGTAACCCGCGTAAAAGAACTGCTGTCGGAAGGCATCAACGTTTCCTTCGGACACGATGATATCTGCGATCCATGGTATCCGATGGGGAACGGTAATCTGCGGGATGTGGTGTTCATGGGACTGCATGTGTGCCAGATGATGGGATATCAGGATATCATGGAAAGTTACCGGTTCATTACAACGAATGCCGCAAGAACGCTGCACGTGTCTGACCGATATGGTCTCGAACCCGGGAAACCGGCCAGTTTTATTGTGCTGGATGCCAGAAATTATTACGAGGCGCTGAATTGTAATTCGCCAGTACTTCTCTCATACAGAAACGGAAACCGGATAAATTCATTTCAATAAAAGATTTCCTGCGGTGATTGGTATATTTAGCCAATTTGCGCAGAATTCATTTTGTTCGCTGTCTTTATAATCTTAAAATTCAGTTCACAGGATTTTTATAAAATGGTATAATATATTGTAATTTAATTACCTATTAGTTAGTTTTTTTTTCTGTATCCTGAATATGTATGAAGGAGGCTTTTTTATGGATGCAAATGCGGTGAATACAAACGGGAACGTTTTGGCCAAAGAGGTAATGACGACCGAAATCATTTCCGTACTGCCGGAGACGCCGGTAAAGGAAGTTGCCCGTCTCATGATTGACAATAAAATTTCTGCCATTCCCGTGGTTACCAAGTATAATGAAATCGTGGGTGTGGTAAGTGAAAACGATTTGATCAATAAGATCGTCAGGCCCCATGAACCCGGGATCATGACCTTACTGTACCATGCGGCCCTTGCGCCAAGCGATAAAGTTCTGGAATACCGCCAGGCGTTGACCCGCTGGAACGCAAAAACCGCGAAGGACGCCATGACGGCTCCCGCTATCTGCGTAAGCCCTGAGGATACCATTGAAAGCGTCGGCCGGGTTATGCTTGACGATAAGGTGAAGCGCGTTTTTGTGGCAGAAGAAGGACATCTTCTGGGGGTCATCAGCCGTTCTGTTTTTGTGGAATTGCTCTTAAAGGAATAGGAGGTCATCATGCAGGACGGAACACTGGAAAAATTATTTCACCTGCGGGAAAACGGTACCACGGTAAAAACAGAGATCATGGCCGGTATCACTACATTTATGACCATGGCCTATATTCTGGCTGTTAACCCGTCGATTCTGAGCGTGACTGGTATGGACAAGGGGGCGCTGCTGACAGTTACGGCGCTGGCCTCCTGTTTTGCAACGCTTTTGATGGCTGCATTTGCCAACTATCCCTTTGCGTTATCTGCAGGCATGGGTCTGAATGCCTTTTTTGCCTTTACAGTGGTCAAACAGATGGGTTATTCCTGGGAGATGGCGCTGGCTGCCGTCTGTGTGGAAGGCATCATCTTTATTGTCCTGTCCCTGACAAATATACGGCAGGCGGTATTTGATGTCATTCCCCTCAGCCTGAAACGGGCTGTATCCGTAGGCATCGGTCTGTTCATCGCCCTGATCGGCCTGTTCAACGCGCAGATCATCGTGGGCAACCCAGCAACCAAAATTGCCCTGTTTAACTTTAAACAGTCTGTGCTGGGAGGAACCTTCCATACGGTAGGTATTACTGTAGTGCTGGCGTTGATCGGTATCGTCATCACCGGTATCATGCTGGCGCGGGACGTGAAAGGCGGTATTCTCTGGGGTATCCTGGCAACCTGGATCCTGGGCATACTCTGTGAAGTAACCGGTCTGTACGTGCCGGATCCCAAAGTGGGGGCTTTCAGTGTACTGCCGGATTTTTCAGCAGGCCTGGCTTCTTTCCTGCCGGCGGATCCGTCCCCCATTTTCCTGAAACTGGATTTCAGTAAGGTTGCTTCCGTTGATTTCCTGGTTATCGTCATGTCCTTCCTGTTTGTGGACTTTTTTGATACCCTCGGCACCCTGATGGGCGTTGCTTCCAAAGCGAACATGCTGCGCAAAGACGGCACGCTGCCCAACATTAAAGGCGCTTTAATGGCTGACTCTCTGGGCACAGTGGCCGGCGCGCTGATGGGCACCAGTACCGTTACGACGTTTGTGGAATCCGCTTCCGGTGTCAGCGAAGGCGGGCGTACCGGACTGACAGCTGTTACCACGGCTGTGCTGTTCTTCCTGTCGCTGTTCCTGGCTCCTTTCTTTATGGCGATCCCCGCGTTTGCGACAGCTCCGGCTCTGGTCATGGTAGGGTTCCTGATGGTTTCCTCTATTGCCCAGATTGATTTTGGCAATCTGCCGGAAGCAATCCCTGCTTACATGTGTATCATCGCCATGCCCTTTGCATACAGCATCTCGGAGGGCATTTCCTTTGGCATCGTTTCGTACGTAATCGTGAATACGCTGACCGGTCATACCAGCCGTGTCAGCCCGCTGCTGTATATACTGGCTGTTATCTTTATCGCGAAATATGTGCTGATTTAACCGGCGTTGCTAAAAAAACCTTGACTTATTATTACATTTTTAGGATAATGAAATAGTACATTAACATGAATAATGTGTTAAATGCAATGAACGGAAACTGGTTTTTGGAAGGCGTTCAGAGAAAAAGCGGCTGGTGCGAGCTTTTCCCGGATAAAGACCATCTCGTCCGGGAGCTTTGCCTGTGAAAAAAGTAGCGGGCAACGTCAGCGTGCGTTAACCGCCCGGTTGAAAAGACCGGAATCCAATGAGTGATAAATCAGGGTGGTACCGCGATACAATTCGCCCCTGTCTGGAAACAGGCAGGGGCTTTTCAATTTTTAATTATAATTTTTGAGGAGGGGTTTCTTATGGGCATGACAATGACACAGAAAATTCTCGCCATGCATGTAGGGCGGGATTTTGTGGAGGCCGGGGACCTGCTGGTTTCCCAGGTGGATCTGATCCTGGCAAATGATATTACCGGTCCGCCGGCGATCAATGAATTTGAAAAGATTGGGCGCCCGGTGTTTGATAAAGATAAAATCGCGCTGGTGCCGGATCATTTTTCTCCCTGCAAGGATATCAAATCCGCTACTCTGTGCAAACAGATGCGTGATTTCGCCAGAAAGCATAACATTACTAATTACTTTGAAGTGGGGCGCATGGGCATCGAACATGCGCTGCTGCCGGACAAGGGTCTGGTGGCTCCCGGCGAGATTGTCATCGGCGCGGATTCCCACACCTGCACCTACGGCGCATTAAATGCTCTGTCTACCGGCATGGGCCAGACGGATATCGGCTGCGCCATGGCCAGCGGCACAACCTGGTTCAAGGTTCCTGCTGCCATTAAGGTGGAACTTACCGGCAAAATGCCCAAATATGTAAAAGGCAAAGACCTGATCCTGACCCTCATCGGCATGATCGGCGTGGACGGCGCCCGTTACCAGAGTCTGGAATTTACCGGCCCCGGCGTAGCGGAACTGGATATGTCCGACCGTTTCACCATCTGCAACATGGCCATTGAGGCAGGTGGCAAGAACGGCATCTTCCCGGTGGACGCCAAGACGGAAGCCTTCCTGAAAGGCAGGGTGACCCGCCCCTGGATGGCGGTGGAAGCAGATCCGGACGCAGTATATGACCGGGTCGTACAGATTGACCTGTCCAAACTGGTACCCGTAACTTCGTATCCGCACCTGCCGGAAAATACCCATCCCGTCAGTGAATCCCACCATATCAAGATCGATCAGGTGGTTGTAGGCTCTTGTACCAATGGGCGGCTGGAAGACATCGCCCAGGCTGCGGAAGTGCTGAAAGATCATAAAGTGAACGAGAACGTCCGCTGCATCATCATCCCGGCGACCCAGGAAATTTACCAGGAAGCCATCCGCTTAGGCTACGTGGATATTTTCATCAATGCAGGCGCGGCGGTTTCCACACCGACCTGCGGCCCCTGCCTGGGAGGCTATATGGGAATCCTGGCGGCAGGCGAACGCTGTGTTTCCACCACAAACCGGAATTTCCGCGGGCGTATGGGTCATGTGGACAGTGAAGTGTATCTGGCCAGTCCCTACACGGCGGCAGCCAGCGCGGTAAAAGGTTACATCGCTTCGGCAGAGGAGGTATTAGGATGAGCAAGATCTGGCGTTATGGGGATCATGTGGATACGGATGTTATTATCCCGGCCCGTTACCTGAATATTTCTGACTTCAACGAACTGGCGGAACACGCCATGGAAGATATTGACACAACTTTTGCCCCCAATGTGAAAAAAGATGAGATCATGGTGGCAGGTAAGAATTTCGGCTGCGGCTCATCCCGTGAGCACGCCCCCGTGGTAATCAAAGTAAAAGGCATCAAGTGCATCATCGCGGACAGCTTTGCCCGTATCTTCTACCGCAATGCCATCAACATCGGCCTGCCGGTTCTGGAGATTGGCGCAGAGGTGGAAAAGATTGAAAAGGGCGACGATGTGGAAGTGGACCTGAAGACCGGCGAAATCAGAATTGTGAATAAAAACCTGGTCATCAAAACAAAACCGCTGCCGGACTTCTGCCAGAAAATCGCAGACTGCGGCGGCCTGGTTAATTACGCAAAAACGCAGGCATAATAAAAGCAAAGGCGAAGTCATCCCGACTTTGCCTTACGCTGTCTGGCTGAATACATAAAAGTACAAAGACAAGGAGACTGTCGGTTATGAAAATCACGTTATTGCCGGGCGACGGCATCGGTCCGGAAATTGTAACTGCTACTGTAAAAGTTATGGACGCGGCGGCCAAAAAGTTCGGCTTTGCATTGGAATACGACCATCAGCTGCTGGGTGGCTGCGCCATTGATGCGTATAATGACCCCTATCCGGAAGTGACGCAAAAATCCGCCAAAGCGGCGGATGCGGTGCTGTTAGGCGCGGTAGGCGGACCCAAATGGGATAACGTGGATCCGTCCATCCGTCCGGAAAAAGGCCTGCTGCGCATCCGTAAAGATTTAGGCCTGTACTGCAACCTGCGTCCCATGAAGGTAAGCAAGTTTACGGCGCATTTGTCTCCGTTAAAACCGGAACGGGTAGAAAATACGGACCTGCTGATTGTCCGTGAACTCACCGGCGGCATTTACTTCGGTACCCATAATGAAGCGGCTATGGTCGACGGCGTGGAGACTGCGTCAGATGTTGACCTCTACACCCGCCCGGAAGTGGAACGGATTGCCCGGAAAGCCTTTGAAGCGGCTAAAGTACGCCGGGGCAAGGTAACCTCCGTGGACAAGGCCAACGTGCTGGCGGAATCCCGCATGTGGCGCCGCATCGTTACGGAAATGCAGGCAAAGGAATATCCGGAAATCGAACTGAACCATCTGTATGTAGATAACTGCGCTATGCAGCTGGTACTGAATCCCGGCCAGTTTGACGTGGTGCTGACCAATAATATTTTCGGCGACATCCTGTCGGACGAAGCGTCCGTGCTGGGCGGTTCCATCGGCCTTTTACCCAGCGCCAGCCTGGGCGACGGCACCGGTCTCTATGAGCCCATCCACGGCAGCGCGCCGGATATCGCGGGGCAGGGCATTGCCAATCCTACGGGCACCATCCTTTCCGCAGCTATGCTGTTCCGTTATTCCCTGGACCAGCAGGCAGCTGCAGACGCGGTGGAAGCAGCCGTTGACAAGGTATACGAAGCGGGGTACCGCACGGCAGACCTGTTTGGCGAGGGCATGACGAAGGTCAACACCCAGGAGATGGGCGAGCTGGTAGCCAAAGCGCTGCTGGAAGCGTAAGACTGTAGTCTTTTTACGCATTAATTTCAATCAAAACCGTCAGTACATACTGACGGTTTTTTGTTTTTTACGCAAAATGTATGTTATAATTAATAGATAACGAGTTTAAGGACAAGAATGTAACATGCAAATACAGTTTCCCGATTATGTGACGAAAACATTGAATATACTGAATGCGGCCGGGTATGAAGCCTATGTGGTGGGGGGCGCGGTGCGCGACCTGCTGCTGGGGCTGGAACCCGGGGACTACGATATTGCGACTGACGGACGCCCGGAACAGATTGCGGCGGTTCTTCGTAATGCCGATTACTTGCTGGTGGAAAAGCTGGGTGAAAATTTCGGCGTGGTGGTGGCTGTAACCGAAGGCCGTTCGCTGGAAATCGCCACCTTCCGCAATGAGCGCTATGCCTATGGGCAGGATGCCCACCGGCCGGCGGAAGTGTGGTTTTGCGACACATTAAAAGAAGATTTATCGCGCCGGGATTTTACAGTGAACGCCATGGCCATGGACAGCAGGGGGAAACTGTATGACTATTATGGCGGGCAAGAGGACTTGCAGGCAAAGGTGCTTCGTACGGTAGGCAATCCCCGGAAGCGTTTCGCGGAGGACGCGTTACGTATGTACCGGGCCTGCCGTTTCGTGGCGCAGCTGGATTTTACTTACGTGGAAGGAAATGATACGGCAGAAGATGTGCTTGGCGATTATTCTGCAAGCCTGACCGTGGAGCAAAATCTGCGGATTGCTATGGTAAAAGCGGGGAAGACCGTTCCGGAAAACCTGAAAACCATGGGTCCGGATGCCCAGCTGACCCATGGCAATGCGATACCCGGTTCAGACGGCTCATCCCGGGACCGTTTGTTGCAAGACGATGGGGCGGCAGCCGGCCTGCCCTTCGGGCAGCCCGGTACAAAGTACTACCTGAAGAAGCGGTATGTCTTTGATGTAAGCCGGTGCCGCAACCTTTCCCTGGAACGCGTCAAAACAGAACTGGATAAAATGCTGTTAGGGAAAGCAGCCGGAAAAGGTCTGGCACTGTTCCTTTCCAGCGGTCTGGCAAACGCGCAGTGCAGGGTGAGGGACAAGGGCAACGAAACGTTTGTGGATGTGCTGCCGGAACTGGCGCACTTGCCGGCTTTACCCCAGAATATCCGGTTTCATTGTTATAACGTCTGGGAGCATATCCTGGCGGCAGTGGACAACGGTCCCCGGGAATTAACGTTGCGCTGGGGCCTGTTGCTGCACGATGTGGCGAAAGGCCTGCCAGGGGTCCGGGGAGCCACGCCGGACGGATATCCGAATGATCACGGCCACGAAAAAGAAAGCGCAAAAATGGCGGAAGCAATACTTGTCCGTCTGCGTTATCCCCGTCCTTTTGTGCGCCGGGTAAGCTGGCTGGTGGCGAAGCACATGCGCTTTGCGCCCATGATGATCCATAAAAACAATACATTGCTGCGCTGGATCCGCAGCGAAGCCACAGGCGGTGAATTCCGTACAGAAAAGGAAATGGCGGAAGCTTTTTCCCAGCTCACAGATGTTTTTTTAGCGGACATGGGAGCTACCTGGGCCGGCGTGCTGCAGGAACCGGTGATGGAGGAAGGCCGCCGGTTGGGAGAAGAAGCCGTACGAATTGCCCGTGAACGGATGCCCGTACACACTTCAGATTTACATGTCCGGGGTAGTGAAATAAAGGTTTTACCGCCGCTTACCGTAGGCGATGCTATGAAATATCTGCTGGCCCGTGTACAAAGCGGCAGCATTCCCAACGAAAGAGGCGCGTTGCTGCAGGCTTTGGCAAAAAAGCTGGAGAAGATTACCAAAGCGGAATAAGGACAAACCTGTTAAAACGTTTCATTAAAAGAAGCGAAAAGAAAGGTGATACCGTGAAGAAAAGTGCCGTTTTACTGGCTGCCGCATTGATTGCGGTTGCAGTATTTAACTTTTATACCGGTACAAAACACACCGGAAATGCAGAACAATCCGGTGTATTGGATGAAATTACAACCAAAATGGTTCTGCTGCTGCAAAAGGACGGAGGCGGTCCGGCTTCTGTGCAGGGCCAGTCAGACGTGAAGGATTCACCATATTTTAAAAAGGTTGATGTATATAATATGAAGTCCGGCGGCAGCCTGCTGCTTCTGGAAAAATATAAAACGCATCAGCAGCATACTTACTACACCTGCGGTCCTGCTGCGGCGCTGACGGTGGTGCAGCATTTTCTGGGCAAGACGCCTGATTCGGAAATGGAAATGGCGAAAATCATGGGGACGCATCCGGCCGGTGTAAAAGACCCCGGCACCAACACCCGGGGCATGAGCCGTTATTTTGAACAAAAAGGCTGGAAGGTTAAGAATGCGTTAAAAGACGGATCTCCGGAAACCTACGAAAAGTTTTTGGTGTTTGTGGATGACAACTTGAAGCGGGGTATCCCCATTATGGTGGAAAATGTTGACTGGGGCGGTCACTGGCGGGTAATCATCGGCCTTGATACGCTGGGCGACAAGAACGAGATGAATGATGTACTGATCTTAGCGGATCCATATGATACCACAGACCACGCCCAGGACGGGTATAACATTATTTCCGCAACACGCTTCTATTACATGTGGTTTGATGCCAGTCTGTTCCGTGAAAAGGAAAAGGTACGCCAGTGGCTGACTGCGGTTCCACCGGACTATAAAGGGTTATAGATAATGTTATTTGATTTCCGAATTTGTAAATTTGCGATTATATAATATTCGACACCGGGAACGGTCAGTTGCATAATGGTCAGGCTCCTGACGGAGTCAGCAGGATGGAGGATAACGATGTTTAAACGTGTAGTAACGGGAATCGGCGCTTTTCTGTTGATATCGGCGCCCTTTTCTTCCGCTCAGGCAGCTCTTCTGGCTAAAGTGGAAGCAGATGTTGACGGCAGCGGCCAGAAAGAGATTGTGGAGCTGACCGGTGAAAAGAAAATGCCCGGCAGCAATTATTATTCCGATTTGTGGATCATGGTGAAGAATGGGGAAGGAAAAATGCTGACCGCCTGGAAGGCAAATCTGGACGGCGGTTACTATTGCCTGCTGGAAAAAATGCCGGTAAACGCCAAAGCTAAACAGGATAATAAAAAAGCAAAACAAAAAGACAGAAAAGAGGAAGCGGAGAAACGGTTTGACAATCTTCTTGAGTCATTAAAAGAAGCAACAGGTGAAGGAACAGATCAGAAGAACAGTAAAACCAAAATTTCAGATAAACCCCACGACCAGATCCTGCTGATGGCGGCGAAGGGGGGAAAGAACGCGGCAGTGAACTGCCGGATCCTCGACTTTTCCGACTATAAGCAGGTGTGTGAAGTGTTCTCCGGCGCGGATAGCCTTGGCGTAGCGGCAAAAGCCGAATACAAACCGGATAACCGGTTTAGCGTGGAAAGCAGTTTGCCGGAAGCGGACGGTGCAGAAAAGAAAGTATCTTTTTCCGGCAACGCGAAAAATGTCTTGCGGCTTTATAATGAAGACGGCAGTATTGCCAAGCCGTACCTGCGTCCGCAGGTGACGGAGGTTGCGTCCCTTGCAATGCTGGACGGACGTTTGTTTACGGAGCAAAATGTACTGTCTGCCGATGGACAGGAACTGTTGGGGCGCCTTGCGGTACGATGGGCACAAAAAGAAGCAAAATGGATACCGGAGGAAATAAATCTGACGGATACCTTGGACGACTTGCTTAAGCCTGATGCTGATAGCGCGAACCGGGCTGATGGGGCAGGAAACTGGAGGCTTTATCCCCGCAGGGCGTTTATCGGGGACCGAGTAATCAGTCGTCCGGTTGTGGCGGTTGAGGAAAAACCGGAGCTGCAGAATAAAATCAATGATAAACTGCAAGCATGGTTTGCCAAGGCGCCGGAAGAAGACGAAAGGGCGTTTCAGGTGAAATACGCCGGGTCGAATCTGTTAAGCCTGGAACTGGGGCGCAGGAATAAAAAAGGGGAAGTGATCCGGGAACTCTATAATTTTAATATGCAGAACGGAGAACATCTTAAGTTAGATGAGATGTTTAACACCAAAAATCCTGATTTTATAAAAGTCATTAACCTGGTGGGAAAACCCGATAACTGTTTTTCCGAAGCGAAACCGGCTTTCTGGCATTTTACCGGAAAACACTTTGTATTGCAGGACCGTTTGCTGGAAGAGGGATTCCAGGATGAAGAGGCCATTCATCTGGCCGTGGTGGAAAAGGACGACATGATTCCTTTTGTAAAAAACAAAAAGATTTTGGATGAATGAGGATAAAACAGGTACTGTTTTTTAACAAATTTAATTTGATTTTTTAATTATTTTTTGTTAGAATATTTCGACGCTGAAAAAACGGGAACGCGCCCGTTCAATACATTCAGAATGAAAGCTTCATTAATAATACAATCGTTGATAAGCAAGGTGCTCTTTCAGAAAATGAAAGGCATGTCGGTTCAGGGGGGATCAGATTTATGTTACGAAATTTCCGTGGGAAATGGGGAAAAAGTTTAGCTGTTGCGTTGGCGGTTTCCGGGCTGCTGGTTTTTGCCGGGTGCGGTAACAAGAAGGCGCAGCAGAAAGCGCCGGCTGCGGTAGCTGTAAAAACTATGCAGGTCATAAAGAGGGACACGCCTAACGTCCATGAGTTTACCGGTTTTGTGGAAGCCCAGCAGGAAGCGAAGCTGACGGCGAATGTTTCCGGCAAGATTACCGGAAAGTATTTTAACGGCGGCGACCGGGTGGAAGCAGGTCAGGTATTGTTCACTATCGATCAGCGCACGTATAAGGCAAACCTTTTGAATGCCCAGGCAGGCCTTGCCGCGGCAAGAACAGAATATAACCGTCTGGCAGCGGATGCGGAACGCTATAAAAAATTATATGAGCAGAATGCTGTGTCCAAACAGCAGTATGATCTGGTGATGGCCCAGCGGGATTCCGCCCAGGCCCAGGTTGCGGCTCATGAAGCCATTCTGGAAAACGCGCAGATCAGTATGGGCGATACAGAAGTAAGGGCACCTTTCTCCGGAAGGATCAGTACCAGCGATTTGTCCGTAGGCAACTTTGTGGCGGCCGGGCAGACCGTGCTCGCTACCATGAGCAATACCAATCCGGTGCGGATTAAGTTCAGTATGTCGGAAAACGAATACCTGCAGCTTTCCAAAGCCCATTCCGATTCCGGCGCCAAAGCCCTGGAAGACCTGAAACTGGTTTTATCCGATGGCAGCATTTATACCGGAGCCGGTGTTGTAGACCAGGTTGACCGGGAAATCGGCAGCGGTACCGGTGCCCTGACCTTAAAGGCGCGGTTCAGCAATGACGACAACCGGCTGATGCCGGGCATGTTCGCCCGTCTTCAGGCCAATGCGGGTACAGTTAAAAACGCAATGCTGATTCCGCAGCGCGCAGTAAAGGAAATGCTGTACAAAAAGTTTGTATTTACCGTAGGCAGTGACAATAAGGTGGATATGAAAGAAGTTACGCTGGGTGCCCGCGTGGGTAAGCTGTGGCTGGTGGAAGCCGGCCTGAACGGCGACGAGACGCTGGTGGTGGAAGGCGTGCAGAAAGTAAATAAAGGGTCCGAAGTAAAACCTGCCGCTATGACGGAAGCCGACCTGAGCAATGAAAGCAAACAGTAGGAGGGAATCCAAGTGGCTAAGTTTTTTATCGACCGACCGATATTTGCAATAGCCCTTTCCCTGGTTATCGTCTTTGCCGGCGTTATCGCGGGGTTCAGCCTGCCTATTGCACAGTATCCCAATATCACAAAACCCCAGATTGAAGTGGAAACCAACTATGTGGGCGCTAACGCATCCACGGTAGAAGAATCCATCGCCCAGGCTATCGAACAGAAGGTCAACGGCGTAGAGAACATGCGCGACATGCGTTCTACTTCTACCAATACCGGCCGTTATGTGCTGGACGTAAACTTCAACCTGGAAAAGAACGGCGACATCGCGTCTGTTGAAGTGCAGAACCGCGTGGACCAGGCCAAGGCTTCTATGCCTACCGAGGTAGCCCAGTACGGTATCACAACGGCTAAAATGTCGTCCCAGACCATTATGTATTTTGCGTTGACGTCTCCTAATAAGACCTACGACGGTATGTTCCTGAAAGCTTATGGCGCGTCTAACGTGGTTGACCCGGTCAAGCGTGTCAAAGGTGTTTCGTCCGTCGGCGAATACGGCCCGGAATATTCCATGCGCGTGGAAGTGAAACCGGACATGATGGCCCAGCTGGGGCTGACTGCAGCCGATATTGCGGCCGCGATCCAGAGCCAGAACATCCAGGCGCCGGTTGGTTCTATCGGTGCTAAACCTACGGCGGAAGATCAGGAATTCAAATATTCTGCCAGCGCCCAGGGGCGTCTGAAAACGCCGGAAGAATTTGGCAACATTATTGTCCGGGCTGCGAACGGGCAGATTATGAAACTGAAAGACATTGCCAAAATTTATGAAGGGGAGCGTATGGATACGCCTTCCTCCCTGTTTTTGGATCAAGGCGAAGGCGGTGAATCCGTCATTTATCCGATTTCTCTTACAACGGATGCCAATGCCATTGAAACCGTAGCGGAAATCCGGAAAGTGCTGGCAGATGCGGAAACCCGGTTCCCGCCGGATATGAAGCTGGTAATCGCCCAGGATAAGACGCAGTTCGTTAAAGAGTCTCTTGAAAAAGTAGCACACACTTTCTTTGAAGCGCTGGTCCTGGTATTGGTTGTAGTTTATATTTTCCTGGGAAATTTCCGGGCGACTCTGGTTCCCATGCTGGCGGTCCCGGTTTCCCTGATAGGTACCTTTGGCGCCTTTGTATTGCTGGGCTTTTCCATCAATACCCTGTCTATGTTTGCTATGATCCTCGCCATCGGCCTGGTTGTCGATGACGCCATCGTCGTGGTTGAAGCAGTAGAGCATCACATTCAGGAAACCGGTCTGAGTCCGAAAGAAGCTACGTATCGGGCCATGAAAGAAGTGTCTGGCCCTGTAGTAGCGATTGCCTGCGTGCTGGCCGCGGTTTTTGTGCCGATTTCTTTCATGAGCGGCTCCACCGGTCAGCTCTACAAACAGTTTGCTCTTACAATTTCCGTATCCATGATGCTGTCGGCTGTCGTTGCCCTGTCGCTGACGCCGGCGCTCTGTGCCAAGCTGCTGAAACCACACGCAAGCGCAGCCAGTGAAGACGCAAATAAGGGGTTTATCGGCAAGATCATCTATCGTTTTAATGTATGGTATGCCAACACGTTGGCAAAATATACAAATCAGGTGGGCAAGTGCATTCGCTATTCCAAAGCGATGATGTGCGGCCTGCTGGTGATCTGTATCCTGACCGGACTCCTCTTCAAAATTACGCCCACCGGTTACGTGCCGGACGAAGACCAGGGTATGTATATTATTTCCTATAACCTGCCGGAAGGCGCGTCTTCTAACCGCGGCATGAAACAGATGGAAGACTTTTCACGGAAACTGGCTAAATTACCTGGCGTAAAATATGTTATGCCTGTAAACGGATTTGATATTCTGAGCATGGCGCCGAAATCCAGCGCCGGTATCATCCCGGTCATGATGGAAGAATATGACAAACGCTCCACCAGCACCTTTGAGCTGATAGGACGGACCTATGCCATGGCTGCCGAAACGCCGGAAATGAATATCATGGCCTTTAACGAGCCGGCGCTGCCGGGACTTTCCAGCACAGGTTCTCTGAGTATGTACATTATGAATCTGGGCGGCGACTCTATTAATCAGATGAATGAATATGCGCGTCAGTTTGTTATGAAAGCCAACCAGCGTCCGGAAATCGGCGTAGCATACACAACATTCAATACGGATACCCCCGGTTACAAATTCAATGTAAACCGTGAAAAGGCAGAATCCCTGAATGTTCCTGTTGCCAGCGTCTTTACGACGCTGCAGACATTCCTGGGCGGTATGGAAGTGAATGACTTCAATAACTTCGGCCGTACCTGGAAAGTGGTCATGCAGGCCCAGCCCCAGTACCGCGATGATGTGAAGAATATGCGGTTCTTCTTTGTACGCAGCAACAACGGCGAAATGGTTCCGCTGGATTCCCTTGTTACCGTAGAATCTGAGATGACGGTTCCCTCCATTACCCGGTTTAACGGCGCCAGCGCGTTCAAAATTGCCGGTACCCCGGCTGACGGCTATTCCACCGGCCAGGCTATGGCTGCGCTGGAAGAAGTGGCCCACGAAGTGCTTCCTACCACCTACACCTTTGAATGGACCGATCAGAGCCGCGACGAACGGGAAGCGGGCAACCAGGCTTACGGACTGTACGCGATTTCCCTCGTATTCGTATTCCTGGTACTGTGTGCCCTGTACGAAAGCTGGACTATCCCCATCGCCGTACTGCTGTCGGTTCCCCCGGCGGTCATGGGCTGCCTGGGTTCCCAGTTCCTGCGTGGCCAGCAGAATGATATTTACATGCAGGTTGCCATGATCATGCTGATTGGTCTGGCAGCCAAGAACGCCATCCTGATCGTGGAATATGCCAAGATGAATCTGGAAGGCGGGCAGGATGTGGTGACGGCGGCCATCAATGCGGCCCATCTCCGTCTGCGTCCCATTCTGATGACCTCATTCGCATTTATTCTGGGCTGTCTGCCCCTGGCTATCGCTACCGGCCCCGGTGCCGGTTCCCGTGTATCCATGGGTAACGCAGTAGTAGGCGGAATGACCTTCAACACTTTCGTAGGCATCTTCCTGATTCCGGTGCTGTTCGTGGTGGTGGAACGGTTCTTCAGCAGAGGAAAACATAAAGAAGAAACGACGGAAGCATGATTTATGAAAAGTTGTAAAAAAACCTGAAATTTATTTTGTCTGGCAGGTGTGAAATACTTGCCAGACGTTTTTCTTTCTTATAAAATAGGGATGTAATTTACATAATGTAACGTGGTGAAGGTGTTTTTTGATGAAAAAGATGGATGAAAGCGTCCGCTTTGTAAAAAATGTCTGGGCGCTGACCAAGTCATACTGGCAGAGTGAGGAAAAGAAAAAAGCCTATCTGCTGCTGCTGGCCATTATCGCATTGACACTGGGCGTGGTGTTCATGCTGGTGCAGCTCAACCAGTGGTATAATATTTTTTACAGCGCGCTGCAGAATTACGAAAAGGAAAAAATCTTTTCGGAACTGTTCCACTTCAGTTGGCTGGCTTTTATCTATATCATCCTGGCCGTGTACGCCTTTTATCTGCAGCAGGTACTGATCATCAACTGGCGCCGCTGGCTCACCAATGAATACATTGATGAATGGCTGAACCACAAGACCTATTACCGCCTGCAGATGTTCGGGACGGCAACCGATAACCCTGACCAGCGTATCAGTGAAGACGTCCGGATGTTCGTGGAATATACACTGCGCTTCGGCATCGGCATCCTGAAAGCATTTACCACATTTGCATCTTTTGTGGTTATCCTGTATAATCTGTCGGGTCCCCTGCAGTTCAAACTTGCCGGAATGGATATCCACATTCCGGGATATCTGGTCTGGACGGCCCTGCTGTATTCCATGATTGGTACCTGGCTGACTTATAAAGTGGGCAACAAACTGGTAGGGCTTAATTTCGTGCAGCAGAAATATGAAGCGGACTTCCGTTTTGCTATGATGCGCATGCGCGAGAACGCGGAAAGCGTAGCCTTTTACAGCGGCGAAGGCCATGAAGGCAGCGTCTTTAAAAAACGCTTCACGTTGTTGCTGAATAATTTCTGGAACATCATCAAGAAACAGAAGCAGCTGACCTGGCTGAACAGCTGGTATTCCCAGATCGCCATCATCTTTCCGCTGGTAGTGGCCATGCCCCGGTACCTGGCCAAAGAAATCACTCTGGGCGGCCTGATGCAGATCTCCAGCGCCTTTGGCCGTGTGCAGGAAAGCCTTTCGTATTTTGTGGATATGTATTCCTCCATTGCGGAATGGCAGGCTGTGGTAGAACGTCTCACCGGCTTCGGCCTCCACATGAAGCAGGTGAAGCAGGAAAACGCGCAGCAGGACCTGCAACGCAGGCCCGGCGCGACGGATGCGATTACAGCCACGGACATGGATGTGACCCTGCCGGATGAGGCGGCTGTTTTGCAAAACGTTTCTTTCACGCTGGAACCAGGGACCAATGTGCTGATCAAGGGTGTGTCCGGCAGCGGCAAGAGTACGTTGCTGCGTGCGCTTGCAGGAATCTGGCCTTATGTAAAAGGCACGCTGGAAATCCCTGCGGAGAACAAACTGATGTTCATTCCCCAGCGGCCGTATCTTCCTCTGGGTACATTGAAGGAGTCCCTGCTGTATCCCGGAACGGAAACCCGCACCGATGAAGAACTGAAACAGCTGATGGAAGACTGCTGCATCGGCTACCTGTACGATAAGCTGTACATGGAAGCGGACTGGAGCCACGTGCTTTCCGTAGGCGAGCAGCAGCGGCTGGCGTTTGTCCGGGCGCTGATTTACAAACCGGTGTGGCTGTTCCTGGATGAGGCTTCTTCCGCCCTGGATGAGGAAACGGAAGCGAAGGTCTACACGCTGCTGATGGAAGAGGCGCAACAGACCACGCTGGTGAGCGTAGGGCACCGCAGCACGCTGAACAAATATCATCAGAAAGTATTGTATCTGGATAAGGAAACTCATTCCCTGTACTGGCAGGAACAGGCTTCTTTATGATATAATTAAAATTACTATATATGGTATTAGTTATGCTTTGTAAGGGGACGCTGCCTGATCAGCGGTTCCTTTAAACCGGATGACCGTTGTGGCAGCCGGAAATAGTTTTTTATTAAAAATATTTAATATGTTGAGAGGTGTTTAACATGGCATTGGAAAGTTTACAGGATCAGATGGGTAACACAAATCCGCCCCGGGTGAAAGCGGAAAAGTTTGATAAGTTTATGCAGGAACGTGAAGTCAGCGGTTTCCATAAGGAAGTATACGATGACCAGTTCCGTACAGTAGTGTATTTCAGCGGACTGCAGACCGCGGGACAGCAGCAGTTTGTACAGGTAGTGCTGAATGATTCCATTTACGGCATGATCAAGGTACTGATCGGCCATAAAGTAGTGAATACAGAGAACCAGGCAAAAGTGCTGGAATATGTGAACCAGCTGAACAACCGTTTTGGCGCTTTCAAATACATCGTGACCCCGGACGGTAATCTGGAACTGGACTGCAGCCTGGTTGCTAATGATGAAACCTTTGATCCGGAAGTAATCGTTGTCATGCTGCTGAACGTGATCCAGCCCCATCTGGAAAGCGAACTGCTGCGTCTGCCTGCCGTAGTAGGCGGCCCGGTAGGCGTTAATGTGGAAGAAGAAGGAAAAGACGAAAGCCCGATTCATCCTGTACATTAATAATGATGCGGAAAAGGACAAGACATGAGCAAAACTTCGGACGGTTTTGCGATGTCTTATCCTTGCCGCATTATTTTTATTCACAGAAACAATTCGCATTTACTAATTAGGAGACTTCATGACCAAAATTGGCCTGACCAGCGAAGAAGCTGCACAGTCATTACAAAAATACGGCAACAACGCGTTAAGCAAACCGCCGCAACAAACATTTTTTGATAAACTGCTGGATAATTTCCAGGATCCCATCATCCGTATTCTCATTGTGGCTTTGCTCATCAATGTGGTTTTTGTGTATATGGGTTACGCGGACTGGATTGAGACGGTGGGTATTTTTGTCGCGATTATACTGGCGACATTTGTGTCCACACTGTCTGAATACAGCAACGAGAATGCCTTTCAGAAACTGCAGGAAGAGGCCAGCCGCATCACCTGCAAGGTATGGCGCGACGGGAAACCGGTGGAACTGCGCATTGATGATATTGTAGTCGGGGACGCGGTGCAGCTGGAAAGCGGGGACAAGATCCCGGTGGACGGTTTGTTGCTGGAAGGTTCCCTGAAACTGGATCAGGCTGCTTTGAACGGAGAAAGCGAAGAAGCGAAGAAAAAGCCGGCTTCCCCTGATTTTTCCTGGGGGGCCGAGACGGATTTCCTGAATCCGTACTGCCTGTACCGCGGTTCTGTCGTAGTGGAAGGGCAGGGCCTGATGCGGGCGGAGAAGGTCGGCGACGCATCCGTTTACGGGCAGCTGGTACAGGAATTGAAGGAAGTGGAACGGGACAGCCCGCTGAAACTGAAGCTGAAGCATCTGGCGGATAAGATCAGTTACTTCGGCTATGCAGGAGGCCTGCTGATTTTTATTGCGGTGTTGCTGCACAAGATGTTTCTGGCAGGCGGCTGGTCACTGTATATTGCCAATACGGCCCAGGTCCTCAGCGATGTAGTGCAGGCCCTGATCCTGGCTGTCATCATCATTGTAATGGCGGTGCCGGAAGGGCTGCCCCTGATGATCGCCATCGTTTCTTCCCTGAATATGCGGAAGATGCTGAACGACCATGTGCTGGTCCGCAAGCTGAACGGGATTGAAACGGCAGGCAGTTTGAACCTGCTGTTTACGGATAAAACCGGTACCATTACCAAAGGGCAGCTGGAGGTTGTGGACTTTATCACCGGAGACCTTAAGGAATACGAATCCTTTGACCAGCTCCCTGTTCCGATCCGGGAAATGGCCTATGAAAACGTGGTCCTCAATACCTCGGCCGCCGTTGCGGAAGGCGCCATTGTGGGCGGTAATATTACGGAACGGGCTCTGACCCGGTATATTGGCGGCTACCGCAAGCTGCAGATGCCGTTACGGAATACATTTGTTCCTTTCAACAGCGCCACCAAATATTCCTTTGCGGGAGTGCAGGGCGCCAGTGAATATACCCTGGCCAAAGGCGCGCCGGAAAAACTGTTGCAGTACTGCGATTATTACTGGGACGAAAAAGGGCACTGCCTTCCTTTTACAGAGGCCATGAAACAGGCTCTGGATGAGAAGATGGTGGAACTGGCAGGCCGGGCCATCCGCATGCTGGCCTTATGTACCTTCCCAAAATCCGTTTACGGACCGGAACTGCCGCAAAAGGGAATGGCGTTGACGGGAATCCTGGCGATCCGGGACGAGGTGCGTCCGGAAGCGGTGGAAGCCATTCAAAAAGTGCACGAAGCCGGTGTGCAGATTGTCATGATCACCGGAGACCGGAAAGAAACGGCTGTGGCTATTGCCAGAGATGCCGGACTGCTGCAGCGGCCTGAAGAGCAGGTGTGGACCAGTCAGGAACTGGCGGCTATGTCCGATGAAGAGGTAAAACTCAATCTTCCTTTCCTCAGGGTGGTATCCCGGGCACTGCCTCTGGACAAACTGCGTCTTGTCAGTGTTGCCCAGGAAATGAACCTGGTAACAGGCATGACCGGCGACGGGGTCAACGATTCCCCGGCCCTGAAACGGGCAGATGTGGGGTTTGCCATGGGCAGCGGCACGGAAGTGGCCAAAGAAGCCGGCGATATTGTCATTCTGGATGACAATTTCCTGTCTATCAAACAGGCGATTTTGTACGGGCGTACCATTTATAATTCCATCTGTAAATTTATTACGTTCCAGCTCTCCATTAATTTTTCCGCGGTGCTGATCAACTTCATCGCGCCTTTTATCGGCGTGGAAAAACCGCTGACCATTATCCAGATTTTATGGATCAACCTGGTGATGGATACGCTGGCTGCTTTAGCATTCGGCGGCGAGCCGGCACTGGAAAAATATATGCAGGAAAAGCCTAAGGAACGGGGCGGCCCCATCGTTTCCAAAGGCATGATGTCAACGATTGTGCTGGGCGGCTTATGGATGACGCTGGTTGCGGTTGCGTTTTATAAAAGCGCGTGGGTGGATTCCCTCTTCCGTGACGCGCCGGACCATATTTACACCTACACGGGCTTTTTCTGTGCCTACATTTTCATGGCGGTAGCCAACGGGTTTAACGTCAGGGTGGAAGGACTGGACCTGTTTGACCATATTCTGGACAATAAAGGATTTATCCAGGTCATGGGCGGCATCGTTCTCATCCAATATCTTCTGACACTGTTTGGCGGAAGCGTGCTGCGTACGGCGCCTCTGAGCGGAGAGGAATGGGCCGTTGTAATTCTTTGCGCGTTGTCTATCATTATTGTTGTCGGGTTGCATAAGCTGTTCCGACAGCATCTCCTTAAATAAAAACATAGGTAACGTTAAAAGCAATCACAAATGAGGAAGGATAGTGTTTTATGATTGTTGAAAACGAACTGTACCGGTATCTGGTGATCCTTGTCATTTTTCTTTGCGGCTCCGCGTTTTATTCCGCATCGGAAACGGCGCTCAGTACCGTGAATAAAATCCGCATAAAGCATCTGGCCCGAAATGGGAACAAAGACGCCGCCGGTATATTGCAGTTGCTGGACCATTTTGACGAAGTCCTTTCCACAATTCTGGTAGGAAACAATATTGTGAATATAGGTACGGCCTCGATTGCTACCCTTTTGTGTATTAAACTGATCGGGGATGAGGGCAGTGTGTCCATAGCTACGGCAATTACAACGGTTGTTATACTTGTAGTAGGTGAAATTTCCCCCAAAAGCCTGGCGAAAGAGTATTCCGAGCCGTTTCTGCTGGCTGTGCATAAGCTGCTGTGGTGGAATACCAGGCTGTTTACCCCCCTTAATTATATTTTTAAAAAGCTGAAAGATTGCCTTAGCCAGAATATAGCCGGGAAAAAGACGGCCAGGCCTACGATTACAGAAGCTGAACTGAAAGTTATGGTTGACGAAGTGGAAAATGAAGGGACCATCAGTGAGGATGAAAGCGATCTGATTAAGTCCGCCATTGAGTTTAACGACATCCGTGTCAAGGAAATATTTACCCCCCGGGTCGATATGGTAGCCTGCAGCGTGACCAACAGCAATGCGGAAATTTACCGCCTGTTCACGACCAATCATTTTACCCGTCTTCCTGTTTACGATGAAGAAGAAGACAACATTATAGGTCTGCTCCACGCCAAGGATTTTTACAATTCCTATTTAAAAGACCCAAAATTTAATATCAAAACGATTTTAAAAAATATTGCCTATGTCCACCGTTCTACAAAGATTTCCCTGCTGCTGAAAAATCTCCAGCATAATAAACTGCAGATGGCGGCGGTAATCGACAGTTACGGAAGCGTGGCCGGTGTAATTACAATTGAAGATATACTGGAAGAACTGGTCGGGGAAATCTGGGACGAGCACGATGAGGCCGTGTCCGTGTTCCATAAACTGGGCGACAACCGGTACCTGGTCTCCTGCGACAGCAATTCCCGGAATGCCAGCCTGCGCGACCTGTTCGAATACATCCAGCTGGATTTTGACCTTTACAATCTGGAAAACCAGTCCATCAGCGGCTGGGTCGTGGAGTCCCTGGGGGAAGTCCCCAAAAAGGGAGACACGTTTACCTACCGGGATTTAAAAGTTGAGGTTTCAAAAGTCGACCAGCACAGGCTGAAAAAAATAATCGTTACCCATGTAACCGGAAACGGCGGGGAAACGAAGGAAGAAAAATAACCGGCAAACTGTTTTTTCAGGAATTTTCACCACAGAAATTGACTTATTTTTTACAAATTGATATAATGTCTTTCAAATAACAAGTTAATACTGTTTCACCTAAAAGCTGTGAAGAGAAAAAGATACAGGATGTATGTGCCAGAGAACCGGTGGAAGGTGCGAACCGGTGACAGCGCCTGTATGGATGACTGGTCTCAGAGCTGTCTGCCTGAAATAGCTGTAGGGCAGGACGCAATGCCGCGTTATTGGCAAAGGCCTTGTTGGAGGCTGAGAGGATCGGCGGCAGCCGGTTGAAAAAGGGTGGTACAGCGTGGTTTTATTTCCTCGCCCCTTGCAGATATATGGGAGTGAGGTTTTTTATTTTAGAGAAGAAGAGAGGACTGGAAAATGAAAGCACCTGCCAAGAAGTATATCCCGTTTGCACAGATTCCGCTGGAACACCGTGACTGGCCGGATCATATCATTGATAAGGCGCCCGTATGGTGCAGCGTAGACCTGCGGGACGGCAACCAGGCGCTGGTAACGCCTATGCAGCTGCATGAAAAGCTGCGTATGTTCCGTACGCTGATTGATATCGGCTTCAAGGAAATTGAAATCGGTTTTCCTTCCGCTTCGGAAACCGAATATGAAATTATCCGTACCCTGATCGAACAGGATCTGGTACCGGATGACGTGACGCTGCAGGTGCTGGTACAGGCAAGGCCGGAATTGATCAAGAAAACCTTTGAATCGGTCAAGGGCGCAAAGAATGTTATCATTCATTTTTATAATTCCACCTCTACGCTGCAGCGCAAAATTGTTTTCCAGAAAGATATGGACGGTATCGTGGATATCGCAGTGCAGGGTGCCAAACTGATCCGTCAGCTGACGGAAGAGGAAATAGCCCGCAGCGGCATGAACATCCGTTACGAATACTCTCCGGAAAGCTATACGGGAACAGAGCAGGACTTTGCCGTACGCATCTGTCACGAAGTCATGGAAGCGCTGGGCGCTACGAAAGAAAACCCGGTTATCATCAACCTGCCGGCCACGGTGGAAATGTGTACCCCCAATACCTATGCCGACCAGATCGAGTATTTTATCAAGCATCTGCCCAACCGGGAAGCGGCCATCATCAGCCTGCATCCCCATAATGACCGGGGTACCGGCGTAGCCTGCGCGGAACTGGGACTTCTGGCCGGTGCGGAACGCATCGAAGGCTGCCTGTTTGGCAACGGGGAACGTACAGGCAATCTGGATATCGTAACGGTAGCGCTTAACATGTACACCCAGGGTGTGGATCCGAAACTGGACTTCCATGATATTTTATCGGTAGGAAAAGTATATGAGGAATGTACAAAAATGGAAATCCCCCCCCGGCAGCCTTATGTGGGACAGCTGGCTTTCACCGCCTTTTCCGGTTCCCATCAGGACGCCATCAAAAAAGGCTTTGACTATATGAAGAACACCGGCACGGAATACTGGGAAGTTCCGTACCTGCCTATCAATCCGGAAGACATCAACCGCCAGTATGATCCTATCATCCGGATCAACAGCCAGTCCGGCAAAGGCGGCGCAGCCTATGTACTGGAACAGGCGAAAGGTTACCGTATGCCAAAGTCCATGCAGCCCGAATTCGGCGATATTGTCAAAGCAGCGGCGGACGCTTACGGCGATGAACTGAACGAAGTACAGATCGTTTCACTGTTCAACAAAGAGTTTGTGGACCTGAAAGGAAAATATGAACTGGTTGAACGGCACTTCCATCAAGCCAAACAGTCGGAGGACGCGCAGGAGAATCCTACTGTTTTTACCGGCGTCATTGCCGTGGACGGACAGAAGACCGATGTGATTGGCAGAGGCAACGGTCCTATCGATGCGTTCTTCAACGCCCTTTCGAAAGTCGGCGTGACGGGTTATAAATTTATTAACTACGACGAACACGCAATCAGCGTCGGTTCCAATGCCAAGGCTATCTGTTATATTGAACTCCAGAAGCCGGACGGAAACCACATTTTCGGCGTAGGCATCCACAGCGGTATTGTTGTGGCGTCCCTGCTGGGTATCCTGTGCGCCATCAACCGGGCGGAAAAACAGAAAGCATAAAATTCAACAATTTCAATTCTTTTATAAAAGGCTGCGGCAACCCCGCAGCCTTTTTTATCAGGAATCATTCCCAGTGTATTTTGTATACATAAGGAAGTTTTTATGATATAATATCTTGATAATATTTTGCAATGGAAAGTGTTTTTTATACAATTCAAAATATGATTTTCCATGGAGTTCAGTAAAGGAGTGTTAAGATGACAGAAGTAAAACCCCTGAAGATTACAGAAACAGTATTGCGGGATGGCCCGCAGTCTTTGGTTGCGACCCGGATGAGGGTGCAGGATATGATCCCGGTGCTGGAAAAACTGGATAATGTTGGCTACCATGCCATTGAAGCCTGGGGCGGAGCGACTTTTGACGCCTGCCTGCGTTTTTTGGATGAAGATCCCTGGGGCCGCCTGCGGATCCTGCGGCACCGGATGCCGAACACACCCATCCAGATGCTGCTGCGGGGCCAAAACCTGTTAGGCTATAACCATTATGCGGACGATGTAGTGTCTGAATTTATTAAAAAGAGCGTGGAAAACGGCGTTTCCATCATCCGCGTATTTGACGCGCTCAACGATACGAGAAACCTGGAAACCTCTTTCCAGGCAGGCAAAAAGGCCGGGGCACATATGCAGGGCGCGCTGGTCTATACTACCAGCCCGTATCACAAGCCGGAGGACTTTGTGCGTCTGGCTAAGGAAATGGTACAGATGGGAGCCGATTCCATCTGCATTAAAGACATGGCGGGTCTGCTGAGTCCCTATGGCGCGGAACATCTGATCAAAGCCCTGAAAAAGGAAATCGCTGTGCCGATAGAACTTCACAATCACTGCACCACGGGTCTGGGCCACATGACCGCGCTGAAAGCGGCAGAAGCCGGCGTGGACATTCTGGATACGGCGCTGGCCCCGTTCTCGGGAACCACGAGCCAGCCATGCACGGAAGCCATGGTGGCTACGTTGGCGGAAAGCCCCCGGGATACCGGACTAAACCTCGAAACGTTAAATGATCTGGCAGAATATTTCACCGGCGTCAAGAGCAAAATTGTCAACGAGTTCCATGTGAACCCGAACTTTAACGTAAATCCCAAAGTGCTGCTGTATCAGATTCCCGGCGGCATGCTTTCCAACCTGCGCAGCCAGATGGCAGGCATGGGCATCGGCGACAAGCTGGACGAAGTGCTGAAGGAAATGCCTCAGGTACGGAAAGACTTAGGTTATCCGCCCCTGGTTACGCCCACCAGCCAGATTGTCGGTTCCATGGCGGTTATGAACGTAGCTATGGGCCGTTACAAAATGATTCCCCGTGAAGTAAAAGAACTGATCCGCGGCCGTTACGGCAAAACTGCAGGCCCCATCAATCCGGAAGTGCAAAAACTGGCTATCGGAGACGAGCCGGTCATTGACCACCGTCCTGCCGATGACATTAAGCCCCAGCTTAAGACCATGCGGGACCGTCTGGATGAGGCGGGTTATCCCGGCCTCAGCGTAGAAGACGTACTGTCTTACGCGCTGTTCCCGGATGTAGCGTTGAACTATTTCCGCAGCCACAGATAATTGACAGGAAAACACTGTTTCCTGTTGCGTAAAATAAACAACAAGCTGGCTGATTTTGCCGGCTGCCGGCGGATAAATCTGAAAGGAGACTTTGCATGGCTAAAAAGATTACCGATAAAGTGACCTGGGTAGGGAAGATCGACTGGGAGCTGGTGTATTTTCACGGACATGAGCTCTCCACCTACAAAGGTTCTTCCTACAATTCCTATCTGGTGCAGGACAAAAAGACCGCGCTGATTGATACCTGCTGGAAACCGTACGATGAGGAATATGTAACTAATTTAAAAGAAACGATTGACCTGAAGAAGATCGATTATGTAATCATGAACCACAATGAGATCGATCACAGCGGCGCTTTGCCTGCCCTGATGCGGGAAATTCCGGACGTGCCTATTTACTGCACCAAAAAGGGCGAGGGCATTATCCGCGGACACTATCATCAGGACTGGAACTTTGTGAATGTAAAGACCGGCGACACCCTGGACCTGGGTGACTCCAAGCTTGTTTTCATCGAAGCGCCCATGCTGCACTGGCCGGACACCATGTTTACCTACATGACCGGGGAAAATATTCTCTTCAGCAACGACGGCTTCGGCCAACATTTTGCCAGCGAAGAACTGTACAATGACAAAGTGGACGTTCATGAAATGTACAGCGAAGCCATGAAATATTACGTAAACATTTTGAATCCCTACAGTCCCATGGTGACCCGAAAGATTAAGGAAATCCTGGCCATGAACGTGCCGGTTGACATGATCTGCCCCAGTCATGGCATCATCTGGCGGGATAACCCCATGCAGATTGTGGAGACCTATCAGAAATGGGCGGCCAATTATCAGGAAAACCAGATCACCTTTGTGTATGATACCATGTGGGAATCCACCCGCCGTATGGCAGAGTGCATCGCGGAAGGCATCCGGCAGGCTGACCCGGACGTGGTCATCAAGCTGATGAACGCGGCCAAAGAAGACAAAAGCGATATTGCCACGGAAGTGTTTAAGTCCAAAGCGATCCTGGTGGGTTCGCCTACCATCAATTACGGGTTCGCTTATTCCATCGGCGGCATGCTGGAACTGATCCGGGGCCTGAAGTTTAAGAATAAAAAAGCTGCTGCGTTCGGCAGCTACGGCTGGAGCGGCGAAGCGGTGAAACAGATGACGGAACTGCTGCAGGGCGCAGGCTTTGCGATTGTCAATGACGGGATTCGCTGCCAGTGGGTGCCGGATGAAGCCCATATGGAAGAATGTCGTCAGTACGGCCGGGCCTTTGGGGAAGCAGTAAAATAAATAATAATGAAAACGACAGTGATTTTAATACGCCACGGGGAAACGGAGTGGAACGTGCTGCACCGTTTCCAGGGGCTTTCAGACATTCCCCTGAATGATACGGGACGGCAGCAGGCCGGTTTTGCCAAAAACGGGCTGCAGGGCATGGAGCTGGATGTCATTTATACCAGTCCTTTACAGCGTGCTGTGGAAACAGCGGAAATCATCCGGGGCGAAAGGAATATCCCCGTTTATCCCACAGACGGGCTGCAGGAAATGGGCGTGGGCGAGTGGGAAGGTCTGCTGGTATCGGAAATTGATGAAAAGTATCCGGGCTGGTATGATATCTGGCGTACGGCTCCTACGCAAATCCGTCTCAAAGGCGGGGAGCCTTTTGAGGAAACCCGGAAGCGCGCCTGGAGAACCTTTTGGGAGATTGTCAAAAAGCACGAAGGACAGACCGTGCTGATCGTTTCCCACATGATGTGTATCAGCAGCATCCTGCTGACCATTGCGGGCATCCCGCTGGACGATATCTGGCAGCACCCCATCGGCAACGCTGCCCTGAATATTGTGGAGGCGGACAGCGAAGGCAATGCGGTTATTACGGATTGGAGCCGGGACGACCATATCCCGGAAGCATTCCGGCTGAAGCAGCCTTTCGGCAGGGTTAAATGACAATTAATGGAACGGTGATGGCAGATTGTTAGTGTAACTTACTATACAATCTGCCATTTAATTTTGATTTTCCGTCGAAAAAAGTTTGCTGATTAACAAATTTTGTTGACAGAAAGGTAAAGTTGGTTATAATTTGAAATAATAGTTCTATATCATACTTTTTAAATATGATATGAGAAAAATGGATATTGGAGGGGAATTAACATGTTTTTGAAAAAAGTTTCACTGATCCTGGCAACCGCTCTTCTGGCTTTCAGCCTGACGGGCTGCGGCGGCGGAGACAAGAAAGAAGAAAAGAAAGCGCCGGCGGCGGATAAACCGATTAAAATCGGTGTAACCGCAGGTCCGCACGCGGAAATCATGGACAACGTAAAGAAACTGGCGGATAAGCAGGGCCTGAAGATCGAAGTTGTGGAATTCAACGATTTCGTAACGCCCAACGTAGCCCTGAACCAGGGCGAACTGTTTGCCAACAGCATGCAGCACGCGCCGTATCTGGCGGCGACCCTGAAAAAGGAACCCAGCTTCAAATTAAAAGAATGCTTTAAGACCGTAATTTTCCCGATGGCCGTATATTCTACCAAAGTGAAAAAGGGTGAACCCATTCCCGACGGCGCAACGGTTGCGATTCCCAACGATCCGTCCAACGGCGGCCGCGCGCTGCTGATGCTGGACAATGCGGGACTGATCAAAGTAAAAGACAAGAAAAATTCCGTTACCGCATTAACCGATGTGATCGAGAACAAACACAACTTTAAATTCCAGGAACTGGACGCCGCGGGCATTCCCAGAAGCATCAAGGACGTGACCATCGCCTGCATCAACGTAAACTACGCGCTGCCGGCCGGCCTGAATCCCCTGAAGGATGCTATCATTGTGGAAGGCGCGGATAATCCCTATGTAAATATTTTCGTTACAACGGAAAAGAATTTCAACGATCCGCGGATCAAACAGATTGAGAAAGTGTACCGTTCGGAAGAAAACAAGAAATTTATTCTTGACCACTTCAAGGGCAGTATTCTCAGCGCATGGTAATAAGGACAGAGCTTTTGTCTGACAAGCAGGACAAAAGCTCTTTTTTCTAAACTAAACATACTATTCAGGAGTGTATTTATGCGTGCCGTTGTAACCAGAGTAAAAGAAGCATCCGTAGTGATTGAAGGAAAGACAACAGGGAAAATCGGACAGGGTTTTCTGATCCTGCTGGGGATCGGGCCGGAAGACACGGAATCCATAGCGGATAAAATGGCGGAAAAAATCTGTAACTGCCGGGTTTTTGAAGATGAGAACGGAAAGATGAACCTGAGCCTGGATCAGGTGGGCGGTTCCCTTTTAGTGATTTCCCAGTTCACCCTTTATGCCGATTTGAAGAAACGCCGCCCCGGATTTTCCCATGCGGCCAAACCGGAACTGGCGGTTCCCCTGTATGAGAGATTCATGGAGACCTGCCGTGCCAGAGGTTTTGCCGTGGAACACGGAGAATTCGCCGCTGACATGCAGGTGTATTCCGTAAACGACGGACCGGTCACGCTGCTATTCGACAGCGCTGAAATGTAACATCAAATTCGCAAAAGAAAACCGGCATCAGTTCGACAGGCTGATGCCGGTTTGCAGTTACAGGGTAGTTCTGCTGCGCTTTTTACGCCTTTTCTTCTTTTTTGCTTTCTTCAAATTCCGCGTCGATGGTTTCGCCGTGTACTTTCTGGGGTTTCGGGTACAGCAGTATCGCATCGTGGATCACCTGTTTGGCGATTTCCCGGTTGCAGTCTGCAACCAGGCTTTTCATGCGGAAAAGATCAAAAACCCACCAGATGACGCCGATGTAAATACAACACAGCAGCCACAAAAAGATGTTTTTAAACGGCTTGTGTAAATAAAAATAGTGCGCCCCGAACAGTACCCAGAAAATATAAGCAGACGAAAGGGATTTTTCTTTTGCGGGCAGCGTCTGTATTACATATTGCTGCTGCTGTTCCGTCAAATTCTGAATTTCCAATCTGGTCTGTGCGTCCATTGTTGTTCCTCCTGACTCTATACAACTTGCGGAAAAGCGGCTGTGGATTGAAAACTGAATGCAAAGATGCTGCAGGTTACCGCCGTTTTCCGTGCGCCTGTGCGCATACGGCCATGTTTTATCGAGAGGGACCGGACAAGCATCTCTGCCGGACCGGTTTTATTATAAGGAAAACGCAAACAGAATTTGTAACGAAAGTCGGGCAAAAATGTGAAGAAAGTATGTACCGGGGTGATGAAGGCAGAGGCGCAGGTAATACCGGTTCTTTGCAAAGAGTTTTTGTTTCACGGAGTTTTGTGATACAATGAAGTCGATATAAACGTAAAAGCTTCAACAGTAAGATTTTTTTGACCGCTGCTGAATCAGTTGACGGAGGAGAAAGACGTGCACATTTATGCCATCGGGGACCTGCATTTTTCCGGAGTACCTGAAGCCAAACCCATGACTGTGTTCGGGGAACACTGGCAGGATCACCGGCAGCGCATTACAGAAAACTGGAAACATACTGTCACGCCTGAAGACATCGTCGTTCTCTGCGGGGATATTTCCTGGGCAATGAAACTGCCGGACGCAGTGCAGGATGACCTGCGTTATATTGCGGAATTTTCCGGTAACAAGGTTATGCTGCGTGGTAACCACGATTACTGGTGGACCGGCCTTGCCAAGATGAAACAGGCCACAGGGGGCGCGTTCTTCTTTTTGCAGAACAATTTTTACCCTGTAGAAACGGAAGGCGCAAAACTTGCCATCTGCGGCTCCCGGGGCTGGCTGACGCCCGCCTGTGAAGGGTACGATCCGGAAACGGATGACAGTATTCTGCGTCACGAAGAATTACGTATCAAAGCCTCGCTGGATGCCGCAAAAAAGGAAGGATTCGAAGACATTATCCTGGCACTGCATTATCCCCCGTTTTATTCGGCAGAAGAAGATTCCGTTTTCAAGCAGATTATTGACGAATACGGAGTGAAGACCTGTGTGTTCGGGCACATCCACGGAGCGGAAGGCGCGGCCGCGATATTTGAAGGGGAACGGGACGGCTGCAGGTATAAGCTGGTTTCCTGCGACACGCAGGATTTTACGCCGGTAAGGATACGCTAAAAAAATCCTGAAATTTCTTTTAAAAACTGTTGACAATCCCGGTCATTTTAGTTATAATAGCTTTGCTGTTGAAAAACAGCTTACTGTGACTCCGTAGCTCAGCTGGATAGAGCGTTTGGCTACGAACCAAAAGGTCGGGGGTTCGAATCCCTCCGGGGCCACCAATTAAAAATCAGTAACCACGCAGGTTTAGGCTTGCGTGGTTATTTTTTTCTAAGAAAAGTATTGATTAAAAAATACAGTAATTTTACAGCAAATATCGGGGAAAAGCATTATCAATCTCTAAAATTTCAAGCGCTGTTTGTAATAAAAATTTCCCCCTTGCTTAATTATTGGCAAAGGGGAAATTTTGTCCCTGAAAGTGTACTTTTTTGGATATAAGCCGACAAACTATACCACTTGGCTCAATTATGTGGTAAAATATTAAATAAGGATATTATCAAAGCTTGTATGCATTGGAGGCTACTGTTATGAGGGAAAAGTTATATCAAATTATCAAGTCTCCTACAGAAGGTAATAGTGAAACAACGTTATATGACTATTTTATGATGGTAGTCATCATTCTTAGCCTGTTACCTTTGACATACAAACCTGAAGCAGAACCACACTGGGTCATATATGTTGAGCACATAGCTGTTACTATTTTTATTATTGATTATATTTTGCGGTGGTTTGTTGCTGATTATGAATATCCGGGTTTAAAACTCCCGTTTTTGCAGTATATATATCAACCGATGCCCATTATTGATTTACTGTCTATATTGCCGGGCATATTGGTAAGCATTACTTATCATAATCCGGAATTCATGACATTGATGCTGCTTCGGTTGACCAGACTTGCCAGGGTGCTCCGGTCGTTGAAAATCTTGGAGTATTCCCACAGCTTCAGGGTATTGAGAGCGGTTATCAAGAATAGTATCCGACCCTTAAAAGCAGTATTGGCTTTTGCTATTACATATATCATAATTTCTTCCCTGATTATTTTTCATATTGAACCGGGTTTTAAAGATTTCTTTGAAGCATTGTACTGGGCGACAGTTTCTCTTACTACGGTGGGGTATGGCGATATTGTTCCAACCACAATGTTCGGCAGGATTGTTACCATGGCATCTTCTATCATAGGTATTGCAGTTATAGCTTTGCCATCAGGTATAGTTACTGCCGGCTATATGAAAGCTCTTGAAGAAGAAGAAGAAGAGACAAATAAGGATTTAAAGTAGTTTGATGGTACTTACGTGAGGACTGAATAATGGACATTGGCTAAATTTTATTGAAAACTAGCCACTCACCGTCATGACTGCAGAAGTTCGAAAATGCTCATTGACAAAATGTAGATTCCCTTTCATACTAAATTATAGAGAACTAACGAAACGAGGAAGAGGTGAGTTTATGAAAACAGCGTCTAGATTCTGTTTGCTCTTTGTTATTACTGCGCTCTGTACTGTAATTTTTCCGCTGGCAGCGTCAGCAAAGATCAGCATCCAATGGCATGGCGAACGTGTTTATCTGTACCCGGGCAGGTTGGAATTTGTCGGCTATTTTGAAAATACCGGGGACGAAAAGGGTTATGTCACCCGGTGTGAGTTTGATTTATTCCTTATTGCTTCCGACACTGGCAAGACACTGTGGAAGACTTACGGCAACCAGCACTACGTAAACAGCCTCAGGGTTCCGGCACGCAGGCGTGTTTCATACACAATCAACATACGTAATGCACATATCCCCGCCGGATACAAGGGACGTTATCGCTGGTCGATGAAAAATATCGTCACGGCTTGGACCAGAAACCCCGGTTAAAACTATGGTGGAATCCCGGAAATACGGGAAGCTGAATAATTAATCTAAAAATGAGAATACACCGGCTTGTCAATAGAACGGGCATTGCTTCTATTACGCCTGCCGGAAAATCATAACGGCAGGCGTCGTCTTTATGTATCTTAATCAAATACAAATTTACTATTCCCACGGTTTTAGATTATAATTAAATAAACAGCTATTACATAATTTATTAAACATCATAAACTTAGCAAAAGATACATGTAAGTAATAATTGTATAATCGTGCTATAAAAGATACAAACAGTTCACGCATTCAGTGAAATAAGGGGTTGACAGGAAATGTCAGGTCGGGATACGATTTTCAGAGCTGACCAGAGCAGGGTAGTATTTTGCCTTTTACAGTTTTATATAAAACAGAATGACCGTTTAACGTAACATGATGTATGTTGCGCAAAACGGTTATTTTGTTTTCCGGGGTAATTTGGTTTCAAATTACCTAACAAATATGGAGGGCATGTCCAGTGAGCGGCGGTGTTTTTTGGAAGAAGGTGAGGATCCGATAATGAGAAAAAGTTTTAGATTTGTAGTGATGGCAGTGTGTTTTGCTTTGACCCTCTCTTCTGCTACGGACGCGGTGAATGCCGCTCCCAAAACAGCCAGGGCCGGGCAACGGTCTGTGGCGGACTGGTATCAGAGTGAGAAAGGCGAGGTGTGGCCACCTGTTGCCGGACGGTATGAACGGAAAAATGCCAACGGCATAACCAATGCCTATATCGACGTAACCATTCTGCCGAACCAATGGCCGGTGATTACGTTGCATGCCTGCGATTACGAGGGGACAGATGACGAAAAGGACAGGGAAGCATTATCTCAGGCTCCCGCAGTCAGGATGGGCGGATGGATTGCCAGTAAGGCATTCACAGACTATCCTTCGGGTAAAAAGCGTAGCAAGAGCGATGTGATGCCGGTTGAAATAGGCTTGGGTGCCCGTTTTGTCGCCGGGGCTGAAACCAATGGCATATACGGTGGAAACGGAATCCGGGGCTTGCTGGATAATGTTCAGGTTAATCTGATGCATGCCGGCGTCACTTCCGAGAAAGACGGGCTGGTGCTGGACTATTTCGGGCATAACGGATTACGGTTACCGGATGTCCGGGGAAAATATGTGTTGAAAAAAGACAGCATGCCCGGGGCTGACGAATTTGCCGCCTGTGCATTGGTCGGAGCGCTGCCTATAAACGAAACGGATACAGATTTTACTGACAATACATTGCAAATTGTTCCGGAAGCGGTTACGGGCAGCATGATGCCCCGGTATCAATACATTATCGGCAATTACGGTTTTGCTGTTAAAGTGTTCCGGAACGGTACGTTGCTCCGCACTTTCGTGTTGCCGAAAGATTTAAACGCTGTATACCGTTTTGACAAAAATGGGGATGATATTATGATATACAATATCGACGGCTCTAAAGGATAAGCTGTTAAAAAATGAAAAAATATGGTTCCGTTGAAAGTATGCTTTTAAATCTCAAGGAGGTGAATATCGCATGAAAAAAGAAAAACTGTTGGCTGCTGTACTGGCAGCAGCATGCGCGGTTACGTTTGCACCGACTCTTGATACCGGCATCGCAGAAATGGATTTGTCCCGGCCTGTTTTTGCCCAGGCAAAAGATGTGGCAAACCAGGAAGCGTCGCTGCATTCGCTGCCGCTGGTTACAAGTGTGCATTTTTATTCAGACTGGGACGGGCCGTTTGAAATGCTTCGTTCCCACTGGACAGATATCGGTTTTTACGGAAACGCAAAAGCTCCTGAACAAAAAGTTGCAAAGGCGTTATCTGGTTTCAGCAGGATGAAAAGCGATGACTTTGGGAGAACGCGAAAGCTGATGTTTACTGATTCCAAAGCAGACTGGAGCCAGCGGATCAAAGATGGTTCGCCTTATTACGGGCCATACTGGTTTACCGGCGATATTCTGGTACGCCGGTCTGATTCTGCTGCGGTAAGTTTTTTGGAGGACAAAGGTATATATGCAGGGGGAACGCATGCCGGCAGTGAACTCGCGGCAAGAAATTATGACGCCCGTACAGGGAAGGAGTTACAGCTTTCCGACGTATTTGTAAATAAATATACTCTGGCCGAAGCGATAAAAAAGCGGCTGAAGGAAGACTATCCCGACGCAAGCTTTATGGAAAACGGAGGGGCGGCTGCGGATGAGTCCGTGGACCGGATGATAAAAGAGGATTCGCTGGTCTGGACACTGGAACCATACGGCGTTACGTTTTGGTTCAATCCGTACCGACTGGGCGGCACGTATGCAGAGGAAATGTTTGTGACAACGCTGTTCTATTTAGAATCGCCGGAGCTCTTCAAAAGGAATAAAGGAACAGACGCATTTGCCTGGCGCGCCCTGGAAAGATACTGCATGGATATCCGCTTGTACACTGCCGTCCGTGTGTCCGGTAAACCCGGCGAAAAACTGACCGTGGGCCGCGATAATGATGGCATACAAATTGAATTCCGGGGCGAAGAGTACAGAAACGAATTAGAATTAAGGAATACCGATATCCGTCCGACCCTTGTCAATTGCTCCGATGGCCGGAAATATCTGTATGTGGATTACGAAGAACCTGCCAGCAAATACAGCGCATCGTGTTACAAACTGTATGTGTATGACCTGAACGGGACGTCACCCCGGTTTGTGGGTGTGTATCCGATGACGCGGCTTGCTTCCCCTCTGAAGGATACGGCCAAACGCAGCTGGTATGTGATGAGTGATCCCGATGATTTTTATACGACGGCTACGATGGACAGCAACCTGGTTCCGGGCAAACGGCTGCGCTGCCGTGTCGGCGAAGACGGAGCGCCGGAAGTGCTCGAGGTGGAAGGTGCGAAAGGATAAGCAGTGTGCATCTTTACGTATGACGGATTTTGAGTATGGAAAGGGAATGAGAAAATGAAAAAGCTATTCATCCTGTTGACGTTGGTTCTGACAATGTTTTCAACAGTGGCTTTTGCTAATGTGGATTCCGGTCCGGACTGGTGGAAACAAATTGGCTCGGACAAAATGGCGAAAGTGTATTATGACCGGGAAACGGCAAAATATTATTCAAAGAATTATGATGGTGACTTTGCTGAGGTATGGATGTGCTATCATTTTCATGACGGTTGCCAGAACCATGCCGGCGACCACTATGACTTCGAATTGATTTACATCAACTACAAAGATAAATCCTTTGCCGTCAAAGCGTGCCTGACAAAAGACAGGAACGGAGCAGTTATTGAATCAAACGAGTTCCCGGCGAATATAATCAGTTATGTGCCGTTGAAAGATCAGCACTATGAGACATTGTTGGCCAAAAATGTACGAGAACAGTTCGCAGGAAAATAGCAGGCCTTTTCCGGTCGTCAATACGAAGTAAACTGCCACATTCCTCATATGTTGAATAAGAAGAGGAAAACAATAAGGGGGTAATTATAATATGAAAACGATTAAAATTTTGCTTACGGCAATGATCATTTCATTAAGTTTTTTAATGGGCAGCGTGTATGCCCAGGAGGACATCGAAGCACAGTGGGAAAAGAATGTGCAACAGCTGGGGGCTCATGATGAATTTGTCACCAGCCAGTTAGGGGAGACGCGGACCGGCGTTGTGTATTTTGCGAAATGTCCGTTAAAGGATTTTAAAATTCTATCGCTGAAACTTGAAAAATTCGAAGATAAACCGGTCTTTTTGGCGCAAACCCTGTACACAAAAGAAGTACTGAATCCGGAACGGCCGCTGTTAGTAAAATTGTGTTTGTACGGCTCGGTTCCCAATAACGGTTTTTCCTATACCGATTCCGAAGGAAAGACCCGGTATTATGCCATCAACGCAAGCGGTAAAGACGGATCCCTGCTACTCATTGACAAGATTATAATTAAGCAGGAGCATTAAAAGCATACAAATTCTGAATTTTTAAGTTTGTCAGGTAACATGTGCATTTTTTTGAATTAAAAACCGGCGGTTATGAAGGCCGCTGGTTTTTTTATCTTACACTCTTAAATTTTATATGGCTTTAAGCAGATTTTTTGTTAAAGCTTTTATAGTACTGAAAACCAAATTCTCTAAATCCCATACAACAGGAACGCCGACCACACTGACGGGCTGCTGAACCTTTTGTGTCGCAAAAATTCCCGTTTCGTATCGTTTAACGCTTTCACCTGCGGTACGCCCCGGCTCAGTTTTTCAAAAAACGCCTTTGAAAATTCCGCCGTGGAATCGTCTTCCACCTTCCACAGGCTCATCACCGTATTCTGGTTGCCTGCCAAAGTCAGCGCATACGGTATGCCTACGATGCCTTCACCAACCTGGTATTTCCCACGCCCGGATTCACACGCCGACAGATAGACTAAATCACTGTTGAGTTTGTACCCCATCCATTCGCCGACAGTAACGTAACCGTCGTTCCCGAATCCTTTATTCTTCTGCGCCGCATCCTGGCTTAATACAATAGAGCTGAATTCCGGGAACTCCGGTACGAACAGCCCGTGCGTCGCAAACAAAAGATACTTATATTTTCCGAGTTCTCCATTTTTATCTAAGGATTTTAAATTACTTTCGGAAGCATTTTTTCCTTTAAAAGTAATTTGCCTGTCTTTTGCAAACAACGTGGAGACTCCGTTTAGTTCTTTCCCGGTTCCGGGAAGGTCATTCCATTTCAATCCTGACAGGATATCCGGCGGTACTATGCCGGAATTTCCTTTCTGATGAACCGCCTGCACAGACTTATCCAGATCCTGCATACTGCTGCGCTTTTTGGCAGATGCAAAGCCGCCGTAATCAGGGCAGCCCATCGCAAACAGTTCTTTACGGTCTAATGTTTGAGACCGTCCTGCTGCAAGGTCCTTCATCATCTTCATCACGGATAAAGACGGGACGTAACTGACATCTTTCGAATCAATAATTGCTTTTCCATTGTATACAAGCGTCTCAAACGGTACGTTGTTCAACGCCCCGTCGGGAGAGATGATCCATCTGGATGCAGACGCCGGTATCACGTCTTTAACCGGCGCGATCAGGCTTTTGCTTATCCTGGCAGCTAACTCCCGCCGCGCATTTTCAAACTCTTCCGCAGTTCTGACGCGGCTTGCGCCCGGTTCTTTATATTCGTTATCCGTTACAATTCTGTAACTTCCGTCCTGCCTTTTCCACAGATATTTATCTTCCCCCTGCATACCTTCAAGAGAAGGATAAGAAAGTATATCGTGATAAATGTGACAGTTATCAAAAAAGCTTTTATCAACCGGTATCGGAACTGCTTTAACAGTTCCGCCACGACTGGCAATGCAGGCCAGAAGCAGATTATCCTGATTATCCTCCCGCAACACGGTAAAGTCAATGAAACAGGCATCTTGGGGAATGGCCTGAAGTTTTTGCAGGATATCCGAATTATTTGTTAAACTGAAACCGCCAAAACGTATGACTTCAGGGTGTTTCTCATTTAAACTGGCTATGCAGCGCCAATACTTATCAAGCTGCCTCATTTTTGAAACGGTTAAACTTAAGTAGAAATCACTATCTCCATCTTGTTTGGCCGTTTCCATATCTCTGTCATGAATCCGTATTGTTTTTAAAAGGTCATCCACCTCTTTTTGCTCTTCATCACTGATTCCGTCTGCGTGCAGCATCATCTGTTCATGATACCGCTCTGTCAAAATCCTTGCCTTGCAAAGATCCATCAGTTTTAATATTTCAGTTCCTTTACTTTCATCTGCGAGATATAAAGAGGCCAGTTCTCTGTAAACGGGAACCATAGTAACAAACCATTGCGAAAGTTTTTCATCTCTCTTAATATCAATTTGACGGACTTTCTCAAGTGCCTGCAGCATTTCTATATATTTATCTGCAGCAAATTCTGTCTGGCCCGAATTCCTGTATGAATTGGCCAAAATATGCACCGCTTTTATATGGTCCTGATTGAGTTGCCCCATTTTAAAATGATTTGGGCTATACCTGCTGACCTCATCACATAAACTGATTGCTTTTGCATAGTCACCGTTTAATTCATATGCTTCCGCCAGATTTATCATCAGGTCCCATAGCTTTGCATTGTCCGTTCCATGGCTTTTATAAGAACGGACTACTTCTTCATATATACTTATGGCCGGATCAAATTTCTTTTCCCGGCAATAGTCCTGCGCTAACCTTGCCCGGGCATCCAGTTCTTCAAGTGAATTATTGCCAAACACGGTTCCGCAAACAGTCAGGGCCTGTTCGTCCAGTTCCTTTGCTTCTTTGGCTTTGCCCGATTCCCTGTACGCATCAGCCAGCGTATGTAACGCGTTCACAGTACATGGGTGCATCTCACCGTAACGCCCACGGCTTTTTTGCAATACAATAGCAGCTAATTCCAGCGAATCTTCCAAACAATTAAGTTTTAAATATGTGTTACAGAGATCGCACAACGTACGCAGCGTTACATGATGGGTATCGCCGAACTTTTCCATACACACGGCAACTGATTTCAAATCATATTTCAGGGCCAGTCCTAAAAGGTTATTCATTTTAAACCATCGTTCAAATGCGCGGTCTGTATTCAACCTGCGTAACGCAGCTGCTGTTCCATTGCCGTTTACTATCAGAGAACTGAGATTAAATTTATCATTGTCATCCTTCAATATTAATTTAGTAAATATATATTGAGAAAGACCAATGTCACTTCTGACCGGATCTTCTTTCGGCAATACCTGTTTTGCGACAGGATTAATTTTCCCTAATAATGCCCCCGCTTCATTATAGTTTCCCAATTTACTATATATACGGGCAAGCGCATTAAAACCGGAGAGTGCCTGTGGGGAATCCTTACCGTATTTTGCTGACCGGATCTCTGTCATTTCCTTAAAGATTCTTTCACTGTCACGATATTTTCCCGCGACTTCATATTCTCTTCCCAGAATATCCATCAGGGACAGTGCTTCGTCACTTGTTTTTCCAAAAGTGTCCTGAACTAAAGGTAATAATCTTTTACTTTCAGAGATTGTCCGGGCGTTCTCACCCAGGATACTGTAACAGTCTGCCAGCATGATCTCCCGTTTCAATATATCCATACGTCTGTCAGGATAAAACTTTTGCAGAAGGTTTATCTGGTTTTTAATCCGAAATGCTTTTAGGTTTATATTACTTTCCTGTTCCAAAGCCCGAAACATAATTTTTAACATTTGTTGGAGTTCATCCTCATACGTTTCAGGTTTTACGCCCGCCGTCATTATTTCCAGTTCTTTAAAACTATCTAAATAATAATTTTTCTCGTTTTCCGCAAAAGCCGCGCGCATGATTTGTGTTAAATCCTCGGAAGCGTGCCTTAACCCATAGTCCCGGAAGCCATCGCCGTATTTTGTTCTTTCTATACGTTCTAAAATATCTTGTATAAAGGTATGTTCAGGCACACCCATATTAAAAACACCAGGTAACGATTCTACAGCCAGAATTAATGAATGATTTTTATTACTGTATATTTTTTCTAAATCAGTCACAAGCTTTAAAAACGCTGTCCGGCTGAAATTAACAGCACTGTCCAGTCTGTCCTCAGCCTTCAGCTTTATGGCTTTTGCCTGAACAGGATTTTTAACTTTCTTCTCATATTCCGCGTGCCTGTGATTTACATAATCCTTAATACCCTTGTCAGTATTTACATCATACTTTTGCATTTGTTTTTTACCGTCACGTAAATAACGGGGCAAAGGCTGTAAATCAAAAAAGGGACTGACATCTTTATAGAACTTTGATTTTGCTTCAAGGGCTTTCTCAATTGCAACCATTTCGTCAGGCTGTATATCGTCAGATTGTACAATGTTTGCTTCTGATACAGGCTTTTTATTTTCCTGCTGAATTACTGACGTCGCATCTTTTGTTTCAGCATAAGCAGACGTTGGTACATTCAATATGTTAATAGCCAGACAAAACGCGAGTAATCCGTATTGAAAACGCAATTTCAAACGCCCCTTTCTAACACAGTGGTTCCAGCCTGCAATTTTTGCGCAAAATCATTTATTGATTTTGATTCATTTCCTGATCCAGGTGTCTTTTGCACCGTTGCAGCAAATACTGTGCCTGCTTCTCATTAGCTCCCAGATTCTCAAACGCTCCAAGCCACTGTGAACTCAGCCAGTACAAATTGACTTTATCCGGGAAGCTGTCGCTGATCAATTGTACAAGAAGAGCCTTCCTTGAAATGCGTTCTTCCTCTGTTAACTTCATTTTGTCAAGCTCCGCAAGTTTCGCCATCACTTCTGTTTCTGTCTGTGAATCAAGAACCGTAAATTTAAATTCGGTATATTCCCCATCATAACCCCATGAATACGGAACATTTGCTTCCAGTTTAATATCGGCCGGAACAATGCTCAGGCCATTGAGATTTTTGATATTCTTTTCATAAATTTTATTTCCGTTTCCGTCAATAATGGCAAATGTTTCATGATTTGCATTTTTCCATGCAAAATTCACTTCCTGGTTCTTTAAGAGCGTAACGTTCCAGCCCGGCCGGGGCGTAAGGCTTTGTGCTGCTTTTTTCAGGCTGCCGTCACCGGCAGGAGATGCCGGTCCACGGGTTCCGCCATAAACAAAACCTTCCACATTTTTCGGAGCGGAACAAAATGGTCCCAGCGAATTCAGTACCACATTACTTATTTGCGATGCCCCCGTAGGCGGCTCATATATAATGATACAAGCATTAGAATCTAAATTTACCACCCTCGCATATTCTTTACATGTTATTGAAAATTTCTGCGTATCTCCCATAATTATATCGCCATTATACAACAGCCTTTTTGAACCTTTTGGCTGCAAACCTTCAGGATGTATGATCTTAACTTCATTCGCAATATCATCATAGTTTACAAATTCGGCAACCTCATCTTCCGCAAAAGCAACGGAACATGTCATACATGCAATCACCGTAAGGATGCAAAAGAGTGCTCTTAAGTTAAGTTTCTTCATAATTTCGTACACCTCCGTTTTTAATATATTTATGAAATACAAAAACTTTTTTAATATAACAACGTATTTTTACAGCATCTGTAAAGCGTTTGATTAATCACCGACCGGCGCGCTGCTGTATTTTGGTAAAAAATACAGACAACCATAAACGCAATGCCCCTATGCTGGCAAAAGCCCAGCTGATATAAACAAATTCATTTGTCTGACAAAAATACAAAAAGGAACAGGGAACGAAAATCAATGTCAGAAGTGTAAGGAAATATTTAACTAAATATGAAGGTAAAAGCGCATACCCATAGGCGGTCAGCAGAATTAGTAATATATCAACCATTACTTGCCTGCCGGTTGTTGTAAGATGCGGCTGCGTTTCTCCCATGGCTGTCGCAATACTGTTTGCATGAACATACATTCCCGCCATTATGCCAACCGGAGTACTGTGGAAATCTTTACAGTCCGGATCGTCTCTTCCGATAATTACAATCTTATCTTTAAACTTAATATATTCATTATCTATATGGGAACTGTCTCTCATCCAGCTGCCGATATGATCACTGCTTATAGTCCTTTTATCAATCGGATCCTGCATAAGGGTGTATTGTATCCTGTTATATTGCAGATGTTCCGAATCCCTGACGGAAGCATTATTTTTATAGTTCTCCCTGTAAAACGTAAAGGCCCCGCTGCGATCCGGCAATTCGAGGATGAATTCTTCATCATCAATGTTAAACCTGTCTCTTTTCAAAATATCTTCTCTCAGTTTTACAAGCTGCTGTCCGTCTCCGTAAAACAGGCTTAATGCAGTCATTGGAACTGACCAGAGCACATCGGCTATTTTTCCTTTATTATCCTGGTCTTTTAATCCCTCATAGGGCATCCAGAAACGGGCGCGGGAATCACTGCCTCTTGTAAACTTCGGGGTAACTGCAAATATTTTATGATTATCAATGATTGACTCCCCTTTTGATGAAAATATGATATCCTTCAGCTTTCCGTCTATTTCATATGTTTCAAACGGAAGTAAAACCTTTGTCTGCGACCCGGCATCGTTCTTTATCTCATTGAGTAAATCCTCTAATGTCCTGTCCCTGCTTAATCCGTCTTTTGCTGTAACATCGCCCGCCAACGGCTTCGCCGGGGCTGGAGAGTAATCACGTTCAGAAAACAGCATATCCAGATAGATAACTTTGGCACCGCCCTTATAGGCAATATTAACCAGGTCAGCCACTTTATCCCGCGGTGTAATAACAGGGCGTCCCAATGTCTTAAATGCCTGCCTGTCAAAACGCAAAAACACAATATTATCTGAAACTTTTTTTGCATCACTCTTTTTTAAACCGGGCAATACATTTTGTAATATAAATTTATTGCTGTCTATTTCAAATCTCCAGGCAATGTACTTATCGAACCAGGAATTAATCACTGCCTGGCGCGCTGCTGTATTTTGGAGCAAAATAAAGACAACCATAAACCCGATGCCAAGGACAAGATTAAACAGAAACTCATGTTGTTTGGCTTTCGGCCATTTTCTAAAATTTAAATACTGTGCTATCTTATTCATTTTCATTAATTTAATCACCAGCCCTGTTAAAAGCTGCAACTACATTCCTTGCAGTTACATTTCAGTTCATTTTATTTTAATATCCAACTTATAATTTATCAATTTTATTATATTATATGAAGTTTCTTTTTACAAGCATAGATATAGAGGGCGATGTTATGAAAACTAAATTTTGTGTCGATAACTGGTATTACATAAAATAATCGTTACGTTTATGCTAACTTGTGATATAATTTAATAAAGAGTTCATGTAGTGTTCTCAGGGTTAAAAATCTGAAAGGGGTGTGTTTTATGAAACATGTAGTTAAAAAATCCATGATGGTTGCAGGCGTTCTGGCCTGTCTGTTTGCTTCCACGGCTTTCGCGCAAACGGTAACGACGACTCCGGAGCAGGATAAAGCGACCCAGGCCGCGGCATTACAGGAAAACAAGGACTATGACGCAGCGCACGGCTACAAGAATGAAGCGGCCGCAGTGATCAAAGAAGAAATTGCGGAAAAGAAGGCGGAAAAGGTAGCTGCTGACAAGAACGCCGCATGGGAAAAGGACAAAGCAACCCAGGCTGAGGCGGTAAAGGAAAACAAAGATTTCGACAAGGCCCACGGTTATACAAACGGCGCGCCGGCTGAACCCGCGGCCGCCCCTGCGGTTGAGAAAGTTGCCGCTCCGGCTGATGAAAGCTGGAAAGAAGCGGTAGCTAAAGACAAAGCGACCCAGGAAGCAGCACTGGAAGCCAACAAAGAATATGACGCTTCCCACGGTTATAAAAACTGATAGTTGGGTAAAATAAAAACAGGCGACTGAACGTCGCCTGTTTTTATTTTGATGTTATACTAACTTCCGTTTTACACTAACTGCCGTTTAGCCCGTTCCGCTTCGGCGCTTTCATCTTCTTCCGGATACCACATGACGTGAGTAAAGTCCACATAACATTCTTCGCCTTTGCCGAAGGCAATGCGGTGCGGCGTCTGGATCTTCAGAAGCTGGTCGCCCATCGGTACCAGATACTCGGTGGTATCGGTCAGGAACACGCGGCTGTAAATGTGGGTCTTGAAGCCGTGGTCCCGGTTCAGGTCGATGGCGTTGGGCCGGGTGGCTACCACCATTTCCCTCTCGGCATGTTCCGGAATGGCCAGCGGCAGCGGGTTCTGCATATCGCCCCGGGCATAGACCTGGCCGTGATTCAGCACTACGTGCAGGAAGGTGGACTGGCCCAGGAAGTTGTGCACGAAACGGTTCACCGGTTTGTTGTACAGATTGGACGGGGTGTCGATCTGCATGATGTTGCCCATGTCGCAGACCATCATCCGGTCGGAGATGGCCATGGCTTCGCTCTGGTCATGGGTTACGAAGATAACGGTGAAACCGAACTTGCGCTGCAGGGCCTTGATTTCGAAACGCATGCTTTCACGCAGTTTGGGATCCAGGTTGGACAGCGGTTCGTCCAGCAGCATGACCTTGGGGTTGGTGACGATGGCACGGGCTAAGGCGATACGCTGCTGCTGTCCGCCGGACAGGTCGGAAGGATACACGTCTTCCATGTTGTCCAGACTGGTGTGATGCAGCGCTTCCTTTACCCGTTTGCGGATCTCGTCGTGAGGAACCTTTTTGATCTGCAGGGGGAAAGCCACGTTATCAAAAATATTCATGTGGGGCCAGACTGCGAAAGCCTGGAACACCATGCCCAGTCCCCGCTTTTCCGGAGGAACGTAGAGGTTTTTTTCTTTGATGGAAACCGGCTGGCCGCAGAGGTGGATCTCACCTTCCGACAGGTCTTCGAAGCCTGCGATCATACGCAGGGTCGTAGTCTTGCCGCAGCCGGAGGGGCCTAAGAACGAGAAGCATTCGCCCTCGTGGATGTTGAGATTGAAATCGTTTACCGCCGTTACCGTGCCCAGGGTCTTGGTGGTAAAACGTTTGGTTACATGTTTTAAGATAATCTGATCTTCCGCCATGTTTTACACACCCTTTCTGTCTTTGGTAATCTGGGTTACGATAAAGTTGCAGACGATAATGATGAGGATCGCGATGGCAGCCAGCGCGGATGCCTGGGGAATCTGACCGGAGTCACGCAGTGCGAAGATCTGCACGCCCAGGGTACGGGTGTAAGGACCGTACAACAGGATGGACGTGGTCAGCTCGCGCATGGAGGGCAGGAAAATCAGGAAGAAGCCTGCCACCATGGCGGGACGGATCAACGGCAGCGTTACGTCTTTCAGGGATTCCGTATGGGACGCGCCGCAGGCCCTTGCCGCTTCTTCCAGGGAAGGATGCACCTGCTGCAGCGAGGCGGAGGCGCTCTTCATGGAGAAGGACAGGTAACGGGCCATGTAGGCTACCAGGATGATCCAGATCGTGTTGTAGAGGCTGATGCCCCATAGCGCGCCGGACCAAGCCAGGATTACACCGATAGCCAGCACGGTGCCGGGAATGGAATAAGGAAGCACGGAGAGCATTTCCAAAATTTCTTTCCCTTTGGGTTTGATCTTAATAACAACATACGCCACCATAACGCCCAGGAACATACAGATGACACCGGCGGAGATGGACAGGAACAGGGAATTGCGGATGGAATCCATGGTCGCCTTGCTGGTTGCCAGATTCTGAAAGTTTTCCAGCGTAAAGTTTTCCGGGATAAGCGGCAGGCCATAGGCTTTGACCAGGCCTTCCAGGAAAATCATGACCAGAGGAACCAGAACGATGACGATCAGGGTGATGACCGATAAGAACAGCAACGGATATTTTGCGCCGCGCAGTTTGATCAGGGTAGGACGCATGCTCTTGCCCTTGATGATGTCGTAGGAACCGGAGCTGAGGACAATCTTCTGTAAAATCAGCGCCATGGCTACGACAAATACCAGCAGGATGGAGAGGGCCGCGCCCTGACGGATGCCTTCAAAACTGCCGCCCGCCCGGTCGATGCAGGCGTAAATTACGGTGGGCAGTGTGTAGATCTGTTTGGAGAAGCCTAAGATAGCCGGAACACCGAAGTGTGCCAGGGAGGAGATCAGGATCAGCAGGGCGCCGGCGGAAATGGCCGGGGTTACCAGCGGGATCGTGATCTTACGGATAACCGTACCCTGCGAGGCGCCAGCGATACGGGCGGATTCTTCCAGCGTGGGGTCCATGCGTTCCAGGGCGGAAACCACCTGCATGAACACGAAGGGGAAGTAGTAGGAAACTTCCACGAAGATGATGCCCCACAGGGAGTTGATGTTCAGCGGGGCGGTTTCAAAGCCGAAGGTGTTCATCAGCCAGGTGTTCACATAGCCGCCGCGTCCGGACAGCAGCATGTCCCATGCCATGGCCCCGAAGAAAGGCGGGAACATGTAAGGGATCATGAACAGGGCCCGCATGAGGCCTTTGCAGGGGATGTCGCTGCGGCCCAGCAGCCAGGCGTAGAACAGGCCCACGATGGTGCCGAAGACGGTCACAGCAACGCCGATGATGACGGTGTTGGTCATGGCCTCCACATTATCTTTGCTGAACACGACGGTCTGGAACATTTCAATGTCGAACCGTCCTTCAAAGAAGAACGCATTGTACACGATCATGAAGATGGGGATGAATACGATGACGAACAGCAGGACAAAGCTGACCAGGGTCATGGCCTTATCCAGTCCGAAGGTTGCGCCGTCCAGAGCAGCTAAGTCTGACGTTTTGCGTGATTTGCCGATATTCATGCGTTGCCTCCTTTCTGCTCTTTAGCCGGATAATAACGGGGCTGCAGAAAACGCAGGCCGACTTCCTGTCCTTCCTTCACTTCGCCGTGCTGGATTACGTCCAGGGCGTTTTGCTGTACCCGCAGGTCCCGGTTGCCTAACTGGATAAAGTAGTTGTATTCGCTGCCCAGAAAGACGGAACTGCGGACTTTCGCGCGGATGGGGGACGTATTGTCGAAGGCGATATCGTTGGAACGTACGCCCATTTCCATTTTCTGCCCGCTGGCGAAAATGTCCATGGGGCAGTCATCCAGCGGATATTTTTCGCCTACGTCGATATAGGCGCGGCCGTTCTGCTGCACCAGGGAAAGGAAATTGGATACGCCGATAAACTCAAAGACAAAACGGTTGGCGGGACGCAGGATGATATCCTCGTCGGCGCCCAGCTGGCACAGATTGCCTTCGTAATCCATGATTGCCATTCTGTCGCAGAGCTGCAGCGCCGCTTCCTGGTCGTGGGTGATGTACAGGATGGTGGTGCCGATATCGTGCTGGATCACCCGGATCTCCTGTAGCATTTCTTCCCGGAGTTTGGCGTCCAGGTTGGTGATGGGTTCGTCCATGACGATAACTTCGTCGCTGCTTACCAGCGCACGGGCGATGGCCACGCGCTGCTGCTGCCCGCCGGAAAGCTGGCTGGGCAGATGATTTTCATATCCTACCATGCGGACCTGTTCCAGGGCATGTTTGGCCCGGCGGGCCATTTCGTCCCGGTTCATCCGCATCTTCTTCATAGGATACAGAATATTTTCCAAAACGGTCAGATGGGGCCAGACTGCGTAATCCTGGAATACCACGCCGATGTGGCGGCGTTCGGGGGGGACGTCGATCCGGTCTTTGGCGCTGAATACACAGCGGTCACCCACATAGATGGCGCCTGTCTCGGGTTTGATAAAACCTAACAGGCAGCGCACCAGGGTGGTCTTGCCGCAGCCGGAAGGACCTACCAGGCACATAATCTGGCTTTCTTCCACGGTGAGGGAAAAATTTTTCAGGATGCATTTATCCCCGTAGTGGAACGTGATGTTTTCAAAACGGACATCAGCCATAGGTCTTCCTCCTGATGGTGAAATAGAAAAATGGTGAAGGCAGGTTATCCCCTGTCTTCACCATGAGGTTTCAGGAGACACTTGTTAGATCAGTGCTTCCTTAGAATCGGAAAGGCGTCAACTAAATTGCTGCCTTTTGCAATTAACGTTACGGATTATTTTTTCTTGAAGATGCCGTCAAACTGTTTCAGCATATCTTTGGAACCGGTTGCCAGTGCCTGCAGGTCAACCTTCATAGCGCGTTTGGCAATGGTTTCGGCGCTTTCGCCCTTCTGTTTTACGTCTTTGCGGACGGACAGCAGGTTGTTGGCAACCAGAACTTCCTGGCCTTCCTTGGAGAGGATGAAGTCAATCAGCAGTTTGCCGTTCTTTTCATTCTTGGCGCCTTTAACCAGAGCCACGGGGCTGAAAATGGAAACGATATCTTTATCCAGATATACGAAGTCGATAGTGGAGCCTTTGGCTTTCAGGTTGTTGGTAACATAGTCCAGGCACATGCCGACTTTGTAAGCGCCGGCCGCGATCTGGTTGTGGGAAGCGGTGGTGCCTGACTGCAGTTCCGTGCCGTTAGCTTTCAGTTTTTCAAAGAAAGCAGGGCCGTAATCCTTGTTGGCCATCAATGCGCCAACCGCGTATTTGGTGGTGCCGGCAGTGCCCGGGTCGGTCATAACGATCTGGCCTTTCCATTTCGGATCCAGTAAATCGTTCCAGGTCTTGGGGGCTTCTTCCTTCTTAACTTTGGTGGTGTTGTAGGCGATGCCCATGTTCATCATACGGGCGCCGGTGTAGAAACCTTCCGGATCGATAAAGGCCTTATCGATGTTCTTGGCTTCCGGAGATTCATATTTCTGGAGGATCTTCCCGTCGGCTTTGAATCCGATATAGTCGGCAGGGTCGCCAACCCAGATTACGTCAGCAGCAACCTGGCCGCCTTTTGCTTCGGTGAAGATTTTGGTTTTAACTTTGCCGGTGCCTGCGAAGTAATAATCCATCTTAATGTTGGGATATTTCTTCTCAAAGGCTTTTTTAACCGCGTTCAGCTGGTCTTCCTGCATGGACGAATACAGCATTACGGTATCGGTGGCAGCTGCCGCTTTCGGAGCGTCTTTCTTCGGGGCGTCAGCCTTTTTGTCCCCGCCGCCGCAACCGGCCATCATGAGAGCCATAACCAGCATCAGGGAACCAGCAACATACGTTTTTTTCATAAAACTTCTCCTCCTTGATTTTTAAAATTTTAATACGATTTTAAAATTATCATAAGGGTAATGTAAACTTATGGGAAGTTTACTCTATTATTATAACGCATGCCCATAAATGATTCAATGATTTGTGTGGGTTTTGGAAAACTTTTCCTGCAAATTTTTTCTTTGAATCATAGCGCTATAAGGAAAAGGCTCTGCTTAACGAATTGTCACATACGAAACATAATTCCAAAAGAAAACTATACAATTCCTGAAAAATGTTAAAAAAATTGTGATATTCACGAAGATAAAATATAATTAAACTGAAGTATTATATTCATAATCAATATAATAGATTAGCATAAATATAGCATGTTTTTTTCAAATAACAGGAGGTACAGCCATGACAAATTTCCGGACAACCAACAAAAAACAACTGGCAGCACGGGTGTTGTGCGGTCTGCTGCTGAGTACGTATCTGACAGGGGCATACAGCCTGCCTGTGGCGTGGGGCGCTGACAATGAAGGTACTGCCAAAGTTTCAGGAAGCGGTAATGTTTTTGGGACAGCAGTAATCAATGTTTCTGCCTGGGGCTCAAATACCAAAGCAGAACGTAATAATGCCACGGCATTCGGTTTCCAAGCATGGGCTACTGGCGATGATTCCACAGCGTTCGGAATTGGGACAGAAGCACGCGGTTTAGCTTCCACGGCGTTCGGAAGTGAGGCAAACGCCTTCGGCGATTATTCCACGGCGTTTGGAGCTTCGACAACAGCAAACGGTGAAGGGTCCACGGCGTTTGGTATGAGAACAGAAGCCGTCGGCGATTATTCCACGGCGTTCGGTTATGTCGGGACAAAAAAAAGTGGTTATGATGCGCCCAGCATTAAAGCAGCCGAGATTGGCACTACGGCTTACGGATATGCTACGTTAGGCGGAGCCATTTCGGCAGAAGGGGGAGGCGCTACAGCCTTTGGCAGCGCTACGATGGGCGGAAAGATATCAGCCGGAACCGGAGGAGGGGCGAACGATAAGGAAGGCGCTACAGCCTTTGGACGTGCTTACGGAGAAAAAGGTCAGATATTAGCAACGGAAATGGGTGCGACAGCTTTTGGCGCTGCCAGCGACGGTGCCATTAAAGCAGAAGAGTGGGGCGCAACAGCCTTTGGTCGCACTAATGAAGGCGGAAGCATTTCTGCGAGCGGGAGAGGTGCTACAGCGTCTGGCTATGCTGAAGAAGGCGGAAGCATTTCTGCAGAAGCCGAAGGCGCTACCGCGTTTGGCTATGCATCTGGCGGAGGTAGTAAAATTACGGCCAGCGGCAAAGGTGCCACGGCGTTCGGTGAGGGAACAACGGCCAAAGGCGAAGGCGCTACGGCCTTCGGAAGCGGTACGGTTGCCGAGGGTGAGTATGCCACGGCGTTTGGCAGTGGAACAACGGCCAGCAATAATTATTCCACGGCCTGGGGCAATGGTACAAAGGCCACCGAAAGTGCTTCTACAGCGTTCGGTGCTTTTACAGAAGCCGGCGGAGTATGGTCAACGGCATTTGGAAATGGCTCGATAGCCGGCGGGTTAGCTTCAACGGCCTTCGGAAGTGGTACGGCTGCCAAGGGTGAGTATGCCACGGCCTTTGGAAGAGAGACAGAAGCCAGCGGATCAGGCGCTACTGCTTGGGGCGGTTACCACGATGGCTCTAATTATGTCAAAGGCGGCACTGCCAGCGGGTTAGCTTCTACGGCCTTTGGTATTAAAACAGAAGCCAGTGGTGTGGCTTCCACGGCCTGGAGCCACAAGTCGGTAGCCGGCGGTGATTATTCCACGGCGTTTGGTGATTCGTCCCAGGCGATGGCGGAAAACTCCCTGGCAGCTTTAGGCGGCGTCGTTGACACAGGAGCGGATAATTCTGCTGCCGTCGGCAAGGGAGCTAAAGTTACCGTAGCGGATGCGGTGGCCTTGGGCAGCGGATCAGTGGCTTTCCGTACAGCGGGCGCGACGGATGCTTACCGGAAAACAGACAGTGATACAGGGAGTGCCTGGATATCTACTGCGAATGATATTGCAGTAGGCTATATTGACAGCAGTGATGATACCAAGAGTATTACCCGCCAGATTACCGGTGTGGCGGCAGGCTCCAAGGATACCGATGCCGTGAACGTGGCGCAGCTGAAAAAGGTGGCGGAAGGGGCAGTATATACGGCCGGAAAAGGTGTTTCCATAGCAGATAATGAAATCAGCGTAAAAGCAGACACCAAAGATTTTGCTTTTGATTCTTCCGGAACACTGACTTTGAAGAAAGACGGAAAAGTGGAATCCGGCAACACAGGCGTAGTGACCGGCGGCACGGTGTATGAAGCGTTACAGTTACAGTCTGCTGCGATTGACGGAAAGGCAAATAAATCGTTGGATAATATTACCGATTCCGGGAAAACCGTAGTCCGTGACCTGGCCAAAGAGGCCGTAAAAGTAGTAGACGGCACAAATACTACTGTAACAGACGGCACTGACGGAAATGCAAAAACTTATGCGGTAAACGTGGTTACCAATGGCACGATTGCTTCCGGTGATACCGGCATCGTAACAGGCGGTACGGTATTTACGGAGACCCGGGTAAGTGCTGACGGCAATTATATTAAAGCGGCTGACAGCACGGCAGATAACCTGACTGCATTGGATACTCAGGTAAAGAAGAATGAAGATGCCATCGGCACAACGGCAGACGGCAATTATGTGAAGGCGTCGAACAGCGTCGGTGAAAACCTGGGCGCGCTGGATGCGGAAATAGCGGCTCTGGCAGGCGGCGCAGGAGCTGGCATTGATGAACTCAGCCACCGCATTAGCAATGTGGACAGCAAGGTGGAAAAAGTGGGCGCCGGCGCGGCAGCTCTGGCAGCCCTGCATCCGATGGACACGGACGGCAAGTTCAGCGCGGCGGCAGGCTTCGGTAATTACCGGAGTGCCAACGCCATGGCGTTAGGCCTGTTCTACCGTCCCAACGACCAGGTGCTGTTCAGCATGGGCGGCAGTATGGGCAACGGAGAAAACCTGTTGAATGTTGGCGTGAGCTTCGCGCTGGACAAAGGCGTTTCCACCAGCAAGGCGGCCATGGCCAGGAAGATCGTGAGCCTTACGGAAGAAAATGCGCAGCAGGCGGCAAAGATTGAAACATTGGAAGCCAGGCTGGCGGCGCTTGAGGCGAAGCTGGGAAAATAACAAACATTAACAAGGTTCGCTGCTGCATTTGTTCAATAAATAAGCATTTAAGAAACCATTGATTATTTTTCATAGCGCCTGCATAATGTGGGCGCTTTTTGTTTGACAAAGATTTTTTACGCAAAGGACAATAAAACACCCCTGTCTGCCGTTACATCAGAAGCGGCAGGCAGGGGTGTTTGCAGTTCTTATCGTCTTGCGCCCCGATAATCGTGATGTTTTGGCGGCATGTGCCGCACCGGGCCATGTGATTTAAAAGCCTGTTTGTGGGATTTCATATGGTGGGCCGGAACATGCCTGACGGGAGTCCACGTATGGGAAATGGGGCCTCTGGTATGCATGGCAGGTCTGTGCAGGTCATGCCGATGGTGCAACTGTTTTTTAAAGTGCTTGTGACCGTGTTTCTGAACCGGTTTGTAATGACGGTACAGCGGGCGTTTCACCTCCTGCTGTGCCTGCGCGAGGCTCATGCGGCCATTGGAGGCTTCACTGATTCCCGGTAAAAACGAAGTGGCAAGAAAAGCGGCCATACATGCGGCTGTTACTATTTTTTTAAAGTTGAATTTCATCTTGTTTCGCCTCCTTTAAATCGTTTGCGTTGTTTTAAATAATTTGCCGGATTGATTCAATCCTGGTTCGTTGTGTTTATAGTAATAGAAAAAAAGGGCGAAAGCTTGACGGAAATATGTATTTTTTGTGTTCGTTTTTGCAGGGATGTTATTAAAATAGAGCATTAAATACACGAAGTACATGAAAAGTACATGTATCAAATCCAGCATCACTGCCGGCTTTTACAATCCGGATGTACTTAGTGTACTTTTTTTATACATCATTTCTGTAAAAGATGTGTTATATGGAATAGAGTAAGGGAAAAAGTACATTAAATACATTGCATATCTGCAAACCGCATGAATACTGGAATAGCATCGATGTACTTTTTTCAGAAAAAGTGCATTGCCCATTGAAAAAGTACACGAATGATGCAAAAAGTACATTTGGCTCCTGAACATTTCCCTGATGCCTGCAACATATTGAACACATAAAACGCGCAGGCAAATTTCAAAACGGCAGCCTGTTTCAGCGCAAACATAAATTGTCATAACCAAAACCGGTTGCCCGGCGTATTTTCATTTTCCCGTGCAGATGCATGGCTTCGGTAAAACTTTTGCGCTGCCAGCCGTGGCTGCCGTTTTTGGACAACCAGTTGTTGAAATCTTCCAGCGCCCGGCTGAATTTCAGAAAACCCAGGCTGGGTTCCGTCCGTTCGTCCAGCCACTGCTGCAGCAAATCGCTTTCTTCATAATAGGAAGCAGCGGCTTTGGCCACTTCGTCCGGCACATCGTTGTCCAGTCCTTCTGCGAACCAGAGTTTTGCGCCTTCCACGCACCAGGCAAGGCAGGCGTTCAGGTTTTCCGGCTGCAGCAGTTTCTGTTTTAACCTGGTGTCCCGGTTTTTAATTTGCGCTGTAAAAGGAACGATCACCAGACGGCGGCGGATACCTTTGTCCATGGCGTCGGCAATGGCAGGCAGATGGTTGGTCTGTAGGATCAGTTTGAAAGCAGGGCGGAACTCAAACGGCTCTGCGTTAAGATGCCGGGCCGTCAGCGTATCGCCGCCGGTGAGGAGTTTTACCTTTGCTTCGTCCAGACGGCGGTTGGCATTGCTTTCGCTGGATAGTACATACCGCTTGCCGGGCAGTTTGGCGAATTCCGGGGTAGGGCGCTGCCCGTCTGTCACGCAGGCGTTAGCCAGCAGCGTGTCGATGGACAGGGTGGACTTGTAATCGCTGATGGCAGCCGCAATGGTTTCAAAGAACGTGCCCTTGCCGCTGCCGCCGGGTCCGCAGGCAATGACGAACTTTTCTTCTTCCGTGCTGCCGGTGAGGCAGTAGCCCATAAACTTCTGCATCCAGCGGCGGACCGCCGGATCGGGCAGGATGGTGCTGACGGTCTGCAGCCAGAGGTTTTGAGAGGAATCGTTTTGGGTTGTTTCCTGTGTCCTGTTTTCAAAACAGCTGTTTTTTTCCGGAGAAATAGTATCTTTTGTTTCTTCTATTGCAACTGGTTTCTCTTCGCTGAAATCAGAAAAAGATTCGTTTGTGACAGCATTTTCCTCATAACTTGCGGCGCAGATTTTTGTCAGCAGATCGTTTTTGTCAAACGGCTGCAACGTACCGGTGGCCAGGTTCATCGTGCCGTTCTGAACATTCAGCAGAAACGGATTCGCGTCAAACGCTGCAAAGTCCGTTGCGTTGCTGCCCTGCCAGTAGTTTACGGTATCTTTAAAACTGTGCAGGGATTCCGATTTTCGCAGCCAGTCCAAAACGTAAGCGCGGTGCTTTTGTTCTGTCGGGTCCAATGTCTGGGGCAGGCTGCGAATGGCGGAAGCCAGCTGCCGGCAGGCGTTCACCGATGCGTTGCGGAGCGCCGCGCCGGTTTCTTCCTGCCAGCGCTGTCCGTTCCAGTGCATCCACCGGTTGATCTGCGGAACAAATTTCCAATCGCCGCCAATCAGGGCGTGGAGCCGTTCCGCGTTGCCCGGATTGGTGCAGGGCAGGTTCATCAGGTGCTTGATCTGGGTTTGGTTCATTGGTATATGGTCCTCCTAAAAGTATTCTGGTTCACTTTTATAATCCCGTGAGACGAAAAAAACGAAACCACAATTTGCAAAAAAATTACCCCTCTACTTACTATCTCCGCAAGGGGTACCAAAATCTGTAGTGTTTTTTTGATTTTTTTTAAAATGTTACAAAAAAAGTGAAAAGTGTTTACAGTTTTTTATGCGAATTAGCACTGGATGTTTTAACGGGTTTGCGATACAATTATCTGCGAAGTCTGTTAAAATTAATTTGATTTGCGGAGAATGAAATAAATTTTTCAGCATTTTAACTTTTTTGCGGAAAGGAAACTGTACCCGATGATTAATATCTTGTTTGTCTGCCATGGTAACATCTGCCGTTCGCCCATGGCGGAGTTTGTCATGAAAGATATGGTGCGCAGGGCCGGTCTGGAAAAAATGTTTGTGATTGATTCCAAAGCAGCACGGCGGGATGAATTGGGAAATGATACCCATTACGGCACGAAAGCCAAACTGCGGCAGATGGGAATCCCTTTTGCAAAACGCAGGGCCACGCTGTTAACAAAAGAAGATTATGCCGCCTATGATTACCTGGTTGCCATGGATGCGGAAAACATCCGTGATATGCTGCGGCTGTTTGGCGGTGACCCGGATAAAAAAATAACAAGGCTGTTACGTTTTGCCGGGGAAAACCGGGAAGTGGCGGACCCCTGGTACACGGGGAATTTTGATGAGACCTATGACGATGTGGTTAAAGGATGCAGGGGATTGTTGCAATTTATAATTAAAAACGGAACGCCCATCCTGTAAACAGGGTGGGCGTTTTTCCTTGAATGCCTGTGTATATTATTTTTTAGTTTATCTTCCGGACCAGGGGATTGCCCAGCACGGCCCGTCCGTTTACACGGAATACATCCCAGTGGCCCTCAAACAGGCTGTGGACCAGCTTTCCGTCAATATTGTCCACGGCATGCAGCTGGAAATAAACACGGCAGACCCCGCCGGATCTGTCGCAGTTCAGCACCCTGACTTCCTGGCTGACCGTGGTCGCGAAGCCGGACTGCCATCCGTTAAAGCCGACCTGGCTTTTCCATGCTTCGGAAAACATGTTGTAGGCTTCGTCATAATACTTATGATTCAGGTTGTAATAGAAGGTGCGGACCCGCTCCATCGCCTGTTCGGAAGTGAAATCCGCTTCGGGCTTCACATCAGCAGGGGAAAAGTCACCGTTCCGGATGAGGAAATTCAGTTCGTCCAGCGTATTAATTACCAGTTCGCAGTTTTTCTTTTCATAGAGATAGTCATGATAGTGGGTCGCATTCGCACCGGAAGCGGTGAAAAGACCTTCATCTACAATATATCCTGCTTTTGCTATGGAATACAGGGCGTACACATGGAAATGATGGGTGGTCCCTTCCCACCAGCCCGCGTTTACGTCCTTATCACGGGTATCATTGGGAACGGCAAAGTGCAGGATGCTCAGGCAGTCACCGGGATTTTTTTGCTGATCAAGCAGCTTCGGCACGACTTCGTCCGCGTTTTCCAGAAGAGCCGCCCGTCCATTGCGGAGATCCGCGGTAATACAGCCTTTTGTGGTAAAGGCTACAAAACGGTGATTGTAATTGCCGTAGCTGGTCTTTGTGACATAAACGCCGGGAAATCCCAGTTTTGCCAGTTCCGCTGCCGCAGCGTCCTCTCGGGGACCGGCTTCCACAGCCATGGAAAGGATAAGCAACAATGAACAGGCGATGACAGCAAAAAGGTGTTTCATAAGAGAGTCCCTCCTTTTCCCGCAGCAGTTAGATCAGGCAGTTAGTATTATAGCATTCGTTCGCCAACACGGCAGCGTTTAGGTGTTTATCTGATTACTATTATACATGAAATCGTTACCGGAGTGTTGACAGATTTCGGAATTTCCGCTGTGAACCGGACGGATTTTTTTCTTTCAATATTATTAAAATTGACGAATACTGTGTAGAGTTGTATAATTTAATAGTTACAGCGATGTTCAGGAATATTCATCAGGATATGATGGAACAAAGCCATGGGACGGATGAAAAAATTTTTAATTAGTTACTTAAACCCGGGAGGTTATAAATATGATGGAAGAAAAATATGCTCCCCATGCCATAGAAAAGAAATGGCAGCAGTACTGGGAAGAGCACGACACCTTTAAACGCGAGATTGATACGGCCAAACCCAAATCCTATGTGTTGGAGATGTTCCCGTATCCCTCCGGCAATCTGCATATGGGCCACGTGCGCAACTATTCCATTGGCGACGTGGTTGCCCGTTTCCGTACCATGCGGGGCTTTAATGTATTGCACCCCATGGGCTTTGACTCCTTTGGCATGCCGGCGGAAAATGCAGCCATCGAGCATGGGATCCCTCCCAAGAAATGGACGCTGGAAAATATTGAAAACATGACCCGCCAGTTAAAACAGCTGGGTCTTTCCTACGACTGGAACCGGGAAGCCATTACCTGTAAGCCGGATTATTACAAATGGACGGAATGGTTCTTCGAATTGTTCTACAAACGCGGCCTGGCGGTGAAGAAGAATTCTTCCGTAAACTGGTGCGACCACTGCAACACGGTGCTGGCCAACGAGCAGGTAGAAGACGGAAAATGCTGGCGCTGCAAACATGAAGTACACAAGAAACAGCTGAGCCAGTGGTTCTTCAAGATTACCGATTACGCGGACGAGCTGCTGAAGGATCTGGAAAAGATTCCCGGCTGGCCGGAACGCGTTAAGGTAATGCAGGAAAACTGGATTGGCCGCAGCGAAGGCCTGGAATTCAGTTTTGACGTGCCGGCACTGAACGAAAAGCTGCCGGTTTACACCACCCGTCCGGACACCATCCAGGGCGTAACCTTTGTGGTCGTTCCGCCGGAGCATCCGATTGTGGAAAAAATGCTGCAGGGCAATCCCCGTGAGGCGGAGCTGCGTGAGTTCTGCGATAAAGTACGCAACACCAGCGATATCGAGCGTACCTCCAGCACCAGCGAAAAGCTGGGCATGTACACGGGCTTTGACTGCGTGCATCCCCTGACAGGGCACAAGGTACAGATCTGGATTACCAACTACGTGCTGTTTGATTACGGTACCGGTGCGGTTATGGGCGTGCCCACCCACGATTCCCGTGACTGGCAGTTTGCTGCCAAATATAATATTCCCAAGATTCTGGTTATCCAGCCCAAAGACAAAGAACTGAAGCTGGAAGATATGACGGATGCCTACGAAGAAGACGGCATCATGGTGAACAGCGGCAAGTTCGACGGCATGACCAACACGGAAGCCATGTCCGCCGTCAGCGATGAGATCGAACGCATCGGCGCAGGCAAACGCCGCGTTAACTACCGCCTCCGCGACTGGCTGATTTCCCGTCAGCGTTACTGGGGCGCTCCCATTCCCATCATTTACTGCCCCAACTGCGGCGAAGTGCTGGTACCGGAAGAAGACCTGCCGGTACTGCTGCCGGAAGACGTGAAATTTGATGCAGGCGCCAAGTCCCCGCTGGCTACCAGCGAGAGCTTCCTGCATTGCAAGTGCCCGAAATGCGGCGCGGACGCTACCCGTGAGACGGACACCATGGACACCTTCCTGTGTTCTTCCTGGTACTTCCTGCGTTACACCGACCCGAAGAATGACAAGGCTCCCTTTGCCAAGGAAGCCAATGCCTATTGGGGCCCGGTTGACCAGTACATCGGCGGGATCGAACACGCTATCCTCCATCTGCTGTACTCCCGTTTCTTCCTGAAAGTGCTGCGGGATGCCGGCATGGTGGACTACGACGAACCCTTTACCAACCTGCTGACCCAGGGCATGGTAATCAAAGACGGGGCCAAGATGAGCAAATCGCTGGGCAACGTGGTATCCCCGGAAGAGATTCTGGAAAAATACGGCGCCGACACGGCCCGCCTCTTCATCCTGTTCGCCGCTCCCCCGGAACGTGAGCTGGACTGGAGCGATTCCGGCGTGGAAGGCAGCTTCCGTTTTATTAACCGCGTATGGCGTATCATCTGGCATTACAAAGATGTTGTGGCGCAGAAAGTTACCTCTTATGACGCTGCAGGTCTGGATGAAGCGGATAAGGAACTGCGCCGTGCATTAAATGCTTCCATTAAGAAAGTTACGGAAGACGTGGAGCAGCGTTTCAACTTCAACACGGCTATCAGCTCACTCATGGAACTGGTGAATGCCATGTACGCCTATAAGGACGGCAAGCAGGAATGCAATGCAGGCCTGGTTTACGAAACCGTGAAGGACCTGTTGCTGTTGCTGGCTCCCTTTGTTCCCCATGTTACGGAAGAACTGTGGCATGGCGTAATCGATGAAAACACCAGCGTACACGACCAGTCCTGGCCGGCTTACGATGAATCGGCGCTGAAAGTTGACAATGTGGAAATCGTTCTGCAGATCAACGGCAAAGTGCGTGGCCGTCTGGTGGTCCCGTCCGAAGCATCCAAAGAGGAACTGGAAAAAGTCGCCCTGGCCGATGAGCGGATCAAATCCCTGATCGGTGAAGGGACCGTGCGCAAGGTAATCGCGGTTCCCGGCAGACTGGTAAATATTGTGGTAAAATAAAAAACTGAGTTTTTAAAAATTGAATTTCTGAGAATAAGCAGGCCTGTAGCCGTTCTGCAGGCCTGCGCACTTTTGTTCTTTACCGATCTTGCTGATGATTGGAAAGGGTTAACGGATTCCTGCGCAAACGGGCGCGGGGAGCCGGCGCTTTCTCTTCATGAACAGGATGGGTAAAGGGAAAAAGAGGCGCGTATTGTTTGTGAATATTCTTGTTGCGAATAGAATAAGGCGAATGGAATTTCTGTATCGGCATACCCGAAACGGTATGTTGCAGAGATTCCATTCGTCTTTTTTGTTTTGGGGAAAGGACGTGAAAACATGGAAAAACGAACTTTGCAAAAACTTGGACTTCTCTGTGCCAGTGTGGCCTTGTGCAGTGCTGCGTCCTGGTGGAGCGGTAATAGTAATGAAGAAGCAGACCGGCAGGTGAAGAAGCTGACGGAGCAACCGGTAGTGGAACAGATGCAGGAAATAAAGATCACAGTGTGTGTCAGCGGGGCCGTGGCAAAGCCGGGTCTTTATGAAGTGACAAAGGGCAGTCGGGCGCAGCAGGTCATCGAGCTGGCAGGCGGTGTGACGGAAGAAGCGGACATGGACAGGGTCAACCTGGCCCAGTTGTGCAAGGACGGCGGGCACATCAAAGTGCCACGGCTGTCAAAGGCAAGAATGAAAAAGAAGATGGAAGATAAGGCTATGGTGAACGATTCAAATCTGACGGGCGATGCAAAAAATGTGACTGATTTACAGAAGAATCATGGTCCGGACAGGAATATTTCCGGGGAAATGCTGGTCAGTCTGAACTCCGCATCCGAAACGGAACTTACGCAGCTCCCCGGAGTGGGAGCAGCAACGGCCCGGCGTATCATTTCTTTCCGCAAACGGCAGGGGTTTCAACGGGTAGAAGAATTGATGAAGGTTCCCGGAATCGGCCCGGCAAAATTCGAAAAGATGAAACCCTATCTGGTGCTGTAAAGCAATTAGCGTAGAAAGGACATATAGATGTTAAGAAAGGAGATGGCATTTGTTCACATACTGGCTGCTCCTGGCATTTCTTCTGTTTTGTCTGGGAGATATTTTTTCTTTTTATGAAATGCAAAAAACGTTCTGGTGCTGCTCAGGATTGTTTTTGCTCTTTGAAATAGTCTGTCTTTGCAAAAAATACAATAAAGAGTATCTGTTTTGCGGACTTTGCTGCTTTCTTGTGCTGGCGGGGGGATTTATGACAGGAACCGCAAAACTGGAAACGCAAAAGAGATGGCAGAAACTTTTTGGAAAGCAGATTATCCTGCAGGGTGCTGTAGAACCGGACAGCATACGCAAAACGGAGCAGGGAATCGGCGCATTGTTGGCGGCAGAGTATCCGCTGCATGGCAAGGTGAGGATTTTTGTGAAAACGGATCCCAAAAATGCTGACCTTACCATGCGGAAGCTGCGGTCCGGAAGAATCGGGTTGACGGGAGTTTTGAAGGAACCGGTCTTTTTGCGCAACCCGGGAACGTATGACGGATATCTTTTTAATAAAATTAAAGGGATTCACGGTAATCTCACGGTTTCGCCTGCCCAATTACATGAACTGGGAGAACCGCTCCCGCTGCGGTTCCGCTTCACAGCTCTTGCGCAGAAGGTGAGGGAAAATGCTCTTGTGCAGCTGCATATCAGCGCGGGCGCGATTCTGCCGGGGATGGTATTGGGCGGGTATCAGGGCGTGGGGCCGGAAGAGGCGGATGTGTTCCGGGACAACGGCATAGCGCATCTGCTGGCTGTATCCGGCACCCATGTGGCGGTACTAGCGATGATACTACAGGCGTTGGTGCGTCCGGCCGGGAAAAAGGGGATCATTTTTATTCAGTTGTTCTTAGCGCTGTATGCGTTGCTCTGCGGTCTGCAGCCTGCGGTACTGCGCGCCGTGGTCATGGCCTGTGTGTTGCTCTGGGGCCGCAGCCGGAAACTGAAGGCGGACAGCCTCCGGTTATTATTACTGACAGGCTGGGTTCTGCTGCTGGCAAATCCTTTCTGGCTGTTTGACATCAGCTTTCAGCTTTCCTTCGTGACCACTGCGGGATTGATGCTGGCAGGATCGAAAGTGACCGCATATATTCCTCAGAATCTTCCGGACTGGTTGCGGACAGTGTTGGGCGTGACGCTGACGGCCCAGGTTTTTTCTTTTCCGTTTTCCGTGTTTTATTTTCACCGGGTCTCCCTGATCGGGTTAGTCAGCAATCTGCTTCTGCTTCCGGCGCTGGAACTGGCCGTGCTGTTATTTCTGTCAGGACTCTGCTTTTTATTTTTGACATCTGTCGGGGGCATGCTTTGCGGTCTTCTTTTTCCTTTCGCTGGCGACATTCAGCCGGGCAGCGGTATCTTTGCTGTTGTCGTAAGTTTTCCCTTTTCTGTTGCGGAACGCCTGCTGCAGGGCGCGGTTGCAGCGGGAAAGCTGCTGGCAGGATTGCCCTTTGCGGCAGTGGATGTTGCCGGGTGGTACAAGGTGCAGTATTTCTGTTATCTGGGGTTCATGGCTTCCTTTTTTGATCTGGGTCCTTTCAGCCGCCTGTCTTCCCGGCAGAGAAAACGCTGGCTTGGAGTATTGTTTTGCAGCTTCCTTCTGATAAATGCTGCGCGTTATCTTTTGCCTCAGGATTTGACGGTTCACTTTATAGATGTGGGGCAGGGCGACGCAGCGCTGGTCCGGACACCGGCAGGAAAGAACATTTTAATCGATACAGGCGGTCTGCAGGGTGAAGCGGATATTTCCCGCATGGTGCTGCTGCCTTATCTCCGTTACCTCGGCGTAAAACAAATCGATGCCCTGTACCTGAGCCACGGCGACCATGATCATGCCGGGGGCGCGGCCGGTGTGGCAGCCAGGCTGCCGGTAAAGAATGTATTTTTGGGAGCCGGGGCGGAAAAGTCTGCGGATGTGCAGGCGCTGCTGAAAGTTGTGGAACACAAGGCAAACGTCTACAGACTGCAAAAAGGCGAACAGTGGAATGTGGGAGACTGCAGAATAGTAGTTGCCTCAGCGTCTTCCGGAACATCTTCTGCCGCTGCGACAGAAACCAATGCTTCTTCGTTAGTCCTGCAACTGTTTTGCCGCGGACATTCCCTGATTTTTACGGGTGACGCGGATATGGAAACAGAAGAAAACGCCATGCGGCTATTGCGTACTGCGGATGTGATGAAAGTCAGCCATCACGGGTCGGAAACCTCTTCTTCCCCGCATTTTCTTGATCATATTAAGCCACATTTCGCTATAATCTCCTGTGGAAAACATAACCGCTACGGCCATCCGGCTCAGGACACACTGGAACGTCTGGCTGCCTGTAATATCATTCCCCTGCGGACGGATGAACTGGGCGCGATCAAGGTAGTTTTTGGCAAAAATAATTTACACTGGTACAGCTACCGCTACCATGAAAACCAATTTTAATTCAACAATGTTCATGATATAATAAAATATAATTTTCTTTGTGTTATTATCGGAGAAACATACCATGAAACCAAAATCCTCCGGCCTTGCCCCGGATGTATTTATCAAACAAATTGAAAACGGCACCATCCCCACCGTGGTCTGCATCGTGGGGGAAGAACCCTATTACCGGGATCTGGTCCGCCGCACCCTGCTGGACGCCATCTTTACGGACACGCCGCCGGACAGCAGGGATATCACGGTTTTTGAAGAAAAAACGGACATGAAAAAGCTGGACACCCTGATCAACACATATCCGTTTTTCAGCGGCAGGACGGTCATCCTCGTTACGGATAAAGAGCTGTTGACCCCCAAAGCGGAAGCGGAAGGGAAAAAAGCAAAATCCGGCGGGAAGGGAAAAGCAAAAGAAAAGGCAAAGGAAACGAATCTCTCAAAGCAGGAACAGTTCCAGTCAATGCTGGGGGATGTTCCGGACTTCTGTACCGTGATTCTGCAGGCGGAAAAGATGGACGGACGGCAGAAGTTTACAAAGTTCTTACAAAAGGAAACGGTATTCGTGGACTGTTCCCCGGTGGATTCCCGGTATCTGCCGGCATGGCTGGCGCGGCAGGCGGAACAGCGGGGCGGACGCCTGGACAGGGGCGCGGTGCAGCGCATCCAGGAATACCTGGCAACCGTGGACAATCCTCCTTTACAGCTGCTGGCGGCGGAAGTGGAAAAGATTGCCGTGTATGCAGGAGACCGGAAAAACTGGACCGCGGCTGACGTGGATATGCTGTTTTCCTCGTTGCCGGAAATCGGCGTATTTGCCCTGAATAATGCTATCACGGCCAAAAATACGGTGCTGGCCCTGCAGCTGCTGGCAGAGGAACAGAAGAAAAATACATATCTTCCGTTGCTGGTTGCCAAACTGCTGACCCATCTTCGCAGTATCCTGATGGTAAAAGAAGGGGAACGGCTGGGCCGTACTGCTGCCCAGCTCGTTGCCGAATCTGGCAAAGCGCCGTTCCTGATCAGCATGTGGCAGAGGGAAGGCAGAAACTTCAGTGAGGGCCGCCTGCGGAACGCGATCCAGGCGCTGGACACGCTGGCGGAGGAAATCAGCCTGGGCGGACGGCAATACGACCGCCTGGAAGAAATCATTGCCGTATTGTGCGCGTAATTTGTCTGTCGGTTTAAACACGTTTAAACCGTGAGGGATTCGTTTAACAATAGTTGCGATATTTGAAACAGGTTAGCGCGCAACCAAAATGTATACATTTTGGTTGCAGCCAGCTTTTATAGACATTTAAGAGTGGATTTGTTAAAATAAAATATAATGTTAAAATTGCTGTCCGTTTCAGACGGCACAAAGGGGGGAAGCGGCTCTTTGCCGGAATATCATGGGAAAAAATGAATTGCTGTATGTGATTAAACCTTCGCAGCAGACAAAAGAAACGCTGCTGCAGTTATTGGCCGACCATAAAGAGGTGCAGTTTGTTTCTCTGATGGGCGTGGACCTGGCAGGGAACGATACGGATGAAAAGATTCCCGTCAACATTTTTTTGCATGATATTGACAAGTTCCTGACCGGCAGCGCCGCCCAGACTGACGGCTCTTCCGTGGTACTGCCCGGTATCGCCACCCTGAACGATGCCCGTGTGGATATGGAAGTGGACAAGGACGTAAACTGGTACGTGGATTATAACTACGAGCATTTTGACGAAAAGGGGCGCATGGTAGGCACGCTCCGCATGCCCTGCTTCCTGACCCATAACGGCGAGTATGTGGATTCCCGTTCTCTTTTGAAGAAATCCCTGCAGTATGTGGAAGACGAAATACTGGCACTTCTGAAAAAATATCCGCACATTCCCGGGCTGGAGAACATTGATGTGAATGAAATCGCGCATCTGATCTTCACCACGGCGACGGAACTGGAATTCTGGGTGAAATCTCCCCGGGAAAACTCTCCCATCGAGGCCCTGTCTTCCTCCCAGGTCATGCAGGAGATGTACTGGCAGCGGACCCGCGGCAACGTGCGCACGGCTTTGGAGCAGACCATTGAGATGCTGGAGCTGTACGGACTGGAACCGGAAATGGGGCATAAAGAATGCGGCGGCGTCAAAGGACAGATTGATTCCTCCGGCCATATGACCCATATCAACGAACAACTGGAAGTAGACTGGAAATATAATGCGGGCCTGCAGACGGCGGACAATGAAATTCTGGCCCGCATCATCGTCAAGGAAGTGTTCCGCCAGAACGGTCTGGACATTTCCTTCCAGGCGAAACCGATCCCCGGTGTGGCCGGCAGCGGCGAGCATACCCATGTGGGCATTGCGGCCAAACTGAAAAACGGCAAGGTGGTCAACCTGTTTGCCCCGGCGGACATGCATAAGGATTTCCTGTCCGCGGTAGGGTATGGCGCTGTGATGGGCATCATGAAGAATTATGAGGCCATCAACCCCTTCATCTCCGCCACCACGGACGCCTTCAACCGGCTGAAACCGGGCTTTGAGGCGCCGGTGTGCATCGTGACGTCCCTGGGCCTGGCCCCGGACATCCCTTCCCGGAACCGTACCATTCTGGCCGGTCTGATCCGTGACCTGGACAATCCGCTGGCGACCCGCATCGAGATGCGTTCCCCGAATCCCTACACCAATACCTATATCGCCATCGCGGCGTTCTATCTGGCAGCTCTGGACGGCATCAAAGCCTGTGTGACCAGTAAGAAATCCCTGGCCCAGCTGGAAAAGGAAATTTCCAAAAAGGCCGGGCAGAAAGGCTTCTATCTGGAAAAAGACAGAGAGTACCGCACCGAAGCCGATGTGTTTGAAGACTTTACGGCGGAAGAGCGGGCCAAGCTTTTTGGCGAACCGCCTGCCACCGTTTGGGAAAATATCCGGAACTGGGATAAATATCCGGAAAAGAAAAAGGTTATCATGGAAGGCGGCATCTTTGGCGAAGCGGTGATCCGTTCCTTTGCGGAAGGCGCCATGATCCGCTGGAAGACAGAGCTGCTGAACCGGCTAATCCCGGAAGCCCGGGCCGATGTGGTGGCAACGAAGAAACTGCATGATGCCGGCAACGGAACCGCGTACGACAATGCTGTCTGGAAAAAGATCCAGGCCGTGCGCAATAAACTGGCGAAAGATTCCGCAAAAGAAACCAGCACATTTACCGAGATCAAAAATGCCATAGAGGCCGGGGATTACGACGCGGTATCCGCGAAGTTTTTGGAGATGCAGAAACTGAAAGATGAGCTCTATGCGTTGTATCACGATTACAGGCAGAACATTATTGATTAAAAACGGTAGTCCGGCAAAAGAATACTGAGATTTGCCGGAGTGTGACGCTATAGTTGTGTGTGTTGCCGTTGAAACCTGCTTGGATTGTGAACTTTGTGAAATTTTCTTTGCAGGGTTGTTGTCTTATAAGTAGACTTGTGGTAAAATACTACAAGTATTGGCTGGATTTACAGTTTATAAAGACTTTCTTGGCAAAAAATATAGATGCCGTATTTAGGAGGATAACAATGAATTTTGGATTTACGGAAGAACAGCTCGAATTGCAGGAAATGGTGCGCGAGTTTGTGGCAAAGGAAATTACTCCCATTGCCGGTGAGATGGACGCGGAAAACGCGACCCGTCCGGAATTGTTTAAAATGGCTGCCGACATGGGACTGCTGAATGTTATTGTTCCTGAAGAATACGGCGGATTAGGTCTGGACAGCGTTACGGTTGCCATGATGTATGAAGAGCTGGGAAAAGGCTGCGCCGGCGTGGCGACGTCCATGGCTGCCAATGCTCTGGCAACGGCTCCCGTGCTGCTGGCAGGCAACGACGAACAGAAACGCATGTGGTGTGATATCCTGAACGAAGGCGGCCTGGCTGCTTTCGCCCTGACGGAACCCGGCGCCGGTTCGGATGCCGGCGGTGTTTCCACCCGTGCTGTCCATGACAAGGAAAAGAAAACCTATACCCTGAACGGTACAAAAGCGTTTATCACCAACGGCGGCATTGCGGACATCTACCTGGTTTTTGCCAATACCCGTAAAGACGGCGGCATCCGCGGCCTGACCGCTTTCATCGTTCCGAAGGGAACTCCCGGCTTCAAAGTGGGCCGTAAAGAAGACAAGATGGGCATCCGTCCTTCCAATACCTGCGAACTGATCCTGGATAACGTGGTCATTCCGGAAAGCAACCGTGTAGGCCGTGAAGGTCAGGGCTTCCGCATCGCCATGCAGACGCTGGATTCCGCCCGTCCGTTTGTGGGCGCGGTTTCCGTCGGTCTGGCCCAGGCCGCGCTGGATGTTGCGGTTGCATACGCAAAAGAACGGAAACAGTTCGGCCAGCCCATCGCTTCCTTCGAAATGATCCAGGAAATGGTTGCCGATATGGCCATGAAGATCGATGCGGCCCGTCTGCTGGTGTACCGTGCCTGTGCTATGCGTGACGAAGGAGTTGTGTTCACCAAGGAAGCGGCTATGGCAAAATGCTTTGCGGCAGATACTGCCATGGAAGTTACAACGAATGCCGTGCAGATCATGGGCGGCTACGGCTACTCCAAAGAAAATCCGGCTGAAAAACGTATGCGTGATGCCAAGATCATGCAGATTTATGAAGGCACCAACCAGATCCAGCGTCTGGTCATTGCCAACAAAGTTATGTACTGATTTAAGCGAAGCTGCCCCGTTGCCTGCTGACAGGCAGCGGGGTTTTTGTTATAATACTGTATAAGGATTTGCTGCGGAAAATGTTCGCAGCAGTTTCTGAAAAGAATTCTGGGAGCCGCTATGATTTTATTATGGTTATCGCTGCTGGTGCTGTTCCTGGACCGGGTCACCAAGCTGGCTGTGGTTTCAAAAATGACGGAAGGCGAAAGCATTCCCGTTTTTGAAAACATTTTCCATCTTACTTATGTTTTAAATCCGGGCGCCGCTTTTGGCATGCTGCCCCATAACCGGACGTTTTTTCTGGTTATCGGTATATTGGCTGTGGCTGCAATCTGGTGGATGCGGAAAGATATTCTGGCGGAAGGCTGGCGGACACGCGCCGGGACGGCCTTGTTTCTGGGCGGCACCCTGGGAAACCTCTGGGACAGGGTGCAGACCGGACTGGTCATCGACTTTTTTGATTTTCGCATCTGGCCGGTATTTAACGTTGCGGATATAGCCATATGTGTAGGAGTAGGGCTGATTTTATGGGGAATGCTTCAGAACGGATTTATGGACAATTAAATGAAACGGACGATCCAGCTGTCAGCGGTGTCTGGAATGACGCCGCAGAGGAACCGGATATTGCCATGCAGGATTCGGAAGATTTACGGGAAGTGACTGCGGACGCAGCTGATTCCGGAAAGCGGGCGGATGTGTTTTTTGCTGAAGTCCTGGAAAGTACCCGCTCCCATGTTCAGATATTGCTGAATGAAGGCCGCGTTTGCAAAGGAAATAAGCAGATCAAGCCAAACTATAAAATTAAGGCAGGAGATGTTTTTCAGGTAATACTGCCCAGGCCTGTGCCGTTGGAGGCGGAGCCGGAAAATATTCCGCTGGACATCATCTATGAAGACGACGATGTGATCGTGCTTAACAAACCCAGGGGCATGGTGGTGCACCCGGCGCCGGGGCATTACACAGGCACGCTGGTCAATGCGCTGTTGTTTCACTGCCGGAATCTGTCGGGGATCAACGGCGTGATCCGTCCCGGCATCGTGCACCGGCTGGATAAGGATACCAGCGGCATCATGATTGTCGCGAAGAACGACGACGCCCATGTATCCCTGTCCAAACAGATTCAGGACAAAACGGCGAAGCGGACGTACCTGTGCGTTGTCCGCGGCAATGTAAAAGCCGACAGGGGCCTGATTGAAACCCGCATGGACAGGGACAAAAATGACAGGAAACGGATGGCTGTGGTTACGGAAGGCGGACGCGAAGCCATTACGGAGTATGAGGTGCTGGAACGGTTTGGACGCTTTACCGTGGTGTTGTGCAGGCTGAAGACCGGACGGACCCATCAGATCCGCCTGCATATGGAGCATCTGGGCTATCCGCTGGTTGGGGATCCCAAATATTCTCCCATGAAGACACCTTTTTCCATAAAAGGGCAGGCGCTGCATTCCCGGACGCTGGATTTTATCCACCCGCGGACAGGTCAGCCGATGCATTTTGAAGCGCCTTTGCCGGAGGACCTGCAAAAAATTTTAACCCGTCTGCATAACGGACAGTTCTAATAAAACACTGAAAAACACCTGTATATATTGGCGTGAGCCAATTGGCATATTGAATTATGAAAAATACGGATTGTTTTGAGTCAGATGCCTATAAAAAGACAAATTTGTAGTTTAAAATATATTACGAGGTGGAACAAATGAAGAACATTGTTAAGAAAACGTCTATTATGGATGCGGACGGCATCCGCCGTGCTTTGATCCGCATCGCCCATGAAATTACCGAAAAGAACAGGGGCGTTGAGAATGTGGCTTTGGTAGGAATCCGTACCCGGGGCGTGCCGCTGGCCGCACGGATTGCGGAAGAAATTCAGAAGATTGAAAATGTGGCGGTTCCGACCGGTTCCCTTGATATTACCCTGTACCGTGACGATCTGACTACTATGGGTTATAATCCGGTGATCCACGGAACGGAAATTGACTTTGATGTAACCGGGAAGCATATTGTCCTGGTGGACGACGTGCTTTATACGGGACGGACGATCCGTGCCGCCCTGGATGCCCTTATCGATATGGGCCGCCCGAAATCCATCCAGCTGGCGGTCCTGATTGACCGGGGGCACAGGGAACTGCCAATCCGTGCCGACTATGCAGGAAAGAACGTTCCTACGTCCCGCAGGGAGACCATTGAAGTGGCGTTGCAGGAAGAAGGCAAAACGGATGAAGTGATTTTGGGAGAAATCGCGGACTAAACAGATTTGTTTTCATTTTTTTCATAATCATTGCGCGCCGGTGTGTTATAATATTTTTCACAGAGCCGGTTGATTGGAACAGTGAACTGTTTATCATTCAGTTTTCAGCAGTTTTAACATATTAATTTTTGGGGAGGCCTTCTCATGAAAAAAGTTTCTTTGTTGTTAGTAAGCTTACTGACTGTCTTTATTACCTCGTTATCCATGGTTGCGTTTGCGGCGCCCAGCGACGAAAATCCCTATAAAAACCACTATGTGAAAGAAGCCCAGGCGATTCGAAAGCAGGGCACGGCAAAGATTGTCTTTCAGTTTATGACCCGGGAAAACGTACCGCTGCCGGGAGTTATCATGCTGTATAACACGACAAAGGAAAAAGGTCAGGAAGCAGTTGCCGATGAAAAGGGCATGATCCAGTTTGACGTTAAAGCTTCGGAACTGTATTACGTCCATCACGTAATTTATGACAGAAAGATATTGCCGATCCAGGGCGGCGCCATGGTCAACAATGTGGATAAGCTGGATATCCGCAAGGGTACCGTTTTGTGGAACGTTATCGTAAAATATGGGGACCAGGCTTTTATGAGTTACCGCGGGAACTGACGCAACAGAACATAACATCGCATAGCGATGTTTCCTTTAACTCCATCATACAAAATCAATAATAAAGAGCCGGGCATTGTTGTCCGGCTCTGTTGCATTTATAAAGAGTTATTAGCTTGCGGGTATGTAATTTATAAAGATTTGGGTTTCATCAGAAGTTTCCCGAAACGCTTGGTCATATTGCGCATCTGGGTGATTTTGCGGGATTTGTTGCGGTGCCGTGGTTTCATATCGGCTTTTTTGCCGAAATCACCCCGGTCAACATAGGTCAGTTTCATTTTATCAGGGGCAAGAAAACTGCAGAGTTCCCGCACCATCTTTTCCGGATCGGCGTCTTCGCTGCAGGAAAAACCGTCTATGGCGACAAACCCTTTTTCCAAGTTCACGTGCAGGATGATGTGACCGGCTTTGCAAATGCTGTAAATACCGTAACTGGTTTCATTCTCCTGTTCTGTGCGTATGCTTTGCATATGCATAGAGTTTTTTTCCGCATAATCTTCCAGAACTTTTTTTAGTGATTCCTGAGCCAGCGCGTCTTCCGCGCAGCCGTACAGGTCGGCAGCGACTAATAATCCAGATTTCAAAATAAAGTCTCCTTTTTAAAACTGTCGGCGGGGAATATCCTGCCCGTTCTGTGTTTTCTGCTACTTTTGAAGTAGTGTAGTATTCAATGTAATTATAGCAAAGGTGTATAAGCTTGTCAAAATAAGAAAGTATAGTAAAAACGAATACGCATATGTGATATAATAGTTTTAATAATAAGTAAGAATGCAGAGGGCTTGCATGGAAACGATTGAAGGCACTGTCGAAAACATAATATTTCAAAGCGATGACAGGCAGTTTTGTGTGTTCAGGACAAAGTGCACATCACTTGGCCTGGTCACAACGGTATATAAGGGACCGGCGCCCTTTATGGGGGAAATGATACGGGCCCGCGGTGAGTGGACGCAGCATGCGCGGTTTGGCCGGCAGTTCAGTGTTACCGGGTACCAGTCGCTCAAACCGGGTTCGGCAGAAGGGATGGAGCGTTTTCTGGCCAGCGGGGCCGTAAAAGGCATCGGTAAAGCTATGGCTTCCCGTATTGTTGCGCATTTCGGCAAGGACACGCTGGACATATTGGGAAAAGCGCCGGAGCGTCTGGCGGAAGTGTCGGGGATCGGCGCCAAAAAAGCAAAAAGCATCGGCGAGGCCTACAATATGATTTCTGATTTACGGGAACTGATGCTGTTTTTGGAAGAGAACGGGGTAAGCGGCAATTACGCGGCAAAATTACAGCTTGCCTATGGCGATACGGCGATTACCCGAATCAAAGCGAATCCCTACAGCCTGATTACGGATATTGACGGGATCGGTTTTAAAACTGCGGACCGTATTGCCTTGTCACTGGGCTTTGAACCGGCATCGGAAGAACGTGTCCGGGCGGGGATCGGCTATGCGTTAACCCTGGCTGCTTCCGGCGGGCATACCTGTATCCCGGAAGAAGAATTGCTGCGGTATGCGAGTCAGGTTTTGCAGATCGACTTCACCGACGTGGAAACGGTTTTTCGCAAAATGATTGCCAATGACCAGCTACGGACGGAAGACTGGGGCGGGCAGCGGTTTGTTTATCCGGAATACCTGTACCGGGCTGAAACCGGAACCGCGCGCATGCTCCGCGCGTTGCGGGACCATCCTGACAGCCTGGGAAAAGTCAATGTGGAAAAAATTATCGGTGACTGGGAAGCGGAAGCCGGTATCGAACTGGCGGAGGCCCAGAAGGATGCCATCCGTTCTTCGTTAAAGTTTGGCGTGTTTGCGCTGACAGGCGGTCCCGGTACCGGCAAGACGACCATAATCAAAGGCATCCTGTCGGTGCTGAAGCGTGCGGGCTGCACCGTTTTGCTGGCAGCGCCTACCGGCAGGGCGGCCCGGCGGCTGGAGATGGCTGCAGGGGATAAGGCGCAGACGGTGCACCGTCTGCTGGAATATACCGTTACCGGGGAGTTTGGCAAGAACGCAGACGACCTGCTGGAAACGCAGGCTGTCATTGTGGACGAAGCGTCCATGCTTGACATTTACCTTTTTTACCACCTGCTGGAAGCGCTGCCCCTGGGCTGCCGCCTGATATTGGTGGGGGACGTGGACCAGCTGCCTTCCGTGGGACCGGGGTCCGTGCTGAAAGATATTATCCGGTGCGGCAAAATGCCGGTGGTCCGTCTTCAAGAAGTATTCCGGCAGGCAGAGGTCAGCCCGATCGTTCGCAATGCACACCGCATCAACCGGGGCCTGCTTCCGGAGTGCGCGGCGGACAGCGATTTTTCCATGACGGAATTTGCAGACGAGGAAATGGCAGCAGCTTATATTACGGATTTATATGCTGCCGCAACCAAAAGCGGCGGGTGGCAGTCATTACAGATCCTGTCCCCGATGCATAAAGGCCCCTGCGGAGTACAGAACCTGAACAGTCTGTTGCAGGACCGCGTCAATCCCCCCTCTGCCCGGAAAGAAGAGATCCGACAGCCCGGTGGCGCGACGCTCCGTCTGGGGGACAAGGTGATGCAGATCCGTAATAATTACGAAAAGGATGTTTATAACGGGGATATCGGGCAGATTGCAGATATTTCGGGAAAAGCCGTTAAGGTCTGGTATCCGGAGCGTCCGGACGGGGAATATGTGACCTACGGGGACGGTGAAACCGATGAGTTGCAGCTGGCTTACGCCATGAGCGTCCATAAATCCCAGGGAAGCGAGTATTCCCGCGTTGTACTCGCGTTGGTGCCCGGGCATTATATCATGCTGCAGCGGAACCTGCTGTATACGGCCGTGACGCGGGCCAGGGAAAAAGTGGAACTGGTAGGGACAAAAACGGCGCTGCAGACTGCCGTGGCCAACGACCGGACCCGGCGCCGCTATTCGCTGCTGAAGGAACGGCTGCAGGAAAGCGGGGATTTGTGAAAACCGGGGTAACGGTTAAAAAGGCTTGTGCTCGTCTTGGCAAATGACCGGAGCCGCTCAGAAGACAAACTATTAAAAGTCAAGCCCGAAGGGATGATAAAAACTAATACTTTATAATACAAGGAGGGATAGCATACTGTTTTTCCGGTTAATGAAGGAACTGGTGTTTCCACGCTGCTGTGCCGGCTGCGGTGTGGAGATTGAAGCGGGTTACCTGTGCGGTGAATGCAGGAAAGGACTTTTGCAGATGAAAGCGTTTCCTCCCGCAGGCAGTTTGGACGGGATCCTGTTCTTTTTTGCGTATGAGAACCATATTAAAGAAGCAATTCATAAAATCAAATTCGGGCGGGATAAAGAATTGCTGGATCAGTTGTCTGAAGAAACGGAACGGCTTTTGGCGGATTTGTCCGGACAGAGGATTATCACAAATTTTCTGACGGATGCAGGAAAAAAGCCTTGCAGTGCAGAAAAAGAGTATGATAGAGAAAAAACGGTTCAGGCATACTGTCAGAAAGAGGCTGGCCAGACAATCTGCCAAAAAGGCGTTTCCCGTGAGAAATGCGGTTCCTGGCTTTGGAGCGGGATACCGACAGACAGCGGCCGCCTGCGTGAACGCGGATTTGATCTGCCAGCAGCGCTGTTTTCTTCCCGGGCACAGAAATTGGGGGGAATCTGGACGCAGACCCTCTGCCGGACCCGGAAGACATTGCCCATGTACGGACTGTCTCCGGAAGAAAGAAGACGGAATCTGCAGGACTGTTTTGCCGTGACCCGCGATGTCTGTGGTAAATCGATCGTGTTGGCGGACGATATTTTTACGACAGGCACCACGTTTTCCGCTGCTGCGGCGGCGCTGAAAAAAGCCGGTGCGGAAACGGTAAAAGGGATTGCTTTTTGCGGTTCGGTTGAGAATATACGATGAATGCAAATAACATATAAAAAGAACTGGAGGGAGAGAGATGAAGTTGACTGGCTGTGTAGGAATCAGGGAAGGATTCCGGTTTCAGTATCAGAACCTGGTTGGGGAAGGCCGGGTTACGGAAGAAGCGCTGCAGGCATTACAGCCTGCTATGGAACAGGCTGTAAAAGCGGTACGGGCGATACGCAGCGAAGGCTTTTCCAAAGCGCATCTTTCCAAGGACGGGACACCGGAACATGTGTATTTCCCGCGTCAGGCCTATCTTGCGGAAGGGAACCCGAACGATGAGGCTTCGGTAAAGCGTCTCGAAGAACTGGGAGCGTCATGGAAAGATTCCGTAGATGCGGCGGTGTTTATCGGTATCGGCGGGTCCTATTTGGGGGATAAGGTAATTTTCGATCTGGCGGCAAAACCCTATTGGAACCAGCTGCCGAAAAAAGAGCGCAACGGGTATCCGCAGATTTATTTTGCGGGCAATAATGTGGATGGCGTGGCCTTGCAGGGCCTGATGCGCCAGCTGACACTGCAGGCGCAGCATGTAAAACATCCGCTGCACATCCAGCTGGTGCCGATTTCTAAATCGGGTACTACCATGGAACCGCTGACCAGCTTTGCCGCTTTGCTGAATTATATGAAAGCGCATCCGGAATGGTTTACCATTGATGTGACGGCAGTGACCGGTCTTGATCCGAAAGAATCCCTGCTGTTCCGGCTGGCGCAGGAAAACAACTGGCCGGCGTACAGTATTCCGGAAGGGATCGGCGGGCGTTTCTGCATCCTGAGTAACCCCGGCCTTCTGATGTGCGCCGCATTAGGATATGATATCCGTGCCTTGCTGGAGGGCGCCCGGGAGATGTCGGAACTTTGCCTGGCCACAGAAGGGGCGGAAAACCCGGCGCTGCTGAACGCCGCGCTGAAATATCTGGCTGCTGAAAAACTGGGAGCGGATATTGAAGTGCTGATGGGCTACGGCGATACCCTGCAGTGCCTTGGCGCCTGGTATGTACAGCTGCTGGCAGAGTCCCTGGGCAAACGGATGGACCGGAACGGCAAGACTGCGTTTTACGGCCGTACGCCTGTAGTGGCCGTAGGTACAACGGATATGCATTCCATGACCCAGCAGCATCAGGACGGGAAACGCAACAAGGTGATCCAGTTCCTGGAAGTGGAAAAACCTGCGGAAACGATTGTAGTAGACAATCCGTTCCCGAAAGAAAAAGCCTTTGCTTTATATGCCGGCAAGGAAATGAACGTGTTGTTGCAGGCAGCGTTGAAAGCGAATGAAACAGCCCTGACGGAAGACGGCAGGCTGAATGCCCGGTACGTGCTGCCGGAACTGGCGCCGCGTTACATCGGGCAGCTGCTCATGTTCCTGATGTACAGTATCGCGTACGAAGGAGAACTGGCAGATGTGGATGCCTACGACCAGCCCGGCGTGGAAGCTTACAAACGCATTATGAAAGCGGAACTGGCAAAAGGATAAATTAAAAAGATTTATGCACAAGTTTTATTGAAAAAGATAAGTTGAAAAAACCAGAAGCGGGAAAGACTTTGCAAAACCGTGCCCGTTTGCTATTTCAAGACTCATTCGCCTGTGGCTTCGAAACTCGGGGCTTCGCCCCTTAGACAGTCTAGCCACGACGGCGGATTTCATCGTATGAAATTACGCAAACGCTCCTGATGTTTTGCGCAGTTCTTCCCCGCTTCTGGTTTTTAATTTGTCTTTTTTTATCTTCTGTTTTTGTAACATTTTATATAGTTTTGCAAAGAGTTTGTGAAAAAATAATAGTTGCACTTGCATAAAGTCAAAAAGTCAAATATAATATCAAATATAAAATGCTCTACAGGAAATTTGGCAATATATATTTTAATTTTGCGTAGGAAAGATATTTATTTGTAATCCTGTGCAAGAATGAAAACAGGCAGTAAAACAGAAAGCAGGTAGAAAAATGAAAAATATGGCAGACGCGATAGAAAGCTTTATTGTAGGTCAACTGCTGGCGGCAAGCAAGAATACGGTAATGGTGCAGCGCAATGAACTGGCGGACAGGTTATCCTGCGCGCCGTCCCAGATCAGTTACGTGCTGAGCACGCGCTTTACACCGGAAAAAGGTTATCTGGTAGAATCCCGCCGGGGCAGCGGAGGCTTTATCCGTATCGTCAGGATATTGCCGGTAGAAGAACAGCAGGAGGAGCCGACTGTGGATGAAATCCTGCATTACTGGCATGAAAACCGCATGCTGACCGACAGGGAATTTGAACTGCTGCATTATCTGATGGGTATCATGGACATCCCGGAAAGGGAAAAACGCCGCGTTCTCCGCCAGGCGGTACAGCGCATGGTGGATGCAGGCTGACAGAAGAAAACAGAGTGAAGGATCATGTGCCGGGACAATGTTTTTTCCGGCAAGGAGGATATGATGTTATGTGAACGGTGTGGCAAACGGGAAGCCACGGTAAATGTAGTTTGCGTCGTTAACAATACGCGGGTCAGCAAATGGCTTTGTGAGACCTGCGCCAAAGAGTTTGCGACAGAAGGGGTCCTGTCCGGCCAGAACGGGGAAGGGGCCCGCAATATTCTGGAAGAAATTTTTAAGCCGCTGCGCAAACTGGCGGAACAGAATTATTATGAAGAAGCTGTTGGCCAGAAGAATCATTTCTATACCGAGTTGGCGGAAAGGATTCTGGCCACCGCGCGCCGTACAGCGAACCAGCGTCAGCAGGAAGAAATCGGCACGGAACATATTTTATGGGCCATGCTGCAGGAGCCGGAAAGCCAGGCAGCGCATCTCCTGCTGCGGTGCGGCGTGGATAAGTATACGCTGCTGGGAGAACTGGAGACGTGGATGGGGAAAAGCGCAGAAGGCGCCAATCCCGTCACCTATACTAAAGAGGCTTCCAGGGCTATGGAATACGCCAAATCCTTTGCGGATGCGGACGGGCTCTACCTGATCAGCTCCGGCCATATCCTGCTGGGTCTGCTGGCGGAAGACGGCTGTGTGGCGGAACGGGTTCTGCAACGTTTTGCTATCGATATGAACCGGGTGCAGGTCATGATGCACGAAGAGTTTATCAAGACCCATTCCCTGCCGGAAAAGAATAAGTTCAAATCACAGGCGAAGAAGGAAAAAGCAGAAGCGGAAATGCAAAAGGCGTTAAAACTTCTGAAAGGCTTCGGGCGCAATCTGAACGAACTGGCCGCACAGGATAAGCTGGATCCGGTGCTGGGCCGGGAAAAGGAACTGGAGCACGTAATGCGGATCTTGTGCCGGCGTACTAAGAACAACCCGGTCCTGATCGGGGAATCCGGCGTGGGGAAAACAGCGGTTGCGGAAGGTCTGGCCCAGCGGATCGTGAACGGGGAGGCTCCTGAGTTTCTCTCGGATAAGATTATTTTTTCCCTGGAACTGGGCTATGTGGTTGCTGGTGCCAAGTACAGGGGGGAACTGGAAGAACGTTTGCGGGATATCATTGAAGCGGTCAAACGCTGTCCCCGGATCATCCTCTTTATGGATGAACTGCAGATGCTGATGAACGGCGGCGACGGCACCATGAATATCGCCAATATCATCAAACCTGCCCTGGCCAGAGGGGAGCTGCATGTAATCGGGGCAACCACGCTGGAAGATTACCGCAAAAGCGTAGAGAAAGACGCGGCGCTGGAGCGGCGTTTCCAGCCGGTCCGCGTGGATGCGCCGGATGCGGCGTCGGCCTTGAAAATACTGAAGCGGCTGTGCGGACGCTATGAAAAGTATCACCATGTTCAGGTTACGGAAGATGCGCTGGAAGCGGCCGTAAAATTATCGGACCGGTATATAACGGACAGAAACCTGCCTGACAAGGCGATTGACATATTGGATGAAGCCTGTGCTTCCGTGCGGCTCCACAGCAGCAAGGATTACTCGGGACAGATGGGCGATCCGGTTGTGGATGCGGACACGGTACGCCAGATTATTTCCCAGTGGACGAACATTCCGCTGACTCGGCTGAACGCGGCGGAATCCAGCAGTCTGCTGCAGCTGGAGGAGGCCCTGCATGAACGTATCGTGGGCCAGGGCAAGGCGGTGAAAGCCGTGGCCCAGGCCGTGCGGCGCGCCCGGGCGGGTCTGAAAGATCCCCACCGGCCGATGGGTTCTTTCCTGTTCCTTGGGCCTACGGGCGTCGGGAAGACAGAACTGGCAAAGGCGCTGGCAGAGAATCTGTTCGGGGATGAAAGAGCGTTGCTGCGTTTTGATATGAGCGAGTACATGGAGAAGCATACCGCTTCCCGCCTTATCGGCGCTCCTCCCGGTTATGTGGGTTATGAAGAAGGCGGCCGTCTTACTTCCGCTGTGAAACGCCGCCCCTATTCCATCGTATTGCTGGATGAGATCGAAAAAGCCCATCCCGATATATTCAACCTGCTCCTGCAGATTATGGAAGACGGGAGGCTGACCGACGGCCAGGGCGTGACAGTGGATTTCCGCAACTGCGTAATCCTGATGACAAGCAATGCCTGCGCGGAGATGATGAGCGACAGGCGCAGCCTGGGTTTCGCGGCCGATGCGGATACCGCTGTGGCAAATCAGAAACAGAACGTCCTGCAGGGGATCAAAGATATTTTCCGTCCGGAGTTTTTAAACCGGCTGGATGAGATTGTGGTATTCGACCCGTTAGGCAAAAAGGAACTGGCCCAGATTGTGGACAAGATGCTGGAGGACCTGCAGAAGCGGCTCCGGGATACGGGGATGCGCCTGCGTATGACAGCGGCCGCCAGAGACAAGCTGCTGCAGTCGGGGATGGATGTCCGGTACGGCGCCCGTCCGCTGCGGCGCGCTTTACAGAAAGAAATTGAAGATAAACTGGCAGATCTGTATCTGGAAAGGACGTTTGCTGCCGGAGATGAAATACTGATTGATGTGATGGCGGGAGATTTCAGTTTTTCCCGTATGAAAGAGGCTGATACGGAAAACATGGTGCCGGTACAAGAGGAACAGAATTATGGCTAAAACAAAGGCAAAGGTTAGCTATGTCTGCCAGAATTGCGGCTATGTGACGGCTTCCTGGTTAGGGAAATGCCCGGAATGTGGAACATGGAACTCTTTCAGCGAACAATTGGAAACCAAGTCAAAAGAACAGGGGTATGTCCATTATGCCGGGAACACCAGGCCGAGGACCGTCAGCAGCGTCGCGGCCGGATCTGTCCGCCGTATGGAAACCGGCATCCATGAATTTGACAGGGTATTGGGTGGGGGGATTGTTCCCGGAAGCCTTGTGCTGTTAAGTGGCGATCCCGGTATCGGTAAATCCACGATCCTTCTGGACGCGGCCATGCGTTTCAGCCAGAAACAGATAAAAGTTTTGTATGTTTCCGGCGAAGAGTCGGAGGAGCAGACTGCCATGCGGGCCGGCCGTCTGGGGACCTGCACGGATTCTCTTCTGATCATGACCGCTTCGGAGATTGGCAATATCCTGCTTCAGGCCGAACATGAAAAACCGGGGCTCCTGGTCATCGATTCTATCCAGACTATGTACACAGGCGATCTGGAAACGTCGGCGGGCAGTGTGGGACAGGTGCGGGAATGCACGGCAAGGCTGCTGCGGTATGCCAAGACTTCCGGCACGGCGGTGCTGATCATCGGGCATATGACAAAGGATGGAAACATTGCCGGTCCGCGCCTGCTGGAGCATATGGTGGACGTTGTCCTTCAGTTTGAAGGGGAACGCAGCTACGCATTCCGCGTATTACGTGCCCTGAAAAACCGTTTCGGCTCCACGGAGGAGTGCGGGATTTTTTCCATGGAGCAGGGGGGACTGGCGGAGGTTCCCAATCCGGCCGGGCTTTTTCTGGAGGAGAGAGTAAACGAGGTGCCGGGCACGGCAATCGGAGGCTGCCTGGAAGGGAACCGTCCTGTCATGGTAGAGTTCCAGGCGCTGGCGGCCCGTACCCCGTATGGCATGCCCCGGAGGACTGCGGTTGGCTTTGATTATAACCGGGTCAATATGCTGATTGCGGTCCTGGAACGCCGGATGGGGCTGGATTTCGGAACCCATGATGTCTATGTCAATGTGGTAGGGGGCATCAGAGTCAATGAAACCGCGGCTGACCTGCCTGTTCTGGCAGCGCTGTTTTCCAGCTACCGGAACCGTCCGGTTCCCGGCGGAACGGTTATTTTCGGGGAAGTAGGGCTTACGGGTGAAGTGCGGCGCGTACAGGCCATGGAACGCCGTATTGCGGATGCGGCCAAGCTGGGTTTTGGCAGATTTGTTGTCCCGGATGCAAAGCTGCGCCTGCCGACAGAATTCAGGGGTGAAATTATCAGAGTACGGACAGTGGAAGAGGCAATTCAGACATTATTTAAATAAATTCATGTAATCGGCCGATTATGGGTTGACAGCGTGCATACACTGATATATAATGAAAATCTTTGACGCCTGCAAAAAATCATGATATAATATGTATGTATTCAATATGCTTTGTTTAACTAAAGTTTTTTAGTTTTCCCCTGGTATTCTGTATGGAGGTTTCCGATGTTTTCGGTTGGTGACAAAGTAGTATATCCGATGCATGGCGCAGGTCAGATAGAAGCAGTTGAGGAACGGGTGTATGAAGCACAGCCAACAAAATATTTAGTGCTTTCCATGTTTTTGGGAAACATGAAAGTACGTATACCTGTATGTAATCTGGAAAAGGTCGGGCTTCGCCCGATTATTCCCAAAAGCAAGATGAAAGAAATACAGAAAGTTTTGGAAACCGAAGTGGTCAATAATCTGAAAAGCATTACCTGGAACCGCCGTTTTACGATTTATATTGATAAAATGAAAAGCGGGGATGTTTTGGATCTGGCAGAAGTGATCAGCATTCTGGCGCGGCAGGATAAACAGAAACGTCTTTCTACCGGGGAGCGCCGTCTGCTGGGGAACGCCAGGCAGATTCTGGCCAGTGAGATTATGATCGTTAAAAACAGCAATATTGAATCCGCAGAGAAATGGATCGACAAGGCGCTGCACATTGCGTGACATACCGTGTGCACCGGGTATCAAATACAAGTCTTCGATAATAATGTCAGAATTCACGTTCTGACATTTATTTTTTGTGAAAAAACGCTTTTAATACTGTTATAAAACCGAAATATGTAGTAAAATATAAAAATAAGTATGATGGATAAGTGTTATCTTTTGAATGCTTATGAGTTTTGAGGAAAGGAGGATAGCCATGTTACGAAGAATACTCACTGCAGCGATAGCCGTGCTTTTAACTGTAACCGGACTTATACTTATGGAACAGCTGCTTCCTCAAATTTCATATTTTCTCGGCTATAATATCCATTCCACAGGACTGTTGGGTTATTCTTATATCCACTGGCTCTTTGCCATAGTAAGCGTATTGTTTTTCGGCTGGATCGGCTGGGTCATTACGCCCTTTCTGATTAAATTCCTGCTGAAATATTCGGAAATTGTGGCCTCTGTTCTTGCCAAAGTGCCTTCTGCCGATATTATTGTTTCCCTGATCGGCGTGCTGGTGGGCCTGATTCTGGCGAATCTGATTGGCGCCCCGTTTTCGCGTCTGCCTATTGTAGGCCCTTATATTCCGATTGTTCTGAGCATCATTCTGGCATTAACGGGAGCCAAAGTTGCTTCCCACAAAAGCAAAGACATCCTGGGGCTGTTTTACCGTTCCCGGGCGCAAGGAAAGGACCTTCCTGTCAAGACGGAGGAAATGGAGCTGGATCAGCAGGAGGACGCGGTGGTTGACGCGGATTCCCTGCCTGTTGAACTGGCAGCGTCCAATAAGCTGCTGGATACCAGTGTGATTATCGACGGAAGGATTTCGGATATCCTGAAGACCGGTTTTCTGGAAGGGAACCTTGTGATCCCCCGTTTTGTATTGGATGAATTACAGCGTCTTTCTGACTCTTCGGACAATCTGAAACGTGCAAAAGGGCGGCGGGGGCTGGATTTTATTCACGAACTGCAGGAAATCTTTCCCCACGTTGTCATCGTGAATGATATGGAATATGAAATGATCAAGGACGTTGACAGCAAGCTGATCGCCCTTGCGAAGGATACCGGTTCCATGATTGTTACCAACGATTTTAATCTGAATAAGGTAGCGTCTATCCAGGGAATCCGGGTGTTGAATATTAACGATCTGGCCAACGCGGTGAAGCCGGTCGTGATTCCCGGGGAAGAAATGACGGTCTATTTGCTCCGGGAAGGAAAAGAAAGCGGGCAGGCGATTGCCTATCTGCAGGATGGCACGATGATCGTTGTAGAGGGAGGGCGCAAATATATAGGCAATAAGATTCGTATAGCCGTAACCTCTGTGCTGCAGACATCGGCCGGCCGTATGATTTTTGCCAAGGTACCTAAGAATCATGAAGTCCATGATGTATTGGCCGGGGCGGAGGGAACATGAAAGATTTGCTGACCGTAATTGTCCCGGCTGCCGGTGCAGGAAGGCGCATGGGCTTTGGGAAAAATAAGGCGTTTATCACGATCCGGGACATTCCGCTGCTGGTCTTATGCATGAAGATGCTGGCGGAAACCGGGATGGTCCGGCGTGTAATTGTTGTGACGAGAGCCTGGGAGATAACGGAAACAGAATTGATGCTGAAAGAATACCGGGACCGTTTTCCGGGTTTAAGCTGGCAGGTTACGGCCGGAGGCAGGGAACGGCAGGATTCTGTTGCCAACGGTCTGGCGCTGGTCACGGATGAAAGCGGTTATGTGGCGGTGCACGATGGAGCCCGGCCTTTTGCGGGAACAGAAGTCTTTGCCCGCACGTTCGCAAGGGCAAAAGAATGCGGGGCTGCCATTGCGGCCGTACCTTTGAAAGACACGGTGAAAATCGTGGATGCCCGGGGCATTGTCGTGTCCACACCGGACAGGTCCTCTTTATGCGCTGTCCAGACCCCGCAGATTTTTGAGATAAATGTGTTGCGCAAAGGCTATGATTTTTTAAAAGAGCATCCTGTTGCGGTGACGGATGACGCATCTCTGGTGGAGGCGTCGGGTCATCCGGTGGCTGTCGCGGAAGGCTCTTATGAAAACATTAAGGTTACGACACCGGAAGATTTGCTGTTGGCTGAAAAGATTTTGGAAAAACAGAGTCGTTCTGAATAATGATAGAAGAGAGTCCCGCTAAAGGATAATTGCGGGAAACGATAATTCATTACTATGTTTTGACGCCGTTTACGGGTGAATGGAGATTTGAAAGATGCAGTTCAGAGTAGGAACCGGTTTTGATGTACATGCCCTTGTGGAAAACAGGGCCCTGATTCTGGCAGGGGTCCGGGTACCTTATGAAAGAGGGCTGCTGGGGCACAGCGATGCGGATGTGGCGTTGCATGCCCTGATGGATGCCCTGCTGGGGGCAGCGGGCAAAGGGGATATCGGGAAACATTTTCCTGATACGGATGATAAATACGAGGGGGCCGACAGCCGGCGTCTTCTGCGCGTTGTTGTGGAAATGCTCCAGAAAGACGGATGGCAGGTCAATAATGCGGATGTGACTATTATTGCGCAACGTCCTAAATTAGCTCCGTATATCGCAGCCATGCGGGAGCTGGTTGCAAACGATCTGGGCATTACGGAAGACGCAGTGAATATAAAAGCGACGACTACGGAAAAACTCGGGTTTGCCGGAAGAGGCGAAGGCATCGCTGCGGAAGCGGTGGCCAGTATCATAAGAGCCTGAGGCTCAGGCAGTTTTTATGATGTATAATGTGACGGCCGGGTACTTTTTCTGTAAGGCTGTCTGTATAAAGTTTATTAATAATTATTAGTTATAGTAAGAGTTTGAATATCATTTTTGGAGGGATTTTCAATGTCACAGGAAATTCGTGTACGCTTTGCGCCAAGCCCTACCGGGCCATTTCATATCGGCGGCGCCCGCAGCGCGCTGTTTAACTGGCTGCTGGCCAGAAAATTAGGCGGCAAGATGGTGCTCCGTATTGAAGATACGGATCGGAAACGCTCTACGCCGGAATCGGAAGAGAATATTAAAAATTCCTTACGGTGGCTGGGCATGGACTGGGATGAAGGCGTTGATGTGGGTGGCCCGTATGGCCCGTACCGTCAGATGGAACGTCTGGACATCTATAAGAAATATACAGACCAGCTCCTGGCAGAAGGGAAAGCTTACTACTGTTACTGTACGCCGGAAGAACTGGAGGAAGAACGGCAAAGCCTTCTGAAAGAGGGAAAAATGCCGCGCTATATGGGAAAATGCAGGGAACTGACGCCGGAACAGATTGCGAAATATGAAGCGGAAGGCCGCAAACCTTCGGTCCGTCTGCGTGTGCCGCCCAACGAAAAGATCGTTGTCCACGACCTGATTCGTGGCGATGTGGAATTTGATTCCAACGGCATCGGGGATTTTGTCATTGTCAAATCTGACGGAATTCCTACCTATAATTATGCTGTGGTTATTGACGACAGCCTTATGCATGTGACCCATGTCATCCGGGCGGAGGAACATTTATCCAATACGCCCAGACAATTGCTGGTGTATGATGCATTAGGCTTCGAAAAACCGGTGTTCGGCCATGTTTCCCTGATTCTGGGAACTGACCATACGAAGATGAGCAAACGGCATGGCGCGACTTCTCTGGACGCGTACCGCCAGAAGGGATATATTCCGGCCGGCCTGAATAATTTCCTTGCGTTGCTGGGCTGGGCTCCTCCCGGGGAGAAGGAAATCTTTACCATGGCAGAAGCGATTCAGGAATTTTCCCTGGACCGTGTGGCTAAAAATCCTGCTGTATTTGATTTTAAGAAACTGGACTGGATCAACGGGCAGCATATCCGCAAAATGTCTGCCGAAGCGTTCTGGGAACTGGCTGTGCCGTTTATGAAAGAAGCCGGCTATATGACCGGCGATGAGGACGGTGCAAAGCTGGAATGGCTGAAGAAGGTCGTGGCAACCGCCCAGACCCAGATTGATTACGGCGCCCAGATACCGGAAAAGGTTTCCATGTATTTCAGCGACGACTTCGAGTTTGAAAACGAAGAAGCCGCTGCCGTGCTGAAGGAAGAAACGGCTCCCATGGTCATGAAAGCTTTATTGGAAGAACTTAAAGCACTTCCGGAATTAAACCGGGATACGGTAAAAGCCGCCTTCAAGAAAGTCCAGAAAGCAAACAAGCTGAAAGGGCAGCAGGTGTACATGCCGATCCGTGTAACGCTGACAGGGAACCAGCACGGTCCGGAACTGGCGGAAATGATCCCGCTGTTCGGTCTGGAACGCACGGAGAAGAGAATCTTGAAGAGCCTGGAAAAAGCAGGGGTTTCTTTATAACTGACAAGGAGTAACACAGAATGGCAATTAAAGTTTACAATACGATGACACGCAAAAAAGAAGAATTTGTTCCAATGAATCCGGGGAAGGCGAGCATTTATGTCTGCGGCGTAACCCCGTATAACCATCCGCATATCGGCAACGCCCGCCCCTTTGTGACCTGGGATGTGATCCACCGTTTCCTGGAACATGAAGGGTACGATGTGCTGCATGTGCAGAATTTTACCGACGTGGATGATAAGATTATCAATACAGCGAATGCGGAGGGTGTACAGTGGAGTGATATCTGCGGCCGTTACATCGAATCGTACTTTGAGGTGATGGACAAGCTGAATGTCCGCCGCGTTCAGATTTATCCCCGGGTATCCCGCCATATTCCGGACATTATCAACACGGTCCAGGCATTGATCGATAACGGATTCGCCTATGTGGTGGACGGCGATGTATATTACAGCGTGGAAAAATTCCCGCGTTACGGCTGCCTTTCCGGCCGGGATCTGAACGATATGCTGGCAGGGGCCCGGGTGGATGTGGACGACCGGAAACAGAATCCCATGGACTTTGCTCTGTGGAAAGCGGCCAAACCCGGTGAACCGGCCTGGGATTCTCCCTGGGGCAAAGGGCGGCCCGGCTGGCATATTGAATGCTCTACCATGAGCATGAAATATCTGGGCTCTTCCTTTGATTTCCATGGCGGCGGCAGCGATCTGATCTTCCCGCACCATGAAAATGAAATTGCCCAGTCGGAAGGGGCCACCGGTGTTCATCCCTTTGTGCGCTACTGGCTCCACAATGGGTTTATTACTGTTAATGAAGAAAAAATGTCAAAATCACTTGGCAATTTCTTTACGGTAAAAGACATTCTGGAACATTTTGCCCCGGAAACATTACGTTTCTTTATCGTTTCCACCCATTACCGCAGTCCGCTGGACTTTAGCGATGCGCGGCTGAAAGAGGCCGATGCGAGCCTGCAGCGCCTGCGTACGGCAAAAGAAAATCTGGCAGCCTTGAGAAAGGTCATCAGCGGCGGTCCGACCGAAGAGAGCATGGCTTTACGCGGCAAAGTCGAACAGCTTCGCAATGATTTTATGGAAGCCATGCGTGATGATTTCAATACGGCTCTGGCTATCAGCCATATGTTCGCGCTGGCAAAAGAGATTAACGTTTACAAAGCGCAGGCTGATTCCGGTAATGTAGCCACGGACGGGAAATTAGTGGATATGATGAGCAAAGTTTTTGCTGAATTCTGCTCCATTATCGGCGTGTTGGAAGGGGAAGCGGAAGCTGCAGGGAACGATGGTGATGGCGGACTGACGGAACAGCTGATGCAGCTGCTGCTGGAATTGCGCCAGGATGCCCGTAAGGCTAAAAACTACGCCCAGGCGGATGCCATCCGCAATAAATTGGGCGAGCTGGGCATCGTGATTGAAGATACGCCCCAGGGCGCACGGTGGAAAAAGCAGTGAAATTTACCCGATTTCAACAGTTAAAACAGCACGCACTGGCAATCTGTCAGGAAGAAGGAAGACCATTGCCTGATCCCGGTCAGATGAATCCGATTGTACTGGCCCTGATCGGTGACAGCGTGTTTACGTTTTATGTCCGTATGCGCCTGCTGCCGTCTTCCAGTCATGTACAAGTGATCCATACGATTGCGGCAAAAATGGTATCTGCCGTGATGCAGGCCAAAGCCATGCACATTCTGGAAGCAGGTTTGTCAGAAAAGGAAGCGGCGGTTGTGCACAGGGGCCGCAACGCCAAGTCCATGGTGCCCAAAAGCGCCAGCGTGAGCGAATATCGCTCGGCCACAGCACTGGAAGCCTTATGCGGCTGGCTGCTTCTGACAGATCAGGAGGAACGGCTGGAGCGTTTGCTGGAACAGTCGTTTCAGGTGATTTCCCGGGAAATGCGGGACCTTTCGTTACTATAACGGAATTAATATAGAAGAGAAGATCTGAAAAGGGGAGGGACTATCATGAAGGTTGTATTAGTAAGACATACTCCGGATCCGGACAAATCAGTGGCATTAAGCGCACGCCTGTGTTATTCTCCGGTAGGAGTTACGGAACTCCAGGAAAAGATGAGCGATGAGGAAGCGGCGCGCCTGGTCCGTATGCTGGTGCGCATGGGCCATTTCTCTCCGATTGAACATGTAACCTTTACGTTTGCTATCGAGGGCGTTTCCCGTGTTCTGACGCATCAGCTTGTCCGTCACAGGATCGCTTCGTATTCGCAGCAGTCCCAGCGGTATGTAAAAGAACACAATTTTGAATCGATCATGCCTCCTGCTATTGCGGCAATTCCCGAAGCAAAAGCTAAATTTGAGGCATGCATGCAGAATCTGCAGGATCTGTATAATGATCTGACGGACCATTACGGCATTGCCAACGAAGATGCGCGGTATGTACTGCCGAATGCGGCAGAAACGAAAATCGTCTGCACCTTTAATGCCCGTTCACTCTACAATTTCTTCAATTTACGCTGCTGCAACCGTGCGCAGTGGGAAATCCGCGAACTGGCCTGGAAGATGCTGACGGAATGCCGTAAAGTGGCGCCTGTTTTGTTTGAAAAAGCGGGCCCGGACTGTGTGGCCAAAGGTACCTGTAAAGAAGGAAAGATGAGCTGCGGTATTTTGCCGAAAGTAAAACAGCATCAGGCCGAAGGCAAAGAGGTTGCGGAACTGTTTTTGCCTGGCAAAAACGATTAAGAAAAGCGCAGGTTCAGGCTTTTATATCCGGCGGTATTTCTGCTGCCGGTTTGTTTAAGGAGAACCTGATCAGGCAGGTGTGCCTGATGGGTTAATCAGAGTTCCCTTAAAGGAGCGTTTATGACAGAAGAAATCGTTGCCGGGCGTAATGCGGTGTTTGAGGCTTTGTCCAGCAGACGTCCGGTCAATAAGATTCTCATTAAAGCGGGGCTGCAGGGCGGCAGCCTGGGAAAAATTATCGTGGCGGCACAGAGTGCGGCCGTACCGGTAGAATATGTACAGCCCGAAAAACTGGACAGGCTGGCTCCGGGAATACGTCACCAGGGGATTGTGGCATTGGCATCCCCCATTGCGTTCAGTTCTTTGGAAACGGTTTTGGAACGGGCTGCGTCCCGGAACGAAATGCCGTTTTTGCTTCTGCTGGACGAATTGCAGGATCCGCAGAACGTCGGTGCCCTGATCCGCAGCGCAGACGCTGCCGGGGTACACGGTGTTTTATTGCCCAGGCGGCGAAGCTGCCCGCTGAACATGGTTGTGGCAAAGATCTCTGCCGGAGCTGTTAATTATGTGCCGGTAGTACAAATCGGTAATATTGTCCAGACGTTGCGGAGCTTAAAAGAACAGGGATTCTGGGTCGTCGGGGCAGACATGGAAGGGGACAGCCTGTATTTTGAAACAGATCTGGACCGTCCTCTTGTACTGGTAGTCGGCGCAGAAGGCAAAGGTATGGGACATCTGGTAAAGGAAAACTGCGATATGCTTGTCCGGATACCCATGCAGGGAGGCGTAAACTCCCTGAATGCGTCCGCGGCAGGAGCCATTCTGCTGTATGAAGTGGTACGGCAGCGGATGCAGAAGGCCGCGAAATGAAAGAGTATTACCTGGTTGACGGATACAACGTCATCAATAACTGGCAGGATTTTGCGGGGACACGGGATACTGACCTGGAACACGCGCGTGATATGCTGATAGACAGGGTCGCGGAGTTTTCGTCCTTTCATGGCTATAACGCCGTTGTTGTGTTTGACGCGATGGATGCAAAAGGACCGGAAGCAACAGAACACATCCGCGGGTGTACGGTAATTTATACTGCCGAACAGGAAACGGCGGACAGCTGGATCGAACGGGAAACGTATCAGATTGCCAGGAAGGGGATCAAAGTCTTTGTTGTTACCAGCGATAAAGCCGAACAGGACAGCGTGCTCGGCTCCGGAGCACTCCGCATTTCCGCCCGTGAGTTCCGGGAAATTTATTATAAGACAAAAAAAGAAATTAAAGAAAAAATAGACAAACTGCCGGGCAGTTCAGGCCGGCGGGAACTGGGTGGCCGTATTGACGGGGATGTGGCATCGCATCTGGAAAGGTTAAGACGTGGATAAGCCGGCTTACCGTTATTAATAATAACGGATGCTGCAGCCTGGCAACGTGAGTTCCGGTCTTGGAGCTGCGCTTTGTTTGACGTTGCAACAGTCTGTCGTGTATAATTTAAATATACGTAAGAAACAGCCGCCCGGGTGGGAGAGAATTATCTTGCTATTACTGGAAGGTGGAGAATAGATGAACGGGGTGACCGGCGATCCCTACGCCAGATTTACCGATATGCCGGATGAGGACATTGTTGAACTGGCAAATGCGGAAAACAGTGTATTGGCCCAGGAATATCTGCTGCATAAGTATCGCAATTTTGTGCGGGGAAAAGCTAAAAGTTATTTCCTGATCGGGGCGGAACGGGAAGATATCATTCAGGAAGGGATGATAGGCCTCTATAAAGCAATCCGGGATTTCCGGCGGGAAAAACAGGCGTCATTCCGCTCTTTTGCGGAGTTGTGCGTAACCCGTCAGATTATAACGGCCATTAAAACCGCGACCCGGCAAAAGCATATTCCGCTGAATTCCTATGTGTCATTGAATAAGCCCATTTATGAACAGGATTCGGACCGGACCCTGCTGGACGTGATTTCCAGCGGCACCAAAGTGGTGAATCCGGAAGAGATGATCATCCGGAGGGAAGAGTTTATCGAAATTAAAAATAAGATGAACATGATCCTCAGTGATCTGGAGTGGGAAGTTTTCATGAATTACCTGGACGGAAAATCGTACCAGGAGACGGCCAGAGAGCTGCACCGGCATATTAAATCCATTGACAATGCGTTGCAGCGCGTCAAAAGGAAGGTGGAAAAATACAAAGAGGCCCATAGCGGTGATGCTGATATTTACGCGGTATGTTCCTGCATCCTTTCCATTGAGCCCCGTAAGCGGGACAAAAGAAAAGACAGTTGAAACAAATGAAATTGATAAATCTGAAACATACTGTTGTATTGAAATGAAGAATAGTATAAAATATAAGTGACTTTAAAGGATTTTATCCGGAAACAGCGAATGATTATCGTTATAAAGAATTAAATGTTCCGGCATTTCCAAATAATGATCTGTTAACAGATTTAGGAGGTAATTAAAATGAGTCAGACAGAAGAATTCGTAAAGGTTGTAGAGGCAGCAAAAGAAGCAAAAGGAGTTATTTTTGTAACTGGTAAGCCCGGCAGCGGCAAAAGCAAGGTTTTGCGCGAAGCCGCCGAAGACAAGAAATGGGATTATGTAGATTGCCGTTTACTGATCAGCGAAGAGTTCCTGGCGGTACCGAAAGAAGAACGGAATGCCAAAGCGCCGGAAATGATGGGCGAAGCGCTTGCCAGTTATAATTCCGATGTTATCTTGTTAGATCGTTTACAGACGTTGTTTGTGCCGGTATTTAACCTGGACGTTGCTGCCCTGCTTAAAGAACTGGGGCAGAAGTTTGTACTGGTTGCCGCCTGGCCCGGATATGTGAAAGACGGCATGCTGTGCTATGACAAATTTGACGGCACTGAATCCATCCGGATTCCGCAGGACGGTTTTACGATTTGGAACGTTGATTAACGTTTGAGGGGACAAATGATAAATGTGAAAGGGACATTGGCTGTTCTCACCGGGGGCGGCGACTGTCCGGGGCTTAATGCGGTCCTGAACGCGGTGGTTAAGGCTGCGTTGGGACACGGATATCAGATTTATGGTGTTGAAAACGGCTTTAACGGGCTGATCAAGAACAGAATGAAACTCCTGACCTATGATGATGTGTCAGGTATTTTGCCGCGGGGCGGCACGGTTTTGGGAACTACCAACCGGGATAACCCGTTTAAGTTTGCGCATATTGAAAAAGACGGTTCTGTTACTTATACAGATGAAAGTGAAACGATTGTAAAGAATCTGGCAAAACGCGGGATCGAAACGCTGATTGTGATTGGCGGGGACGGCAGTCTGGCTATCGGCGCCCAGCTTTCCCGGGAATGCGGCGTAAAAGTAATCGGTGTTCCCAAAACGATAGATAATGACCTGCCCTGCACGGAACGTACTTTCGGTTTTGATACTGCCATGGCGGTAGCCACTGAGGCTGTCGACCGTCTGCATACTACGGCGGAATCCCACCACAGGATCATGATCCTGGAAGTCATGGGCCGGTATGCCGGCTGGATCGCCCTTCATTCCGGTGTCGCAGGCGGGGCGGATGTAATTTTGATTCCGGAAATACCCTATCATCTGGATGCCGTGGCGAAGAAAATCCTCAAACGCCAGCAGGAAGGAAAGATGTTCAGCATCATCGTTGTGGCGGAAGGAGCTAAACCGGAAGGCGGCGAAATGACGGTGGCCCGTATTGTCAAAGACAGTTTTGAGCCGATCCGCCTGGGAGGGGTTGGCAATAAGCTGGCCCAGCAATTGGAAGAGCTGACCGGGATTGAAGCGCGCAGCACGATTTTAGGTTATTTACAGAGAGGCGGTTCGCCGACTGCCTTTGACCGGGTTTTATGTACCCGGTACGGCGTGGCTGCCATAGAAGCGTGCATTGCAGGGAATTTTGATGTTATGGTTTCCCTCCACAATGATTCGATCGGTACGGTTCCCCTGCAGGAAGCGGGAGGAAAACCCAGGTCCGTCACTCCGGACAATGAAATTGTCCAGGCTGCAAGAAGCATCGGAATTTGCTTTGGCGATGAAGAATAGGTGTTACCGGGACGCACCTGTTTATGCAGGTGCGTCTTTATTTTTTGGGTTATTGTCAAGAAAGTTATAAAAAACAGTTGACAAACTCTTCGGTTTCATGTATTATACTTACTGTCACTGAAATCATGCTGACATAGCTCAACAGGCAGAGCAACGGTTTTGTAAACCGTAGGTTGTAGGTTCGATTCCTATTGTCAGCTCCAGAAGGTTTTAATGGAGGGGTTCCCGAGTGGCTAAAGGGAGCAGACTGTAAATCTGCCGCGTTTCGCTTCGTTGGTTCGAATCCAACCCCCTCCACCATTTTATCGCGGGGTGGAGCAGTTGGTAGCTCGTCGGGCTCATAACCCGAAGGTCGCTGGTTCAAATCCGGCCCCCGCAACCATAATGATGATGCTGATGTAGCTCAGATGGTAGAGCGCATCCTTGGTAAGGATGAGGTCACCAGTTCAATCCTGGTCATCAGCTCCATTATATAAGGCGGCATAGCTCAGTTGGCCAGAGCAAGCGGTTCATACCCGCTGTGTCCGCGGTTCAAATCCGTGTGCCGCCACCATTTGAAATAAAGGCTCATGCAAATTTTTGCGTGAGCTTTTTTATACATTATTTTGGAAAGCCCTGATCGGTTCATCTTTAAATGTATGAACTCTTTTGATCAGTGTTTTCTTAAATATTTGTAATTTTATTGACAGAAAAAGGTAACTGTGGTATTATCATTCAGTGACAATTTGATTTGCTGTATTTTAGAGTTCGAAAGAGGTGGCAAGAATGCGTGTGTTGATTACTTTGGCCTGCACCGAGTGCAAACAGAGGAATTATCAGACAAACAAAAACAAAAAGAATGATCCCGATCGCATCGAGATTAAAAAGTATTGCAAATTCTGCAAAAAGCATACTACCCATAAGGAAACCAAATAATTTTTATTTGGAAGTGTCTTGATAGCAAGGATGTGAAATAATGACCGTTCCGGAAACTACTACGACGAACGAAGTAGGCTCGGTGGAGAAGGTTACGGGGTTCATCAAAGAATCAAAGGCAGAATTGCAAAAGGTTACCTGGCCGACACGGCAGGAACTGTTTATGAATACTATTGTAGTATTGATTGCGGTAGTGCTGGTAGCAGTTTGTATCTGGGTAGCCGATACGTTCTTCTCTGTTCTGATCAGAACCATCTTACGGTAAGGAGTACAAGGAGGAAGGGAGAGAACTCCCGCTGAAAAAATGGACGAAAATAAAAATGCTGAAACGCTGGAAAAAGGAAAACGGCATTGGTATGTCATCCATACTTATTCCGGATACGAGAATAAGGTCAGCGCAAATCTGGAACGTAAGGTTCATTCTCTGGGCATGAGCGACAGGATCTTTCATATTATGATCCCGATGGAGAATGAAGTAGTAGCCGATGAAAACGGTGCCAAACGGATCGTGACCCGTAAGGTTTTCCCGGGTTATGTGTTGGTTGAGATGATCATCGATGACCGCACCTGGTATGTGGTCAGGAACACACCCGGCGTAACGGGGTTTGTGGGTCCTGATAACAAGCAGCCGGTTCCGCTGTCAGATGAAGAAGTCAAACGGATCATGGCCGGCAGCATTAACGGCCAGGGGTTGCAGGAAGAGGAACCTGCCGACCGGCCGAAGGCGAAACCCCAGATTAATTTGCAATTACAACAGAGAGTCCGCTTAAAAACAGGTCCTTTCTCCAATTTTGAAGGCGTTGTTTCGGCAATTGACAGAGAACGCGGGAAACTGAAGGTTCTGGTTGATATGTTTGGCCGCGAAACTCCTGTTGATATTGATTATACCCAAGTGGAAGAAATTGAATGATAAGGAGGTGTAAGAAACATGGCAAAGAAAGTTGCTAAGGTTGTAAAGTTACAGGTTCCTGGCGGTAAAGCTACTCCGGCACCTCCGGTTGGTCCTGCACTGGGCCAGGCTGGCGTTAACATTATGGCTTTTGTAAAGGACTTCAATGCCCGTACAGCACAGCAGGCTGGTTTGATCATCCCTGTTGAGATCACGGTGTATGAAGACCGTTCCTTTACATTTATTACCAAGACCCCGCCTGCAGCGGTGCTGCTGAAAAAAGCGGCTGGCCTGGAAAAAGCTTCCGGCGAACCCAACAAGAAAAAAGTAGCTACATTGCCCCGCGCCAAAGCCCGTGAAATTGCGGAAAGCAAGATGGCGGACCTGAATGCGGCCGATGTGGAAGCAGCAACCCGTATGATTGAAGGCACAGCCCGCAGCATGGGCATTGTAATTACTGACTGACCGTCAGTTTAATGAGTGGGAGGCGGAAGCCGTTCGGACCACAAGGAGGAAATTATAATGGCAAAGAAACACGGTAAAAAGTACGTTGACGCGTTAAAACTGATTGATGAGACTAAACTCTATTCCCCGAAAGAAGCAGTTGAGCTGGTAAAGAAAACCGTAGTTACCAAGTTTGACAGTTCTGTAGAAGCCTCTTTCCGTCTGGGTATCAATCCGAAATACGCTGACCAACAGGTACGCGGCGCGATGGTGCTGCCTCACGGAACCGGCAAATCCAAAAAGGTTCTGGTATTTGCGGAAGGCGCGAAGGCCGAGGAAGCAAAAGCTGCCGGCGCGGATTATGTTGGCGGGGATGACCTGGTAGCAAAAATTCAGGGCGGCTGGTTTGACTTTGAAGTCTGCGTAGCGACCCCGAATATGATGGGCAAGGTTGGCCGTCTTGGTAAACTGCTGGGCCCCAAAGGGTTAATGCCTAACCCGAAAGTTGGCACCGTTACCATGGACGTGACCAAAGCACTCAACGAGATCAAAGCCGGTAAAGTAGAGTACCGTGCTGACAAAGCCGGTAACGTACAGGCTATGATCGGTAAATCTTCCTTCTCGGAAGAAGCCCTTCTGGATAACTACATTGCGTTAGTTACTACTTTGATTAAAGTAAAACCGTCCGGAGCCAAAGGCCAGTACATTAAATCTGTTACCTTATCTACTACGATGGGACCTGGCATCAAGATTGATGTGCTCAAAGCGGACAGCGCAAAATAATCCGGAACACAAATTTTAAATCAGAAGATAATCGGGCCACAGACAGCAGGTGCGTAAGCGCAAGTGCAGCAGTGTACGCCTGCCGAGGCTGGAGACGTTAAAGATAGATCAGTTCTTTCACGACCTCCGGCTGCTACGGCCGAGAGGTCTTTTTGATTTATAAAAGTAAGTCAAAATCTGAAAGAAGGAGGTGCAACTCATTGAAAACAAAAGCAGAGAAACAGGCTCAGTTAGCTGAGATTAAAAATGTTCTTGCTGAAGCTAAAGGAGCAGTGTTAGTTGACTTCAGCGGTCTTACCGTTGCGGAAGATACAGAACTGCGCCGTAAGGTTCGCGAAGCCGGTGCTACCTACACCGTTTACAAGAACACCTTGATTGCTCTGGCCGCAAAAGAATACGGCCTGGACGCCCTGACTCCCGTACTGGAGAAAAACACTGCAATCTGCTCTTCTGCCAAAGATGCGGTAGCAGCCTGCAAAGTAATCTGTGATTTTGTAAAAGATCACAAAAAGATGCAGCTGAAGGCCGGCGTTGTAGAAGGCAAAGTGATTTCTGTTGACGAGGTTAAGGCAGTTGCTGCGTTGCCGCCGAAAGAAGTGCTGGTTGCCAAAATGCTGGGCAGCCTGAACGCCCCGATTTCCGGTCTGGTTCGCACACTCAACGGTACCGTTGCAAAAATCGTGTACGCATTGGATGCTGTGCGCGAACAAAAAGAAAAACAATCTGCGTAATGCATGATTGAGAAGATTTTTTGATAGTTAAAAACCATAAAATTTTAAAAATAATTGATAAATGGAGGAAATTATAATGAATAAAGATCAGATTATTGAAGCAATTGAGAAAATGACCGTATTAGAGCTGGCTGAACTGGTTAAAGCTCTGGAAGAAAAATTTGGCGTATCCGCTGCCGCTCCGGTAGCTGTTGCTGCTGCTGGCGCTGCTCCGGCTGCTGCTGCTGCTGAAGAAGAACAGACCGAATTCGACGTTATCCTGAAAGAAGCTGGTCAGGGCAAGATCAACGTTATCAAAGCTGTTCGTGAAATCACCGGCCTGGGCCTGAAAGAAGCTAAAGCTCTGGTTGACGGCGCTCCGAAAGCTGTTAAAGAAAAAGTTTCCAAAGCTGACGCTGACGATGCCAAAGCAAAACTGGAAGCTGCTGGCGCAACTGTTGAAATTAAATAATTTGACTGTACGTCATCAGGACCGGTCCCCAAGGGGGCCGGTCTTTTTTTGTTTAAAAAACCTGTTGACAAATTCCTGATGCTTGTGGTATCATTATTTACCACAATTATGCTTTTTGTGTTTGTGACCAAAATGCAGGCTTGACTACAACGGCCAGATAGTGTAGTGGTTCACATCGGCTGCCATATCGTAGGGATGAAGTACGTTCGTCTGATCTGAATAACAGGGTGATCTTGCGGTAAGAACCTTGTTTTTTTTGGCTTTGGACAACGTGCATAGTTTTGTATTGCCTGACTTATATAACAAGGAGTGAAGACCTACATGTTTAAACCGGTTCAGACAGGTGACAGGACCCGGTATAGCTTTGGCAAAATTAAAGAAGTTTTGCCAATGCCTCATTTGATTGACCTGCAGAGGAAATCCTATGAGTGGTTCATGAGCGATGGGCTGAATGAGATTTTCCACGATATTTCCCCTATAAAAGATTTTAACGGGAATCTGGAACTCTCTTTCCAGAGCTTTGAAATCGGTGAGCCAAAATATACCATTGAAGAGTGTAAGGAACGGGACGCTTCTTATTCTGCGCCGTTGAATGTCAATGTTCATCTGCTGTATAAAGATACGGGAGAAATTAAGGAATCCCGTGTGTTTATGGGCGATTTTCCTTTGATGACCCCCACGGGAACCTTTGTCATTAACGGGGCGGAGCGTGTCATTGTCAGTCAGCTGGTTCGTTCCCCCGGGGTTTATTACGATAAGATGATGGATCCCAGCGCGATTTTTCTCTATGGGACCACTGTAATCCCGAACCGTGGCGCATGGATTGAATTTGAAACGGATTTAAACCATGTGATTTATGCGCGTGTGGACAGGACCCGTAAGGTTCCCGCCACTGTGCTCCTGCGGGCCATGGGGATGGAATCCAATGAAGAAATTTTAACCTTCTTTGGCGATACCCAGATTGAAAACCATACGGAAGACGGAACCGAGATTATTGAAGCGGTAAAGGCAACGCTGGAAAAAGACAGTACGACGAATTGCGAAGAAGCGATGATCGAACTGTATAAAAAGCTGCGCCCCGGTGAACCGCCTGCCTTTGAAAATGCCAAGCAGCTCATCGAGCAGACGTTCTTTGACAGCAAACGCTATGACCTGGCCTATGTAGGCCGTTATAAGCTGAACAAGAAATTAGGCTGGAGAAACCGGCTGGAAAACTGTGTGCTGGCAGAGCCGCTGGTTGATAAGGAAACCGGTGAAATCATCGTTCCGGAAGGAACGCTGATGACGGGCGAAGTGCTGGATAAGGTGGAAGAGAGCCAGGTTTACAAGGAATACGGACTCTACCAGCTGAAAATTAAAGAATTAAGCGGGAAGGTTCTGCGCATCGTCTTTACGTCCGGCATTCCCGAATCTCTCCGCACGATTACCAGGGAAGATATTTTTGCCGCATTCGGCTATCTTCTGAACGTAATGGACGGACATGGCGAAAAAGACGATATCGACCATCTGGGAAACCGCCGTGTCCGCTGCGTTGGCGAACTTTTACAGAACCAGTTCCGCATCGGCCTGGCCCGTATGGAACGTGTGGTAAAAGAACGCATGACCATTCAGGACGTAGATGTGATCACTCCCCAGGCGCTGATCAACATCCGTCCGGTAGTGGCTGCTATTAAAGAATTCTTCGGCAGCAGCCAGCTTTCCCAGTTTATGGACCAGAACAATCCGCTGGCAGAGCTGACCCACAAACGCCGTCTTTCTGCACTGGGACCCGGCGGTCTGTCCCGTGAAAGGGCCGGCTATGAAGTCCGTGACGTTCACAACTCCCATTATGGACGCATGTGCCCGATTGAGACCCCTGAAGGTCCTAACATCGGTTTGATCGGTTCCCTTTCAACTTTTGCGGTTATCAACAAGTTCGGTTTTATTGAAACGCCTTACCGCAAAGTAGACAAAGTGCATAAACGCGTTACCAATGAAATTGAATACCTGACTGCGGACGAAGAAGATAAATATATCGTGGCGCAGGCCAACGAACCTCTGGACGATGACGGATATTTCCTGGGCGAACGTGTTACGGCCCGCCGTAAGAACGACGTTCTCAGCATCCGCCCGGAACGGGCGGATTATATGGACGTATCGCCTAAACAGGTAGTCTCGATCGCAACGGCCCTGATCCCGTTCCTGGAACACGATGATGCTAACCGCGCGCTGATGGGCGCCAACATGCAGCGTCAGGCAGTACCTCTGCTGACTCCGCAGGCACCTGTCGTCGGTACCGGTATGGAATACAAGGTGGCAACCGACTCCGGCAACTGCATTTTGGCAAAACATGCCGGCGAAGTCATCCGGGTAACCGGCGACGAGATCCAGATCCGTACGGATAATGGCGATATTGATCATTATGAAGTCTTAAAATTTAAACGTTCCAACCAGAGCACCTGTGTCAACCAGAAACCGATCGTTTTCAAAGGCGATTATGTGAAGGCCGGACAGGTACTGGCAGACGGTCCCGCTACTGATAAGGGTGAACTGGCGCTGGGCCATAACGTTATCGTAGCTTACATGCCCTGGGAAGGTTATAACTACGAAGACGCGATCCTGCTTTCCGAAGACCTGGTACGGGATGACACGTACACGTCTATTCATATTGAAGAGTACACCTGTGACGCGCGGGACACGAAACTGGGGCCTGAGGAGATAACCTGTGAGATCCCGAATGTTTCCGATAAAGCCGTCGCAAATCTGTGCAATGATGAAAACGACAAAGATTATATAGGTGTTATCAGAATAGGTACCGAGGTTCGCCCCGGCGATATTCTGGTTGGCAAAATTACGCCTAAAGGGGAAACGGAATTATCCGCGGAAGAACGTCTGGTAAGAGCGGTATTTAATGAAAAAGCCCGCGAAGAACGGGACAGCTCCCTGCGCGTTCCCCATGGGGAATCCGGTATTGTAGTGGATACGAAGGTATTTACCCGTGAAAACGGCGGAGAACTGCCGCCCGGAGTAAACAAACAGGTCCGCATCCAGATTGCGCAGAAACGTAAGATCCGCGCCGGTGACAAGATGTCCGGCCGTCACGGAAACAAGGGCGTAGTATCCCGTATTTTACCGCGGGAAGATATGCCGTTCCTGCCTAACGGCGAACCGGTCCAGATCGTTCTGAACCCGTTAGGCGTTCCTTCCCGTATGAATATCGGCCAGATTCTGGAAACCCATCTGGGATGGGCTGCCCTGGCTTTAGGTATGAAAATCCAGCGGAAAGAAGCCGGCATTGGCGAGCAACTGGAAAGCACCGGTTATGACCGTGCCCAGTACGGTATGCCAAAGCTGACAGATATCGGGTATGCAGGAAATTCAAAACTGAGCGCGGTCAAAATGGCTGTTCCTGTATTTGACAGTGCCAACGAAGAAGACCTGCAGAATATGGTGAAGCTGTCCGGCGTAAGCCCGATGGGCAAAACGATCCTTTATGACGGCCGCACCGGCGAGCCTTTTGCCAACCCCGTAACCGTCGGCTGTGTGTATATGCTGAAACTGCATCATCTGGTAGACGACAAGATCCATGCCCGGTCTACCGGCCCGTACTCCCTGGTTACCCAGCAGCCCCTGGGCGGCAAAGCCCAGTTTGGCGGGCAGCGTTTCGGTGAAATGGAAGTCTGGGCGCTGGAAGCATATGGTGCTGCATACACGTTGCAGGAAATCCTGACGGTAAAATCCGACGATGTAGTAGGGCGTGTAAAAACGTATGAATCCATCGTTAAAGGCGAAAACATTCCGGAACCCGGCGTTCCCGAATCCTTTAAGGTACTGGTAAAAGAACTGCAGAGCATCGGTCTGGATATCCGGGTGCTGGATGAAGACGGTGAAGACATTTCCCTGCAGGAAGAAGAGGAAGATGTAGTGGAAGCTTCCCCGGAAACCATTGCTGAGCTGCAGGGTGAAGGCCAGACCGTCATTCCGGACGCCCCAAGGGAATCTACCGCCTATAATGAAGATGAAGAATATAATGGTACCGAACAGGAAGAAGAAGACAGCATTGCCGACTTAGGCAATCTGAGCGAAACGACACTCGAAGAACTGTCCGGTCCTGCTGATGATATTAATTAAGAAGGGAGCGAGGGATTCTTGTTAGACGTTAACAATTTTAATTCCATGCGCATTGGGCTTGCTTCTCCGGAACTGATCCGTTCGTGGTCTTATGGGGAAGTAAAAAAGCCTGAAACCATTAACTACAGAACATTGAAACCCGAAACAGACGGTCTGTTCTGTGAAAGAATCTTTGGCCCCATTAAGGACTGGGAGTGTCATTGCGGAAAATATAAACGCATCCGTTACAAAGGGATCGTCTGCGACAAATGCGGCGTTGAGGTAACCCGTTCCAAGGTCCGCCGTGACAGGATGGGTCATATTGAGCTGGCGGCGCCGGTTTCCCATATCTGGTATTTTAAAGGAATTCCCAGCCGTATGGGCCTGATCCTGGATGTTTCTCCCCGGAGCCTGGAAAGAGTTTTGTATTTTGTAAACTATATTGTTCTGGATCCTGGCGATACCCCGTTAGAGAAAAAACAGCTGCTGACAGAAGCGGAATATATGAGCGCCCGGGACAAGTACGGCGATCAGTTCCGCGCGGAGATGGGTGCTTCCGCTGTTAAAGAACTGCTGGAGGAGATTGATATTCCGGCGCTGGTTGACGAACTGCGGGAAGAGATGAAGGACGCTACCGGTCAGAAGAAGGTTCGTGTTGTACGCCGTCTGGAAGTCGCGGAAGCGTTCCTGAAATCCGGCAATAAGCCGTCCTGGATGATTCTGGATGTGGTTCCTGTTATTCCTCCGGACCTGCGTCCTATGGTACAGCTCGACGGCGGGCGTTTCGCGACCAGTGACCTGAACGATCTGTACCGCCGCGTAATCAACCGCAATAACCGGTTAAAACGCTTGCTGGAGCTGCATGCGCCTGACATCATTGTCCGCAATGAAAAACGTATGCTGCAGGAAGCGGTTGATGCGCTGATCGACAACGGCCGCCGTGGCCGCCCGATTGTGGGCCCCGGCAACCGTCCTCTGAAATCCCTGTCTGATATGCTGAAAGGCAAGCAGGGACGTTTCCGCCAGAACCTGCTGGGCAAACGCGTCGACTATTCCGGCCGTTCTGTAATCGTGGTAGGTCCCGAGATGAAGATGCACCAGTGCGGCCTGCCGAAAGAAATGGCGTTGGAACTTTTCAAACCTTTCGTTATGAAACGTTTGCAGGATAACGATCCCGCCCTGAATATCCGTGCCGCAAAACGCATGGTAGAACGGGCGACTCCGGAAGTATGGGATGTCCTGGAAGAAGTTATCAAAGAGCATCCGGTACTCCTGAACCGCGCACCGACGCTGCACCGTCTGGGCATCCAGGCATTTGAGCCGGTTCTGACCGAAGGACGTGCCATCACGCTGCATCCGCTGGTTTGCACTGCGTATAATGCCGACTTTGACGGTGACCAGATGGCTGTCCATCTGCCCCTGTCTGTAGAGGCGCAGGCGGAAGCCCGTCTGATGATGATGTCCGTGAATAATATCCTGGCTCCGAAAGACGGCAAACCGGTAGCGGTACCTACGCAGGATATGGTTCTGGGCGCGTATTACATGACGATTGAGCGTCCCGGCGCAAAAGGGGAAGGCAATCGCTACAGCAGTCTGCATGAAGCCCTGATGGCTTATTATCATAAATATCTTGATCTGCAGGCAAAGATCTGGATCCTGATTCCCAATGCAGATATTGTTGAGGAGCCGGAAAACGAAGGCATGAGCCTGGTCGAAACCACCATCGGCAATGCAATTTATAATGAAGAACTGCCGAAGGAACTGCGCTTCTTCAGCAAACGGAAAAACGAAGAAACCGGTGAAGAATACTGGCATCTGGGTCAGCTGATCACCAAAAAGGAACTGGGCAAGCTGGTTGCCAAAGCGCATAAGCTTTTCGGCAATCTGGGCACTGCCAATGTATTGGATATTGTGAAGAAAATGGGCTATGATAATGCCTGCAATTCCGGTATTTCCATCGCAGTATCCGATATCCATGTACCACCTGGAAAGCAGGAAATTATCCAGACTTCGGAAAAACAGGTTGACCAGACGGAAGCCATGTACCGCCGCGGTCTGATGACGGACGATGAACGTTATAAGAAAGTTGTTGAAATCTGGAACAAGGCGACGGATGATGTAGCAGACCTGTTGAAAGAAGCTAACACAGCGGATAAATTTAATCCTATTGCCATGATGGCCGATTCCGGCGCCCGCGGCAGTATTGACCAGATCAAACAGCTGGCCGGTATGCGTGGTTTGATGGCTGATCCTTCCGGACGTATCATTGACCGGCCTGTTAAGTCGAACTTCCGTGAAGGCCTGACGATTTTGGAATACTTTATTTCCAGCCATGGCGCACGTAAAGGTCTGGCGGATACCGCATTGCGTACGGCAGACTCCGGTTACCTGACCCGCCGTCTGGTAGATGTGGCGCAGGATGTCATCGTCCGTGAAGACGACTGCGATATCCACACCTGCAACCTGGTGAAGGAACGGAACCGCCTGTGCAAGGCAGAATTGGGAGCCAGCGCGAAGAAGATCCGTTCAAAAGTAATCAACCGCATGCTGGCAGCAACTATTATTAATGAAGAAACCGGCGCGCCGATTGTGGAATCCGATACCATCATCACCAATGATGTTTACAATCGTCTGATGGACGCGAAGGTAACTTCGATCAGCATCTATGTTCCGAATGGCGAAGGTGACGTTGAAGAAGCCCGTGAAGAGGTTTCTATCAACATCCCTGAAGATTTTGCCAACAGTAAGCTCAAAGATATGCTGATGCATCACTATGCAAATAAGGAAGTTTCCGAAGATGTTGTCAACGGCAGCGGTGAAGTACTGGTCGGTGCCGGCGCCACGCTGACGGAAGCGGATATCGACCGGATTCTGCTGGACGGCACGGTGAGTGAGGTTTCTGTCCGGAATAATGAGATTGACGGAATTGAAATAGAAGCCATCACGGAAAACGGGACGGAAATCGAATCCCTCCACGACCGTATCATCGGCAGGACCCTGGCGGAAGATATCAAAGACGCGGAAGGCAACGTGCTGTTCCACATCAATGAATATATTACGGAAGACATGGCAGATAAGATTGCGGTGATGCGTGACAAAGTCAAGATCCGCACGGTACTGACCTGCAAATCCAAATTCGGTGTCTGCCGCAAATGTTACGGACGCAACCTGGCGACAGACCACAACGTTGACGTCGGTGAAGCAGTGGGTACCATTGCCGCGCAGGCAATCGGTGAACCGGGTACCCAGCTGACCATGCGTACCTTCCATACAGGCGGTGTTGCCGGTGCGGATGATATTACCCAGGGTCTGCCTCGTGTTGAGGAACTGTTTGAAGCCCGCAAGCCCAAACATCCTGGCATTCTGGCAGAAAATGCGGGAACAGTCCACATTGTGGAAGAAGCCGGCCAGAAACAGCGCAAGGTCATCATTACGGGAAGTCCTGAGGATGAAGTGCCGGAACAGACCTACATCATTCCGTACGGCGCCAAGCTGTCTGTGGAGGAAGGCGACGAAGTGGAAGTCGGGGGTCGTCTGACGGAAGGCTCGCTGAATCCCCACGACATTCTGCGGATTCTGGGACCTCAGGCGACACAGCGTTACATTGTGCAGCAGGTACTCAGCGTTTATAAATCTCAGGGCGTAGGCATTAACGATAAACATATCGAGGTAATGGTGCGTCAGATGATGCGCAAGATCCGCATTGAAGACGCTGGAGACACATCTATGCTGCCGGGTGAATATATCGATATCGGCGACTACAACGAGCAGAATGCCATTGCTGTAGCCGAAGGCAAGGAACCGGCAAAAGGACGGCCAATCCTGCTGGGCATCACCAAGGCTTCCCTGGCAACCGATTCGTTCCTGTCAGCGGCTTCCTTCCAGGAGACGACCCGTGTCCTGACCGATGCTGCTATTAAAGGAAAGGTTGATCCGCTGCTGGGCCTGAAGGAAAACGTTATTATCGGCAAACTGATTCCGGCAGGCACCGGAATGAGCCGGTATCGTGATGTCAGGGTGAAATACCTGGCTGATGTGAGCGCAGATGAAATTCCTGTGAACAGGGACAAATAAGCGGCCGGATTTGAAAAAAGTTTTAAGTATGAATAACCGTGGTACTAAACAAAGTACCACGGTTATTTTGTCGTTTCTCCTGTTGTCCTGCCAGCTTTTTAAAGGGGAACGGACAAACATATCACATGAATTGGGAATTTTTTGTTTACTATTTTGAAACACTCGGGTACGTGTAAAAAGAGAATCCCATGAAAACACTGCTTGGCGTAATAAAAAAACTTAAAAAAGTGTTGACACGTTGTGTAAAAGATGTTACAATACACAAGTCTCACGGGATAAGTGCGCTCATTTTTAAGGAGTGAATTCAATGAGTCTGGACGACTTGAAGACAGCCGTGGCCAAGGTTGTAGGAGTTAAGCAGACAGCGAAAGCGCTGCAGAAACAGACGGCCTCAGCCGTGTATATCGCGGCAGATGCGGAGGAACGGATCACTGCTCCCATTAAAGCGGAGTGTGAAAAACAAAACGTCGACTGCCTGGTCGTGGAAAGCATGCAGGCGTTAGGTAAAGCCTGCGGCATCCATGCGGGCGCTTCCGCGGCGGCGATACTGAAACACTGATAGGGATTCCGGAAACGGAATTTTTATAAATACTAAATCTAATTGACAGAAAGGAGGTGCCGATATGCCAACAATCAATCAGCTGATCCGTAAAGGCAGAGAGGTGCTGAAGACCAAATCTACTGCTCCGGCATTAAAAGAATGCCCGCAGAAACGTGGTGTGTGCACCCGTGTATACACCACCACCCCGAAGAAACCTAACTCTGCATTGCGTAAAGTTGCTCGTGTACGTTTAACCAACGGCATCGAAGTAACAGCTTATATTCCGGGTATCGGTCACAATCTGCAGGAACATTCCGTTGTTCTGATCAGGGGCGGCCGTGTAAAGGACCTGCCCGGCGTGCGTTACCATATCATTCGTGGTTCTCTGGATACTGCCGGCGTTGCCAACCGCAACCAGGGCCGTTCCAAGTACGGTGCAAAACGCGCTAAAGCTAAGAAATAATTGATGCGCAAAAACCAAAACTTTTGAGAAATTACGAATTGATATAAAAGGAGTGAAAAAGCATGCCGAGAAAAGGCGCAGTTCCAAAAAGAGACGTACTGCCGGATCCGGTGTACGGTTCTAAATTATTAACCAGATTTATTAATAAAGTAATGCTGGACGGTAAGAAAGGCGTTGCTGAACGCATCGTATATGATGCATTTGACGTAATCCGTTCCAAAACGGGTAAGGATCCGCTGGAAGTTTTTGATACCGCTATGAAGAACGTAATGCCCCTGCTGGAAGTACGGGCGCGGCGCGTGGGCGGTGCGAACTACCAGGTTCCTGTAGAAGTTCGCGCAGACCGCAAAACCACCCTGGGTATCCGCTGGCTGGTAAATTATGCACGCCTCCGTGGTGAAAGAACCATGTGCGAACGCGTAGCCGGCGAAATCATGGATGCTGCCAATGGTACCGGCGCTGCCGTTAAGAAGCGTGAAGATACCCACAAGATGGCCGAAGCAAACAAAGCGTTTGCACATTACCGCTGGTAACGGCCTGTCCTGTTGAACGAGTGAGGAGGATAAAAGAGTGGGCAGACTAATTCCGCTTGAAAGAACAAGAAATATCGGCATCATGGCTCACATCGACGCCGGTAAGACGACCACCACGGAACGCATCCTGTTCTACACCGGTAAGACACATAAGATCGGTGAAGTTCATGACGGCGCAGCCACCATGGACTGGATGGTACAGGAACAGGAACGTGGCATCACGATTACCTCCGCTGCAACCACCTGCATGTGGGAGGGCTCCGAAAAACAGTACGATACGCACCGTATCAACATTATTGATACCCCGGGCCACGTTGACTTCACGGTTGAAGTAGAACGCTCCCTGCGCGTGCTGGACGGAACGATTGCAGTATTTTCTGCCAAAGGCGGCGTAGAACCCCAGTCTGAAACCGTATGGCGTCAGGCTGACGAGTACAAAGTACCGCGTATGGCGTATGTCAATAAGATGGACATCGTCGGCGCTGACTTCTTCCATGTCATGGACATGATGCGGGACCGGCTGAACGCCAACCCGGTTGCCCTTCAGGTGCCCATCGGCTGCGAAGACCAGTTCCAGGGTATGGTTGACCTGATCCGCATGAAAGCCATTGTGTATGGCGACGACATGGGAAAAGACGAAAAGTTCGTTGATATTCCTGCCGAGGTGCTGGAACAGGCTGAAGAATACCGCGGCATTCTGGTGGAAACCGTTGCCGAAGGCGATGACGACCTGATGATGAAATATCTGGAAGGCGAAGAAATCACCAACGAAGAGCTGAAAGCAGCGATTCGTAAAGAAACTATCGAATGCAAACTGAATCCTGTGTTCTGCGGTTCTTCCTATAAGAATAAAGGTATTCAGCCCCTGCTGGACGCAGTTGTGGATTATATGCCGGCTCCGACGGATATCGAGAGCATTAAAGGCATCAATCCGGAAACCGGCGAGGAAGATTCCCGGCCGACTTCCGACAGCGAACCGTTCGCAGCGCTGGCATTCAAGATTGCTACCGACCCCTTTGTCGGCAAGCTGGGATTCTTCCGGGTATATTCCGGCATGATCACCGCAGGTTCCTACGTTTACAATTCTTCCAAAGATAAGCGCGAACGTATGGGCCGCATCCTGCTGATGCATGCTAACCACCGTGAAGAGATTCCGGAAGCGTATTCCGGTGACATTGCGGCTGCTGTAGGCCTGAAGTTTACAACGACCGGCGACACGCTCTGCGATGAAAAAGCTCCGATTATTCTGGAGTCCATGGTGTTCCCCGAACCGGTTATCTCCGTAGCGGTGGAACCCAAGACGAAAGCCGACCAGGAAAAGATGGGCATCGCGCTCCAGAAACTGGCTGAAGAAGATCCGACCTTCAAGGTGCATACGGATCCGGAAACCGCGCAGACCATCATCTCCGGTATGGGCGAGCTTCACCTGGATATCATCGTTGACCGTCTGCTCCGTGAATTCAGAGTAGGCTGCAACGTAGGCAATCCGCAGGTTGCGTATCGTGAAACGATCCGCAAATCGGTTAAGGCGGAAGGCAAGTTCATCCGTCAGTCCGGCGGTAAAGGCCAGTACGGCCACTGCTGGCTGGAAATCACTCCGTTGGAAATGGGCGCGGGCTTTACCTTCGACAACAAAGTCGTGGGCGGCGCGATTCCGAAAGAATATATCGCTCCGATCGAAGCTGGTGTCAAAGAAGCAATGGAAAACGGCGTGGTAGCTGGTTACCCGATGGTAGACATCGGAGTTACCGTGTACGACGGTTCTTACCACGAAGTTGACTCTTCGGAAATGGCCTTCAAGATTGCCGGTTCCATGGGCTTCAAAGCCGGTGCTGAAAAAGCTTCCCCGGTTCTGCTGGAGCCTTATATGAAGGTTGACATCACCGTGCCGGAAGAATACATGGGCGACGTTATCGGCGACGTGAACTCCCGCCGTGGACGCATCGAAGGTATGGAAGCGCGCAACGGCGCACAGGTTATCCACTCTTTCGTACCGCTGGCTTCCATGTTCGGTTATGCAACGGACCTGCGCAGCAAGACCCAGGGCCGTGGCACCTACACCATGCAGGTTGACCACTACGAAGAAGTTCCCAAGAGTATCGCGGACGACATCGTAGCCAAAAACAAAGGCACAAAAGCTGAATAATCAGTTACGCTGATCCTAATAAATTTTTAAATATATTTTAACTTCTAAGGAGGAAGGAAAAAATGGCAAAGGCAAAGTTTGAAAGAACAAAACCGCATGTTAACATCGGCACCATCGGTCACGTTGACCATGGCAAAACCACCCTGACCGCTGCAATCACCAAAGTTCTGGCTGAAAGAGGCGGCGCACAGTTCATGGACTACAGCATGATCGATAAGGCTCCGGAAGAAAGAGAACGTGGTATCACCATCAACACCGCACACGTAGAATACGAGACTGACAAACGTCATTATGCGCATGTTGACTGCCCTGGCCACGCTGACTATGTAAAGAACATGATCACCGGCGCAGCCCAGATGGACGGCGCTATCCTGGTTGTAAGCGCAGCTGACGGCCCGATGCCGCAGACCCGCGAACACATCCTGCTGTCCCGTCAGGTAGGCGTACCTGCTATGGTAGTATACCTGAACAAGGCTGACATGGTTGACGATCCGGAACTGATCGAACTGGTAGAGATGGAAGTTCGTGACCTGCTGAGCAGCTACGAATTCCCCGGCGACGACATTCCTATCGTTGTAGGTTCCGCCCTGAAAGCCCTGGAAGGCGACAAGAGCGAAATCGGCGAAGGCAGCATCCTGAAACTGATGGAAGAAGTAGACAACTACATCCCGACTCCGGAACGCCCGACTGACAAACCGTTCCTGATGCCTGTAGAAGACGTATTCACCATCACCGGCCGCGGCACCGTTGCTACCGGCCGTATCGAACGCGGCGCTGCCCATGTTGGTGACCCCGTTGAAATCGTCGGCATGAAAGACGAGAAGAAAGCTACCGTTATCACCGGTCTGGAAATGTTCCGCAAGACCCTGGACGAAGCGCTGGCAGGCGACAACGTAGGCGCTCTGCTGCGTGGCGTTGACCGCAAAGAAATCGAACGCGGTCAGGTTCTGGCGAAACCGGGCAGCGTACATCCGCACACCCACTTCACCGGCCAGGTTTACGTACTGAAGAAAGAAGAAGGCGGCCGTCATACCCCGTTCTTCAACGGCTATCGTCCGCAGTTCTACTTCCGTACCACCGACGTTACCGGTTCCGTAAAACTGCCGGAAGGCACCGAAATGGTAATGCCTGGCGATAACGTTGACATGGAGATCACCCTGATCACCCCGATCGCTATGGAACAGGGCCTGCGTTTCGCTATCCGCGAAGGCGGTCACACCGTAGGCGCCGGCGTTGTTGGCGATATCATCGACTAATTTTGAATTAAATTTGATCTTAGATCCCGGTATGAGGGGCTTAAGACAGCCCCTCATATTCTTATGTTTATTGGTACCTGCGATGATGTGAAAGGTTGCTTGCCTGTCCTGCCTTGCAGACGGGGAGATTTTCACGGAGTATGTCCGTTCTTAGAAACTGGGCGATTGGAGGAAAAAATTAATGGCTAAGACACAAAAAATCAGAATACGCCTGAAAGCGTATGACCACACCGCTCTGGACCAGAGCGCTGCAAAGATCGTTGAGACGGCGAAACGTACCGGCGCACAGGTTTCCGGCCCGATTCCGCTGCCTACCGAAAAGAACATTTATACGATTCTGCGTTCCCCCCATGTCAACAAAGATTCCCGTGAGCAGTTTGAAATGCGTACTCACAAACGTCTGGTAGACATTCTGGAGCCGACTCCGAAAACGGTTGACGCGCTGATGCGCTTAGACCTGCCGGCCGGCGTAGACATCGAAATCAAACTGTGAGGAGGTGCTGACAATGGCTAAAGGAATTATTGGCAAAAAACTGGGCATGACCCAAATTTTTGAAGCTGATGGCAAGTTCATTCCTGTTACGGTTGTGTTAGCAGGTCCTTGCACTGTAATTCAGAATAAAACGGAAGAAACCGACGGATACAATGCAATCCAGGTTGGTTTCGGCGAAGTAAGCGAGAAGAAAGTGACCAAACCGGAAAAGGGTCATTTCGCAAAAGCAGGTGTTGCTCCTGCTGAATTTGTTAAGGAATTACGTCTGGACGCTCCGTCCGACTTAAAACCGGGTGACGTAATCAAAGCCGACGTATTCGCAGCCGGAGATCTGGTTGACGTAAGCGGCATCAGCCGCGGCAAAGGCTTTGCAGGCACGGTGAAGCGCCACAATTTCGGTCGTGGCCCAATGAAACACGGTTCCAAATCCCATCGTGAACCTGGTTCCATGGGACCGATGCATTCCGGCCCCGGCGGCAGAGTAATCAAAGGCAAAAAACTGCCTGGCCGTATGGGTGGCACGAATGCTACCGTTCAGTCTCTGACCATTGCTAAGGTAGATACTGAACGCAACCTTATCCTTGTACACGGTTCTATTCCCGGTGCTAACGGCACTTGCGTAGTTATCAGGGAAGCCGTTAAAGGTAAGTAATTTAACCGAGAGAAAGGAGGATGCTTCATATGCCGAAGTTATCTGTATATAACATGGCCGGCAAAACTACCGGCGAAGAAATTGAACTGAACGAAGAAGTATTTGGCGTAGAGTTTAATGAACCTGTTGTTCATCAGGCTATCGTAAGACAGCAGTCTAACGAACGCCAGGGCACTTCCGCTACCAAGACCCGCGGCATGGTTCGCGGCGGCGGTCGGAAACCCTGGAGACAGAAAGGAACCGGTCACGCCCGTGTTGGTTCCACCCGCTCTCCTCTGTGGGTAGGCGGCGGCGTTACTTTTGGCCCGCAGCCCCGCAGCTATGTTAAGGATATGCCCCGTAAGGCCCGTCGCCTGGCTATCCGCTGCGCACTGTCCGCTAAAGTTGCGGCAGGCCAGATGGTCATCATCGACAACATTGCTTTCGATGATTTCAAGACCAAACGCACCGTTGAAATGCTGGAAGCTTTTGGCGCTGCTGAAAACAAAACCCTCATCATCACCAACGGTGAGAATGAAAACGTAGAACTGTCCGCACGCAACCTGCGCAAAGTTACCGTCATCAACAACGGCGGTCTGAACTGCTTTGACCTGTTGCACAATAACAAGGTGTTCCTGGACAAGAACGCCGTAGAAAAGATTGAGGAGGTACTTGCATAATGGCTGCTAATCCTCGCGACGTTTTGCTCCGCCCGCTCATCACGGAAAAAACTTCCCTGATGATGCAGGAAAACAAATATACTTTTAAGGTTCCTGTAACCGCTAACAAGACTGAAATCCGCCAGGCTGTGGAATCCATCTGGAATGTAAAGGTTTTATCCGTTACGACAATCCGCGTACACGGTAAAATGAAACGGATGGGCAGAAACATTGGCCGGACATCTGACTATAAAAAGGCAATCGTAAGACTGGCGGAAGGCCAGACACTGCCGATATTTGAAGGAATGTAAGGAGGTAAGCTAAATGGCGATTAAAAGCTACAATCCGTATTCTCCTTCGAGACGTTTCATGACAACGTCTTCCTTCGAAGAGATTACGACTGATAAACCCTATCGTCCGCTTCTTGAGAAGCTGAACAAACACGCCGGCCGCAACAACACCGGTAAAATGACCGTACGTCATCAGGGTGGCGGCACGAAAAGACAGTACCGCATCATTGATTTCAAACGCAACAAAGACGGGATCCCCGCAAAAGTTGCTACCATCGAATACGATCCGAACCGTAATGCCCGCATCGCGCTGCTGCATTATGTAGACGGCGAAAAACGCTACATCCTGGCTCCCCTGGACCTGAAGGTTGGCGACAAAGTGGAAAGCGGTCCGGATGCCGATATCAAAATCGGCAACTGCCTGCCCTTAAAGAACATCCCTGTTGGTACTCTGGTACACAATGTGGAAATGAAAATCGGCAAAGGCGGCCAGATGGCACGCTCTGCCGGTGCGGTAGTACAGCTGATGGCTAAAGAAGGAGATTACGCGCTGCTGCGTCTGCCTTCCGGCGAAGTCCGCAAAGTACATATCAACTGCCGTGCTACTATCGGTCAGGTTGGCAATCTGGAATTTGAAAACCTCACCATCGGTAAAGCGGGCCGTTCCCGCTGGCTGGGCATCCGTCCTGCCAACCGCGGCGTAGTTATGAACCCGAATGACCATCCGCACGGAGGCGGTGAAGGTCACAGCCCTGTAGGACGCAAGCGTCCGGTAACCCCCTGGGGCAAGGCTGCGTTTGGTGTTCGCACCCGCAAGAACAAGAAATCTTCAACTAAGTTAATTTTAAGCCGTAGAACGAAATAATCGTTAAAAGAAAGGAGGCTTATCAGTGTCTAGATCAGTTAAAAAAGGACCTTATGTGCATCCCAGCCTGCTGAAAAAAGTTGATGCACTGAATGCCGCGAATGATAAGAAGGTTGTAAAGACCTGGTCCCGCGCTTCTATGATTTTACCTTCATTTGTAGGACACACCATTGCGGTGCATGACGGACGCAAACATGTTCCGGTATTCATTACCGAGGATATGGTAGGCCATAAATTAGGAGAATTCGCTCCGACCCGTACTTTTAAGGGTCATCAGGATAAGAAAGCAGATACTACAGGAAAGTGAGGAATAAGTAATGGAAGTTAACGCTACTGCAAAATATATCCGCATTGCTCCTCGCAAACTGCGCATTGTTATGAACCTGATCCGCGGTAAAAAAGTGTCTGAAGCTTTCGCAATTTTGAAATTCACTCCGAAAGTTGGCTCTGAAGTTGTGGAAAAGGTGTTGCGCAGCGCGGTTGCCAATGCTGAACATAATAACGATATGAATGTGGACAACCTGTATGTGTCTACCTGCTTTGTAGACCAGGGTCCCACCCTGAAACGTATTCATCCGCGTTCCCGTGGACAGGCGTTCAAAATTTTGAAGCATTCCAGCCACGTGACCGTATGTGTTTCTGAGAAATAATAATCCCGGATAAGGAGGGTAATGATAGTGGGTCAGAAAGTTAATCCGCATGGTCTCCGTGTTGGCGTAATCAAAGGTTGGGAATCCAACTGGTATGCCGACAAAGACTATGAAAAATTCTTACTGGAAGATATTAAAATCCGTGAGTTCATTAAAGAAAAATTATTCCTGTCCGGAATTTCCAAGGTAGATATCGAACGCGCCTCCAACAAGGCCCGCATTACGATCTACACCGCAAAACCGGGCATGGTTATCGGCCGTCAGGGCAGCAACATCGAACTGCTGAAAAAAGACCTGAAAAAGATGACCGATGCAAACGTAGACATCAACATCCAGGAAATCAAACAGCCGGATATGGATGCGACACTGGTTGCTGAAAACATCGCCAGCCAGCTGGAACGCCGTATCGCGTTCCGCCGCGCTATGAAACAGTGCGTTGGCCGCACCATGCGTGTTGGCGCCAAGGGCATCAAAGTTAAAGTTGGCGGCCGTCTGGGCGGCGCTGAAATCGCCCGCAGCGAAAGCTATCGCGAAGGTTCTATCCCGCTGCATACGCTGCGTGCTGACATTGATTACGGCACCGCGGAAGCGCATACAACCTATGGCCGTATCGGCGTAAAGGTCTGGATTTACAAGGGCGAAGTTCTGCCGGGAACCAAAGCGGCAGCCAAGCCTGCATCCGCAAAGGAGGCAAAGTAATATGTTATTACCGAACAGAGTTAAACACCGTAAACAACACAGAGGCCGTATGAAAGGCCGTGCTATGCGGGGCAACACCATCTGCCATGGCGATTTTGGCCTGGTTGCGCTGGAACCTGCCTGGATCACCAACCGTCAGATTGAAGCGGCCCGTATTGCCATGACCCGTTACATCAAACGTGGCGGTCAGGTATGGATTCAGATTTTCCCGGACAAACCTATTACTGCAAAACCGGCTGAAACCCGTATGGGTTCCGGTAAAGGTTCTCCGGAGTACTGGGTAGCAGTAGTAAAACCCGGCCGCGTCCTGTTTGAAATGGGCGGCGTTGGCGAAACCGAAGCAAAAGAAGCTATGCGTCTGGCCGGTCATAAGCTCCCCATCAAGACAAAATTTATGACAAAGGCTCAGTTGGAAGCCGAAACTGCCGTAGAAGCAAAGGGTGGTGAAGCTGAATGAAAATCAATGAAATCAGAGAAATGTCTGCTGAAGATTTAGACAAAAAGTTAGCAGAATTGAAAGAAGAACTGTTCAACTTACGTTTTCAGATGGCAACCGGACAGTGCGAGAATCCCATGAAGATCCGCGAAGTTAAGAAATCCATTGCCAGAATCAAAACCATTCAGCGTCAGAACGAAATCAACGCGTAAGGTTTTGAAGCTTAATTAAGGAGGAAACAGTCGTGACCGTAGAAAGAAACGCACGTGTCAGCCGTGTAGGCAGAGTTGTAAGCGATAAGATGCAGAAGACCATCGTTGTTGCTATCGAACGTTTCGTTCAGCACCCGCTCTACAAAAAAGGCGTAAAGAACACGATTAAATTCAAAGCACATGATGAAAACAACGAAGCGCATATCGGCGATCTGGTTAAAATCACCCAGACCCGCCCGCTGTCCAAAGATAAATGCTGGCGCCTGGTTGAAATCTTAGAACGTGCTAAATAATGTAGTTGCCAGATTATATCAGATCTGACAAGGGAGGTTAAACATGATTCAACAACAGACGATTCTTAATGTCGGCGACAACACCGGCGCTAAGAAGGTTATGTGCATCCGCGTTATGGGTGGCTCTTTCCGCAGATATGCCAATATCGGCGACATCATTGTTTGTTCTGTTAAAGATGCAGCACCCGGAGGCGTTGTTAAGAAAGGTGACGTTGTAAAGGCAGTTGTTGTTCGTTCTACCAAAGGGCTTCATCGTAAAGACGGTTCCTACATCCGTTTCGATGAAAATGCCGCAGTAGTGATCAAAGACGACAAGAGCCCCCGCGGAACCCGTATTTTTGGGCCTGTAGCCCGCGAGCTGCGTGAAAAAGACTTTATGAAGATTATTTCTCTGGCACCGGAAGTGCTGTAAGAAATCAGATAAAGCACATTAGGAGGTGTTCTTAAAACATGAGTACTGCTGTAAAGCTGCATGTTAAAAAAGGCGATACCGTTCAGGTTCTGTCCGGTAAAGATAAAGGCAAAGAAGGAAAAATCCTGACCGCCCTGCCGAAAAAAGGCAAAGTTATCGTGGAAGGCGTCAATAAAGTAAAACGTCACACCAAACCGTCCCAGACCAACCCCCAGGGTGGCATCGTAACAAAAGAAGCAGCCATTGCTTCCTGCAAGGTAATGCTGGTTTGCCCCAGCTGCAAAAAACCGACCCGTATTGCTCATAAGATTGAAGATGGCAAGTCCAAGAGAGTCTGCAAGCACTGCGGCGAAGTAATCGATAAATAATATCCGGGAAAGGAGGAAACATTGTAAATGGCAAAGACCAGACTGCAAGAGAAATATTTATCTGAAGTCGTAAAAGGACTTGTAGATAAATTCCAATATAAAAATGTAAACGAAATCCCCAAAGTTGAAAAAGTTATCATCAACATGGGCGTCGGCGAAGCGGTTGCCAATGCCAAAGCGTTGGAAACTGCAGTTTCTGAACTGGTAACCATCGCCGGTCAGAAACCTGTTATCACCAAAGCCAAGAAATCTATCGCGGCTTTCAAACTGCGTGCCGGCATGCCGATCGGCGCAAAAGTTACCCTGCGCGGCGACCGTATGTATTATTTCCTTGACAAACTGATGAATGTAGCACTGCCCCGGGTACGTGACTTCCGCGGTGTCAGCGCGACTTCCTTTGACGGACGCGGCAACTATGCCCTGGGTCTGAAAGAACAGCTGATTTTCCCGGAAATCGAGTATGATAAAGTTGACAAAGTTCATGGCATGGACATCATCATCGTGACTACTGCCAAGACCGACGAAGAAGCCCGCGAATTGCTGCGGCTTATGGGTATGCCGTTCGCAGCTTAAGTAAGGAGGAAAGAATTTTGGCTAAGACAGCACTGATTGAAAAATGGAGTAAAGAACCGAAATTTAAAGTTCGTCATTACAACCGCTGCAAAATCTGCGGCCGCCCCCATGCTTACCTGCGTAAGTTCGGTATGTGCCGTATCTGCTTCCGTGAATATGCCTACAAAGGCGAAATTCCCGGCGTAACAAAAGCAAGCTGGTAACAACCATCAAAGAAAGGAGGCCATTGAATAATGGTAATGACTGATCCGATCGCCGATATGCTTACCCGTATCCGTAACGCAAACTCGGTTCATCATGATAAAGTTGAAATCCCCGGTTCCAAAATCAAAGAGGCGATTGCCACGATTTTAAAGGACGAAGGGTTTATTAAAGATTTTGAAGTAATCGAAGATAACAAACAGAATGTTATCAAAGTAAGCCTGAAATACGGCGCAAACCGTGAAAAAGTAATTTCCGGCCTCAAACGTATTTCCAAGCCTGGCCTGCGCGTATATTCCCAGAAAGATCAGCTGCCGAAGGTTCTCGGCGGCCTGGGTATCGCCATCATCTCCACCTCTCAGGGACTGATGACCGACAAAGCGGCCCGCAAAGCTGGTCTGGGCGGCGAAGTTCTGGCATACGTTTGGTAATACTATAAAGGAGGTACCGTTTAAGTGTCTAGAATTGGTAAAATGCCGATCACCGTTCCCGCTGGCGTAACGGTTACGGTTGAAAACAATCTGGTAACTGTAAAAGGCCCCAAAGGCGAACTGCAGCGCCAGATCAGCCAGTCAATGAAGATCACCATGGACAACGGCGTAATTACCGTGGAACGTCCTGATGATGAAAAAGAAAACCGCGCCATGCACGGCCTGTCCCGTACCCTGATCAACAACATGGTGGAAGGTGTGACCAAAGGCTTCAGCAAGACCCTGGAAATTCAGGGCGTTGGCTATCGTGCAGCGAAACAGGGAAATAACATTAATTTCACACTGGGTTTCTCCCATCCGGTTGTAAAAGAGCCGCCTGCCGGCATCACCTTTGAAGTACCGTCCCCGAACAAGATTATTGTCAGCGGCGCGGATAAGGAAATGGTCGGTGCTGTGGCAGCAGATATCCGTAACCTGCGTCCGCCTGAACCTTATAAAGGAAAAGGCATCCGCTATGAAGGCGAACATGTACGCCGCAAAGTCGGCAAAGCAGGCGCTAAGGCTAAGAAGTGATTAAGGAAGGAGTGAAACCTCTTGTTTAACAAACCGAACAAGAACGAAAAACGTCAGAAACGTCATGTTCGTTCCCGCAGATATGTTGTTGGCACTGCTGAAAGACCTCGCCTGAACGTATACCGTTCCCTGAGCAACATCTATGCACAGGTCATCAATGATGAAACCGGCGAGACCATTGCGGCAGCCAGCACTGTAGAAAAAACCTTTGAAAACTACGGCGGCAACGTGGAAGCTGCCAAAGCCGTTGGCAAAGCGATTGCTGAAAAAGCAATGGCAAAAGGCGTAAAAGAAGTTGTATTTGACCGCGGCGGCTACCTGTATCACGGTCGTATCGCCGCATTAGCAGAAGCAGCTCGTGAAGCTGGACTGCAATTCTAACGGAAGGAGGAAGTATCTTGGCTAATTTTGATAAGCGCGACAGACGCGAAAAACCTGATGACGGCTTTACCGAGAAAGTTGTATTCATCAACCGCGTTGCGAAAGTTGTTAAAGGCGGCCGTCGCTTCACCTTTGCCGCACTGGTTGTGGTTGGCGATGGAAAAGGCCATGTAGGCATGGGCCTGGGCAAAGCTGCTGAAGTTCCGGAAGCAATCCGGAAAGGCGTTGACGACGCTAAGAAGAATCTGATTACAGTAACCATGAAAGGCAATACCATTCCTCATGAAGTTATCGGTGTGTACGGTGCAGGCCGCGTGTTCCTGCGTCCGGCTTCCGAAGGTACCGGCGTTATTGCCGGCGGTCCGGTACGTGCCGTATTGGAACTGGCTGGTATCCATGACATCCTGACGAAATGCCAGGGTTCCCACAACCCCAATAACATGGTACGCGCAACACTGGAAGGTTTGAAATCCCTGAAAAACCTGAATGCTGTTGCAGCGCTGCGCGGCAAGACCCCGCAGGAAATTTTAGGTTAAGCTAAGGAGGAAGCCTGATGAAAAAATTAAAAATCACGCTGACCCGCAGCTTAATCGGCTATAAAAAAGATCAGCGCGCAACCGTAAGAGCTCTGGGTTTAGGAAAAATCGGCACTTCTGTAGTGCAGGAAGATAATCCGACTATTCGCGGCATGGTCCATAAAGTGGAACATCTGGTGAAGGTTGAAGAAGTAGAAGCTTAATACAAGGAGGTGCAGCACAATGGAATTACATGAATTACATCCCGCGCCGGGCTCCCATAAAGCCCGTGTCCGTGTAGGCCGTGGTCTGGGTTCCGGTCTGGGTAAGACCTCCGGTAAAGGCCAGAAAGGTCAGAAGTCCCGTTCTGGCGGTGTAAAACGCCCGGGATTTGAAGGCGGCCAGAGACCGTTATATCTGCGTCTTCCGAAACGCGGCTTCTATAACAAGTTCGGCAAAGAATATGTAGAAGTTAACGTAGGTACTTTAAACTGCTTTGAAGACGGTACTGTAGTAGAACCTGTAATGCTGATTGAATGTGGTCTGATCAAGAACATTCGCGACGGACTGCGTATTTTAGGCGGCGGCGAGCTGACTAAAAAACTGACGGTACAGGCAAACGGCTTCAGCAAGACTGCTGAAGAGAAGATTACAGCTGCCGGCGGAAAAGTAGAGGTGATCTGATAATGTTAGCTGCTTTAGCTAATGTTCTTCGGGTCCCTGAACTGAGGCGGAGAGTCATCTTCACCCTGGTGATGTTCGCGGTGTTCCGTCTGGGAACCCATATCCCGGTTCCCGGTGTCAACGCCGCGATGATTGAACAGTTATTTAACAATGGAAATCTGTTCGGCCTGCTGGATTTATTTTCCGGCGGCGCCCTGAGCAAATTCTCCATTTTTGCAATGAGTATTACCCCATACATCAACGCGTCCATTATTTTGCAGCTGTTGAAAGTGGTCATTCCCACACTGGAAGAATGGTCCAAGGAAGGGCAGGAAGGTTACAAGAAAATCAATAAGGTAACCCGTTACCTTACAGTGGTCCTTGCTGCTGTCCAGGGCTTTGGTATGGCCTTCGGTCTGCGGTCCGCCATCAATAACCCGAACGTGTTCTCGGTATTGATGATAGTCGTATCCTTAACGGCAGGTACCTGCCTGCTGATGTGGATCGGTGAGGAAATCACGCAGAAAGGTATCGGCAACGGTATCTCCCTGATCATCTTTGCGGGTATCGTATCCCGCCTTCCGGACGGAATCTCCACGCTGGCGAAATATCTGAATGTGGGTACGATTAACATCCTGAATGTTATCCTGTTCCTGCTCATTGCACTGGCCATGGTCGTTTTCGTTGTTGCGATTTCCCAGGGCGTCCGCAAGATTCCCGTGCAGTATTCGAAACGTATCGTGGGTCGTAAGATGTATGGTGGTCACAGCAGTTACATTCCTTTAAAGGTAAACCAGGCAGGCGTAATCCCCATTATCTTCGCTTCGTCTCTCCTGATGCTTCCGGCTACGATCGGACAGTTTGTGAAAGTACCCTGGGTACAGAAAATTGCAGGGTATTTTGCTTGGGGCACGCCGCTGCAAACTGCATTGTATATCATCCTGATTATATTCTTCACGTTCTTCTATACCGCGGTAACGCTGGATATCAAGAACATGAGCGAAAATATCAAGAAGATGGGCGGGTTTATCCCCGGGCTGCGGCCCGGTAAACCGACTACCGATTATCTGGATAACGTTATGACGCGCATTACTCTGTCCGGCGCCATATTCCTGGCCCTGATAGCCATGATGCCGCATATTATCGTGTACCTGACCGGTATCGAGGGTATTTACATCGGCGGCACATCCCTGCTGATCGTCGTCGGTGTCGCATTGGATACAATGAAACAGATTGAGTCGTTGGCTTTGGTACGTCATTACCAGGGCTTTATGAAGTAAAGGAGGATGAACAGATGTACATTCTTTTAATGGGACCTCCTGGTGCCGGAAAAGGTACTCAGGCTGAAAAGCTTGTCGATTCGTATAAAATTCCCCACATTTCTACCGGGGATATGTTCCGGGCTGCTGTAAAGCAGGGCACGGAGCTGGGCAAAGAAGCAAAAAGATACATGGATGCCGGCGGACTGGTACCGGATGTTGTAACAATCGGAATTGTACGGGAAGGTTTGTCTAAACCGGAATGTGCAAAAGGTTTCATTTTAGACGGGTTTCCCCGTACGGAAGAACAGGCTGTTGCACTGGATGGTATCCTGAACGATCTTGGGATCAAACTGACCGGCGTAGTAAATATTGTCGTACCGGATGGCGAACTGGTAGCCCGTGTAACGGGGCGGCGCATCTGCAAGGCCTGCGGCGCAACCTACCATGTTTCCTTCAATCCCACGAAAGTGGATGGTGTCTGCGATAAATGCAGCGGCAGCCTTTATCAGCGTGACGATGATAAAGAAGAGACTGTTAAAAACCGCCTGAAGGCATATCATTCCCAGACGGAACCCCTGATCGAATACTATAAGAAGCAGGGCGTTTATCTGGAAATTGACGGAACGCAGGCTATCGACAAAGTTTATGCCGATGTAAAGGCAAGCCTTGAAAAGCGGGCAGGGAGGTAAGGATCTGTGTCAAAGCAGGATGTAATCGAAGTGGAAGGCACGATTTTGGAATCGCTTCCCAACGCTATGTTCAAGGTAAAATTACAGAATAATCATGAGATACTGGCGCATATTTCGGGCAAGATCCGTATGAACTTCATCAAAATTTTACCCGGCGACAGAGTGACAGTGGAACTGACACCTTATGATTTGAACCGTGGAAGAATTACCTACCGGTATAAATAAACCGGCACAGACACTGAGGAGGTAGAAAATGAAAGTCAGACCGTCTGTAAAACGTATTTGCGAAAAATGCAAAATTATCAAACGCAAAGGCCGCGTTATGGTTATTTGCGAAAATCCTAAACATAAACAAAGACAAGGTTAAGAAGGAGGTACACTTGAATGGCACGTATTGCTGGTGTCGATTTACCGAATGATAAGCGTGTAGAATACGCGTTGCCCTATATTTTCGGTATCGGTCTTACCTTATCCCGTGAGATCCTGGCAAAGACCGGTATCAACCCCGATACCCGTGTCCGCGACCTGACCGAAAGTGAAGTTGCTAAAATTCGTGAAGTTGTGGACAGAGATTACAAGGTGGAAGGCGACCTCCGTCGTGAGGAATCCCTCAACATCAAACGTCTGGTAGAAATTGGCAGCTACCGTGGCAGAAGACATCGCGCTGGTCTGCCCGTACGCGGTCAGAATACCAAAAACAACGCCCGTACCCGCAAGGGTCCCAAAAAGGGTCAGGGTAAGAAGTAATCAGTAGAGGAGGGTAAAAAAGAAGTGGCAGGAAAAAAAGTAGTTCGCAACAAAAAGAAAGTAAGCAAAAACGTCGTTGCCGGCGCTGCGCATATTAAATCCACTTTTAACAACACGCTGGTTACGATTACTGATTTGAACGGCAACGTAATCAGCTGGGCTTCTGCCGGCGAAATGGGCTTCCGCGGCAGTCGCAAAAGCACGCCCTTTGCGGCGCAGATGGCAGCTGAAACAGCTACCAAAGCCGCAATGGAACATGGCATGAAAACCGTTGAAGTATATGTTAAAGGCCCCGGCGCCGGCCGTGAAGCTGCAATCCGCGCTTTACAGGCTACCGGTCTCGAAGTTAACTCCATTAAAGACGTAACTCCGATTCCGCATAACGGCTGCCGCCCGCCGAAACGTCGTAGAGTATAATTACTGCAGGAGGTGTAAAACACAGATGGCAATTGATAGAGTACCTGCTCTGAAACGCTGCCGTTCGCTGGGTCTGGAACCCGCTGTTGTCGGCCTGGCCAAAAGTTCTTTCCGTCAGCCCCATCATGCGAACCGTAAAGTGAGCGAATATGGCGCCCAGTTAAAAGAAAAACAGAAAGCTAAATTCATTTACGGCGTACTGGAAAAACAGTTCCGCCTGTACTACGAAAAAGCGAAAAAGATGCCCGGCATCACCGGTGAAAACCTGTTGCTGTTACTGGAAAGAAGGCTGGACAACGTAGTATACCGTATGGGACTGGCAACGACCCGCCGCCAGGCCCGTCAGCTTGTTACCCACGGCCATATCGCCGTAAACGGCAAACGGGTTGATATTCCTTCTGCGCTGATTAAAGCAGGCAATGAAATCTCTGTAATCGAGAACAGCCGCAGCAAGGCTTATTTCAAAGGCATGAACGAAAAGCTGGCCGCTGTTACCGCTCCGGCCTGGCTTGTTGTGAACGCTGAAGCATTATGCGCAAAAGTTGACCGTTTCCCGACTCGTGAGGAAATTGATGTTCCGGTAGTGGAACAGTCCATCGTCGAACTGTACTCCAAGTAATGATGAGCATCTTTTGCCACCAACCAGTTGGCGTATTGTGGTAATACGCGAGAGAAGGAGGCTTTCCGCATGATTGATATTATTGACCCGAAATTGGTTACATCTGAGGTTTCTGAAGACAGACGCTATGGTAAGTTTGTATGGGAGCCTTTGGAACGTGGCTACGGTATTACGTTAGGGAACAGCTTGCGCCGGGTTCTGTTATCTTCCCTGAAAGGGGCGGCAGTAATCGGCGTTATGATCGAATATGGTGAGGGGACGAAGGTACTGCACGAGTTTACAACGATTCCCGGTATCCGGGAGGACGTAGCGGACATCATCCTGAACATCAAAGGGCTTTGCATGAAGCTGCATTCTCCGGAAAATGAGATGAAGATTCTGCACATCGATGTGGCAGGCGAACAGGAAATTACGGCTGCAGACATTGAACCCGACAGTGATGTTGAAATCCTGAATCCCGAATTGCATATTGCGACACTGGATAAAGACGCCAGCCTGAAAATCGATATCTATGTCGATTTTGGCAGGGGGTATGTTCCCGGTGATAAAAATAAAAGGGATGATATGGGGATCGGCTGGATTCCCGTCGACAGCATCTATTCCCCGATTACCCGCGTCAAATTCGGCGTGACCGATACCCGTGTAGGCAACGTGACTGATTATGACAAACTGACACTGGAAGTATGGACCGATGGCAGCATCAATCCGGAAGATGCCATCAGCCGTGCGTCAGGGATTTTGATTGATTATCTGAATCTCTTCCAAAACGGCACAGTTGTTGAACAGAAATCTGTTCCGGTTGCAGAACCGGCGGCGAATGATCCGGAAGTTGCACAACCGGATCCGAAACTGTCCATGTCGATTGAAGAAATGGATTTGTCTGTGCGCAGCAACAACTGCCTGCGCCGTGCCGGTATCAATACAGTAGGTGACCTGATCAACAAATCGGAAGACGATTTGAAGAAGGTCCGTAACCTGGGTACCAAGTCTTTAGAAGAAATTATTAAAAAGTTAGTTGATTTACAACTGTCCTTGCGTAAGGACGATCAAGAATAATAAGGGGGACGGAAAATGGCATACAGAAAATTAAACCGCGCGTCCGGTAACCGTAAAGCTCTGTTCCGCAGTCTGTCCAGCGCCTTAATCATGAATGGCAGAATTGAGACCACCATCACAAAAGCAAAAGAGACCAGCAAGAATGTGGCAAAGCTGATTACCCTGGCTAAAGTTGGTGACTTACATGCACGCCGTCAGGTGCTGGCCACTTTGGTAGACGAAACCGCTACCAGAAAACTGTTTGACGAACTGGCTCCGAAATACAAGGAAAGACAGGGCGGCTTCACCCGTATCTACCGGGTTGGTCCTCGTCGCGGCGACGCAGCCGAAATGGCGATTATTGAACTTCTGTAAGATTCGGAAGAGATAATTCAATAGAAAACTGCTTATCTGAAATAAGGTAAGCAGTTTTTATTATTAGTAATGGAAAAATCTTCGCAAAGAAAGTGCTGCAACGCCTTACCGGTTGCAGCGCTTTTTATAATGGTTGATTTTTGAGCTATGAGAATTCTCTTCCCTTACATGAAATAAATTTGTTAACTCATACGACAAATCGGGTTGACGATTGTCGGGAGTAAAGTTATAATATACGTGTTTATTATAGAAGAAACCTGTCCGTATACAGGGTTATAACTAAATGAAATACTGTCTTATAGGAAGGATATTCTGTTACGATATCAGGGGGAACTATGGAGCCGGTAATTGAAACCCAGGGGCTTAAACATGTTTATATAGACGCTGATAATAATCAGGTCACGGCGCTGGACGGAATTGAGATTCAAATCCGGCCGGGAGAATTTGTGGCGGTTATCGGCGCCAACGGAAGCGGAAAAAGCACGCTGGCCCGTCATTTCAACGCATTGCTTCTTCCTACGGAGGGCAGTGTGAAAGTCCATGGGCTGGACACGCTGGATGAAAACAATTTGTGGCGGATCCGTCAGGACACTGGCATGGTGTTCCAGAATCCGGACAACCAGATCGTGGCGGCCATAGTGGAAGAAGACGTGGCTTTCGGACCGGAAAATATCGGCGTTCCCACGGAGGAACTGAAGAAAAGAGTGGAAGATGCCTTGCGGGCGGTGGATATGCTGGATTACCGTGAGCACGCCCCGCACCTTTTGTCAGGTGGCCAGAAGCAGCGGGTAGCCATCGCCGGAACCCTGGCGTTGGGTTCTAACTGCATTGTTTTGGATGAACCTACGGCTATGCTGGATCCGAAAGGCCGGAAAGAGATTCTTAACACGATGCGTAAACTGAACAGGGAAAAGCGTATCACTGTAGTTTATATTACGCATTTTATGACAGAGGCTTTGCTGGCTGACCGTGTCATCGTGATGAGTAAAGGAAAGGTTGAATTCCAGGGAACCCCAAAAGAAGTGTTCTCGCAGGTGGATGAGCTGGAAAAACTGGGGTTGGAAGCTCCCCTGGCCGCAAAATTTGCTTTTGAACTTCGCAAAAGCGGCGCGAAGCTGCCCCCTGGTATTATTACCAACGAAGAACTGGCTGCGGCTCTTGCGTGAAATTTAGCGATTAACGCATTATTGGGGTAGCGATTTAGTTTATACAATGAAGGCAAGCAGCTTGTGCTGATTGAAAAATACAGGTAAGCAGTAAGGAACGGTTATCGTGTCAATTAAACTGGAACATGTCTCTTATGTATATATGCCGGGGACACCTTATGAAAAGGAAGCGCTGAAGGATGTTTCCCTCGAAATTGATAAAGGTGAATTTGTAGCCGTCATCGGGCACACCGGCAGCGGCAAATCCACATTGGTACAAAATTTGAACGGCCTGCTGCATCCCTTAAAAGGGACGGCATCGCTGGACGGCACTGACCTGTCCGGCAAAACGCAGGAAGCCAAGCAGGCGCGGGGCCGCATCGGCATGGTGTTCCAATATCCGGAACACCAGTTATTTGCGGAGACTGTGTACGAAGACGTTGCTTTTGGTCCCCGGAATCTGGGACTGGACAACGACGAAATGGATGCCCGTGTTAAAGAAGCCATGAAGTTTGTCGGCCTGGATTTTGAAACCTATGCCCATCGCTCGCCTTTTTCCCTGTCCGGCGGACAGATGCGGCGTGTCGCCATCGCGGGGGTAGTGGCGATGAATCCGGACTACCTGATTCTGGACGAACCCTCAGCCGGACTGGATCCGGGTTCCCGCAGGGCTGTTTTTGCGGAAATCATGGCACTATACAAAAAGCGGGGCATCGCTATCATCATGGTGACCCACAGCATGGAAGACGCGGCGAAATATGCCAAACGGCTGCTGGTGATCAATAAGGGACAGATTATTCTTGACGGCAGACCGGGAGAAATATTTCTGAAAGAAAAGAACCGGTTGCTGGAGGTGGGGATGGACGTTCCCGAAGTCTATAAGCTGGCAGATGCGCTGCGGGCGAAAGGCCTTCGCCTGCCGCATGAGATCACCGATGCGAAACTGCTGCTGGCGGAAGTGAAACGCAGGAAGGGGCTGAAATAGATGCTGGATATAACGCTGGGCCAATATTATCCGGGCAATAGCTTTATTCACCGCCTTGACCCCCGGACTAAAATTCTCTCAACGCTGCTCCTGATCGTGGCTGTGTTTCTGGCCAACACGGCGATCGGTTACGCAGCGCTCTGTGCCATGGTGCTGTTTATCATCCTGGTTTCAGGCCTGCCTTTCATGCTGGTGCTGAAATCTGTAAAGCCACTGTTGTTTATCATTGTGCTGACACTGGTGCTTCATGCGGTCATGGGGCAGGGCGAACACGTATTATATCAGTGGAAATTTATAAAAGTTACGGAAGAAGGATTGCAGCTGGGTGTTCAGATGGCCATGCGCCTGATCCTTTTGCTGATGATTTCTTCCATATTGACCTTTACCACTTCGCCTATTGTACTGACGGACGGTATCGAAGCGCTGCTGCGTCCTTTCCGTGTCGTCGGCGTGCCGGCCCACGAACTGGCCATGATGATGACCATCGCGCTGCGCTTTATACCTACTTTAATGGAAGAAACGGATCGTATCATCAAAGCGCAGACGGCGCGGGGCGCGGATTTTTCCGGCGGTAACCTGCTGGTCCGGGCAAAAAACATGCTGCCGATTTTAGTGCCACTGTTCATCAGCGCTTTCCGCCGGGCGGACGACCTGGCCGTTGCCATGGAAGCCCGCTGCTACCGGGGTGGGGAAGGACGGACGCGGATGCATCAGCTGGCCTACCGTTCCGGTGACGTGATGGCGTTTGTGTTTGCTTTTGCCATGATCGGGCTGCTGGCGTTTCTGCGCTGGGGGCCGAAACTGGTTTAAACGTGTTTTGCTGTTGTGTGTTGACCAGCGATTATAAAAACGATAATTCCCGAACTGTTTTGCGGCACTCTTTGCGAAGAATCAGGATGCAGAATGAAACGAACGATTAAACTTACTGTCTGCTACGACGGAAGCAATTACTCCGGTTTCCAGCGGCAGGCGAAAGAAAAAACCATACAACAGGAACTGGAAGAAAAACTGGCGCGTGTTTGCGGCGAACCCGTAACCGTTACCGGAAGCGGCCGGACAGATGCGGGAGTGCATGCCCGCTGCCAGGTGGTTTCCTTTTCTACAGAGGGAACGATTCCAACGGCGAACATGCCGCGGGCTCTGAACAGCATCCTGCCGGAGGATATACGGGTGTTGCGTGCAGAAGAAGCGCGGCCCGGTTTTAATGCACGTAAAGATGCCCGCCGGAAAGAATACGAATACCGGATCCGCTTCACGCCGGAACCGGATCCGTTTACATGCAACTATGTGTGGCAGATGAAAGAGAAACCGGACATGAATAAAATGAATGAAGCAGCGGAATTGCTCCTCGGCCGGCATGATTTCAGCGGTTTCCAAAGCACCGGAAGCACGCAGGTATCTCCCGTTAAAACGATTTACAGGTCCTGTTGGGAAACGGAAGCGGACGGTACGCTGGTCTATCATATTGCAGGCAACGGCTTTGTATATCATATGGTACGCAATTTAGTCTGGTCCATGGTGCAGATTGGGCTGGGGAAAAAACCGCCTCAGGCGATGGCAGAAGAGCTGACCCAAAAACGGGGAGAATTTGAAAACTCTCCGGCACCGGCGCAGGGACTGTATCTGGCAAGAGTTGAATACGAATTATATAAAGATTAAAGGAAAAGGCATGAGAAAAACATAGGGAACGATTGCGTCATTTCATGAAATGAAACGTGCCGTCGTGGCGAGACTGTCTGAAGGCGAAGCCTGAGTTTCGAAGCCACAGGCACATGAATTCATGAAATAGCAATCGTGAACGTTTTTGCGATGTCTTTTCCTTTAAAATTTTTATAAAAATACTCTCTATCCTGTTGACAAACACATAAAAAGTGATTAAAATATATTTACGTGATTTTGCGTCCCGAATTCGATTAGCCCCGATGCAGGGAATGCAATGACTCATCATCACATTCACGTTTTTTCATTATTATGTAAATACTTCAAGAAATAATCCTGGGAGGGATATTGAAATGAAATCTTTCATGGCAAACCCGTCCAACATCGAACGGAAATGGTTCGTGGTGGACGCCACTGATAAAACGCTGGGCCGTCTGGCTGCGGAAGTTGCCAAAGTCCTGCGTGGTAAACACAAACCTACCTTTACCCCGCATATGGATACCGGCGACAATGTAATCATCGTAAACGCTGACAAAGTAGTGCTGACCGGCAAAAAACTGACCCAGAAGACCTATTTCCATCATACCGGTTATCTGGGCGGCGACCGTTTTGTACTGGCAAAAGACATGCTGGCCAATAATCCGGTCCGCATGGTTGAAATCGCAGTACGCGGCATGATTCCGAAAAACCGTCTGGGCGACCAGATTTACAAGAAACTGCACGTATACGCTGGTCCGGAACATCCCCATGCAGCGCAGCAGCCCGAAGTATTAGAAATCAACGTACGGTAATCAGGAGGAGGAAAACATCATGGCAGAAGTAGTATACAGCGCGACCGGCCGTCGCAAATCTTCCGTTGCCCGTGTCCGCCTGGTACCGGGTGAAGGCAAAGTGGTCATTAACGGCCGCGAAATGAACGATTATTTTGGTCTGGAAACCCTGAAGCTGATTGTAAACCAGCCTTTGGAACTGACTGAAACCAAAGATAAATACGACATTCTTGTTAACGTAATCGGCGGCGGTATCTCCGGCCAGGCCGGTGCTATCCGTCACGGCATCAGCCGTGCTCTGTGCAAAGTTGACGAAGAATATCGTCCGGCATTGAAAAAAGCAGGCCTGATGACTCGCGACCCCCGCGAAAAGGAACGTCGCAAATATGGCCTGAAGAAAGCCCGCAAGGCTTCCCAGTACAGCAAGCGTTAATTGCTGCGAGTTACAAAACTTTTCCCTGCAATCAAAAGGTTGCAGGGATCTTTTATTTGTTGTATAATAATTTTGTAATGTTGCGCGGATAGCTCAGCTGGTTAGAGTGCCGTCTTGACATGGCGGAGGTCGTGGGTTCGAGCCCCACTCTGCGCACCAGTTCATTTAACAGTTCAGAAAAATTATCTTCTGATACTGTTAAAAGGCATATGTTATAATAACAATATTTTTTAATTGGAGGATTAGGTAAGATGAAAAAGATGTTAATGATGTTGCTGTTATCATTATCCATTAGCGCCAGTTGCTTTGCAGCAGGTGCAGCAGGCCGGTTCAATGCTGAGGAAAAAGCTGCGGATGCTTTGGTAGCAGCACTTACCGGCGGCGAGGCGACCTATGCGCAGGTCAGCAAAAGCTTTAGCAAGGCGTTAAAAGAGAAACTTACGGCAGAGAATTTCAAGGCTGTCCAGGACGGGGTCAAGAAACAGATTGGCACAATCAAAAATGCAAATCTGGTTCTCCTGAATAAGCAATACGATTTGCAAAAAGGTTACAGCGGAGTAGATGAACTGGTGTATTTTGGAACCGTATCAAGGGATAAATTCGCAAGGATTTTTGTTTCATTTGTTGAAGAAAACGGTGCACCGAAAGTAACAGCGTTCCAGGTAACGCCGATTGAACCGCAGAAGAACGCACCAGCAAAATAATAATTTGAGAAACTGACAATGAAAAATTACACCGGACAGTTCCTTCCGATGGAACGTCCGGTGTTTTTTATAAGTGTTGCTGCCGTGCATACACAAAAGAAAGCCACAGTGATATAATTTAAATGCAGAAAATACTTTTTTGCAACGGATGAGTTTTCAGGAAGTGTTACTGTATGGAACAGTGGAAACGTAACGTATATATCTGCACGCTGGCGGCATTCATCACGTCGCTGGGCATGAGCCAGCTGGCGCCCATGCTGCCGCTGTATATCCGTTCGCTGGGTGTGGAAGATCCGGGTGAGGTAGCGCGTTGGGCCGGTATCATCTTTGCCATGAATTTTGTCACGCTGTCCATCTTTTCGCCTATCTGGGGCAGGCTTTCTGACCGGTTCGGACGGAAGATTATGTGCCTGCGGGCCGTCATCTGGCTGGCCGTCATCAATTTCGGCATGGGCATGGCGCAAAATGTGTATCATTTGGTCGTGTTGCGCCTTATGCAGGGAGCCCTGAGCGGGTTCCTTGCTACCGCGATTCCTCTCGTTTCTTCAGAATCGCCGGTCCACCGGGCGGGCTGGGCTTTAGGCGTGTTTTATACCGGTCAGATCAGCGGAGCGTTGCTCGGTCCCCTGCTGGGTGGCTGGCTGGCGGAAACTGTGGGCTACCGCCACACCTATTTTGTGGTGGCATCGCTCTGTCTGCTGAGCAGCCTTGCTATTATGGGTATACATGAGAGCCGCAAAGCTGCCGGTGCATCGGCAGTGAAAACTTCCAACCGGGAGGCCTTTGCTTCCCTGCCGCGGCCTTCGGCGTTGTACGGAGTTTTTGTGACTACATTTACCTTTCAGTTTTCTCTGATGTGCATCCAGCCGATTCTTACGGTTTATATTGCGGGGCTGGCCCCGCGGTCAGACCACATCGCTCTGATCTCCGGAGCGGTCTTTTCCAGCGCCGGGTTTGCCAGCGCTCTGTTCGGCTCGCGTCTGGGTTCCCTTTCTGACCGGATCGGGGCCCAGAAAGTTTTATTCTGTGCACTTCTGACAGCTTGTGTTGTGGCAGTTCCCCAGGCTTTTGTTACGGCTCCCTGGCAGTTAGGTGTTTTACGCTTTATCCACGGTATCGCGGTGGCGGGGCTTATGCCTTCTGTCAACCACCTTATCAAAGAGTTTGTTCCCCAGGAATTCCTGGGCCGCATGTACGGCATCAATCAGTCTTTCCAGTTTGTGGGCATGAGCTCCGGCGCTATTTTTGGGGGATTTATTGCAGAACGCTTCGGTATTCCCGTGCTGTTTTTCCTGGCGGCGGCCATGCTGCTGGCCAGCGCGGGTCTTTGCTACAGGGTGATTGGGACAAAGTCCTGAGCATATTGGATATAAAATAATTTCTTTTTTTGCTTGTTGTGTTATAATATATTAGTAAGCTAAAGACTCCTGGAGGGATGACAATGAAAAAGATATTTGTTCTGTGTGCGTTGCTGGTTGCATTGTTTACATCCGTGTGCAGCGCGGAACCGGTTTCCAACTATTGCAAACTGGATCAGAGTAAGTGGTTGTGGCTCAGTTCTACGGATTATCAGGGAACGTTTTTTGATTACACAAGTGTAGAAAAAGTTCCCGACAGGAATGAAAAGAAAGTTTGGGTGTGCACGTACACCTGGGTAGACGACGCATTGGGCAAAGGTATGCACTATGTGTTTGTCAGATACGGTATTAATTATGACGATTACACTGCTTATATGGAAAAGGGCGCGGTGCAGGACGAGAATCTGAAAACAATCAAATCGTATGACCAGCTGAAATATAATCCGCAGCCTATCAAACAGGGCACGGTGCTGGATCGTCTGGCTAAACGGGTTGAAGCCCTCGGTAATGAAAGTAAGTAGGTCACAATAAAAAACCGGATGCAGGATGAATGCGCATCCGGTTTTTCCTTTTCTACGGTTTTTATACCGGTTACGGTTTTAAGGAGACTTTCTTTTCTCTGAAAACTGCAAAAATATGTAGCACAAATAGTATGATTTAATGTATAATATATATAATAAAGTGAAAATTACGTTGTACTCAATTTATCTTGCTCCGTAGGTGTGCCGGCGTAACGATACGATAATCCTGAAGGCGCCGGGAGAAGGGGCTGAACGTTTTGTGAAAGGTGGGGCGAAGTATTATGGAAAGTAAGAACCGGACAGAGGAACACAGAAAATATCTGGAACTGCTGGCGCGGGAGTTTCCCACCCAGGAGGCGACGATTACGGAAATCATCAATTTGCAGGCCATCATCAACCTGCCCAAGGGCACGGAGCATTTTATGAGCGACCTGCATGGGGAATACGAAGCCTTTTATCATATTTTAAACAACAGCTCCGGTGTCATCCGGGAAAAAGTGGATATGCTGTTCACTGAAACCATGAACGACCGGGACCGCAAAAACCTCTGTACCCTGATTTATTACCCCAAAGAAAAACTGGACATGATGGACAAAGATAATCCGATAACGGAAACCTGGGCGAAAATGACCCTGCGCCGGCTGTTGCGGCTGGCCCGCCTGCTGTCTTCCAAGTACACCCGCTCCAAGGTACGTAAGGCCATGCCGGAAGGCTTCCGTTATGTGCTGGACGAATTGCTGCACGCGTTGCCGGATGAAGATCAGAACCGGTACGTGTACCATGCCAAAATTTTGGATACGATTTGGGAAACCGGCAGTTTCCGGCCCTTCGTTTATGCGCTGACCTATCTGATTAAACGGCTGGCGGTGGATCACCTGCATATCGTAGGCGACATCTATGACCGCGGTCCCTATGCCCATAAAATTATGGACCGGCTGATGGTGCACCATTCCGTGGATGTGCAGTGGGGTAACCACGATGTGCTGTGGATGGGGGCAGCGGCCGGCAGTATCCCCTGCATCATCAACGTGATCCGTAATAACGTGCGCTATAACAACTGGGAAATCCTGGAAAACGGGTATGGCATCAGTATGCGGGATTTTGTGGTCTTTTCCGCGGAAAATTACCGTAAGGATGAAAGCAAGAACGCATTAGTGAAGGCTATCAACGTGATGCTGTTCAAAGCGGAAGGACAGGCCATGCTGCGCCATCCGGAGTTTAAAATGGAAGACCGGCTGCTCTTCGACAAAATCGATCCGGTGAAAGGAATTGCCACGCTGTCGGACGGTGCGCAGTATGAAATGAATACCACAGACTTTCCCACCTATGATCCGGAGCATCCCTATGAGTATTCCCCGGAAGAAGAGAAGATTATTGAAGACTGGCAGTGGGATTTCATGAACAGCGAAGCCCTGCAGCGGCATATGGATTTCTTCTTCAGCCACGGGTCACTGTACAAAGTCATGAACGGCAACCTTATGTTCCATGGCGGTCTGCCCATGGACGAGGAAGGCAATTTCCGGGACGTTACCCTGTGGGGTAAAACCCTGAAAGGCCGCGCCTATATGGACTGGGTGGATCACCTGTGCCGCGTCTGCTACAGGCGGCGTAAGCTGGAAGACCAGGATTTCTTCTGGTTTATGTGGATCCATCCCGATTCCCCGGTGACCGGGCGTACTATCAAGACCTTTGAACGCAGCTATATCGACGACGAAAGCACCTGGCCGGAGCCACAGGATCCTTACTACAAACTGCACCGGAAGAAAGAAATCTGCGAAAAGGTACTACATGAATTCGGTCTGGATTCACCCCAGTCTCACATCATTAACGGCCACACACCGGTAAAGGTAGCCAAGGGGGATACACCGGTTCGTGCCGGTGGCAAGGAAATCTGCATTGACGGCGGTTTCTGCAAAGCCTATCAGAAATCCACCGGCATCGCGGGTTACACGCTGATTTTCAATTCCCACGGCATCCGCATCAAAGCCCATTACCCCTTCCAGGATATTGAACACGTGCTTACTACCAACGCGGACATCGACTCCGTCACCACCCAGGTGGAGATGGAACCCAAGCGGGTGATGATTGGCGACACGGATAACGGCCAGAATTTAAAACAGCAAATCTCGGATTTGACAGATCTGCTGAAGGCGTACAGAGATGGAAAGATTATGGAGAAAAGATAAGATATAAAAAGCAAAACCTGCGCAAAACCGTTCATGATGTTTTGCGCAGGCTTTTTCTTTTTCTTCACTATTTTATTTAATGTAGAGTTTCAACAATTTCCCGTATAAACGTATTTTAAATAGTTGCGTGCTACATCTGCCAACCGGTATACCCGGGCAGCAGGCGTTTCATTTCTGTCCACCATGTTCCAGCGGGGGAAGAATTTGCTTACGTGCAGCGGAATGTCCGGCGAAAGTCCGGCGATCCATTGGGCGATGGCTTCCATTTCTTCCGGGCTGTCATTCTCTTTGGGTACGATCAGCGTAGTCAGTTCTACATGGGCAGTTTTGCATGCTTCCGTAATGAAAGCTTTTACCATTTCCAGGTCGCCGCCCAGCTTTTTGTACCATTCCGGTGTAAAGCCTTTCAGGTCAATGTTGTAGGCGTCCACAATGCCTCCAAGACTCTTTGCGATTTCTACAGAAAAGTTCCCGTTGGTGACCACTACGTTTTTTTGTCCTTTGCTATGTACAAGTTCACCGGTGTCACGGATAAATTCCCAGCTTAACAGGGGCTCATTGTAGGTAAAGGCGACGCCGATGTTGTTCCGGTTTTTCAGTTCCAGCGCTTTGGCCGCAATCTGTTCCGGTCTGGCGATAACAGGCTGGAAGGCATCCCGTCCGTTTTGGGAAATGGAAAAATTCTGGCAGAAAGGACAGCGCAGGTTGCAGCCATAACTTCCCAAAGACAAAATCGTCGTTCCGGGATAAAACCGGTTCAGCGGTTTCTTTTCTATCGGATCCAGCGCCAGCGAAGTCAAAAAACCATAATTGCCGCAGACATTCTTTCCGTCCTTCAGTGTGCGGGCGCGGCAGAACCCGGTCTTGCCTTCCTGCAGCGTGCAGTGGTGGTGACAGTAGGGACAGGTGTATGACATGATTGTTACTCCTTGCATGTAAAAACGGTAAAAGTTACAATGTGAAGGCGGTATCTGCAGGTTGGTTATCTGCTTAACAAAAGACTAGAAATGCCGTATCACTTCAAAGCGCTGCAGCTGGCAGCCGCTTTCTTCCGGACGGATGCCGGCTTTCTGTTTGGCGATATCGACTTGCTGCTCAATGGTATCCACGCCGGGCAGGTTGGGCAGCAGCAACCCGCTGCGACTGCCTTTGGTCACCAGCACGCCGTACCGTTTTACGTCCAGCTGGGCCGGCGAGCTGATGGGTTCCATGGGTCCTAACACGTCTACGCTGTATTCCAGTTCTCCCAGTTCATCGGGCAGCACCGGGGTAAAACGGGGATCGCGGCTGCAGGCGGAAATGGCATTGTGCCGAATCTCTTCCGCCACGTTGTCGTACATGGGGCCGATGGTGCCGATGCAGCCCCGCAATGCGCCGCGGATCTTTAGCGAAACGAACACGCCGGCCTTCTGCGCCGTCATCTCCGGGATAATATGCTGTGGGGAACGCAGGTAGCCGCCTTTGCTTTTCACGTAATGCTCGATGACTTCCCGTGCCAGTTTCACGTACTCGTCTTCTTTGGCCAGCCGTTCTGCTTTCATCCTGCCCCGGATGGTGTCGTAGGCGCTCAGGAAGTGACGGCTTTCATCTGTGCCGGTTGGGGTGAACAGGGTGACGCCGTACCCTACGCCGAAGGGTCCTTCATAGCTCAGTTTTTCCGCTTTCACTGCCAGCCCGTCAAAGGCACCGGCCATTAAAACGAAAGAACGGTGACCGCATTCGGCGGCTTCTTCCAGAAACGTATCTTTAAAGGAAAACAGCTCGGCAAAGTTGCCGCTTCCCATTACGTCCATAATTCTTTTATCGTATTCCGGACCTGCGGGGTTAAAACCGTAAGGACCGCTTTTTGTAAGTTTGTGGGACAGGTCGCCGCTGGCAATCCAGGCAATCTTCCGGCTCAGCTTTTCTGCCGTTTCCGCAATGAGCATGCCAACCCGGTAATGCTCTTTCAGGGAAAAACCGGAAAGGGCCAGCCGTACGATTTTGCAGGTTTTGCAGTATTTGGCGAGGAAATACAGGGGCACCATGGTTCCGTGATCCAGTTCCGGCTGCCGGTTGCCCAAAGTGCCGGCAGGGATGCCCTCCTGTTTTGCAGCTGCGTCAATAGCATGGACTAGTTCTTCGTCATATGCTGCCGTAAACTTGACCTGGGGCGCGCCGAACTGGGCCATGGTTCCTTTTGCTGAGGCGCCCGGTGAAATATGGAAATAATCAGAGTACAAAATGGAATGGGGGCTGGAGATGATGACCGTGTCCGGTTTTAAATCTGCTATGAATTTCGCAGCGGCTTCAAATGCGTCGATAGTGGACTGGATGCGTTTTTCTTCCCCGTGGCCCACTTCGGGAAGGATGAGGGGCGGGTGGGGGACCTGAACTGCGCCGAGGATTGCCATGGTGAGACTCCTTTCTGCATTGCTGTTTACAAATTGAATAATCTGTCTGTTTCTGGTGCAGATTTTGGTGAAATTGAGAGACATTAGAAAACATTACATGCATCACGCTTTAATTGTTTTCCTTTCTTACATTATACAGCAAAATGCGAAGAAACGTATCAGCAAAATTGACAAGAAAAGTCTGCCTTGTTAAGATTAGTATGAAGTGAATCACGATACTAAATTTCGGAGTCTTGTGTGCATGAAATCAGAAAACGTAACAGAGAATGAAATAAATAATAAAAGCACGGACGAATCAGTACAACCAGCCTCCGCAGTCCAGGAAGTTGACACTGCGTCTATTAACGCTGCGGAGCAGGACGCGACACCACAGCCGAAACGTCGGCAGCGGCCTAAACAAAAGGGACGTGCGGTTGCCGGACAAATTTCCCGGTTAAAACTGGCGTTGCTGAGTCTGATACCGTTGCTGGTGATTGCGGTTTGGACAGAAGTAGCGCCGTTACTGGCGTCTGCCGGTATCCGGGCCAGCCTGTTTGACTTGCCGGGAGCATATGATACAGTCAATTTACGCGGCGTGCTTCAACTGGTGTTGTTAGTTCCCATACTCTACGCAGGCCGTCAGTTTTACCAGCAGGCGTTGCAGGATCTGCAGGAGCGTATTCCTTCGGCGGAGGTATTGTTGCTCATCAGCACCATTGCTGCCGTGGCGGGCGGATTGTTTACTGCTGTCCATCTTGTGCTGGGGCAGCCATACGGGAATCTGCCGCCGCTGTTTCTTTTCTATATTGGTGTATGCGTGACGGCAGCGCTGGGAAGCGTTTATCTGGATCGCTGGTGTAAGGCGCCCCTGCCACAGTTTCTGGATATGCCCTCTATGTGGTTGGTGAGCAGCTCTATCCTGTTGTCTATTGTGGCCTGCCTCAGCTTTTTCTTTACCGGAAAAGCGACTTTCCCCATCTGGCAGGTTGCCGTGTCCATCTTTGTCTGCTGCTGCCCGATACTGTTGCTGCCGGCTGTCAGCACAGCTGCCTTTACCGCAGTGCAGAAAGCGGCGGCGCAGAACATCCTGTTGCGGGATGGAACCATTTTAGGGGATGCCGGCGAAACATCGCTGATTATTTTTGACAAAACAGGAACCCTGACCATCGGGCACCCGGTGCTGACGGATATCCATATCTTCAACAACGGTTCTGAACCCGGACTGCTGAGTCTGGCAGCAGCCATGCTGCAGGACAGCGAACTGCCGGAAGCTGCGGCAGTGCGGGGGGCGGCGGAAGGATGTAAACTGCCTCTGGTAACAGAGGTCCGGTCCACACCGGAAGGCTGGCACAGCGCCCGCTGTTTCAAGGAAAACATCCGGCTGGGTTCCCTGGAATTTGTTAAACGCTATGCCCGGATTCCGGCGGAGACCAACGGGTACGTGGAACAGATGTCCGACGCGGGCAAGACGGTGTGGTACCTGACGGTGGGGCGCACCCTGTATGCTATTTTCGGGTTTTCCGATGAGCTTCGGAAAGAAACGCCGGAAGCTATGCGCCGGTTAAAAGAGATGAACATTGTCACATCCGTGATGACCGGGGATAATAAACGGGCCGGTCTGTATTTAGGCAGGCTGGCCGGCGCAGATCGTGTGGCGGCGGAACTGCTGCCCACCCATAAAGCGCAGCTGGTACAGACTTTCCGCAAAGGCGGGGAAGTGGTGGCAGTGGTTGGCGATGGCGACAACGATGCCCCGGCGCTGGAGTGCGCGGACTTCGGATTTGCCGTAGGCAGCGGTACCAAAACCGTGTGGAAAGCAGCCCAGGTGGTACTGACCGACAATGATCTGTGCAACGTGGCGGCTACCTTTACGTTGAGCCGCGCCTGCGTGGAAACCGTTAAAGACAACGTGCGAAAGGTGTGTATCTGTAATCTTGTACTGTTGCCCTTTGCCCTGGGTATTGCAACCCTGTTTGGCGGTCCCATGCTGAAGCCCTGGATGCTGCTTATGGTTACGATTGTGGCAGCAGCATTGGTAACACATAACACATGGAAACTGAAAAAAACGAAATTGGCGGGTCGGCGCAATGACAGCTTTCCCGAATAATACAGTTAGAACGCAGGTATGGAAAGTTAATGAACAACAAGATATTTGACGTTGTCTTTATTATATTAACAGAAAGCAGGCTCGAAAGCCGCGCCACGCCTGAAGTTGCGAAAAAAATCCGGTCACTTAAGTGACCGGATTCGTTTTATTTCGGGAATACATTTTCAATAATAGTCTTCATGAAATTCTCTTCCCAGCGGTAGTTGCGACTGTAACGTCCTTTGTTATGTTTGTAGTCTGTAGCGAAACCGTTCTGCAGGAAGAGGAATCCATTCTTTGTGCCGGGCTGCCACATGAGGCCGCCGATGAAACCGTAGGCTTCTCCCAGATGACCAACCAGGTCAAAGTCAGGCCGGTTGGGGGCGGGTCTGGTGGAACCGTTGCCGCTGAAGTATTGCAGGGCCAGGCCGTAGCTTTCGATGGAGTCGTTTTCGATGTTTCCGTTAGGTTGGGCCGGATTGTAATTCCACACTGGTTTTTCCATCAGTTGTACCGTAGTGGGTTTTAGGAGTTCTTTTCCTTTGAACTTCCCCTGATTCAGCAGCATCTCCAGCATGTGAGCCAGTTCTTCCGGAGAAATTCGCAGTCCTCCCTGGGGAGAAAAGATGCCGGCATTGGTTCCGGGGCGGTAACTGGAAAGCAGGGAAGCGCTTGGTAAATCGATAGGCCGGTCGTCGATCTGGGCGTAGTAGCGGCCCGATTCTCCTTTTGTCTTTCGGTACAGGGTTCCCATTTTTTGCAGGTCAGAAGAGGAAAAATCCCGGAGATTGAAGCTGCCTTTGATGTCCAGAGGCCTCAGCACGTTCTTCGTCATGTATTTGTCAAAACGCTGGCCGGACACTTTTTCTGTGATGGTAGCCAGCAGCACGTAATTAAGGTTGCAATAGCTGAAGTACGAACCGGGAGCTTTGCCTCGTGTCCAGCAGTCTGCTGAAGTGAAAAAGGATTTGACGTTACTTTTAAAAGGCACATAAGGTGTGGGGTAATCCCGGATGGAAGAAGTGTGGGACAAAAGCATCCGGGAGGTAATCGGCTTGTTGGGATAGTTCGGATTCCGCAGCGTGAAGCCCAGGTAACGGCTCACGTCTTCGTCAAGATTGATTTTGCCTTCTTCCACCAGTTTCATATAGCCTGCGGCAGTAAAAATTTTAGAGATAGATGCAACACGGAAACGGCTTTCGGAGGTGACGGGCAGGTTCCAGTTTTTGTTCCGGGGACTGAGGAAACGGTTGCCCATCATATTACGGTATACTTCCTTGCCGTTCTTGAACACGATGACCGCCAGACCCGGAACTTTTTCCCCGTAGCCGCCAATCATGTCTGCCAGGGCGGCGTCCAGTTTCCGGGTTGCCGTCTTGGATAGCAGGGAGTTGTAATTCTCCTCTTTATTCTGGATGCGGAAAGGGTGGCCGGGGACGACGGTTGCACTTTGTTTCTGCGCTGCGGCTGATTTGACTGCTTCAGTTGTTTTTGGTTGTGATGTTGTGACCGGCTTACTTGCAGCAGGCGCAGTATCCGTTGCGGCGGCCGAAACAGTGACAGGCTGCGTTGTTTCAACGGGTGCTGTTGTCACTGGTGTGCTTTCCGGTTTTTCTGTTGCGGACTGCAATGCCTGCTCAGGTTCCGCAGCAGGCTGGGGAGCGGTTGCTGTGGATTGCGCGGAAATTTGCCGGGGAACCGTTCCGGCAGAAGCGCCCGGGGCGCGAACCGTCGGCGCCACAGGGGCGGCAGTTGCTGCAGCCGTATAAAAAGAAAAAATCAGTGCAACGGCAATTGTACTGATTTGTTTTTTGCTTGCAGGAAACATCATGAAACCCCCATAAAATTTATGACAAACATGGAGTTTGAAATTCTGAAAGAAAATATTTTTTGCTAAATTAGGTATTTAAAAATGCAGAAGAAAACCGTCCCCGCCACGAGAGCCACCGGCAGTGACTGTGTTTTATACACGACAGGGAAGGCGCAGATGGTGGCCCACAGACCGTAGTTCTGCAGGGAAAAGTTCAGTGCATTGTCCTTCAGGAATATGTCGGGGAAAATCAGCGCGCCGAAAATCGCGGTAGGGATGTATTTCAGCCAGATGCTGAACCAGTCCGGCAGCTTACGGCCCCGCAGTAAAAGAAGGGGAAGTTCCCGGCAGGAAAAGGTGCCGATTACCATCATCAGGGTGGCGCCGTAAATATATAAGGATTCGTTATCCATTGAGATTCTCCAGTCTGCCGGTTGTTTTCCGGCAAGTGTTAATCTTTGTAAATAAAGAAACTGAATTGTTTATTATCAGGAGTCAGCTTCTTCTTTTTTCGAATGTTTTACTTCCAGCCAGCAGGCAATCACAGAAACGATCAGCGTGGCCAGCACGATGTGCAATTTAAAGGGTACCACAAAGGAAAGAAGCACAGAAAGAATGCCGCCCAGGAGCCCGGCGATCAGCAACACCGTATCATGCAGGTAACTGCTCCAGATGCCTAAAAACATGGCGACCAGGATATAGGAAACCAGTTCAGTGGGAGGGTTCAGCCAGGCCGCCGCCGTGCAGCCGATGAAGTTGGCGCTGGCCCAGACCAGACAGGGTGAAAAACCTAATGCCAGTCCCTGGTGCGGATCCCAGTCCTTATCCTTATTAAAACTGTCCAGGTTTACCGCGAAAGTTTCGTCGGTAATGTTCTGGGCGAAGATTACCGAATAAGGAAGAGAGCAGTTTTTAATGTGGGGGTACATGGCTGTGGAAAAGAACATGTACCGCAGGCTCACCATAAAATTGGTAACCAGGATGGAAAACAGCGAGGCGTTGTCCAGCAGCATGGCGATGCAGATGAACTGCCCGCTGCCCGAATAAGCCAAAATGCTCATGATAAACGCTTCGATGGGAGCGATATGCGCCTGCTGTCCCAAAATACCGCAGGCCAGCCCCAGGAACAGGTAACCGATATATATCGGCATGGCCCGTTGGATCACTTTTTTATTAAAATGCAAGGTAAAAACCGTCCTTTTGAAAACTGTGATAATATTTAATTATATAGCGAGTTCCTGTTTTCTGCAATTCTGTACAGGAAATAAAATTTGATTTTGTCTCAGTTTTTACAAATACAAAACCGGATTTGTGAAAAAGCATAGCATAATTGTGAAAGATACACAACATATATTGACATTCGTCTCTTTTTACTACTATAATTAGATATTAATTATAATAATGAACTACAAATCGGGAAAAGAAATGAGTAAAATATCGGAAATGGCATAATTATGCACGGTTTTGCGAATGCTTTTCCTGAGAACAGTGTTTATAGTTTTATACAGGAGGTTTTTCTATGGCAACGGTAAGACCTTTCAGAGGATTGAGACCGGAATTGGAACTGGCGGCAAAAATCGCATCGCTGCCCTATGACGTAATGGACACGGAAGAAGCCCGCGCAAAAATCGCGGCGGATCCATTCAGTTTTTTAACAGTAACCAAATCGGAAGCCACGCTGCCCGAAGGTACAGACCCCTACAGTGATGAAGTCTACGCAAAGGCCAGGGAAAATCTGGTCAGCTATGTTACCAGCGGCAAAATGAAACAGGATAAGACGCCCTGCTTTTATATTTACCGGCAGCGGATGAACCAGCATATCCAGATCGGACTGGTGGCAACGGCAGCGGTGGAAGAATACCGCAACGGCACCATCCGCCGGCACGAACTGACCCGCACGGAAAAGGAGCTGGACCGGGTACGTCACATTACCGTGACAAAAGCCCAGACAGGTCCGGTGTTCCTGACCTACCGGCAGCGTCCGGAAATCAGCTCGTACATTCTGAAGTTGATGGCGGAGCGGGAACCGGTCATCAACTTTATCGCCGAAGACGGCGTGCGCAATACCCTGTATGTGGTAGACGACCCGGTGCAGATCCGGGAGATCACCCGTCTCTTTGAGGCGGTGCCCGCGTTTTACATTGCGGACGGCCATCATCGCTGCGCCGGCGCCATGCGCGTGGCGGACCAAAGGGAAAAGGAAGCGGGCGCAAAGGATGCGAATGCTGAATATGAGTATTTCCAGGCCGTCATCTTCCCCGACAACATGATGGAGATACTGGACTACAACCGTGTTGTGGCCGATCTGGCCGGTTACAGTGAAATCACGTTCATGCGGGCCGTGGAAGAGAAGTTCCTGATTAAGCCCATGCGCAAAGCGTATCATCCGGAGAAGCGCCACACCTTCGGCATGTATCTGGCGGGACGCTGGTATGAACTGAGAGCCAAAGAGGGTACCTTTGACCCGAAGGATACGATTGCCGCATTAGATGTTTCCATTCTTCAAAACAATCTGCTGGCGCCGGTCCTGAAAATCGGCGACCCCCGCACGGATGACCGTATTGGTTTTGTGGGCGGCATCCGGGGCCTGGAGGAACTGGAACGTAAAGTGGACAGCGGCAAATTTGCCGTGGCCTTCTCCATGTACCCCACCCTGATGCAGGAAGTCATGTCCGTTGCGGACGCGGGCCAGATCATGCCGCCCAAGTCCACCTGGTTTGAACCCAAATTAAGAGACGGTATGGTGGTGCATCTGCTGGAAGATTTACAGTAATTAAGTTAATTTTTTGAAAAGGAGTAATCAACGTGAGCCGGATATTCAATTTTAACGCGGGCCCTGCGGCCCTGCCTCTGGAAGTACTGGAAGAAGTACAGGCGGAACTGCTGGATTTTAACAATACCGGGATGTCCATCCTGGAAATCAGCCATCGCAGCCCTGCTTTTGAAAAAGTGCTGGAAGAAACCAAACAGGATATAAAAGATTTGCTGAATCTGCCGGACGATTACGGCATCTTCTTTATGGGCGGCGGCGGCAGCCTGCAGTTCAGCTGCGTGCCCTGCAACTTTTTGAAAGAAGGGATGACGGCGGCGTATGCCGACACCGGTTCTTTCTCCGACAAAGCCTTTGAAGAAGCGGAAAAAGTGGGCAGGGCGGTGAAGGTGTTCAGCTCCAAAGACCGGGGCTACGACCGGGTGCCCCGTCCGGAAGAAGTGAAGCTGCCGGAAAACTGCGCATACCTGCACATTACCGGTAACAATACCATTGAAGGCACGGAGTATTTTGCCTATCCGGAAACGGGAGACGTGCCCCTGATCGCGGACATGTCTTCGGAAATTCTGTCCCGTCCTTTCCCGGTAGAAAAGTTCTCCCTGATTTACAGCGGGGCACAGAAGAATATCGGGCCCGCCGGCGTGGTGCTGATCATTGCGAAGAAAGATTACGTGGCCGGCCGCGACAAAAAGCTGCCCGTCATGATGAACTATGAAACTATACTGAACAAGGATTCCCTGTACAACACGCCGCCGGTATTTGCAATCTATATCGTAGGCAAGGTGGCAAAGTGGCTGAAGAAACAGGGCGGCCTGGCAGCTATGGAAGCCGTGAACCGGAAAAAAGCGGCTTTGTTGTACGCGCTGCTGGACAAGTATCCGGAATTTTATAAAGGCCGGGCGGAAAAGGCCAGCCGTTCCATCATGAACGTGACCTTCAACCTGCCTTCCAAAGAACTGGAAGCAAAATTTGTGGAGGAAGGCAAACAGCGCGGGCTGGGCGGACTGAAAGGGCACCGCAGCGTAGGCGGTATCCGGGCTTCCATTTACAACGCCATGCCGCTGGCAGGCTGCGAGGCGCTGGCGCAGTTCATGGAAGAGTTCTATCAGAAAAACAAATAACGAACCGGTTGCGATCCGTGTTTAAACGGAGTAACTGCCTGTATCTTACAGGCAAACCGTTTCTTTCAAAGGGGCAGACGGACTGCCTTGCTAATACCTGAGTTTGTGAACCGGGGCTTTGGTTTTATTCCGAAGCCCTGTATTTTTTTGCGATTTTTTAGATGAAATGGTAAAATAGGAATAGCAATGAACAAGGAAAGGTGTGACCTTTTTTGTTTAAACAACTGATATGCAAAACATTGCCCACACCCATGTGCCACGGCAGCTGTCTGACGGCGCTGCCAAACGGTTCCCTGCTGTGCGTCTGGTTCGGCGGCAGCCGGGAAGGCGCGGCGGATACGGAGATCTATTTCTCTGTAGGCAGGCCCCGTTATACTGCGGTGAAAGAGAAAAAGCAGGACAGTGGCCGGGAGCATATCCATGACGGCCGTGTGCAGGAAACATTGGCGGTATCCTGTGAATGGACGGAACCGGTCTGCATCACGAACATGCCGGAGGCATGCTGGAACCCGGTGTTGCTGGTCCAGCACGAACATGTGCTGCTGTTTTTCAAAACCGGGAATAAAATAGCGGACTGGAAGACCATGGTCATGCTGAGCCGGACTGACCCGGTATATTGGGGACATCCTCGTCCGCTGGTACCGGGCGACTCCACCGGAGGCCGTGGGCCGGTGCGGACAAAACCCATCCTCCTTCCTTCCGGGCGTATCTGCGCCGGGGGGAGCATTGAGCGGGGCGACTGGCAGTGCTTCTGCGATTACAGCGATAATTACGGCATCACCTGGAACCGTACCGCGTTACTGGGACTGAACCTGCTGGCGCTTAATATGCCGGAAGCAGGGGAACACGGGCAGACGGAACCGGTAACGGCTTCCGAACTGCCGCCTCTCAGCGCCCAGAGCTTTAATGGGCGCGGCGTGATCCAGCCGGTCCTCTGGCAGGACAAAGGCAGGCTGCACATGTATATGCGCAGCACGGAAGGCTATATTTACAGCAGCGTTTCGGATGATGAAGGAAAACACTGGACAGACCCCCAGCCTACGGAACTGTACAATAACAACAGCGGATTTGATGTGATCCGTGTGCCGGGCGGCCGGCTGTTTCTGGCCTGCAACCCGGTGCGGGGCAACTGGGGCGCCCGTACGCCGCTGGCTCTGTTTATGGGCCGGGAAGACGGCAGCCGCTGGGAGATGTTCCTGCGGCTGGAAAAAGGGAAGGGCGAATTCAGTTATCCGTCCTTAACGTACGTCTTTAACGGATTGTGGGTGTCTTACACATACAACCGGGAAAACATTGCTGTTGTCTTTCTGACTTGGAAGGAAATCGCCCAATGCCGTAAGTTCAGGATAACATGACGCGGTTTGATATAGCAGGCAACTGCAGAATATGATAAAATAAATTGTATTGAAATCAATCAAAAAGGGAGGACGATCAATGAAGAAACTTATAACGTTATTAATGCTGACAGCGATGCTTTTAGGTGTGGCCGGCTGTGGTGGCAGTACGGAAAAGAAAGCAGCGTATCCGGCAGACGGCGACATTACTGTCATTATTCCGAAAGCACCGGGCGGCGGTACGGATACCAGTGCCCGCGGGCTGATTTCGTTCCTGCAAAAGGAGTTGAAGGGAAGCAAGTTTGTTCCCGTAAATAAACCGGACGGTGGCGGTATCACCGGTATGGTGGAACTGTCCAAGGCGAAACCGGACGGGCATACTTTAGGCATGGTGACGGTGGAACTGGCTATGTTCCCCCATCAGGGAAAAGCAACCGTGACCAACAGGGAGTTTGTTTCTGTATGTGCCCCCATTGCGGCCCCCGCTGCCCTGATTGTTACGAAGGAAGCGCCGTACAATACGCTGGATGAGTTTGTAAAATATGCAAAAGAGAATTCCGGCAAAATTTCCATGGGTAACTCCGGCACCGGCGCAATCTGGCATATTGCCGCGCTGAATTTTGAAAAGGAATTTGACGTAAAGTTTAAACACGTTCCTTACCCGAAGGGAAGCGCCGACATTGCGGCCGCTCTGGCAGGCAAACATATCGAAGCGACCCTGGCGGATCCCAGCGTGTTCAAGAGCCAGATTGATGCAGGCACGCTGAAAATTCTGGCTGTGATGGCGGATACCCGCAGCGAATTCTATCCCAAGGTTCCGACATTTAAGGAACTGGGCCATCCGATGGCAATCCGCGCCTGGGCTGCTCTGGTAGCTCCGAAGGGTACGCCGAAGGAAAAGTTGGATGTGCTGCGCAAGGCTGCTGAAAAAGTATGCAACAGCAAGGAATTTAAGGATTATTTCAAGAAACAGGGTATTGATCCCACGGCAATCATCGGTGATGCCTGTGATAAGATGATGGCGGACGACGACGCGATGTACGCTAAATTCCTGAAAAAGTAGAACCGTTTCAGAAGTGCGGCAGAGATGATCCGTACTTCCTTTATAAAAGCCGCAGCGGTATGTCAATATCGCTACGGCTTCTTCAAATCGGGGAGTTATAGTATGGTTTCCATGAAATTGTGCAATTTTGTGGTGTTTTTGATGGGTGTGGTTATTGGCGGAGCGATAATGGGTGCATCTGCCGGCTTTCCCATGGAGATTACGGAACAGGGGCCCGGCCCCGGTTTCTGGCCTTTCCTGCTGGGGTTAGCGCTGACCGTCGCGGCCCTGGTTTTAGCTGTTTATACGTTATGCCACCGTAAGGAACTGACGGTGGAAAAAGTGATTCTGGGCACTGCGGCCAACCGGCAGGTTTATGTGATGATGGCTCTGCTGGTACTATTTTGCGGACTGATCCATCTGATTGGTTTTTATGCTGCGGCTGTGGTTCTGATTCCCTGCATTATGCACCGGCTGGAGTGCCGGGATAAGAAGCTGATGCTTTTTACCGCGGTAGGAGTAACGCTGTTTATTTACCTTGTGTTCGGGCAGCTTCTCCATACGTCGCTCCCGTCCTCTGTGTTTTTAGAGTAGGAGGACGAAAATGGCGGATATTATTACAGCGTTGGGAATGATAGCAGATCCTTTCAATTTTGTGTGCCTGATTTTTGGCGTGGGCGTGGGAATTATGTTCGGCGCTATGCCGGGCCTTTCCGTGAATATGGGACTGGCGTTGCTGTTGCCTCTGGCTTTTGCGTTTAAAGGCATGGCCGGCATACTGATGCTGCTGGGAATTTACTGCGGCGCGATTTACGGGGGAAGCATCAGCGCTATCCTGTTAAAGACTCCGGGTACCCCTGCCAGTGTGGCTACGACCCTGGACGGTTATCCCATGGCAGTAGAACTGCGGCAGCCTGGCCGGGCGTTGGGGCTTTCCACTACGGCCAGTGCTTTTGGGGGAGTCTTCAGTACCGTTTGCCTGATTATCTGCGCACCGCTTCTGGCCAAGATTTCACTACAGTTCTCCAAACCGGAATATTTTGCCCTTGCGGTATTCGGGTTATCCATAATTACCAGTGTTTCCAGCGGTAACGTGATCAAAGGGATCATGGGGGGAATCATCGGTCTGTTTTTAGCTACGGTCGGTATTGATGCAATGAGCGGAGCCATCCGATTTACACTAAACACTACTTATCTGTTGGGTGGGGTCAGTTTCATCCCCATCCTGATTGGTGTGTTTGCCCTCTCGCAGACGTTGCAGAGTGTGGAGGACTGCTGGCGGAAAACACAACTTCAGCAGCATGTTTCCATTGACAATGTGTTGCCGTCCCTGACAGACTTGAAATGCTGTTTTGTAACTATGCTGCGCAGCAGCGCCATCGGTACATTTATCGGCTGTATCCCCGGAACGGGCGGGGATATTGCCAGTTTTGTGTCCTACGACCAGGCGAAGCGATGGAGCAAACACAGCGATAATTTCGGACACGGTGAACCGGAAGGGGTGGCTGCGCCGGAAGCAGGTAATAACGCCGTCAGCGGTGGGGCGTTTATCCCCGTACTGACATTAGGTATTCCCGGGGACGGGGCTACCGCAATTATGATGGGAGCCCTGATGGTACAGGGCCTGCAGCCGGGACCCTTGCTGTTCATTGACAAAGCTCCGGATGTGTACGCGATTTTTATCGGTTTACTTATGGCCAACATTATTATGGCCTGCATGGGCTATTCCCTGATCCGGCTGTTCGTGAAACTGACCAACGTACCGAATACGATATTGCTCCCCATCATTATGCTGATGACTTTTGTAGGTACTTACAGTTATGGAAATTCCATGACAGACGTGTACATTATGGTGGCCAGCGGTATTCTGGGATATTTTCTGAATAAGCTGAAGTTTTCCATGAGTGCTGTCATCATCGGCATTATCTTAGGCGGTATGGCGGAACAGAATTTTGTGGGGTCCCTGATTATGAGCGACGGTAATCCCGCAATCTTCTTTACGCGGCCCATCTGCCTGTTCTTCCTGGCAGCTGCTGTGATTTCCCTGGTTGCGCCTTTTGTAATGAAAAAGAAAAGATAAACAAATAAACCGTAATGTCCGGAGAGCATACTATGGAAAGATGCATTCCGAAGCATTACGGTTTTTTTGTCATTTCAAAACAGTGCTGAAATAGTAAACTGATTCAATTGGCGGCAGGCATATAGACAAATTGATGGCAGATGCACCAGCCAGCTGTCTTTCAGTTTTCCTGCCATCCTTTGCAGAGATCCACCCATCCTTCGTTAACCGTGTACTTTTCCAGTTCTTCCGGCGTCAGTTCGATGGCGTTGTTCTCTTCTCCCGCAGCGGGGAACATGGTGGGGAAGCGTTTCATGGAAATATCCAGATACACTTTGACGCCTTCGTTCACGCCGAAGGGACAGACGCCGCCCGGAGCGTGGCCAATCTGTTCCTCCACTTCGGCAAAGGGGAGCATGTGGGCTTTCATGCCGAAAAAGTGCTTGAACTTGGCATTGTCGATTTTTGTATCCCCGGCAGTTACAATTAAAACAGGCTGTTCCTTTCCTGCGAAGGAAAGCGTTTTGGCAATGCGGGCCGGTTCCGTACCGGCGGCCTTGGCAGCCAGTTCTACCGTAGCGCTGGACTCCTTGAAGGTAATAATCTTATCTTCCATCCCGAACCGGGACAGAAACTCACTGGCGCGTTCCACAGACATGATTGTAACTCCTTTGCATTTTAATTTTGTAATCGTTGTTCTTTAAAGTTTACGTTTTTCTGTTTCACTTGTCAACCGATGTTCAACAGATTAAAATAAGAATAGCAAATAGAAATATGCTAGGTTAGGACAAGATAGGAGTGAAACCATGGGACCCTTACAGGACATCAGAGTGCTTGACCTGTCACGGCTTTTGCCCGGCCCTTTCTGTACCCGCCTGTTCGCGGATATGGGGGCGGATGTCATTAAAATTGAAGAACCGGTTAAAGGTGACTACTCCCGGGACTTCGTGCCCCGGCGGGGTGATTTTGCCTGCTGGTTTATGGAAGTGAACCGTAACAAAAAGAGCGTGGCCCTGGACCTGAAACAGGAAAAAGACAGGAAAATCTTCCTTGAACTGGCAAAAACCGCTCATGTAGTGGTGGAGAGTTACCGTCCCGGCGTAATGGAAAAGCTGGGAGTTGATTTTGCCACTGTAAAAAAAGTAAATCCGAAGATCGTCTATTGTTCTATTACCGGTTATGGAAAACAGGGGCCCCTGATGAAGCAGGCAGATCACGATATCGGTTATCAGAGCCTTGCCGGCCTGATATCCCTCAGCGGGGAAAAGGACGGAAAACCATCCATACCCGGCGTACTGGCAGCGGACATGCAGGCTTCCGCCCTGGCGGGCATGTCGATCCTGGCTGCGCTGCGGCATGCGGACCGGACAGGGGAAGGGCAGGAAATCAGCATTTCCCTGTTTGATATCTGCCTGGCGCTGGTGCCCGGCGTCAGCGCAACCTATTTCGGTAACGGGTTCGTGAATGTGCGGGGCAACAACTGGCTCAGTGGCGCCAACCCCAATTACAACGTGTATCGGACAAAGGACGGCAGGTACATGAGTGTGGGCTGTCTGGAGGAAAAATTCTGGACAAAGCTGTGCAAGGTGTTGGAACGGCCGGATCTGGTTACGGCAATCCGTGATGAGAAGAATTATCCCATATTGAAAGAAGAACTGGCCGCTATCATTGCCGGAAAAACCATGGCGGAGTGGGTGGAACTGGCCAGAGGATCCGACGCCTGCTTTGAACCGGTGCTGAATTATGACGAGGCCGTAGCAACAGGGCAGGCGAAAGCTGACGAAATGGTATTGGATATAGAGGATCCGGAACTGGGCCATTACAGGACCATGGGTTTCGTTCCCAAATTTTCCAAAACGCCTTGTGCCTTTTACCGGAGAGCCCCCCGTCTGGGAGAAAATACAGAAGAATTACTGAAAGAAATAAAAATGGAGTGAAGTAAAATACAGCAGGCTGCGGAGCAATCCGTAACCTGCTGTTTGATTTATTCGTATTCTTTTAGTTCACTTGTTTCAGCTACCTTTGTTGCAACCGAAGACAGGGACGCGGCAGCTGTTTTTGATTTTTCCTTAGGTCCTTTTTTATTGAAAACCGGAACCGGTTTGATGGTATTGCCGGGAACGATGGCTTCAATAAAGGCTTTCACGATTTCCGGATCGAAAGCGGTCCCCATAGCGCTTAACAGTTCCTGCAACGCTTCCTGATGGCTTTTCTGCCACTGGGTCGCGCAGGGATTGATCACACTGTCGTAATAATCCGCTACGGCAATGATCCTTGCACCGAGAGGAATGTTCACGCCCTTCAGGCGCTTTGGATATCCGGTGCCGTCCCATTTTTCATGATGGCTGCGGATCAGGTCGATGATGCCGGAGAATTCTTCCATGTTTTCCAACATACTGCAGCCTGCGATACAGTGCCGCTTGTACTGGGCCATTTCACGGGTGCTCAGATACGGGAATTTATTCATGATGCTGTTGGGAACGCTTAAAAGGCCGATGTCGTGCATCAGCGCCGCTGTCCGGATGATGCCGATTTCCTTTCTGGATAGTCCCAGCTTGGCGGCCACGCTGGCCGAATAATTAGCTACCTGTTGCGAATGCAGATACAGAACTTCGTTCTTACGCTGTAAAAGTTCAAGAAAAAAGCTGCAGATCTCTTTCGTCTTCCCTGTATAGGCAAAATCAAGATACTGAGGAATAGAAAGCATAATATCACGTCCGTACTTAATTGTATTGCTTGGATTGGCCGGCTTTTTCCGGTCCGCGTAAATACGTTAAACCGGCATTTCCATGAGTTTTTTATTGCTTATCAGATAAATAAAACCGGAACGGATCCGGTTATGGTTTCAGTTTTTTCAGGTAAGTATAGTATAGTGGCTTTGGAAGAATCCGTCAAGACAAACTGTAATTCGCCAAAAGCAGGTTCGTCATATTATGCTCAAAATGTTAATTATTAAACACATAATGATAAAGCCGTAAACAATGTTATGAAATGCTTGAATTATTCGGCTTTGTGTGCTATATTTAGTGAATAAAAACAATCCGGGTCTGTGGTTGAAAGTCGATGCCAGTTGCAGGCGAAACGATCCACGTAAGCAGTAAGATTACTGTGAGCACGGTGCAGCTTAGAAGTAAGTCCTGCCGTCAATAACGAGAGGAGTAGTAGTGGGGAGCAGTTGCTTAGGAGCGAACCTTCCAGCAGGCGGGTGTGGGGGCGAAAACCAGGTCAGCCGGGGCGTTTTTATTCAGGCAGGTGCTTGAACCGGTTTTCCGGTATCCTGTGCCAGGCAAAGCCTGGCCTTATAAAAAGTATCTGCCCGGAGTATCGGTATTGAATAACAGGTTTGGAGGGGAAGTAAATGAAAAAAATTACGGTATTGTTAAGCGTTCTGGTCCTGGCGCTGGGTATTTTGGCTGCCGGCTGTGGCGGCGGGGACAAGAAGGATGAAAAGAAGCAGGCGGCTGCACCGGCTCCGGCAGCCAAAGAAGAACTGCTCGTAGGTACGGAACCGTCCTTTGCGCCTTTTGAATTCCCGGAAAAAGATTCCAAGGAATTTACCGGCTTTGATATGGACCTGATCCGCGCTATCGCCAAAGAAATGGGTTACAAAAAGTGCACCATCAAAAACATGGGCTTTGATGCCCTGATTCCTGCCATCAACGCAGGCAATATTGATGTTTCGATTGCGGGCTTCAGCATTACAGAAGAACGGAAAAAACAGGTCATCTTTTCCCAGCCGTACTACAAATCCGGCCTGGCCTTTGTAGTACGCAAGGATGTGAACGATGTCAAGAAGTTTGAAGATCTGAAAGGAAAGACGATTGCGGTACAGCTGGGTACGACCGGCGCTTTGTACGGGGAAAAACTGAAAGATAAGGGCTCTGTTGTGAAGACCTTCAACACCAGCGATCTGGCCTGCATGGAACTGAAGAACAAGGGCGCGGATGCGGTTATCAGCGACCTTCCTGTATTACAGTACTTCCTGAAGAACGGCGGCAGCGAATACGCGAAGCTGGCCGGCGAGCCTCTGACCGCGGAAGATTACGGTATCGTAATTTCCAAGAAGAATCCGGAACTGGCCAAGGGGATTGACAAAGCGCTGGATGCTTTGAAGAAGAACGGCACCTATGACAAGCTGTATGAAAAATGGTTTGGCAGCAAACCTGCAAAATAAGATACAGCGTTCATGGTTGTGGTTAAGTAGTATAAGGATTTACACGATTTGTTTAGCAACGAAAGAATCCGTTTGATTTTATGTAAACTTAAATTATGCTGAACAATTAATTAATGCGAGGAGGCAGAACAAAAAATGAAAAAAGCATTAGTGCTTATGATGACTCTGTTGATGGCCGTTATGATGGTAGCAGGTTGTGGCGGCGGTGAAAAAAAAGCAGCGCAGGCGCCCAAAGTTTTGAAAGTTGGGACAGAACCCACCTTTGCTCCCTTTGAGTTCCAGAAAGAAGGCAGCAAGGAATTTGACGGCTTCGACATGGATCTGATCCGCGCTATCGGCAAGCAGCTGAACATGAAAGTGGAAATCCTGAACATGGGCTTTGATGCACTGATTCCCGCCATCAATGCCGGGAATATCGATGTGGCCATCGCCGGTATGAGCATTACACCGGACCGTCAGAAAGCCGTGGACATGAGCGATCCTTACTACGTTTCCGGCCTGGTTGTTGTAGTGGGTAAAGACAACGCTGCAGTAAAGAGCGTAAATGACCTGAACGATAAGGGAATCGCGGTACAAATCGGCACCACCGGTGCGGAACGGGCGGCCAAGGTCCCCGGCGCCAAGGTTAAAAACTTCAATACCAATGCGGAAGTTTTCCTGGAATTGAAGAATAAAGGCGTTGAAGCAGTCATCATTGACAAACCGGTCGCGGAATACTTCCTGGCTACCGGCGGCGGCAAAGATTATGCCAAGATCGTGGGCGACACTATGGAAGCGGAATCCTATGGCATCTCCCTGAAGAAAAACAGCCCGCTGACCAAAGACATCAACAAGGCCCTGCTGGACCTGAAGAAAAACGGCGAATATGAAAAACTTTACACGAAATGGTTCGGCGCTGTAAAAAAATAAGTTGTTAAGTTTTTACAATAAATCTTTGTTTTGCTATTCGTAATAATGCAAAAGGGAATTTTGCATAAATTCCCTTTTGTATTTTTTATTTATGTAGTATAATATTTGAAAAGCTTTTCTGCCGTGCCTTTTCAGGTGCGTTGCGGCAGAGTGCCTTTGCATTTGCGATGGATTGCAAAATGTAAAAAAATACAAAAATAAGAAGGTTTGCCTTATGGACGTTAATTTTGATTTGATGAAAAACGCGTTCCCACTGTTGGTTGCGGGCGCCGGCATTACGATTGAAATCACGGCTCTCAGTGTTTTCTTCGGTATGCTGATTGGTATCGTCGTGGCCCTGGTTCGCCTGTCTGATTTTAAGATTTTGCGCTGGCTGGGCAATGTGTATGTGGATTTTATCCGGGGAACACCGCTCCTGATCCAGATTTTCCTGGTTTACTTCGCGCTGCCCAGCATTATCGGGCACCGGGTAGACGCGTTCTTCGCGGCGATTTCCGCCTGCTCCATCAACAGCGGTGCCTATGTGGCGGAAGTGTTCCGGGGCGGCATCCAGTCCATTGACGTGGGTCAGATGGAAGCTGGGCGCAGTCTGGGCATGACCTGGTGGCAGACGATGCGCTATATCATTTTACCCCAGGCCTTCAAGCGAATCATCCCTCCGCTGGGCAACGAATTCATCGCCATGCTGAAGGATTCATCCCTGGTTTCCGTAATCGGATTTGAGGAACTGACCCGCCGGGGTCAGCTGATTATTGCCCGTACGTATGCGTCCTTTGAGATCTGGATGGCGGTAGCGATCATCTACCTGATCCTGACATTTACGGTAGCCCGGCTTACCGGCCTCCTGGAAAGGAAGTTTGATACAAAATGACAGAACGACAGGATATTATTAAAATTACGGGTCTGAAAAAGAGTTTCGGCGACCTCCATGTATTGAAGGGCATTGACCTGTATATCAAAGAAAAAGAAGTGGTGGTCATCATCGGGCCCTCCGGCAGCGGCAAGTCCACCCTGCTGCGCTGCATCAATTACCTGGAAGAACCCACGGGCGGGGAGATTGTGTTTGACAACATCCCTCTGAACGGGTCAGCGAATATCAATGAGGTCCGCAAGGAAGTGGGTATGGTGTTCCAGCGTTTCAACCTGTTCCCCCACATGACGGTGCTGGAAAACCTGGTGCTGGCTCCCATGAAGGTGCGGAAAACCGGCCGGAAGGAAGCGGAAGAACTGGCCATGACGTACCTGAAAAAAGTCGGGCTGGCGGAAAAAGCGAATAACTATCCGGACCAGCTTTCCGGCGGGCAACAGCAGCGTGTGGCTATTGCCCGGGCTCTGTGCATGAAACCCAAAGCCATGCTGTTTGACGAGCCGACTTCGGCGCTGGATCCGGAAATGATCAACGAAGTGCTGGAAGTTATGAAGCAGCTGGCCAAAGAAGGCATGACCATGGTTGTTGTTACACACGAAATGGGTTTTGCCAAAGAAGTGGGTGACCGGGTGCTGTTTGTGGACGGCGGGTATATTGTGGAAGAAGGAACACCGGAGCAGGTATTCGACCATCCGCAGAACCCCAGGACCCAGAGTTTCCTGTCCAAGATTCTGTAATACAGGGGGCGTTTGCGAAAACGCTGCAGGGGAAAGATTGAAAACGTGTTTGTGTTACGCTTTACAGGAGGATAAATACCATGTTGAAAAAGACGGTAATGTTGTTTCTGGCGTTGATCCTCATAATCAGCGCATCTGCAGGTTTTGCTGCAGAAAACGCGAATGGCAAAACCGGGAAGGCTGTGAAGACAGAACAAAGTAAGTATCCGGCTGCTTATGAAAAGGCGATCCTTGCTGCGAAAGCGGAAGTTCCGGTTGCAGCAGTTTTTCAGGGATTGTTAAATGAACAGGAAACTGATACGACTGTTGCTTTTTTGTTTTTTGATAATAATACACTCCGTGCCTATGAGGTTACTGTAATTAAAAAAATCAATAAAGTGAAAACCGTTAAAATCGGGGGCAGCAATATTCCCGGCAGCACAACCGTTAATAAAACAGTGGAAGACATTGAAGAAATAGTAAGGCTGGAGTATCCGGACGGGAAGATAACCTCAATTGAACAGAAATACGAAGGGAACCTCAGCTATTATGAGGCGCAAGTGGAAACACAGCGGTTTACGGCAGATATTAAGATCAATCCAGTGACCGGGGCGATTGGCAGCCGGGTACTGGAATATAAAGTGGAAATGACCAAGACGGAAGTCGGGGAGCAACCGTCAAAAGAAGAACCGGCTAAGCCGGAAAAGCAGAATCCGGTTCCTCCTGTTCCCACCGAATGGATGTGCGGTAACTGCGGAACCCTGAACCATGAAGGACAGTTCTGCATCAACTGCGGTATCCGGAGACCTGCGGAAATGAACGCGCCTGTTGTTAAATGCAACAAATGTGGCTGGGCTTCCGCAGATCCCAATAACCTGCCCAATTTTTGTCCGGAATGCGGCAATCCATTTCAACATTAAGGGTTAATGAAACAACGAGTTGTAACGAATTGTGCAGTTTTTAGTAAAAAAGTGACAAAAGTTAGAAATCTGTATTTACAAACAGGAATAATATGTAATACGTCGAATGAATAGATAGCAGACAAAGGGGAGGAGCCCTGCGGACAGGATTTGCAAAGAGGAGGCATTACAGATCAGTTAGAGGACGGGCCGCAGCTTCCTGATCCGGAGCCTGTAATAACCAAGTAACCTTGGACGTTCAAGGAGGACTCAGTATGGCAATTATCGTAAAAGGCAGAAACGCAGTTGTATCACCGGCGGTCAAAGCGTACCTGGAGAAAAAGATCGATAAAGTTACCAGGCAGTTTAAAGCGGTGGGAGATATTACTGCAGTACTTAAGGTAGAAAACGGAAACCATATTGCTGAAATCACCGTTCCGGCTAAGGGTATCCTGCTGCGGGCCCAGGAATCTACAAAAGATATGTATTCTTCCATCGATCTGGTGGTGGAAAAGATTGAGCGGCAGGTACACAAATATAAGACCAAATTAATGAAACGGAAATACAGCAACTTCCGGGAAGTTCCTGTAGAAACCCCGCCTGCAGTGGAAGCGGTTCCGGTTCAGGCGGAAGCGGAAGAAGATTTTAAGATTATCCGCAGCAAGAGTTTTACCATGAATCCCATGACACCGGAAGAAGCAATTTTGCAGATGAATCTGCTGAATCATGATTTCTTTGTATTCTATGATCCGGATTTTGGAGGAGTAAGCGTAGTGTACCGGCGTAAAGACGGCAATTACGGACTGCTGGAGCCCAAGCTGGAGTAAAACATCTGTTGCATATTCAACGCAGGACGAAAGTCCTGCGTTTTTTGTTTTTATTCTTCACGTAAACTTCACAAACTTTACTACAGAAATGGCGGTGTTTTTTTGACTTTTGCGGCTCTTTCTGTTAAAATTTTATGATAGACAATAATGGATAATTGTTTGCTAAAAACATGAAGAAAAATATAACCATTAATGAAAATTCCCAGGTTAAGGAGTGATTAGTTTGCTGGAATCTTTAATAAAGAAGATATTCGGAGATCCCAATGAAAAAGAATTAAAAAACATCCAGCCGATTGTAGACAAAATCAATGCGCTGGAGCCTGAAATGGAACGGATGAGCTCCGCCAATCTGCAGGCAAAGACGGCTGAGTTTAAACTGCGCCTGAAAAAAGGCGAGACGCTGGATGATATTTTGCCGGAAGCCTTTGCGGTGGTAAGGGAAGCGTCCAGGCGCGCCACCGGTCTGCGCCATTTTGATGTGCAGCTGATCGGCGGCGTGGTACTGCACCGGGGCAAGATTTCCGAGATGCGTACCGGTGAAGGCAAGACCCTGGTAGCAACGCTGCCGGTGTATCTGAACGCGCTGACCGGTCGCGGCGTCCATGTAGTTACCGTCAACGATTATCTGGCCCGCCGTGACAGTGTGGATATGGGCCGTATTTATAATTTCCTGGGACTGACAGTGGGTCTGATCGTCCATGATCTTGATTTCACGGAACGGAAGGCTGCGTACCAGGCTGATATCACGTACGGAACCAACAACGAATTCGGCTTTGATTATCTCCGCGATAACATGGTGGTAGATAAAGACCAAATGGTACAGCGGGAACTGAATTACTGTATCGTGGACGAAGTGGACTCGATTCTGATTGATGAAGCCCGTACCCCGCTGATCATTTCCGGCCCCGGCGAAAAATCCGCCGATTTGTACAAAGTTATCGCCCGTATCGTTGCCAACATGAAACCAGGCGAGGACTACACCGTCGATGAAAAGCAGAAGCAGGTGGCGCCTACGGAAGTGGGTATCGCCAAAGCGGAAAAGGCGCTGGGCGTGACCAACCTGTATGATACGGAACACGGCGTGGACTTCTCCCACCATATCATGTGCGCGATCAAAGCCAAGGAGTTGATGATCCGTGACCGGGATTATGTGGTGAAAGACGGAGAGGTCATCATCGTCGACGAATTTACCGGACGTCTGATGTACGGGCGCCGTTATTCCGAGGGCCTGCACCAGGCCATCGAGGCCAAGGAAGGCGTAGTGGTGCAACGCGAAAGCCAAACCCTGGCCACTATCACCTTCCAGAATTATTTCCGCATGTATAAAAAACTGGCCGGCATGACCGGTACGGCCAAGACGGAGGAACAGGAATTCCAGAAGATTTATGGTCTGGACGTTGTTGTGATTCCCACCAACAAGCCCATGATTCGTACCGATTATCCGGACGTGATTTATAAGACCAAGGCTGCCAAGTACAGGGCGGTAGTAAAGGAAATCGTAGAACTGCACAAGTCCGGACGGCCGGTACTGGTAGGAACTACTTCTATCACCCAGTCCGAAGATCTGAGCGCGCTGTTGAAAAAGCAGGGGATTCCCCATAACGTGCTGAATGCCAAGTACCACGAAAAAGAAGCTTTGATCGTGGCAGATGCAGGCCAGCCGGGCCAGGTTACCATCGCTACCAATATGGCGGGCCGCGGAACCGACATTGTGTTGGGTGAAGGCGTGGCCGAAAAGGGCGGCTTGCACATCCTGGGCACGGAACGGCACGAAAGCCGCCGTATCGACAACCAGCTGCGCGGACGTTGCGCCCGTCAGGGCGATCCCGGTTCTTCCCGTTTCTATCTGTCCCTGGAAGACGATCTGATGCGTTTGTTCGGCTCTGATAAGATTAAGGGCATGATGGATAAACTGGGCATGGAAGAGGACGAGCCTATTGAAAACAAAATCGTGACCAGCTCAATTGAAAACGCCCAGAAGAAAGTGGAAGAACGCAACTTTAACATTCGTAAGATGGTTCTTGAGTATGACGATGTCATGAACCAGCAGCGCGAGGTTATCTACAAAGAACGCCGCAAGGTGCTGGATCAGGAGGACCTGCGTTCTACCGTCATGGAATTCACGCACAAGATTGTGGACCGGGCCATGACCATGTACTGTCCGCCGGAATCCTATTCCGAAGACTGGGATCTGAAGAACATGGTTCGCTACTGCGAGGAGTTCTTTGCTCCTTTTGGCGAGCTTAAAGAAGAAATGCTGGCAGACCTGGGCCGGGAAGAAATCGGAGAGTACCTGCATAAGCTGGCGGAGGATATTTACGCCAGCCGTGAGGAAGAAATCAGCCCCGAAATCATGCGGGAACTGGAAAACCTGGTAATGCTGAAGGTCGTTGATAACCACTGGATGGAACATCTGGACGCCATGGACATGCTGCGTGAAGGAGTGGGCCTGCGGGCGTATGGGCAGAAAGATCCTCTGGTGGAATATAAGTTTGAAGCCTTCGATATGTTTGAGGCCATGATTGAGGCTATTGAAGATGACGTAGTAAAGTATATGTACCGCGTCAATGTGATATCCCAGCCTTCCATGACCATGGACGACCCTCTGGAAAACGCTACCATGAATAATCCGACGGTGGATACCCCGGAGGAGGAAGCCGTAAAACAACCGGTAGTTAACAAAGGACCGGAAGTGGGACGGAACGATCCGTGTCCCTGCGGCAGCGGAAAGAAATATAAAAACTGCTGCGGCAAAGGGAAATGATTAAAAATAACCAGTAAAGGATGTGAGAAAGTTGCTGCTTGAAGAATACAGACCTGAAATCGTAGCTCTCAAGAAAAAACTGGACGAAATGAGGGGGTCTCTTTGACATCCCCAGCAAAGAGGAAAAGATTGCCGAGCTTGAACATCTGATGGGCGAGCCTTCCTTCTGGGATAATCCGGAGAAGGCCACGAAGATTTCCAAAGATGTTGACGGTTTAAAATCGGAAGTTGATGAATATAAAGCTCTGGAAACAGGGTTGGACGATCTGGAAGTGCTGCAAGAGATGGCAGCGGAAGAACAGGACGAGTCCCTGATTTCGGAACTGGATGAAACGTTAAATAAAATCAAAGAGAATCTGCACCATCTGGAGCTGGGGATGCTGTTGTCGGAAGAGTATGATGCCAACAATGCCATCCTGACTTTGCATGCAGGTGCCGGCGGGACGGAGGCCCAGGACTGGACCTCCATGTTGTTGCGCATGTTTACCCGTTTCGCGGAACGGAACGGTTACCAGGTGGAAATGCTGGATTATCTGGCAGGGGATGAAGCAGGAGTCAAGAGCGTAACGTTGCAGATTAACGGGCACAATGCTTACGGTTTTTTCCGCAGTGAGAAGGGGGTGCACCGCCTGGTACGTATTTCACCTTTTGACGCTAATGCGCGCCGCCATACGTCGTTCTCCGCAGTGGATGTAATGCCGGAGCTGGACGATACGGTCAATGTGGAAATTAACATGGACGAAGTGCGTGTGGATGTATACCGGGCCAGCGGCGCCGGCGGACAGCACGTCAACAAGACTTCTTCAGCCGTTCGCATGACCCACCTGCCTACTGGTATCGTGGTGCAGTGCCAGAACGAGCGGAGCCAGATCCAGAACCGTGAAAAAGCGCTGCAGATGTTACGCGGTAAGCTGTACGCATTTGAAAAGGCAAAGCGGGACGCCAAAATCAGCGACCTGGCCGGGGATTACCAGGCCATCGAATGGGGAAGCCAGATCCGTTCCTATGTCTTCCAGCCTTATACCATGGTGAAGGATCATCGTACATCTTATGAAACTTCCAACGTGGATGGTGTGATGGACGGGGATTTGCGTCCATTTGTAGAAGCCTACCTGCGTCAGGAATATGAAGCCAAAAGACTGGCGGCAAAACAAATATAATCAGTAACAGCGACGTATGCCGGGAGATATACGCCGCTGTGAGTTATGCGGAAAAAGAAGAATGAGTTTACAGAATTGGAAAGAACGTTACAACCCCATATTGGTCCTGTGCATCGCCGTTGCGTTCTGTGCGGCGCTGTATCTGATGCAGATCCGCGTGGGCATTGAAAAACGCAACGATACGGTAGAACAGACCCTGGACTATCAGGCAATCCTGATGATGGCCCAGCGGGAAGGTTACAGCAGCGAAAAGTTGCTGCGGCAGTTTAAGGACGCCGGTGTAACTACGCTGATTGTGTACGACACCACGCTGGAACGGCTGGACAGGGAAAAACGTGTTTCCGCTATGCCGGGAGATGTGCTGCAAAAGTCGGCTGCCGGTGTACACCGGGGCGATTTTGACACAATCCTTGTTTCACCGGCTCTTGACCCAGACGCTGTATATGTGACCCGGGGTCAGGATGAAGAGGCCTGGAACGAGGTGAAAGAAGACCTGTTCCTGCGTTACGGTACAGAGCGGGTGAAACAGTTCAGCCAGACTCCGGAAATTCTGGAAGTGAAGGGTGACTCCCGTCTGTTGCTGGAACCGGATTACAGGGCCAAGACGCCTATGATGCAGGCGCCGCTGGGTCTGTCCGTGAAAGAACTGCGGGAAGTTAAGGAAAAGGGGTTTTATATTGCGGTACGTCCGCAAAACTATCTGCCTTATACACAAAAGGGAGTGGACAGCCTGTTTGCCCGGATTGATAAAGCGGGTGTGCAGGTGACCACCTATATTCCCTGCGGTACGGACGTAATCGGTTTTCCTGCCGATATAGAGTATATGGGGAGGAAACTGCGGGAGCGGAATATCCGGTTGGGGTTGCTGGAGCATGTGACCCAGTTGCAGTTTGCCAAATTTGCGGGGCTGGACGCCCTGCTTCGCAGTGTGGACAACAATGCGGTACGCGTACTGAACATTGACGCCCAGGAAAACAGCAAACTGATGATGCCGGACGCGTTGCGGCGCTGGGCGCTGGCAGACGAGGAACGGAATATCCGGGTCAATTATGTACGCCTGTTCCTGAAACCGCAGAACGGGGTGGATATTATTGACCTGAATCTGGACTATATGCGGCAGATCACGCAGCAGGTGAAAGGCCGCGGTTATAAGATCGACGTGGCCGGTGTGTTCCAGAAACCGGGCGGTACAGATGCTTCTGCCAATGGTAATCCGGGGTTTGCCGGGTCTTATGATCCGGACCGTAAAGCGCTGCTGTTAGTCGCTTTGGGAGCCTGGTCGGCGCTGGCGTTATATATGGGAATGATTTTGCCATCCTGTAAAGGCACGAAGCAGTACTTGCTGGTCATTGCCGGTATGCTGATCACGGCATATAGCTTGTTCATGGGACGCGGTCTGTCCATACGGCAGGGACTGGCCTTTTTATCGGCGGTGCTGTATCCGGTCCTTTCCATCAGTGTGATTCTGACCTTGTGGGAAAATATAAAAACAGATACTAAATCAACTGCAGGCGTAATTTTTACCGCTTTATGGCAGCTGGCTCTGGCTATTGCCCTTTCCCTGATTGGTGCGACCCTGAACGGTTCTATCATGGGAGACCTGCGTTTTCTGCTGGAAGCGGACATTTATCGTGGCGTAAAGCTTACTTTTATTATGCCGGTGCTGTTAACATTGCTGCTGTTTTTGCGGCAGTACAGCATCTTTCAGGAAACAGGGAGAAAAGCAGCCGACCTGTTTGCCCAGCTGGTACGGATCTGTAAGATGCGCCTGACCCTGGGGCATTTTGTGATATTAGGCGTCTTGCTGTTTGTAGCGTATATCTTTGTAGGCCGCAGCGGACATACCGGCGGCGTGCCGGTGCCTGCCATCGAAATCAAACTGCGCCTCTTCCTGGAAGAGGTAATGTATGCCCGTCCCCGTGAAAAGGAATTCATGATTGGTCATCCGGCCTTCTTCCTGGCCGTTCTGGCCGCATACCGTATGGCGCCCAACTGGTGTAAACTGGCACTGGTGTTGGGGGCTGTCATCGGTCAGGGCTCCCTGGTGCAGACGTTCTGCCATATGCGAACACCGGCTATGATGAGTTACATCCGTGCGGCAGACGGCTATCTGCTGGGTTCTGTTCTGGGAATTATTGCGGTAATCGTAGTTTCAATTTTAATGCCATATGTTAAACCGTGGCTAAGGAGATTTTCTGTTAATGAGTAAAATCGTAATTTCCGGTTATTACGGGTTCAATAACGCCGGTGACGAAGCGTTGCTGACGGCGATTCTGGCTGCTTTGCGTACAGAAGAACCGAAGGCGGATATTACCGTGATTTCCGGAAATCCGGGAAATACAATAGCTAAACATCAGGTTAAATCCCTGTACCGTTTTGCGGCGGTGCGTCTGTTGCGGGCTATCCGCGAGGCGGATCTGGTCATCAGTGGCGGCGGCAGCCTGCTGCAGGATGTGACCAGCAAGCGCAGCCTTGCCTATTATCTTTCCGTGATTGCAGCGGCAAAATGGAAACGGAAGAAGGTTATGCTGTTCGCCCAGGGTATCGGTCCGATCCGCAGCCGGTTCATGCGGCTGCTGACCCGTCTGGTAGTAAACAAGGCGGACGTGATTACGGTGAGGGACCGTGATTCGGCAGAAGAACTCGCGCGTATGGGCGTTTCTGCTGCAAAAGTGGAAGTTACGGCGGATCCGGTTCTGATGTTAAATCCTGAATCAAAAGTAATGGGGAAAAGCATACTGGCAGAAGCCGGTCTGGATCCCTACAAACCGATTATCGGCGTTTCCGTGCGGGAATGGCCGGAAAATCAGCGCTGTCTGAAACAACTCGCGGAGGCGTTGGGAAAACTCAGCGAAGAATATAATGCCCAGATAGCCATTTTGCCTTTGCAGCTTTCCAAAGACTTGAAAGACAGCCAGTTGCTTCAGAGTTATCTTCCCAAAATCAGGAACAGGGTTGCCCTGCTCCAGGGGGATTATTCCACAGAGGAATTTCTGAGTATCATTGGCAGCTTCCGGTTGCTGATCGGCATGCGGCTGCATGCGCTGATTTTTGCCGCTGTGATGAAAGTGCCGCTGATGGCCATATCCTATGATCCCAAAGTGGACAGTTTTCTGAAAGCTATCGGGACAGAGGCGGTGGGAACGGTGGAAACACTGGATGCCGGAAATGTTGAAAGGGAAGCAGAAGAACTGTGGGGGCGCAAACCCCAGCTGCAGGAGGAACATCTTGTGGCTATGCGGGAGCTTGCCCAAAGCACGGTGTCCAAAGCTTTTGCTCTGTTGCATAAGTAATAATTCGCAATTATTTTGCAAACGGTGTACACAAAAAGTAGTATATTATAAATGGTGAATTACTTTTTTTGAAGCGTTTTGGAGGGAGTTTAACCAGTGCTGGAAATGACAGATGTCAGCAAAACATATCCCGGCGGGAATGTGGCGCTGCGTAATATTAATATTCGAATTGAACAGGGTGAATTTGTATTCATTGTAGGTCCCAGCGGGGCCGGTAAGTCTACATTTATCAAGCTGCTGTTCCGGGAAGTGCTTCCCACTTCGGGCAGTATACGGCTGAATGATGTGGACATTTTGAATTTGACAGCGAAAGAAGTACCGTACCTGCGGCGCCAGCTGGGGATCATATTCCAGGATTACCGTCTGCTGCCGGACCGTACGGTGTATGATAATGTAGCCTTTGCCATGCAGGTTATTGAAGCGCCTTACCGCAAGATCAAACGGCGTGTAATGAATGTGCTGGACCTGGTAGGTCTGCGACGCCGGGCGTATTCCAAGCCCAACGAACTGTCCGGCGGAGAGCAGCAGCGTATCGCTATTGCCCGGGCTATTGTCAACAGCCCCAGTCTGGTGATTGCAGACGAACCTACCGGGAATCTGGATCCGGAAACCAGTATGGAGATTATGGAGATTTTCCAGGAAATCAACAATACCGGCACGACGATCATCATGGCCACTCATGACAAGGAAATTGTCGACAGCATGGGCAAGCGGGTCATCGCAATCGAACACGGTGAAATCGTTCGTGACGAATTGAACGGAGTATACGGATATGAGTCTGAGCAGTAAAGAATATTTTATCCGTGAGACAGGCAAATCCATTAAACGAAACGGTATAATGAGTTTTGCATCTGTCTCTACGGTTGCTGTTTCTCTTCTGGTCCTGGGGTTGTTCCTGCTGATGTACCTGAATACGGACAACCTGGCGAAATATCTGGAAGGCCAGGTGGAGATGACGGTCTATCTGGAGGATACCGCTACCGGGGAAGAAGTAGCCGAGATGCGGGAAAAACTGAAAAAGATGGAAGGCGTAGTCCAGGTTACGGAAGTAACAAAAGCCATGGCCATGGAACGCTTTAAAAATCGTTTGGGAGACCAGGCAACTTTATTGAAGGCATTGGGCAAGGACAATCCTTTCCCGTTTTCTTTCGAGGTCCAGGTAGACAGGCCGGAACGGATCAAGGCATTGGTTTCCCAGGTGGAACACTGGCCCAAGGTAGAAACAGCAAAATTCGGACAGGAAGTGGTGGAGCATCTCTTCGCCCTTACCAAGGTGATGCGTATCGGGGGTGCAGTGCTGATTGTATTCCTCTGTTTTGCGACCTTGTTCATCATTATCAATACTATTCGTCTTACAGTGTTTGCCCGGCGGCGTGAAGTGGTTATTATGAAGTACGTAGGCGCCACTGACTGGTTCATCCGCTGGCCCTTCCTGCTGGAAGGCATGACCCTGGGGCTGGGGGGCGGTATCATTGCCTGTGCTGTAGTCGATTTGATTTATGTCAGTCTCAGCGGCAGGCTGCATACGACCTTTGCGTTTTTCCCGGTGTTGCCGTCCTGGCCAACCCTGCTGTATGCGGATATTTTCATCCTTGCCTGCGGCACGCTGATAGGGGCATTGGGCAGCTACCTTTCCCTGAAGAAGTTCCTGCGGGTTTAGGAGGAGCTGCCCTATGAGATTACGTAGATTATTGGCAGCGTTCTTCGCAGTATGGCTGTTCCTGCTGAATATGCTGCCTGCTTTTGCCGCCAGCGAAATGGAGAAAAAACAGAAAGAACTGGACAAGGCCCAGCATAATGTGCAGGTGGCAGAAGAAAAGAAAGACCAGGCGAAACATAAAGTCGCAGAGGCAAAAGAAAGCCTGGGCGAAATCGTCAGTAAGTTAAGCCGCCTGCAGCAGGATATCGATGTGCTGCAGAAAAAAGCAGACACGCTGCAGAAGGATATTGATAAAAACACGGCCGAACTGAATAAAAAGAAAGAGGAAATGGAAGGGCGGATGCTGATCTACCGTCAGCGCCTCCGTGATATATATGAGAACGGACAGATCAATTACCTGGACGTATTGCTGGGGGCCAAGGACTTCGGTGATTTTGCTTCCCGTATGTACCTTTTGCAGAAAATCATCCGCAGCGACCTGGACCTGATTGCCATTGTGGAAAAAGAGGCTGCGGAAATCAAGAAACGGCAGGATCAGCTGGACGGCCAGATGGGCGAAATCAAAAAGGATAAAGCCGCTCTGGAACAGAAACGCAGCAGTGCGGAAGAGATGCGCCAGCAGCGTGCCCAGAAACTGTACATAGCGGAAGAAGAAAAGCGTAAGTCAGAGGAAGAATATGACCGTATGCTTGCTATTTCCGATAATATCAAGGCGATGTTGCAGGGGATGGAAACTGCTTCCGTGATGCCTTCCGGCGGAGGGAACGGCTCTTTCGTATGGCCCTGCTCCGGTACTATTACTTCTTATTACGGCTGGCGCGTACATCCGATTTTCGGTACACGGAAATATCATTCCGGCATGGATATTGCGGTAGATTACGGCACACCTATTCATGCGGCGGCAGCCGGGGTGGTTGTGTATTCCGGCTGGATGGGCGGTTACGGTTATGCTATCATGATCGACCATGGCGGCGGGCTGGTTACTATTTACGGACATAATTCCAGTCTGTCTGTAGGTGAAGGCCAGCGGGTATCACAGGGTCAGGTTGTGGCCCTGGCAGGCAGTACCGGGTATTCCACCGGTCCCCACTGCCACTTTGAGGTCCGCCTTCACGGCGAAGTGACGGAACCGCTGAATTATCTGCCTTGATTAAGAAAAACGTTTTGTAACGGCGTCTTGCCGCTGACTGTACGGGGACGTTAAAAGGAGGAAGGGGCTTGTCCTCCTTCCTCCTTTTTGATATCACGCTTTATTTTGTAATTTGCAGTGGAGGGAATCAGGTGTTTAATAAAAAAGTCAGTATCTGGGTGATTCCTCTGGTAGTTATACTGACCGTATCAATGACGGTTATTGGTATGGCCTGGGGCCTGCAGAAGGTGACCCATAACGCGGAAGGGGCGTTGCAGTTCCTTTATACGCTGGGACGTATCCATTCCGGTTATGTAGGGGAGTATACAGATAAAAAACTGTTCGAAGGCGCCATGCACGGGCTGGTGGAAAGCCTGGACGATCCGTATTCCGAGTATCTGAATGAGGAGGGTTTTGCCCGTCTGAACGAGATGACGGACGGAACGTTCGGCGGTATTGGCGTAGTGCTGGGACAACGCAACAAGGAGTTCGTAGTGGTGTCTCCCATGGAAGGGTCTCCCGGGGCGAAAGCAGGCATTGAAGCCGGGGATAAGATTCTGAAGGTGAATGATGTAGATACGAAAGGACGCTCCCTTGAGGATGTGGTCAGTACCATCCGCGGTAAAAAGGGGACTAATGTCAAGTTGTTGCTGGAACACAAGAACGGAGAGCAGTTTACGGCCGATATTGTAAGGGACGATATAAAGATTAAATCGGTAGCGGGAAAAATGCTGCCGGATTCCAAAATCGGTTATATCCGTATCTCCATGTTCAACGAAAACACCGGCGAGGAATTTAAAAAAGCTTACGAAAAACTGGAACAGGAAGGCATGCAGGCGACTCTGCTGGATCTTCGGCACAATCCCGGGGGCCTGTTAGGGGAATGCGTTAAAGTAGCAAATTACATCGTACCTAATGGCCCGGTGGTTTCTATTACAGATAAAAAAGGAAAAACACAGGTCTACAAGTCCAAACTGGAAAAAGTAAAATATCCGCTGGCGGTTTTGATCGACCATGGCAGCGCCAGCGCTTCGGAAATCGTGTCCGGTGCGGTACAGGATACCAAAGCAGGAAAACTGTTTGGTGTGAAAACGTATGGAAAAGGCTGCGTGCAGTCGGTGTTCCATATCACGGCCGATACGGGGCTGAAGCTGACCACGGCCATGTATTATACGCCTTCCGGCCGGTCCATCCACAAAGTGGGCGTGGAACCCGATGTGGAAATCGAATTGCCGGAGAAGGCTGCCAATGACGTGCAATTGAAAAAGGCGGAAGAGTATTTGAAGGAAGAACTGGAAAAGAAAAGAAGTTAAGCAGTGGCAATAAAAAAATGTGTACCCAAGCTTTACGTAGTGAGCCGTAAAACAAGAAGCGCTGCAGTAAAATGTGTAAGATACATTTTACTGCAGCGCTTTATTATTGACCCTTGCGTGCAGTAAAATCTATGTTATAATAAATTAAACGTTTAATTAATTATATATTCTTCTTGACTATTATGAAAGGAAGATTGGGGAACCGGACATGAAGACAGTTGCATCGCAATCAGCCAAAGGCACTTCTGAAAAGATTTTGCAGGCCGCCAAATGGCTTTTTGCTCAATACGGCTACCACGGAGTTTCCGTTAAGAAAATAACCGAGGAGGCAGGTGCCAACAGCGCGTTGGTTTCATATCATTTCGGTGGCAAGGCTCAGTTGTACCGGAAGGTGTTGGAACAGCAGGCAGAAAAGCTGCTTCGCCTTGCGGAAATATTAAAAGAACCGGGGCAGACCCCGCTGGCCTGTATCCTGGCGTTTTTGGATGAGGTGAAGAATGTTTTCCTGAAGGAACCGGAGAGTATCCATGTCATTTATCGGGAGTTCCTGACACCAACAGCAGTAGGGAACGATATCGTCAGGCAACAGATGCTTGCTTTTTACGACAGGCTGACGGAGGCTTTCGACAGGGCAAAGGACAGTCAGTACGTAAAGGCAGAAACGGATAGTCGGCGCACGGCCTTCGTGCTTATCAGTATTTTTGCTTTTTATCTGGTGACCTACAGCTACGAAGCCATATCGGAATCAAAACGACTTCCTGGCGCAGATGATTCTGAAAAGCTGAGGTCTGTGTACCTTGATTACCTGAATACCATTTCAACGGGAAGAGAACAGTTGCAATAAAAATGATTTAATTGGCTGCTATCACCAGGAATATAAAGTTTGAATTAGATTGGAACAGATTGGTTGTAATATAATATAAAGAAAAGAAAGTTGTAACGGCAGATTGGAGAGAACAGGGCATGAATTTTTTAAGGGATATTAAACTGACAAAAAAACATTTTATTTTGCTTGGTATTGCTGTGATTGCTTTTGTGGGATGGCGGGTTGTTTCTGTACTGAAGCCGCCTGCAACAGAAAAAAGGACCGTTCCGGTGGTGCGCACCATGACCGTCGGGGAAACAGTTGCGGACGGTACAGCTACGTATCCGGGCGAAGTGCGGGGAAAGTATGAAAGCAATCTTGCCTTTCAGACAGGCGGCAAGATTGTGTCCCGGTCCGTTAATCTGGGAGATACGGTCCGCGCCGGGCAGGTGTTGATGGAGCTTGATCCCAAGGATGTACGGCAGAGCTATGATGCGGACCAGGCGGCCTATCAGGCGGCTCTTTCTAATTACAATTTGGCAAAAGAGAACTACGCCCGTTACAGCAAACTGTATGAGCAGAACGCTGTAAGCGCTATGGCACGGGATCAATACAAAACGCAGCTTGATGCGGCAGATGCGACACTGAAAAGCGCACGGGCTAAATGGAACGCCAGCCGGAATCAGATGGAATATACACAGCTGGTTTCCGACCATGACGGCACAGTAGCAGCCATTTCCGGTGAGATAGGCCAGGTAGTAGGCGCCGGCACGCCTGTGGTTACCATTGTGCGAGATGGCAGCCGTGAAATCCAGATTTATGTTCCGGAAAACAGGTTAGGTCAGATCCGTCCCAACCAGCCTGCCAAAATAACATTCTGGGCATTGAATGACAGCATGGCTTCCGGGCACATCAGCGAGATCGCGCCCATGGCGGATTCTGTGACCCGCACTTATAAAGTAAAAGTGGCCGTAGATACTATGCCGGAAGCGGTAAAACTGGGCATGACAGCCAAGGTGACATTGCAAAACGGTACAGAAAACGTGATAGCGATTCCTTCCGGTGCAGTATACCAGACTGGGGAACAGCCCCAGGTATGGGTAATCCGGAATAAAAAAGCAACACTGGTAAATGTAAAGACAGCAGGCTATGAGGGCAGCAACGTAATTATTGCCGGCGGTCTTGCCAATGGTGACGTTGTGGTGACGGGTGGCGTCAATAAGTTGGCGGAAGGGCAGGAAGTACGGCTGGAAGGCAGTGATACGAAATGAACACAAACTGGGCGGAATGGTCGATTAAACATAAGCAGGTTGTTTACTTTTTTTCCGTACTTATTGCCATTATGGGCATTTTTTCCTACCTGATACTGGGACGCCAGGAAGATCCGAATTTTACTGTCAAGCAGATGGTGGTATCCGCTGCCTGGCCTGGAGCTACTGCGAAGCAGATGGAGATGCAGGTTACCGATAAAATCGAAAAAATCATACAGACCGTGCCAGACGTGGACTATATTACCAGTTACTCGCGCCCCGGGACCTGTGTAGTCAACGTATACCTGAAGGACTCTGTTTCCCCGGAAACCACACGGCTGCGCTGGCAGGAAGTACGGAACCTGGTGAACGACGGCAGGCGCACACTGCCTTCCGATTTGTACGGGCCGTTTTTCAACGACCACTTTGATGACGTATTCGGGAACGTCTACGCAATCACCTCCGACAGCTTTTCCTATGAAGAGATGCGGAAGGTGGCCAGCCGGATCAAGGATCAGTTTGTGTTGGTGCCGGACGTAAAAAAAGTGGAACTGCTGGGGGTTCAGCCTGAAAAAATCTATATCCAGCTGGATAACGCCAAGCTGTCCCAGCTGGGCATGAGCGTGGATCAGCTCGCCGCGGTCATCCAGGCGGAAACATCCGTTGCCCCGGCGGCCATGAAGCACGATGATCAAAGCAACGTGTACCTGCGTCTTACAGGCATACCGGATACGGTAAAAAATATAGAAAATCTTCCCATCAGTGGCAACGGGCGCACCCTGCGGTTGGGCGACGTGGCGGCTGTAAAGCGTGATTACGCGGATCCGGCAGAACCGAAGATGTATTTTAACGGAAAGCCCGCGGTAGGAATTGCAATCTCCATGGTAGACGGAGGAAACAACTTAACGCTGGGAGAAAACCTGGATAAAAAATGCAGGGAGATCCGCAAAGGCCTGCCCCTTGGTTTTGAACTCAACCAGGTGCTCAATCAGCCCCAGGTGGTAAAAAATTCCATCAGTGAATTTATGGAAAGCCTGATCGAAGCTATCATGATCGTACTCGTGGTAAGTCTGATGACCCTGGGCCGGCAGAGCGGATATGTGATTTCCGCCTGCATACCGCTGGTGCTGATGTGCAGCATGGCTGGCATGTTCCTGCTGGGCATAGATTTACATAAGCTGTCCCTCGGCGCTCTGATTGTTTCTCTTGGGATGCTGGTGGATGATTCCGTGGTCGTGGTGGAAATGATTGAAACCAAGATCAATGAGGGATGGGATCGGATCAGGGCCTGCTCTTTTGCCTTTGAAAGTTGCGCCAGGCCGTTGCTGACCGGGACTATGATTACCTGCGTCAGCTTTATGCCCATTGCTTTTGCCAAATCTAATGTAGGGGAATATGCCGGCAGCCTGTTTGCCGTAATCACTGTTACCCTGATGAGCAGTTGGCTGGTATCGGCTACGGTAGCGCCTGCCCTGGCCCACGCCTGGCTTGTGCCACCCGATTTAAATAATGATAAAAAAAAGACGGGCGTAACAGAAGGGAACGAAAACAAAAGCCTGGAATACGAAAGCGGGTTTTACGGCGTGTTCAGGGAATTACTGGACTGGGCGCTCAAGCACCGCGTTGCCGTTCTTATCATTACGGTCTGCATTTTCTGTGGGTCGCTGCTGCTCAGTAAACTTCTGAAACGGGAGTTTTTCCCGGCATCTGTGCGGCCGGAACTGCTGGTGGAGCTGAACCTGCCCGAAGGCTCCAGCTTGCAGGCCAGTGACGAGGCGGCGAAAAAGCTGACGCAGCTGGTAATGAAAGAAAAAGGCGTAGCCAGTATTTCAACGTACGTTGGGAAAAGCAGTCCACGTTTTGTTTTGGTACTGGATCCGGTGCAACCCCGTGATAATTACGCCCAGCTGGTGGTAGTGGCCGAAGACCTGCAATCCCGGATGGCGCTGGAAAAGAAGATTAAAACTATGGTGGAAGAACAGCTTCCCAATGTGCAGAGTTATTCCCGATCTATTCCCCTTGGTCCGCCTACACCATACCCGGTCATGATTCGCGTCCGTGCATTAACAGATGCCCAGGCAAAAGAATATGCGGGGCAGCTGAAACAGATTATGCTGCAGAACAAGAATGTTACCATGGTGCGGTATGACTGGATGGAAAAAGCTCCTGCCGTGAAGGTGGAACTGGATGATGACAAGTTGCGGCAGATGGGACTGACACGCAAGACAGTAGCTTCCGCTCTGTATGCGGAAATCAGCGGTTACACCGTGAGTCAGTACTATGAAGGGGATCAGGCCATCGACATGGTCTTCCGTTTGGAACCCAGGAACCATGAGAATATCAGCGACCTGGGAGCTATGAGCATACCCACTGCCAGAGGCGCAGTGCAGCTGAACCAGGTGGCATATCTGAGTTATGAAAAAGAAGACGGCATGATCTGGCGGCGAAACTTGCTTCCTACCATTACGGTCAACGCCGGTATCATTGACGGCGTAACCGGAAACGACGTTGCGGAACAAATAATGGAACAGGCCAAAGAACTGCGGAAAAACCTGCCTGCGGGCGTCAGCATCGAGCTGGACGGTCCGTCGGAAAAGAGCGCCAATTCTCTACGCTCTATTTTGGGGCCGGTTCCCATAATGCTCGTCATCATGCTGGTGCTGTTGATGTTGATGCTGATGGACGTGAAAAAAGTTTTTGTGGTACTGTGTACTGCGCCACTGGGTATTATCGGTGTCTTCCTGGGGCTGTTCCTCTTTAATACACCCCTTGGCATAATGGCGGTGGTAGGGGCCCTGGCCCTAATCGGTACGGTCATCCGAAACGCTACTGTGCTGGTAGATCAGATCGACCAGCACCTGGCGGCCGGAATGCCTCCGCTGAAAGCTGTAAAAGAATCTGCGGTGGTGAGGTTTCGTCCCATTATGCTGACAGCCCTTACTACTGTTCTGGGGCTGATTCCCATGTTCCCCAGCGCCTTCTGGCGCGGACTTGCTATAGCCATTTCCAGCGGGCTTACCGTGGCTACGCTGATTACATTGATTGTTTTGCCCGTTGTTTACTGCATGGTGTTTAAGATAGGCAATGAGGAATAAGAAGATTTACAACATTTATAATTAAAAAGAGGCTGGACTTTTGTCCAGCCTCTATATTTTTGTAAGATTCCTTTACGCAATGTGTCCTTTGGCTTTAATAACTTCGATAACTTCATCCACGTATTTCTCGCAGACCTCATCGCTTTCCGCTTCCACCATGACGCGGATGACCGGTTCGGTACCGCTTTCCCGTACCAGGATGCGGCCGGTGTCTCCAAGAGCTTCTGCCACTTTGGCAACGGCTGCCTGTACGTCCGGATCGTTCTGGGCATCCGGTTTGCTCTTGACTTTTACATTCTTCAGTACCTGCGGATAGAACACAACAGGCGCTGCCAGTTCGCTCATGGGCTTTTCTTTGGCCAGCATAACTTCCATCAGCTTCAGGGAAGTGAGGATGCCGTCGCCGGTAGTGGCGTATTTGATGAAGATGGTGTGGCCGGACTGTTCGCCGCCGATGCGGTTGCCGGTATTTACCATGTTTTCATATACATATTTATCGCCGACTTTGGTCTTTTCGTATTCGATGCCCACCTTATCCAGTGCTTTGTACAGACCGAAGTTGGACATGATGGTTGTCACCACTTTGTTGTTCAGCAGCTTGCCCCGTTCTTTCATGTACAGGCCATAGATGTACAGGGTGTGGTCACCGGTGACTACGTTGCCTTTTTCATCCACGCACAGGCAGCGGTCTGCGTCGCCGTCGAAGGCAAAGCCGATGTCCAGCTTGTTATCCACTACGAACTTCTGCAGGTGTTCGATATGGGTGCTGCCGCAGTCCGTGTTGATGTTGCAGCCGTCCGGCTGGTTGTTGATCACATATACTTTGGCTCCCAGGGCGTCAAACACCGCTTTGGCAATCTGCCAGGCAGCGCCGTTGGCCACATCCAGGCCTACTTTCACATTTTTGAAGCTGAATTTGGACAGGGAAATCAGGTAACCGATGTAACGGTTGCGGCCTGCCACGTAATCCACCGTGCGGCCGATGGCGGCACGTTCCGCCATGGGAACTTCGAGCTTCCCGTCAATATAGTCTTCCACTTTCAGGATGGTTTCTTCGTCCATCTTTTCGCCGTTGCTGTTCAGCAGTTTGATGCCGTTATCATAGAACGGGTTGTGGGAGGCGGAAATCATGATACCGCAGTCAAAATCATCCACCCGGGTGATGTAAGCTACGGAGGGCGTAGTAGTCACATGCATGATGTAGGCATCCGCACCGGATGCTACCAGGCCCGTGCACAGGGCCGATTCAAACATGTAAGAACTGCGGCGGGTATCTTTACCGATAACGATTTTGGCCTTTTTGCCCAGTCTGGCGCCGTAGTACCAGCCCAGGAAACGGCCGATTTTTACCGCATGTTCAAAGGTCAGGTCTTTATTGGCTTCGCCGCGGAAGCCGTCTGTACCGAAATATTTACCCATGTTACATTTCCCCCTTATGGATGATTTCCCCGTTGTTCTTCCAGATGGAATCAGCAGGTACAACGCCTCTCACACAGGAGGTGGGATAGACATTGCTGTTCCGGCCGATGACCGTGCCCGGATTCATAACCGCATTGCAGCCAACTTCCACATGATCACCCAGCATGGCACCGAACTTTTTGATGCCGGTTTCAATCTGTTCCGTCCCGTTGTGGACGATAACAAGCTTTTTATCTGCCTTTACGTTACTGGTTATGCTGCCGGCGCCCATGTGGCTGTAATAGCCCAGGATGCTGTCGCCGACATAATTGTAATGGGGAGTCTGTACGTGATCAAATAAAATTACATTTTTCAATTCCACGGAGTTGCCCACTACGCAGTCCGCACCGACTAACGCGGTACCACGGATAAAAGCACCGTGACGGACTTCCGTGTTGGGCCCGATGATGCAGGGCGCGCCCAGGTAAGCGGTAGGGAAGACGGTTGCGGTTTTGTGCACCCAGACCTGGGGCTTTACCTCTTCATAATCAGCGCCCAGAGTGGGACCCAGCTTCAGGATCAGTTCCTTGATGCCTTTCAGGGCTTCCCAGGGATAGGTGAAGCCTTTCAGATAATCGGCAGCCAGGGTATGATCCAGATCATACAGATCGGTAATGGTATACATGAATTACAATCTCTCCTTCTTTTCGATATCCAGGAAATATTTGTAGGTATCTACAGTCAATTCGCCGCAGGCTGCTTCATCGCAGGCGATGATGGCGCCGTTGTGCATCTGCAGGGCGCTGCAGGTCCATTTGTGGGACATACTGCCTTCTACGGTAGCGGCCAGGGCTCTGGCTTTGTTATGGCCGTTGATCAGGATCAGCACCTCTTTGGAATCCGTAACGGTGCCAACACCGACAGACAGAGCCAGGGACGGAACCTTTTCCGGATCGTTGCCGAAGAAACGGGAGTTGACGATACGGGTGTCCGTGGTCAGATTCCGCAGACCGGTACGGGAAGCCAGGCTGGTGAAAGGCTCATTGAAAGCGATGTGACCGTCCACGCCGATGCCGCCCATGAACAGGTCGATACCGCCGTAGGAAGCAATCTTGGCTTCGTAATCCGCGCATTCTTTCACCGGGTCGGTGGTCATACCGTTGAGGATGTTGATGTTCTCCGGTTTCATGTCCACCAGGTGGTTAAAGAAATTGTCGTGCATGAAGTACCAGTAAGACTGGTCATGTTCGTGGGGCAGGCCCAGATATTCGTCCATGTTGAAAGTCACCACATTGGCAAAGCTCAGCTCTCCGGCCTTGTTCATGCGGGCCAGTTCCCTGTACACGCCGATGGGGGAAGAACCGGTGGGCAGACCCAGTACAAACGGGCGGTCCTTTTCGGGACCGGCGTTGTGTTCTTTGATGCGTTTTGCGATATAGTTAGCGGCCCAGAGGCACATTTTTTCATAATTATCCTGAATAACGACTCTCATTATTTCATTCTCCTTTTGTCCTTTTACGGTTTAATAATTTAGTAACTTCTGTCAGTGATGAGGGAACCTCTGTTACGGTTTTGATTCCGCTTTTTGCTTTCCCTTTCACGACGCACTGTACGCCGTGGCAGCATCCGCCGAGTCTTTCGACAACTGCCATTCCTCGTCACCCGTTCAGGGCCTGGCGCTATAGAATCTCCTGCTTATCCTCCCCGGTCAGAGATTCCATTTACTGTTAAGGAACCTGGTCAGGCAATGATTCTGTCAGAAACACTGCAATGGTTCCAAAACTATATGTTGAATGGTAACATACAAACCACTACTAATTATAGTAAGAAATCGCAATGTAGTCAATGAAAAATCACTGTTTTTACAAACATTTCAAAACTTTCCGAAGGTACTCTCTGAAGCGAAAAACCGGAGCATTACACTCCGGTTCCGTCAAAACAGGGGATAAACTCGCCGCAGGCAGAGTCTTCTTCCTGCACGAAGCCGTCTTCAATGCCACTGGCAAAGAGATAATCTTCCACTTCTTTGTACTCTTCCATAGTAACCTTGCGGTTTAACTCCGGGTATTCTGACGCACGGCCGCAGGGTATATACTGGTGCATGAGGCTGAACATCACATCTCCGGGTTTAAAGGTCTGAGCCACCCAGTCAATGACGCGTTTCGTGTTGTCCATAAAACCCGGCAATACCAGGTGGCGGATTATTACGCCGCTCTGCATGATGCCGTCTGCGTCCAGTTTGTAGGGGCCGGCCTGCCGGAACATTTCCAGAATGGCTTTCCGGGTGATGTTCCAGTAATCGTATGCGTTGCTGTATTTCAGTGCCAGCATATCGTCGCTGTACTTCAGGTCCGGCAGCCAGATCTGTATCTTTCCTTCGAATTTCAGCAGCGTGTCCGTAGCTTCAAAACCACTGGTATTGTATACCACGGGAACCGGCAGCTTTTCTTCCAGGCTTTGCAGGATGGAATAAGCGAAATGTGTAGGGGTGACCAGATCAATGTTGTGTACGCCCTTGGCAATCAGTTCGTGATAGATTTCTTTCAGTCGTGCCACGGAGATTTCTTTCCCCTTGTTAAGGCAACTGATCTCGTAATTCTGGCAATAACAACAGTGCAGATTGCAACCGGTGAAGAACACGGTACCGGCTCCCCGCGTACCGCTGAGACAGGGCTCTTCCCACATATGGACACCGGCCCGGGAAACAACAGGCAGGATTCCCACGCCGCAGCAGCCGAACATGCCGTCGGTATCGTTGATGCTGACAGGACGGTCAACTCCGCAGCGGTGAGGGCAAACGTAACATAACATAATGGATGACTTCCTTTCCTTTTAAACGACTCATTATCAGAACGTATAGGCCACGGTCACGTTGCCGCCGAAGCCCTGGTGTTTACCGCCGTATCCGTAGATAGCAATATCTGCTTTCCAGGGGTTGTCCTTCGTGGCGTCCATACGCAGGCCGATCTCACCCCGGACGCTGCCGCCTTTCACGCTGGCCGCGCGGATTGCCGCGCTGTTGCCTCCGGTACTTACCGTGCCTTCCGATTTGCCGTCGAACTCGTATTCAAACGCCAGTCCGCTGTACCAGTTCCACCTCTTTACCGTAGTACCGTAGCGGGCACCAATACGCAATAGGCTGCTGGATACGCTGTCCAGGTCATAATGATCCGCGCCTGCGTCAAAGCTTACGCCCTCCCGTCTTGTATAGAAATACTTCCCGTACACGTCCAGACGTCTGCCGTTTCTGTAATTGGTCACCAGACCAATTCCTACATGGGCACCGAAATAATTGGCATGTACATCATAGCCGTATCTGTTGTCTGCCACGTCGTGCAGGATATCGGAAGCGGTGTCGCTCATGCGCCCCAGACGGAAGCTGGCCTCGGTGTACACATTGTGTTTATTCGTCCACCTGGCCAGGAGACCGCCGCCTGCGTAATGGCCGTCGCCATCCCCCCGGCCCGCATCGCTGTGGAGGGTGTAACTGCCTTTGCCGTATTCCCCGAAGATGCCATATTCCAGACTGCCTTTCTTTGTCTCATTATTCCGGCCTACTGCTACTGCCGCGTTCCAACTGCGGGTATTCACATGGCTTCCTGTCTTGTAACGGGAAGATTCGCCGCCCACGGAGGCCGCGGTGGATGTGCCGTCCGTACCCGCGTTGGCCGCCTGGCCCAGCCCGTCCATTACGTTGCCCAGGTGTTCAGTACCCGCAACCAATGTTGCCATACCCGCTTCCATAGCCATTACGGCGTTGTGGGTCTCATCAGAAATTTTGGCTCCTCTCTTCGTCTTAAAGATCAGGTCGTCTCCGGAGATCTCTGCCGAACCTTCGCCTACAAATCCTGTACCTATCTTGTACGTAGTGCCGGTGACGGTTCCCACGCTGTCGCCGAAATCAGCAACCAGCGTCATCTTTTTGTCTGCTTCCAGCGAGGTAACGCCGGTAAAGCTGATTTTCGAAGTATCCACGTCCGCCCCTGCGAAGGTGATGTTGGCCGGACGGGTCAGCAACGGTTTGCTTTCATCCCACGCCACGCTGCCAAAGGTCAGTTTCGATGCCCGGTTCGCCGAAGGCGTGTAGGTCACCATGCCCTTGCTGGTGGTAAGACTGCCGGTGATGCTCGCGTCAATCGTCACGCCGGAAAGCGGTGCGAAACTGTAAGCCGTCTCTTTTGTCAGCGCCGCCATCTCTTTCAGCGTTGCATTCGCCTTCAGCAGCGTCATGGATTCTCCTGCCGTTACCGTTTCCGGCGCGGCATAGGTAACGTTAAAGCCATCTGTGCCTAACGCCGTTACCGGTGCATAATTATACTCCGCGCCGCTGCGGTCCAGCAGTACAGCGTCCTTCACAAAGTCCGCCTTACCAAAGGTGACGGTATTCACATCTTTCGTACTCACGGCGTAGATGATATGCTTCTTTTCGGAATTCAGGGTCACGCCTTTACTCTGGGTTCCTGCTACCGTCACGCTTTGCGCCGTATCCTGTTCCGTAAACGGCGTTGTCTTGTATGCGTTAGCCCCGTTGATGGCTGCGCCGGCAAAGAAATGGTCCGTATCGCTTTGGAGGATATCGATATGTTTTCCGGGATTCACCGTGGGAACGGTCATGCCATCCGTCTCAATGGTCGCCGTAA
>NZ_FONL01000010.1 GCF_900112895.1 Succiniclasticum ruminis DSM 9236 | reverse complement strand
ATATCATGGGGTATCTAAAGGGAAAAAGTTCACTGATGATATTTGAACGACATGCGAATCTGAAATATAAATTTGGAAATCGAAAATTCTGGGCAACCGGATATTACGTTAGTACGGTAGGGCTGAATGCGCAAACCATACAGAAATATATCCGGGAACAGGATAAGATGGATCAAATGGAAGATTCGTTATTCAGTAAAGAATACGAAGACCCTTTTAAGGGTAGCAAGTAGTCATACCACTGCGGCTTGAACAAAGTGAAAGCCAGCGTCATTTAGGCGCTGGCCTGTGTTGGGCCCTTATAGGGCTAAGCGAACCACCCCTTGAAGGGGTGGAAGCGATTTTGTTTAAGGGATTTTCAGTTAAAGTTCAAACTCCCTGGCTTTTCTGTTCCGATTTCTGCCGTTTCTTTTGCAGGAACAGTACCAGAGCCAGCACAGCCACACCGATGATGTCGGTTTCAAAACCGGGTTTCATCAGCAGCAACGCCCCTACAGCCGCGATTACACGCAGCCAGACGGGCATGAAAGTATAAACATAACCTTCTACCGCAGTACCAATCAGGAACACGCCTACACAGGCAGTGCCGGCCGTCAGCAGACCTTCCGCCAGAGTGGTGTTGATCAGCATCAGCTGGGGCGAGTACACGAACATGAAAGGCACGATAAAACCGGCGATAGCAAGTTTTACCGAAGCCACGCCTGTCATCATGGGATTGCCTCCGGAAAGCCCGGCAGCCGCAAAGGAAGCCAGGGCGACCGGCGGGGTCAGGTTGGCGAACATGGCGTAGTAGAAGGAGAACATATGCGCTGCGCCTACGGGGATGTTCAGTTTTGACAGGGCCGGGGCCGCGATGGTGGCCGTGATGATGTAGGCCGGGATAGAAGGCAGACCCATGCCCAGAATCATACAGGTGATCATGGTAAAGATCAGGGTAAAGAGGATGCTGGTCTTGCCAAGGGAAATGATGGTGTTGGCCATAGTGAGGCCGAAGCCGGTTTTGGAGCATACGCCGATGATGATGCCTACGCAGGCGCAGGCAACGGCTACGGAAACTGTCTGCTTCGCACCGTCAGCCAGGGCATCCAGCAGGTCTTTCAGGGACATACGGGTTTCTTTCCGGATAAAAGATACCAGGATGGTAACCAGGATGGTCAGCACCGCAGAGAAAATAACCGTCGTGCCTGAGAAGAACAGCATATAAAGCAGGAAAAATACAGGAATCAGCAGATGACTGCGCTTCGCCATAACATCTCCTGTCTTGGGGAGTTTGTCTTTGGGCAGGCCCGTGAGTCCGTCTTTGCAGGCCCGCAGGTGTACCTGGATAATGATGCTCAGGTAGTACAACAGAGCCGGGATAGCGGCCCAGGTGATGATGTTGGAGTAGGGCACGCTGATCATTTCCGCCATGATGAAGGCCGCGGCGCCCATGATGGGAGGCAGCAGCTGCCCGCCTACAGAGGCGGAGGCTTCTACCGCGCCGGCGAACTCTTTGGAATAGCCGGTCTTCTTCATAAGGGGGATCGTGAAGGCGCCCGTGGTTACTACGTTGGCCACGGCGGAACCGTTAATGGAGCCCAGGAAACCGGATGCGATGACGGCAACCTTGGCGGGGCCGCCTTTGGTGTGACCGGCCAGGGCAAGGGCGATGTCGTTGAAGAACTGCCCCATGCCGCACTTGTGCATGACCGTGCCGAACAGAATGAACAGGAAGATGTAACTGGCGGCTACGCTTACTGACGTACCGTAGATACCTTCTGTGTTGGCAAAGAAATGGTTGGACAGGGAAGGCCAGTCATAACCACGGTGCATGAACATGCCGGGGAATTCACGGCCGAAAAGCCCGTAAATAATGAAGATGATGGACAGGACTGTCAGGGCATTGCCTGTGACCCGGCGGGAACATTCCAGTACCAGCACCACCAGCAGGGTAGCCATGATCAGGTCTGTCTGGTTGGGATTGCCGGCCCGTTCCACAACGCCCAGATAATCGTTCCAGATATAGAAGGGGACCGTGAAACAGAGCAGGGCCAGGATCCAGTCGATAATGGAAGGCTTGGAATGGTCGGAGCTCTTGAAGCAGGGATACATCAAAAAGCCCATGGCAGTAATCATTGCCACATGAAGGGAACGGTGTACCAGGGTGACCGGCGGTCCGAAAGACGCAGTGTACAGATGATATCCGGAAACCAGAAGACAAAGGATGTAGAAAAATTTTGCCATTTTGCCCGTAAATTTCCGGGTGGCGGATTCCTTATCCAGTTTCTTCACGATTTCCTGCGACTTGGCTTCCAGTTCCTGCTGGGTCTTCTTGTCCAAAAATTCATGTTCCGTTGCGGAATTGTCGTTTCCAGTATTATTGATGTTTTTCTCTTCCATCAAAATACCTCCTTTTCACAATTGCCAGATTGACACGCGTATGCTCGGGAAGGGTTGCCCCCCGGGCGATGAGCTGACCATTCAGCTTGATGTCGCGGGTGGCAAAATGTGAATTGATCCAGGTAAACTCGTGAAATACCTGGTTGATATTACCCATATAGATCATGCCGTCCTTGATCCAGACCCTGGTTCCCTTGTTCTCGGGAATGCCGGCCCCGAAAGCGGGGAAGGCGATGGTGTCCAGAATCAGATCGTGGCTGGCGTCAATATGGTAATATTCGTGCCAGGGGATTTTCTCCCAGGAATGAATCCAGCCAAAGAAAAGCTTGTCGCCCTCTTTGGCTGGTACTTCAACATAAATTTCTTTGGTCTGATAATCGTAGATCCGGAGCACGGTCTGTGCCGAATATTCATTGAACACAAACAAAGAAGCGAGAACAAGAAAAAATACGGCAAACAGCGTTAAGTATTTTTTCTTCATTTGTTATTTCTCTGATTTTAAATTACACGGTTCGATTTAACTGTATACACGGTTCGATTTAACTGTACCGGTGCGTTCCGATTATTTCAGGATGCCTTTGTCTTTGTAGAATTTTTCCGCGCCCGGATGGAGCTGTACGGAAGTGCCTTTCAGGCCGCGCAGCGCGGTATCCAGTTTGATCTCCCGTTTTGCGGTTGCATGGGAAGCGCCGATGGTAGCCAGGCCCTTTTCAGAGTAGAAACCGTCCAGCAGGTCATATACAACAGCGTCCGGCAGCTTCTTGGAAACCAGCATGATGTTCATAACAGCAGCGGTGGTGGTGTCGGCATCCGTGCCGTAGGTAGCTTTCGGAATCTTCCATTCTACATAGAACGGATATTTTTTGGTCAGGTTCTTCAGTGCTTCGCCTTCTACCGGAACGAACACGATCTTTTTGGTGGTGCCCAGTTCTTTAATGGTGGCATTGCCCAGACCGGAGGTTACGAAGGCAACGTCGCACTGGCCGTTCTTCATCTGGTCGATGGCTTCGCCGTAGGACAGGTAGTCAACCTTGGCGTCTTTGTAGGTCATGCCGTTAGCTTCGAAGATCATGCGGGCGTTCAGTTCTACACCGGAGTTGGGAGCGCCTACGCCGACTCTCTTGCCTTTAATGTCTTTGAAGGATTTGATGCCGGAGTCAGTGGTGGTTACGATCTGCACCACGTTCGGCCACAGGCCCATCATAGCCCGCAGGTCGGTGGCTTTCGGTTTGCCTTCATAAGCGCCGAAGCCTTCCACAGCCTGGATTACGGAGTCGGACATGGCAATGGCCAGTTCGCCCTTGCCCGTCAGGATGGCGTTGATGTTTTCGCCGGTAGCACCGGTAGCCGTAGCGCTGGTCTTGTAGCCCATTTCACCTACAACCTTGGAGAAAGCGCCGCCGATTGGGAAGTAAATTCCGCTGGTGGGACCCGTCAGTACGGTAATGAATTCTTTGCTGCGGTCAACTTTGGCCGGAGCCGCGGTAGCAGCCGGTTTAGCGCCGTCTTTCGGGGCGTCAGCTTTTTTATCTCCGCCGCCGCAGGCTGCAACGCTCAAAGCCAGAGCTGCGATCATAGCTGCACTTAACACTTTTTTCATCATAATTTTCTTCCCCCTTTTCACATAAATGTGATTTTAATTGAGTCAGGTCCTGCTGCTTTATTAACCGGCACCGGGATTAATACATGGAACCCACTTTTCCAGTGTCAGCGAAAAGCATATTACCAATCAAATTATAACATATTTAATGACAGTTGTGTAACTCTCAAATTGTTTTTTTGTGTATTCTTAATTAAATTCCGTTTTCGTGTTATAATACTTGTTAAAATTAATACAATACAGGAGGCGAAGAGATGAGAAAAACGTTAAGGAAGCATTCCGTCCGTTCCGTAAATCTGTTATCTGTCTGCCTGTTGTCGTTATTCCTTTTTGGCAGTTTCGGTTGCGCCCAGGACAAGCCCATCGTATTTGATTACGCGTCCCAGCCGGAAGAGTTTGTGGTGAAACTGAAAGCAAACCAGGAGTACACCATCGTAAGAGGCAGGGACCGGTTTCCCTTTTCCCTGACGTTAAAAAACGACCTGGTCTTTGATAACGGGACCTCTCATCTGATCTGGAATAAAATTGACAGGGAAGCCCGTCTGTTGCGGGCCAAAGAGAGAGTTCCGTATCTGATCCATTCCAACGGAAAAGATTACCTGTATATTTACGGGGATCGGGCAGGCGACCTGAATTTTATTGAGCTTTCCGACACCAACAGCGTGAAAGGCGCTGATAACGCCCAGCTGCACTTTTTTGAAGAACCGAAGGATCCGAAAAACCTGCCGGTCCGGATCGGCATCAACGTGCTGGGACCTGCGGCGGCGGAGCTTCGCTATCATGTGGGAAAGCTTGGCAAGCCAACGCCTAATGAAGACCCGGAGGGGTACCGTTACTGTACGTCAGCAGACCGGAAAGAAAAGCTGGTGACCACGAAAGACACGCGGGTCCTGATTTTTGCCAATGCAGACGCAGCGGAAGGGAAAGAAGAAACGCTTCCTTCCGGCAGCGTGTTTACACGGCTGCGTACCAGCCAGCATCTTTATACCGACCTGTTGCTGGAAGACGGCCGGGTGTTCCGGGTAAAAGAACGGTATTACTTCAGCGAGCCCCGTGCCGTCATGAACGTTGTCGATTTTGCGGATCAACCGTTTGAATACAAGAAAGCAGATGGGAAAAAAGGGTAGGTCCGTCCTGTGGCTGCATCCTGCCGCAAGGTTCGCATCGGTGCGCCGGGACTGGCTGTATTTCTATTCATAATCTTATCATTGCGTTTGCTCTTAGCATAGTTTGGAGGCCTTTTCGTTGTCCTTGGATATTACATTTCTTCATTTAATTATCATGCTGCTGACCATTGCGGTTGTTATTTTTGGCGGTATCTATGTTGCCCGGGCGGTAAAAAGCGCGGAAGGCTACAGTCTGGGCGGGCGCAGTGCCAGCTTTCCTCTGGTAGCAGGCAGCATTGCCGGTACCGTCATCGGAGGCGGGGCTACCGTAGGCACGGCCCAGATGGCTTCCACCATAGGCCTTTCCGCCTGGTGGTTCACCCTGTCCAGTGGCATTACCTTTATTGTCATGGGCTTTTTATATGCCCGTCCCCTGCGCAAAACAGGGTTGGAGACCATCTCCCAGTATTTGGTGTTGAATTACGGGAAGACCGCCGGTTCCATCGCCAGCTGGGTCACGACCATCGGGATTTTCTTCAGCGTGGTGTCCAGCTGCCTTCCGGGTATTGGCATCATCTGCGCCGTATTTGACGTTTCCGTCTGGACGGCGGCATTGATTTTAATGCTGCTGGTAGCCAGTTACGTGTTTTTCGGCGGCATGAAGAGCGCCGGGGTAGGCGGCATCCTGAAGATGCTCATCCTGTTTGCCAGCCTGTTCGTGGCAGGAGGCACGGCGTTCTGGGCCATCCATACGGACCCGGCCATCAGTGCGGCGCTGCCGGACTTCCCCTGGTTCAGTCTGTTGGGGAACGGTACCGGCAACGCAGCGGCGAATCTGTTGTCCGTGTTTGTGGGGATTATCTGTACCCAGACCTACATCCAGGCGTTGTTTTCCGCCACAGACCCCCAGACGGCAGCGTACGGCGCCTTTGCCGCCGCTTTGGTAGCCATTCCGGTAGGCCTGCCCTGCGCCATGATCGGCATGTACATGCATGTGGCTGAACCGGGCGTGCAGCCGCTGCTTGTTTTGCCGACCTATCTGCTGCATCACCAGCCGGCCCTCATCGGCGGCATGGCCATGGGCGGCATCATCATTTCTCTCATCAGCTCCATCGGGGGCCAGTCCCTGGGCATCGGTACCATCATATCCAAAGACATTGTGGCGCCCCTGTTCCAGATTAAAAACGACAGCACCCTGCTGAAGCTGAACCGTTGCAGCTGCGTCCTGGTCATGGTCATCGGCTGCGTCTTTTCCATCATTTTCCGGGATACGCAGATTTTATTCTGGAACTATCTATCCATGGGACTCCGGGGCGGCGGCATCTTTCTGCCTCTCACCCTGGCCGTGTTCCGGCCCGGATGCGTCAGCGGCCGGTGGGTGGCGCTTTCCATGGTATGCAGCACGATGGTGGCGATTCTCGCCACCTTCCTGAAGACACCGGTGAAACCCATGTTTCTGGCGGTAGCGGTGAGCTTTCTGCTGTTGCTGCCGGGGATGCTGGCGAAGAAAGAATGACAGTGGAACGTGTTTGATAATAGCATTAATAAAAGGTGAACGGTTATGTCATGTAAAACAGTTTTTGTTAAAAACGCTGCCAAAAGGATGCTGATGGCGCTGTTGCTTTTGCTGGCGGTATGTAACGTCACAGGGGTGACGCGCGCGGAGGCGGCCGGGAGCCGTGTTCCGGGTATTAAAGCGGAACAGGGTTTGAAATCCCTAAAAGCTGCAACGCAGCACGCGGATGTGCCGCAGGCTGGGAAAACGGAGCCTGCAGCCAAAGATACTGCAACCCTGCCTGCAAAACCGCCGGCGCCCTCCATTGTGCGCAAATCCGTTAAAATTTCCGCCGTAGGCGACTGCACCATCGGTTGGGATGACCGTTTTAGCTGGGGCAACCGTTTTGATGCGTATCTGGAAGGCAACAACGGAGATTACGGTTACTATCTGGCGAAGGTTAGGGATGTATTCAGGGAAGACGATTTTACCATCGCCAACCTGGAGACAACCTTTACTTCCTACCCGGTAAAAATGGAAAAGACGTTTAACTTTTCCGCACCGGATGCGTACAAGAACGTGTTGTTGCAGGGCTGCGTGGACGCGGTGAGCCTGGGCAACAACCACACTTATGATTTCGGTGAAAGAGGCTATCTGGATACCATGGCCGCACTGGACAGCATCGGCATCCCGTATTTCGGTCACGATAAATATCTGGTGAAAGAAGTCTGCGGAGTAAAAATCGGATTATTCTCGCTGCTGGATTACGGATGCCAGTTTTATCACGAAATTGATAAGGCGCTGACGTATCTGAAAAGTCAGAAATGTGATCTTATCATCTCCTGTATGCACTGGGGAGTGGAGCATACCTACGAGCAGACATGGGCGCAGGTTGCCATGGCCCATTACCTGGTCGATAACGGTGTGGATCTGGTGCTGGGCAGTCATCCCCATGTTCTTCAGGGAATTGAGAAATACAAAGGGAAGTACATTCTGTATTCCATGGCCAATTTCTGTTTCGGCGGCAATACAGATCCCGATGACAAAGATACCATGATTTTCCAGCAGACCTTCACTTTTGTAAACGGAAAGCTGCAGCCGGACGATTACATTAAGATCATCCCGGCATCCGTTTCCGGCGTAAGCTATTGCAATAATTACCAGCCGGTGGTACTGGAAGGTGCGGAAAAGGAACGGGTGATGCGGAAGATCATGAGATACAGCAGCGGATTTGAATACAGAGAATAAACGCTGAGAAGGCGTTGTCTGACGGGAGTAATATCCTTTTCAGGCAGCGCTTTTTTATTTGCAAGAGAGCATAAGCGACACGCTTAATACCTGTCCGCTGTTTTGCGTAATGCGGCTTCGCCGCTTCCGTAAATTGCAGGCGAGGTTCCGGCATCAGACAGATACGGTGTAAGCAGCATGATGACTTCCGTTTTGCTTTTACTCCGGTAACGATTTTTGAACAGAAAACCTAACAAAGGGATTTTGGAAAGGAACGGAATCTGTTGCAACTGTTTTTGTTCTTCTTCGCTGATGAGGCCGCCGATTACCAGTGTTTCGCCGTTGCGCATGCGTACATTGGTATCGGCGGTCCTGCTGTTGATGCGGTAGTTTTTCAGTTCGCTGATGAGGGTGGGCGTGCTGACCTCGGTGTGGACTGCAGACGTGATATAACCGTCATCGCTGACTATGGGCGTATATTTCAGTTTAATGCCTGCGTCCACGTATTCGGTGGAATAGGTACTCTCTCCATTATTGTGTTTTTCAGTGACCACGGGAATATGACTTCCGATAAATATGCTGGCTTCTTTTCCCGGCAGGGTAATCAGGGAAGGGGTTGCCAGTACCTTTGCCTTGCCACTGGTGATGAGCGCATTCAGTGTGGCGCTGAACTGAAACTGCGCACCGGTTCCGCGCCACAGGCGCAGATGTCCTTTATCGGCTGTGTTTGCAGCTCTGTTTCCCGGTGAAGCAGTGTTGTCGTGTTTTTCCTTGTTGTATTGGGGCAATGTGTCCCAGTTCCACTGTATCCCCAGGCTTTTTTCGTCGGACTGGCTGATGGACAGGATTTTTGCTTCCAGCGTGACCTGTTGGGTAGTCTTATCCAAAGTCTGTAACGCTTCTTTGATCTTCCGGGCTTCGGCAGGGCTGCCGTTGAACAGCAGGCTGTTACTGCCGGCGTCTGCTGCCAGTTTTCCGGTGTTCAGGACGGCGGACAGCGGTTTCTGTAAATCTTCTGCTCTGGCGTAATTCAGGGGAAACGTGTAAAAACCGGCGGATAGTTTTTTCAGCGTATCGTCCCGCGATATGAGGATTACACTGCCGTTTTCCGTATAAGAGAGGCCCTGTACGGCAGCCAGGGTTTCCAATGCTGTATGCAGGGAAACGTTTTCCAGCTGCAACGTTACCGGTTCCTGAATCTTTGTGTCAGCAATCACGCTTTTTCCTGACAATTTTGTCAGTGCTGCCGCGATTTCCTTAAGTGAGGCGTCTTTTACAGACAGGGAAATCAGGGAAGTCCCGTTTGGCCTGTACCCGGGTTTGCTGTTATGCTGTTTCTCTACTTGGAGGGTAAAGGATTCAGCAGATAAAAATCCGGCAGGAACTTCGGCGCCGGCAGTTTTTGCCAGGACAATTGCGAGAAAAAAAGCACAGATGGTGATAAAAACTTTTGAAACATCAAACAGATTCAACTTGAATGGAATATTCAATTATTAAAATCCTCCTTTGGATACCATTACTGTTGTAATGTCAGCGTAACGGGCTTCATGCCGGAAGCACTCTTTTCCGGATAAAGCGATACAGCCGTTGCTGTGATTTCTTTGACGTAATATCCGTTCCCTAAGGATTCGCCGCAGCCGAAGGCTCCCTGTATCGCCTTCCAGCGAAGCAACGCGAGTTTGTCTTTTCCATTGTCAAAGATGCCGGTAACGTATGGTTGCTGCGAAACGGGAGCAGCAGGGGTTGCGGACTGCTGTACAGCAGTTTTTTTCATGGGAGCCTCAAAATGAGTATTTCCTGATGTAACACATTTATTCCCCCGGGTAACGGTCCGTTGTTTCTGCAATGCCGCAGGCAGGGCAAAAGGGTCGCGCCGGCCGGCAGCATCCGGATTCTTATCGTCCGGCACGGAATCGTATATCATGTTTTTGTTCGCCTGTTTTTCAGGCAATAAAATACCAGAGGCACCGTGATTAACAGGTGTCTCTGGTTTCTTTTTGCGTGTTTTCACTATGCTGTCAGCCTGTATTTCCCCAGCCTGGTTGCGATTGGCTGCTTCTTTTTTTACCGTGACCTGTGTAACAGAAACCGGCTCCTCACCGGTGTGACATCCCGATACAAAAAAAGAAAAAACCATAAAGGCTGTAAGGCTTCCGAAAAAAGATCTATAAAATTGTAAAATGCCGCGCATGCGTTTCCTCCTGAAAGCGCGTACGCAATGTTTGTATTGCCGTTGCTTTTGCCACAACAATGTCATTATAGCGCTGCCAGGGAGAAAAGAAAAGCGGTTGCATAAAAGTTCATAAAATGTTTTCTGATTAATGCGGATTTTTACAAAAGCCGGGAGAATTACCAAAAACAGGGAAAAAATTTCACGAATATTTTACGATATGCCTCTAAACGATATTTAAAAATCATAAGAGGGCTGGTAACATGGTAATGTGTTCTCAGGGAACCGGACAAAATGGAAAAGGAGATGATTTGTTGTTACAATACCGGCTGAAAGCAGAGGATGCACCGGTTTTGCGACTGCTGGACGGGATTATCGTACAGGGGTTGGAAGCAGGGGCCAGTGATATCCATCTGGAACCGGGAACGGAACGGAACCGGGTCCGGTACCGGATTGACGGCGTGCTGCAGCAGGCACAAAGGATTCCGATGGAACGGCATGCGGCATTGATTTCCTGTGTGAAGCTGATGGCAGGCATGGATATAGCGGAAAAACGGAAGTCCCAGGACGGACGGTCGCAGATTGCCCACAGCGGGCAGAAGATCGACCTGCGTATTTCTTCCCTGCCCACGATACAGGGAGAAAAAATCGTCATCCGGGTGCTGGATTCGGAAGCGAATCAGCTCCGGCTGGAGGATATGGGGTTTTCCGGGGAAAACATGGTCCTGTATCGGACTATGTACAAAGCTTCCTACGGACTGGTTCTGATTACAGGGCCTACCGGCAGCGGAAAGACTACCACGCTGTACGCAACATTGAAGGAATTGAATCAGCCGGAACGGAACATCATCACAGTGGAAGACCCCATCGAGTACCGTATGGAGGGAGTGAACCAGGTCGCGGTTAATACGAAAACAGGAATGACCTTTGCCAACGGACTGCGTTCCATTTTGCGGCAGGACAATGGTAGCTCAATTCCAATACAATATATGGGGAGATTGTCGAATAGAACCGCTAAATGTTGCATAGATTAAACCACAAAAGTTTAATCAAGAAAAATTGAACACAAAGAGTATAGAGGGGAATGAAATGGAAAGAATCAATAAATCGGTTCGTATATTTATGGGCATCAAAATTAAGGAATATAGAAAGCGGATGCGGTTGACGCAGAACGTATTTGCATCAATGGTAAAAGCTGCCCATAACACCGAAGCATCGTGGGAAAATGGTGAGCGGGAGCCGTCCATGGCGCAATTATATATGATAGCGAAAATTACGGGTGCAGGCGTCTCTGAATTTTTTCCGCCGCTGGTTGATGAGGAGGGGCAGGTGATGGAGAAGGAACTCATCACCGACTTCCGGAACTTGAACGATCAAGGGCAGACGCTGGCGGCTGCTGCAGTGAAAGGCTTATCACAGATGCCGGAGTACAGGAAGAAGAATGAATAGTAACTGCTGCTTGATTTCTTCTGTTGTATGTTCTATAATAATAAGGCAGAGTCGTTTCGGACGTTGGGCCGGCGGGGCACATTGTGCATCGTGGCGTCTGCTTCAATAGGTGCTTGCTCCTTTACGCCCGGGTCAATACCCCGGAAACGACCGGGAGAAGTACCTAAAAAAGTCCTTCATGGCAGCCCCTGCATTGGAAGCAGGATCGCCGAGCTGTGAAGGACTTTTTATTGATTAGGCGTTGAGTATAGAATAAACATAGATGTAAAATTTTACACGACAAAAATAGCGAATCCCTGCAACCCGCTTCACAGCTGGGCTGGCAGGGTTTTTGTTTTTGCTTCTGTGAGGGAGTACTTTTGGACTACAAATTTTTTAAAATTAATATAGTGGGAAGGCAATCTCGGGTTTCCCCGGATTTTTAAAGAAAAAATGAATCCAACTTATGATCGGAGGAATGTAGAATGAAGAAACTGTACTTTACTATCACTGGAACAAAGCATTATCACGGGCAGGCTTTTTTGAAAAAAGGCATGTCGGTGCGCCTGGTAAAAGAGCCGGATAACGAGTATGACAATGAAGCCATTAAGGTAATGATGAAGGGACTGGACAAAATCGGCTATGTAGCCAACAGCCCGTACACTACGATAGGAGAGAGCTTCAGCGCCGGACGCCTGTATGATAAGATTGGAAAAATTTCAGAGGGGAAAATACTGTATGTGACTGCTGACGGCGTGCTGTGCTGTATAACAAAGAAAAAAGTGAAATGATACAGGGTGGTATAGATGATAACAAAGATTATTTCGATAACTGTATTGGTGATTGCTTTCATGGCATTGTTTGAAGCGGTAGCGACCTTATAACAAAGGGAACAGGATTATGGCCTATTATTATTAATCTCAAAGGAGGAAGCGGTATGTATAAAAAAATGCTTTGCAGTTTATTGATAACTGGCATTACAGTAGGACTTTTAACTGGATGTGGAGGTTCAAACGACAAAAAGGATGTGAAAGCCACATCTGGGGATAAAAAGATTGAACAAACAGTTGAAAAGAAAACTGAAGCGCCTAAAGCTTTGACTCTTCAAGATAAAGTTAAAATTGAAGATGTACAAAAATTCGGGGTTAAATTTCAGTATCAGAAACAGCCAGGCCTTGGCTTGAGCTTTAAAGTCATCAACAATACCGATAAAATATTGAGTGGTGTTCAACTTCACATAACTGTTAAATCACAATTCGGTGATGAACTAAGAAAATTAAATTGTGACATTGATAAAGATATCCCGGCACATGGGTATGTGATTTTTAATGCAGATAAACGGGGTGGCTGGGAAACCAACCAATTTATGAATAACGAAGTGAAAGCGGCAGAGACACCTGCTGAAAAATTAAAGTTTGATTTTTATGTAAATAAAATAGTTTATAAAGACGGAACTATTGAAAGCGCGGGTAAGTAAATACTGAGAATGTACTCACATAGGTAAGAGAATTGAAGATGGTTTCACCATTGGGCCCCCCTGTTGTAAGCTGAATTTTTAACAGAACCTGTTCGTGCGTACGTCCCAGTTTTCCGGTGCGCATGCGGTACACGGCAGGTTCTATTTTTATTTGCATTTCAGTACTATTCTGTTATAATGAATGAGGAACACTTCTTTAGCAAGCACGATCGCAGAACCAGATCCACCTTTGATACTGGTATCTGTCGAAAGCAGACCGCAGGTGGTAACGGTCGATGGGCGGGCGGAGCCATCGTAAAGAATATTCCAAATAATGCTTTAGCATATACGTTCGGCGATGCAACGCTACTGCTTTTGTTTGTATCGTCAAGAAGCATGTCATAAGTAGCGGTGACAGGTAAGCGTGCGGACTTACCATAAAGCATTAAAAACAGTGGTTTCCCCATTATGACGAAAACGTGTAGGCATGATGGCGGTAGCGTTGGATGAATCGTAACCTTCACCGGCAGCACAAACCATTGTTGACTTGGTTTATCGGATGTAGGGACCTTCTCTTGTGTGGCGCCAACGTTATTGTTGCCTTGAGTAGATACCGCACTGTAGTTGGTAACAGTGGCAGCACCTAAGCCCGGGCTGTAGTAAACCAGGTTTTATGTCATAAAAGCCTTTCATGGCAGCCCCTAATTGCCAATTAGGTACGCACCGCAGTGAAAGGCTTTTATTTTTTTTGAATTTTTTTTAAAAACAGGTTCCGCTTTTTCGATTTTTGTTGACTTACTGTATTGGGAATGGAAATTCCCGCAATATGGTAATCTGTAAATTTTTTAAAAAAAGGTTCCGCTTTTTCATTTTTTGCCGGATTACTATATTGGGAACGAGAATTCCCCAATACGGTTATCAGGGAGGGCGATGAACATGAAAAGCAAACGCCGGCGCCGAATGCGTAAAATGGCTTCTGAAAGAGTTTTAATGGACGGGTATGGTCAGGAGTACCATATCGTTGAGAAACGGCTTCCAGGACGGCGTAAAAGTGTTTACGATACATATGTTGTAAGGCAAAAGAGGACGGGGAGAGATTACCTGGTTGAAATCATGCTGCAGTGGCTTATCAGGCTGGTAGCCAGTATGCTGCCGGTGGGGGATTGGAATCTTTCAGAGTGGTGTTGAATGTGTTTAATGGCAGTTTTCAAAAAAGTATTTATTGCAACACAATTTGCTGGTATAATTATAATATATCCCTATGTATAGAAATGCTAAAGGGGGGCGACTTATGCACAGCGAAAGCGAAGCAATAGGAATTACTGTAACACTTCTTGATGGAACTATAGATGGTCGTTATGAATACCGTCTTGATTCATGGAATATTGACGTCTATAAGATTCCACATAAATTGTTGAAGGAATCGGATAACTATAAGGTGTTGCACACTCCGGGAGTTTACTTGTTATTTGGTGAGGAAACGACGGAAGGTGCCCCGTTTGTATATGTTGGAGAGGCTGAAGATATTTATGTTAGATTAAATCAAAAGCATACTTTTGAAAAGGGTGCAAATAAAGAGGTCTGGGATGATGCTATTATACTTGTGGCTTTAAGTGCTGGTGATCTTGATAAGGCAAAGATAAAATACCTTGAGGGAAGATTTTATGAGATTGCTTCAGAAGCTAAACGATTTGTTGTAAAAAACGGGAATACACCAAAAATATCACAATTATCAAAGCAAAACATAAATGCTATGGAAAATTTGATTAAGAAGGCAAAACTTATTCTTCCGACTACTGGCTATGATGTTTTTACTGCAAAGAGTGATTCAGTTAAGCCACCCAAGGTACAACCACAGCCAAAACCCAAAAAGAAGCAGGGCAAAATTGTTGATTTGCCACCACTTCCAAGCAAAGAATTGGGGCCGTGTGAGTATGCAAAAACTGGTCTAGAGAACCTTTTAAATAGCGGATATACTTTTTCAGAAGCACAGATGAAACGATATGGTTCTATTGAGGGGAGCAAAGATTTTACTCATAGAAATAATCCCATGTTTTGGGTATTAAAAAACGGTGAAAAAAGAGCTGATTTAGACAAAACGATAACTGATCGCTATTGGGCAAAGGTGTTTCAGTCTGGGGAATATAGATTTTTGATGTTTTCCCAATGGTATAAAGATAATATTTCTGGATCCCATAAATCAGATTTTGACAATTGGTATAACACTTTAACTGAAAAATAGCAGCCGGTACGCCTAAAAACAGTAAATCCCTGCCAACCGCGTTAATGATGGATTGGCAGGGATTATTATTTTGACTCTGTGATAAAAACATATTATAAAACTATTTTTACGACTATTTTTCTTTTGTAATTTTAAGAAGTTGTTTACCCATACGGGTTATCAACGGTACTACCAATGCGTTACCCATACAAAAGTACCGGAACTTTTCTGGCATACCTGTATCCGTCCAGTTATCGGGGAATCCGTTTAGACGTTCGCATTCCACCGGGGTGAGGAAGCGGAACTTGCCTGTCTTGGGGTCAGCAATGATATGCGTAGAACGGTTGGTGCTGGATTCACTGGTGAGCATGGTACGGCTCGGCCTGTCCAACGGATCCGGGAAGGCGATGGGTCCTTCAGAGAACGTATAGCTGTGGCCGTTGGCGGCGGTGCGCTCGATTTTCTTCGCACCTTTCATGTATTCCCATTTGGCAAGATTGTCGCCTAAGAAATACTTATCATCCACACCATCGGATTCCACTATATCCGCCAGGGTCTTTTGTTTATGCGGGTATGGAGTGGTCGTGGATGTGTAGACCCTGCCGTTCAACATAAGGCCCGTGTTTTCAAATTCTGCTTTGAAATTATTGGAAATATCAACAAGGTCGATGTAGTCGTTTCCGTCGGCCTTCGTTTTCAAGTCAAATTCATGGACGATGTCATTGCCCCTGACTTTGAACTGGTCGGCGAAGAAACCGGTCTTGTACATCACGCTTCTGACGCTCTCATCCGCTGATTTGATGACGGCCGAGTACCATTTGGTGGTCTTCCTTGCTGCAAAGATGAATATACGTCGCCGACGTTGGGGATAGCCATATTCAGCAGCGTTGATAACACGCCATTCTGCATAATATCCTTGGTCGTATAGGCAGCGCAGGATGATGGCAAAGTCTCTGCCGCGTTGTTTTGCAGGTGATTTTAGGAGCCTATCGACATTCTCAAGCAGGACATAATCCGGTTTACGTTCGCTGATGATATCGTTGATGTACCACCACAGCACACCTTTTTTCCCTTCGATGCCTTTGGCTCCGCCTGAATGTGCCACGGAGTAATCTTGGCAAGGGAAGCCGCCTACCAGCAGGTCTACGGCAGGACAGTCCTTTTTTGCTATAGCTATATCTTCGTTGCTGTTCGTCAATGACGGGCCGAAGTGCTTGTCATAACAGTCAAATGCATACTGAACCTTTTTTCCTGGTTCCCATTGGTTCGCCCAGATTGTTCGGAAGCAGGTAGAAGCTTTTTCAAGCCCGATGCGGAACCCTCCTACACCGGCGAACAGTTCTGCTACAGTGATATCTTTCATTATTTCTTGTTCCTTATTTATTTTCAATTATGTGTAAATGTTATATAATTATTTTATATTGATGAGAAGTGTGCGGCTCATTATATTAATTCTAAACTCAATACTTTTGCGTTTGAGATTACAGGGACGGACGGAAATCCAGGCTGGTTGATTAAAGATGGTATGTTGACAGATTATTATATATTAATATGGGTTCATGCTAACGAGAAGAAGTATCCGCCGCAAGAAAAGGGCTGGACTAGGTATTATGAAACGGCTCAAATTGAAGATGTTGAATACATAACTTGCTGCTTTATACAAAAAGAAAGGCTGATTAAGTATTTGGAAAATAAGGGATTAGATAAAACCTGTCTTTATGAACAGGCTAAGATGATGAGAGAAAAGAAATGCACAACTGACGAAAAGAACGGTTATTGGTTTACATATAGTTATAAAAATTTAAGAGAAGGTCCTGTAAATATACTTATCCCTAAAACGGAACTTCAAGCTTTGGCAACTAATAAGCATGGTTGTTTTTGTCATAGAGTTAATGCTCCCAAAACAGAAGATGAAATTGTATTAAGTGATTATAACGGGTAGAATTCTTTGCTTGTGTTGCAATAAACCGTTGTTATTCTTAAATCAAGGAGAGTATCATGGCCGGCTATTTGATGAATATGAGCAATTGGGGATCCATTGAATCGTGCGTAAAAGATGGGATTTATAGTACATGGTTTCCAAAGTTGAGAGGTTCCTATTTTGGCATCGCAAAGGAAGCTACATTCGCTGATTACCTTTCGATGAAACCGGGCGACAACATTTATTTTTTCAATGACCGAATCATCTACGGAATTGGCGAGTTGGTGGATATCCAGGGTGATTGTAAGTTCCTTTCGCATATCGGCGCTGACTTACCAAAGAACTTGTCTGGGGCGGATCTTGAAGAAGCACGACCTTTGTTGCCTTACGATCAGGAATATAGCCGTTGTTTCTGTGTGTTCAAGCCGTCACCCCTGTTCTTCACCGAAGGGGTGGACATGGATGAGGCCCTGAACAGCAATCCCCAGGCCTTTCGTATTCTCCGGGCGATGTGGAAAGTATCGTTTATCAAGATGGGCGATGAAGAAAACAAAGCCTTATACGATATCATACTGAAAAGGAATGAAGATAATCTTGTTAAACAGAACAACTATCTTCCTCATGACCCGTCTTTTATTGAGAAACTTGAATGCACAGATTTAAGCCCTTATCATTTTCACTGCAAAAACATCCTTAAATCCGTTGATACCGCAGAGGGATGGGTTCGGCATGAGATGGCGTTGGAGGCTGCCGTTGTAGATACGTTGGCGACTAACGGCAATACTGTTTTAGGAGAATGGGACTATATCTCCCACCAGGTTATAGCATCCCCGTTTAAGCCGGTTGATTATATGGATAAAATCGACGTTTTTGGCTACCGGTACATCAAGGGGTATAAGACAAAATCAAAATTCCTGATTATAGAACTGAAGAAGGACAATGCTACGAAGGAAGTCATTTGGCAAGTTATGAAATATGTGGACTGGGTTCGGAAAGAGTATGCCAATGATGACTACGGAATGATAGAAGCGTTCATAATCGCATACGGGTTCCCAGATGATGTGATTGAGGAACGCAACAAATGGGCGGTCCGGCAATACATCACCGGTCTACGCCCCGTAAAGCACTCAACATGGACAAACCTCCGTCTGGTACAGTACCGCAGCTATGACGGGGAATTAACATTAGAGGAAGTGGCTCCGATTGGATAGGACTGAAGCGATACGAAAAACAATGCAAGGAAATACCAGGTCAGATACATCTATTGAAATAATGTTTCGCAAAGCGTTGTGGCGCAAGAATATACGTTTTAGGAAGAATGTTAAATCCATACTAGGTTCTCCAGACGTCGCAATAAAAAAGTATCGCCTTGTAATATTCTGCGACGGCGACTTTTGGCACGGCAAAAGTTATCATGGTGTTAAAAGCCATGAGCGTTTCTGGAACGAGAAGATTAAGAGGAATCAGGAGCGCGATTTAGAATATACAATTCGGTTGCGTGATGAAGGTTGGACTGTTCTGCGGTTTTGGGAAAGCGAAATCCGAGATGACTTAGATGGATGCGTAGCAACTGTGATTGAAACAATACGAAAGCAGAGATGACCGAACTTAACATTCTTGTTTTTATTGGCATTATCAATAAGGAGGAGTCATAATAATGCCGTTGAAGTATGCCGAGTTTTGTACCGGTGTCGGTGGGTTTAGACTTGGAATAGAACAATCTGGAGTAGAGGCTGAACTCGTATACGCCAATGAAATAGATAATAACTGCGAGAAAACATATATTGCAAATTTTGGAAGGAAATTTGACTCAAAGGACATATTTGATATTCAGCCAGACAGACTTCCTGATTTCGATATGTTCTGTTCCGGTTTTCCTTGTCAGCCTTTTTCGGCTGCAGGAAAAGAACTTGGGTTTAATGATGAACGTGGAACAGTATTTTTCAAGCTCTTGTCTCTTATTGAAGTAAAAAAGCCAAAGGTTGTTTTTTTGGAAAATGTTCCCAATCTGATTCGGCATGATAAGGGAAACACTTATAAAGTAATCACTGATAGCCTTAGAATGCGAGGATATACTTTGTCTGCCAAAATACTTGACAGCTCATACTTTGGCGTCCCACAAAGCAGATCTAGGATATATATTGTCGCACTAAGGTCTGATGCTTATGGAAATAAAACAATTGATTTTACTGAAAAGCGGACTGGAAGAACTGCTTTCAGACCGTTTATCATACAAGGAGATTATTCAATTCCAATCACAAAGAGATGGGAAGAATATATTGACTACTATCTAGGCAAAAAGCCAATAGAAGAAATGTCATTTGAAGTCCCTAAAAGTAGAAGAAGCTTAGAACGGATTGCAACTAATTGTGATTTAGAAGATTGTGTGTTTCAAGTTAGGTCTAGTGGAGTAAGAGCGCTCTCTATTGATGCTCCGCTACCAACGCTTACAGTTTTGAATTCAGGAGGTGGAGCCCATATTCCGGTATTATCTAAAGAACGCCGCCATTTAAGTATCAACGAAATGAAACGGATTATGGGCTTTCCGGATTCATTTGATTTTACAGCAGTTTCCAGAACTGATGCTGCTAAACAATTAGCTAATGCCGTATGTCCACCTGTGATTTCATCAATAATTCAGGATATTGATAAGGCAATTAACTAATAATTAAGGAGAGAGTATTTTGGCTACGGATAAGACAAACATATATCTTCAAAGATTAAATTCATTTGGTAAAAAGGTACAGTATAAATTTAACTGTATCAGCTTATTCAGCGGGGGCGGGGGGTTGGATCTTGGTGCCCACTTTGCTGGATTTAAGACACATTTGGTAAGTGATATTATTCCGGCGTATACAGATACTATAAAAGCGAACTTACCTCATGTTTTTGCTTATAACGATGATGCGATGGAGTTGACACCAGAAAAAATCAGGTCTTTATCAAATATTGATGGGGATATAGATTTAATTATTGCGGGTCCTCCCTGTCAGGCATTCAGCATCATGGGGAAACGGAAATCTTTGGACGACCCGAGAGGAAGATTGACAATTAAATATTTTCAGCTTGTTTCTGGCTTAAGACCAAAAGCGTTTTTGTTTGAAAATGTTCCGGGCTTAATGACCGTGAATCATGGAAAGGATTTTAGCAACCTGCTTGCGTTTATTGAAAAAGAAACGGGATACCAGATTTTTAAGACCAAACTAAATGCTGCCGACTTTGGCATCCCACAAGAAAGAGAAAGAATCTTCATAGTGGGTTTTAGGCCTGATGTGTATTGCGATTCTTTTGCTTTTCCGGAAAAAGCGACGGGTGTATATCAAAATCAACTGACAGATAAAATGCCAAGCAAGTATGCCTTAGAAAACATAAAGGAATTACCGAACCAGGTGATAAGAGTTCATACAGAAACTGTTAAGAAACGGTTTGCTGCAGTTCCGCAAGGTGGAAGAGATAGGGGCTCTTATTCAGATAAATTAAGGCCGGAAATGCCGTCTGGTACAGTTATGATTGGATCATCAGCTGGTGGAGCAAGACCGTTTATTCATCCATATGAGCCAAGAGCTTTAACTGTGAGAGAAACTGCTCGTTTGCAAAGTTTTCCTGATTGGTATGTTTTTTTGGGGTCGAGGACAGAGCAGTATCGTCAAGTGGGAAATGCAGTTCCACCGTTGTTAGCTTACGAAATTCTGACTGCAATAGGAAAAGTTTTGGAGGAGCAAAATGTATCCTGATATTCCTTATGATGGCCTCTCTTGGCCGATAACACAACACGCAGGGGTACTTTCCAAAGATGTTGTGGATGGTTTGCTAAATGCTTGCCTTCTTTGCAATAGTGAAGAGGTTAAAGCAGAAATCATCAACGAATATTTGGTTCAAAATGGGATTCTAACTATGAATGTACGGGCTGACAGCAACCAAGTTGATGCTTGGAGAGATTATCAGCAAATCTTGAGTGAATTTGGCATGATTTACTCCACGCGTATCTCGAAGGTTATCAGATTAACTCCTGTTGCAATGGCTTATTTGTCGCATCGAATATCTTACGAAGAGATGATTGCTTTACAGGTTTTGAGATACCAGTATCCTAATGGTCACAAGTCGCAGTTAAGCCCGTCATTGAAAGAAAGCTACGGGCGCGAATTCAATTTTGATACATTTACTGAGATGCAGGAAGAGTGTGGAATTCTTATTAGACCGGCTGTGATGGTTTGGCAAATATTGTATGAGCTGTGGCAGAGAGGTGAACAAGCGGTATTGTCTCTCGATGAAATGCAGAGGTACGTCGTGCGCTGCTTGAAGCATACGGATTTAAAAGCTTGCTGTGCATGTATACTACAAAGTCGTCATGCAGGAGAAGATCTTCCTGCGCTTACCCGGGCGAGAAGGAATATGTCTGATTGGCTTAAAATAATGAATCAAACTCCTTTATTTAAACTTAATACTAATGGCAATGTTATTACTCTATCAAGCGTTTCTATTAGAAGTGCCAGTCTAATTGGTGATATATGCAAACAGATGTGTAATTCGCAGACATTCTGGTTCTTTAAAAAGGATAGCTTTAAAAAGGATTGGTTTGATTTCTATGGGGACTTTGATCATAACACAGACTGGATTATCAAATTATAAGAGAGGGGAATTATTTATGGAAGACTTGTATGTAAAAGCAGCAGAAACAGTAAGAAATTATATAAAATTAACTCACTTTTCCTTTTCGGCATCAATAGAAGATATACAACAGGCGTACAAGTCATTTCAAGAAAGATTTGGTCCTGAGCAATTGAAAGCATTGCCTGATGCAGAGCTTTTGAGAAGTATGTTTCTGTCTGTAGAAGGAGATAATACAAGCCTCTGCTATTATCTTGAATTCGATTCTAAGATTAAAAGTTATTTTGGCAGTATATCAGGAGGGTCCTCTTTTAAATATGGACTATTTCAGCGACAGGAAGACAATCAGTGGGTAACTGGTGCTCCCTCTAGTCCAGAAGTGCTTTCGGAGGAGGATGCTCTGAGGCTAGGCAAGCAGATTAGAGATTCAGTGATTGCTGGATGCGATTTAATTGGTAAAAGTAATCTTGTATCTATTGAGGAATATGCTGCCTTGGACAAATCTCTGAACGAAATAATGGGAAAAATTTCTGGTTTTGCGTGGGTTCAAAAATATTTTCATATGATTTTCCCAGACAAATTTGTCAGTTGGTATGTTTCCTCCTGGATTGATCATTACCTCCTTGCCTTTGGTATAAAGCCTGAAGACAAACAATACGTCAAGAACGGTCAGCTAAATCTCATTCGTAAACATACAGAATTGCCAGCTCCTCATTTTGGTGAGGTGTGTTATAAAATGTTTGGCAATGTTAGACATTTCTATAGGTTAGGCTCCTCGGATGATTCAGGAAATTATGCTGATGAATGGCGTAGCAAAGGACTTGTGGCTATTGGATGGAACGAAACGGATGATTTAGTTGAGTACCTTAAGAATGGTTCTATTGACAAAAAAGAATTAGCCACGAAGCTTGCTTCTCTATACCCAAGCATGGATAAAAAAACCGCTTCTCGAAAAGCGGGTGAAATGAAAAGATTCTATGAAGCAGCTAATACCGATATATTTGTCGTTATGGATGGTGAAAAACTTATAGCTATGGTAGACGCTATAAGTCCATATTTCTATGATGATTCTGAACACATGGCGCATTGTAGGCGGGGCTCTTGGAAAATGAAGTTTACTGATGGAGAAAAACTGCCAGAGTCGGAGGGTCAGTTGACTACCTGCTATGAATTGACAAAAGGGGCAAATCGTCTGTTTTTATATAAAAAATATTTTGATGCTTTATCAACAGAAGGAATCCAAAACAGTATGACGGATCAAAGTACTGTAGTTTATAAGACAAATCTAAAAACGGACTTCGAGCTTAACAGGATTTTGTTTGGCGCTCCTGGCACTGGAAAGAGTTATTTGCTAAATTCTGAGCGAATAAAATTGTTAGGTGAAAATAATGAGGCTGATTATGAGCGTGTAACGTTCCATCCGGATTATGCATATGCAAATTTTGTTGGCACATATAAACCGGTACCTGCTGGTGATGTGATTACTTATGAGTATGTACCCGGTCCCTTCATGCGTGTTTATGTAAACGCCCTGAGAAATGGCAGAACGGCTAACGTTCGTCCATTTCTGCTCATTATTGAAGAAATCAATCGTGCGAATGTTGCAGCGGTTTTTGGTGATATTTTTCAGTTACTCGATAGAGATGACGATAATGTCAGTGAGTATCCGATTCAGGCGACAGAAGATATGAAAAAATACCTCGCGAAAGAACTCGGGGGTGATAAAGAAGATTTCAGTAAAATACGCATTCCAAACAATATGTTTTTGTGGGCAACGATGAATAGTGCGGATCAGGGTGTATTCCCTATGGATACAGCATTCAAGCGGAGATGGGATTTTACTTATATAGGAATCAATGATGGAGAGGGCGGGATTGCCGGTAAGACAGTAACCCTAGGGAAAAACGACAATGCTCGTATTGTTGAATGGAATAGTTTTAGAAGGGCAATTAATGAATGCCTAAGTAGTTTTAGAATCAATGAAGACAAACTACTCGGGCCGTACTTCCTCTCGCGTAAAGTTGTTCCACAGGATTCTGAAATAATACCAGAGATTTTTATCAATGCTTTCAAAAACAAAGTTCTAATGTATTTGTTTGATGATGCAGGAAAGCAAAAGCGTTCCTCCTTGTTTGCTGAAGATGTGGATTCGACTAAATACTCAGAAGTTTGCAGGGCATTTGAAACAAAGGGTATATTTGCTTTCTGCACAGAAATTAGTTCTGCTGTCAATGCGACTATACCTGATGAAAGGGAGAAACAATGATTTCTAAGTTTCTACGTGAGCAAAAAAGATATTCGCAAAGGGAACTTTGTGCAATATTTGAATGTTCTGAAGAAAAGGTTGTCCCTATAATCCGAAAGCTAAAAGAATTTGGTGTTTTTAAAGCTGTAAGAGCTACCGACACGCAAAGAAGTATGTCGGAACTTCTTGAAGAAGATATTGAGGTTGCTGATGTTGAAACCGGTGAAGACGAATACTTGTATGTATTAACCTTTGTTGGGGTTATTACAGTGGCTGGTCGTGTTTTAAAGTGTTATCCCAAGTATTTGCTTCATAATTCCGAACCGAAGAAAGAGCTTCACCAGATTATAAAGGTTCTTCAAAAGTTTAATAAAAAAGAACAAATCGTTAGAGTGTTTAATAACTCAAGCGTGGATCATGCATTTAATCTTTTGGCGGTGCTTTTGTTTTTTCTGACCGATTACTATGAAAATGGTTCCTATACAAATACTGAAGATATTGTACAACACAATGGATCAGGAGAAATACTTTGGGATAAAACCATAAACGAGACGTTTATGTTTTTGAGTGATAATCGACCATATTATATTGATCTGCAGACAAAAAAGCGTATTGAAGATAATTACGATTACTTTAAGCGACTGCATGAATGCATTTTGACTACTGCATCAAAAGAACTTCGTCAAGCTGATTTGTTGGAAATATTTGAAATTACAGAAGTTAATCTTTCGGATGAGCTCTTAGATGATTTTGGCGATAGAGACTATATTTTAAGCAGAATCGAAAAAGAGCTGAACATTCAGTTCAATACACGAAAACAAATCCTGCTTAAAACTATTTATGCTTACATTGCTCATAGTGGGAGTTTGTATGATACAGATTGTTTGTCTATGTTTGGCACTAATAGTTTTAGCCTTGTTTGGGAGAGGGTATGTGCGGATATATTGGACAACAAACTAGATGCTCCCTTATCATCTTTGCGGTTACCGGTTCCCTTAAGACCAGAATATTATCCAAGCTCGAAACTAATAGATTTAATAGAGAGGCCTTTATGGACTATAACGGGAAAGACTTCTGTAGATACACTTATACCAGACTTGATAACTATTGTGGAAAAGGACGACAAGAAGATTTTCGTTATATTTGACGCAAAGTATTATAATGCTTTGCTTGAGCCAGGCGTTCAACCAAGGGCACACCCTGGTATTGAATCAGTCACAAAACAGTATTTATATCAACTTGCCTATCAAAAGTTCATAAAGGATCATCAGTTTGCGTACGTTAGGAACTGCTTTCTAATGCCTACCGATGGAGATAGGGTGATTAATAAGGGTGCAGTGTCTTTACAAATGTTAGACAATTTAGACCTACAAAGAATTCAGGTCAGACTGATTCCTGCTCAGATGGCATTCCGATTATATTTAGCTGAAATGAAACTGAATCCTGAAGGCCTTGATTTGTAACTATGACACAACTGATTCTGGGGGGAGCAACTTACTTCATAAAATGAAACGCTTTCTTGGTAAATCCCATATCCAAAGCGTAGTAGAAATACCGGGCAGCGATGGAGCTGTATGGTTTCCATTTTTTGCATCGTTTTATAATGGACGCCGGCTGCAAATCTTTCGTTTTGTATAACCATGCGTATGTCTGCAGAAAGGCCACATCCTCGTAGGGAAGGACATCCATCCGATTCAGTGTAAAAATTAAAAACATCTTTGCTGACCAGGTACCGATGCCGCGCAGGTGCGTCAGTTCCTTCATCACTTCATCATCCGACATTGTAGGGAAGTTGGAGAAGTCGAGGCTGCCGTCTGTAGCGGCTTTTGCTATGCCCAAAACATTATCGGCTTTCGCATATGAAAGACCGGCACCCCGTAATTGTTCCCTGTCAAGTTTCAAAAGATTCTCCGGCGTTATGGATCCACCACAAAGAGCGGCAACCCTGCCGCCGATGACATGGGCGGCTTTGTTGGACAGCATTTGATTGATGATGGAGCGTACCAACCGGGCGAAGCAGTCAGGCTGGGTTCTGTATTCAATTTCGCCAACCATATCTATCAGCTTTGCCAGCCTCTTGTCCTTTTTGCAGAGATACTGGATGGCGGGGTGCTGGGAATTAAGGATTTGCACTTCTGCCATAGTGGTGTTCTCCTGTCGCACTTTTTTACATTATAACAAAAAATGGCCTATCAAAACTACAAGTTCTTATTACATTTACATTCTTCTGTTTTCTGTGGATAACTTTCATCTGAATAGCCAATATGATATAATTATAGTAGAATGTTTGTTCTATTACAATTTTCTTTTTTGATGGGAGGTATGGATGACAAAAAGTAATCTTTCATTTCAAGAATACGTTTCCAAACGGTTTGACAATGCAATTTTCAACTCTTTGGCAGCCCATGTTGAAAATGCAAGAAATAACGATTTTGACCGCCTTCGCCTGCGGTTACGCAGAATACGAAGAGTAGGCGATGTTGAACTTTATGATACGAAGGTATTGCGTGTTGATGCCTATGACCTTCCGGGCAGCAAGGTTGGCTTTGATATCCGTGTTGAAGCGCATGTCAAAGTCTGCGAAGGTGACCACCATTACGATAATGTTGAATTTCCGCAGCAATGGTTTGTACTTCGCTGTACGGGTGATTTGGATAAGGACTTGGCCGATTTCTCTGTTAATGGTATCGACATTTATAATTCAAAGGATAAATACAAGAGGAAACTGTATGATAGTCTAGTTCCGGTAATTTACAGGGACGAATGTGAACAGGCAGCAATGGATTTTCTGAAACGGCATTATCCGAAAGGACTTGCCCAGCCCGGATATATTGATCCTATAGAAGTCGCCAAAAGCATGGGACTGACCGTTGTCCAAAGATCCATTACCGAAGACTGCAGCATATTCGGGCAGGTTTATTTCCGGGACTGCGATGCCGAATTGTATAATGATGATACCGGTGAAATGGAAACGATTCATGTTCCGGCACGGACAATTCTTGTGGATCCGCAGACATATTTCCTCTATAATCTTGGTAAGGTCAACAACACTATTATTCATGAGTGCGTTCATTGGGATTTTCACAGGAAAGCATTTGAACTGGACCGGCTCTGTAATAATGATGTCAGTATGATTGGCTGCAGGGTTGTCGGTGGTGTTAAAGGACGTGACAGCCATGCGGTCGACATAATGGAACGGCAGGCAAATTCCCTGACCCCAAGAATTCAGATGCCGATGGGCGCGTTTAAGACAAGGGCCATAAAATGGATTCGGGAGTACCGGGAAAGAACCGGCAAGACAGACCTCATTGATATTATTCAGCCTGTCATTGACGCCCTTGCCATTGATTTTCATGTATCCAGGCTTGCTGCTAAAATCCGTATGGTGGATGCAGGTTGTGAAGAAGCGATAGGTGCCTTTAACTGGGTTGATGACCATTATGTGGCAACGCATCGCTTTAAAAAAGGTTCCCTGAAACCAAACCAGACATTCACCATCGGAGCAGAAGACCTGGCGCGGCAGTTAGTAAGCAATCCGAAACTAAAGGAAATAGTATCGGACGGCACGTATCTTTATGTTGATTCCCATCTTGTACTGGCATTTGGTAAATATGTTTGCATCGATGAAACGGGCATGACCGTCCTTACGGATTATGCCCGGAACCATATGGACGAATGCTGTCTTGCGTTTGATATGACCGTTGAAGGCTGTGACGATAATGAATATTACACCGTCTGTTACCTGAACAAAGACAAAGATGCGAGAGTCATCCTTAACATTGCGTATACGGATGGACTGCAGTTTTCACCACCGGAACGTCAGAAGAAAATCCTGGAAGAGCAGGTGTATCGGTATGCCAATCTGTATAAATCTTTTTCAACTGATTATGTAGATTGCCTTCAGAAAGCATATAAGGACAGCGGGTTGAGTTATAAAGAGCTGGCAATAAATATTGGAATGCACCCTGACGTAGTCAGCCGCATTATCAACGGCAAAAACGACCCTGCGGTTGAATCCCTGGCGCTTATCTGTTTGGGAATGAAACTACCATATAAATTGAGTAGCCATATCTTTCAATATTCACCCTGTGAGCTGTTGTATAGAAATAAAGACCATATCTGGATAGACGTGGCATTGCAGACTATGTCAGGACAATCAATGGCTTCCATTAAAAAATTTCTCAATAACCATAATGTTTTTATAATTTAATATTGACCAATCCTACCCAGCGAGTCGGATTTTTTACCGTATCGAGGCTAAAAACCTCGGTACGGTTATTTTTTTGCCTGTTTTCAGCCGTTTTTGACCCGACTCCAAGAGTAGGATGGCAATACTAATTTATGTCGTATTCTATGAGTGAAGAAGGTTAATCCTTCGGATAAAGCATACCGCCCTGTGAAAGTTCCCGGGTTAAGCAGGACGGCAGATATTACTAAAGACCCAATGATTTAAGCTGAACAGCAAAACACATCCCTACGCAGGGAACCCGCTACAAGGTGCATCACCTGATCAACGATGGCTCACACCTGGTAGCGGTCACAAAAACATATCGTAACAGCGATTCGTTGAGCAGAAACGCTGCATTTCTGGAACGGGGGGTTCCCCGACAGGACTGCGGTTAGGTTACTAATGCCATTTATCGCTGTACAGACGAGAGTCCTCCGTTCCAAACGAACGGAGGACGTTTTAATGAGATTAAAAGTTGTGTACGAAAACAAGGCGCAGTATCTGGAAATCAACGAAGAAGAAATGGCGCAGCTGACGGTAAGTCTCGGTATTAGTGTAATCGGCGCGATGCAGGAAGAAAAGGAAAAGAAGGTGCAGGAAGCCTTCGACGTACAGTTCAACAGACCGGACTACAACAGCTGGCACAAGCACCATCGCCATTGGGGCAATCCGGAAACCAGGGACGATCCGGGGGAGAAGGATTACAACAACGGACTGGGCATCAACGACGGCTATGACCATTTCGCCGAGGAAGAAAAGCGCTGGGAAGAGGAAGAAGTCAGGGAGAAGGTAAGGACAATGCTTCCCCCGTTACAGGCGGATGCGGTGATTGCCGTCTACCTGGACGGTGTCAGCGTAACCGAATACGCAGCTGCCCAGGGCGTTACCAAGAGCGCAATCAGCCAGCGGTTGGAAACGGCAAAGAAAAAAATAAAAAATATTTTCTGAGAACCTAAACTTTTGACCCTTCTAAAGGCTACCTAGTAGGAGACTGAAACATAATGGTTTCCGGAAAGTGAGGTAGCCACGATGAATGGAAATTTGAAGATTACCATCGCCAAGACCCCGCCGGCAGACAGCATCATCAACATGAAGCCGGTCTGCCTGCGGGAGAAGGTACTCCGGTGGCTGTTCGGGGTAGAGCAGAAGATCCTGGTTCTGGCCCCAGCGGACGAGGTTGAACAGGTTGAGATTGTGAAAGGGGGAACGCAGGATGGAGGCTGATATGAAAGAACTGGCGGCAGAACTGGCCAGGTGCGGAAACGCACTGCTCGCCTTATCCAAAGCGGTATCCGGCGGAAAACCGGAAACGACGGTACCGGCTGAAGCGGTTCCGTTGGAAAAGGTTCGGGCGGTACTGGCAGACAAATCTCGTCTGGGGCACACGGCAGAGGTGAAAGCGCTGTTGCAGAAACATGGTGCGGCAAAGCTGTCAGAAGTTGACCCGACGGAATATGCGGCCCTGCTGGCGGAAGCCGAGGTGCTGAAATGAGCAGACACGCTTTATTGACGGCATCCGGATCCAAACGCTGGCTGTCATGTCCGCCGTCCGCACGGCTGGAAGCGACCTTTGCCGATAAGGAGACTACGGCAGCGGCAGAGGGAACGGCGGCGCATGCGTTGGCTGAATACAAGATCAAACGGGCGCTCCGGTACTTCTGCAAACGCCCTGTGTCCGAGTTTGAAGATGAGGTCATGAATCAGGCGACCGATGACTACGCCGCATTCATCCTGGAGCAGATGTCGGAGATGAGGAAAGCCGGGGCAGAGCCGACGGTGATGGTGGAGACCAGGCTGGACTTTTCCAACTGGGTGCCTGATGGCTTCGGCACCGGTGACTGCATCATCATCGGCGGCGACACCTTGCATATCATGGATCTGAAATATGGGGCAGGGGTGCTGGTGGAAGCCGAAGGAAATAGCCAGATGCGCCTCTACGCATTGGGTGCAATCCAGCAGTTCGGCTGTCTGTATGATGTAAAAACCGTCCATATGACAATCTTTCAGCCCAGGCGGGACAACGTTTCCACGGCGACCATGACGGTGGAGGAGCTTATGGCCTGGGCGGAGACGGAACTCCGGCCCAAAGCGGAATTGGCCTTTGCCGGGGAAGGCAAGTACCATCCCGGTTCCTGGTGCTTGTTCTGCAAAGCCGCAGACCGTTGCCGTGCCAGGGCGGAAGAGAACCTTAAGCTGGCACGTGAAGAGTTCGGCCTGCCTCCGCTGTTGACGGACGAGGAGATTGAAACCCTGCTGCCACGGCTGTCGGACTTGGTTAAGTGGGCGAACGACCTTCAGGCCTATGCTCTGGACGCGGCGGTCAACCACGGGAAACATTGGGACGGTTTTAAGCTGGTAGAAGGCAGGTCTATCCGAAGGTATGCGGACGAAGAAGCAGTGGCAAAGGCCGCTGAAGAAAACGGCTACCGCGACATCTATCGCAAGGCCCTGATCAATCTGGGCGAAATGGAACGCCTGATGGGCAAAAAGAAATTTAGTGAGATTCTGGGCGCATACATTGTAAAACCGCCCGGCAAACCGACGCTGGTACCGGTCGGGGACAAGCGTCCGGCGATTACTGTAAATAACGTTAAAGCTGATTTTAAGGAGGAAAAATAAATGGCAAATACTACCAAAGTTGTAACCGGTAAAGTTCGTTTAAGCTACGCACATGTGTGGGATTCTGTTTCCATCAATGATTCGAAACCGAAATACTCTGTCTCCCTGATTATCCCGAAGAGTGATAAGGAAACTGTTAAGAAAATCAATGCAGCTGTGGACGCAGCCATCGAGGAAGGCATCGCCAAGTTCGGCGGGAAGAAGCCCAACAAGGCCGCTCTGAAACTGCCCTTGCGTGACGGCGATACCGAACGAGATGACGAAGTGTACAAAAACGCTTACTTCGTCAACGCCAACAGCACAACCGCACCGCAAATCGTTGACCGTGCAGTGAACCCCATCCTGGACCGGGAAGAAGTTTATTCCGGTTGCTATGCCCGCGTCAGCATCAATTTCTACGCATACAACACGAACGGCAACAAGGGCATCGCCTGTGGGTTGGGCAATATCCAGAAGATTGCAGATGGTGAGCCGCTGGGCGGCCGTTCCAATGCGAAAGACGACTTCAGTTCCCTGGACGATGATGACTTCCTGAATTAACACATAAACGGGGCGGCGGCAATGGCCGTCGCCCTTTTGTATTCGGAGGAATGATGAAATCAATCAGTATTGATATTGAAACGTACAGCGGCACGGACCTTGCCGACTGTGGCGTTTACCGCTACACGGAGGACCCGGATTTCACCATCCTGCTCTTCGGCTATTCCGTGGATGGGGAAGAGCCGCAAGTGGTTGATCTGGCCACCGGTGAAACAATCCCAAAGGAAGTCATTACCGCCCTGTCAGACCCAGATGTCATCAAATGGGCGTTCAATGCTGCCTTTGAGCGTGTCTGCCTGTCCCGGTACCTGGGTATCTACCTGTCACCGGTAGGCTGGTGCTGCTCCATGGTGTGGGCGGCGACCCTAGGGCTGCCGCTGTCTTTGGAAGGTGTTGGTGCCGTACTGGGGCTGGAGAAGCAGAAACTGCAGGAAGGCAAGGAACTGATTAAATATTTCTGCAGGCCGTGCGCTCCGACACAGGCGAACGGTCTCCGTACCCGTAATCTCCCCATTAATGCACCTGATAAGTGGGAGAGGTTTAAGTCATATAATCTGCGCGATGTGGAGGTGGAACTCGCAATCAAGAAGCGGATGTCTGCTTTCCTGGTTTCTGCAGATGAATGGCGGAACTACTGGCTGGATCAGCGGATTAACGATACCGGCATCGAACTGGATATGGTGCTGGTTAAGAACGCTATCCTGTGCAACGAACAGTTCAAAAAATATGCCCTGCAGCGGGCACAGGCCATCACCGGCCTGGAAAACCCAAACTCGCCGATACAGATGAAGGAATGGCTGGCTTCGCAGGGCGTAGAGATGGAGTCGCTGGCCAAGGAAGAGGTAGCGGTAAAGATAAAGGAAACGGCCGGGGGTGTTCGTGAAGCTTTGTGCCTGCGGTTGGAACTGGCGCGGTCAAGCGTGAAGAAATATGAAGCTATGGAAAAAGTTGTCGGCAAGGATAACAGGGCAAGGGGGTTGATCCAGTTTTATGGGGCCAACCGGACAGGGCGGTTTGCAGGCCGGCTGATACAGGTGCAGAACCTGCCCCAGAACCATCTGTCAGATTTGGCGGAGGCAAGGGGACTGGTACGTACTGGTAATTTTGAGGCCCTGGAAGTTTTGTACGATTCACCGTCGGATGTGTTGAAACAGTTGATCCGTACCGCATTTGTACCTAAACCGGGATGCCGTTTCATTGTTGCTGACTTTTCCGCTATCGAGGCAAGGGTCATCGCCTGGCTGGCAGGGGAAACCTGGCGGCAGAAAGTGTTTGCCAATAATGGCGACATTTACTGCGCCAGCGCGTCTGCCATGTTCCATGTACCCGTGGAAAAGCACGGGGTCAACAGCCATCTCCGGCAGAAGGGAAAGATTGCCGAACTGGCGCTTGGCTATGGTGGGTCGGTCGGAGCCCTGACCAATATGGGGGCGCTGAACATGGGACTGACCGAAGAAGAACTGCCCGTCATCGTAGAAAAATGGCGGAAGGCCAGTCCCCACATCTACCGGTTCTGGTGGGAAGTAGACCGGGCGGTGAAACAGTGTGTCATCACCCGTGAACCACAACAGTGCGGCAGGGTGAAGATTACCTATGAGAAAGGGATACTCTTTATCCGGCTGCCGTCCGGCCGCAGGCTGGCATACGTGAAACCCCGTATCGGTGTAAACAAATTCGGTGGGGATTCCATCACCTATGAAGGCATCGGTGAACAAAGGAAATGGATGCGCCTGGAATCATATGGCCCGAAGTTCGTGGAGAACATCGTGCAGGCCACGGCACGCGATCTGCTGGTGGAAGCGATGCGGCGGCTGTCCCATAAAGGGTACAAGATTGTTATGCATATTCACGACGAGGTGGTGCTGGAAGTGCCGGACGAAGTTTCTTCCGTGGCAGAGGTCTGCGCCATTATGGCAGAGACGCCGGTATGGGCGGAAGGCCTGATTCTGAATGCTGACGGTTACGAATGCAACTTCTATAAAAAAGATTAGACACCCTTAATTATTAAGCCCTTTCGTGGTTGTTAAGTAGGGGATGATTTCATTCCCATCACAGCCACGAAACGGTTACCGGTTATATGAAACGGAGGAAGTTATGAAGTTAACGATTTATTCAGCGGACTGCACAGGCAGGGAGAAGAACTGCCTGTACCCGCACAGGCACGAAATCACGGATGCTGACGGTTTCCGGCAGGCCGTGCAGAAAGACCATGTCTGCGCCGCCTTTAAGAACAGCTACCGCAGCAACGACAATTTCCTGGTTGCGGACTGCCTCGTCATGGACTGCGATAACGACCATACCGAGGAACCCACGGAATGGGTGACGCCTGCCAAAGTGAAGAAGGCATTCCCGGATGTGCAGATGGCGTTCTTCTTTTCCAGGAACCATGGGAAACCGAAGGAAGGCAAATCAGCCCGGCCCAGGTTCCATGTGTATTTCCCGATAACGGAATGCACCGATCCGGAAGAGTATGTACGCATCAAGCAGGAGATACTGTTCCAGTACCCCTTCTTTGACGATAATGCCATGGATGCCGCACGGTTCATCTATGGTTCAGACCAGACGGAAGTGGTCTGGGTCGATGGGGAAAAGACCATCGACCAGCTGATGCAACCTGTGGAGTCAGGCATCCCGGAAGGCAGGCGTAATGCCACCATGTCACATTTTGCCGGACGCATCATCAAACGGCTGGGTGACACACCGGAGGCGTATCAGGCCTTTATGGAGCAGGCATCAAAATGCAACCCTCCGTTGGACGATGAGGAACTGAACAAGATATGGAAGAGCGCCGTGAAGTTCGGCAGGAAGGTGACAAGCCAGCCGGGGTACATCCCGCCGGAAGTGTTCAACGCGGAGTTCACGCTGAAACCCGCTGATTACTCCGATGTGGGGCAGGCGCGTGTGCTGGCAAGGGAGTTCCGGGATGAACTGCGATATTCCCCGGCGACCGGTTTCATCCGCTATAACGGTAAGAACTGGGACGAATCCAGGGAACTTGCATTGGGCGCCTGCCAGGAACTGACGGACAGGCAGATGAAGGAAGCGGAGGACATGATGGCAAAGGCGTGGACGGTCATCGCCGACCAGGGTGCCGCCACCATCCTCCTGACCAACAGCAAGACGAAGGCCATGCAGCTGATGGACGATAACCAGCGCAAGGCCTATGACGCATACAGGAATGCCGTCCAGTATCATCAGTTCGTCATCACCCGCAGGGACACGAAGTATCTCAAGTCCTGCCTGGTCGCCGCGACGCCGATGCTCACTATCAGTGAGAGAGAACTGGACAGGGACGGCTTCCTTCTGAATACACCGGAAGGCACCTATTATCTGCCGGACGGGCTGGACGGCATCCGGGAACACCAGGCGGGGGACTATATCACCAAGATTACCAATGTATCACCCGGTTATGATGGGATGGATACCTGGATGGAAGCCTTGGACATCTTCTTCCGTGGGGACCGGGAACTGGTAGATTACGTCCAGCGCATCGCAGGACTTGCGGCTATCGGAAAGGTGTATGTGGAGGCCTTCATCATCGCCTACGGCGACGGGAGGAACGGGAAGTCAACCTTTTGGAACACCATCGCCTATGTCCTTGGCACCTATGCCGGGAAGATGTCGGCGGATACGCTGACGGTCGGCTGCAAGCGGAACGTGAAACCGGAGCTTGCGGAGGCAAAGGGGAAGCGGTTGCTGATTGCAGCCGAGCTGGAAGAAGGGCAGAGGCTCAATACCAGCAACATCAAACAGCTTTGCAGTACCGATGACATCTACGCAGAGAAGAAATACAAGGATCCGTTTTACTTCACACCGACCCATACGCTGGTGCTGTACAGTAACTACCTTCCCAGGGTGGGTGCGAACGACCCCGGCACATGGCGGCGGCTTATAGTGATACCGTTCCTGGCAAAGATAGAGGGCAGGGATGACATCAAGAACTACGGGGACTACCTGGTTGAAAAGGCCGGTCCCGCCATCCTTGCATGGATCATCGAAGGCGCGCAGGCCATCATAAAGGACAAGTTCCACATAGCCCGACCCCGGATTGTTGAGGATGCTATCCACGAGTACCGCGACAGCAACAACTGGCTGGGACATTTCATTGAAGACTGCTGTGATGTGGACAAGAGGTACCAGGAACGGTCCGGTAACCTGTATACGCAGTACCGGAATTACTGTATGCGCATGGGTGAATACGCCCGAAGCACTTCCGATTTCTATGCGGCGCTGCAGAACGCCGGGTTCGAGAAGTACCGGAACATGAAAGGGCGGTTCATCCTGGGACTACGCCTGCGTGTGGAGGAGTTCCTTGATGGAAGAGAAGCGGATTGAACAGAAGTTAGTCAGAATGACGTCACGATTGGGAGGGGTGGCGCTGAAGTTCATCTCTCCCGGCTGTGCCGGTGTACCCGACCGCCTGGTACTGATGCCTGGGGGCAAGGCTGCGTTTGTGGAAGTAAAGGCGCCCGGAAGGAAGCCAAGGCCGCTGCAGATAAGGCGTATCAGCCAGCTCCGGCGGCTGGGTTTCCAGGTGTTTGTGGTGGACGGAACAGATCAGATAGAAGAAGTGTTACAGAAGATTGGAGGTGATGCCTGATGAAGTTCGTACCACATGGTTACCAGCAGTATGCGATTGATTATATTGTGAACCGCGCTATTGCGGCGGTATTTCTGGATATGGGCTTGGGTTGAGGCAAGACTGTTATCACCCTGACAGCCATTAAGGAACTTATATATGAACGTTTTGAAGTGGGCAGGGTTCTTGTCATAGCCCCGTTGCGTGTCGGCAGGGACACCTGGCCTGCGGAGATAGAGAAGTGGGATCATCTGGAAGGGCTGACGTATGCTGTGGCTATTGGTTCTAAGGATGAGAGGCTGGCCGCATTACGGGCAAAGGCTGATATTTACATCATCAACCGGGAGAACGTGCAGTGGCTGGTGGAGGAAAGCGGGATACCCTTTGACTTTGACATGGTTGTAATCGATGAACTGTCATCGTTCAAGAACCATCAGGCAAAACGCTTCCGCAGCCTTATGTCGGTAAGGAGCCTGGTGTCAAGGATTGTCGGCCTTACCGGTACCCCGTCTAGCAACGGCCTCATGGATTTGTTTGCAGAATTTAAGATACTGGACTACGGAGCCCGGCTGGGAAGATATATCAGCCGTTACCGTGACCGGTATTTTTTGCCGGATAAGCGGAATGCCCAGGTGGTGTTCACTTACAAACTCCGCCCGGGCGCAGAGGAACAGATCTATAACGCCATCTCGGACATCACCATCTCCATGAAAGCGGAGGATTACCTGGACCTCCCTGCCTGCATCCATAACGAGGTGAAGGTGAAACTGTCCGACAGGGAACGGGGGATGTATGAAGAGTTCCGCAAACAGATGGTGCTTTCCCTGGGCGATGAAGAGATTGATGCCATGAACGCAGCAGCGCTGACCAACAAGCTGCTGCAGATGGCAAACGGTGCAATCTATGACGCAGAGCATAATGAGCATCACATACATGACCGGAAACTGGATGCGTTGGAAGATCTGATAGAAGCCGCAAACGGAAAACCCATCCTGGTGTGTTACTGGTTCCGGCATGACCTGGCTCGGATCCGTAAGCGGTTCGATGTCCGTGAACTGAAGACCGCGCGGGATATTACTGACTGGAACGGAGGGAAGATTCCCGTGGCAGTCATCCATCCTGCATCTGCCGGGCATGGGTTGAACCTTCAGTATGGTGGCTGCACGCTTATCTGGTTTGGGCTGACCTGGAGCCTGGAACTCTACCAGCAGACCAACGCACGCCTGTGGCGGCAGGGGCAGAAGGAACCGGTGGTCATCCACCATATCCTGACGGAAGATACCATGGATGAACAAGTGATGGCTGCATTGAACCGGAAGGATGAGACGCAGGCCGCACTGATTGACGCCGTGAAAGCGGTGCTGGAGGTATGATATGTTAGACCCCTATGAAAGACTGGCGAATGCCATCATCATACAAGCTGTGCAGGATTACCGGAAGGAAACGGGGACGGCTAAAACAAACCCGGAAAAGGCAAAGATCATAGCCTGGATACTGTCCGGTGACTTTTCCGCCATCACAGACTTGAAGCCGGAGGTGTTGGCAGCGGCATTGCAGAAGGAGGATGAGAGAATATGGGAGCAGTAGAATTATTGAAGCAGGCCTATTACATAGATGTGCGCATTGATAACAAACTGGAACAGATGGAAGCCCTGAACGCATTGGCCACAAAGGCTACCACGACGTTCGGGAACGAGCCTGTCAGCGGTACCCGTGATGTCCATAAAAGGGAAGAAACCATCTGCAAAATAGTGGACCTGCAAAACGAGATCAATGCAGACATCGACAGCTTGGTCGATCTGAAGCGGGAATTGAGGAAAACGATAGAATCCATTCCTAATGTTGATTACCGCACAGTACTTGAACTACGGTACCTGAATTTCCGCAAATGGGAAGAAATCGCTGTCACCATGGGGTACAGGCTCCGGAACGTGCATTACATCCATGACAAGGCGATAGAGTATTTGGACGGGGAAAAGGAATAAAAGTATTGAGTCATGCCCGGGTTATTGCCCCGGGCATTTTTCTTTTTTGTGATAGCGTTTTTTGGTATAATAGCAATATAAGGACAGGAGATTCATCATGTTTCGTAAATTGCGTTATTGCAAGACAGGATTGGTTGCCGGCCTGATAGGCATGATAACAGGTATGGCGGGACAAGTGTATATCTACGAATTCTCGGACAGGAGCAATGTACTGATGCAGGCCGCCGTCGTGTTCAAGGAACTGGATGAGCTGGCATTCCTGGTGGCGATGGTGTCCATCATTGCGTTTTTGTATTTCTGCGTAATGTTGGAATACCGGCGTTGGAGCCGACGGAAGAAGAGAGATACAGCTGTTAAAGATTAGATAAATACTTGCGAATAGAAAAAGTCATGTTTAAGCAAAAATGTCGGAACCAATTTGATAAAATGTTATAACGCTTTATATTCAAATATAAGCATAAAGATAATCCAATACCGGAGGATCGGAACGTGAGATACGCAGTTGACAGGTATGCGATTGGGACAGAAATAGAGGTTTGTGCTGATGATTTTTATGGAAAGTACATTCCTAATAAATTGTCACGTTTTCGCTGTCCTGAATGCGGCGAGATTGTTTATTTTAGATCAAAAGGTGGTAACCAACCTAATCACTTTTATCATAAAGTCAAAACAGATCAAACGCCTGAATGTGACAAAAGGGTAGACGGTCATGCTAAATTAAGCCTGTACCAACGGGTTGGACTGTCGTTATATTTAACTGGTGTTGTCAGCGGTAACCTGCAATTAAATATAGGGTTCCCTGCCATAGGCAGACATCTTCTCATGCAAGCGGAAACGCAAAAGTTGATAGTTAATATTATTGGTGATAACAATACTAAAATCGCCAAAAGAATAGATTCGAGCAACTTTTTTGAAGACCGGCTCACACTGATACCTGTAAATTTTGTTCCTAAAAATACTAGAAACTATAGTATTGAAATTAGCGGTACTTCTTCAATGCGATTGTTTTCAAAACAATGGGCAGGTTTTGCGGATGGTTTTGGCGTTGGTGGCGCTATATTTTCTTTTGAAGAAACCGGCGGGAAAAAAATCCGCAGAGGGGACTGTATTTCGACACAACGCACCTACTATCTTGTGACAAAGATTGGCATTCCGCCTCATAAAGAAATAAAATGTACAGAGATAGGAAAACTGTACTTAAAAAATAACGCTTACAAGGTGTATGTATTTGAAATCAACGTAGATTTAGATAACAAAGCTCGTTTTTTGGCCGTTAGCGACTATTTTAACAGGTTTTTTGGGGTAGTGTTATTAGAAAAACAACCTGAGTTAATTCCGTTATGGCCACCGGTAGTGGTTCAAGAATTTTTTATTCCTGTTAAAAATAATTCTTCTGTTGTTTGTTCTGTTTCAAGCGGCAATAGCAGCCCAAATGTGTATCTGTATAAAGAATTTGCGACAGCACCTGTTGACTTGCATAGAAACCGTTCAGGTGGTTATACTACTGAGATTTATGTTGGGAAAACGCCATCAATTCTTTCTGTTGACAGGAAATATGTTGGAAGGGAAGCCGTTTTTCAGGATAGGTTTATTATTAGGCCAAACTTTTCATACGAAATACAAATTGAACGGCCAAATCATGTAATAACCCCATGGGATAAAGTAACAGAGGATATCTTTAAGTCCGATTTTTCAGTAATTGCGAACAGCAAAATGGAGTTATATATTGGGAGTTTAAACCGGACGTTTCGTTATGAACCGATTAGAAGTGCGTTAACCGCAATTCCTTACAAAACTAACACAAATGAGATGTATTTAATCATTGAATCGGGAATTGCTTTTCATATCAAAGCACACGTTAAGGGGCAAAGAATTGAAATTGAAGATAAAGAGTTAGCAAAGTCGTTAACGAATTGTATTTGTGGGCAGATGGTTCCTATTCCTATGTGGGCGTATTACGGCATAAGACTGTTAAAGAGGAACGGTTACCTTCAAACATATCATAAAATTATGGCTTTGATTAACAATCAAGAAATCAGTATTGCATTGTTAAAACAAATGCGAAAACCAGAATTCATGAGAATTACTAATTTAAATAAGTTGATAAAATGAGTTTTACTTTTTTTCTTTTCTAAAAATGAATCGAAAGGGGTTTAATAAATGATAGTACTTACTAGTTTAACAAAAGAGGAAATCAAATATTTATGCAAGCAAATAGATCTTTCTGAGATACGTAAATGTTTTGAACAAAACTCTAAAGAGTTTGCTCATATACGACCAGGATTCCGTGCTGCAAAGTTATCGGATAAGGATACGATTACACTAGTAATAAATAACATAGAAAAACCTTTCATCAATCGTTTTATGACAGAGGTGGTTCGGAAATGGTTAAGAGAGATTAATGTATATAGTAAAAAACTTGAAGATGAAGGGTTGTCAAAAAACGAAGCCCTTTTAAAAACAATTCCGATAAGTGTTTTTAACGAGAATGTAGATTTGTATTTTAAACTTACCAATGATACTAGGAGCAAGGATTATATTAAACTTTTTAAAGACGTGCTTTTGATACAGCCAAAAGTGAAGTTTTCGAATACAACTAACGCTATTAGTGAAATTAAGGAGGAATTAGTTAAGGCAAATAATAGAATAAATGAATTAGAAGAAGTCATTAGAGAAAAAGAACAAACCTTGACTGCTGTAGAAACAAAATATAATGCAACTAATGATGAGATTGTTCAATTACAAGCAGAATTAGAAAGTAAAGACAAAAACATTACAGCAATACAGTCCGAGTTAGACCACTATAGAGATTTGGCGAATTACGCTGACGATGAAGAAAATATTGTCGAAAACAAATTTCAGCATATATCTATTGGGCAGGTGAAACAAGACCATTTTGCTGAAAAAAGATGGATTAATCGCATTGCTGATATAGTTAATGGGGAAATCAGGATTTTTATGTTTGACCCTAATAAACCTAAATACTTCGAAAACCGTAAAAGCTTGTTCTGGAAGAACGGTCCAGATGTTGATTCTGCGATTGGGGTTTGGAACTGGAATGCGTTACCAAATATTTCTAACCAGGATACAGACTTCGTGGTCACGGATTACAATAAGGATATTCATCTTACGGAAGTTGTTGAGTTTGAAAATTGTAAAAATCTGACTGAGGTTGCTGAAGTAATAAAAGAAAAATTTCCGCACACGTTTACGTGTGAGAAAATTTTATTTGTGTGCGCAGGAACAGATAGATTTAAGGCAAGATGTTATTCCATGAACTTTAAAGAGATGCTGTTTCAAGATCCTTTGGATCTATTTGAAGGCGAATACACAGATTTGAAGGTAATTACATTTTCGTTTGATTTTAACTTTGCAGCCAGATTGAGCAGTAAATTTAAAACTGTGGATATCGTGGTCGGTGCCGAATTTTTGAGTGAAAAGATTAATAAATCCCTTACAGAACAAATGGCATATATATTGGCGTCCGCTCATAACGTGAAACGACTGGCTTGTAATAATCAGGAATTTGCGAAACGTGTTATCGAAGGCGAGGTAAACATTAAATGTCCTAAATTTCTGTGTGACCACAGGAAGATTTATTTATTGAAAGCAGATGATGGTCGCACCCGCGTTATTTTTCCTTCTGCTAATTTGTCCGGCTCGGCATGGAATGTGAACCATCATATTGAAGATTATCCGTTCTGTGACGATAACGAATTTTATGAGATGGTTTTACAGGATTTTAAGACAATACAGAGCTTATCTTCTTCTGTGGTTTTAGATGCCAACGTACAGGAAGATACTGCGGTTATGAATGAAAATGATCCAGTTTCTCTTAAAGAGAATCCCATTATTGAAGAGGCAACGAAATATGTGGATACTGCGATTGTTGTTCAAAAAGTTGATAATCCAGAAACAAAGTTAACTATTGTAAATTACAATAAGGATATGGAAGAGTTTGAACCGCTGTACAAGGAATGTTTAAAGAACACCAGGCTAAAGGAAAATAAAGACGGCTATGTAGTAATTACGGCTAAAACGATAAACAAAATTCTTGTAAATGAAGAAACGTGCCGTTTGAAAAAAGTTACAGTGGAACAGATATCTGAAGGTTATCCCCGAATGAATATAGATTACGGCGCTCATAAAGTTTTCATTGGTAATGAGGAATTAGACTTGTCCCCTTCTGATGACGAAGTGAAAACGGATATATCGCTTTTGCTGGGGGCATTTGAAAACTATAAGAGTTTTGTTCCGGTTAGAAATATCTTGCCGGCACAGCACAATCATTTTAAACTATTGAACGCCATGTTTTCTTCTGTTTTTAATGCCATATTCCGTTGCAGGGCTAAAGTCAAGAAAATTGAAGGATTATCAGCCCTTCCGCTGTACATGCTTTTAAATTCAAAAGCTGACGGCGGGAAAACATTTATGGTAAGACTGGGATTAAAGATGATGACGGGAAAAGAAGTTAACGGATATAAATATGAGCAATTGGGTACTAAAACGGTATCAAAAGGAGACCATTTAGCTGCTTACCAGGAGTCTCATCAATGTATTCCTATTTTTGTTGACGAAGTAGATAAATATTTTGTCAGTTCATTTGGTAAAATGATTAAGTCCCCGCAAAGTTGCGAAGAACATATGCGCGAAAACCAGCCGTTGGTTATCTTTGCCAGTAATGATAATCCGTCTCCTAAAAAAGAACTCCGTAAACGGATGATTTTCCTGACTTATAATATTAAGTTCCCCAGTAAACAGATTCGCAGGGAATATGAGACATTAGGCGGTCATATCATTCATAGGATGGGAAACGCGTTTTATCGGAAATATCTGTCTATGATGCTTCCTTATGTGATTGACGAACTAGATAAGATTGACACAAGCAAAGATTTGTCTGATACATATTCTCCGGAACTGATGAAACGGTCTTCGGAAATTATTTTGGATATTATTCGTCAGTATGGGTATGAAGTTCCAAAATATATGAAGGTGTTATCATGGGATGAGGATTATGGTGATAATTCGCGTCCTACTTATGAAGAGGCATTGGACGAAATAAAGGATCTTTATCGGTCTAATAGAAAGATGTTTAAGGTTGAGGAAAAATTTGTTATAATTTGTCTGGATAAAAACATAGGTGAAAAACTGTGCACGAAGTGGGCAAATTCCCTTCCCAACGAGCTTTGTGCGACCATAATACCGGATACGAATTGTGCAAAGATACGGTTTGACCGTATGGAACTGGAGTATTTTTTAGGCTTTAAGTTTGATACGGGCTTGCGTGCCAAAATCAAGAACCTGCTTTCATAAAGGTGGTGATTTGATGAACAGGATAGGAAATATATATCTTTACGCGAAACAGGAAGACAGGATAGAAGAACTGCAGTATGTGTTGCAGAGCATAGGCGTGTTTTATAAGCATCGCGAGATTTATATCAGTCGTGAGCCACGGCGGAGTTTTGCAGAGTTGGAAAAGTTGAAGGACATGCTGCAGGAAGATGATGTGTGCATCATAACCAATCCCGCGTCGTTAGGTCTGAATGAAGCCGAGGTTGTCACGCAGTTGGATTGGTTTATAAAGAAGCCCCGTATCCTGCTCATATATGATTTTAAGACGACATACATATGGGGTGTATCAGAACCGTTAAATCAGGCAATCCTGCAGACGATACAGCAATCGATCCTGGCGCAGGCTGGGAAACGGATTGTGAAGATGCCTGAAAACAGGAAATCAAACGCGGGGAGAAGCCGCATAGAGTTCCCCGAAAACTGGGCAGAGTTATATGAACAGTGGGAAAATGGAAAGATAGCATCCAAGGATTTCTTGGAAAAAACAGGACTGAAACGGGCTACCTTCTATAATTTGATAACCGAATACAGGCAGATGATGGAAGAAAACAATAAATTTTTTGATACATTTAAAAGCGTGTAAGGAGAATCAAAATGTTGGACAGGATTTTCCATAATTTGTGGATGTTGTGTAAGATTTTGTTGGTGATTTGCCTGAGAGTTTGGTGTTTAATGTTCCTTTCTAGTGTGGGGAGTCTTTTCTTAAATACATTCAAACCTTTGCGGTTAAATATGACCTTCTTATTCAGGTGATATAACACAAGAGTAATTCACAAAGAAAGCCGCGAGGAAAGCGAAAAAATAATAGGTGACAAGATGCCCGCTCCGGAAACGAGGCGGGCGTTTTTTGTTGCTACAAGAAACAGGCAGGCTAAAACACTATATTTAAGTATGACAGCATAGACTGTCATAATATGTCGCACGAATCAATTTATGAAACTGTGTCAAAGCCAGTAACCATCTAGGGTTTGGCACTACTTATGTCACTGTCTGACACTCTTATATATAACTTTTATAGGGGAAAAATAAAAAATCCCTATAGTAAAAGTTAAGGATAGCACTGTCAAAGTATGACATAAGCCCGTGGTTACTGGGTTTGAAGCACTTTTGCTTCTGACAGTTCCTGGCACAGTTGGTGATGGGAAACAGACCATGTTTCGCAGTGTGCAAAAAGGTGCAAAATGGTGATGAGTTTTAGAAAAAAATGAAACCTTTCACCTTTTTGCAGAGATTTGCACACAGGGTTTGTGATATAATTATAATGACAAAAGTATGAGAATATGGAGCGGCCCGCGGGAGAGCGAATCTTCCGTGGGCTTTTTCTATGCCCGGAGGTGATGGGGATGCCGAGGAAGCCGAAGCACCCGTGCCGGTACCCAGGCTGCCCGCGACTGACGGATGAACGGTACTGCGAGGAGCACAGGAAGCTGGAGAGCAGGCGCTACGAGAAGTATGGCCGTGACCCTGTGGCGAAGAGGAGGTACGGCAGCGCATGGCAGAAGATCCGTGCCAGGTTCCTTGCCGCACACCCTCTGTGTGAGCAGTGCAGGAAGGAAGGCAGGCTGACCGTGGCGACGGAGGTCCACCACATCCTTCCCCTGGGTCACGGTGGTACGAACGACGAGGAGAACCTTATGGCGCTGTGCAAACCCTGCCACTCCAGGATAAGCGTGGAGATGGGAGACAGGTTCCGTAAGTACCGGGGCAAATGCTCGGGCATTTAAACGCACCCCAGGGGGGTTCCTGACCTCAAGGGAGGCTGGAAATCAGACCGGGCGGGGGGTCGCGTAAACAAAAACGCAGAATCAAACAGGGTAATAGGTCCCAGGAACAGGAGTTGATGAAATTTGGCGAAGGACGGAACGAACCGTGGAGGTGCCAGGCCAGGTGCCGGGGCGAAGAAAAAGCCGCTGGCGGACAAGATTATGGAAGGCAACCCTGGTAAACGCACCATCACGGTCATAAATTTTGATAACGCAGCCGAGCTGGAAGGGCAGGAGATGCCGAAGCCTTCCGAAATGTTGTCGGCGGTACAAAAAGACGGAAAACCGCTGCAGGCGGATGAAATATATAAAGAAGCGTGGGAGTGGCTCCATGAAAGGGGTTGCTCCTCTTTAATTTCAAAGCAGCTTTTAGAAATGTATTCCATGAGTTATGCCCGGTGGATGCAGTGTGAGGCAGCGGTGACGGAATTTGGTCACCTTGCGAAGCATCCCACAACGGGCAAGGCGCAGAGAAGCCCGTTCGTGGCCATGGGGGAGGACTACAAATCCCAGGCGAACCGGATTTGGATGGAGATATTCCAAATCGTGAAAGAGAACTGCGCCAGCGAGTATGGCGGGGAAAGTCCACAGGACGATTTGATGGAAAAACTGCTGATGGCCAGGAAGGGGCGTATGGGATGAACGTGTATGAGTTTATGCATCAGCTGAAGCTGTGCAAAAAATATCTGACGCCACAACAGTACAGAACTTTGAAAGGGCAGGCCGTCAAAGGCAATGTGGCTGAAGCGGAAAAAGGGCTGCAGCGGCTGCTTCGAAAAGAACAAAGAGAGGTACACACATGGCACAGCAGATGCAACAGGTGCCAATAGGGACGATATATCCGTATGGGAACAATCCCAGGGACAACACCAAATCGGTGGATAAGGTGGCGGAGAGTATCCGGGAGTTCGGTTTCCTCCAGCCTATCGTCTGTGACGACCACGGCATCATCCTTGCCGGCCACACCCGTTATCGGGCGGCAAAGAAGCTGGGGCTTCCGACAGTCCCGGTCATCTACGCAAGGAACCTGACGCCGGAACAGGCGAAGGCGTATCGGCTGGCAGACAACAAAGCCGGGGAAGATTCCCTGTGGCTGAACGACCTGTTGGCGGCAGAACTGGATGACATCAGTCTTGATATGAGCCAATTCGGCTTCGAAAATCCAAATGAATACACGAAACGGGAAAGCTGGAAAGTTTCCGCAAAGCTGTGCGACATGAAACAGCACATAGTGACGCGGGAAAAGGCCGGCTTTTTTTATACCACGTTTTTCGCGACGGGGAAGAAAGGCAGGCCGCTGGAAGAGATCAAGGCTGACCCGAGTGCGGTACGGCCGTTCGCCTTCAACCTTGCGGACTACCTGGAACGCAGCCTGGGTGACAACCTTGCCCGAAATCGCTGGTGTTTATGTACAACCCCACGGAGACGGCACCAGACGGGTTTCCACTTCGCTACCGAGATATGCAAGTTGGCGGAAGAGGAACTGGGCATCCAGTTTTATGAGGATGTGGTACTGACAAAGAACCGGAGCCGCATCGAGCCGGAGTTCATCCTGAACCGCGACCCCGTGGAACCGAACGTCATCCTGTTTGATGACATCATCACGACAGGCATCACCATCCGGGAGACGCGGCAGCTTTTGCTCGAGAAAGGCCACACGGTGCTTGTTGTGGTAGCCATACGGAACCAGTGACACAGAAAGTATACTTGAAAACTGACTTGCTATTTACCGGATAGTACGGGAATATGTGTCTGACCCGGAAAAGGAGGGCATACACATGACTACTACATTATTTGGTAAACAGGTCAGGATCATCGTGGCGGGAGGACGGGATTTCACAGACTATGCACTCCTGTCGCAAACCCTGGACGCGGTTCTGGAAAAATACACATTTTCCGAAGTGCAAATCGTATCGGGATGCTGCCGTGGGGCGGATGCCCTGGGCGAACATTACGCAACGGAGCATGGGATTCCGGTGAAACGGTTTCCGGCTGACTGGTTGGCATACGGGAAGGCCGCGGGGCCTATCCGCAACCGGAAGATGGCGGAATATGCCACAGAACGTGACGGGATGCTCGTTGCATTCTGGGACGGGAAAAGCCGGGGAACGGCATCGATGGTTCGGCTTGCGGAAAAGTACGGATTGCGAATTAAAACTATTACATATTAGTCGGCGGGTGACCACTCCTGCCGAGAAGGAGGCAGGATGGAAATCATCACAAAAAAGCTGGACGAGCTTATCCCGGCGGACTATAACCCAAGGAAGGACTTGCAGCCGGGTGACCCGGAGTATGAAAAGCTGAAACGCAGTATTCAGGAATTCGGTTACGTGGAGCCGGTGATTTGGAACAAACAGACAGGGAACATCGTTGGAGGCCACCAACGCTGGAAAGTGCTGCGCGACTTGGGCATTACTGAATTGGACTGTGTAGTAGTGGACTTCCCACCGGAAAAGGAAAAGGCGCTCAACGTAGCGTTGAACAAAATCAGCGGCGATTGGGACAAAGGAAAGTTGCAGGCACTGATTTACGATTTGCAGGCAGCGGACTTTGATGTGTCGCTTACCGGCTTTGAGGCAGCGGAATTGGATGATCTGTTTAAAGACGATATAAAAAATGGCGTCAAGGATGATGATTTTGATGTTGACGCAGAACTGAAGAAACCCTGCATGACCCGGCGTGGCGACCTGTGGAAATTAGGCCGGCACCGGCTGTACTGCGGGGACAGCACGGACGAGAAATCTTATGACGCATTGATGTGTGGTCACAGGGCGAACCTGGTGGTGACCGACCCTCCGTACAACGTCAACTACGAAGGCACCGCCGGAAAAATCAAGAACGACAACATGAACAACGATGACTTTTATCAGTTCCTGTTGGCGGCCTTTACAAATATGGAACAGGTGATGACGGACAATGCCAGCATCTATGTGTTCCACGCAGATACAGAGGGACTCAACTTCCGCAAAGCTTTTAGCGATGCGGGTTTTTATTTGTCCGGAACCTGCATCTGGGTCAAGCAAAGCCTCGTTTTGGGCAGGTCTCCGTATCAGTGGAAGCACGAACCCATCCTGTTCGGCTGGAAGAAAACCGGCAAACATGAATGGTACACAGGACGAAAAGAATCAACAATTTGGGAGTTTGACAAACCGAAGAAGAATGCGGATCATCCGACCATGAAGCCGGTGCCGCTGTTGGCGTATCCGATCCTGAATTCCAGCATGTCCAACTTTAATGTCTTGGATCCGTTCGGTGGCAGCGGTTCTACGCTCATTGCCTGTGAGCAGACCGACCGGATTTGCTACACCATAGAGCTGGACGAAAAATTCTGCGATGTGATAGTGAAACGGTACATCGAGCAGGTGGGCAGTTCCGAAAATGTAGAAGTCGTCCGGGATGGCTTGACCTACCGGTATGACGAATTGGAGGTTAAGGATGGGAACACTGACGCTGGGGAGTCTGTTTGACGGGAGCGGAGGCTTTCCGCTGGGTGGAATCCTGGCGGGAATCAAGCCCGTGTGGCAAAGTGAAATTGAACCTTTCCCGATACGGGTTACAACCAAACGCCTGCCGTTCGTCAAGCACTATGGCGATGTAAATACATTGGATGGCGGTGAACTGGAACCGGTGGACATCATCACCTTCGGCAGCCCTTGCACCGACCTTTCTATCGCCGGAAAACGGGCAGGACTGGAAGGCAGTCAGTCCGGCCTGTTCCATCAGGCCATTCGTATCATTAAGGAAATGAGGGAGAAGACCAATGGAATATATCCAAGGTTCATTGTTTGGGAAAATGTACCCGGAGCCTTTTCCAGCCACGGAGGGGACGACTTCCAGAAAGTCCTCGAGGAAATCTGCGGCATCTGCGGCGGTTCGGTTTCAGTACCTGGATCTGCGAAATGGGAGCCGGCAGGGTGCATCCTGGGTGATGGGTTCTCCGTTGCCTGGCGCGTCCTCGACGCAGACGCTTGGGGCGTGCCCCAGCGCAGAAAACGCATCTATCTTGTCGGACATCTTACTGGCCACTGTGCCGGAAAAATATTATTTGAGTCGGAAGGCTTGTCTGGGTATTCTGCAGAGGGCTTCCGCGCGTGGCAAAGAACTACCTGCCGTGTTGAAGGCAGCGCTGGAGAGACAGGCGGAACTATCTGCCTGAACGACCAGGGCGGTGTGGTCATGAGCGTGACGGAGGACGTCACCTGCACACTCCGCGCTGAAGCACATCACCCGCCGGTTGTGATGTCGGCGGGATTCTGTACGGAACACTCTGCGAAAGCCGGGAACATCGGCTATGAGGCTGAAACGGCTCCTACGCTCCGTGCCGGGGTGGTTCCTGCCGCTGTGTACGAGAACCACAGCCAGGATACCCGATATACCGGACCTGTGGAAACAGCGCCTACCGTGCTGTCCACTTACGGAACTGGAGGGAACAACCAGCCTTTTGTGGTGGAGCATGACACTTTCGGTATCTGTTCCAAGGACAGTAACTCCATGAAATCGGACAACCCAAAATCCGGGTTTTATGACGCGGAAACTTCCCGGACGCTGGATGCCAACGGTGGCAATCCGACCTGCAACCAGGGTGGAATTGCTGTAGTGGAGACCGTGAAGACCTTTGACGTGCGCCAATCATCAGACGGGACGCAGAACATGCGGAACCATGCCTATGAAAGCGACACCTGCCGGACCGTTGACAGAGGCGGGAACATGCCGGGGAGCAACCAGGGCGGTATAGCAGTAGTCGCTATCCAGGGCTCCTCGGAAAAGGTGACTTACTGTTCCACGAAGGCATCGTTCTTCACAAATGCAGCAAAGGAGAAGGTGGGGTCGCTGGTGGCTACCGATTACAAGGATCCCCCATTGATAAACTTCAGGTATGCAGTCCGCAGACTGACGCCGACGGAATGCGCCAGGCTCCAGGGATTTCCGGACTGGTGGTGTGCTAATTTGGAAACACCGGAGCCGACCGATGAGGAAATCCGCTTCTGGATGGATGTGTTCGAGACGCATAGGCGAGTGATGGGAACTGCCAAGAAGGCACGTACCCGGAACCAGGTCATCAAATGGTTGAAGAACCCGCATACCGATTCGGCGGAATACAAGATGTGGGGTAACGGAGTGGCGCTGCCATGCGTGTTCTTCGTGCTGGCGGGCATTGCGTATTATTGCGGAGAGACTTAACGGGAAATAAGGAAACTGTGTAAAAGGGCAGTTCAGGCTGCCCTTTTACTTATTCCAGCCGGGTGGTATAATATCACCAAAACAGAACAGGGGAACTGTGCAATGGCTTTTTACGTATATATGTTAGAGTGTGCGGATAAATCTTTATATACGGGTTTCACTGATGATCTGGAAAAACGGCTGGCGTCCCATAACGCAGGGGAGGGGGCGAAGTACACGCGTTCCCGGGGGCCCTGCCGATTGGTTTATGCGGAAGCCTTTGATACTAAACATGAAGCCTTGAGCCGGGAGTGGCATATTAAGCACACTATGAGCCGGAATGAAAAACTGAAGATGATTGACGATAGTAATAATATTTTGAAGAAATGACTTGACTTTCTGTGCCTTCAGAGTGATATATACACTAACCAAAGAAAACGCACAGGGAGGTAAGGAACATGAACGAATACAAAGAAAACAAGGCGGCCCACTACCGCCTGCCGAAAACCACCACGCTGGAAGACCTTGGCATGAAGGTCAGCGCCCTGGTTGGTGCGGTGTTGAAGATGGGTGACAGGGTTTTGGTCACCGACCGGGGATGGAAAGGATTTATCGCAGGCGTTTACGAGTTCGTTGATACTCCGGAAGAGACCGGGCTGGACGAAATCGAATGCCGTCTGAACCTGGTCGCCATGAGCCAGGAGGTTTTCGAGGATGGCGGACATGCGATTGCATGGGCGATGAACGCATAAGCAGAACAGAAAACACAGAGGAGCCGAAAGGCTCCTTTTTTAGTGCAATTATTTTTTAAGAAATCTAAAAATACAACTTGACTATTTCTGGAATCAGAGATACGGATTCCCGTCAAAAATCAGCGTAGATCCTTAAAAAATGAGTTGACTTTTACAAAATTCTGAGATACAAATCACTCCTATTATTTATCTCAAATAACATTAAAAATATATCTAATAATCACAAAATATAACTTGACTTTATGTGCGTTTAGAGTGATATATACAGTAACCTAAAAAGAAGGAGGTTCACAGAGATGAACGCAAAGACAAACGCACAGGGCAAGGACAGAAAGAACTTGGTAAAGGCCATCGCCGGGGTTACCGGGCAGGCTGCGAAGTACAACGGCGCACCGGCCTTCACCTACACGGTGGGGAATTACGCGGTGGAACGCGACGGCAGCATCACAACGGAAGACGAAGCCGGGATGAAGACCCTGGCGGCAGCCCTCTGGGAACAGGGATTCGAAATCGAGATGCCGGAGCCGGCGGAAGAAAAAGAAAGCGAAGCAGAGGAAGAGATGACCACGGATTCCTGGACGCTGACGATGCCGAGGGAAGACTTCACGGAAACGCAGGTCGACAACCTCGAAAAGATTATCGCCAGCAAGGCAGGCCTGATCAGGAAGGCGCTGGATTGCGAAGACCCCATCGTGGTTCTCACGGAAGACAGGGTGGTGTTCCCCTGGTTCAAGCGAATGCTTGGGAGCGGGGAGAGCTTGGCGGTCATGCACTTCATCACGGCGCTCTGCCGGATGGCAAAAAACGCAAAACGGATAACGGCAAAAGAGAAGGAAGTACCGAATGAGAAATACGCATTCCGGTGCTTCCTTCTTCGTTTGGGATTCATCGGAGCGGAATACAAGGAGACCCGCAAACGGCTTTTAGAGAGGCTGGAAGGTTCCTCCGCATTCCGCACGCCGGAAGAAGAAAAGGCCGAAACGGCAGAACAGGAGGCTTAAGATGATGTTCCCGAGCAGAGAGACAGTAAAGCAGATCAGAAACGAATTTCCGAAAGGGACGCGGGTCGAGCTGGTCAGCATGGATGACCGGCAGGCCCCGCCTCCGGGCACCAAAGGCACGGTCATCGGGGTTGACGATACGGGCAGCCTGCTGATGCGGTGGGACAACGGTTCCGGCCTCAACGTAGTGTACGGTGAGGATGTGGTGCAGAAGCTGAAGACGGTCAAGACCATCTGCTACGGTGAGGAGAAGATCTGGGACAGCCGGAAAGCCGCGATGGATTTTTTCTTCGACGCGATGATAGGGAGCGACGGCAGCGAGAAACAGCGGTACACTAACGTGTACATGAAACTTCTGATGGGCTGGGAGGTGTGCAGCGATGACAGATAAGGTACGGGAGCAGATTCTGAAGGTCCGGGATACGGGCAAGACAAATATGTTCGACACCTGTATGGTGCAGCGCATCGGGCTGAAGATGGGATTCTACGAGATGGTGATCTTCATCGAAGAGAACAAGGGCGAATATGTGAACTTCATCCTGCACGGGGATGAGAAGTCCAGGCGGGAAGCCGCGAAGACCCGGTTTGAAAAGGACTACGCCATCGTGATGGAAGGCGAGGACGATGTGGAAAGCATCATCCTCCGCCGGAAGGCGGAAATCACCAGCCTGCAGCGGGAAGGACGTCAGTGCCGGAACGGATTCCGGATGAAATGCATTCAACAGGAGCTGGAACGGTTAGAACACGAATTGGAAATTCTGATAGATTTGCTGTAAAAAATAAAAATGAGGACTTCCGGAAGGAGGTCCTTTTTTAGTTGGGAGTTGGGGATGATGCGGAAGCTGAGGGGATACAAACCGACAAAGTTCATGGCGAAGGGGTCGAAGTACAGCAAGGCCCACGCGGATTATGCGGTGCAGTTCATACAGTGCCTGAAACACACCAAGGGCACATGGGCCGGCAAGCCGTTTGAACTCATCGACTGGCAGGAACGCATCATCCGCGACATCTTTGGTATTCTGAAACAGGACGGCTACCGCCAGTTCACGACTGCCTATATTGAGATACCCAAGAAACAGGGCAAGAGCGAACTGGCTGCAGCGGTCGCACTGCTGTTATGCTGCGGTGATGGGGAAGAACGGGCAGAGGTCTACGGCTGCGCGGCTGACCGCCAGCAGGCCTCCATCGTGTTTGAGGTCGCCGCCGATATGGTACGGATGTGTCCGTCATTGAACAAACGGGTGAAGATACTGGCATCGCAGAAGCGGCTGATTTATCTTCCTACTAACAGTTTTTATCAGGTCCTGTCGGCAGATGCTTATTCCAAGCATGGGTTCAACGTGAGCGGGGTCATCTTCGATGAGCTGCATACCCAGCCGAACCGGAAACTGTTTGACGTTATGACGAAGGGCTCCGGCGATGCCCGGATGCAGCCTTTGTACTTTTTGATTACCACGGCCGGCACTGACACACACAGCATCTGTTACGAGACGCACCAAAAAGCGAAGGACATATTGGAAGGCCGGAAGATAGACCAGACCTTCTATCCTGTCATCTATGGTGCGGATGAAAGCGAGGACTGGTCAGACCCGAAGGTGTGGAAGAAAGCGAACCCGTCTCTGGGCATCACGGTGTCCATCGACAAGGTGAAGGATGCGTTCAACTCCGCAAGGCAGAACCCCGGAGAGGAGAACGCATTCCGCCAGCTCCGGCTGAACCAATGGGTGAAGCAGAGCATCCGCTGGATGCCTATGGACAAGTGGGATGCCTGCTCGTTCCCGGTGGATGCGGATGAGCTGGAGGGGCGCATCTGTTACGGCGGCTTGGACCTGTCCAGTACCACGGACATCACGGCCTTCGTGCTGGTATTTCCGCCATTGGACGAAGATGACAAATTCCAGGTTCTTTCCTTCTTCTGGATACCGGAAGAGAACCTGGAACTTCGGGTGCGCCGTGACCATGTTCCCTACGATGTGTGGGAACGGCAGGGATTCCTGAAGACCACGGAAGGTAATGTGGTGCATTACGGCTATATAGAAAAATTCATAGAAAGCCTGGGTGAGAGGTATCACATACGGGAAATCGCATTTGACCGCTGGGGCGCTGTGCAGATGGTGCAGAACCTGGAGGGAATGGGCTTCACCGTGGTTCCTTTCGGGCAGGGTTTTAAGGATATGAGCCCGCCGACCAAGGAACTGATGAAGCTGACGCTGGAGCAGAGAATCGCCCATGGCGGGCAACCAGTTCTGCGGTGGATGATGGACAACATCTTCATCAAGACGGACCCGGCCGGGAACATCAAGCCGGACAAGGAAAAATCTACGGAAAAGATTGACGGGGTGGTGGCCACGGTCATGGCTTTGGACCGGGCGATCCGTTGCGGAAATGAAAGCGGCGAGAGTGTGTATGATGGCAGGGGGATACTGATGTTGTAAACAATACAGTTTATTGGATAAGAGGAGGATGAAAATGCCCTTTAAAACAGATGGCGGTGGACTAGCTGTCAGGCTGAATGATGCAAAGTTGTATGTTTCCGAATCTGCATCGACTTGGAATACAAGACTCAGCCAAATTGGTAACATATCCGGCAAAGTAATCATTTGCACATACACTTTGCCTGACATTGATTATATCCAAAAGATACTGGACAAGCGTTCCGAAAATGTAACCATTATCGCTCATGAAAAATTTAGAAAGAAAGCGATGCAACTTAAAGCGATATATCCGTCATTGAAAATTTACTTAAAACCGGATGTACACGCAAAAATTGTATTGATTGAACCTCAGACCGTTTGGCTGTCATCGGCTAATTTTGGAAGTAGCGGATGGTTTGAACAGACTATTGGGGTTCACAGTAGGACAGCATATGATTTTTATCTGAACGCCTTAAGTAAATATCTTAAGGTTGCTTTGTAAGGGTTAAGGAGGAATCATGAAAATACTCCGCTTTTTTGAAAAGTTTATCCATTCCCGTGATAAACCTAAAAACGAATTATCCGGCACCCTGCAGTACTACTTTGGACGGAGCGCGGCAGGGCAGACGGTGAACCAGCGAACCGCCATGCAAGTCACGGCGGTGTATGCCTGTGTCCGCATCCTGGCGGAATCCATCGCGGGGCTGCCACTGCATGTGTACCGCTACAAAGACAAAGGAAAAGAGATGGTCGCCGACCATCCATTATACCCGCTGCTCCATGACGAGCCGAACCCAGAGATGACCAGCTTCATCTTCCGGGAGACCCTCATGGGGCATTTGCTTTTATACGGCAATGCCTATGCCCAGATCATCCGGGACGGATATGGCAGGGTGAAATGGCTGTATCCGCTGATGCCCGACCGGATGGACGTCCAGCGGGACGAGGGAGAACAGCTTGTCTACACCTACACCCGCTACCTGGACGAGTTCGGTGGCAAGCAGCGGTATGAGGAAGTGAAGCTCCGGCCAGACCAGGTGCTGCATATTCCCGGCCTGGGATATGACGGCCTTATAGGCTATTCCCCTATCGCTATGGCAAAGAACGCCATCGGCGTTTCCATGGCGGCGGAGGAGTTCGGGTCCACGTTCTTCGCCAACGGGGCGACGCCCAGCGGGTTGTTGGAACATCCCGGTGTGGTGAAAGACCCGGAAAAGTTACGGCAAAGCTGGCACGCACAATTTAGCGGAAAGAACAGCCACAACGTGGCGGTGCTGGAAGAGGGCATGACCTACAAACCCATGTCGGTTCCGCCCAACGACGCGCAGTTCCTGGAGACACGGAAATTCCAGATCGATGAGATTGCCCGAATCTTCCGGGTGCCTCCTCACATGGTGGGCGATTTGGACAAATCCAGCTTCTCCAACATCGAGCAGCAGTCCCTGGAATTTGTGAAGTACACGCTGAACCCCTGGGTCATCCGCTGGGAACAGGCGATGCACAAAGCGTTACTGCTCCCCGGTGAAAAGCAGCATTACTTTATCAAGTTTAATGTGGACGGCCTCTTGCGCGGTGATTACCAGAGCCGGATGAACGGTTATGCGATAGGCCGGCAGAACGGCTGGCTTTCCGCCAACGACATCCGGGAAATGGAAAATTTGAACCCGATATCCGAGGAGGAAGGCGGAAACCTGTACCTAATCAATGGCAACATGACCAAGCTGAAAGACGCGGGGCTGTTTGCCAATAAACAGCAAGCGATACAGAACGGAGGTAACAACGATTGAAAAAGAAATTCTGGAACTGGGTGAGGAACGAGGATACCGGCAGCCGCACCCTTGTACTGAACGGGCAGATTTCCGATGAGACCTGGTTTGGCGATGAAGTCACACCGGGTCTTTTTCGTGAGGAGTTGCAAAGCTGCGAAGGGGACATCACGGTATGGATCAATTCGCCGGGCGGGGATGTGTTCGCCGCAGCGCAAATTTATAATATGCTGATGGAGTATCCCGGCAATGTGGATGTCCGTATCGACGGCATCGCGGCTTCTGCCGCATCGGTCATCGCCATGGCAGGGAACAAGGTTTCCATGTCCCCGGTGGCCATGATGATGATCCACAACCCCATTACCGTTGCCATGGGCGACAAGAAGGTCATGCAGCAGGCCATAGATATGCTGGATGAGATCAAGGAAAGCATCATCAATGCCTACGAGCTGAAGACGGGCCAGCCCCGGACGAAGATTGCCCACATGATGGATGCAGAAACCTGGTTCAATGCCAAAAAGGCGGTGGAATTAGGATTTGCGGACGACATCCTGTACACGGACGGGGAAGGGAAACAGGAGGCGCCGGCTGCGGTGCTGTTTTCCAAGATCATGGTGATGAATTCATTTCTGTGCAAGTTTAACAAACCTGAATCGGAACCCGATACGCGGGTTTCCGTGGAACCGCTGAAGAAGCGGCTTTTTTTATTGAGTCATTAAGGAGGAAGAAACAATGGCTATGAATGTTACTGAACTGATGGAAAAACGTGCGAAACTGTGGGAAGCTACGAAGAAGTTTTTGGAAGACCACACCGATAAGGACGGCAAAATGACTGCCGCTGACGCGGAGACCTATGAAAAGATGGAGGCCGACATCGCCGAGATGGGCAAGACCATCGACCGTCTGGAAAAGCAGGGCGAGATGGAAAAGAAGCTGGCCATGCCTTCCGGCAAACCCTTGGTAGGAAATCCGGGACAGCCTGCAAAGACCGGCACGGCTTCCGATGAATATCGCAAGGCGATGTTTACGGCAATCCGTACCAAGTTCCGCGAAGTATCAAACGTACTGCAGGAGGGCATCGATGAAGCGGGCGGCTACCTGGTGCCTGACGAATATGACAAGCGCTTGGTGGATGTGCTGGATGAGGAAAATGTCCTGCGCGGGCTGGCGACAACCATCCGTACCAGCGGGGAGCGCAAGATTAACATCGCGGCAACCAAGCCAGCAGCATTATGGGTCGAAGAGGGTGGCGCGCTGACCTTCGGCGATGCGACCTTCGACCAGAAACTGCTTGACGCCCACAAGTTGCATGTGGCCATCAAGATTACAGAGGAACTGTTGGCGGACAATGCTTTCCAGTTGGAAGACTATATCATCGCGCAGTTTGGCAAGGCAATTGCCAACGCGGAGGAAGATGCCTTCCTGAACGGGGATGGCGATGGCAAACCGACCGGTCTCTTTGCGGATGCCCAGGTCGGCGTGACCATCGACACGGTGGAAATCGAAGCCGATGATGTCATCGACCTGATTTACAAGCTGAAACGCCCGTACCGCAAAAAAGCATCCTTCATCACCAACGACAGCACCCTGGCAGTGCTTCGCAAGCTGAAGGACGAGAATGGGAACTACCTGTGGCAGCCTTCCCTTCAGGGCGGGGAGCCGGACCGTATCCTTGGGTATGCCATCCGTACCTCCCAGTACGCACCGAAGCTGGCGGCGGGTAATGTGGCGCTGGCATTCGGTGATTTCAGCTACTACAACATCGGTGACCGTGGCCAGCGCAGCCTGCAGGTGTTGAAGGAACTGTTCGCCGGTAACGGCATGGTCGGCTATGTGATGAAGGAACGTGTGGACGGCCTGTTGATCCTTCCGGAAGCTGTACAGGTATTGAAGGTCCAGGCCTGATGGAAAGGGTGATGGTCATGCTTCTGGAACTGGAAGAAGCGAAGAACTACCTGCGGGTAGATACTGACGAGGAGGACGGCCTGATTACAGGCCTGTCCCAGTCGGCAGAAAAACTGTGCATGGATGTGGCCCGGATAGAAGATGCAGAAGATTTTGCGTCTCTTGGGGATACGGCGAAGACCGCAGTTCTGTATGCGACAGCTTATCTGTACGAACACCGGGAGGAAGCGGACCATCACGCCCTGACCCTGACCCTCCGCTCCCTGTTGTTCGGAGTGCGGAAGGAGGGGTTTTAAGATATGGACATTTCCAAATTCCGGCACCGGGTCACGGTGCTGAAAAAGACCCTCGGCACGGATATCGGGCTGGGCGCGCCGGTTACCTTCACGGATGACGGAAAGGTATGGGCGGAGTTCCTGCAGCAACGTGTCTCCACCGGGGTGGTGGCGGACGACGGGGCGGCGGTGCTGGTCACCCAGGGCATCCGCATCCGTCCCCGTGCGGTTGAAAAAGGCTGGAGGGTTCAGGATGGAGACCATACCTATGAGGTCATCGATGTAGATCGTGGGAACCCTTCCGTCTATGTGCTTACCACACAGGAGGTCAGGCCATGAGCGGGATGTTCACGATCAAGGTCAACATGGGTTCGGTCATCTCCACTGCCATCCGTGACATCGATAAATATGATGCCGAAAAGCAGAAGAAGATCCGCAAGGTCATCGCCGATGGAACAAAAGCCGTCAGGGACAGGGCGGTGCAGGCCGCCCCGAAAGGTCCTACGGGGAAACTGCGTAAGGGCATCAAAAGTTCGGTGGTGGGGGATGGCCGGGAAGGTCTTGTCACCTCCACGGCTCCCCATTCCGCCCTGGTGGAATATGGCACGGACAACAGGCTGACCTACTCCCGGAAAGGGAAGGTGCTGAAGTTCACCTGGAAAGGGAAGGTACGGTATTACCGTGGCGTCCTGAAGTCAGGGAAGATGAAACCGAAGCCGTTTTTAAAGAAAGCGGCGGACAATGAATGGCCGAACATCGTAAGGAACATGGAGGATGCATTGAAATGATACGGATAAAAGACATACCGCAGGTCGCCCTGCGGACAGCCCTGTTCGCCCTGCTGAAAGACGGCCAGACCTGTGATGTTTATGGGGATGTGCCGGAAAGGGCGGCACTTCCGTATATCACCCTTGGCGCGATGACCTTCCGGCCGGTGGGAAACAAGACTGCAGTCATCTGGCAGGCGACCGCCGGGATTGAAGTCTGGGCGGACGGGAACCAGAAACAGGAGATGAACGATATCCTGAACGACATCTGCGTCCTGTTTTCTTACTACGGGGCAGATTTGGAAATCGGGGGATACCACATAATCGGGACGGAACTGGAATCCGTGGAGACCTGGCCGGAATCCGTGACGGGCTACCACGGGACGGTGACTGTCATTTTTACATTACAGAAAGGTAAGGTGCAGCAATGAGCAGATTAACGGCACAAGAGTTACAGAACCTGCCGGAGAATCCCGATACCAATATCGCAGAAGCCGGCAAGGATGTGTTGTTGTATATCGGAAAGAGCGGCTCGGGAACGACAGAGGCGTTCGCCCTGGTGGGCGGCCAGCGGAACTCTACCATCGAGATGAGCGCCAATTCCCTGGACGCATCCCATAAGGGCTCCGGCGGATGGACAGCCAACAAGCCGGGACTCAAGAGCTGGAAGTCCAGCTTTGACGGCCTGCAGATCATGAGTGACGAAGGGGCGCAGGTTATGGAACACTGTTTCCGTGAAGGAAAGCAGGTACACGCCAAGTTCGTGTATCCGGATGCCTCGTACCAGATTGGCTGGGCATATATCACGGAGTTCACCCGCGACAATCCCCATGACGGCATCGCCACCATTAAGGCGACCATGGAGGGCGTCGGTGAGATTTCCGAGATCACGGCGGCAGGAGGCAACTAACACATGAAGGAATCAATCAAGTTCAACAACGGCGCCCGTGAGTGTGAGTTCCTGTTCAACATCCGCAGCCTGAAGGAGATGGAACAGGAACTGGGGTTCTCGCTGAACCTTCTTTTCACACCGAACGTGGCGCTGGGGCTCCGGCTGATGACCATCCACTTTACACAGCTTGGCGTGAAGTACGGCCTGCAGGATAAGCAGCCGGAGGACAAGGACCCCTACGGGTTCATCGAGAGGTACTGCGACAGCGGCGGGACGCTGGACACGCTGAACGCGCATATCCTGGCGGCGATCGATGCGACCAACCTTTTTACGGAGGGGCCGGCGGCAAAAAGGGAAGAGATCCGGAAGGTACTGGAAAAGGCCTGACGAGTTTTGCGGAATGGGCGCGGATGGCAGAGCCGGTGGCTTACGCCATCGGACTGAAACCGCGTGAGTTCGAGGAGATGCAGCCCGGGGAATTCCTGCTCATGCTGGAAGCCGTGAACCGGCAGCGGCGTGAGGAGGATTACCGGACTGCATATTTTTTGTCGTTTGTGATTGCCCCGTATCTGAAAAGGGATTCAAAACTTACGCTGGAAGATATCGTGGACCCGTTGTGGATGACGGAAGAAGAACTGAAAGCAAAGAAAGAGGAGAAGGCCCGGCAGGAAAAGGAACATGACCGGGCGGTGTTGGAACAGGAATTCGCCTGGGCATTAAGGAGAGAATGACATGTCAGTATTGACCGCATTGATGGTGAAGATCGGGGCGGACAGCTCCGGTCTCCGCAAGGAACTGAAAACCGCGAAAAGGGATATCGACCGTACCTTTTCCAGGGACCCGGTATCCGGGTTTGAAGAGGCGCTTACCGGTACGGCCTCCAAGGTCAGTTCTCTTATCACAAAATTCAATACGGCGGCGGTGCTGGCCGGGGGTGGTTTCGGCCTGACCGCCCTTATCTCAAGTGCGGTTTCTGCTGGTGACAGTATAAAAGACCTGTCGGAGAAATTGCGGATATCTACAGCCGAGGCAGAGATGTTCTCCCGGACGGTGAAGCTGGCCGGAGGGGATGTGGACACGGCTTCCGGCGCCATGATGCGTCTGGACAGCACCATCACCGGGAGCGGGGAGAAGGCAGAGAAGACCCGTGCCATTCTGGATTCCCTCGGGGTGTCGCTGACCGACCAGAACGGAAAACTCCTTCCCCTGAACGAACAGCTGAAGAACCTGGCACAGGGATACCAGGCGGCATCGGAAGCCGGGTACGGGCAGGAGTTCATCATGAACACCCTGGGTGTCCGTGGCATGGCGCTGACAGAGACCCTGATGAAATACAACGAGGCGGCGGAGGATGCAGCGAAGATAAAGGGTATCGGGCTTGACCCGGAGCAGATGTCGGACATCAACCGGCAGTTGAAGCTGACCGAAGCACAGTTGGAACAACTGACCATGGCAGGCGGTGCACTTCTTGCCCCGATCGTTGGGGAGTATCTTCCGGCCATCACACAGGGGCTGGCGGATACCGCCGGCCTTATCGCCGGGAACAGGGAAGAAATCGTTTCCCTTGGGACGAGCCTTGCACAGCTTGCCGTGACCTACAAGGTGCTTCAGGCCATAGCAAAAGCCGGAGGACTGACCGGTTTGGCGGCGACCGCTGCGGCAGAGGTAGAGGCACTCTCCAGGGCACAGGAGGCTGCCATCACCCGGCGGCTTAATATGTTAAAGGCTGCACAGAAAAAGGAAGAGCAGCTGATGGCCAAGGAAGTGGCTGCCCGTAAGATCACGGAAGCGGAGAAGGAAAAAGCCATCACCGAGTCCTGTATGCGAATCCAGATGAAGTACGCGGAGACCTCTGCGAGGATCGAGGCGGAGATGCGGGCCGCGTACCGGAAGATGAACGCCGAGGCAAAGATGTCGGCGGCAGGACAGGTGCAGGCCATCGCCACGACCGGGGCGGCGGCAAAGGCTGCCGGGGTACAGATGGTGACGGCATCGGCTGCAGCCAAAGGGGCGGTCGGTTCACTGACCAAAAGCGTGTGGGCCCTGGTAGGAGGATGGTATGCCGTGGCGGCTGCCATCGCGTTCGCCTTTGAGAAGCTGGTGGCGTTCAAGCAGCAGCAGGCACAGGAACAGGGGCTCACGGGCGGTGACATCTATTCCATCGACGGCCAGCAGTACCGCCGTGCCGACGACGGGAAGTTTTACCGGCGGGACATCAACATGGATGCCGAGGACGCCTTCGATACCTATACGGAAACGCAGGTGCTGGAAGATGACGAGATATCCATGCTGCAGGCCGCCTATGAACGGAAACACCCGGCGACCCCGAAACCGGAATCAAATAAAACAGATACCGACAAATTCAAGGACATGTTTGCCAATACCGGCGGTGGCGGAGGCGGTGGTGGAAGCAAGGGGTCGTCCGGAAAAGCAGAAGATTCGGAGAAAGAGGAACTGAAACGCAGGCAGAAACTGCAGAACAGCCTGGAACACGAGTTCTCCATGCGGAAGACGATAAACGAGGCCGTGAGGGAAAGCAACTCCCTGCAGACGGCCTACATGACTTCTGCGGAAAAGGCTGTGTACGGGATGCAGAAAGAACATGAGAAAGCGGTCGAGGAGATACGGAAACGGTGGTTCCAGTTCGAGACGGAATACATCGGGATGTCCGATGAGGAACGCGCCCGGTTCATCAAGAACCTGGAGGAGACCGGTGCTGCCTATGAGATCACCGCAGACGGCAGACTCTCTTTGGCGAAGCAGACTGCCATGGATATTGCGGCGGCAGAGAAACAGTATGAAGATGAAATCGTACAGTACCATGCGCAGTGCAAGGACATCCTGGCGGAGATCGATGATGCGTTCAAGGCCAATTCCATGGAAAGGTTGCAGGAGTCATTGTCGGAAGAGAACACGGCAGTGCTGAACGCATACAACACCCGGCAGGGCATCATGAAACGGTATTATGACAACTGGCTGCAGACCCACAAAACCACGAAGGAACTCATGGCGGATATCGTGCTGGATACGCAAAGCAGTTTCGAGAGTTTCTTTAAGAACGTGCTGACAGGCCAGAAATCCTTCGGTGATGCGTTCATGGACCTGTTGAACGGCCTCCTGGATTCCATCGTGAAGAGCATCGCGGAGACCATGGCGGCGCAGGTGGTGAACCAGTTCCTTAGCTGGATACTCCCGATGGGCGGCGGGAATATGGTCAATACCCCGATAGGGGGACATAACGTGATGTTCCCAAGGGTACCCGGAAAAGCAGAGGGCGGTTTCATCACCGGCCCCGGCACAGCGACAAGCGATAGCATTCCGGCAATGCTCTCCAACGGGGAGTTTGTCATCAATGCGGACGCGGTACGGAGAATCGGTGTTCCCACGCTGAACGCAATCAATACCGGCGCGGTATCACGCTTTGCCCAGGGGGGATATGTTTCCCCGGGAACTGCCGGAGGGACTGCTGTGGGTGGTATCCCGAATGTCATCGTCAATCTTTACAACGAGAGCGGGATGCAGATGGATGCACAGCAGACCGAGACCAATTTTGACGGAGAGAATTACATTGTAAGCGTCGTGATGAATGCCTTTGCAACGAACAAGATGGGCATCCGGACGACGATGAAAGGGGCGATGAGCTGATGGCAGTTAATTTTCCGGCATCCATAGACCCACCGGCCTGGCCGTTTGAATGCGAATATGAGAACAATTCCATCATCAGCAAGTTCGAGGACGGTTCCCAGCAGTCCAGACGGAAATTCACGAAGAGCCGGCGGAAGTGGACGCTGAAATGGCACCATATTCCCAGGGAACAGTATATAACCCTGATGAATTTTATATCACAGACCGTGTCGTTCTCGGCACGGTCTTTTAATTGGACGAACACGGATTCCGTGGATGACCAGGGCGGCGCGGAAGTGGTGGAGGTGCGTATCACGAACGTGGGCAAGTGGACGAACGAGGCGCTGCACTACTGGTCCGGGTCGATTGAACTGACGGAGGTGTGAGACATGCTTTCCATCTCTGCGATTTCAAAGGCAGAAAAAAATAAACTGTCGACTGACAGTTGTTTCCTTATCCTGTTGGAGATCCGGCTGCAGAACACTGTGTATATCTGCTACAACAACGAGGACGTGACCTGGAAGGGTCAGCTGTACCAGGCATTTCCGTTCAACATCGGGGAAACATCCGAAGACAGTGACGGATCCGACCCGAACGTCACCCTCAAGATCGACAACGTGGCCCAGGGGCTGCAGTGGTATGTGGAGGCCAGCGGCGGCGGTGTCGGTACGCTCGTGATACTCCGCGTGGTCAATTCCAAGAACCTGAACGGCAACGCTGACTTGGAGGAGTACTATACGGTGCTGTCCTGCAAGGTCAACGAGCAGTGGATCGAGTTCACGCTGGGCAACGATTATTCCGCACGCACCCGTCGTCCATTGGACCGGTATATGAAGAACAACTGTCCGTTCGCCTACAAGGGAATCCGGTGTGGGTATAACGGCAGCAAGAGTTCCTGCAAGCATACGCTGGCGGATTGCCGGTCGCATGGCAACAGTACACGCTTCGGAGGTTTTCCGGGCATCGACCAGAAAGGGGTATATGCATGATGGATTTTACGGACCTTATCGGGACACCCTTTGCCAACCACGGACGGGATGTAAAACAAGGGCTGGACTGCTACGGCGTCGTCCGGGAAGTGTACCGGCGCTACGGATACGACGTGCCGGAATACGATGCGGATTACAAAGATATGGAAAAGATAGACCAACTCATAACAGGAAATACCCGGGGCTATCCGTGGAAAGAAATCAAGGAACCGGCAGCGCCCTGCCTGGTAGCCATCCGGTTCGGCAGCCCGGACGGGGTCGTCAACCATACGGCTGTCTATATCGGCGGGGGGATGTTCATCCACGCAAGGGAACGGATAGGTGTCTGCATAGACAGGATATCATCCCCGGCCTGGCGCAGGGTGATTGTCGGGTTTTATCAATATACAGGTGATGCACATGGTAACTCTGGTACTCGTTAAAAATCCTTTCTCGCCGCAGGACGGAAGGGAAATCCGGCATATCGAAGCTGGCGGCACGTTGGCGGATTTGCTGGCAGAAAACAGAATAGAGGGCGTTGACCTGCAGGCCACGGTGAACGGGTACAGTGTGGATGAAAACACAGTTATCAAGGATGAAGATTTCGTGGTGATATATCCGGTCATCGAAAAAGGCGGAAAGGGTGGCAAGTCCATCCTCGGCATCGTGGCAGCCATCGCCCTGTCCGTGGTGTCCTTCGGCATCGCCAGCGGTGGCTGGCTTGCCGGATTAGGCAAGGCGTTTGCTGCAGGTGCCTGGGGTGCATACGCAGCCGCTACGGCTGTCATGTTTTTGGGTTCTGCCCTTATCGGCAGGCTTTCCGGTCAGAAGACAGACCTGGGCGGGTATGAATCCGAGAACAGCAAGGCTACATATTCCTGGGCTGGCGTCCAGACCATGGAAGGCCAGAACAACCCGATTGCCCTGACCTACGGCAAGGTGAAAAGCGGCGGACAGACCATCGCCAAGTTTGTCGATATCGACGACAACGATGAATGCCTGAACTGGCTTGTGGCCTGTGGGGAAGGGGAACTTGTCATCACGGACATCAAGCTGAACGATAATGATATCGAGAATTTTGATGACGCGGACTTTGAACTTCGCAAGGGAACGAATGACCAGAGCGTCATCACCAATTTCAACAACACATATTTTACCAAGAATGTTTCTTACAAGCTGGACAATACCTGGGTGACTGACACGGCAAACGGGACAGACACAAGGGGATTGCGGTTTGAGATAGAATTCCCGAACGGCTTATGCCACATTTCGGACAGCGGTAAAGTGGAAAATGCTACAGTGAACTTGGACATCGAATACCGGAAAGTTACCACGGATGCAAACGACAATGTTACCTATGGCGCATGGACTAACCTGTTCAAGGAACTGGCCAGCAACAGCTATGGAGTGACGCTGGCGAAGAATGTGGCCGCCGGTTCATATACTATGAAGATACAATGCCTGTGGGATGACGATGAGGACGGGTACCGCAGCTGGTTTTATAACGTTAGGATCAGCATAGGTTCCTATTCCGGCACGATACGGAAAAAGGATATCGGTTCCAAAGTAGTGACCGTGGGGGCGTTCCGTGTTGACACGGACAAATGGAGTGACAGCCTGGTCAGCAGCGTTAAGAACGGCAACGATAAGACGGCGACTCTGACCGTAAGCAACGGCAGCGGCAACGGTATTATCACGGCTGCCCGGAATTCTGCCCTTCGGAAACAGTTCACGGTCAACCATATTCCCAGCGGAGAATATGAAGTGCGTGTAAAGGTTTCCTACCGGCAGTATGCGGAAACGAATACGCAGGCGTCTTCTACCTGCTACCTTACAGCCATCACTTCCATTATCTACGATGATTTTACCTATCCTTGCACAGCGCTTCTGGGCATCTCTGCGGTGGCGACCGACCAGCTGAACGGGAGCCCGTCACTGTCGTTCCTCAAGGAACGCACCTATGTGTATGTGTGGAACGGGAGCAGTTATGTCAAGAAACGGGCTGACAACCCGGCATGGGCCTCTTACGACCTGTTGCATCAGGCAAGGCGGCTGAAGAACATCAACACCGGGAACTGGGAATATGAGGTGCGGGGCGCTCCGGCAGACCGCATCCGCTATTCGGATTTTGCTGCCTGGGCGAACTGGTGCAATGAAAAGGATCTGACGGTCAATATTGAAATCAATACCAGCGGTGAGGTGCTGGAGGTCATCAACCAGCGGATAGCGCCGATCGGGCGCGGCATGGTGGTGCGGTTCGGGACACGCTACGGCTGTATCTATGACCATGTGCAGCAACCGGTGCAGATGTTCAACATGGGCAACATCCTCGCCGGTTCTTTCAGTGAGGAGTTCCTGAAGGTGGCCGACCGGGCGAACTGCGTGGAGGTCACGTTCACCAACGCCGACGCTGATTACCAAAGGGATGTGCTGACCATCTACGGAAGCACGTTTGACAGCGACGGGTATGCCAAGACTGCCCAGTTGACCATGGACGGCATAACAGACTATAAGCAGGCATACCGGGAAGGCAAGTATCATCTTATGTGTAACCGCTACCAGCTCCGGACGGTATCGTTCGAGGCCGGTATCGATGCCATCGCCTGTACGGTGGGGGACGTCATCCTTGTGTCGCACGACGTACCGAAGTGGGCGAACAGCGGACGCATCGAAAGCGTGGATGACCTGACCATGGTCCTGCCGGTTTATATCAGTGATACGACCAAAAGCTACCGCATCCAGTTCAGGACGGTAAAGGACAACCTGTACACGATTCCGTGTACCATCATCGAGACGAGTTCAAATGGGTGGACTACCATCGGTCTGGAATCGGACTATTCAGAGAGCGACCCGCCCCAGGCAGGGGATGTTTTCGATTTGGCTATTGCCAACATCGGTTCAAAGCCGTTCGTTGTGAAATCGATTACCCGTGCGCAGGACTTCACGCGGAGGATCACCTGCATCGAGTATGCGGAGGCCCTGTTCGAGGAGAACTACGAGATACCGCCCATCCAGTATGCAACAAAGGCTGTGGGGAATGCGAAAAATGTTACCGGGCTGTCAGCAAAGCAGTTCCAGTATACCGACGAGAACCGCGTCCGGCACGGCATGATGAGCGTTTCCTGGAAACGCGCCAGCGGCGGAGGCAGGTACACGGTACTTATTTCTACGGACAAGAAAAAATGGACCAACGCTACGGAGACATCCAACACGTTTGCCGAATTCAATGTAAAGGCAAAGACAGATTACTATGTCAAGGTGGTCACGATTCTTGGGGTATCCCAAAGCACGGGTGTTACCACCGGCCTTATTTCCTGCGGACAGGACGTCCCGCCAAAGGCCGTGACGGGATTGTCATACAAGGTTGACCCGGCAGACCGTACCAAGGCGGAGGTGACCTGGAACGAGAATACGGACATCGACTTCCGCAACTATAAAGTTTCTGTTGCCGGTGGCAAGACCTATACCACGGCAAGCAATATCATCACGATTGTATCCAATACAGCAAATCCCACGGTGACGGTGTTTGCCGTAGACAATGCAGGCAACCAGTCAGCTGGGGCAAGCTGCCAGATTCCCATCTATCCGTATCCGTCGAACGTGACAGGCTTTGCGGTCACACAGCAGACCACGGACCGGAGCGTACTGGAATTCACCTGGGATGCCGTAACGGACAGTGACCTTTCCCAGTATGAACTGCGGGCGGGAAACTCGTGGGCGGCAGGCACACAGTTCGCAAGGACCAAGACCCGGAAGACCACCTACCAGGTAGCATCGAGCGGAACCTATAAATTCTGGATTTCCGCCATCAATAATGCTGACGTCTATTCACAGGCCCCAACGGGACTGACCAAGGTAGTGAACCTGATACCGGATGCCGTGACGGATCTGACGGTAACCCAGAGTACCAAGGACCGGAGCAAGGCTGTCATCAAGTTCACCCGTTCCCCCGGCAAGGATATCGACCACTATTCGATACGGTATGGCAATACCTGGGCGAATGGGACGGAGATAGTGGATATCAAGGATAATCGTTTTGAGTGGCAGGTGCCGGCCTCCGGTACATACAATGTCATGGTCAAGGCTGTCACGGTGGCGGGGTTTGAATCCGCCGTAACCAACACGAGCATTACCATCACGATAGAACCGATGGACGTTACCAATTTCCGGGCGGCGCAAAGCACGGTGAACAAGACCACGGTACTGCTGTCCTGGGATGCGGTGAACCAGACCGATGTTGCTTATTATATCATCAAGCAGGGCACAAGCTGGAACACGGCGAGTATGGTCGCCCCGCGCGTCAGCGGTACGACTTTTGAAGTGATGATTGAAGAGGAACATCAGTATTCGTGGATGATTAAGGCGGTGACGATTGCGGGCAACGAGTCACAGTACCCGGCGGAGGTGTCTGCCATCTTCGGCCTTGAGCCCACGCCCGTATCTGTCATCCAGCTGCGGCAGAACCCGAAGGATAGAAGCCAGCTGAACATTCAATGGAACGCCGTCCCGGACGGTGACCTTGTGGGTTACCAGGTGAAGGTCGGGGATAACTGGGACAGCGCCGAGGAGATCCCGCTGACCAACGAACTGTATGCGACCTACACCCTGACAGAGACGGAGAGCGTCCATGTCATGATCCGGACGCTGAACAGCGCGGGGTTCTATTCGGATGAGACGTCGGCCAGCCTGCGGTGTACGGTGGAACCCACGAACTGCACGAATTTTGTGGCGTACCAGGACGGCGAGATGGTTGAACTGTACTGGACGGTCAGCACGGACATCGATGTGACCGGGTACGAGATACGGGAAGGTTCCAGTTTTGATACCGGCGCCTTGGTGGCGACCGGGGTGACGAACAACTTCTTTACCGTCCCGGTGGATATTGAAAGGCTTTATCAGTACCATATCGTGGCCATCAACAAGGCCGGTTTCAAAAGTTCTGCCGCACGGACCTCGCGGGTCAACGTGGAGAACCTGCCGCCGAAGAACGTCATTCAGACCTTTGACGAACTTGCCCGGCAGAGCGGTACGCACAGCAACACGGAGTTCGGCGAATCAAGTATCAACTTCCAGACTGTGGGAGGCCGGTTCAGTGACTATACCACGACCAAGTTTGCCGACCTGGGCGGGTCACAGGTACTGAAACTGAAACTGAACACTTCGACCGGGAAGTATCCGGCAAGCGGCACCTACACGCTGGCAAAGATCAATGTCGGAAGCATCATTACCGCGAAGATTTCCGTGTACTTTGTTTCGACTGTTATGTATGCGGGGGATGTGTCTGCGGTTTTGGAGTTCCGTACATCCCTTGACAACAGCATTTGGATGGACTGGACGGAGTTCAAACCGGTGCAGCGGCGTTTTAGGTACGTTCAGTTCCGGGTGAAACTGGCTACGAAAAATACCAATAAGACACCGGAGGTCAACCACCTGCTCATCAGCATCGATGTGCCGGACACGGATATCGCCATCACTGCTTCGATAGCGGCGGCTGGCACTACCGTTCCGTACGGGCATACTTTCTATGCCGTCCCAAATGTGACGGCCAATGCCATCGGTGAAACGGTTCACGCCAGGGTGATAAGCAGGACGAAGACCGAGTGCGTTATCAAGGTGTTCAACACAAGCAATACCGCAGTGGCGGGAACGGTAGACATAAAAATAAAGGGGTATTAAGGGGCGTTTTATGGCGTCCCTTTTTTATTTGGAGGGATAACAATGGCATACGATTCCACATTTCCGGCAGATGACGAGTATTTGTCGGAGTTTCCTGCGAAACAGCGGGAACAGCTACGCGCGGTCATCGAGGACCAAATCGTGAATGCCCTGAAGCTGTGCGGTCTGTCACCGGGAAATGCCAGCGGCAACATACCGAAATCCAATGGGACAAAGTGCGTTAACCTGAACGCAGATAAGCTGGATGGGCATGACTCCACATATTTTTCCATCGACGGGCATGTACATGATGCCGCGACCACCAGCAGCAACGGATTCATGAGCAACACGGATAAGACGAAGCTGAATGGTATTGCGACAGGGGCGGAGGTGAACCAGAACACCTTTGCTAATGTCACGGTGGGGAGTACGACCATTCAGGCAGATGCGAAACAGGACACGCTTACGTTTGCAGCCGGCAATGCGATTACGCTGACACCGGATGCAACCAACGACAAGGTTACCATCGCAGTGACCGGGAGCACCTATATGCCCCTGGCCGGCGGTACATTCAGCGGTGCGGTAACGACGGCATCCAACTTCACATTAAATGTGAGCGGGACAGCGAGTACACAGGGAACCGGCATCAATCTTCCGTTCCGGTATCAGTTAAAGGCAACGGATGCAGACGCAACGGTGCATACGACGAACCCGTTTTTTGTGTTCCCTTCAAGCTCCACCACGAACAATGGGACCGGATTCGGCATCCAGAGCAGTGGTGCGGTTGTGATAGGCGCCGGTGAATCCCCGAAGAGCCTGGTGTCAGCAATTACCTTAAATGGCGATACGGAAAATCTGCACTTGACGGCAGACAGCACGGTCTACATTCATACAAACGCCGGAACGATTGCGAACCGTAAAAGTTTTGTTTTTACAACGGACGGCAAAATTCAGTTCCCCGACGGGAGCAAGATATGGATTGTCTGAGGTGATGGATTATGAGCAAATCATCACACACCCTGAAAGTCACAAAGGGAAGCACCACATACACCTGTGATTTGTATACGACCACGGCGGAAGCGAAAGTATACAATTCTGCATATCTGCCGGTGACCGTAGATGGAACGAACCTGTATGCTGCTTTATATCCGACAACCTATTCCCAAGTGTTTTATGACGATTACGGGACCCCGGTTCATATAGAAAAAGGCGGAACGGAATATGTGCTGGCGACAAAATCCCTCATCCGGCTTGGCATTACTGCTGTTTCCAACGAGACAATCACGGTCACGGCGGGTGGGGCGTCCTGGACGAGCGGCAACAAGTATTTTCCTTACGGTACTACCTGGACGGCAACGGTGGCTGGGGCTACCGGGTATAACGCCGGTTCATTGACACCCAGCAGCAGTGGTACGCTGACTAATGCAAACGTGACAGTTACCGCAGGTGCAGCAAGCCTGAAGACCTACACGCTGAAACTGAATGCGACAACCCACCAGACCATCACGCTGAAATACAAGAACCGGAACGCCGCCAACACCGGATTTGAGGCAGAGGTCACAAAGACTTCCACATCTTCCGCACAGTCCTTTACAGTCCGGCATGGGACCACATGGACGGCTACGATAGCCGGCGCGACGGGGTGGACGGCAGGCGCGTTAACCCCCGGGTCTTCCGGTACCGTGACAGCGGCTACAACGGTATCTGCAGGTTCTGCCACATACAAGACGTTTACGCTGAAACTGAATGCCACTTCCCATCAGACCATAACGCTGAAGTACAAAAACAAAAAGTCCGACGGCACGTTTGCTTCGGAAGTTACGAAGACGTCTACCTCTTCGGCACAGAGTTTTACTGTCGGATACGGCACGACCTGGACAGCAAGCCTGGCGGCTGCGACGGGATATACAAAGGGTACATTGTCCGGCTCCAGCGGAACGGTGACTGCAGCCACGACTGTCAGCGCAACGGCGGCTACGGCTATCACACCGAAGATTACGTTCACATGGACGGCTGACGGGTGGACACCGACAGCGACCATTACATATACCAACACATCCGGTTCTTCTGCAACAGCGACCAAGCCGTCTTCCGTGACCATCAAGTACAACACCACAATAAAGATTACGGATACCAAGAACAGTTACAGATACTATTTGAAAATCACGCAGGGAAGCACATATAAAACGGCTATCCATAGTAAAGAGTCTTGGACTTCAGGCGCATTGACGGCCAATACCACATTCAAGATTGTCGGGTATTATGATGAGTATGAAGGCTCAAGCGGTGAAGGTTCCGGAGGTGAAGGCAGTGGCGGTGAATAAACCTTGGACTGGGGAAACAGAATATCTGCACGGTTTGTCTGCGGTCTTTTTGTTGTTAGGCCCTGCCTGCAATATGACATGCCGGCACTGTTCCCAGACGCCCATAAAAAACACGTTCTGCCAGCAGCCGGATTCCGAACTGCCGGAGAAGGTGATACTGTTCCTGAAGAAATGGCTGTCTGTGAAAAACGGCTTCTTTTCCCGGATTTACTTCTGGGGCGGGGAGCCGCTCTTGTATTGGGAGACGATTAAGCGATACATATTGATGTTTGAGTCCCGTGGTATATTTCCACGCCAGTACCGAATCTTTTCGAACGGGCTGCTTCTGACAAAGGAGATTGCAGATTTCTGCAACAGGCACAGGGTACTGTTCACGATGTCCTACGATGCGCCAAATCCGGTGGCGGTACGGAACGCAGTCCCATCAAAAGAAAACATTGAGGCCTTGTTGGAATGCAAGAAGCGTTCCGTGAATTTTGTGTTCAACGCCCTGAACGATGATCCGGTCAGGGCGTTTGCCATGCTCGAAGAACTGTTTCCGGAGACCATCGTGGATATGGGGCTTATCAATGTGCTGTCCGATATCCCAAAAGACATCTATACCTTCCGGGAAGGGCAGATAGAACGGGCGATTGATGCCCTGGCGGACGACATCATCGCAGGAAACGACCCGTATGGGAACCGGTACAACTTTTTCGTGGAAAAGTTTATCAGCGATGACCTGTTCAGGCGGGAACATTTTACAACATCCCCGTTTCCGCCCTGTGCGCCCGGGGTTATATCACTGTCATTCAAATTCGACGGGAGCATCGTCCGGTGCCATAACGACAGCAGGGTCATTTCCTCTATTGATGATTCCTGCGAGGAGATGTTGGAGAAGCACCGAATGGTGTGGGAAGATCTGATACCACGGAAATGCTTCAGCTGTCCTGTGGTATCCATCTGCAGGAACCGCTGCCCGATAGGGCTGTTTACGGAAGATGGGACGGAATATGTGCATTGTGAAGTTCTCCGCCGGATTTACGGATCCGTCTTACGGAACCGGAAGAAACTGACGGAGTGCGAGATACCGGAATACAGGGATTTAAGGGCAGAAGCCCGGAAAGGAGAAGGATAGTATGGATAAGGAAATCGTCCACGCTGTGTTGGATAAGATGGGGGATATGCTAAACATCAAGGTGATTGCCGGAGCGGTGCTGGGTCTGGTGACGCACAAATATTCCATCCTTATGATCGGGTTCGGGGTACTGCTGTACCTGGACATTCTGACAAAATGGATAGCGATCAGTTACGCATACCTGGTGGAGCAGGGGAATGAGGCCCCTGCTTTTTTTGATGCCGTGAAGGGCATCAACAGCGCCCGGAAGGCACGGAAGATAAACAGCACGGAGATGCGCACACGCGGTGTCAGCAAGCTGTTCGTTTACTGTATCTGCTTCCTGATGGCTGCCATCTTTGATCTGATGAGCATGGCCGCTGGGGGTTCGTCCCAGATCGTCCAGATTGTTTGCGGCTACCTTGCTATGAACGAGGCGCTGTCCATCATCGAGAACCTGGGAGATGCCGGGGTGAAGAGCATGGCCCGGCTGTATGAGTTATTACAACGGAGGGGAAAATAATGATAAAAGGAATTGATGTATCGGAAAACAACGGCTGGATCGACTGGAAGGCCGTGAAGGAGAACGGGATAGAGTTTGCCATCATCCGGCTTGGTTACGGGCGCGGGCATCTGGATACCCTGTTCTACAAGAATGTCAATGAGGCGCTGGAGGCGGGGCTGAAGATTGGCGTCTACTATTACAGTTATGCGCTGAACAGGGTGGGCGCCTGGGAGGAGGCATCTTACATGATGCATATCCTGGAATCCAGCGGCCTGACACCGGGCCGGCTGGAGATGGGCGTGTGGTTTGATATGGAAGACGGTGACGGATACAAGGAGCGCAATGGAATGCCATCGGCACAGACCATCACCGCCATGTGCAACGAGTTCATCACCGAATGCAACCGCCACGGATATAACAGCGGTCTCTACGCAAGTCTGGACTGGTTGGAGAACCGCATCTACACGAACCTGCTGCCGGAGTACGCTCCCATCTGGTGCGCGCAATGGGCGCATTCCTGTGACTGGCCCGGTGCCAAGATGTGGCAGTTCACCGACAGGCTGAAGGTCGGAAACCGGTGGTTCGACGGCAATTGGTTGCTTGAGTGAGGGAGGGCGGTGAAATGAATGTTCAGGATTGTAAGGGTATTGTGTTGCACATTATTGGTTGCCTGCTTATCTTTTATTCCGGCTTTATGTTCGGCAGAGCAACTGTACCAGATCACGGAAACGGAGCTGGAGAGGTTAGACAGGAACTTGACCGAGTTGAGGAATATCAACGACAGGCAGAGGACAGAGTCCGCGACATTGAGAAAACAACTGGAGGCGTCGCTGACGCAATTGACGGAAGCCGGAAAGCAGTCACAGATGCTCAAGGCGCAGCTGGGCGCATTGAAGCTGACGCTGGAAGGGCAGGAGCAGTCATTGCAGAATGCCAACAGATTATTGCAGCAGTACGAAGCCGAGGAACGGTCAAGGCTCCGGCACAGTAGGTGGCAGCGCAATATTGCATATGTGATAGCTGCTGCCGCTGTATATTTTGCGGTAAGGAAAACATAATATTCTGTACTACACATCCCGCGGGAATGCCTGCGGGATTTTTTTATTTTGGGACTCCTCAAAAAAATATGGGCTGGCACTAAAAAAACTGGCTGTATGTGGGCATAGGAATACAGAACGGAATTATTTCCGACATAACCTTAACTTTTGGCCTGTTTCCCGGCTATTAAGTGAGGGGTATTTTTCTGAAGGAGGACGGACATATGGAACGTGAGACCTTTCACAGCCAGATGATGTACAGCGTCACCATGGCCATAGTCAGGAAATCGCTGAAAGAAGGCGTCATCACCCAGGAGGAGTACGATGCGGCGGACAGGCTGATGCGCGAGAAGTATACTCCGGTAATGACTTGACTATATGCGGCTTCAGAGTGATAGATACCATGGGAGGTGAAATCATGAACGGGGCTGAAATAATCCCAGCCACCAAGCCGCTGGAGGCACAAATACAGAAAAAGAAGGTGGCTGCCTATGCCAGGGTATCTACCGATAAGAAAGACCAGGAATCCAGCTATGAGGCCCAGGCAGCTCATTTTGAAAAACTCATTATGAACAACCCGGAATGGGAGTTGGCAGGAATCTACACCGACAACGGGATTTCCGGGACGAGTTTAAAACATCGGAAGCAGTTCCTGCAGATGATGGAAGACTGCCGGGCAAAGAAGATCGATATCATCCTTACGAAATCCATCAGCCGGTTCGCACGGAACACGGTTGACCTGCTCAACAGCGTCCGGGAACTGAAAGGGCTCGGCATTGAGGTACGGTTCGAAAAGGAAAATATCAACACTTCGGGAATGGGCGGTGAGTTCCTGCTGACCGTCACCGCCGCCGTTGCCGAGCAGGAGAGCGTGTCCATTTCGAATAATGTCAAGTGGGCCATCCGGAGAAAATATCAGCGCGGTGAAACCAGCGGCGGCACGTTCGTATACGGATACCGCTGGGTTGACAGACAGTATGTCATTGAGCCGGAAGAGGCAGAGGTGATACGTCAAATGTATGCAGGCCTTCTTCGTGGGGAATCCGTTTATGCCATTGCAAAACGGTTGCGGGAAGAGGGCCGGCTGACGGTGCGTGGGAAACAGTTCAGCACTGTCACGGTCCGCCGGATTCTTTCCAACCCCCTTTATGCCGGCGACCTGCTTCTTCAGAAAGTGTTTGTAAGAGATTGCATCAGCAAGAAGGTTATCAATAATATCGGCCAGAGGGATCGGTATTATGTCAAACACCATCATGCCGGGATTGTTGACCGGGAAACCTACGATAAAGTACAGGAGGTTCTGGCGTACCGGACGAAGATGGGCTTCATGTTACGGAAGGGCATGACCTGCTTCACCCATAAGATTCAATGCGGCAGCTGTGGCAAGTGGTACAGCCGGTTCAGCAAGGACGGTTATGTCGACTGGATATGCAGCACCCGGAGGAAGGGAGGGAAATGTCCCAGTAAGTACCTGCCGGAAAGGAAGCTGAAGGCGGTCTGCTGCAGGGTGCTGGGACTGGAAGAATTTGATGAGGCGGTGTTTACGGTTAAGGTTGAGAAGATAGTCATTCCGGAGCAGCACCGGCTGGTGTTCCATATGAAGGATGGGACGATAATAGATGAAACCTGGGAACCGGTCTGCCGAAAGGATTGGTGGACACCGGAACGCAGGGCGGAAAGAAGCAGGCAATATAAGGGAAGGAGGTTCGGCGCATGAATCCTGTTGTGCAAACGATACCGGCGACGATAAATCCTTTCACGGCGACAGCGGACGGAAAGAAAATCGCCAGGAAGGTGGCGGCGTATGCGCGTGTCTCCACGGATTTGGAGGAACAGCAGACCAGCTATGAGATGCAGGTAAAGTATTATACGGAACACATCAAAGGGAATCCGGACTGGGAATTCGTGGGGGTTTATTCCGACGAGGGCATCAGTGGTACAAGCACAGCGCACCGTGAGGGATTCAAGCAGATGATAGCCGATGCCATGGACGGCAAAATCGACCTGATCCTCACAAAATCCATCAGCCGGTTCGCTCGGAACACGGTGGACTGCCTGACAACGATTCGCAAGCTGAAAGAAAAAGGCGTCGAGGTGGAGTTTGAGAAAGAGGGCATCAAAACATTGGACGCCTCGGGGGAACTCCTCATCACCATTATGTCCTCCTTGGCCCAGGAAGAGAGCCGGTCCATATCCGAGAACACCAAGTGGGGCAGGCGGAAACGCATGGCCGAGGGGAAGTTCAACATGCCTTACAAGATTTTTCTGGGTTATGACCCCGGGCCTGACTACAAGCCGGTCATCAACGAGGAGCAGGCGGAGACTGTCCGGTTGATTTACCAATGGTATCTGGATGGGCTGACCTTCGCCCAGATATGCCACAGGTTGGAAGGGATGGGGGTGAAGAGTCCGGCAGGCGGTCCCCGCTGGCATACCGGAACGGTTCGCAGCATCCTGACCAACGAGAAATACAAGGGCTCCGCGCTTCTGCAGAAACGGTATGTGCCGGACTTCCTGACGAAGAAGCAGAAGGTGAACAAAGGCGAACTGCCCAAGTATTATATTGAAAACAGCCACCCGGCCATCGTCAGTAAGGAGATGTTCGACGCAGTGCAGGCGGAACGCCAGAAACGTAAAGGATCAAAGCTTATGTGGCGTGGGAAGGACGCATATTCCTGCAAGGTGAAGTGCGGATGCTGCGGTGACTGGTTTGCAGAGGCAACCTGGCATTCCAATGACAAATACAGAAAAGTAATCTTCCGGTGCCGTAACAAATACCACAAAAAGACATACTGCGAGACCGGATGGTTCACGAAGGAGGAGCTCCAGAGATTCTTCCTGACCGCGCTGAACGAACGGCTGCGTGGGAAAAACGAGTTGGCCGATAACCTGATGGCCATCAATGAAGAACTGTTCGCCGTTAAGGAACTGGAAGCCAAGATGAATAAGTATGATGATAAGCGTAAGGCCTTGCAGGAAGTACGGCTTGAAGGCGCGCTGATATATTCCCCAGAGCAAAAGGCAGAATATGAAGCCAAGCGGAAAGTCTTGGAGGACGAGTATGATGATGCGTTAAAGAAATATGAGGAATGCAAGATTGAGTTAGAGAAACGACAAACAAAGAGGTTGTATTTCGAATCCGTCAAAGCTACCATCGACCATCTCGGAGATGCCGTCACCGAATTTGACGAACGTCTCTGGTGCAACCTTCTGGACCATATGGTCGTGAATGATGAGGAGAGGGTGACGGTTATCTTCCGGGATGGCATGGAAATCGAGGTTCCGCTGGGTGATCTGGTCAAATCCCGCACAAGAACGGCATCCCGGAAAAAAACGACCTCATAAAACGGGCTGTGGCACGTTTTCAGAGGCCAGGGCGAGTATTTATATGCGTAAAAATGAAACCCCTGTCTATCGCTAAAATAAGTTGATTAGCGGTGGGCAGGGGGTTATTTTGTCCTTTTAATATGCTATAATAGTATTACATATATAATTTTGGCATATTTGAATTTTTTTGCTGAAAGAGAGGGATATTAAAATGGCATATGAAACCCCGTTAACGATTGCTGAAGTAATGAATGATATCTCTAAAAACAAATATGTTTTGCCTTCGATACAAAGAGATTATGTTTAGCCATGAACAGTTCATCAGAGTCCTTTTGATGGAACTGAGGGATTCCGCTTTTCAAAACGCCGACATGACTGAAAAGATGCTGGATATACCAGACAGGAAATAAACGCTGGCAACTTGAAGCTGCCAGCGTTTCAAAATAGTATTGTATTGTCTTCGTGACATGGTACGGTTTATCGTTATTCCGCCAAGCCGGTTGCAGTTTTTTCCTTAGAACTTCCAGCTTGCGCTGAGGACGCCGCCGATACCCCTCCTCTTCCCTGTCCAGAGATTCAGACCGAAATCCAGGGTCATCGGGCTCTTGGCGCCCGGTTTCATCCTATATCCCAATTCCAGAAGACCGCTGCCTCCTTTGATGCTCGGGCTGGGCGTGTTCATACCCAGATAGGTGGCCGTAGCGCTGCCCTTGAACTCGTATTCGTAAGCGAGGCCTGCGTACATACTCCCCGTCTTGCTGACCTGATGCGTGTATTTGCCTCCAACGCGCCAACGGACTGAGTTAACAGAGCCAAAGTCAAAATGCTCTCCCGTGGACAAATCCGCTCCGGCGCTGCCCTGATAAGCGTAGAAAAGTTTCGTGTAAATGTCTAAGCTTCCTTTTTCGCTAACCTTGTTCACTTTACCGATACCCATGTGGGCAGCGAAATAGTTGTTGCTGGTATCGTAAGTCACATCTAAGCGGTTCAGGTTGCCCCGGTAATCGCTCTTCATATGGCCCCCCCGGAGGCTCCCTTCGTACCAGAGACCGTTTGTATTGTTCTGCCGCAGGAATACACCGGCTCCGAAGAATTTTGTATCGCCATCGCCCCGGGTGCCATCGTCCAGATGGGAAGTATAGTTACCCCACCCATATTCCACGATGGGGCCGAAAGTCATAGTGCCGTTCTTGTTCTTCAGGGCACGTGCGAAGCCCACATTGATATTCCATCCCTGTGTATCAACGTAGGAGCCGGATTTAGCCCGCATGTCAGATCCGCCCATGGCCGCGAAAGGAGCGAAGATGCCGCCCCGTACCACTTGCGCCTTACCGGCAGCGCCGTTTCCACTTTCCGCGTTGCTGCCATCAGATGAGGCGCCGCCTGAGTGTGTGCCTGCCGATGCGTCCGCGTCATTGCCAAAGGCCTCATGTACCGCTGCATCGACCGCATTGGTGATACCGGCGGAGGCGAAGAAATCCGCACCGGAATTCAGCAAGGTTGCGGCGGCAGCCCGAGTCTCCGTCAGCGACTTGGACTGCTCGGTGAGGGAGCGGTCTGTACCAATAAAATCGATGCTCTTCCCGTCAGCGCTCAACCTTGCAGCGCCCTTGTATTCTATTACCGCGCCCTGTGTCGGGTTTGTAATAACTGTAGCCGCATCGGTCTTGATGGTCGCATCGTTAGCGAGAAGATGTACCACATCCCCAATGGCGAATTCCGAATCTTTATGAATCGTGGTATTAATCTGGGTCCCGGACAGGTCCGTCTGTTGCCCGCCGTTTAATGTCAGAAGAGTCTTATCCTTTATATTACCGGGAGATGTATAGAAGTTCACCGTGTTGAATGCCGCGATATTTTTCGCTGTAAGCCCAGTACCTCTCACGTTCAGCGTGTTTCCTTTGCCGACACTTAGCGCCCCGGCATTATTGATCAGGCCGCCGTAGAGCACGCCAAGCACGTTGCCGGCGTTGAAGTTCACGGTGTTGTTATCCGTGCTGAGGGTCATCATACCCGCAAGCGTTATATTGGATGAAAGCAGAACGTTGCCGCCATAAACGTCTTTAGCGCAGTCGCCGTCGATGTTCACTTCGTTGCCGCTGGCGCTCATCGTGAGATTTGTGGCGGTGAGCGGGGCATCCGTCTCGATAGCCGCCTGGCCACCGTAGACATCCACTGTGGATCGGTTCGTGGTAACGGTGTTATTATCGGCGGTCAATTTGGCAGAGGAAAGCGCAAGGGCCCTGGTGTCAGTGCCAAGATCCGAAATCTTAATTGCAGAGCGTCCACCGTAAAGGCCCGTGATACCAGTAGCTTTTGACACACTGGCTCCATCGCTGGCCGTATCCTGAACCGTCAGTGTATTACCGCTGGCATTCAGTACCGGCGAAGCGGTAAAGGAAAGACCCTGAGGCTTGGAAGCCGGCGTTTTTGTCTCGGATCCCGAGCTGTCCTTGGAACTTGATTCAGCAGAGCCGTTTGTAACGGTCATCTCAGCCGCGCCGCCATAAGCCCGGGCGAGCCCCGTAAAGGTGCTGCTCGCTGCCGTGTTGCTCAGGGTGACCTGGGCCGTGTTGCCCGTCACATCTGCCCGTGGGCTGACATCAAACGTGGTGTTATTTCCATAATTGACGATATCGAGGTTCGCCTTGCCGCCGCTGATGACGCCGACCGTAGTCCCGTCTCCGGCCGTACTGGCGGAGGCGTCAAAGGTACTGGAGAGGGTCAGTGTGTTGCCGCTGACGGTCATCGTTGGGGCATACTTTATTGTGTTGTCTGTCGTATAGGTGACTGCCGTTTCGCCTGATACCGGAGCCTTGCCGCTGGTGATGCTGGAAGCTGCCGTACCGCCGGAGTAGGTGCTCCCTTCGATGGACGCGACGTCGCCATTGCTGGTATCCGTGCTTGTGACCGTAGCCGTATTACCGGTAACCTCAATAGTGGGTATGAGGCTGACCGTGGATTTGGCGCTTACGTCGTCCAAATAGGTGAAGGATGCATTGCCGCCTTCGATGGTATCCACGGTTGTAGAACCAGCCGTCTCCCCAGATGCCGAACCCGCCGTGCCCGTGATGGTCTCCGTTACATTGATGGTATTGCTGCTGGCGGTGATGGTGAGCGCAGCGCTGTCGATATTGAAGGGTTGGGGAGTAACTGGCAGCGTTTTCTTCGAATCCGCCGGATCCGTCAGCACCGGCGCTGTATTGTTGATTCCGAAAGAGGCCGCGCCGCCGGTCAGTGTATAGCTCGTATCCAGTTGGCCCTTCGGCGCGCCGGTAATGTTTATGCTATTATTGATGGTGATTGCGTTGCCAGTACTCTCCAGGCGCAGATTTCCCAACGTCACATTGGCGTTGGTATTCATATTGCCCAGGCTGCCGCTGGCATTGCCGCCCATCGCTGTAAAGGTGGGAAGGGCAGCCTTTGGCAGGGCGCCCGATCCAGCCGCTGTATAGGTATATGCGGTGGTCAGATCCACATTGTTGTTATTGGCTGTAATCGCGCCGTTTTGCCAGGAAGCCGTATCCCGGCTTATGTATGTATTCGTCGTGGCGCCGACGAAACTCAGACCTGCCGTGGCCGAGCCGCCGTTAGCGGTGATAGTCGTAGCAGCAGACTGGTTGTTACCACTGCTGTCGACATTCCCCACCACTTTGATAGTATTGTGGCTGGCATCGGCATTCATGTTTTCCACGGTCATCGTCAATCCGTTGTCCGTGTCGGCATTGTTGTTGAAATTGTTTTGAGCCGCTACGGAGACGTCAGCCACACCACCGCTGACGACGCAGCCCAATCCCATATTCACCGGCGCGTAGAGGCCCATCTGTGCCGTGTTTCCGGAAGCCGAGGCCGTGTTGGAAGCGACAGTCGCCTCCATGGCGCCCTTGCCCTCCATGAGCAAGATATCCGAAGTAGCCGCGCCACCGGTCAGGGAGCTTTCCGTCACGTTGGAACTGATGTCTTCCAGCGTGATCGTGTTGCTGTTCGCCGCAGCGGAGCTCCTGACATTCTTCCAATTTACGTTGCTCGTACCATTTTGCGTCATCTCTGTCCGGGCATTGCCGCCATGCAGCATCATGGTCACAGTGGAGGCCTGGACGACAGTTCCTTGTTCATCCTGCTTGGTACTCTGCTCGATATTCTGTTCCACCTTCCTGACGGTCAGGGTGTTGCCATTGGCCTGGGCGCTATTATCAAGACCGTCCAGCTTCGAGTCCTTGTCATTCAGGAAGACAATAGCTTCCGCATGACCGGCCCTTACTTCCAACTCTCCCTCGGCCTCAATGTCAGTAGCTGCCTGGCCTTGGTCGTCAGTATTGAGTTTGCCACCAAGAATGATAGCGTCCAGCGTTTCCGTATTGTTGTCTGCGGTAGCCGTATTGATGATATTGCTGTATGTAGTATTCTGGTAACTCTCGGTGATTATGCTCACCTTACCATTCTTCTGGGGATCTTCGCTTTTCAGCTTCTCCATGGAAGAGGGAGACTGATATCGGGCCAGCGCGTCGCCGCCGCTCAGCGTGGTGGTCTGCTCCAGCTCGGCACTAACAGATTGGACAGTTTCTTCCAGATTCAGCGTGCCGACGGTGAATGTATTACCATCGGCGGAGGCAATGTTTGTATCGCTGTGGTCCACATAACTGCCCCTGGCGTTATTCAGGGCCATAGCCTGGCCACCGCCCGCCGTCACCATACTGCGGTACTCAATAGCCTGCCCCTGAGAGCCGTCCTGCCCCGTGACCTCAACTACCGGCTGCAGGTTCAGCGTGGAAAACGTTACCGTATTGTTATCGGCTATGGCCGACGCACGAACGGACTGCGCATTCCGTTTCCCCGCTGCGCCCTCGGTGCTCATCACCGAAGTCGCGGCGTAACCGCCCATAAGAGCCGATTTAAGTTCCAGGCCGGCTTCTGGGGAAATGGTTCCCGGGCTGTACTCAGTAACTTCCGGGATGGTCACCTTGCTGAAATCGGTGACGAAACGGAATGTAGAGTCTGCACCCGTACCCGTGACGGTATTGCCTGACGCTTCTGCACGAAGCACGCCGTTGCTACCGACAGGAGCATTCGTCAGTCCGGCATAGGCAAAGCCGCCGAAAGCACCGTACAGATTATCGTCGTCGGCGGTAACCTGGATGGTGCCGTTCAATACGAGGCTGTTCTGCGCGGCCGCCGCAGCAGCAAGAGCGTCGCGGTGGGAATAGCCGCCGTAGCCGCTGTTATTCAGTACACCGTTCACCGTCAGGGTACTGTTGGTGACAGAAACCGCCATTTTGTCCGGATTGACAGCGGCGCCGCCGGCGGCCTCGGTGGTGACAGGCAGCCCTGGATTTACGGTATACATCCCGCCAGATACGTCTCCGGTAGCGCTGTATGTGCCGGTGGTGGAGGAATCAGGATGAGCCAGCGCGATGGACGGGTACTGTCCAATCCCCACAAAGAGCAGGCCGGAGGCCAGCCCCACCGCAATCTTGCGGGACAGCGCGGTATAGTATTCTCTTCGTTTCGATATGTGTTTCATAAAATTGACCTGCCTCTCTAAAATTTTCGCAAATTATTTCAAGAAAATTTTCTCGATTTTGCAAGCAGATTGACATACTGGCTGCAAGAAATCGCAAATCCTCCCAGCTTTGCCGGGATATTTTACTACAATAGTACCTTCCCTTTTTAAAAAACATGCTATAACTAGCAACAGGCAACTCGAGGGGCTAATGGGGCTATTTTGTTATAGCCCCTTATGTCTTTAAATATATATTACTATTATTATATCACAGGTTATTTAATTTGTCTCAAAATATTGCGGAAAGCGGGACGCAGAAATGAGAACCGATTGATTCCAAACGGGGAGCAGGTGACTGAGGCAGTTAACCTCAGTTCATTTTAAAAATTAATTGAGAGAAACACCCATAATTTAAGTTATGAGAAAGGCATGTTTTGGCAAAAATAAATAAAATTTCTCTTTGATTAAATCTCACTCCGTATCCATAATCATAACATTTACCCAGCATACATAGCGCCTCGGGATATTCTTGTAAAGCGGATTTGCGATACCAATTAAGCGCTGAAGCAATATCTTTTTCGACACCGTCACCTCTATAATAACAATCCCCAACCAGGAATTGCGCTTTTGCTTCACCCTTTATTGCACGCTTTAACAGTTTTTCAAACTCATTTCTAGGTTTATTAAAACTATATTCCATAGAAAATACCTTCCCCCGATGTTTATAGCACTGACGGCAGAGAAGGCTGAACTAAACTCTGTCGCCGGTGCCGAAAAGTGCGAGATACCGATGCGCCATCGCCGGTATTACTTCTTCTGCTTTGATAGAGCCGCACTTTTACACATATTGTCAAACAACAGACTTAATTATACTCTTTGTAAAGGGCATTATGACTGACTGAAAACGCAAATGTATAACACGTACAAATCGTGATTTGTGTGACTAAGATTAATGAATTATGTAGATTTTTATTAGTTATACGATACGACGAAAATGGAGTATCGTATAACTGACAAATTGTTGTTTATCTCAACAAATGTTGCTTGTTTTTCGTGTTTCGTTTATAATAAATAATATAAAATGGATACCCATTGAATTTTTATTAAAAAGGGGGATATAGTATGCCAATCAACAAAAACGAAATCACAAAAGAAATGATTGAAAAAGCCATGCAGTGCAAAACTGCCGATGAACTGATTGCGCTGGCAAAGACCGGCGGTTATGAGCTGACAAAAGAGGAAGCGGAAACGTATCTGGCGGAACTGGCCGACTATGAACTGGACAGCAGTGAAATAAAGAATATAGCCGGTGGTAAGTGTTATATGAGAACCGACCTGGATGATTGGTTTTGCCCAGATAGAAAAGGCTGCTCCATTTATTGATAAGAACGGGAATCCATATTTGGAAGTACATCATGTAATTTGGCTCTCA
>NZ_FONL01000004.1:128679-151044 GCF_900112895.1 Succiniclasticum ruminis DSM 9236 | reverse complement strand
GCTATCTTCGTATCCGGTATTAGCACCCCTTTCGGGGTGTTGTCCCAATCCGGGGGGCAGGTTGCCTACGCGTTACTCACCCGTTCGCCACTAGGATTCTGCCGAAACAAAATCCCCGTTCGACTTGCATGTGTTAGGCACGCCGCCAGCGTTCGTCCTGAGCCAGGATCAAACTCTCCATAATACTTTATAGAAAGCCGATTCGGCTCTTCTTGTTGTTCAGAATTTCTTTGACTTTTCAGGTCTGTCCCCGAAGGGGCTGACCCGCACATTCATCTGGTTCGTTATTCAGTTCTCAAGGTTCCGCCGTCGATTGACGACTTACATAGTCTACAACATCTTTTACATGTTGTCAACTACTTTTTTGATTTATTTTCATAAACCAATCACCCGTCATATGGCGGGTAAGTGTATTTTATCTCTTTTCCTCTAAAAAAGCAAGGGGGTTGGCTGCTGTTTTTAATAAATATTTTTGTTTTTGTGTTATGCCGCTCTTCCCTACACAATCTTTTGTGTTTTTGGAAATTTGGAAATAAATTGTGACAAATACCATCCATTAATGACAAATCAAAGTTATAATGCTATAATGTAGTGTAATATGCTTAAGCATAATTCGATTTTCACTTTAGAAAGATGAGGTAGACATGAAAAGCACTTCTTCATTATTTAAGGGGAAACTTCTGATTACTCTCACAGCTTTATTCACTGCTGCCATGCTTACAGCTTCCTGCGGATATTCCATATCTGATTCCGCTATGGAAGAAGGCCTGGTTCCTGATGCAGTTTCCCAATTTTATGATAATGAAAACAGAATTATCTATACCACCGCTTCGGCGGAACACCGGCTGCCGGTAAAACTGGACAAGATTCCCAAGCATGTCCGGGCCGCTTTTGTTTCAATTGAAGATAACCGGTTCTATGAACACAGCGGCATCGATTACCGCGGTACATTCCGTGCCCTTGTCAGCAACATTATGGGACAGGAAGTACAGGGTGGCAGCACCATCACCCAGCAGCTGGCAAAAAACGCATTCCTGACGCAGGAACGCACGATTTCCCGTAAAATCAAGGAAGCCTTCCTGGCCAGGCAGATGGAAAACAAATATACCAAGGACGAAATTCTGAACATGTACCTGAACCAGATTTATTTCGGGGAAGGTTCTTACGGTGTGGAATCTGCGTCACTGACATATTTCGGGAAGCATGTACAGGACATTGACCTGGCAGAAGCCGCCACTCTGGCAGCGATTCCTAAAAGCCCCAACTATTACGATCCCATGGAGAACCCAAAGGCGAACAAAGAGCGCCGGGATATCGTACTTGATCAGATGGTAAAATACGGGCATATCACTCAGGCTGACGCGGATAAAGCCAAAGCGGAAGACGTAAAAATCCGCAAAGATGAGAATACCGGAAAACAAAAAGATCTGCGTTCGTATTTCTTTGATTATGTTTCCCAACAGATTATCGACAAATACGGTGCAGATGCATTATTTAAAGGCGGCCTGAAAATATATACTACGCTTGACAGCAGCATGCAGTCCAAGGCAGAACACGCAATCCGCTACCTTCCCGATATATGGACGGAAGATCCCGACCATCTGACACAACCCCAGGCAGGTTTGGTCGCTCTCGATCCCACTAACGGTTATATCAAAGCCATGGTCGGCGGCAGGGGTCAGGATAAGTTCAACCGCGCTGTGCTCGCACAGCGGCAGCCCGGTTCCGCTTTCAAAGCTTTTGTTTATCTGACCGCCATGGATAACGGCCTTAATGCGGCTACCATGGTTGACGATAAACCGCTGAAAATCGGCGGATGGCAGCCCCAAAACTCCGGTGGCAGTTTCCATGGTACGGTCACCCTGCGTACGGCCCTGTCTCGTTCTTACAACATCCCCGCAATCCGCGTCGCATTACGTGTCGGTACCGAAAAAGTAATGAAGATGGCAAAGGCATGCGGCATTACTTCATTAGTAGAAGAAGGACCATATACCGATAACAATCCGGCAATGGCTTTGGGCGGTCTTACTAAAGGCGTCAGCCCGCTGGATATGGCTACCGCTTACGGAACCATCGCCAACAACGGCGTACTGAACCAGCCTGTTTCCATTATTAAGATTGTAGACCGCAACGGAAAAGTTCTCTTCGAACATAAGCCTGCGCCTAAACAGGTTGTCAGTGCCAAAGCAGCATATCAGACCACCGATATGCTGAAAGACGTACTGATCAGCGGTACGGCAGGCGGCTCCGGCCTTGGCCGTCCGGCAGCCGGGAAAACCGGTACCACAGATGACTCCAAAGATGCCTGGTTTGTTGGCTATACTCCCAACCTTTCCTGCGCTGTCTGGGTTGGTGACGACAGAAACCGCAGCATGGGAGCCATGTACGGTTCAGGAGCCCCTTTAAGCATCTGGCATGACTTCATGATCAATGCCGTACAGGAATTACCTTATGCGGATTTTGTCCGTCCTGCAGGAGCCGTAACTCCTGTTGGCAAGGATATGGGCAATAAAGAAGACGAAGATAAGAATAAAGAAGAGGAAACCAAACTCCAGAACGATCCGCTGGCCAAACCGCCAAAGGTTGTAAAACCAAAATCTAAAGCAGCTGATAAGCCTGTGATAAGTAACAAACCTGAAAAGAAAACCGATTCTTCCATGAAAAAACCGGCTCCCGTAAAACCCGCGCCTGCAAAACCTGTACCTATTAAACCACAGCAAAAAACTAATAAAAAGTGAAATTGAATCCTAGCGAGAAGCCGGTTATTTACGTTTATGTCTTCGTCGTCAAATGAACTTGTTTATCCAAAACTCAAGATGAAACAAAAACAACTCCTGTAGGCATTGGGCAGCAGGAGTTGTTCTTTTTTATATGGTTATTCTATAAGATTTTTATTGACACGACCGCCGGAAACTATATGATTTCGTTTCGGACTTCTCTTCTACAATTCTTTCGCAAAAGCCGAACCGCCGATAAACTCTTTTAAAATGGAATTGTTGGGAATCATGTCTTCGTCCAGCGGCTCTATCAGTCCTAACAGGCGCAGCAGTCTCCGGGCCGTAAAATACGCAGCCTTTTCCTCCCTGGGCACAGTCTGCAGCAACGGCACCGCAAACTTACGTAAAATTGCGGGTTCGTAGATCAAAGACGTATTGAAGAAAACATCCGCTTCCTCCTGACACGGGAAGATATATTTTTCTTCTCCCCTTCGTACAGAGGGCCACATCTTAATCGTATTCAAGGCATCATGAGAACGGAACTTTGAATCCCGGACCATGCGCCGTAACATCCGCAGGTCTGTCGTATGGATACGGTTAAAGGCATCCAGCGACATAGGAGTCAGAGCGCTGACAAAAATCTTCAGCTTATTTTCGTCCGGAACCGATTCCGTAACTTTGCGGTTCAGCGCATGGATTCCTTCTATTACGAAAACGCTGTTTTCTTTCATGCACATCGTCTGACCGCGGTACTCCCTGTGACCGGTCATAAAATTATAATACGGAAGCATCACAGTCTCACCCTGAAGCAGCCGCTTCAGATGCTCGTTAAACAGAGAGATATCAATCACATCTACCCGCTCAAAATCATAGGTGCCGTCCGGATTCTTCGGTGTATCTTCCCGGTTCACATAATAATTATCCATGGAAATGGGAATCGGGTGTAGCCCATTCACTTCCAGCTGGACGCAAAGCCTTTGATTTGAAGAGGTTTTTCCGGAAGAAGAGGGCCCCGCAATCAGGATAAACTTCAGCTTATCCCGGTGCTGCGTGATATAATCTGCCATAGCAACAAACTTTTTCTCCTGCAGTCCTTCCGCCACACGGATAATCTTGTCAGCTCTCCCCGCCCGGATAATCTGGTTCAACTTGGAAATCGTATTACAGCCGATCATGGCAGACCATTCTTCTGCCTCTTCATAGGCACGGTTAATGCGCCGCACCGTATCCCAGGGCGGCAGTTCGGTATAGTCGCCTACCTCCGGATAATTGATGACAAATCCTTTGTCAAAGGGAATCAGTTCAAAGGCCGACAGATGTTCCGTGCTTGTCAGCAGCGGTTCAAAAAAAGGTTCCCGTATCCCGCACAACTCATAGGCAAAAAGCGTCTCGGACTCCGGGGCCATGTTAATCATCGCCAATACATCCTGCCCCAGATACGGGTCCTGCTTTGCCCTCTCAATCGCTTCCTGCCGGTCTACCGGAAATGTCACTATAGGATGTTTCTCCGCAATGATGCTGCGCATTTTATCTTCCAGCTGCTTCAGCTGTCCCGGATCCAGCGGATTTTTCGGCATAGTACAGTACAGAGCGCTGCCCAGTGAATTACAGACTTCCAGTTCCGTTTCCGGGAACAGATCTTTCATCGCCACATCGCAGACAAACGTGATACTGCGTACAAACGCGCGCATCCCTTCCACGGAATTCATAGGGATAAAAGCCACTTCCCCATCTTCCGCGACCCGGTACGACAGACTGTACTCCTGCCCGTTAAAAACACCGGCCGCAAGGGGTGAATCATACCCTGCCTCAACCTCCCTGCCAATCTCCGCCAGCGTCGTTCCTTCTGCATAATACTTTTTCGTTCCGTCCGGAAATGTGATCAGCAGCATAAAAGACCTCCGTTCATTCATTGTCCTGTCTCTGTTTTACAAAAAAGGCTGAAGTTTCACCTTCAGCCTGATCTGTTTAAGGAACCGTCATCAGACCGGTGTCCTTCTTACTCTAAACAGCAATTATTTATTTTTTCGCAGCTTCCACTGCCTTCAATGCATCGTTCAGTTTCGCGGCGATACCGGGAATCTTCTGCAGCGGGATGGAGCAAAGCGCAATACGCACACCGGCTGCCAACGGTACCAGATAAATGTGGTCTTTATGCAGAATATCGCACACTGCCTGGGAATTTGCGCAGGGAACAGACAGGAAGAAACCTGCAATATACGGAATCATCGGCAGCCCGCAGGCTTTTGCCTCTTCCACGAAAATATCGGCCCGCGCCTTAATCATTTTGTAATAATGATCCCGTTCCGCCTCCACAGCCGTCAGCAACGCATCATCACTATAAATCTGCACCAGCGTGCGCATCGCCGCCCGGTTGTTGTTAGACCAGGTAGCGCGGCTTGTATACTGGTTGATTTCAAAGAATTCTTTCGCCGCCGCTTCGCTGGACGTAACGCAAATCATGGCGCCCAACCGCTGACCGTACATGGTAAAGCCCTTGGACATACTGTACTGCACAATGGCAAGCACCCGCTCCGGAAGATTATCCAGGGCTTTGAAAACTTCGCGAACTGCGTCCTTCTCACCTGCATAATCGATATATGCCGCATCCAGGAACAGAATTGCCTGTTTGCCGGTCTCTTCCGCGGCTTTATTCAGCATGGCCACGACCTGTTCCATATCCTCTGTGGTAAGGCTGTAACCGGTCGGATTATGGGCAGGCGTGTTAATGATGACCATAATACTGTTCTGTTTTGCCAGCAGCGCATTTACTTTTTCCGTCAGTGCCGGCAGGTTGAATGTCCCGCCATCCGTCAGCATCTTATAAGTGTCCAGTTTGCGCCCCATGTCCAGGCACAGCACCTTATAGGCTCCCCAGTACCAGTCTGCGGTGATCACTGTGTCACCGGCTTCGGTATAATTCCAGATTGCATGATGGATACCGCCGGTTCCGCCGGTTGTCGCAACCGCGCTGGTGAAGCCGTTGGGACGGGATTTTCCGAAAGTGGCAACCTGCACCTTTTCCAAAAAGTCAGGAGTGCCGGCGATAGGCGCGTAAGCAATCACTTCATTGATGGGCAGGTTCCGGTATACCGCCTCCACAGTGGGCAGGCAGACCAGCTTGGAATCGTCATCCAGGATGGCACCAATCGTACCGTTCGTTACGTTCTCCGCACCGATAGCCGCTGCGTCAGCCACCGCCAGCGCGTTAGCCGCAAAAATAATATCATTGGCAGCCTTTCCTTTTGCCTGAGGCGCCGCAAAACTGTTATACATATTGAGTCTCCTTTATCCCTTCATATTTTCCAACAACGCCGCAACTTCCGCAAAGCTTTTATTTTTCTTCATTTGGGAAGAAAAATCGGTGCACCACGTTCACGGCTTTCTTCTCATCTTCTTTGGCGATGAGACAGGAAATTGTAATTTCAGAGGTACTGATTACATCTAAATTGATGTTCTCGCTTGCCAAGGCGCCGAACATACGGGCTGCCACACCGGGATTACCCAGCATGCCTGCACCGACAATGGAAACTTTGGCAACATTGGCTTCCACATCCACACGGGCAAAGCCGATTTCATTCTTCAGCTGTTCCAGCACGCCCACCGTGTCTGCCATATCGGTCTTGGTCACGGTGAAAACAATATCATTCTTTTCCTTAACAGCGCTGGTGCTCTGCACAATCATATCCACCGCAATATTTTCCTGGGCCAGCCCGTTAAAAATGCGATAGGCTACACCGGGCACATCGGGAACGCCCCGGACAGTGATCTTTGCAACATTAGAATCGCTTGCCACACCGCGAATGATAAATTTCTTCTCTTCCATCATCGTATACTCCCCTCTGATAATCGTACCTTCCACCCGGTTGAAAGTGGAACGTACATGAATGTCTGTTCCGGTCAGTTCGCCGTATTCCACAGCACGGGGCTGCATAACGCCGGCTCCCAGACGGGCCAGTTCCAACATTTCCCCGAACGTAATCTCTTTTAATTTAATCGCATTGGGTACTACTCTGGGATCGGCCGTGTACACGCCGTCCACATCGGTATAGATTTCACAGATGTCCGCTTTCAGTCCTGCTGCCACCGCAACAGCCGTTGTATCGCTGCCGCCGCGGCCCAGCGTTGTGATATCGCCTTCATCGGTGATTCCCTGGAATCCGGCTACAATTACGACATTGCCTTCGTCCAACGCTTTCATGACGCGGTCTGCTTTCACTTCCATAATTCCGGCCTTGGTGTGGTTCGCGTTGGTACGGATACCCGCCTGGAAACCGGTAAAGGAGATTGCTTTCTGCCCGCGCTCCATAAATGCGCTGGCCAATAATGCAATGGAAATCTGTTCGCCGGTAGACAGCAGCATATCCATTTCCCGCTTCGGCATATGGTCGGTGATACGCCCCGCCAATGTCAGCAAATCATCCGTGGTGTCACCCATGGCGGAAACCACGATCACAATTTTGTCATCAGGCTTCTTTTCACCCAGCACACGATCTACAAGATGATAAATCTTTTCCGGCGTAGCCACACTGCTGCCACCGAACTTTTTAACAACAAAAGCCATAAATCGCCCCTCCTAGAACATATATAAATATTATATCACTATTATATACAGAACCACAACCCATTATTGCAATATCTTGTGATTTTTTAGCACGACTACTCAATAGTTTGTGTGTTCGTACGCTTACTTCACTGTCACCACCGTCACCCCGGCACCACCCCGGACAAGATCCGCCAGCGCGATGGAGGCCACGTTCTTATGGCCTTTCAGATAGGCATGGAGACCGGCCCGCAGCGCGCCGGTGCCCTTGCCGTGTATGATGCGCACCTGGGTTATACCCGCCAGCAGCGCATCGTCGATGGCACGGTCCACAAAGGGAATCGCCTCGTCTGTGGTCATGCCCCGCACATCCGCTTCCTGTTCCGCTGTTTCAGTCTTGGCGGCAAACAGGGCATGGGAGGCACTGCTTTTAAATTTGGAAGGTTTCGGCCTTTCCTGCGGCTTATCCTTCACAAGCAGGCACTGGGACAGCGGCACCGTCATCTTCAGCACGCCCACGGAAACCAGTCCGTCCTTCCCTTTCACTTCCAGGAGCGTCCCGTTCTTGCGCAGTGACTTTACCAGCACTGTCATGCCGGCCCGGGCGTTGTCCGGCGTCAAAGGCGTACCCTCCGGCAGGGGTTCGTCTAAAGCCAGGTGCTTGTCCAGTCGTTTCCGGGCTTCCTCCGCTTTTGCCTGCAGCGCTTTTACATCGATATCCGCTTTTAACGAACGCAGCTCTTTCAGCACCGTTTCCGCCTCCCTGCGGCTGGTGCGGTAGATTTCGTCCGCCTGCAGGCGCGCCTTGCGCAACAATTCATTCTTCTGCTTTTCAAAATCTTTTTTCTGCCAGGCCAGCTGGTTCCGCAGCTTCTCGCTCTCATACCGCAATTCTTCCACTTCCCGGCTGCGGCTCTCAAAACGGCGGCGTTCCCCTTCCAGGCCCTGCAACACATCTTCCATATGCACGTGTTCTTCGTTCAGAAGATCGCCGGCACTATGCACGATTTCCTCTGACAGCCCCAGTCTGCGGCTGATGTTGAAGGCGTTGCTGCTACCGGGCACGCCCATGAGCAGGCGGTACGTGGGCAGCAATGTATCCGGATTGAATTCCACGCTGGCGTTTTCCATGCCTTCCCGGCCGTAGGCAAAGGTTTTCAGCTCACTGTAATGGGTAGTCATCATGGTGAACACGCCCTGTTTTGTCAGATGATCCAAAATAGACATGGCCAGGGCCGCGCCTTCGTTGGGATCCGTTCCGGCACAGATTTCATCTACCAGCACCAGGTCCCGTTCCCGAACTTCCTGAAGAATGCTCACCAGGTTCATCATGTGGCCGGAGAAAGTGGACAGACTCTGTTCGATACTCTGCTCATCCCCGATATCCGCATACACCGCGCGGAACACCGGAAGTTTGGCATTCAGTGCCGGAACGAACATCCCTGTCTGGCTCATCAGGGCAAACAGACCCACGGCTTTCAGCGCCACCGTTTTGCCGCCGGTATTGGGCCCGGTGATCAGCAGCGTGTTAAACGTCTCACCCAGGTTTACATCCAGCGGTACCGCTGTTTCCGCAGGCAACAACGGGTGCCGTCCTTTTTCAATGCGCAGCCCGCCGTTGGACACCAGCTGGGGCTGACAAGCCTTCGTATCCAGCGCGTACAGGGCCCTGGCATATACTGCATCCACATCTGCAGCCACGGCCAGACAGCGAAGCAACGTCTCGCCTTCCGCCCCCACTGCGCCGGAAAGCTGCCGCAGAATCCGTTCAACTTCTTCCTTTTCTTCCGCTATATACCGTTTAATCGTATTATTCAGGTTCACCACCGTCATTGGTTCGATGAACAGCGTGGCTCCTGTGCCGCTCTGGTCATGGACGATACCGGGGAAGTTGGCCCGGTACTCCTGCTTGATAGGGATTACATACCGGTCTCCCCGCATAGTGACCAGTGCGTCCTGAAAATACTTCTGATTGTTGGGGTCGTGGAGTATCTTCTCCAGCTGCGAACGGACCTTGCTTTTTGCCGAAGCAATCCCTATCCGGAGCCCTGCCAGCTTTACGGAAGCAGTGTCCAGTACATCGCCTTTTTCCGAAATGCTTTTCTCCAGCTGGCGCACCAGTTTAGGGAATTCCGCCAGGCTTCTTCCGTACTCCGCCAGGTTCGGGTGGTCATCGCTCTCCGTCAGCAGGAACACTTTCAGCGTACCGAACGCCTGCATGCTTGTCTTTATCTGCATCAGCTCTTCCACGTCCAGCACGCCGCCGATCCTGGCCCGCTTTACTGCCTCCGCAATATTATACAGTCCGCCGAAAGGAAAACGCCGACCGGCATTTATGATCCGCAACGCTTCCGCCGTTTCCATGTGCATCCGCTTTACGGTTTCAAAATCCGAAGAGATGCCAAGAGCCAGCAGTCTGTCCTTTCCCAGCTCAGTAGCCGCCTTTTCCGCGGCACGCATTTTAACTTTGTCAAACTCCAGCGTTTTGACGGCAAAACGCCCTGTAACACGAGTGTTCATAGGATTCCTCTTTCCTTGTTCACAACCTTCCGCCGAAATGAATATAAAAGAAAAACACAGGAAAGACAACGAGAACGAAAACGACCGTTGTCAGCAAAAAAGACGCAATGGTCAGGTCCACATTCAGTTTGTAAAGCTGCGCCGTGATGACAGAATTGATAGCAGCCGGCGTGGCCGCCATAATCAGTAATGAACCCAGCAGCACCTGGTCTGTAAAAAGAAGCCTGAATCCCGCATAAAAAATAACCGGAACAATCACAAAACGCAGCCACAGCATGCTGGTAACCCTGCGGTAATACAGCCCGGCCCGGGAAAAGTCAATCAGGTACCCTACCGGCAGCAGGGATACCCAGGCGAGGATGTGTACCAGATTATGAAACAGCACCCCCAGGATTGGAGGACGTTCGATTCCGCACATCTGCAGCGCGATTCCCGCTGCCATGCCCAGGATCCCGATCTGGTTCCAGGTTATGAACATCTCCCGGAAACTCAGCTGCAGCTTCGCTTTCTTTTCCGCCGCCTTATGCTTTTCATAATAGTATTTTGCCATGGGGAACGCCGCCGCCACCATCAGGATATTTTGGGGTGCCGCTACCAGTTGTACATAAGCAAACCCGGCCTCCCCGTACATGATGAAAGCGCACAGCCCGCCAATGGTCCCGATATTGGAAAGCATGGCGGAAATCACATAGGCGCCCCTGTCCAGATCGTTGTCAAAACCGCCGGCAAACAGTTTCGCGCCGATAATGCCCGGAACGGCGGTAATCAGCACACCGATCAGCGGCAGCCACAGAAGCTGCGCCGACAACGGCAGCACCCAGAAACTCATCAGCGTAAGAACCGTAACCATTACAATCACGTTAAACCTGATCAGCCAGTCGCAGAACCTCCGGGGCATCAGCGTATGCACTTTTAAAAAATATCCCGCCGCCAGAGGCAGCAAAATATCGGTAAACACCAAAAAAATACGGCCCCAGTCCATCGCATTCTTTCCTTTGTTTCTTTCTGAAATATCATTTCCCCAGAGATAGTATATCACCGGCAGGTTAATTTCACAAATGCATATACCAACTCTGACGGACTTTTCACCGGACCGGAAACAGTGAAAAACTTCTTTGGCGTGTTCGCTTTTCTTTTGACAGTTCATGTGTTAAAATAATTGCGAACATCTGTTTCGGAGGTTTTTCATATGACAGAGAATTACGAATACACAAATCTGATGCAGAAACTCAACGCCGCCCAGCAGGAAGCGGTGCGCGCCACGGAAGGCTATGTCCGTGTTATCGCCGGGGCCGGTTCGGGAAAAACCCGGGCCCTCTCCCACCGTTTTGCCTTTCTGGTAAACGAACTGGGTATTTTGCCGGGCAATATCCTATGCGTCACCTTCACCAATAAATCAGCCAATGAAATGCGGCAGCGCATCCACAGCCTGACCGGAGACAACGATACGGGGTACATCAACACCTTTCACGGCTTCTGTGTATCCGTGCTGCAGGAAGACAGCTATGCCGCCGGCTATCCCAAAAGCTTTCTGGTGCTGGATAACTCAGACATCGACGCCATGCTGCAGATCATATACGAAGAGAGGGGACTTACCCTGCGGGACATGACCTTTTCCATGGCCCGGGACATGATCGAAATTCAAAAGCTGTTCAAAAGACCGGAATATTACAGGGACATGATAGCCCTGCCCCTGGAAGCGCTGAAAGAAAAGTATGACGCAGCAGCCCGGGCAGAGGATATCATCTTTTTCGGTTATCTCTATCAGGAAAAGAAATGCTTCGGCCTGGATTACAATGACCTGATCAAGTTCACGCTGCATATTTTCAAAGAACGGGAAGATATCCGTCTGAAATGGCAGCAGCGGTTGGAATACATCATGATCGACGAATTCCAGGACATCGACGCCCTGCAGTATGAACTGATGGAAGCGCTGTGCGCCTGGCACAGGAATTTGTTCGTGGTGGGCGATCCGGACCAGACTATCTACACCTGGCGGGGAGCGGACGGGCGTTTCCTGATGGATTTTGCTGCAAAATTCCCGGGCACACAGACTGTCATGATGATGGAAAATTACCGTTCCACCCCGGAAATCCTGGCAGTCGCCAACTCCCTCATTGAAAAAAACAAATACCGCATCCGGAAGGAACTGCTGCCCCGTCGTACCGGCGGCGCACCGGTGGTCTGCCACTTTGCGGACACCCAGGAAGGCGAGGCAAAGTGGATCTGCGAAGAGATCCGACGCCTGCAGGCAGAAGGCGTAGATTATGCGGATATCACCCTCCTGTACCGGGCTCACTACGTGACCCGGGCCATCGAACAGGTATTTCTGGAAGAAAAGATACCCTACACCATTTACAGCGGTGTGCAGTTTTTTGACCGGATGGAAATCAAGGATGCCCTCAGCTATCTGCGGATGATAGCCTACAAGGACGACCTGTCCTTCCGGCGCATCGTCAACGCGCCCAAGCGCAACATGGGTAAACGCCGGCTGGCTTTTCTGGAGGAATACGCGACGCAGCACGGGGTTACTTTATACCAGGCCCTTACGGAAACCCTGGACGATTCCATCTTTAAAGGGACCAAAGCCGGTCAGTTCGTATCACTGATAGAGCACTACGCCGCCGGATATGAAGACCGCCCCGTTTCTGAGATTCTTTCCGCCATTCTGAACGAAAGCGGTTACGAGAAAATGCTGCGCACGGAAGGAAGCCAGGAACGTCTCGACAATGTAGCGGAACTGAAGCAGTCCGTTTATGAATATGAAACCACCTGTGGCGAAGAAGTTTCCCTGCCCCATTACCTGGCCCATGTGGCCCTGTTCACCAATGCGGACGGCGCCGAAGCCAAAGGCAAAGTGAAGCTGATGACGGTTCATGCAGCCAAGGGGCTGGAATTTTCTACAGTGTTCCTGTGCGGCATGAACGAAGGTATCTTCCCCTCCCGCAAAGTACGGACCAAGGAAGCGATGGAAGAAGAGCGGCGGCTGGCTTTTGTAGCCATGACCCGCGCCAGGAACAGACTGTATTTATCCCGGGGAGCAGGTCGCAACTTCGACGGCTCACCCCAGTATCCTTCCCGCTTTATTCTGGATATCGACCCGCATCTGTTCCACTACACAAAAGAGCCCCGGGCGGAACTGATCAAAGAAGCCAGGGAATACATCGGGTACAGCCAGAAGTACATGCCGGAAAAGGAAAGCGACGTGACATTTTCCATCGGGCAGCGTGTGCGCCACGCCGTGTTCGGCGACGGCACCGTCACCGATGTGGACAGAGACAAGGGCGCCCATGTAGTGCAGTTCGACAATATAAAAACGCCCCGAAGCATTTCCTTCAGGGCGAAGCTGGAAAAAATATAACCCAAGCTGTAAAAGTTTATCTGTTATAACACTCCCCGGTAATAATGGCCCCTTGTGGTACCCGGCAGGTTTTCCACTGCATCGCCATGCATCACCAGTGTTTCTTTAAACTTTTTCACTAACTCCCGCAGCTGGTCCGGCCCGTACGTTCTTCCGTCAATGCGCAGCCTGGCAATGCCCATGTCCCGTAATTCCCCCAGGCCGCCTAATACAGACAGATCCTGTGAATTCAGCACATGCATACGGCAGAACTGGTCGCCTGCCAGGCGGAACCTTGCGTCCTTCCGGTCGTGCAGATAGATTTCTTCTTTGCATTTGAAAGTGCAGGCGCCTTTATCCAGATTACCCAGAAAGCTTCCGCCTGCGCAATACTCAGATACCATCATCTCAATGGGGCCCTGCACCAGGCATTCCAGCGGCAGCGGGCTGAACTTTGCCAGATGACTCAGCTGCCCCATATTCAGCTCCACGGACAGAGTCGCGCCTGAGGCTCCCGCTTCCTGCCAGAACTGAAGGCTCTGGGTATTGTAAATGTTCAGGCTCATATCCGCCCACAGCGGCGTCTTCAGGTCCAAATCCTTTGCCAGCTGCCACAGGCCTGTATTATGAACATACAGCAAATCGACACCGCAGGCTTCCGCCTGCTGTAAAAACTTCGCAAAAAAGCCGAGCTGGCCTTCTTTCACGATACGGGGTGTGGAAAAAGCAACACGACGTCCGGCGTTGTGTACCAGTTTCGCCGCCGTTTCATAATCGGTAAAGGCTACATCCCTCGAAGTATATCGGTCACCGCCGAAGATGATCCAGTCCGCCCCGCCCTCCAGAGCCGCTTTCACTTTGTCTACCGTATCGGCCCAGACCGTAAGCAGGGGCTGGTCTGTTTCCACGCTGTTGTGTGAACCGGAATGTTCCAATTCATGCAGCCAGCGGTGCATCACATTTTTATTCTCTACCGGCACCCTGGCAGGTGCAAAGGCCTCCAACCTTGCTTTGTCCAACGCTTCGCAGGCCCGGCGGCGCGCTTCGTTGATCTCACTCATAGGCACCATAAGGCCTTCGCCGATTTCTGTTTCCAGTTTATCCAGTTCGTATTCCGTGGTTCCCAGACGGTCAATCTGTTTACGGACAGCCGCTTCATCCAGTGCATGCTTCCGTGCCGGTTCCGCGATAAAATCTGTCAAGGCGGCACCGGTGTTGCCGTCGGCGTCTGTCAGTACGACTTCCAGCGGATTTCCCATACGCACAGTTACTTTTGCCGTAACGGGTATCCGCTTTTTATTTTTCTCTCCGTAGAACTGCCCGGCGTAAGCCATCAGCCCGCTGTCCAGGGTACGGAAAACACGATCGTTCAGCCGCACGCCTTTCGGAACATCAATCTCCGCCAGAGATCCCGCTGCTGCCTCTTCCACTATCTTCCCACTGACCCGGAGCGTATTGACAGTCGTGCCGACGCGGCCGCCAACTTTAACCCAAAACTCCAGTCCGTCGCCGGTGCGGATCGCCTTGTCAAGCTTCACCAACGCTTTGGTACGGTCGTTGTTCAGTTTCTGCACACGGCCGATGAGCACTCCCCGGTTATTGGGACGGCGGTCGCTCATCATCAGACGGCCCTGATGTTTTTCCAGGTAGGCCGTAGTGAAATCCCGGTTAAAAATCTGCTCGATGTTAGCCAGATCCTTCGCCGGCACTTCGTAGGCCCCGCGTTTGTAGCTGTCCATGGCCCGGCGGTACGCGTCCACCACCACTGCCACGTATTCCGGCCGTTTCATGCGGCCTTCAATTTTATACGAGATGACGCCGGCTTCGATCATCTGCGGCAATATCCGCAGTGTGTTCAGATCCTTCGGGCTTAACAGATATTGCCCGGCATCTTTTCCTGCCAGCAAATCTTTTCCGTTCTTATCCACCAGTGTGTACGGCAGACGGCAGGGCTGGGCACAGCGTCCCCGGTTCCCGCTGCGGCCGCCGATCAGGCTGCTCATGAGGCACTGACCGGAATAACATACGCACAGCGCGCCGTGGATAAACGCTTCAATCTCCAGACCGGTCTCACAGGCTTTCTTTAAGTCCGACAGGGACAGTTCCCGGGCGGGCACTACCCGGACGATCCCGTGTTCCGCCGCAAAGCGCACACCTGCGGAATTGGTCACCGTCATCTGGGTGGAAGCATGCAGAGGCAGCCCCGGCACCAGTTGCTGCGCCGCCCGGATGATGCCCATGTCCTGGACAATAATGCCGTCCACACCCGCGTTATGCAGAAATACCAGATAATCTTCCAGTTCCGGCAGTTCTTTATCATCCACCAGCGTGTTCACCGTCACGTACAGACGGACGTGATGCATATGGCAGAAATAAACTGCTTTCGCCATTTCCTCCCGGTCAAAATTGCTGGCATAGGCCCGGGCCCCGAACGCTTTTCCGCCTAAATACACCGCATCGGCCCCGGCATTCACTGCCGCTTCCAGCGCCTCCCACGTGCCTGCGGGAGCAAGTAATTCAATCTCTTTCTGCATAATCGGCTCCTGTATTTAACGAAAGCAGCACCGGCACAAGGACGATGCTGCTTTTATAATTTTCAGCTATCTTTGCGTTACGCTCTGTTTCTATTTACATAAAACAGAAACAACCATACGCAAATAATATAAAACTATTTAACTATTATCGTAACATTACACTCCCGGACACCGGCAATTTTTTCCCAGGGACGCTGATAACTCAGCTGCAACCGGTAAGTTCCCGGCAATTTTGCTGCATAAAACTGAAACTCCAGCCCCGGTGTGCCCGTCTGTTCCTTCTGGGAATTAGAAATCATAAACGAACTGCCGGCTTTTACAATACCGTTAGCCGGACCGCCGGAAACGGAATTCACCCACCGGAAGCCGGTGCTTGGATTCGCGTTCAGCTTAAAGGCAAACAAATCGCCCTGCTTTAACGCCAGAATCTTACCATCACTGTTCTCTGTCAGCTTCCATACTGTGATAAGTCTGCCTATATCACCGATACGGGACAGGGGCAGCAACTCCTGATAGGAAAAGACACGGTCATATGCTGCGCCTTTTTTCTCTGCAAAAGCAACTCCGCTTTCTGTAAAGAGTACGTTCTCAGCATTCTTGCCCAACAGTTTTTCCCGCTCTTCTCCACCGAAAAAGAACTCATCCAACGAAAATTCCCGCCCGGTAGTCAGGTCAATGTTGACCGCTCGGACATAACTGCGTTTGTTGTTACTGCCTTTCAGCAGTACGCTTACAAGGCTGGGACGGTTCAACGTCACTTCATAGGTTACCGTGCCCTTTTTACCTACTTTGTCCGCTACATCGTCTGCCGCGCTGCGTAACACATTATTGGCAGCTCGTTGAAGTGCTTCATCGTTAGCTCCGTCAATTACAGGCCTTTCCATATGGATCTGTTTTCCGTCTTTAATTTCTGTCAAAACAGTGGTAGGCTGATCCGCAAACACACTCTGGCAGAACAGCAGCAAAGCCGCCAGCAACGCACCTGCTAATTTTTTCATGAGTCCTCCTGCTCAAAATACCACAAGGTCTCTCACATTTTTTCTGCAAAGGCAATGGCCTGATCCATACGTTCCAGCGTTTTCTCCTTACCCAGCAGCATCATCACATCAAACATGCCCGGGGTTACGGTACGTCCGGACAAAGCCAGTCGGCTGGGCTGGATTACCTTGCCCAACGCCACGCCTTCTTCTTCCGCAATGGCATTGTACAGTTTTTCCAGGTCTGCTTCGTTAAACTCTGCTTCTGTTGTCGCCGCCACACGTTCCCGGCACTTTTTCAACAGGGCTACGCCTTCTGCATTGAAGAACTTGCGGGCGCCTTTTTCATCAAACGTGTCAAAATCCTTAAAGAAATATGTGGAAGCATCCACAATCTCCTGCAGCGTTTTCACACGGACACGCACCACTTCCACCAGATGGGTCAGGTACTTCTGGTTTTCTTCGTCCTGCAACCACTCTTCGGTAATGAGACCGTCCTTCACAAAGAAAGGCTTCGCATCATTGACGATGCGTTCCAGCGGCAGGCTCTGCAGATACTGGCCGTTAATCCAGTAGAGTTTTTTGATATCATATACTGCCCCTTTATGGGACATTTTGTTCATGTCAAACTGTTTGACCGTTTCTTCTTTGGTGATGATTTCCTGATTGCCTTCCGGGGACCAGCCTAACAGGGTCAGATAGTTCAGCAGCGCTTCCGGCAGATAGCCCATCGCCTGGAACTCTTCTACGGACTGGGCGCCATGCCGTTTGGACAGCTTGCTGCGGTCCGGGGCCAGGATCATGGACATATGTCCGAATTCCGGAACGGGGAAACCCAGGGCTTCATACAGCAAAATCTGCTTCGGCGTATTGGGAATATGTTCCTCCGCCCGCAGCACATGGGTCATGCCCATCAGATGGTCGTCGATGACAACGGCAAAGTTGTACGTCGGCGTGCCGTTGGTCTTCGCAATCACAAAATCATCAAACTGCGTCAGATCAAAATCCATGCGGCCATGAATCATGTCTTTCACCCGCATGTTTCCTTTCATGGGTATCTTGAAACGGATGGAATGCGGTTCGCCCGCTGCGATCCTGCGTTCCACTTCTTCTTTGGAAAGGTTGCGGCAGGTACGGGGATAACGGAACGGCTGCTTCCGCTGCCGCTGGAGCTCACGCTGGGCTTCCAGTTCTTCCGGCGTGCAGAAGCAGTAATAGGCCTTCCCTTCGTCAAGCAGCTGCTTAAGATACTTCTGATAAATCTCCGTACGCTGGGACTGGTAGTACGGTTCACTGGGGCCGCCCACTTCCGGGCCTTCGTCCCAGTCCAGACCCAGCCATTTCATACTGCGGATGATCTGGCCTACCGAACCTTCCTGGAAACGGGAAGGATCTGTATCTTCAATACGCAAAATCAGTTTGCCGCCCTGACTTCTGGCAAACAGCCAGTTGAACAGACAGGTACGGGCACCGCCCACATGTAAATTTCCCGTAGGACTGGGGGCAAAACGTACACGAACTTCACTCATGGTAACTTACTCCTATCCTTTGCCTGCAAATTGTTTTGAATCAAATGTTTCCCGAAAACAATTTACAAAAATCATCTCATTTTTCGCAATTTATTTAATCTGTCCTTCCACAACGCCCCAGGCAGCCTGCAACGCTTCATCTACTTTTTCCGCGTCCTTGCCGCCGGCCTGCGCCATATCCGGGCGGCCGCCGCCGCCACCGCCGCAGATGGCAGCCACTTCTTTCACGATTTTGCCGCAGTGGATGCCTTTGGCCACCGCGTCTTTGTGAGCCATGGCCAGGATGCCGATCTTACCGTTTTCAAAAACGGAAGCCAGTACCACCACGCCGCCGGTCTTATCCCGGAGCTGGTCGCCCATAGTGCGCAGCGCATTTACATCGGACACACTCACCTTCTGCACCAGTGTGTTGACGCCTTTAATCTCTTTCATCCGGTCTGCCGCGCTGGAAGCCGCTGCTGCAGCCATCTTACTCTCCAGTGCTTTAACTTTCTGGCAGGCGTCTTTCGTTTCAGCCAGCAGCACGTCCAGACGCTCTTCCACGTCCGTATTGCGGCAATGGAGTTTGGCTGCCACATTGCCAATGGTCTTTTCCAGTCCTTCCACATACTGCAGGGCGCCGAAACCGGTCACCGCTTCAATACGGCGTACGCCCGCACCGGTGGAAGACTCGCTGACAATCTTGAAGAGACCAATCTGGGCCGTGTTGCTTACATGTACACCGCCGCACAGTTCCATGGAGAAATCCGGAACGGTAACGACCCGCACCACGGCGCCGTATTTTTCACCAAACAGCGCCATCGCGCCGCGTTTCTTTGCTTCTTCGATCGGCACTTCTTCAAAGGTTACGGTCTTGGCCGCCAGAATCTGTTCGTTAACCATCTTCTCCACCTTCGCCAGTTCTTCCGGCGTGACCTGGGAGAAGTGGGAGAAGTCAAAATGCAGACGATCCGGACCCACATAGCTGCCAGCCTGGTTGACATGGCTGCCCAGTACGCTCCGCAGGGCTGCCTGCAACAGATGGGTAGCAGTATGGTTACGGGCAATGTCGGATCTCCGGACAGTATCCACTTTATAGGTCACTGCGTCCCCAACCGCAATGGTACCCTCTTCCACCGTACCTGCCATATAGGTTACGCCGTCCGGCAATTTCTTTGTTTTGGTCACCCGCATCAGACCGGCCGGAGCTTTGATCACGCCGATGTCGCCCAACTGGCCGCCGCCTTCCGCATGGAAACCGGTCACATCCAGAATGACGGCTGCATCCTGTCCGTCAGAAACCGCATCCACCGGCTGGGCATCCGCCACCGGATAGATTTTCATCACTTTGCCGGCGTGGGCGGCTTCGTCAACTTTTAATTCTGCCGCATTCAAATCGCGGTCATTGTACAAAACCGGACGTCCGGTTTTATCGTCACGGGCATCCCGGGCCATCTTACGTTGCACTTCCAGGGCTTCCGCAAAACCTTTTTCATCCAGGGTCATGCCGTGTTCTTCCAGAATTTCCGCCGTCAGTTCCTTGGGGAAACCGAAGGTGTCGGAAAGTTTAAAGGCAACGTCCCCGTCCAGTTCAGTTTTGCCAGCTTCCTGCAGTTTTGTAATTTCAACATCCAGCATGTCGCAGCCGCTCTTAAGGGTTTTCAGGAAACTGCTCTCTTCCATGTGAATGACTTTCTTGATATAATCCTGTTTCTCACGAATCTCCGGATAGTGGTCGCCGTACATGGAAACCACCACATCCACCGCGCCGCCCAGGAACTCATGGTCGATACCCAGCAGGCGTCCGTGACGGACAGCCCGGCGCAGGACGCGACGCAAAATATAACCCCGGCCCAGGTTGGACGGCAGAATACCGTCGCCGATCATAAAGGTCAGGCTGCGGGCATGGTCCGCAATCACTTTCAGGGATACGTCAGATTTCGGGGACGCGTTGTACGCCACACCGCTTTCCTTGCAGGCATATTCGATAATGGGGAAAATCAGGTCCGTCTCAAAGTTGGAAGGCTTGCCCTGCAGCACAGAAGCAATCCGTTCCAACCCGGCACCTGTATCGATGTTTTTATGTTCCAGCGGCGTGTAAGTGCCGTCTTCGTTCTGGTTAAACTGGGTAAACACCAGGTTCCACAGTTCCAGGAAACGCCCGCAGTCGCAGTCCGGTCCACAGTCCGGTTTGCCGCAGCCCCGTTCCGGGCCTAAATCAATGTGGATTTCAGAGCAGGGACCGCAGGGGCCGCTGCCGATTTCCCAGAAGTTGTCTTCCAGGCGGATGATGCGCTCGTCAGGAATACCTACAACGTCGTGCCAGATCTGATACGCCTCATCATCGGAGGTATGAATGGTAATATACAGCTTATCCCCGGGCAGTTCCAGCTCTTTGGTCAGAAATTCCCAGCTCCAGGGAATAATCTCTTTCTTGAAGTAATCGCCGAAAGAAAAGTCTCCCAGCATTTCAAAATAGGTATGGTGGCGTGCCGTACGTCCCACGTTTTCAATATCGCCGGTGCGCACACACTTCTGGCATGTGGTCACACGGGGAGACGGCGGCTTCATCTTCCCAGTAAAGAAAGGCTTGAAGGGAGCCATGCCGGCGCCGATCAAAAGCAGGGTCGGGTCATCCTGGGGAATCAGGGACGCGCTGGGCAGCCGCATATGCCCCCGTTCTTCAAAAAATTTCAAAAACCGTTCGCGGAGTTCATTGCCGCTCATGTACTTCATAGGTTCTCTCTCCTTTTGCGTTTATAAAACATCTTACTATTATAAACAAATTATACTAACTATAAAATTATACGCAAAATCACGGATAATGTCAATTGAACTGCGCAGAAAAAGGCAATGCAAAAAAAGAGGAGTGGGCTTTCCCCACTCCTCTTTGCAGTCCAATCTATGTCAGTTCTTTTTCTGTTTTGTTACTGCTTATTTCCCTATCTTAGCTTCCAAACGGGCCAGGGCTTCCTTCAGGGCCTGAATTTCAGCCTTGTTCTCCGCATTTTCTTTTGCATGTGCTTCCTTCAATGCTGCAATCTCCTCATCTTGCGCCGCAATCTTCCGCGCCATAGCCGCCTTGCTGGTACCAAATCCCTTCCCTTTATCCATCGCAAAGCTGATACCCGCGTTGATCATGTTCTCGCCGTTGCCTATTGCGCCACCTACACTCAACATAATCTTCTCTGTAGGACGATAGAACATGCCGATCGCCGCCGAATGCGCGCTCCGGTAATTGCCGTAGCCCAGGCCCATGGTGAACTTATCGTCTGTGTCAATGGGGTGCAGTGCTGCCAGAGCCGCTGCACCTGCGCCCACCTTATTGATACGGCTGTCCAGCTTGTTGATACTGTTGCTCATGTTCACCATGTTGGTGCCAACTGCATCTTCAATAGCACGGTTCATCTGGCCGACCGTAGCCGCATCCGTATCGTCCTTACCGTCCGCCACGTGTTTAATCTGGCGTTCGCTGCCGTCAGAACCCACAGACACCGCGCCGGATTCTGCCGTTGATTTGTTGCCCAACACCACGGCGTCATCCACGTCAGCCGTTACATTGCTGCCCAGTACGAAGGTATTACCGCCGCTGATCGTGTTGTTATTACCAATAGCATAGCTGCCCTCGCCACTTACATCGTTAGGATCGCCAATTGCGCCGCTGTTAGCACCGCTTACCTTGTTTCCGAAACCGATGGCGATACTTTGCGTACCGGCGGCCTCGCTTCCTTTTCCTACAGCAATCTTATTGCTCTTCTCGCCCAAAGAAAGCGCTTCCTTGTTCAGATACTCATACACCGTGCCGCCCTTGACCAGTTCCTTAGCTTCCGCTTTCACCTCGGCGTCCGCCACTACACCGTTTTGTTCCTCAACAACACTTTCTACATCGTCAACAATCTTTTTGATCGTTTCCGTGTCTTTCGCCAGTTCTTTCACATCGCCCAGCGCCGCCAGAGCTTCCTTGTTGCTGTCGGCGGTAGCTTTCACTTCCGCCAGCGCGGTTTTATCTGCCTTTTTGTTCAGCAGCGTATCGGTTTCCTCTTTTGTGTAAGCGTCTTCAATGCCATACCCCTTCAGGGTATTTGCCTTGTCCGCCTTCTTTGCCAGCGCGGTTTCATTAGCCGTTACTTTTGTTCCCAACGAAGAAATGTTATTGGCGTTCTTGTCAATGGCCGTCTTGTTGGAAGCGATGTCCTTTATGTTCTTGTCAATGGCCGTCTTGTTGG
>NZ_FONL01000004.1:0-128584 GCF_900112895.1 Succiniclasticum ruminis DSM 9236 | reverse complement strand
TTGTTGGAAGCGATGTCCGTTGCGTTCTTCTCAATCGCCGTCTTGTTGGAAGCGATGTCCTTTATGTTCTTGTCAATGGCCGTCTTGTTGGCGGCAATGTCCGTTGCGTTCTTCTCAATCGCCTTTTCATTGGTACCGACCATGTCAGTCAATTCAGAAACCACACTTGCATCTGCCTTATCTGCTATCGCATCCGTGTTCGCTTTTACCTGCGTGTCCAGCGCTTTCAGGTTCGCGGCTGTCGTATTCGCTTTCTTCACATACGTGCCGTTGGCGGGACGTACTTCCGTATATACCTTTCCGCCGGTTACAAGACCCGCATCACCGCTCGCTACCGCACCGGTGCCTAACTTCGTCCCCCAGGCTGTCGCGTCAATGTTGGAAGCGTCCACCATAGCTGCATCCGTAATACCATAACCGGACAACGTGGTTGCCTTATCTGCTTTGCCTGCAATCGCAGTTGCATTGGTTTTCACCTGTGTATCCAGCGCAGACAGGTTTGCCGCCGCACTGTTGGCAGCCAGAATGTAATTGCCATCGGAAGCCACACGAGTTTCAGCCTGAATTGCCGTGAACACCGTACCGCCTGTGACAACGCCCGTATTACCGGCAGCCACGGCGCCATCTTTTTTCAGGTTTAATGTTCCGGAATCAAATATAAAGTCACCCGTGTTTGCTTTTACGCTAATCGTATTATTCGATGTATCAATCGCAATGCCGTCGCCTGCCGTGTAGGCAGTTCCGCCGCCTGCACCGGCCACCGCAGCGGTCAGCTGGGCCACGTTGACCGCATCGGTATCCGCAGAACCTGCTGCCACACCGGTGATCTGACGGGTGACAGTGCTATCATTACCTACCGCAATTGCGTTGTGGGTTGATCTCCATACTTTTGACGTCGCGCCCGAAGTATTGAACGCAGCTGTATAGGCGGTCGTTGCGTAGTTTGCCCTGTTTGCCACCGCTCCGCTGCCTAATGCAACGGTATCGGCCAGGCTTGCTTTTGCACCCACACCTATTGCGGCGGAGTTTGCTGCAGCAGTTTCCGTAACACCGCCTAACGCTGCCAAAGAGTTTTTGGCGTACGCCGTAGAACTTATGCCTAAGTATGAATCTCCGCCAAATGCTGTAGAAAACTCACCGATTGCTTGTGCTCTATTTCCCCACGCAGTAGAACCGTCACCGCTGGCGGTTGTTTTATAACCAAATGCTGTTGAAAAATTACCACTGGCAATTACGTATTGATTACTCTGTCCTTGACCCCAGGCAGTTGCAGCATAACCAGTAGCCTTTGTATACGCGCCAAATGCTGTAGCTAATCCACCTCCACCAGATTCATTATTTATTCCTGCGATTGTGTTTTGTCCCCATGCTATTGAAGCATAACTCAAAGCTTGTGTTCCGTACCCAAATGCTGTTGAATAATTACCCGCGGCTTTTGTCGAATAGCCCCATGCACTGGCATAAGTTCCGGTTCTGGTCACTCCGCTGCCGTATACATGCAATGCATCGGTTCCCCCACCAGCATCGGCCACCGCAGCAGTCAACTGTGCCACATTGACTGCGTCTGTGTCTTCCTTACCTGCCGCCACGCCGGTGATCTGACGGGTGATATTATTCGATGCATCACCTACCGCAATAGCATTTTTGGTAGATGTCCATACACTTTCTTTACCGGTCGGTACAGTTGAAGGTATATATGCGCCCGCAACACCGGAACCAATGTTTGCAACCGCTCCGCTGCCTAATGCAACGGTATCGGCCAGGCTTGCTTTTGCGCCCTTACCGATTGCGGCGGAATTTGTTGCAGCAGTTTCCGTAACACCTCCTAACGCAGCCAAAGAGTTTACAGCATTCGCTGTAGCCGCTGTACCTACTGTGGTGCTTCCATCTCCGCCAAATGCAGTGGAATAGTCACCTATTGCTTGTGATTGATTTCCCCACGCAGTTGCGGCAAACCCGGTTGCTTGAGCTGCATAACCCCACGCAGTAGAATCTTCATTAGTTGCTTTTGTTCCGTGTCCCCAAGCCGTTGAATAATTGCCACTGGCGGTTGCCCAATAACCAAAAGCAGTTGCATTAACGTTTAAAGCCGTTGTACTGTCGCCCCATGCAGTTGCCTGATTGCCTAAAGCTTTTGTAGTCGAACCCCACGCCGTAGCATTGTTACCAGACTTTTGAGTGTTAACGCCATTAATTTCAATTGTAGCAGAACCCGCTGTCGTTCCATCACCCCACGCAGTAGAACCTCTTGTATTGGCAGTCGTCTTTATGCCAAACGCCGTGGAAGCTTCGCCGCTGGCCGTACCACCTTTCGCATTATTTGAAGGTTCGTTAAAATAACCGCCCCAGGCAGTTGCGCCTGCGCCAGAGGCAGTTGTATTATATCCAAATGCAGTTGAACGATTACCGCTGGCTACCGTTTTATTATTGTTATCATACCCACCACCCCAGGCGGTCGCATATTCTCCACTGGCAACTGTCAAGTTTCCCCAGGCAGTAGATCCCTGTTTGCTTGCAATGGTTTCAACACCCCAGGCAGTTGCATAAGCTATGTAAGTATCATCAGGATGAGTAGTATCGCCCGCAATGGTGCCCTGCCCCCAGGCAGTAGCGCCATAGCCTATTGCATTTGTACAATCACCCCAGGCTGAAGCTAATGTTCCACCTGCACTTGTGCCATGCCCTTTTATCGTTGCACCATCACCATCCGGAGATGCCCACGCCACAGGCATGCTGTAACCTGCTGTCAGATACGCGCCCAGCAGCAAGGCGCACAGTACCCGCGCCGCCTGCCTGCTGCCGGCAGCGCCGCCGGTTACGGAAGTACGATCCTTCCCGTTGCGTTTTGCGATTTCACTCACCGCTACATAACAGTTCCTCGTTTTGCTCCAGATTACTTTGTAGATTTTGTTCATGGTAGCCTCTCCTTTGCAGCACTATGATTTTTACAAATCTGCGGCGTAACACATTTCCTTTCTTCACTGCCCGCAGATTTTTAATACATCTTTCCATTAAGATGCAAAATGCAATACTGTTTTCCAAATTATTATATAATATTTTTCAAGAAATTAAAACCTCTTAAACTCATTTGTCAATGACAATTTTAAATATAAAAGTGTCATTCTTATCATTTTTTGTTTTCCTGCGGCAAAATCCGCGGTCAGCGGGCAAAACGTTATGCCCCCGCTTTCTTCCAGTTTGACAGTTGTGTCTTACGGCTTCGCCTTTACAGACATATAAACTGTCTATCTTATATATTAAAGAGTGCGTGGGGTCAAATCCCAGTATTCATGCGGCCTGGCAAAAAAAATCCGGGTGTTTTTTCCCCCGGGAACGTTCAAAAGTCACGATTAATGTTAAACCCAGCGCCGTGAACGGTGTGCGCGAAACCGTTCACGGCGCTACAGTTAACAGAAGAGCTTTAAGAAACAAATTGCCCCACGAATGCCGTTCATCTTCAAGGTATTGAACCTGCATGTGCAGGTGGGTGCCTTACCGCCAGTCGCAAAAGTCCACTCGAAGGAGGCCGGTTTTTGAAAGGCGCGACATCAGGCTCCCTTAGTAAATTCGTTGGCTCAGCACGTAGAAAGATGTAACGAACATCGCAGGGTAACTTTTAAAAGTTTATGAAATTTTCCGTTTGCAGGCTTACGTTCCGTTAAGCCGGAATCGTTGACCGGCCTGCAAATCCTTACACTTATATAATAACAGACCCGGAGCATTTTTTCAATGCTCCGGGCCTTAATTTTACTGTTTTTTCTCTTTTGCCAGCAACGACAGGCGGATGTGTAATTCACGCAGCTGCTTTTCGTCAACCACGTTAGGCGCTTCGCTCATCATGTCGTTGGCGTTCTGCGTCTTCGGGAACGCGATGACATCGCGGATGGAAGGACGTTTTGCCATCAGCATGATCATACGGTCCAGACCGAAGGCCAGACCTCCGTGGGGAGGCGCGCCATACTCAAAGGCCTGCATCATGAAACCGAATTTTTCCTGCGCTTCTTCATCGGTGAGACCGATGGCTTCAAAAATTGCATTCTGTACGTCGCGGCGATGGATACGGATGGAACCGCCGCCCAGTTCGACACCGTTCAGCACCATATCGTACGCTTTGGCATACACCTTGCCGGGGTTGGTCTTTAACAGCGGCAGGTCTTCGTCGCAGGGAGATGTAAACGGATGGTGCATGGCTACCCAGCGTTTGTCGTCCTCGTTCCACTCAAACATCGGGAAGCGGGTCACCCAGGTAAAGCACAGCTTGTCTTTATCGATCAGGTTCATGCGTTTTGCCATTTCAATACGCAGCGCGCCCAGCGCCTGGGCCACGGTAGCCGGCTTGTCCGCCACAAAGAGCAGCAGGTCGCCCGGTTCCGCGCCGGCGGTTTCTTTAATCTTGTTCAGATGGGCTTCGTCAAAGAACTTGGCAATCGGCGATTTCACGCTTCCATCCGGCTGGATCTGCATCCAGGCCAGGCCTTTGGCGCCGTAGATTGCCACAAAATCTACCAGCCCGTCCAGTTCCCGGCGGGGAATGCTGGCGTCGCCTTTTACGTTGATGGCTTTCACGATGCCGCCATCGGCAATGATATTGTTAAATACTTTGAAATCGGAGCCGGAAACCGCATCCACCATGTTGATCAGGGGCATGTCGAAGCGCAGGTCCGGTTTGTCGCTACCGTATTTGTCCATGGCTTCGTCCCAGGTCATGCGCTGCATGGGACGGGGAATGTCCACGCCCAGCGCTCCTTTGAACACATAAGCGATAAGACCTTCCATCATGTCCATGACATCGTCCATCTCTACAAAGGACATTTCTACGTCCAGCTGGGTAAATTCCGGCTGACGGTCAGCACGCAGATCTTCGTCACGGAAGCAGCGGGCAATCTGGAAATAGCGTTCGTATCCGCCTACCATCAGCAGCTGTTTGAAGATCTGGGGGGACTGGGGCAGCGCGTAGAACTTGCCGGGGTTCACGCGGCTGGGTACCAGATAGTCCCGGGCCCCTTCCGGCGTGCTCTTGCACAGCATGGGGGTCTCGATTTCCAAGAATCCGTTGTTATCCATATAGTCCCGCATCAGCTTGGTTACTTTGTGACGCAGGATCAGGTTGGCCTGCATCTCCGGACGGCGCAGGTCCAGATAACGGAATTTCAGGCGCAGGTTTTCATCGGTGTCGATGCCGTCCTGAATATAAAACGGAGGTGTCTTGGCGCTGTTCAGCACGTTCAGGGTGTGGGCCGCTACTTCAATTTCGCCGGTGGCAATGTTGGGATTAACGGTCTCCGCGTCCCGTTCCCGCACTTTGCCGAAGACCTGGATCACATATTCGCTGCGGATCGCTTCCGCGTTTTTAAAGCTCTCCCCCGCATCCGGGTCGATCACCACCTGGCAGATACCGGAACGGTCCCGCAGGTCAATAAAGATCAGTCCGCCATGGTCGCGGCGTTTGGATACCCAGCCGCACAAAGCTACCTCTTTGCCGGAATCCGCTTTGGTCAGGGTTCCGCAATGATGATCGCGCTTAAACTTTTCACTCATTATTCTGCACCTCTGTTTTTAATATAGTTGTAATCTCAGCAAGAGGAATTTCCCGCTGGTTGTTATCTTTATCTGCTGCCTGCATGTCTCTCAGGGTCACACAATTCCGCGTCAGTTCATCTTCCCCGAAGATCAGCACATATTTCGCGTTTAACCGGTTGGCAGCTTTCATCTGGGCCTTCATGCTGCGCTGCTGGTAATCATACGCTGCGCAGATGCCTGCTTCCCTTAATTTTTCCACTGTTGTGAAAGCAAGAGCCGCGGCTTCCGCTTTCGGCGCAACGGCAAACACATCGATAGCGTCATCCGCAGCGGGAAGCAGATTCTGGCTTTCCAGCGCCAGGATCACCCGCTCCATGCCCATGGCAAAACCGATGCCCGGCGTCGCAGGCCCCCCTACTTCTTCCACCAGGCCGTCGTAACGGCCGCCGCCTAATACGGCGCTCTGGGCGCCCAGGGGCGTGTACTGGATTTCAAACGCAGTCCGGGTATAGTAATCCAGACCGCGCACCAGCGTAGGATCGATGACAAAGTCCACGCCGGAAGCTTTCAGCAGTTCCTGCACTTTTGCAAAATGTTCTTTGCAGTCATCGTCCAGGCATTCTGCCAGCTTTGGGGCTCCTGCCGCAAGCGCATGACATTTCTCATTTTTACAGTCCAATATGCGCATGGGGTTCCGGTCAAAGCGGGAACGGCAGTCCTCGCACAGTTCCTCCAGATGCGGCCGGTAATAATCCTGCAGTCTTTGCCGGTAGGCTGGACGGCATTCCGGACAGCCAACCGTATTGATCTTCAGCTGTAAATCCTTCAACCCCAGTTTCCGCAAAATCTGTACGGCCAGCAGGATGATCTCCGCGTCCGCGTTTGGTCCGGCGGCTCCCAGCAGTTCCACGCCAAACTGGTGGAACTGGCGCTGCCGGCCTGCCTGGGGCCGGTCATACCGGAACATGGGGCCGATATAGAACAGCTTGGCCGGATCCGGTTCCGCATACATTTTGTGTTCAATGAACGCCCGCACGGCCGAGGCCGTATTTTCCGGACGCAGCGTGATGCTCCGTTTGCCCCGGTCAATGAACGTATACATTTCTTTCTCTACAACATCCGTCGTATCCCCGATGCCACGCTGGAATAATTCCGTGTGTTCAAACACCGGGGTACGGATCTCTTTAAAGCCAAAACACCTGCACAGGTCACGCAGGACTCCTTCCACGTAGCGCCAGGCGCCAACCTCCGACGGAAGGATATCCTTGGTGCCGCGCGGCATCGTCGTCAACACCCGAGACTCCCCCTTCAACAATCCAAAACCTGTCATCCTGTTATTAGAAAAAGCAGGATCACAATTTTCCGTTTACGAAAACGGAATTACCTGTTTCACAAATTTACGAATCAATAAACGTTATATATTTTACCACTTTTCACACAGGCTGACAATCTTTCTGTCTAATTGTATGAAAATATTTTTCTGAAATAACATCAGTCCGTGTAATGGGTAAACTTACTGCTTTTTTCCATTTCCAACTGTTCTTTCCGCTGCTGTACCAGCTGGTCATCGACCGGGTCCGTAGTCAGCGACGCGGCAATTTCATCTGTCATAATATCTTCTTCCTCTTCCGCTTTTGCCGGCTCTTCCCCGCCATAATGCCACAGTTCGTCATACAGCACACGGTATACTGCGGCCACCGGCATGGCAAAGAGCATCCCCAGGATACCGAACAGTTTGCCGCCGATCATCAGGGCCAACAGGATTAAAACAGGATGCAGCCTGATTTTCTTTCCCATCACTATGGGTTGGAGCATCTGGCTGTCTATCGTGTAATAGACAGCATAGAAAGCAGCAAGACAAAACGCCGTCTGCGGCGTAGTTGATGTGTAGGCCACAAAGACCGCAGGTATTGCGGAAATCATAGGACCAATGACCGGAATAGTCTCCGCCAGCAGGGCAATAAGGCCAAAGACCAGAGGATAGGGTATTCCCAGTATCAGCAGAACAATGGTTACAGACAGCGCAGCCAGCAGGCTCATCTTCCAGAGGCCTTCTACATACCCGCTGATTGCAACGCCGATCCGGGCCAGCACATGGCTGACCTTGGGACGGGCTTCCGGCGTAAACAGGTCCGTGATCATAGTACAGAGTTTACGCCAGTCTTTCAGAAAATAAAAGGCCAGGAACGGCACGACAATCAGACCTACCAGATTCGCTACCATCTGTACCGTGGAATTTAAAAGGTTCCGCACCACATTGGCCAAAAAGCCCATGATGGAATTAATCGCATCGTTCAACAGTCCTTCCACGTTGGACGGAAGCACAGGCACACTGGCAGAGGGTTCTTTCAAAATACGGAGCAGCGATTTTCCCTGCATCTGCTCCGAATACTCCGGCAGTTTTACAATCAATTCATTGATCTGCCCGAACAGCGGAAGAACCACAAACGAAATCACAATTCCCACAAAAATCGCGGAAGCAATAAACGCAAGGATAATCGCCGCTACCCTGGACGGATGCATGCCGGTCTTACCCAGTTGCAGCCGGGCAAACATCCTCGTCAGGGGATACAGGGCAAATGCCAGGCCAATCGCCAGTAAAATCGGGAACAGGAAAGAACTCATTGCATAAAGAACCGCCGAAACGGCAAAAGCAATGAGGAACTTGATAATCGTATGCTGTTGTATGTAATGAATGTAACTGCTTTTCATTTTATCCTACTGCAAAAACGGATTACGTTTCCTTTCCCATCCCACATTGGTAGCCGGTCCATGCCCCGGCAACAGCATAACATCATCCGCCATGGGCAGAATCTTTTCTTTAATTGACTTCAGCAACTGACTGTAATTCCCGCCGGGCAGATCTGTCCGCCCGATGGACTCCGCAAAAATCGTATCACCGCAGAAGACTGCGTCTTCCACTGCATAACATACGCCCCCCGGCGTATGACCGGGAGTCGCCAGAACTTTAAACCGGAGACCTGCCGCTTCAAATTCATCACCGTCATTTACAATCACATCCGCTGCACCGTAATTTTTAGCTGGCCCGGGAAAGAACATCGAAGTGGAATGGGTCAGCCGATCCGCGTCCCCGGCCGCAATGTACACTTTGGCTTTCGTACCTTCCCGCACCTCTTTCAGCCCGCTGATGTGATCCGCATGACCGTGTGTCAGCAGGATGGCATCGACGGTCAGACCGTATTTTTTTACCACATCCATGATGCGGTCCCCGTCATCGCCCGGGTCCACCATAACGGCCTGCTTCGTTTCTTCATTTTCTGCAAGATAACAATTTGTACAGAGAGGGCCCACTTCCATCAATCTGATTTTCATCGTTTCTTTCCTTTCCCGCCTTCCGCGACAACGCTTCCGGTAGTCAACCGTTCTACACTGTAAATCCCCTGGATTCGTTTAATCCGGCTCATAATGGTTTCCAACTGTCCGATATTGGTAATATCCAGGCCCAGATGAATCGTCGCCATCTTGTTTTTATCAGAATGGCTGCTGATATTATTGATATTGATTTTATTCTCGCTGATGGCCATCATAATGTCCACCATAATGCCCGGCTTATCTGCCGCAATAATCACGATGTTCGCCTTATATACATCATCCGTGGCAACATCCCAGGTCACATCGATAAGGCGGCTCTGTTCCTCCGGATTGTTGGACATGACGTTGGGACAGTCCGTCCGGTGAACGGAGATGCCGCTGCCCCGCGTGATATAGCCAATGACCGGATCTCCCGGTACCGGATTGCAGCACCGGGCCAGTTTGACCATGATACCGTCCTCGCCTTTCACCAGAATACCATGGCTGGACTTGGCCTTGGAAGTCCTGGGTTTCAGTTCCGCCAGCAATTGGGACAGGTCTTTCTTGCTTTGCAGCTGTTTTTGCTGTTCCTGCTTATAGATGTCCACCAGCCGGGACATGATAGCCGTCAGGGTCGTTCCCCCGTATCCCAGGGAAGCCAGCAGTCCGTCCACATCCGGCAGGCGCAGTTTCTCGGCTACGGTTTTCAGTTTATCCTGACTGGCAAATTCTTTATGGTTATAGCCCAGCCGCTTGCATTCCTTTTCCAGCATGTCGCGGCCGCGCTCAATGTTCTCTTCCTTGCGTTCCTTTTTGAACCAGGACTTGATTTTATTGCGTGTATCCGATGAACCGGCAATGTTGATCCAGTCACGGCTGGGACCGGAAGCCTGCTTGCTGGTAATGACTTCCACAATATCGCCGTTGGACAGTTTGTAGTCCAGCGGCACGATACGCCCGTTTACCTTGGCGCCGATACAACGGTTGCCTACATCCGTATGGATCCGGTACGCGAAGTCAATGGGCACAGAGCCTACCGGCAGATCGATGACATCGCCCCGGGGGGTAAACACAAAGACTTCATCCGCAAAGACATCCATCTTTACTGTATTGACAAAGTCTTTGGAATCGCTCATGTCATTGTGCCATTCCAACAGCTGACGCAGCCAGGACAGTTTTTCCGCATAGGTTTTATCCGAACCGGTTGCCACATTGGAACCGCCGCTTTCCTTATAACGCCAGTGCGCTGCGATACCGTATTCGCTGATGCGGTGCATCTCAAAGGTACGGATCTGGATTTCCAGCGGCTGTCCGTTAGTAAAGGCGACCGTGGTGTGCAGGGACTGGTACATGTTGGACTTAGGCACGGCCACATAATCCTTGAAACGGCCCGGGATGGGGCGCCACAGTCCGTGCACAATTCCCAGCGTGCCATAGCAGTCCTTTACCGTGTCCACCAGTACACGGATGGCCAGCAAATCATAAATTTCATTCAGTTCTTTATGATCCCGCATCATCTTTTTATAGATGCTGTAAAAGTTCTTTGGGCGGCCCTGAATCTCACACTTGATATTAACCCTGTCCAGTTCATGGCGCAGAGTTTCCATGGCATCGTTAATCATGGCTTCCCGTTCTTTTCGTTTCGTCTTGACCTGCTCTACCAGATTGTAGTAAAGTTCCGGATCCTGATATCGGAAGGCCATGTCTTCCAGTTCCCATTTTATGGTATAAATACCCAGCCGGTTGGCAAGGGGCGCATAAATCTCCAGCGTCTCCTTGGAAATAGAATGCTGTTTGTGCACCGGCATATATTTCATGGTGCGCATGTTATGAAGACGGTCCGCCAGTTTGATGATAACCACCCTTATATCCTGGGCCATGGCCAGGAACATCTTGCGGTAATTTTCAATCTGCCGTTCCTCTTTTGAAATATATTCGATCTTGCCCAGCTTGGTCACGCCGTCTACCAGCATGGCTACCTTCGCGCCAAACATTTCTTTCAGTTGTTGAAGAGTGGTATCCGTATCCTCCACCACATCGTGCAAAAAGGCGGCAGCCAGCGTTTCCTCGTCCATCTTCATCCGGGCCAGAATATTGGCAACCTGGGTGGGATGGATTATATATGGCTCACCAGAACGCCGTTTCTGTTCTGCATGCTTTTTCGCGGCAAATTCATAGGCTTTCCTGACCAGCGCAATCTGCTTCTCGTCAAGATATGTTTTCAGATATTCAAAAAACTCTTCAATGGTTACATTCTGGTCATCTTTAGCGGGCATACTGTATTCCTTCCTGATTTGCGGAAATAGTGATAAAATCATGAGTTCTAACAGATTTGACCAATATTTCCTTATGTCTTCGAAACATTTTGATCACTGCTATTGTATTAAAAAATAAAATAAATTTATGCTGATAATCACGCAGGCAGGTCAGTGCTTCCGTAAGCTCTGGATCCTGGCACAGGCGATTCGTAAACTGTTCTGATAAACAACCAGAAGCGCATCTCTTTCCGCGCACAGCCCGGCATAGGTCGGAGATGTATCCAGCTGTCTGCGTTCCGTGCTGCCCATCATCAGTTCGTCTCCCTGAATCCGGAAAAAACCCAGCTCACGGAAAATCTGCAGATCATAATCCCGTAAATGCAGCTGATGCTTCTCCGCCTGATACTTCAGCTGGCCTAATTTGGCAACTGCCTGAGACTGCAGAACCTTTTTAACAAACCGGTATGCATCGGCCAGATGGTTCCTGTCCGGATACTCTTCCAGAAGTTTGTGCTTCTGCATATTCAGATCATCCTGGTTATACAGGATATATAATACGGTTCTGTTTTTCCCGCCGACCGGAAAATATCCCCACCGGAAGATATTTTCTCCCGGCAGCTCATAAAAGATAATCTGCCGCTCGGTTTCATCACACAGTTCCCCGTAATGCCGAATCTTTACATTAGAAAAGGCTGACAGTTCTTTCTCTTCCGCGCTGTTTTTATTGATAAAAACGGTAAACCGTTGGTCTGAATGCAGGATCCGTGCCAGCACCGTTTCTTTGAATTCGGAGTTCTTGCGATAGTCGTGCAGTTCCATATCCATGCGGAAAGCAACAATGTCCAGATTGATGCTTTCCGCGTTGTTAAAGAAGTTGATACGCGGCTTAAAGGCAATGTCCGCCTGGGCATTATTGCAAAGGCAATACCGGTACTGCGCCCCCTGCCACATGATGCAGTGACAGGAGCGGGGTCCTATATCGGTAAAGAAGCGCAGATGCGTCAGTTCCTGCCCGAACAGGCGCGGATTATGCACTTCCGCATTCCGGAGCATGAACAACGGCGCAGGATTTTCGCAGCCAAACGGTTCCAGCAACTGCAGTTCGTGCAGGAAAGACAGGGTAAGTTCCTCGTTGCGGTTCCACTCTATATCCACGGCAAGACGGGGCTGATAATCCTCCGGCTGCAGGTGGTTTCTGACAAATTCCGTAAAACTCTTTTTAAAACAGTCAATCTTATTGCTTTCCAGAGTCAGGCCGGCAGCCTGACTGTGGCCTCCGAACTGAATCAGGTCAGCGGAACAGGCGTTAAGCGCATCGTACATGTCCAGGGGCTGGATGCTGCGGCAGGAACCTTTGGCCACATCGCCGCTGATGCTGATCAAAATCACGGGACGGTAGTATTTATCTACCAGCCTGGATGCAACAATGCCGATTACACCGGGATGCCATCCCTCCTGCTTGTCTGAGTCCCACTGCCCCGCCAGCACAATAGCAGGACCGATGGAAGCCTGTTTTTCCAGCAGCGCCTCTGCTTCCGTAAAAATCTGACGGCTTATCTCCTGGCGCTCAGAATTTTCGTCATTCAGCTTGTTGGCCATACATTCCGCAGATTCTTCATCCTTCGTAATGAGCAATTCTACGGCCAGCTGGGCATGTTCCAGGCGTCCCACCGCGTTCAGACGGGGAGCCAGTATAAAACCGATCTTTTCAGTAGTAATCGTATCCTGATAGCAACGGCAGGCCTGAAGCAATTTACGCAGTCCCGTAAGAGATGTAGTCTCCATGGCCTTCATGCCACATTTGACCAGCGCGCGGTTTTCATCCTGCAGCGGGACGATATCCGCCACCGTACCCAGTGCTACCAGTTCCGTGTATTGTTCCCAAAGGGGCGCTTCCGGACTACGGAGTTTTTCCAGGGCCTGGCAGACTTTAAATGCCACCCCTACGCCGGAAAGTCCTTTAAAGGGGTATCCGCAATCTGCCTGTTTCGGATTGACAATAGCAAAAGCCATGGGCAATATTTCCGGCGGGCGGTGATGGTCTGTAATAATAATATCCATCCCACCGGGTGCTTCCGCGACTTCCTTTACGCCGCTGATCCCACAGTCCACCGTAACGACCAGCGTGATGCCATCCTCATGTAAAGACTGCAGTGCTTCGTTGTTCAGTCCGTAGCCTTCCCCTTCCCGTTTGGGAATATAGGTGCTGACATTCGCATGTAATCCGGTTAAATATAAATACAGTAATGAACTGGCTGTGATGCCGTCCACATCATAGTCGCCGTACACAGCAATCCGTTCACGGGCCTCCACCGCCTGAAGGATCCGTTCCGCGGCCAGCCTCATATCTTTCATCAGAAAAGGATCGTAGTACGTATCCTTTTTACCAAACAAAAACTCCCTGATTTCATTTTCTTCCCGCAACCCGCGGTTCCAAAGAATCCCCGCCGTCACCGGAGATATCCCAACCTTCGCGGCCAGCGTTTTTATTTCTTCCCGGTCATAGTGCTTTAAATCCCAATACTTGTAGCGTTTCATATTACAAAATTATCCTCTCCGTACGCCCACCCCTCTTGCGGCTTTTGTGCCAGGTATTACTTTCTGTTATTGACTTGCTGTTAAACTGACAGGGTGAAGCAACTATTAAATTTATAAACACTTTTGGCTATTGTAATATTTTACCCAAATTTCGGAGTACTGTCAATTAAAAGCCCGTATTAATGCGGTTTCTGATATAAAAACAGCTTAACTTCTGCCGCACATTACGGCCATGACGCCAGACCTGTCAAAATATCTGTCCCCTGTTATTTGCGGCAGAAAAACCAAAAGACTGCGGCAGGCGCCGCAGTCTTGCTTATCTCCCGGCTTTTTACCGGTACAAATCCCCTACGCGGTCGTACACCGGCATAAATGTATCCAGAAAATAGGGAGTGTACTTTTCTTCCCCGCCATTGTCCCACTCTGCAAGGGCATTGATGAGAGTACCCATCTTCCCTATAAACTCACGGATATCATTTTTGGCATTTACAGAAGCAGCAGAATTTTCCAAATTGATGCTTACGTCATTCAGCCGCTGCATCAGGGCCTTGCAGGAAGAAATCCGTTGTACCGGCGAAGGAGCCTTGTCATTCGGGCCGTTGGGGTACATGGACTCCATCAGCCGCTCAATATCGTCATAAATCCGGTCCAATGTAATCAGCAGCAGACTGGTGTTTTTCTGTTTTTCTTTCACGACAGACATCGGACCTACATAATCCATATGCACGTACCGGTCCCATCCGTTGCAAAGGCGCACATGGGCCCATTTTCCGCCTCCCTCCACGCCCAACAGGGTCACCGGCTCCCCAAAACGGTAGCTCGCAATTGCTTCAATATTTGTATTCGGCTCATCCCGGATCCACACGTTCCGGCCGGTAATGTAATACGTTTGCCCCACGACAGGATTCTCCCCGGTGGGAAACGCCTCGGCGGTCAGTCCATTTAAAAATAAAACCGCGAACAATAGAACCAACAGGATTATTTTTCTCATGCGTACCCCTCCTCCGAACCATGCTTGTTCCCAATCATACAAGCCATTCTTTAATTGAAATTATTATAACACAAGCATTCTCAAATTGACACAATATAAAGTCAGACTGAAAAAAAGAAGATCAGCCCTGCAACGGGTCGATCTTCTCAGATAGTTTAATTATTGTTGGTGCCGCTGGCCGGAGTCGAACCGGCACGCCCGCAAAGGCGCTTGATTTTGAGTCAAGTGCGTCTGCCAATTCCGCCACAGCGGCACATAGATACGGAACAAAACTATATTATCATTGCGTATTCAGTTTGTCAATGAATTTTTTACGTTCAAACAATCCCGTTTTGATGCAGCCGTTTCCACAAAAGCACAGCCGCAATCACACCGAGAAGCGCCGTCGTCCACTGGGGAATACCCATGGATATCTGCAACAGATTCTTTACCTGCCGGGGCACATGGAACAGATTGCAGACGATGCCCGTGCAAGACCACAGAGTCACCGCTTTCAGCAACGGCGCAAACACATAATGTTTCCACTGTTTCTGCTGCTTCACAACCAGACAGAAAACCAGATTACCCAAAAATACAACTGCCACCATCGGCAACAAGGACAAATGCCCCTGAAGGAATGCAAAAAGCGGAAGAAGAAAACAGATGATACCTGCATACAGTATATCGCTCCCCCACACAGCAAAACAAAGGCAGAGATTCACCACCGTACCAATCAGCAGCATGGAAGCAATGGGAGGCAGCGGTAAAAGAACCCGCAGAGCCTGCGCGACAGCCGCAACTGCCAGACACAGCGCTGCCCGCGTCAGGGCGCGGTTATCCAGGGCCGGTTTCATTTTGTCTGTTCCCGGATATAGTCTTCAAAAACGCCCTGCAGCTGCAGGGTAAATTTACCGGGTTTACCATCACCGACCACACGGCGGTCGATTTTTGCTACCGGCATGATTTCACAGCGACAGCCACACAGGAGTGCTTCATCCGCATTCAGGGCAAAGTCTTTGGTAAAGGCTTTCTCAATCACCTGCATATCCAGAGCCGGGGCCAACTTCTCTTTGATCAGACGGCGCATCCCATTGTCATGGATGCTGCCCAGCTTCATGGGATACGTCCACAGCATTTCATCTTTCACAACCATAAAGGTCGACTCCGTAGCTTCTGTTATCTTTTCATCTTTTACAAATAATGCATCGTAAAATTTCCCTACCCGGGCCTTGTTTCTCGCCAGGATTTCCGGCAGGCGGTACAATGTGTTCAGGTCGCATTTGACGGCACGCTCGTCAGGCACCGTAAGCAAATTCACACCTGTCTGCCGCATTTCTGCCAACGCCACCCTGTCCAGCGGAACTGCCTGCATAATCAGTTCCGGTTCGCACTGTCCCGGAAAGTCCAGCTCGTACGGTCCTATACCCCGTGTCACCTGGGTATAAAGCAATCCGTCCGTAACCTCTGCTGCTTCAATTAACCGGTTCGTAAATTCAACCATTTCATCCACCATGTAGAAACCGGGAATCCTGATCTGCACTATGGCATTAAACAGATTCTCCATATGCGCTTCCGCATGAAGGGCTTTCCCGTTATACACGGGAACAATTTCATACACGCCGTCCCCGAACTGGTGTCCCCGGTTAAAGGGATGCACATTGATTTCTTCTGCGTCCACAATATCGTTGTTGATTAAAATCAGATTGGTTTTCATGTGAGCCTCCATTCTTACCACTTGCTGGGTATACCTTCAATCTTATCTACATTTACCATGGATGCCATCATCGTGGCCAGCAGGCGGTTTTTGTTGTCATACATCTCGCCGATAATGACCATGGTACTCCGACCGTGATGTTTGATGTTGCTGATCATACGCACCGTTCCGTCCATGCTTACGTTGCTGATGAAATCCATGGCAAAACTTGCCGTCACCACGGCTTCCCCAACAGATGCCCCGGTCACTCCCAACACGGAATCTGCCAGCGCCGTCAGTACGCCGCCATGGGTTACATTACGGTGGTTGGCATGCTTGTCATGTTCAATATGCAAACTTACCTGCGCGCCTCCGCAGTAGATTTCATCAATACTGATATGAAAAAAATCCGACATAAAGCAGTTATGTTTATAGATTTCCCGGATGCGTGCGGGAACATCCAGAAAATATCCTGTTTCAGGATCCCGCGGCAAGTTTGAAGGCGGAAACCCGGTTTTACTCTGCGTTTTTTCCTGTTCTTTCATCGGCTTCGTCTCCTGTTATGTAATACTATCAGATTTAACGGACTGATTCTCTCATGCTTTTTAATATTATTACTTTGCGTCCTTTTTGTCAATTTTGTGCTATAATCATATTTGTAAAAACAAAAAGCATAACCGGCTTAGCAAAGGAGACTGCATCGCAATGAATTGGTTTATTACCTACAGCAGCATTCATACCAGTGTTTTTCATGACCCAATCCTGTTGTTTCCTTTTTCCTGCGACGATGGTCACGGCGATTACAACCGCAGCTACGACAAAGACTACGACGATTTTGATTACGCAGACTACTCCACCGGAAAAGAAGACAACAACTTCCGTACCCAGCAGAAGAAAAAACGCAAAACGCAGAAACAAATTATAGAAGATATTCTCAACCGCTGGGACTGAAGCATAAGCAAATCAGTTCCTTTACAAAACAAAAGCCTGTATCCACATGGGTACAGGCTTTTATTTAACAAAAATATGTCGAAAAGCGTGAATCCATTATCCTACTACTGCTGCGCAGCGGTCGCACAGATCCGGGCGGGCTTCGTTTTTACCCACGCTCTCGCTGTAGGTCCAACAGCGTTCACATTTGTGACCATCAGCCGGTTTAACGGTAACCTTCAGGTCATTGCGCCCGGTAGCTTCTTCTCCTTCCGCAGCACCTTCATGCACTTCCACCTGGGAAACAATGATCAGCGTAGGCAGGTCTTTTTCCACAGACTTCAGAATCTCCAGAGCTTCCCCTTCCGCGTACAGAACCACCTTGGCCTCCAGGGAATTGCCGATAGTTTTGTTCTGGCGATGACCTTCCAGTACCTTTGTCACTTCACTGCGGATGGCAATAAAGTTATCAAATTTTGTTTCCAGCGCTTCGTTGATATATTCTGCCTTAACTTCCGGCCAGGGCAGCATCTGAACGGATTCCGGAGCATTAGCCGGTTTCTTCATGAACTGCCACACCTCTTCCATGGTAAAGCTCAATACCGGAGACAGCATCACGATTAAATCGTTCAGAATCTCATACATGGCTGTCTGAGCGCTGCGACGGGCCGGGTCGTCCGCTTTGGAAACGTACAAACGGTCCTTGATTATATCCAGATAGAAACTGGACATTTCTACCGTACAGAAGTTGTGGATAGCATGGAACAGCACATGAAAATCATAGGCTTCGTAGGCTGCTTCCACTTCCTTCTTCAGTTGCTGCAGGCGCATCAGTGCCCACTGGTCCAGTTCCTGCATATCGGCAAAGGCAACTTTGTTATTTTCATAATCAAAGTCGTTGGTATTGCCCAAAATGTAGCGGATGGTGTTACGGATTTTACGGTATGCATCCGACAGTTGCTTCATGATTTCTTTGGAGATACGGATGTCCTGCTTGTAATCAGCGGAGGCAGCCCACAGACGGATAATATCCGCGCCGTACTGTTTGATAAGATCCTGGGGAGCGATGACATTACCCACAGATTTGGACATTTTCCGTCCGTCTCCGTCTACCACATAACCGTGGGTCAGAACATATTTATAAGGTGCATGGCCGGTCACCGCCACGGAGGTCAAAAGGGAGGACTGAAACCATCCGCGATGCTGGTCGCTGCCTTCCAGATACATGGCGCAGGGCCATTCCAGTTCCGGACGTTTGGTTAAAACGCCCATGTGGCTGGAACCGGAATCAAACCACACATCCATGATATCTTTTTCTTTACGGAAATGGGTATGACCGCATTTCGGGCACTTCGTCCCTTCCGGCAGCAGCTGGTCTGCTTCATATTTCCACCAGGCATCACTACCTTCCTGCTCAAAAATGTTGGCAATTTTGTCAATGGTCGCCTCGTTTACCAGAGGCTCGTTGCATTTCTCGCAGTAGAAAATAGGAATGGGCACGCCCCAGACACGCTGGCGGCTGATACACCAGTCATGACGGTCCGCAATCATATTGTGGATGCGGGGTTCGCCCCAGGCCGGAATCCACTTAACTTCGTTATGAATGGCATGCAGCGCCGCTTCCCGGAACCCGTCCACGGAAGCAAACCACTGCTCGGTAGCGCGGTAGATGATGGGGTTCTTGCAGCGCCAGCAATGGGCGTACTGGTGATGGATGTTCTTCTTGCCTAACAGCATGCCCAGTTCCGCGATATATTTCAGGATCGGTACGTTTGCATCGAACACGAACAGACCTTTAAAGCGCTCACCGGCTTCTGCCGTCATCCTGCCCTGTTCGTCTACCGGGCAGACGATAGGCACATTGTATTTCAGGCAAGTCAGATAGTCCACATCACCGTGACCACCGGCAGTATGCACGCAGCCGGTACCGGTTTCCAGGTCAACATAGTCTGCCAGACAAATCATGGATTTTCGATGGTTGTATTCGGGGAACGGATGCTCGCATTCCGCAAATTCCATCTCGCGGCCTTTGACCGTCCCCAGCACTTTGCCCAGGGTCAGGCCCGCTTCCGCCGCCACGTTGCTGACCAGCTCGCTGGCCATGAACAGCACTTCGTCACCGTTTTCCACAAAGGAATATTCGAAATCAGGATGCAGCGTAACAGCCATATTGCCCGGAATGGTCCAGGGTGTGGTGGTCCAAATTACAACATAAACCGGCCGTCCATTTACGCCTTCCGGAGTCTTACCATTGTCTTTGATCAGTGGGAATTTTACATAAATAGTCGGTGTTTTCTGGTCCGCATACTCGATCTCCGCTTCCGCCAGCGCAGTTTCACAGTGCGGGCACCAATACACAGGCTTCAGCCCTTTGTAAATGTAGCCTTTGTTGGCCATGGCGCCAAACACCCGGATCTGCTCCGCTTCAAAGGAATGATGCAGGGTCAGGTACGGATGATCCCAGTCTCCCAAAACACCCAGACGCTTGAATTCTTCCCGTTGGATGTCAACAAACTCATGGGCATAGGCATCACATTTTGCCCGCAGATCCAATGCCGTCATGCTGTGACGGTCCACACCCATAGCGTTGAGACAGGCGTGTTCGATAGGCATTCCATGGGTATCCCAGCCGGGAACATAGGGAGTATCAAAACCTTTAGCGTATTTGTATTTTATAATTATATCTTTCAATACTTTATTCAGCGCATGTCCCATGTGGAGATGTCCATTAGCATAGGGAGGGCCGTCATGGAGCACCCATTTGGTATGCCCTTCATGCAGCTTCTGTTTCTTTTCATAAATCTTATTGTCTTCCCAGAACTTTAACAGATCCGGTTCACGTTTCGGCAGGTTGCCCCGCATCGGAAACTCAGTTTCCGGTAAATTCAGAGTCTTGCTGTAATCCACTTTCTTCTCCTCCTAACTCGTTACTGTGCAAGGAAAAAATCTTTTTTTTCCGTATAAAAAACTAGTCTCGTCCATAAAGGGACGAGACTAAACTTAACCCGTGGTACCACCCTCATGACAGAAATCATCTGCCACTCGTTCAGCGCGATAACGTGCGCCGGTCCGTCCATGCTTACTCGGTTGTTCAGCAGGCTGCTCCAAAGTGATCTTCACACTGCCGAAATATTTGCCCGGGCTTCCACCCTCCCCGGTTCGCTTTACCATTTCTGCAGGCTACTGTCTTTTTCTCAGCAATTGTCAACTATACTATTCTATTGTCCGGCGCAGCAGAACCACGCCTGTAATGAAGCTATTTTACTACTTTTGGCATAACGCGTCAATAGCACTCAGCTTAAATTTATGGATACCGAAGCCCTCCTGCGCCTGTAAATGGGACAGGTCGTTCAGGCGGAATATGGCGTGTTCTTTCCACTTGTTAATGCCCAGCACGGACAAACTGGAAGGCAGAATATCCACCGAAAAATTCAGACGGTTCACGTCCTCAATGTCCATGCCCAGCCAGTCGAAGATAATATTCTGTATCGTCCCCTTATGGGAGATGATAATCAGATTTTCCTTATCCCAATCTGCCACCTTATGCATTCCGTCCACGGTACGCCGGAAGAATTCACGCCGGGTTTCCCCGCCGGGATAATTCCGGTGGTCCAGTTCTTTCAAGGTGGGAGGCGGACAATATATGCTCCTGGCTTCGCTTTCTTTTAACCCGGCGGCCTTTCCATTATTCTTTTCCCGGAGGAATGCAAAGTCCTCCACTTTTTCTATACCCAGTTTTTCCGCAAAGATAACTGCCGATTCATGAGCCCGTTTCAAATCGCTGCACAGAATCCGGAAACACGGCATCTTACTGGAAAAATCCTTCGCCAGCTTCTCCGCTGCCGCCTCAATCTGCCTGCGTCCTTTATCCGTCAGGTTCGAATCTGTCCAACCGCCGGTAAAATGCTCCGTATGGTGCGTCGCCTCTCCGTGTCGTACAAGAATGATCATATCAGGATTCCTTGTTCCCTTCCGGCCCGGGGGCAGTATTTCCGGATTCAGGTTTTACAGTATAAACGGCAGGCTCCGTCTTAGCTTCAACACTCTGTGGCCTAGGTTCTGCCGATTTCTGCAGTTCACTCAGGGCTACACGCAGGTCCGCATTTTTGCGGGGAAAACCGTTTCGGTTGAAGATCATCGGCCCACGGGGATTAAACCTTGAAAAGAGAGGCTTACGCATACCGCCGTATCCGTTGATTTTGGATACAGAAGGCTTATCCTCTTCAGCAGGGTTCGGGTTATCATCAGCGGTTATACTGTCTTTATCCGTAAATGCAGCTTTTTCTTCCACAGCAGCCGCAGCGTTGGCTTCGGCTGCCTCAGGAAAATTTACTTTATCCGGTTCCTCCTTCCCAGGTTCCGTCACAGACTTAACCTCCGGTGTTTCCACAACAGTTTCTCCGGCTGGCGATGCTGTTGCAACGTCTTTTTCTGCCTCCCCCGTTACCGCTTTATTCTCAGCTTCCGCCACTACTTGCGCATGCACCGGCTCTGCTTGCGTTTCCAAAACCGGTTCCGCTTTCCTGACCGCCTGCAGTTTGGGCTGCACCAGTTGATCAACAGCATATTCTGCTTCAAAATTATCATATAAGGACAATTGGGACTGCAGCAGGCTCTTCAACTGCTTGCTCTGGGAGTTTGCTTTGCTCACCATGGTATTGTAGGTGTCCATGGCCGCAGCCGCTTTGGTCTCAGCAACAAATACCATCTTCTGGCTGCGCTCCGTAGCTTCCTGCACCAAAGAACGGCTCCTTTCAGTCGCTTCTGTAATCATCTGCTGGGATCTCTGTGTCGCTTCGGTAATCATATTCTGGGATTTTTGGTTTGCTTCTGCCACCATGTCCTGGGATTTCTGCCGCGCTTCCGCCATCATATCCTGGGACTGCTTCTGGGCGTTGGCAATCATCTCATGCGCCTTCTGGGTTGCTTCCGCTACAATGTTCTGGGATTGGTGGTTCGCATCGGCCATGACCTGATTGGCATGGGCTGAGGCTTCTGCCGTCAGAGTGCGGGCCTGTTCCCGACTGTCAGCCAGCTGGGACTTGCAGTTGTCTTCCGCTTCCACCTTCATCCTGGCCACTTCAATTTCCGCCAGATTCTTCATCTTATCCACGAAGGACTGAGCTTCTTCCCTCAATTTGCTGGTAGAAGAATCTGTTTTGCTGCGCAGACCCAATGCATAGGAATCCGCATCTGTACGGGTTGACTTGCCGTAATCGTCCGCTTCTCCCCGGGTTTTAGATGCATACTCGTCAGCCATTTTCCGGACTTTCTCCGCATAGGCTTCCGCTTCGGATTTCATACGGGTAATCTCCGCTTCCGTATCAGCCCGAAGTTTGTTACAGAACGAAACTGCAGCCTCTTTCTGTTTATTGCAGGCCAGCTCGGTTTCCCTGGTCAGTACCTGCGCTTTTTGCAAACTGCTTTTCTTAACCTCATCCGCCGTTTCCTGAGCCACCACCAGCGTGCTTTGCATGGTGCTCTCCATCCGCTGGTAATACTCCAGCTTGGCACTGACACGCTCTACGGAATCCTTTAACTCCACGTTATCCTGATATAAACGTTCGTAATCTCTGGAGATCTGAGAAAAAAACTGATTGACTTCGTCTGTGTCATAACCGCGAAAACCTTTGGAAAATGTTTTTCCATTTAAGTCCAATGGTGTCAGCATGTTGTTTCCTCCTGCTAAAAAATCTGTATTGCTGTAATTATTATTATCGTAGTAATAATTTTTATTTATTCTCATGGCAGACGCCATGCATTTTTCATTTATATATTTTTCGTTATATATACCGCTTCAGCGTAATCGCAAAGCGTCCTTTTTTCGTCGTGCCGCGAATTTCCGAAAGTTCCACCCTGCCTCTGCCGCGAAATGACATTATATCGCCTTCGGCAACAGACTGGGACGCACTCCTGGCTTCTTTCCAGTTCAGTTTTACATTCTGACTTTTGATTTCTTCTGCCATCCGGGAACGGCTGATGCCGTATCCGGCTGCCGCCACCGCATCCAGCCGCAGAGCCGCCACGGTAGCCGAAATTATCTTAACTTTTTCTTCCTTTGCCTGCAATTCCTCTCTGCCGATTTGCTGCAGGCCCACATAAGCCGCGCCAATCTGGGTCAGGTTGCTCTCAATGTAGTTTGCAAAGGCTTTGTCCGCCACAAACTGGGCGCCCTCCGGCACCAGTACGATATCCCCCAGAATCTCACGTTCACAGCCCATGCCCATAAATGCGCCAAGGATATCTCTATGGCCTAACGTATAATACCGTTTATCCCAGGTAACAAGATAGCATACTATCCCAAAATCCGGTGTGCCGTAAGAATCCTCTGCCACGAAAGCAGTCTTGCACCGTTCAGCATTGGCAAACCCGCCGTCAGTTTCCAGACGGATGCCTTCAAAGTTTGCCGCCACAATTTCCGCCACATTCCTGCCATGGGGGTCCAGAAACTCGCTGACCCTGTACCTGCCGGTTTTCCGGGCAGCCTCCGCCAGATCCACCAGCCGCGCTGCCAGCTCTTCGTCCCCACTCGCTTTGAAGTAGCGCAGTATTTTATCTCTGTCTGCCATGCCTATTTGTTTCCCTTTAACTCTTCGCTGCGGTTCAGCACAGCCTGCACCGCGTTGTACATCGCGCCGCGCACCGCGCCGTTCTCCAGTGCTTTGATGCCGGCAATGGTAGTGCCGCCGGGAGACGTCACCATATCACGCAGCACGGCAGGATGTTTTCCCGTCTCCAGCACCATCTTTCCCGAGCCGGCAAAAGTCTGGGCCGCCAGCTTGATGGCCGCCGCCCTGGGCAGACCTGCCATAACGCCCGCATCCGCCAACGCATCAATCATCACATAAACATATCCCGGTCCGCAGCCGGAAACAGCGGTGACCGCTTCAATATCCTTTTCCTGAATCCGCAGTGTTTCCCCGCAACAGCCAAAAATCTGTTCCGCGGTTTTCACCGCTTCTTCACTCACCCCGTTACCGGGCGCTATGGCCGTCATACCGGCTCCTACTGCCAGCGGCGTGTTGGGCATGGTACGGATCACGGGATGTCCTTTAAATATCCCGGAGATCTTTTCAATTGTCACAGAGCCCATGATGGAAAGGATGACCGCCTTGCCCGGCACAGCGGACACCAGCGCGCCACGAAGCACGCTGTCCACCATCTGGGGCTTAATCGCCAGCACAATCATGTCCGCGTCCCTGACCGCTTCACAATTATCTACCAGGCCGGTTACGCCATATGTCTCGTGCAGATAATCCGCACGTTCCTGCCGGTGCGCCCCCACATAAACCGCCGCCGGATCCATCAGTTTTGCGCCGGTGATGCCTTTGATGATCGCCTCACCCATGGCACCGCCGCCGATAAACGCCAGCTTTTTCAAATTCAGTTTTTCGGCCATGAGGATCCCCCTCTTTCTCCGCCGTACACCTCAGCCTCTGCGTCAATATCCACATTACGCGGCGCACAGACCAGAATATTCGGACCAATGGTGCGGATTGTACCATTCAGCGCATAAATGGTTCCGCTGATAAAGTCCGTCATACGTTTCCGTACAGCCGGTTCGGTAGTTTCAAAATTAACCACTACAGGCTGGTCGTTCCGCAAAAAGTCAGCGACTTTCTGGGAATCGTCAAAACTGGAAGGTTCAATCACCACCACGCGGACTTCTGTCGTAGTCTTCACCTGGATCGTACGGTTTTCCTTTTTATTCTTACGGACCCGGGACAAAAGACCGGGTTTTTTCTCTTTGACTTCCTTTTCCACAGGAACCGGCACCGGTTCTTCTTTCACTACAGGGACCGGGGCGGGGCGAACCGCTTTCGGAAATCCTTTTCTGGCCGGTTTCTCCGCTGCTTCTTCCTCTTCAAATTCTTCTTCGTCGTCTTCTTCCAATACACGGTTCGGATCGTCCGGATCATATAATCCCAACGCGTCCGAAATACGGTCTAAAAACTTTTTCTTGCCCATAATATGTCTCCTCTGTTTTATTTATCGTATACGACCCGCAACAGGCCGCTGCCGCATATCTTTATTTTCAAATCAGTAACCGCGGTTACTGTAATTCCTGGCCCCAAACAGTGCGGTTCCCACACGCACCATATTAGCTCCCTCTTCCACGGCAATCGCGTAATCGCTTGTCATGCCCATAGAAAGGTAATCGATACCGCTCCGCTGCCGCTTCAGTTTGCAAAAATAATCGTACCCCTGCCGGAATACAGCATGCAGCACTTCCTGATCCGGCGTATTCGGCGCGATGACCATGATGCCCCGGACCCTGATGTGAGGCAGATCATCCAGCACCGGCAGGATTGCTTCGTAATCCTCCGCCAGGAAACCGGTCTTCTGGGGCTCCCTTGCAATGTTTATCTGCAACAGTACATCCATGACCTTAGTCTGTTTCGCCGCTTCTTTCTCCAGCGCACGTAACAAGTGTTCACTATCTGCGGACTCGATCAGGTCAAAAGATTCCACGGCCTGCTTCGCTTTGTTGGTCTGCAGGTGGCCGATTAAATGCCACTTACCCGGATGCCCTAATTGCGCCTGCTTTTCCCGGGCTTCCTGCACCCGGTTTTCCCCGATATTTTCCACACCCAGCGCTTCAATCTCCGTAACCACCTCAGCCGGGTGATTCTTCGTCACGGCAACCAGGCAGACCTCATCGCCGGTCTCTTTTTCCCCAATACGTTTCGCCAATGCTGACGCAATCGTTTCCCTCACGTTACGCAGATTATCTGCCAACATAAAACAAGACCTCTTTTGAATCAATTTTTATGAATAAAAAATAAATTAAAATATAATAAGAAATTATATCACATTAAAGCATAACAGAAAAGCATGTTTTCAGCAAGAAAAAAAGTGGATTTACGCACTGCGGAAACTATATTTTAAAACTAATCAACGTAAAGTCGTGCTTTTATCCCTTCCTGCAAAGACAGACGCCCATGCGTCCCGTTCTCCCGTTTTCATAGCGGTAAGAACAGAACAGTTCCGGATTGTGGTTTGTGCACACCCCGGCAACAGAAATACGGGAAGGTATCACTCCCGCTTCCATCAACTGCTGCCGGTTGACCTGCCACAGGTCCAGCCAGTATTTCCCGTTACATTTTTCTGTAAAGCAGTTTGCGTATTCCTCCATTTGGCTTCTCACAACATCGTCCACTTCATAACAGCAGTCGCCGATAGAAGGACCGGTAGCCGCCAGCAGATTTTCCGGCTGAACGCCAAAAGTCTCCTGCATGGCAGCCACCGTTTTCTTTGCAATCTGCGCTGCAGTTCCCCGCCAGCCTGCATGAGCAAGACCAATGGCTCCCGTTTCAGGGTCGGCCAAAAGCACCGGAACGCAATCCGCATAAAATAACAACAACGGCACTTCTTTCAGATTGGTAATCAACGCGTCCGTTTCCGGAATCGTGTCGGCAAAGGACAGCGCACCGCTGCCAATCAAATGCTCCGAAACAACCTGTACCTTACTTCCGTGCACCTGGGCACAGGTAGTAAACCGCTCTGCCTTTACACCAATGGCTTCCGCAAATTTCTGTCGGTTGCGGAGTACCTTTTGGGGATTATCTCCCACATGCAGCGCCAGATTCAACGTGCCGGGAACAATATCACTTTCCCCATGCAGCCGGGTGGAACAGGCTGTTGTAAAGCCTGCCTGTTCGAAGCTTGTAAAGTACCCGAACCATATGTTGTTTTGTGACGTCAGTTTGAAATCTTTTTGCATTCATTTCTCTCTTTCAGGTTTTAATTTCAATTTATCATTTGCAAACGCCGCAACGTTTACAACCGTCAAAACAACCCGGCGTAAACTTGCCAGTCCGGGAGTTTTCCATTTCTTTTAACAGATACATTTTGCTCACGCCCATGTCCAGATGATCCCAGGGCAGTGGTTCTCCGGTTTTTATTTTGCGGCAGGCAAGTTCTTCCGGCAGGATATGATGAGACTGAAACGCCTCTTTCAATCCCGTCCGGTTTTCCGCCGCCCAAAGCAAAACTTTGCCAAGCCGCCTGTTTCCCCGTGCCAGAGCAGCCTGTAACACCGTCTCTTTCAACGACTCAGTCAAAAGGCGGATTCGCCTGTCTTTCCTGAATCCGTTTTGCAACGTTTTAAATCTGCGTTTCAACACTTTTACTTCTTCCAGGGGCGACCACTGGTACGGCGTAAAGGGTTTGGGGATAAACGCATTGACGGAAAGCACAAGATCTCCCTTATGTCCCAGTTCGTCCATGCGGCTGCGCACACGGTGAACCAGCGCAATCATCTCGTCTATGTCTTCGTCCGTTTCTCCCGGAAGCCCAATCATAAAATACAACTTGATGTTCGGCATCCCTGCCAGAGCCGCATACTCCATCGCCTGATAAATATGTTCTTCCGTAATTCCTTTGTTAATAGCATCCCGCATTCGGACACTGCCCGCTTCCGGCGCTACCGTCATTGTACGCTGCCCGCTTTCTGCCAAAGCCTGCACCAGTTTCCGGTCCAGTGAATCGGCCCGCAGGGAAGCGCAGGAAAAGGAAATGTGTTCTTCAGCTAATGTACTTGTCAGCTGTTTCATTTCAGGATAATCCGAAACTGCAGCACCCATCAGCCCTACTTTAGCCGCCTGTTCCGGACGCTGCCGGATATCCTGCAACAGCAGACCCAGTTTCCGGTTACGGGGCCTGCGGAAACAGTAGCCCGCCATGCAGAACCGGCAATGCCGTCCGCAGCCCCGGGCCACTTCCACAATGAACATGTTGGCGAATTCCGTATATGGCGAAATAATGGCCGAAGTATGGGGATACGCGTCCAGTTCTTTCACCCACTGACGACTGATTATTTCCGGTACCGTTGCCAGGTGTTCCATACTGGTAAAGGCGCCTGTCCTGTCGTATTGTGGTACATAGAACTGCGGCACATACACCCCCGGCAACTGTGCCGCTGCCAGCAGTTTTTCCCTGCGTGTTTTCCTTTCCATACGCAACTGTTCCAAAAGCCTCAGAAGTTTCGGCAGGGTTTCCTCCCCTTCGCCGATGACCACAAGATCAGCAAATTCCGCCAGCGGTTCCGGATTAAAAGTGGCACAGGGACCGCCGATGATAACAAATGGGTCTTTTTCGCCCCGTTCTTCCGCGAGCAGTTTAATATGCCCCATCTGCAGCTGGATCAGAAAGTTAAGATAATCCATTTCAAAAGAAATTGTGGCACAGATATACGGAAAATCTGCCAATGGGCGCTGGGTCTCCATGGAAAACAGGGCTGTTTTCGTTTTGGCATACTCCTCCCGCTTCTTTGTCTCCGGCAGGAATACCCGTTCACAGGCCCAGCCTTCCCGGTTCAGGACCTGGTACAAAATATGCAGACCCAGGTTGGACATCCCCAGATGGTAGGTGTTCGGGTATAAAAAAGCCACCGGGGTTCTCCGCCCCGGGGCAAATATCTGGGTTCCGATTTCTGTTGCAAGGATTTCCTTAATCTCTTTTTGCAGATTCCAGCTCAAGCAGGTAACCTCACTTTTAAAAATGTAATTTAGCTGTCTTTAACTCTTATTTTGCTTTCAGTTTCTTTTCCAGCGCGTCAATGATGCTCTTCAATACTTTCAGCCGGGCGTAGTATTTGCTGTTGGCCTCTACGATAATCCACGGGGCGTAATCCGTATTGGTGCGTCCGAGCATTTCGTTGACAGCTTCTTCATATTCCGCCCACTTGGCCCGGTTGCGCCAGTCTTCGTCGGTAATCTTCCACAGTTTTTCCGGATTGTTTTCCCGTTCTTTAAAACGGCGGGCCTGTTCATCCTTGTCGATCTGAAGCCAGAATTTCAGAACGACCATGTTGGCTTCCGCCCATTCCTTTTCCATTTCGTTTATCTCATCGTAACCCCGGCGCCAGTCCACGTCCGGAGTAATCTTTTCAATACGTTCTACCATGACCCGACCGTACCAGGTGCGGTCAAACAGGGCAATCTGCCCCGGTTCGGGAACATTGATCCAGAACCGCCAAAGGTAATGGAACAACCTTTCAACCTGATTGGGGGCAGAGTACGGATGCACGCTGAAATCCAGAGGATCCAATGCTTCCGCTACGCGTTTGATGGCGCCGCCTTTGCCGCCGGCATCCCAGCCTTCAAAAGCCAGAACTGTGGAAATCCCTTTGTTGAATGCTTCCACCTGCAATTCCCGAAGCCGTTTCTGATACTCGTCCAGTTTCTCCTTGTATTCGTCTTTGGAAACATCTTTGCTTAAATCAACCTTGCTGAGGATATCATACTTCCGCTTGCTGTCACTGACGTTGGTGGACAGGCGCTGCGCTTCTTTGTATGTGGTAAACGCTTTCACCGCCTTGTTGATGCCGTCCACCACCGCGTTGAAGATTTCGTATTCTGCCACGTCCACGTCTTCCCCGCTGATCAGGTGCCAGGGGGCATTCTCCGTGTCGGTAGCTTTCAGCATCTCATCATACCGTTTGTAGAACTTGTCATAGTTTCCTTCTTCGGTATAAATTTCATGAACAGGTTTCCATGCCTTGCCGGTTTCCTTGATGAGGGCTTTTTTATTTTTTTCCTGCTGCTTCTCCGAAACATGTACGAAGAATTTCAGCAGGCAATAATGTCCGTCTGTCAGCTGTTTTTCAAACGCGTTGATCTGGTCATAGGTGACCCGGGTGGATTTCGCTTCATTCTTAACTTCGATATCGTTTTTCAGATAGTACCAGCCGTGACGGTAAACCGTAATATGACCCGGAGGCGGAAGGCGTTTCCAGAACGAAGTAAAGAAAGGCTGCTGCCTCTGCAATTCCGTAATCCGCGTTGAGGTGTACACATGGAACCCGCGGGCATCCATAAACTGCATCATCTTCCCGACGATTTCGCTGCGGCGGGAATGACGCCAGCCTTCAAAGACCATGATGACCGGCATGCCTGCATCCCGGGCTGCACGCTGCGCCTTACCCAGTTCGTAGCCCAGCTTCTCGTCCAGCAGCTTCTTCAGATCTGATTTTTTCAATTTCGCGCCGAGATCAACCTTGTTTAACATTAGAAATTGTCCCCCTTCCAAGGCGTAATGCCCCGGGGCTTATCCAGTATGACCTGTAACCGGATGCCCCGTTTTAAGTCCTGTTTATTTAAGCGGGGTTGAACGCTTTGTCCCGTTCCCCCGGTTTGTAAACCGATTTCGCCGTCAACCGGCTGTGTACTGTTAAGCCCGCTGTTTTGCAACTGCTGCCTGGTTCTGGCAATCTGTTCTGCTTCCTGCCGCGCAGCCTCCACTTCGTGACGGGATATGCTTCCGTCCGTCTCTCTCCGTAAGCTGTCCTCTTCCCGACAGACTGCGTCGTGTTCTTCTTCGTCTAATTCGGGCAGCTTCTTATCCGGGAAAAAGATGCGGGCCTCCCGTTTCAGCGCCCGGGCCAGTTCTTCTTCTTCCGAAAGACGCTGTTCCTCCCGGATGGGAACTGCCGGTATATAATTCCGGTTAAAAAACATGATAACACTCCTGCAATACTACCTGGCAACTCCTGCTTTGCGGCTCACGTTACATAACATTTGCCTGTATCCTGCTGCACAACTCTTACTTACGCTTCTTCCGGCGTATCCGTCCCGGAAATCGCCTTGCGCATCTGGGTATCCGCATTGATGTTGTTCATACGGTAATAATCCATCACGCCCAAATTCCCCTGCCGCAACGCATCCGCCATGGCTTCCGGAACTTTAGCTTCCGCTTCCACGACCTTGGCTTTCATCTCCTGGGTATAAGCTTTCATTTCCTGCTCTTTGGCAACCGCCATGGCCCGGCGTTGTTCCGCCTTCGCCTGGGCGATACGTTTGTCCGCTTCCGCCTGATCGGTCATCAGGGCTGCGCCGATATTGCGTCCTACGTCAACATCTGCAATATCAATGGACAGAATCTCAAAGGCAGTGCCTTCGTCCAGCCCTTTATCCAAAACCGTTTTGGAGATATGTTCCGGTGATTCCAGCACATCAGTGTGCATTTCCGAAGAACCTACCGTGGAAACGATGCCTTCCCCGACGCGGGCGATTACAGTCGCTTCTCCGGCGCCGCCAACCAGCCGTTCAATGTTGGCGCGCACGGTGACCCGCGCTTTAACCCGCAATTCGATACCGTTCTTCGCCACCGCGCCAACGACCGGCGTTTCAATGACTTTCGGGTTAACGCTCATCTGTACCGCTTCCAGCACGTCGCGGCCGGCCAGATCAATGGCGCAGGCCCGTTCAAAAGTAAGGTTAATAGCTGCCCGATGCGCCGCAATCAGGGCATCGATGACCCGGTCCACGTTACCCCCTGCCAGGTAATGAGCTTCCAGCTGATCGGAATTCACATGAAGACCTGCCTTGTTCGCCTTGATCAAAGGCAATACGATTTTATCCGGCGGTACCCGGCGCAGCCGCATGCCTACCAGATTGAAGATGCTGATACTGACGCCCGCGGATATGGCTGAAATCCAAAGCCCCACCGGCACAAACTGCAAAAAGACAAACACGCCGATTATAATCAGAAAAAGGCTGGCGCTGCCGCCTACTAATAAATTTGACATAAAGTCCTCCATAATACACAGCCGGGAAAAGAACTCGCAAAACCGTTCCCGATGTTTTGTTCATTTCTTTTCTTATGTTTATATATTTCTATTTAACAAATAAGAATTCTTTAACTTTTATTATACTATTTTATCAGCGCAGACGCCACAAAAATTGTTATTTGCCACATAGAATTCACGAATTATCACAAAAAAATAACAGTGCCTTCCGACACTGTTATTTGTTGTTTACTGTAATAAGCTTTTCACGATGGCGTTAATCCGTTTGCCATCGGCACGTCCCTGCACCTGAGGCATAACCGCTTTCATGACTTTTCCCATTTCTTTCGGGCCTGTCGCGCCGACAGAAGCAATCGCTTCCTTAATGATTCCAGTCAATTCTTCATCGCTCATAGCTGCCGGCAAATACGCTTTCAGAATTTCCAGTTCCTTGTTGGTCTGGTCAATCAAATCTTCACGTTTACCTTTTATGAATTCAGCCAGGGAATCTTCCCTCATTTTGACTGCCTTCATGATAACAGCCAGTACTTCATTTTCAATAAGCTCTTCTTTGTTTTTTCCGTTGATCTCCGCATTGCGGATGTCGGACCGGACCATCCGGATCACTTCCAGACGAAGCTTGCCCGCTTCCCTGTCCTTCATCGCCTGCTTCATATCAGCCATCAGTTTTTCTTTTGTGGTCATCCGACCCGCCTCCAATTATCTGGATTTACGTTTTCTGGCTGCTTCGGATTTTTTCTTACGCGCAACACTGGGTTTTTCGTAATGTTCGCGTTTTCTAACTTCGGAAAGAATGCCAGCCTTCTGGGTCGCACGTTTGAAACGGCGCAGCGCGCTTTCCAGGGACTCGCCTTTGCCAACTTTAACTTCTGCCATCTGATCTCCCTCCCTCCACACACTTAGGGAAGTGTTCGGTTTATTTCATCATATCCAGATGCCATAAAACACCTGTACATAATTTTACCAGTAGATTATATCGCAAATGGCAGAATCTGTCAATAAATCCGAATCGCCAAATCCTGTTCTTTTCACAGTTTTTTGTGAAAAAAATGAAAAGAAACAAGTTATGTGGAAGTATGACACCTTACAGGAAAATCTCCGCAAGTGGAATGACAAAAGACAGTCCAATTATTTATTCCTTCGGGAAAGGCGGCCATCCCATGGCTTTCCCACCAATCAGATGAATGTGCAGATGCTGTACGGTCTGTCCCCCGTCTTTCCCGGTGTTGATGATAAGACGGAATCCGCTTTCCTTTATTCCCAGCTTTTCCGCAATCTCCGCAGCCTTGCCCAGCATATAACCTACCAGAGCCGGTTCAGCTGCCATCACATTGTCAGCATGGGTCTTGGGAACTAAAAGCACGTGTACAGGGGCTGCCGGTTCCAAGTCCTTGAATGCGACCATCTTGTCGTCTTCGTACACTTTGTTGGAAGGAATCTCGCCTGCCGCGATTTTGCAAAAGATACAGTCACTCATTGTAATGCCTCCTTAAACAAGTTTGTCAAAATTATAAAATGATGCCTTTACACTTGTCAATTAACGCTTCCGTGATTTTTACGTCCACCATCTTGCCACAGAGATCAGCGTTGCCCGGCAATTCTACACGGATGTAATTTTCTGCCAGTCCTTCAACCAAAAGAACTTCAGAATTGTCTGCACCGCTGCCTGCCGTCGTTTCAGATACGACCTGTTCTACCAGCACCGTATGTCTCTTTCCAACATTCTCCATAAAATACGCCTGCTGCATTTCATGGTCCAGTTCCGCCAGTTTTTCCGCCCGCTGTTTCTTCACGGGTTCCGGAATCTGGTCCTGCCTGACTGCCGCCGGTGTACCTCTCCGTTTGGAGTACGGGAAGATGTGCATCTTGGCGAAGCCGCATTGTTTTACAAAGTTGCAGGTTGCGGCAAAGTCATCTTCCGTTTCTCCGGGAAATCCCACGATGACGTCTGTCGTGACCGCAATCCCCGGAACTTTTTTGCGGATCTGATTCAGCAATGCTTTAAACTTACTCGTATTGTACGGCCGGTGCATGTCTTTTAAAACTTTATCACAGCCGCTCTGCAAGGGCAAGTGCAGATGGGGACACAAGCGTTTATCTGCCTCCATCAAATCCAGCAGCCGTTCCTCCACTTCCACGGATTCCAGAGAACCCAGACGGAGGCGCTGCAGGGCAGGAACGGAAAGAGCTGCCTGCACTGCATCGTACAATGTCGTTCCGTCTTTCATCTCTTTCCCGTAACAGCCAAGATGGATACCGATCAGGACGATTTCCTTATATCCCGCTTCCGTCAGGCGCCGCACTTCTTCCCGGATGCTATGCAGGCTCCGGGAACGGATCGGTCCCCTTGCATAAGGAATGATACAGTAGGAACAATACTGGTTACAACCTTCCTGTATTTTAAGATAGGCACGGGTCTTGTCCGCTTCATTACCGCCGGACATTTCCTCAAACTGCACCCCCTGTTCCCAGGGGCGCACTTCGTCTTCTATTTGATTTTGCTTCTTTCCCAGCGCCGCTTCCACCAGCGTTACAATCTTCGCCCGGTCCTGGGTTCCGATAATCAGGTCCACCCCGTCGATGGCTTTCACTTCCTCTGCGGCAGTCTGGGGATAACAGCCCGTCACCACGATCAGCGCGTCATTTTCTTTACGGATGGCCCTCCGGATCATCTGTCTTGACTTTTGCTGTCCCGTGTTGGTCACCACACAGGTATTCACCACATATACATCGGCCTCTTCCGTAAAATCGCAAACGGTATAGCCTGCCTGCCGGAACAGTTCCTGCATGCTGGCCGTATCCGCCTGATTCACTTTGCAGCCCAATGTCATAAACGCAATTCTTTTCATTTATCTTTCCTGACTTTCTCCATCAGCAGTCCCACCCAGTCTTTGATGCGGGTCACTTCTTTCACACGCAATCCGACTTTTTCCGCAGCTTCGGTTACGTCCTGCTGATAATCTTCAATGATACCGCTGGCGAAGAACAGACCGCCATCTTTCAGCTTGCCGGGAATATCCGGCAACAGCAGGATGATGATGTCCGCCAGGATATTAGCCACAATCACATCTGCCTTGCCTTCCGTACCGTGCAGCAGGTCGCCCTGTTTTACTTCGATGCGGTCTGCCAGTCCGGCTTTTGCAATATTTTCCTTTGCCGTCCGAACCGCAACTCCGTCTATATCCACTGCTTTAACATTTTTTGCGCCCAGCTTTGCCGCCGTCATGGCCAAAATGCCGCTGCCCGTTCCCACATCAAACACCGCGGTGTCGGGATGAACCATTTTTTCCAGGGCTTCCAAGACAAGAACCGTCGTCGGGTGCGTGCCCGTACCGAAAGCCATACCGGGATCCAGTTCCAGCACGATGTCCTCCGCTTCCGGCTTGTAACTTTCCCACGATGGTTTCACTACAATACGTTTCCCCACCCGTGTCACATGGAAGTACTGCTTCCATTCATCCGACCAGTCCGTTTCACTGACTTTTCGGAACAGCGTGGGCCCGATACAAAAGCGTCCAATCCGTTTTTCCACCGCGGTCAGTTCCGCTTCGATGCGCTGCAGTCTTTTCTGCAGTTCTTCATCTTCCGGATAATACGCCGTTACCGTTACCACAGATAAATCCGTTTCTTCCGGCAGCGGGTCGCAAAGTTCAAAAGGCAATGACTTGCGCACCGTTTCATACAGCACCGGGTCCTCTATGGCCACTCCGTTCCGGGCGCCGGCCTCCCGTAAGATTTCTGCCGTTACTTCTTCCGCTTCATGTTTCACTTTTACGCTGACTTCCAGCCACTGTTCCATGTTCATATCCCCAGATTATCCGTTTCATACAAAATCGCCGTGGCCGCCACCAGCCCGGCCGTTTCCGTTCGCAAAATCCGCCGCCCCAGGCTCACTGCAACGCCGCCTGCTTCCTGCGCAGCTTTTACTTCTTCATTGGAAAGCCCGCCTTCCGGCCCGATGATCACGCCGATGCTCTTTGCGTTTTTGTGAGCCTGCAGCACTTCCTTCAGACTGATCCGGTTTTCGCTTTCATACGCAATCACCAGCAAATCCCATTTTTCTTCCTGCAGAACCTGAGGCAACTTCATAACCTCATGCACCGCCGGAATCACATCCCGTTTGCTCTGCTTGGCCGCCGCTTCCGCAATTTTCTGCCAGCGCTCTGTTTTCTTTCCCGCTTTGGAACGGTCCAGCACCACCACCGAATGATCCATGGCAAGCGGGAAAATTTCCGCAACGCCAATCTCCACGGCCTTCTGTATAATCAGCTCCATCTTCTCGCCTTTGGCCAGACCCTGCAGCAGGGAAATACTCACATCAGGCTCATGGGTTTCCCGCAGGATTTCTTTTGCCGAAACCGTCACTGTATTTGTACTGACAGCCGTAATCTCCCCCAAAAAGCTGATGCCGTCATCCGCTACCACCTGCAATTGATCTCCCACACCCATACGCAGCACATCCATAATATGGTGGGCGTCCCTGCCGGTAATCTGCATTTCCTGTTTATAAGGCTTCGGAATGAAAAAACGATGCATACTAACCTCGCTTAAAATTTCGCATGTCTTTTAATTAAGTGTAAACCACTCAATCTGTTTCTTCTTTTTCAACCATAAACTCCAGAGTACTTTATAGTTCGTTTTACGGTTTTCCTGCACATATTCATAAATCAAGGGCAACATCCTGGCTTTTTCCTCATAGAGAGGTACTTTATAGCTGTTGGATTTCTCGGTGTAAAGGGGATAGCTGCTTCCCGCCATCGTCTGACGGATTACAATGTCTTTCATCGGCACGCCCGGATTCCTCATCATATCGTAAATCATCATCATGATACCCGTGCGTCCCTTACCTGCATGACAGTGGAAATGCAGCCAGGCCTGACCCGGGCCAATTCTGTTTACAAAGGATATAAAACCGTCGATATCTTTCGCCGGGGGCCAGATATGGTCCCGAATCGGAATCCTCAGATATTTAAATCCTTCGCTTTCAACCAGTTCCTTTTCCGTTATAACGCTTTTAACATTGATTTCCATTCGGTCAATCGGCGTATTGCCTTTTCTGGTGTACGCCTGAATTGTTTTCCCAATCATTGCCCCAAAGCGCTTTGCTTCGTCAGCCTCAACCTCCTTAAGCGTCATCCCTTCATTTGCCCAGTTGTGAGACCCGTACCAGGAGAGCGGAATTCCTTCGTTAACAAAAACATGGCTTTCCTGTCGCAAATCAACAACATATATGTCCTTGCCCTTGGCGCATTCCCGCAAGACAGGAGCAAGCCTCCTGAACTGTGGCCCCGAAAACTGCGCGCTGCCCGAAATACACAGTGTATCCAGCCCTTCCGTGGAAGGTTTAAAATCCGGATCAAATCTGTACTTGGGGTTCACTTTCTTAAATTGATACCGGTGATCCGCCAGCAGTCTCACATTGGCCAGTTTGCCCTTCCAGCCGTTCAGTTTGTCCCTGTCTATCCTGACAAACGGTACTGCGGCTTCACCACAAGCTGTACATGCTGCAGAAAACAGAAACGACACAAACAGACACAGGATTACATAACGAAGCAAAAAGACGCTCTTATTATGCAGCATACCGCCCCAATAGACGGTCATGGTGTCATGTTTTTTTTTCGTCCCGTCACTGAGCAGCGCCCGATTTTTGTCGAACTGTGCAAAAATATCTGTTATAAACTGTGCCATAAGAAGTATCCCCCATTACAATAAATCAAAAAGGAGAATTGGTTAAATATAAACTCATAGCCTGTCTTGATATTATATTTTATCATAAAATACGGCGCTTTGCACTGAACACAAAAAAGTACGGCCTGCATTCTCTGCAAGCCGCACCGAAAGCCTTCTTTCTTTTTAACTTTTCCTCGGTTTCCTTACTTACACAAATTCGTAATCCTGTTCAGTTCCCTTACTCAATCAAACCGTTGCTCTCTTACTTAAACAAATCCTTGATCTTGTTCAGGAAGCTCTTCTCTTCCGGATTAATATTATCCCTGGCTACGTCGGCAAAATTACGCAGCACTGCTTTCTGCCGTTCCGTCAGCTTCGTAGGCACTACGACCTTGATGCGCACCAGCTGGTCGCCCCGGCCGGTTCCCCGCAGCCGCGGAATCCCTTTGCCACGCAGTCGCATCACGCGGCCCGGCTGGGTCCCTTCCGGAACCTTCATGACAACCTTGCCGTCCAGAGTAGGTACTTCCACCTCGGCGCCCAGAGAAGCCTGCACAATGTTGATGGGCACTTCGCAGTACACATCATTGCCGTCCCGTTCGAAGAATTTATGAGGTTTCACGAACAGGTAAACGTACAGATCGCCGTTCGGTCCGCCCTTGGCGCCGGCAGCGCCTTCGTTAGCCACACGTAAACGTGAACCGTCGGCCACGCCAGCCGGAACTTTTACTTTCAGGTTCTTCTGTTTCTTAACAGTTCCTGTACCGCGGCATTCATGGCAGGGGTCGGAAATAATCTTACCGTCCCCATGGCATTTCGGACAGGGCCGTACGGTCTGCATCTGCCCAAGCACCGTGTTCTGCACCACGCGGATCTGGCCGGTACCATGGCAGTCCGGACAGGTTTCCACTTTGGAACCGGGCTCCGCACCGTCGCCGTGGCAATGGTCACAGGTTTCATCCCGGTACAGGGAAATCTCTTTTTCTACGCCAAAGGCTGCCTCCTCAAAGGTCAGGTTAAGGTCAAAACGGAGGTCGCCGCCCCGCTGGGGTCCTTTGTCAGCCTGGCTGCCACGCCGTCCGCCGGCACCGCCGAAGAACATATCGAAAATGTCCTCCATGCCGTTGCCGAAACCGCCGGCACCAAAACCGCCAAAGCCTTCAAACCCGCCGAAACCGCCGGCACCACCCGCGCCGCCGTTTTCAAAGGCCGCCATGCCGAACTGGTCATACTGGGCACGCTTCTGTTCATCCGAAAGGACGCTGTACGCTTCGCTGCATTCCTTGAACTTTTCAGCGGCTTCCGGATTATCCTTGTTCAAATCAGGATGGTACTTGCGTGCCAGCTTGCGATATGCTTTTTTGATATCATCGGCGCTGGCGTCTTTGGAGACGCCAAGCACCTCATAAAAATCTCTTTTTTCAGCCATTGTTTTATCCCATCCCGCTGATTTTATTTCTTATCGTCAACAACTTCCGCGTCAACCACATCGTCTTCGGGCTTTTTGCCTTCGCCTGCGCCCTGCGCGCCGGATGCACCGGCAGCCCCTGCGTCGCCCTTATTGGCTTCCGCCTGTTTGTAGAGTTCAGCGGACAGTTCATATAACGGTTTGGTCAGCGCTTCGGTGGAAGCTTTGATCTTGTCGTTGTCGTTACCCTTCAGATCGGCTTTCAGGGTCTCCATCGCGGATTTTACTTTGGCGATCAGGTCGTCCTTGCCTTTGCCTTCCATATCTTTGATGGTCTTCTCCGCCTGGTAAATCAGAGAATCAGCCTGGTTGCGGATCTCTACGCCTTCCTTGCGTTTTTTGTCCGCTTCCGCGTTGGCTTCCGCTTCTTTTACCATGCGGTCTACTTCGTCCTTGCTCAGGGTACCGGAAGAAGTAATGGTAATCTTCTGTTCCTTGCCGGTGCCAAGATCCTTGGCGCTTACGTTTACGATACCGTTGGCATCGATATCAAACGCAACTTCAATCTTCGGAACTCCGCGGGGAGCTGCCGGGATGCCGCCCAGTTCGAAACGACCCAGGGTCTTGTTGTCTGCCGCCATATCTCGTTCGCCCTGCAACACATGGATATCAACGGAAGGCTGGTTATCCGTAGCTGTAGAGAACACCTGCTTCCGGGAAGTCGGAATGGTGGTGTTGCGGTCGATGATGCGGGTGAACACACCGCCCAGGGTTTCAATGCCCAGAGACAGCGGCGTTACATCCAGCAACAGTACGTCTTTTACTTCGCCTGCCAGTACGCCGGCCTGGATGGCAGCGCCGATGGCTACGCATTCGTCCGGGTTTACGTTGCGGGTAGGCTCTTTGCCCATCACCCGTTTGATAGCTTCCTGTACCGCAGGGATACGGGAAGAACCGCCAACCAGGATAACTTTGTTGATATCGCTGGCAGACAGGCCTGCATCGCTCAGTGCCCGTTTGGTCGGTCCAATGGTCCGTTCTACCAGATCTGCTGTCATCTCTTCGAATTTGGCGCGGGTCAGGTTCATATCCAGATGTTTCGGACCGTCAGCGCCAGCCGTGATGAACGGCAGGTTGATGTTGGTGGTCACCATGCTGGACAGTTCAATCTTGGCCTTTTCCGCTGCTTCACGCAGACGCTGCATGGCCATCTTGTCGTTGGACAGGTCAATACCGCTTTCTTTCTTGAATTCCGCAACCATCCAGTTCATGATGCGGTCGTCGAAATCGTCGCCGCCCAGATGGGTATCGCCGTTGGTGGCTTTTACTTCGAATACGCCATCGCCCAGTTCCAGGATGCTGACATCAAAGGTGCCGCCGCCCAGGTCATATACCAGGATGGTGTGGTCGTCGGTCTTGTCAATACCGTAAGCCAGGGAAGCCGCCGTAGGTTCGTTGATGATACGCAGCACTTCCAGACCGGCAATCTTGCCAGCGTCCTTGGTAGCCTGACGCTGGGAATCGGAGAAGTAAGCCGGAACGGTGATGACCGCCTGGGTTACGGTTTCTCCCAGATATTTTTCCGCGTCCGCTTTCAGCTTCTGCAGGATCATGGCGGAGATTTCTTCCGGGGAGAATTTCTTGTCACCGATTTCCACGCGGTAACCGGCTTCGCCCATGTGCCGTTTAATGGAGCTTACGGTACGGGCCGGATTGGAAATCGCCTGACGTTTTGCCATCTGACCAACCAGACGCTGGTCGTCTTTCGTGAAACCAACTACAGAAGGAGTCAGACGGCTGCCTTCCGGGTTCGTGATAACGGTGGGTTCGCCACCTTCCATTACTGCAACAACAGAGTTCGTAGTACCTAAGTCAATACCAATTACTTTAGACATGATGTATTCCTCCTTAAATTTTAAACTGAATTAATAAAACACTTTATAAATCTTTGAACCTTGCGGTTCATAACTTAAACATTTTTATGTTGCCGCGCCTGCTCTTCTTATTGCAACACCGGCACCCGCTTTTGCTTAAATCCGTTAACCGTTACTCGTTGCTGATGACGCGCACCTTGCTATGGCGCACCACTTTGTCGTGGAGCTGGTAGCCTTTTTCAAAAACCATGTCAATGGTCTCGTCTTCCATCTCCGGGTTCTGCCCCCGCATCACCGCTTCGTGAAAATTGGGGTTAAACTTTTCACCCTGGGCGGGGATTTCCTTCACGCCCAAGTCTTCCAGTGTTTTTACAAACTGCTTCTGGATGCCGGCCATGCCGTCCACCACGCTCTGCACGTCCGTCGCGTTTTCCGCCGCGGCTTCCGCCCGTTCGAAGTTATCCAGAATCTGTAAAAACTTGTTGACCACGCTGATGGTCACATACGTAGCCAGCTCTTCCCGCTCCGCTGTGTTGCGGCGGCGGAAATTATCGAAATCCGCCTGGAGGCGCAGCAACCGGTTTTTGATTTCCGTCGTTTCTTCCTCTTTTGTTTTTAGCAAAGCCGCCGTGGCTGTCAGTTTCGCCTGAACATCTTCCAGCGTTTCTTCTGCTGTTTCCTCCGGCTTTGCTTCCTCTGCAGCATTTCCGGCCGTCCCTTCCCCGTTTCCGGTTCCCGGGGCTTCCGCCTCTTCCGGCGCATTTCCGGCTGCGGCTTCCTCTCCGTTCTGCACAGTTGCGTTCCGGTTCGGATCAGTCGCTTCCCGGATCTCTTCTTCACTCTTCCTCGTAAACAACGCTGTTCCTCCTTTTGGGTTTCTTGTCTGTCAATCTATCAATCACTTCGGGTCTTTCAATATGGTTTCCAGATACTTGTGCAGATAATTCATCACCGCGATGACCTTGCGGTATTCCATCCGGGTAGGCCCCAGCACCGCCATAGTCCCTACGATCTGTCCGTTCAGCCGGTAGGTAGCCTGGACCATGCTGCAGTCCTTGATACCGGTGAACTTGTTCTCGCTGCCGATGGTCACCTTCAGGCCGGAGCCGTCCCCGGCGTTCAGGATATCCTTCACCACTTTTTCTTCTTCCAGGATCCCCAGCAGGTTTTTCACCCTGCTCACATCCTGGAACTCCGGCTGGTTCAGCAGCTGCTTGGCGCCGCCCAGGAACACTTTCTGCTCACTGTTTTTCGCGGCGATATTGCTGATGGCCTTCTTCAGGGAAGCCAGCATCACTTCGTCTTCGGATACAGCGGAGTACACCTCCTGAAGCAGGTCGCCCGTAATCTCTGTGAGTCTTCTGCCTTCCAGCAGGTTGCTCATCTTGCCGGAAAGGTAATCCAGTTCGGCGCTGCTCATCCCTGCCGGGATATCAATGAGCCCATTGTCCATGGCCCCGTCATCCGTGACGATGCACATAATCGCCTGGGTGTCGCTCAGGGGTAAAAACTTCAAGTATTTGAACCGGGCCGTGGATTTTTTGTTGGCCAGCACCAGTGAAACATTCTGGGTCATGCGGGACAGGATCTTGGCAGTGGATTTGAAAATGTCATCCATGTTTCGGATGCGTTCTTTATACCAGCTGTTGATCAGCGCCATGTCGTTTTCCGTCAGCACGCCGGGTTCTTCCTTCATGGAATCCACCATGGAATCCACATACAGGCGGTATGCCTGCGCCGAAGGAACACGCCCTGCCGAGGTATGGGGCTGTTCAAGGTAGCCTAACAGTTCCAGATCGCTCATCTCGTTACGGATGGTGGCCGGACTCAATCCCAGATTATGTTTGCGGGCAATGGTTCGCGAACCCACCGGTTCCGCAGTTTCAATGTAGTCTTCGATGATGATCTGCAGGATTTTCCGTTTACGGTCGTTTAACATAATCCCACCTCATCTTTGTTCAGGAGGCTTTTGTTGCCGGCCTCCTTCGTGTTTCTTGTTTTTGTTAGCACTCATGTGTGCAGAGTGCTAACATCTTTCACAATGTAAGAATAGCACCGGACCGGAAGAATGTCAATAGTCAAAAAGTTAAATTTTTATTTTTTACCATGCAATTCACACAAACTTCATAGTTTTGGAACGGAATGTCCCGATGTAAAGTAAAAACACCTGCACCCTTTCAGGTACAGGTGTCTGTTGCGAGATGTCGCGGTGTAACACATTTTAATCAGTTTTCACAGACGCGCGAAAAACCGGGTTCCTGCATTCACCTCAAATAAATGCTTCAAAGGCCCGGTTGCCGTATCGCATCCCGTATGAGGTCAGACGCAGCGTTCTGCCCTCGCATTCTGCCATCTTCCTGTCCAGCAGGGTCTGAATTTCCTTACCATAGCTTTCCAATATGTCAATACCAAATCGTTGCTGTATTTTCTGCAGGTTCACACCGTCAGTCATACGCAGGCCCATAATCATTGCTTCACTTATCTGTGTTTTACGGTCAAGGTGTTCGGTTTGCCACTGACCGCTGTCAGTTTTGAGAGCAGAAAGCGAAAGCTTGGCTGACCCTTGAATATATCGCAGCACATCAGCCGTATTCGTCCGCCGTTCTGTCCCGGTAAACGAACAGGCGCCCACGCCGAAAGCCGCGTACGGTTCATAATGCCAGTACACTATATTATGAAGCGATTCTTCTCCCGGCACAGCATAATTGGAAATCTCATAACGCTGCAGACCGGCTTTCGCCAAAACGTCCGTTGTCATTGCATACATATTATAAGAAACTTCTTCATCCGGCAGCTGCACCTTGCCTCCCCTGACCATTCGTTCCAGCGGCGTTCCTTCTTCTAAAATCAGGCTGTAAGCGGAAATGTGCGACAGGTTCATCTGCAAGATCTTATCCATTGTGTCGCGGAAGGACTCCACCGTCTGACAGGGAATACCGGACATCAGATCCGCATTAATACGCCGGAAGCCGGCCTGCTTCGCCTCTTCTATTGCATACAGCGCCTGCTCTGCCGTATGGACGCGTCCCAGTGCCAGCAGTTCCTTATTTTGCAAAGACTGTACGCCTAAACTGGTCCGGTCAAAGCCAATCTCGCGCAGTGCCTTCAGCTTTCCAGCATTTACTGTTCCGGGATTCGCTTCAACGGTCGCTTCCGCAGGATCGTTCCACCAACCGCAATGCTTAAGGGTTGAAACGATTTTTCCAATCTGCTCTACAGTAAGAACCGTGGGTGTACCCCCGCCGAAATACATCGTCGCATTTTCCGCAACCGGCAGCTCACGCTGTAAGGAGCGAACCTCGATTTCCCTGCAGAGCGCATCCACATATCGTTGCCTCACTTCTTCCGGAAACCCGGCATAAGACGGAAAATCACAGTATAAACATTTTTGCAAACAAAAAGGGGTATGTACATATACCCCTTGAAACTGTTCCCAACGTTCCATTGTTTTACTTCTTCTTATCCATACTTAAAATTGCCATGAAGGCTTCCTGGGGCAGTTCCACCGTGCCCACCTGCTTCATACGCTTTTTGCCGGCTTTCTGTTTTTCCAGCAGTTTCCGTTTCCGGGTGATGTCGCCGCCGTAACATTTGGCCAGCACGTCTTTGCGGAGCGCCGCCACATCTTCCCGGGCGATGACCTTGTTGCCGATGGCCGCCTGTACCGGGATGGAGAACTGCTGGCGGGGAATCAGGCTCCGCAGCCGTTCCACCAGCCGGCGTCCCTGTACCTGGGCATTCTCCCGGTGTACGATGGCCGACAGGGCATCCACCGGATCCCCGTTCAGCAGAATATCCACTTTCACCAGGTCGCTGGGCTTGTAGCCGGACAGTTCGTAATCCAGGGAAGCATAGCCCCGGCTGCAACTCTTCAAACGGTCAAAATAATCGTAAATGATCTCCGACAAGGGCAGCGAATAATGGATCATGACCCTGTCCTCATCCAGATAGGTCATGTTCTGGTATTCCCCGCGCTTTTCCTGCGACAGTTCCATGACCGCCCCCACATAGTCCTTGGGCACGATAATCGTCGCCGTCACATAAGGTTCCGATACCGTCGCGATAACCGTAGGATCCGGGAAGGCAGAAGGATTATCCACCAGTTCAATATCGCCGTTGGTCTTGTCAATCTGATACACTACGTTAGGCGCGGTAGTGATCAGGTCTAATTTATACTCTCGTTCCAGTCTTTCTTTGATGACGTCCATATGCAGGAGCCCAAGGAAACCGCAGCGGAAACCAAAACCCAACGCGGTAGATGTTTCCGGCTCAAACAGCAGGGCCGCGTCATTCAGATGAAGTTTTTCCAATGCGTCCCGCAGATTGTCATAATCCGTATTTTCTACCGGATACAGACCGCAGAACACCATAGGCGTAGCTTTCCGATAGCCCGGCAACGGCTCGTCCGCCGGATGGACGGCATCCGTCACCGTATCCCCCACCCGGGCCTCGCCGACCGTTTTGATGGCGGCCGCCAGAAAACCTACTTCACCGGCTGTCAGTACATCCACATTAACGGGAGCAGGCTTGAACACGCCTACCTCCGTTACTTCATAAGTGGCGCCTGTTGCCATCATCTCAATCTTCATGCCCTTGCGGATCGTTCCGTCATAGACACGCAAATATAATAGCACACCTTTGTAGGAATCAAATTTGGAATCAAACACCAACGCCTTTAACGGTTTGTTATCGTCACACACCGGAGCGGGAATCCGTTCCACGATGGCCTCCAGGATATCTTCTACCCCTTCCCCGGTCTTGGCACTGCAAAGCACCGCCTCGCTGGCGTCGATGCCGATGACATCTTCAATTTCCTTACGTACCTTATCCGGGTCGGCGCTGGGCAGATCGATTTTGTTGATGACCGGAATAATCTCCAGATTGTTATCCAGCGCCAGATAGGTATTGGCCAGGGTCTGGGCTTCGATGCCCTGGCTGGCGTCAATGACCAGCAGGGCCCCTTCGCAGGCAGCCAAGGCACGGGACACTTCATAGTTAAAATCCACATGGCCCGGCGTGTCAATAAAGTTCAGCATGTAGTCTTCGCCGTTTTTTGCACGGTAAATGCTTTGCACCGCCTGATCCTTGATCGTAATGCCCCGTTCCTTTTCCAGGTCCATGGAATCCAGGATCTGCTCCTCCATCTCGCGTTTGGATAAGGTTCCGGTCATTTCAATTAAGCGGTCGGCCAGAGTCGACTTGCCGTGATCAATATGGGCAATAATAGAAAAATTACGGATGTGGTCTTTCTGCATTTTATTCTAGCGGCTTATGCCGTTCCTTTCTGTAAGCAGTGTTCTTTTCTAAGCAGGCTGCCGTTGGCCGTAAGTAACTGCATCAATCAGCGGATACTTACGGCTTATCATGCCTGCCGGTATTTCATTGTTACTTAATAATTATATACGATATTCAAAATTTATAAAAGAAATATTTCAGGAATTGCAAAATCATCTTGCATAAACTAAACTCACGTGGTAAAATACTCTGGTAAAAGTTATAGTAGGAGGTGAATCTGTTGCCTAACATTAAATCTTCTATCCGCAGCGTAAAGACCGACGCTGAACGCCGCGCCACCAACGCAGCCAAGAAAAGCGCCGTACGCACGGTTGCCAAAAAAGTAGAAGCTAAAGTTGCCGAAGGAAACAAAGCGGAAGCCGAAGTTACGTTAAAGAACGCTTCCAGCTTGCTGGATAAAGCGGCTCAGGACGGTGTTATTTCCAAGAATGCCGCTGCCCGCAAAAAATCTAAACTGGCTAAAAAAGTTAACAAGGTACAGTAATTGTTCCTGACAAAACATCCTGCTTACTGCGTAGGCAGGTTTTTTGTTTTACAGGGGATGATTTGCAGTAAAAAAACGGCAGCGGGCTGATACGTACAGCCCTACTGCCCACACATACAAAAACACCCGCCTGAAAAACAGGCGGGTGTTTCATTACATTACATTATTATTTCGCTTTTTTGGCAGCTTTCTTTTTTGCCGGTTTATTAACCGCATCTTTGAATGCTTTGCCAGCCTTGAACGCAGGAACCGTTGCCGCAGCGATTTTAATGGGTTTGCCGGTCTGCGGGTTCTTGCCGGTACGGGCAGCGCGTGCACGGGCTTCGAAGGTGCCGAAACCGATCAGCTGAACTTTACCTTTTTTAGCAACTTCAGCAATCACGTTTGCGGTGAGGGCTTTCAGAACCATTTCAACACATTTTTTGGGCATGCCGCTTGCTTCAGCGGTTGCAGCTACGAGTTCTTTTTTGTTCATGATGTACGCTCCTTTTCAAAAATATTGTGAGAGTGCATGACTACTGGGTTCAAAAATATAATATCAGTATTAATCAGTGTTTGCAAGGGGTAAAAGGGTTTTCTGCAAAAAATCTTCTATTTGTTATCCTTCTTATTGTTTTCCATGATCCGCTGCAGTTCCTGCATGAAGTTCTGCACGTCCGCAAACTGTCTGTATACCGACGCAAAGCGGACATACGCAATCTGGTCCGTCTTTTCCAGATGTTCCATAACCAGTTCCCCGATTTCCCGGCTGGTGACTTCCGACTCACCTTTAAGGCGCAGTTCCCGTTCAATCTCATGCGCAATGTCCTGCACAGTTTCCGTTGAAACGGGCCGTTTCTCAAACGCTTTCAGCAATCCGCCGAACAACTTTCCACCATCAAACAGTTCCCGACGTCCGTCTTTCTTATTGACCACCAGCGGTGTTTCTTCATATTTCTCATACGTGGTAAAACGCCGGCCGCACTTGGGACACTCCCGGCGGCGGCGAATAGACGCGCCGCTTTCAACGGAGCGGGAATCGATTACCCGGCTGTCTTCAAAAGAACAAAACGGACATCTCATAAGTACACTATCCTTTCATCGACGGAGTAAAAGCAGATTGGAGTCAGTAACAGAATATAACAAAGCGGCAGTATTACACTGCCGCATGGTTTTACGAAATACTCAGCGGATCCAGGGCGGGACCTCCGGAGTTGAAGGGAACGGATTAGGATTAATGATAGGTTTCGGTCCCGGCGCGGGAGGTGCCTGTACCGGTTTGGGGGCCGGTTTGGGAACCGCCGGACGCGGCGTAACTTTTATGCCGGCCTTCTGGATAGTCGCCTGACCCGTCAAAGCCGGGTTCTTCCCGTTAAAGCCGGTTGCGATCACGGTTACGCGAATCTCGTCATCCAGTTTTTCGTCGATGACCGCGCCAAAGATAATATTGGCGTCCGGATCCACGGCTTCCGTAATGATGTTCGATGCTTCCGTAACGTCAAACAGGGACAGATCTTTGCCGCCGGTGATATTGAACAGCACGCCCCGGGCCCCTTCGATGGATGCTTCCAGCAACGGGCTCTTGATAGCCGCTTCCGCGGCTGCCACTGCGCCGTTTTCACCTTTGGCGGTACCGATACCCATTAACGCAGAACCTGCATTGGACATAATGGTTTTTACGTCCGCGAAGTCAGCGTTGATCAGACCGGGAACGGAAATCAAATCGGAAATGCCCTGAACGCCCTGACGCAATACATCATCAGCAATGCGGAACGCATCCAGCATACTGGTCCTGCGGTCGATGACCTGCAGCAGGCGATCATTGGGAATAGTAATCAGCGTATCTACACGGTCTTTTAAATTCACGATGCCGGCTTCCGCCTGATTCATCCGGCGTTTGCCTTCAAAGGAAAATGGCTTGGTCACTACGCCGACAGTAAGCGCGCCTGCTTCCCGGGCGCATTCCGCCACGATGGGAGCCGCACCGGTTCCCGTGCCGCCGCCCATACCTGCAGTTACGAAAACCATGTCCGCGCCCCGTAACTGTTCAACCAGGAGCTCTCTGGATTCTTCCGCAGCCTTTTGCCCGATTTCCGGATTGGCTCCGGCGCCCAGACCTTTGGTCAGCTTTTCCCCGATCTGGATACGGTTCTGCGCTTTGGAGAGCAGCAGTGCCTGGGCATCGCAGTTAATCGCGATAAACTCCACGCCCTGCAGCCCGGAGGTGATCATGCGGTTTACCGCATTATTACCGCCACCGCCTACACCAACGACTTTGATCTTCGCCAGCGTTTCCGGAGTGATGCCGGAATCAGCCGGATTATTCATGATATCTTCAAACATATTCGGTATCCCCCTACTTAATAATACTACCTGTTGTTATTATACCATCCAATTCAAAAATAAAAAAGCAAATTATGTAAAAGCTGAAAAGAAATTCTTTATAAAAAGTACTTTTTCCTGCTGCACCTTACGGAGTTCAAACATATTTCATAATTACTCTTATTTTTTCAGATACAACCGGCGGATAATAGCCAGATTGTTAAAAATCCGCATGCCCAAGACCAGAATTACTATCAGATAGAAATCGATATCCATCTTGATTCCCGCGTAACAGAAAAATACAGACAGGAGAATGTTGACGACGAAACCGGAAATAAACACCAGATTGTCATAGTCGCCTTCCATCGCCGCACGAAGTCCTCCGAAAGCGGTATCAAGTCCCGCCATCAGCGCTACAGAAAAATAGGGAGCGTAAATTTTAGGAATAAAGCCCGGGGTCAGAACGCCTCCCACAATGCCAAAAATCAGGCCGATAATCGCATAAATCATTGGGCACCTCCGGCATTCTTCTGCGAGGCCTGCCGGCCTTCGGATTTTTCTGCATCTGCACCAGATATTTTTTCAGAAGTTCCTCTGTCAACCGTCACGGTCTGGCCTGCTTCCTTCTTTTCTTCTTCGGACACTGCTTTTGCAAACTCAAAAGTACGTTTTCCTTTAAACGCAGGAACCCTTACTTTGTCTGACTGCACGACATCCGCCCTGATGCCCCAGAACTTAAAGTTTTCAATAACCCCTCCGCGCAATTTCAGGGAGCTTTCCAGCGTCTGGGGATTACCGATTGCCAAAATGACAAAGGGTGCTGCCAGCCGTCTCTCATTGACAAGGACTGTGGGACCGACACAACGAATCTCACTGGAACCGATCAACCGCTGTCCGTTCAGGGAAATTGCTTCCGCTCCGGCGGCGCGCAACTCGTTTACCACACGAAGCAGGTCTTCATCGTGGATAATATAAAGATTTTTGTTTTCCCCGGTTTTGGCAGCCTGTTTGCTGTCATCAAGAGTAAAAACAATCCCCTTCCCTTCCATTTCCGTTTCGCCCGCCCGGGCTTTCAGGTCGTCCATCTCTTTCTGCGCAGCCCCGGATATCCGGCCTGCCCTGTACTCATCCAGCTCTTTTGCCAGCTTATCCCTGTCATCCTGCACTTCCTTCAGGCGGACCGTTAAATCTTCCGCGCGCTGTATCGCCAGATTCTGATATTGATTATGTGATCTCAGCTGCATGGTGATCATATAGCCCAAAATAATACATACCAGAAATATTAATATTCTGGTATGTTTATTTTTTACTGTCATCATCTGTAGTTCCTCTTTTCTGCAACCTGTTCCGTAAACAGGCATCCCTGCAGTTTTTGTTCTCCCGTATATTTAATATAATAATACAAATCATGGATTTGGGCAATCAGCGGTTTCACTTTATTGTGCCTGCTGCCTCAGGCGGACAAAGGGCTTGCTGTACTGCAGGTCCATATACTCGACCTGCACCTTTTTTCCTTTCATCTCGTTAAAGACGGTCATGAACAGTTCCGCCTTCCCGGCCAGTTCGTTGACAGGACCCAAAATAACCGGAAAACCGTACCGCATGTGTACGGTCAGTTTCTTTTCCGTGTCCACGCTCAGGTCCGCAATCTGTTCCTTTGCGTCTGGCTGCAGTTTATCCATAAATTTCAGCACTTCCCGGATCATATCGTTCTGCAGGGTGTCCCCGATAAACGCATTGCCGCAGGCAACGCCTGCCAGACGGGGAACAGACGCGTCTTTGATGCCGTCAGTCATTTCCATGACCAAAGCTGTCTTATCCAGCTTGGCATAATTGCCGTAATCCGTTATTACATATAAAACGGGCTTTCGTTCTTTGATATACACGTTCAGTACAGAGGGGAAATCATAATGGGCTTCCGCGCTCTCCACTCTCACATCCCCCTGCAGCGATGTCACGATTTTGTTTTTGGAAACCAGAAACAGATTAACCGGTTCCCTGGCGTCTGCCATCTGCAATATCTTTTCCCGGGTGAACTGTCTGCTTCCGTGAATCACGATATCCCCATAGGCAAAGTCCGGCCGGTGCACATATTTCCAGCCGGCAACCACAAGAGCGGCAAAAAGCAGCAGGCCTAAAAGCCATACTATATCATTCAGCCGTTTGCGGCGATGGTCTGCCTGCAGTCTTTCCTGAGAAGATCCCATACTCAAAGCCTCCGGGATATGCAAATTTATCCTTACAGATGCGCTGTTTCCAATATCATTTCACATAAGTCGCCAAAGTCCGTACCTTCTGCCCTGGCTGCATCCGGCACCAGGCTGGTAGGTGTCATGCCGGGGACTGTATTCATCTCCAGCACATAACATTTGCCGTCCTTGTCAATCATGCAGTCCGTGCGGGCCACACCGGCACAGCCCAAGACTTCAAAGGCCTTCACGGAAATGTCTTTCAGCGTCCGGGTAATATCCTCCGGCAACGGCGCCGGGACCAGATGATCCACGCCGCCCGCCGAATATTTGGCATTAAAATCGTACCATTCCGCATGGGGATGTATCAGAATCACAGGCCAGACTTTAACGGAACCGTCTTTTAAGCGCATCATGCATACAGATGTTTCCTGCCCGGCGATATACTCCTCCACCAGCACTTCTTCATCGTATTGGAACGCCTCATCCAGTGCTTTCTGAAGACCAGAAATTTCCTTTTCAATGGTAACACCCAGCGAACTTCCCTGGGATACAGGTTTCACAACTACCGGCAGAGAAAATTTATCCGTGATGGCTTTGATCATATCCTGTTTTCCCCGGTCCCGGCGATGCAGGAAAATATAATCCGGTGTCGGGATGTTGCTGCCCAGGAATACCCGTTTGGCAGCCAGTTTGTTCATGCTCACGGAACTGGCCAGTACGCCGGAACCAGTATAGGGAATCCCCATCATTTCCAACGCGCTCTGCAGCCTTCCGTCCTCGCCGTATAAACCGTGCACGGCAATCACCACCACATCCGCGCCGCTTTCCTTCACCTGCTCGGAAAAATTATGCGGCACCAGTCGGATTTCCTTCACGTTATAACCTTTACCCCGCAACGCTGACGCCATAGCGTGACCCGTGGACAGGGATATCTGTTCTTCCGCCGAAGGACCACCCATCACGACGGCCACTGTTTTGTCTTTATCCATATCATTTCTCCACTTTATTTTTCCACTTGCCTGAACTCTTTTACCAGTTCTTCACCGATCCGGAACACATCCCCGGCCCCCATGGTGATGACCAGGTCGCCTTCTTTGCAGTTTTTAAAGAGATGTTCTTCCACTCTGGAAAAACTGTCAATGTACATAACGTCCTGCCCCGTAGTGACTTTTATGGATTCCGCCAGCCCCCTGCCGCTGACACCGGGAATCGGTGCCTCACCGGCAGAATAAATATGAGTCAGAATCAGTTTGTCACAGTTGGTAAAGCATTTACAGAACTCTTCGTATAACAGCTTCGTCCGGCTGTACCGGTGGGGCTGAAATACGCATACGATCCGTTTTGCCCCGGTTTCCTTCGCTGCCTGCAGCGTTGCCATAATCTCGGTAGGATGGTGTGCGTAATCGTCCACGATCCAGATTCCGTTTTCCTTGCCTTTTGTTTCAAAACGACGTTTGGCTCCGGAGAATTTTGCCAGCGCATCCACGCTGACTTCCGGCGAGATACCCATCAGGGAGGCAGCCGCAAAAGCCCCCAGCGAATTCAGCACATTATGCCTGCCCGGCACAATCAGATGCACAGAGATTAATTTCGCGCCCCCGTGATACAGGTCATAGTCCGTACCTTCTACACTGTGCCGGATATTCTTTGCGCAAAAATCACAATCCTCTGTCAAACCGTAGGTAATAAAAGGAAGTTCCGTTTCTTCCGACAGGCGGCGCACTTTTTCGTTATCCAGGCACAGAACAGCAGTCCCACCATCTCTCATGTGGGAAAGGTATTCTTTAAAGGCCTGATAAATATTCTCTTCCGTCCCGTAATGGTCCAGATGATCGTCTTCAATATTGGTAATAACAGGAATAAACGGGGTAAATTTTAAGAAAGAACCGTCGCTTTCGTCCGCTTCCGCTACGACCCATTCGCTTTCACCGTTCCGCGCATTCCCTCCCAGCGCCGTCACATCACCGCCAATCACAACCGTCGGATCGATACCCGCTTCGGCCGCAATTACGCCAATCATGGCGCTGGTTGTGGTTTTACCGTGGGCACCTGCTACGGCGACCCCTTTTGTTCCCTCGCCGTTCAGAAGCGCCATCAGCACATCGCTGCGGTGTAAAACAGGAATATTCTTCTTGCGGGCAGCAACCAGTTCCGGATTTGTTTTGGGAATGGCAGAGGAAACAACCACGGCCTCTGCTCCCTCAATCTGACAATCATCATGCCCCATATAGACCAAAGCACCCGCTTCCGCCAGCTCATAGGCCATATGCCCGGCCTGCAGATCGGAGCCTGTTACGTCAAAGCCGCGTTTTACCAGCACATAAGCCAACGCGCTCATACCGGCGCCTCCGATACCGATAAAGTGGATATGTCTGTACTTGTCCAACATCTGCTTTACCTCCGCTTTTTGGGTTCCCTTGCATTCTTTCATGCCGGCCATACAGTCGTGCCTGCCGGCATTCAGTCATACGGTCAGGATTCCCTTGTATTTATCAAAGCTGTTGCCTGTTTTGCTATTTCCATAGCGGCCTCCGGCCGTCCGGCTTTCGCCGCAGCCTGCTGCATTTGCCGCAGCTCTTTATCATGAAGCAGCAGACGCTCAACCTTTTCGTGAAGAGCCTCTCCTGTCAGTTCCCTGTCTAAAATCACCTGCGCTGCACCGGCTGATTCCAGCGCCCTGGCATTGAATTCCTGATGGTTGCCCGTTGCATACGGGAACGGTATCAGGATAGACGGAATCCCTTTTGCCGTCAGTTCCGCAAGACCGATAGCACCGGCCCGGAACACCGCAAGATCGGCTGCCGCCAGCGCCATGGGCATATCGTACAAATAAGGCGATACGTGGATATTCGGCTTAAATCCTCCCGCTTCCTCAACCTGCTTCATATAGGCTTCGTAATTATTTTTTCCGGTGGCGTGCAGTATCTGCACATCGTCCCTCCCGGAAAGATCCTTTTCCAACTGGAACGCGGCTTTGTTAATGGACGCGGCGCCCAGGCTTCCGCCGGCGATCAGGATCGTCTTTTTATTCATATCCAGTTGGAAGAACTTCAGAGCTTCCCAGCGGGTATGACTTAAAATTTCTTCCCGGATCGGATTTCCTGTAAAAACCTTTTGTGCTTTTCCCTTAAAATATTTGTCCGCTTCTTTATATCCTAAAAATATTTTTTTGACAAAATGAGACAATATCTTGTTGGTCACCCCCGGCAGGGCATTCTGTTCCTGCACGCAGGATGGGATTCCCTGCATAGCCGCCAGAAATACGACAGGCCCGCATACATAACCGCCCGTACCAATGACCAGGTCCGGTTTATGGACTGCCAGCAGTTTTTTTGCGTCCCCGAGACCGATGAACAGCTTATATACCGAACGGAACGTGTCCACGCCCAGGCTCCGCCTGAACCCCTGTACATCAATAAAATCAATGGGATAACCCGCGCGGGGTACAAGATCCTTTTCCAGCCCGTGGGTCGTACCCACAAAACGTATCTCCGCTTCCGGGTAAAGCTTTTTGATTGTATCCGCAATGGTAAGCGCCGGATAAATGTGTCCCCCGGTACCGCCACCGGATACTATAATCTTCATCTGATTCTGATCTCCATTCTGCTTTTTTATTTCAGTTCGTGCACCAGTTTCTTAAAATAGCGTCCCCTTTCGCCCATGTCATGGAACATATCGAAAGAGGAACAGGCCGGAGACAGCAGCACCACCTGAGGTGCTTTTGCCCTGGCATAAGCCGTGTCAACCGCGTCTTTAAAAGAATCCACTACAACTATATTCTCAACGCCGGCTGCCGTGGCAGCCTTGTAAAACCTTTCCTTTGCCTCGCCCAGAAGAATCAGCAGGTCAGTTTTCTCCCGAATCAGGTTCATCATGGGTTCCAGCGGGGTCATCTTGTCATGGCCGCCCGCCAGCAGGATGATATGTCCGCTGGGAAACGCTTCCAGCGCTTTGATCACAGAATCCGTATTAGTCGCCTTGGAATCATTATAGTACGGGACTCCGTGAATCGTCGTAACATATTCGATACGGTGTTCCACGCCCTTAAACCCCAGCAGTGTTTCCCGCATTTTTTCCGGGGTCACTCCTGCAAAAAAACCGCAGGCAATGGCCGCCAGTACATTTTCTTCGTTGTGGGCGCCAAAAATCTGGAGCTCATTTTTATGGCAAATCTCTTTCACAGCATTTTTCCACTTAATGAAAAAACTGCCGTCTTTCATATAAACGCCTTCCGGCAATGCCGCCTTGCGGCTGAAATAGCACAATGTGCCTTTCGAATATTTCCCCCAGGTGCGGACCTCCGGATCGTCATAGTTCAAAATCGTAATCTGTCTGGCAGTCTGATTGATGAAAATATTCCTTTTACAACGGGCATATTCCTCCATGGTTTTATGGCGCTCCATGTGGTCCGGCGTAAGGTTCAGGATTGCCGCCACATCCGGGCAGAACTCTTTGATGCCTTCCAGCTGGTAACTGGATACTTCCGCCGCTACCCAGCTGTTCTTATCCAGCCCTTTTACTTCTCTGGAAAGAGCCCGGCCGATATTGCCGCCCACCGCCGTCTTTACCGGCAGCGTCTTCAGCATTTCGCCGACAAGAGTCGTTGTAGTGGTTTTTCCGTTGGTTCCGGTGATGGCCACCATGTGTCCGATATAATTGCGCCAGGCCAATTCGATTTCGCTGATGACCTCCACGCCCTTTTCACGGGCTTTTTGCAACTCCGGAAGATTCCCCGGCACCGCCGGCGATAATACGACCTGCTGCACCCGCCCCAATGTCTCCGCGAGATTTCCGCAGACAAATCCGCCGCCCTGCCGTGCCAGTAATTCTTCTAGTTCAGGTTCCAGCTGTTTCGGGGTGTCATCATACAGATAAACCGTCCTGCCCTGCTCAACCAGTTCCATCGCCGCGCCTTTGCCGCTGATACCGGCGCCAAATACCATTACATTTTGAATATCGGACATATTACATGCCACCCTTTCCCAGGAACCACAGCCCTATGCCGGCCAGACAGAAAACACAGCTCGCCAGCGTAAACACTGCCACGACTTTCGTTTCTTTCCATCCGCCCAGTTCAAAGTGATGATGGATCGGCGTCATACGGAAGACGCGTTTTCCCCCTGTATGTTTAAAATATACAACCTGGATAATAACAGACAATGCTTCCAATACATACATTCCGCCTATAATAACCAGCAGGATCTCTGTATGGGTCAGCAGAGCCAGCGCCGCTACTGCGCCGCCTAAAGCCAGTGATCCTGTATCTCCCATAAACACTTTGGCCGGATGATGATTCCAGACAAGAAAACCCAGACAACTTCCCAAAACGGCTGCCGCAAACAGGCACAAATCCCCTTCTCCCGCCTGCCATGCTATATACGAATATGCAGTCAGAACTGGTATGCTGACGCTGGAAACCAGCCCGTCCAGTCCGTCCGTCAGATTTACCGCATTCGTGGTTCCCACCAGAAGAAGCAGTACCAATACGTAATACAGCCAGCCCATATGGACAGAAACAGCGGTCCCCGGGACCCATAAATCCGTGCCGGATGCCCCTGCGTGCTGCTCCACATAATAAATATACGCCATTGCAAGCGCAACCTGCAGAGCCAGCTTCTGCTTTGCCGTAAGCCCCAGATTCCGTTTCATTACGACCTTGATATAATCGTCAAGAAAGCCTATCAGCGCATGGCCGAAGGTCAGTACAAAAGCAATGATGATCAACGGTGTAAAACGGTTCCAAACCACCATGGCCACAAACAGCCCGCACAGCATCATAATGCCCCCCATGGTGGGCGTACCACTTTTTTTCATGTGGCTGGCCGGGCCTACATCACGAATACTCTGCCCGAACTTCAATTTATGTAGGATCGGAATCAATACCGGACCCAACGCTGCGCATACAATCAAGGACGTCAGCAACGCCCCAATGACCTGCATGCCCGTTACTTCCATACTGCGCACCAGACTTTCCTGATTGATTCGAAAATGGCAGGATATCCTGTCATTCCCGGACAACATTACTTTCTATAAATTACAATACTCATTTACTTTTTGAAAACCAGATCGATGATTCCGGATACCTGCATGGAATGGGAACCTTTCAGCAGGACGATATCCCCCGGCTGCAGGATATCTGCCAGCTTATCTGCCGCACCCTGCCGGTCAGTAAAATGACAGGCTGCAACGCCTTCAGCAGCAGCAGCTTCCACAGTAGCTTTTGTTTCCGGCCCATACCCTAGCAGAATATCGGTTTTCGCTTTAGCCGCCATCCGCCCGACACTCTGATGTGCTTCCGCAGCCGTATCTCCCAGTTCCAGCATATCCGCCACCACCGCAATGGTACGGCAGGGCAGTTTTGCGCTCTGTTTCAGCCTTGCCAGCGTGGCAAAGGCTGCTTCCATAGATGCGGGACTGGCGTTATAAGCATCGTTAATCACTGTATAACTGCCAAAATGCAAAAGTTCCTGCCGGCTTCCCGTCAATACCGTTCCCTGCAAAGCTTCTTTTATATTATTTAATTTTACACCAAAATGCCTGCCAACTGCAATAGCAGATAAAGCATTCATCACATTATGCTCGCCGATTTGCGGGATAAAAAACGCCGCCGTTCCGTCTGCCGTTTTGCATACAAAACGGCTTCCCTCTGCGGTAATTTCCACATTCTCTGCCCGTACGTCATTTGCTTCGGCAAACCCGAACCAGCTTACTTTCGTATGCAGCTTATTCTCCATGGCGCGTACCCTGGGAAGATCCCCGTTCAGTACGGCAAACCCGTCGGACGGCAGGTCCTCCAGAATTTCGCTTTTCGCTTTTGCTATATTATCCAGACTGCCCAGTTCACCAACGTGAGTGGATCCCACATTAGAAATAACTGCCACATCCGGGCAGGCAATGGCGCACATGGCTTTAATCTGGCCTAACCCGCGCATGCCCATCTCTACCACTGCAATCTCCGTATCCGGCCGAATGCTTAACAACGTCCGGGGCAGGCCGATTTCATTGTTGAAATTCGCCTGGGTCTTCACTACGTTGTACCGAGATGAAAGCACCGCTGCCACCATATCCTTGGTAGATGTTTTCCCGTTGGAACCGGTAATTGCCACAACTTTCAGACCGGGGAATTTCATACGGTACGCGTGGGCGATGTCCTGATAGCCTTTTAAAGTGTCTTTTACATAAATGACAGGAATCCCTTCCACGTCTACCTTCCGGGATGCAAGGATGCCCGCCGCGCCGTTTTCCGCCGCTTTTCCCGCATAGGCGTGGCCGTCAAAGGTTTCGCCTTTTAAAGCTATAAACAGTTCTCCATTTTTAATGGTCCGTGTGTCCGTATTTATACCAGTGAAATCGGGATTACCGGCAAAGTCGCATTGGCCGCCCGCAGCGGTCACGACTTCCTGTAACGTAATCATGCTTTCTTTCCTTTCCAATATTCTTCCACCACTTCTTTATCGTCAAAATGGATAGTCCGGTCTTTCAGTATCTGATAGTTTTCATGGCCCTTTCCCGCAATCATGATCACATCTTTATCTCCTGCATGGGCCAGCGCATAATAGATGGCTTCTTTCCTGTCAGCAATCCGTGTAACCGTTTTCCCCTCCGGCACCGGTTGCAAGGCCACTTCAATCTGGTCGATAATCTTTTCCGGGTCTTCACTGCGGGGATTATCCGAAGTAACAACCACATCATCCGCAAGCTGCAGGGCGATGCCGCCCATGATGGGGCGTTTCTTGTTATCCCGGTCACCGCCGCAGCCGAACACCGCCCACAGACGTCCTTTGGTAATCAGGCGCGCTGTATTCAGAACGTTCTCCAGACCGTCCGGTGTGTGGGCATAATCCACGATTACCGTGTACGGCTGGCCCGCTTCCACCAACTGGAATCGCCCCGGCACCCCGGCAAAACCGTTCAGCACCTTTTCGATTTCGACTTTGTCGATTTTTTCTGCCAGCAGGGCGCCCACTGCGCACATCACATTGTAAACATTGAACTTACCGGTAATATTTAAATGCAGATCCATATCCCCCGCCGGCGTGTGCAGGCACAGATTCATGCCCTTGGCGCCCACTTCATAAGCAAGCGGATAAATATCGTTCTCTTTTCCCATGCCATAAGTAAGATACGCCGCTTTCGTCCGCGCTTCTATAATCTTGCTGGCAGGTTCGTCCGCATTAAACACCGCCGTCTTGTTTGGTTTTTCTCCGTCCGTCAGATGTTCAAACAGCAGACTCTTGGCCTCCCGGTAGGCTTCCATGGTTTTGTGGAAGTCCAGGTGGTCTTCCGTGATATTGGTCAGCACCGCCGTGTCGTATTCGATACCGGCTACACGTTTCAGCGCCAGCGCGTGGGAGGAAACCTCCATCACCACATACCGGCAGCCCGCTTCTTTCATGCGATACAGGAACTTCTGCAGATCTACCACGTCCGGGGTAGTGTTATGGGATACTATGGACTCCTCGTCGATCAGGACGTTGATGGTACCGATCATACCGCACTTGAATCCGGCACTTTTCAGGACCTGCCGGATGATGTTTGTGCTGGTGGTTTTGCCGTTGGTCCCGGTCACGCCGATCATACGCATGTTCTTGCCGGGATAATCAAAAAAGAACGGCGCGATGATTTCCATTGCTTTGCGCACATCCTTAACCTGCAGCAGCGTTAAACCTTCCGGAATTACAGTGGGAACATCTTCCACCAGGGCCGCTGCAGCTCCAGCTTCTGCCGCCTTTCCCAGGAATTTGTGTCCGTCCACATGGGCGCCCTTTAAAGCGATGAACAGGCTCCCTTGCTGCACGACGCGGGAATCTGCCGTGATATCCGTCACCGTTTTGTCCGTTGTACCTATTACATTTACTTCGGGCAGCAACTCAATCAACTGTTGTAATTTTTTCTGCATAGCACACTCCCCCTTAAATTGAAACGGCAGCCTGTAAAGGCTGCCTCTCAAAATTCTTTTTTCATTCTTACGCAAAATTTTAAAAGGCTATGATAAGTTCAAGACCTGTTACTGTCTTATCTTAACACTAACCTACTGATTGACGGCTTTGACATAAATGTTGCTGCGGGCCACTTTCATTCCCAACTGCTTCTCTGCGATTGAAGTAATGCGTTCCGGTCCTTTCAGCTGATCCACCTCGATTTTCAGTTCGGCATTCTTGGCTATCAGCTGGGATTCCTGGGTTTGCAGTTTGATCAGATGATTGCCCGCGCTCACCAGAGCGGCGCTGCGCATAACCGTAGCGAAATACATTGCCAGCACCAGCCCCACTGTAACAAACAAACGGCGGCGGAACAGTTTATAGTTGGCCTTACGGATGCGTTGGCGGCGCTGTTCCAGTTCATTAAGCTCTCTGAGCCGCTCCTGCTCCGACTGCGTCCATTGGTCCTCATAATTGTACTTTCTAGCTAACATATGCTTTTGCCTGCCTTTTTATATAATACTTCTGTCTGAAGATTCCTTCTTTGTCTGGTCAACCCGTTATAACTTTTCCGCAAAACGCAGCCTTGCGCTTCTTGCCCTTGGGTTCATTGCTACTTCCTTATCCCCGGGGACCAGGCTGCCCGGTTTGCTAATCAGCGGTTTCCTTCCACACACACAGGGCATATGAGGCGGACAGATACATCCTCTTGCCAGCTGGGCCAGTTTCTGCTTTACAATCCTGTCTTCCAATGACTGGAACGTGATGACTCCGATTCGTCCGCCAGGCCGTAGCGCATTTACCGCATCCTCCACTACCTGATCAAGGATGTTCAGTTCATCATTCACTTCAATCCGCAGAGCCTGAAAGGTTCTCTTTGCCGGATGGGGGCCGTCTTTACGGGCTCCTTTGGGAATCGCTTTTTTTATAACTTCTACCAGTTCTCCGGTAGTATGCAACGGCTTTTTCTGCCGCTCCGCTACAATAAACTGCGCGATCCGTTTCGCCCACCGTTCTTCCCCATACCGCCAGATCAGTCCGGCGAGTTCTGCTTCGCTGTACATATTTACGATGGTATCCGCGGTCAGTGTGCTTTCCTGGTTCATCCGCATATCCAGCGGACCTTCATGCATGTAAGAAAAGCCCCGTTCCGGCGTATCCAATTGATAGGAAGATACTCCCAAATCAAAGAGGATGCCTGTAACCTTTTCTACGTCCAGTTTATGCAAAACTTCTTTCAACTCTTTAAAGTTGGACCTTACGATCTCTACTATGCACTGTGCGTCTTTTAGCCGTTCTTTCGCCGCAGCCAGCGCATCATCATCCTGATCGATACCAATCAGCCGTCCTTTATCCGACAGTCGTGCAACAATTTCAGAAGAATGACCGGCCCCGCCCAGCGTACAGTCCACATAAATGCCGTCCGGATCTGTAACCAGCCAGTCTATACATTCTTTCAGAAGAACACTTACATGAGCAAATTCCATAAACGCCTCATCAAATGTCCAGATTCAGGTCGTCAAGACCTTCCTCTATCATCTGTTCTGCAGCTGCATTTCGCTCCTGCCACCTCTCTGCAGACCAGATTTCCGCTTTGTCGCCTACACCGACTATTACGGTATCCTTATTGATACCTGCGTGTTCCCGCAGGCTGGCACTCAGCAGCACGCGCCCCTGCTTATCGCAGGAAAATTCATCCGCGCCGGAGAAGAAAAATCGTTTAATATCCCGGTTCTTTTTCTGCCCCATGGACAACGCGTTCAACTTGTCCGAAAACAGTTTCCACTGTTCTTCGTCATATATCATCAGGCAATGATCAAATCCTTTGCTGATGAAAAAGCGCTTTCCCAAAACATCCCGTAATTTGGCAGGAATGAAGAGACGACCTTTGTCGTCTAAAGAATGCCGGTACTCACCCAGGAACATTTTCTTCACCCCTTTGCCCCACATTTCACCACTTTTCACCATTATACAGGCATTCCCCTTATTTTGCAATACTTTTATTGATGTTTTTTGAAAAAAGAATGAATTTTTATTTCCTGTCTTTTCCTTTTCATACAACAATGCTATAATATCACTGCAACAATATTTTTACGAGGTGAACAATATGGAAGTAAAAGACGTTAAAAACACTGCTGACGTGATTACGGCAGACACCAATATTATCGAAGCCGTTCAGGCGCATCCGGAGATTATGCAGGTATTTGCCGATTACGGTCTGGGCTGCATAGGCTGTATGGCTGCCCAGTTTGAAACCATCGGTGAAGGTGCCGGTGCCCATGGTCTGGATGTGCCCGCTCTGATCAAAGACATCAACGAATGCATCAAAGATAACGCGGCAAAATAGTACGTAATTCGCAGCAACACAAAAGCGGCTGTACCCTTTCAGGTACAGCCGCTTTTGTGTTGAAACTAATGGGCTAAATACTTAGCGGCCTGCTATTCCCGACAAACCGCTTTTGTATGCCGGACTGTTACGGATTTATGTTTTCTCTTTTCCTCTGTCCTGCATTTCTTTCCATAACTGCTCTACCGTTTTCTTCAGTACCGGATGTACCATATGCGGTGCAATCTGCACCAGTGGGCGCAGCACAAAATCCCGGTTCTGCATATCCGGATGAGGCACTTTCAATTCGGGCAGTTCAATGATCCGGTCGTCATACAACAGCAGGTCCAAATCGATATTCCGCTCTCCCCAGCGGCGGACTCGTTTCCGGCCCATCTCCCGTTCAGTCTGCAATAAAATCTGCAACAACTCTGCCGGAGATTTATCCGTTTCTATTTCCGCCACAGCATTCAGAAAGTCCGGCTGGTCCACTACGCCATAGGGTGCAGTCGAAATAAAACCGGAAACCCGGCAGACCGTTATGCCTTTTTTAGTCAAACGCCGCAGGGCTTCTTTCAGATTATTCTCTTTGTCTCCCAGGTTGCTGCCTAGCGCAATATAAATTGCCATAACCATTCCTTAGTCAGATTGCTTCCGCATAACCGCAGAAGCTGCAGCTTACAAACAAAATAAAAGTTAAGACACAAAAAACTTTACACTTTCCGGATGGCTTCCAGCATGCGAATCAACCGCACATTCTCCTTAACGTCATGCACACGTATCAGACTGGCTCCGGCATATACAGCAGCAGCCGTGACTGCCAACGTTCCTTCCAGCCGTTCTTCCGGCGGAAGAGTCTGCTTTAGTCCCAAAACATTGCCGATTGTAGCCTTGCGCGATGCCGCCATTAGGACTGGATACGAATTTACGGTAAGGGCGTTCAGATTCTGCATCAGCCTCAGGTTCTGTTCATCATTTTTGGCAAAGCCGATGCCCGGGTCCAGAATGATTTTATCCGGACCGATCTGCCGCTCCTGCAAAAGAGCAGCCCTGTTCAACAGGTATTCCGTCACTTCCTGTACCACGTTCTTATATTCGCACTGCTGCTGCATATCTTTGGACGTGCCTCTGCGATGCATTAAAATAATGGGCGCTTTGGCTTCCGCCACCACATCCATCATAGCATCGTCTGCCGTCATGGCGCTGATATCATTGATGATATCGCCCCCGCACTCCAAGGCTTCCTTTGCCAATTGAGCGCGATACGTATCTACAGACACAATACTTTCCGGAAATCTCTTTTTGATTTCCGCCACCGCAGGCAGCACCCTCTGCCGTTCTTCCTCCGGGGTAACCGGATCACTGCCGGGCCGGGTAGATTCTCCGCCAATATCCAATATGGCAGCACCCTCCACCAGCATTTGTTCCGCCTGTTCCAGCACTGCATCAACACTTTTTTTGCGCGAACCGGCATAAAAGGAGTCCGGCGTCACGTTGATAATGCCCATCACCTTTACGGAATCGTAATGCAGCAAGCGTCCGTCTGCCAGTTTCGTGCATTTGGGAAGGGCTGCAAGATACGTTTCCAAATCTGCTACGATATCCGGTATGCCGAAATAGGGCATCTGCTTCAGTTTATAGACCAGCGTTTTATAATGTTTCGCATTGCCAAGCAATAGGATATCCACATGGGGAACCGCACAGGTAATTGTCGTTCCCGGCGTGGCGCAGTCTCCTCCTGCCGCCAGCATTTCCTGCTTGATGATATTGGCCGCCGGCGTCCTGACATGCAGCACCTTCAGGGGCGTTATTTTTCCTTTGCCCAGCATGATAGCCACGCTGAGCTTATATACGCCCAAATGTTCCATTTCATAACGCAGCGCGTCCTGGTTGATTTCGTACAGCATCATTTCCACCCTTTTTCCACGCAGGCAAACGCATTATGATTGTGAATGCTTTCAAAACTTTTTACCGTCGCCCGATACCAGCTGATACGGGGATCCGCCTCCAACCGCAGGGCAATCTCCCGCACTGCGTCCTCTACAAAACGGGGATTGTCATAGGCTTCTTCCGTCACAAACTTTTCATCAGGACGTTTTAACAATCCGTACACTGGGGCACTGGCACCCGCATCAGCCATTTCCGCAAGTTCCTCAATCCAGACAAACTCACTGGCTTCAATCTCCAAAGACGCCACAGCCCGCTGGTTATGAGCTCCATAGGCGCTGATTTCCCTGGAACAGGGACACAATGTCTGAATGGGCACCTGCACTTCGACCTTTTGGGTAAAATGGGTTCCTTTTTCCATCGTATACACACAATTCAGATCCATGACAGAACTCAGTCCGCTTACCGGTGCTTCCTTCTGGATAAAATAAGGAAATTCCAGCTTCAGGAAGGCCCGGTCGGCCAACAGGCTTTCTTTCAAATCGTCCAGCACCTCTTCCAGTGCGGAAAGATTGACGATATCCAGCTTCTGCAGGCACTGCACAAAACGGCTCATATGAGTACCCCGCAGGTCTTTCGGCAAATCCACCGCCACGGATACCGTGGCCACCGTATGCTGCTCCCCTTTCTGCCGGTCGCGCAGCACCAGAGGCCAGCGCAAATCGCTGATACCCACATGTTTCAGTGGGATATTGCGGCTGTCCTGTTCTGACTGCACATCTTTCAAAAACTGTTTCTTTTTTTCCAATGCCTCATTTAACATAATTCACCTTCGTAAAATTCGCCGCGGTATATGCAGCCGCTGGTCCGGGTTTCCCATACTTCCACTTCATACAGCCGCCGGTTTTCCGCATATAACGGTTTGGCCAGCTGATCCCAAACCCAGATTGCAATGTTTTCCGCGCTGGGATTGGGGAGTACATCGTTCAGCAGCTTGTGATCCAGCTTACGCAGTACTTTCGTCTGCACGATTTTTTTTAGCAGGGAAAAATCCAGTACCATGCCTTCCATATCCGGACGCCCGTCCACTTTTACCACCAGTTTATAAGTATGCCCGTGCAAGTGCTCGCACTTCCCGTTATAGCTGGGAAGATAATGGGCCGCGTCAAATTCAAACTCTTTCAAAACGATCATGGCGCCTCCTGTAACTGTTCAGACAAGATATATCCATTTCTTCATCTGTTATCAAAAGCAGAATTGTTGAGATTCGCTGCTTATTCATGATTCATACTGTGAATTCAGTTTGCCGGAATGAAACGTCGGCGTCAGGCTTAGTCCGCCAAAATCCGGTTGTTGGCGGAAGGCTTCATATGTCACTACTGCCACCGCATTGGACAGGTTCAGGCAACGCGCCTTGGGATCCGGAATCATGGGAATACGAAGGCACTGATCCGGAAATTCTTCGTGGATCCAATCCGGTAACCCGGAGGTTTCCCTGCCGAAGACCAACAGACTTTCCGAATCATAGTGCACCTCAGTGTAACCTTTCGATGCTTTACTCGTCAGAAAAAATTTAGGACTATCTTCATACGCTTCAAACAACTCGCGTATGTCGTCCCAGTAGTCTATCGTAAGCAGGTGCCAGTAGTCCAGCCCTGCCCGTTTCAGCTGCCGATCATCCGTCGAAAAGCCCAGAGGACGGATCAGGTGCAAATGGCAGCCTGTTACTGCACACAGACGAACGACGTTGCCGGTGTTAGCCGGAATCTCCGGCTGGTATAAAACGATATGCATGGTCAGGCCTCTTTACTTTTTGCGTTTTTCATTCTTATGCTTTTCATTTTTACGGTTTTCACTTTTATATTTTTCATGTTTAGGTTTTTCATATTTATATTGTTCCAGTTTATTGCGTTCCTTCATTTTCTTTTCATACAGTTTTTCCAGCTCTTTTTGCTGTTTTTTGTGGTCTGTCCACATTCCTTCCGGTTCCTTGTCCGGGCAACGCAGCATCAACTGATGCGTGTTGATGACTTTTTCCGCGTATTCGCCGCCCATGGCCCAGGTCCAGTTCAGACCGGACCATTTGGTAATAAGCCCCTTCTGCAGGCGCAGATTATGTGCCTTTTCATAACGTGGATCTATTAATTCTGTTTTGGGCATGTCATGGCTCGTATAAGCCAGCAGGTGCTGGATATGAGCCCGCACACCCTCCCGGGTTGTTTTAAAAGCGGCTCCCTGGACTCCGTTACCAACAGTCCCCAATCCGCAGAAATTGTGTTGCCAGGGTTCCACGGCGCCGCCGAAATTAAAGTAGCCGGTCTCCAGCAACGCCTGGGATAAGGCCATGTCCGGACGGATGCCTTCCCGTTCCGCTTCTTCCCAGTACAGGTCCACGATTTCTCCCACGTTGCAACCGATGGGCAGATTCTTATTGTTTGCCACAATCAGCTGGGCCGCCTGCTTTTTGGTAGCCTCCGCCTTACCCTTGATGGTAATATCTTTATAGCCTTTCGGCAAAATGTAAATGGCGTTCAGATTCCGTTTGGGCGCTACGGTCTGTTTCGTTTTAACCTCACGCTTTGTATCCGTCTTGTTTCCCTGAGATGCCTGTGTCCCGCTGTTCTTTTTATTCTTTATTTCCGTATTGCTGCCCTTGGCAGCTTTATTTTGCTTCGTATCATTCTTGTTTTGACCGACGCCGGGAACAACCGCCCCCGGACGATCCCCCATTGTAACAACCGGTTTCCCTCCCCGGTTGGCAGAAGCAGTGCGAGCAGCCTGCCCCGGAACAGGAAGCAGCAACAACGCAACTGCCACCGCACAGGCCATCTTCGTCATTTTTTTCATTGTTTTTTCTCCTGACTCTTTCCGTGTCTCCCTGATTTTGATATTATGCTTATATTATATAATTATATTCCAAATTTCGCCTGTCTGTAAAGTTTTATCCTGATTAGAAATGTTTCCCGCAGCGTCTGACAGAATCACGTTGGATATGTTATAATACTATTACGAAATCATAGTATTATGATGTCATAAAGAACAAAAAGGAGGAATCATCATGTCTGCAGAATTCAAATTTATCCACCATGCCTGCTTTACCGTTACAGCCGGCGGCGAGACGCTGATTTGCGATCCGTTTATTGATGGCAACCCCATCCACGTTTCCATGCAAGACCTGAAGGTAGATTATATTTTTGTTTCCCATGCTCATGGCGATCACCTGGGCTGCGCATATGAACTTGCCAAACAGTGCGACGCCCTGATCATTACCACGGCAGAAATCGCCGGCCAGGCCTCGGAAAACGGTTGCAAAGCACATGCCATGCATGTTGGCGGAACTTACAAATTCCCATTCGGGAAAGTACGCGTTACTCCTGCTTTCCACGGCAGCGGTATTGCCGGCGGACATGCCTGCGGTTTCATCATCGATTTCCACGGTGTGAAGTTCTATTTTGCAGGCGATACCTCCCTCTTCGGCGATATGCAGCTGTTACAGGATCTGGATCCGTTTAAATACGCTTTGCTGCCAATCGGCGGCAACTTCACCATGGATCCCCACGATGCTGCCAAAGCTGCCGCATTCCTGAAAGCACCGGTGGTCATCCCCATCCATTACAACACCTGGCCGGTCATCGCCCAGGATCCGGAAGCATACAAGGCCGACGTAGAAAAGAATGTTCCCGGTACACAGGTCATTCTTGTTGACCCGGGCGACACGCTGGAATGGGATTAAACTATCAGCCACAAAAAACACGTTTCTGTAAAACGCAGTTTTGGAATTGAATGTTCAAACTGCGTCACAGGCAAACAGGTACATAATAAAATACAGCGAGGGTAACTGAGCAAGCTCAGTTACCCTCGTTCTTTTTATGAATTATTTACTTGGCCTCTCCGCCCTTTTCCCGTTTCTTCAGCACTTTCATAAGAAGTGGTGAGAAAGAGGACAGAATGCACATCGCAATCAATATCCAGCAAATGGGAGTACTGAAGAGGATGCTGATATCATTGCCGGACAGAGTCAGGCTGCGGCGCAGGCCGCGTTCCCCTATCGGCCCCAGAATCAGCGCCAGTACCACTGCCGCTGTATTCAGATCCAGTTTCCGCATCAGATAGCCGAAAAAGCCGAACAGGAACATGATGCCCACTTCCACAAAACTGTTGTTAATGGCAAAAGAACCTACCACGCACAATACGAATACGCAGGGAATCAGGATAGCATCGGACAGGCGGGAGATGTGCGCGAACAGACGGCAGCCCCCCAAACCAATCATCAACATGAAGAACTGCGTGACTACAAAACCTGCGAAGAAGGTGTAGGTCATCTCCGCATATTTGGTGAACAGTTCAGGACCGGGCTGCAGCCCCTGAATAATCAGACCGCCCATGAGCACAGCGGTTACCGATTCACCGGGTATGCCCAGCGTCAGCGTGGGAATCAGGGATCCGCCGGTTACGGCATTATTGGCCGCTTCCGAAGCCGCCACGCCTTCAATGGAGCCTTTGCCGAACTCGTCTTTCCGTTTGGAAAACTTCTTGGCAGTATCGTACCCCAGGAAGCAGGCGATAGATGCGCCAGCACCGGGCAGGATACCGATGATGTTCCCGATGATCCAGGAACGGATCACATGAGGGAATATCTGGGCCAGTTCTTTGGCTTTCAGGATTACAGAATCTTCAAAATCAATAACGTTGCCCCGCTCCTTAATGGCTTTTTCAATCAGCATGAACACCTGTGACATAGAGAACAGGCCTATCATGGCGCAGGTCACATTGATGCCGTTATACAGAGCGTCGATGCCGAACATATACCGTTCCACCCCTTCCATGGGGTCCATGCCAATGGTGGACAGTATCAGGCCGAACGCGCCGGACATCAGGCCTTTGACCATAGACCCGGAAGTCACACCCGCAATAATGGTAAGGCCGAACAGCGCCAGCCAGAAATATTCCGGGCTGCCGAACTTCATGGCCAGCTGAGCTAATGCCGGAGCAAAAAAATACAGGGAAATACAGCTGAGAAGTCCGCCGAAGAAAGAAGCGGTACAGGCTGTACCCAGTGCTTTACCAGCCTTGCCTTTCAGGGTCAGCTGATAGCCGTCAATGGCCGTGGCAGCCGAAGCCGGCGTGCCCGGCGTGTGAATCAGGATAGCGGAAATGGAACCGCCAAAGATGGCGCCGCAGTAAATGGCGCCTAACATAATCAGGCCGGTTTCCGGTTTCATGCCGAAAGTCAGGGGCAGGAGCAGCGCCACGCCCATGGCTGCGGAAAGACCCGGCATACAGCCGATGACAATACCAATCGTTACGCCAAGGATCATCATGCCCAGGTTCATGGGTGAAAACACATGCAAGAAACCGGCGGCCATCAATCCCAAGGTATTTGCATCCATAAGTAACAGCCTCCCCTCTTACAAGAATTCTCCCAGTATCTCACCTTTGGGCAGCGGCACATTCAGGAACCAGCTGAAGGTGAAATACGTCAGGACAAGCATGACCAGCAACACAAGCGCCATGTACTTTTTGGGAATATGGAAGTATTGCAGGCAGAACAGAATATAAATGAGGGACGCCACATAAAACCCGAAAAAGTACATCAGAGCAAAGAACCCCAGGAAAGCCGCAAACATGGTCCAAAACTGTTTGGGTTGGAATCCTTTGAATGTTTCCGACAAATCATTAATCACATGCCTGTCTTTCAAATATTGCTTTACCATATCATACAGGCGGATGGTGGTAAGCAAAAACAAAAGTCCGATGACAAAATGGGGATAATGGCGGGCGCCTTCCGGAAACTTCTGCGTCTCATGCTGGAAAAAGGCGCAGAACAGGTACATGAAGCCACAGATATAAAGATCGGTCCTTTTCATAAAAGCAACCTCGCGATCATAATCTCAACCAACCAGAAATAAAGCCGGCCTGAAGCAGCCGTCACACAGGCAGCCGCCTCAGCCGGCTTCAGTTTTTAAAGGATAACCGTAATACAGAGGAAAGAGACCCGTTGCCGGGCCTCTTTCAGCCCTCATGAATCCGATTATTTATCATACAACTTGGTAACTACGTTCTTGCAGAAATCCATCTGTTCCTTAATCAAAGCGCCCAGAGCCTTGCTGTCTTTGTAATCGGTAGCCATGCCGGCTTTCTGATGAGCTTCTTTAACCTTCGGATCGTCCATGGTCTTCTTCATAGCGGTTTCATAGAATTTGATAATGTTTTCCGGAGTTCCCTTCGGAGCTACCAGAGCGCGGGCAGAGCCGTACCATTTATTGTAATAACCCAGTTCGCCTAATGTCGGAACGTCTTTTAACTGCGGATCGCGTTTTTCAGCAAACAGGCCTAATACACGCAGTTCCGCTTTGTCGCCGTTAATCAGCTTGGCAATATCTGCCACTTTGGCGCAGGAGAAATCAACCTCGCCCTGGCGCAGAGCCAGCAACTGGTCGGCCGTGCCACCGTAAGGTACAGCCTTGTACTGGAATTTGGCAGACTGTGCCAGCAGCTGGGCTGCCGTATGGTTGGAAGCCTTTACACCGTTAGTGGAAGCCTTCAATTCGCCAGGTTTTGCCTGTGCATCGGCAACCAGTTCTTTCAGGGTCTTCCATTTTGCATCTTTCTTAACTACAACAACACCGGTCTCCGTCAGGTGGTTGCAGATGGGAACAATGCTCTGATCGTTAAACGGAGCATTCGGCTGAATAGCCAGCGTGGTATAAGTCGGGAGGTTGATGAAACCGATGGTATATCCGTCAGGTTTTGCTTTGGTCAGCTCGGTCCAGCCAATCTTGCCATCAGCACCCGGTTTGTTTTCAATGACCATGGTCTGCCCTACATAGGGTTTGGCATTGTTCAGCAGCAGGCGGGCGCCTGTATCCGTACCGGAACCGGCTTTATAGGCGATAATAACCTTGACATCCTTCGTGGGTTTCCATTCCTTGTTGGTATCGGCAGCCTTCTTGTCTCCGCCACCACCGCCACCGCAACCCGTCATCAAGACAGAAGCAGCTAACATCAGGGACCCTGCTACAGCAAGAAATTTTTTCATGAGTTTCTCCTCCTTCATTAAATTCAATTTTACAAAACTGTGCTCCCGTCCAAAACGGTCCGGACGGGCGCAAAATTTCTGTACAACCGATACATTAACTATACTACAACTCGAAAAAAGATTCAAGAATAATTTACCCTGCAGACCGCGGCAAAATCGTAAACAAAACCACTTATCAAACAGCCGAAAAAAAGAAAAACACACCCTTTTGCGGTTATTCATTCCGCAATACATGATGTGTTTCACTCACTGCCCCTGCAACTGAAAAATTTAAGTAAATCAGTTCCTGGCTCTTTTCCAAAAAAGTAGACGGAGACGGATTTATTGCTGCGGAGGCTCTTCCTTTTTCAGTCGTTCCAGCGCTTCACGGGCCGCCTGCTGTTCCGATTCCTTTTTGGTGCGTCCTTTTCCGCTGCCGTATTCCATACCGTTAATAAAAACCCCGGACGTAAAGATACGGTTATGTTCCGGGCCTTCAAAATCCAGCATTTCGTACACAATCTCATACTGGGCCTCATGCTGCAACCGTTCCTGCAACATGCTCTTATAATCTCCCATGACTAACTGCCCGTTACAAACCGCGTTGATTTCTTCTTCTAACAGACCAAGCAGATACTGTTGCGCCGCCGCAAAGCCCTGATCCAGATAGTAAGCTCCCAGCACCGCTTCAAAGGCATCAGCCAGTATAGAGGGGCGTTTGTTCCCACCGGAAGACAGTTCGCCGTTACCCATACGCAGGTAATCCCCCAGTCCGATACGTTTCGCGCACTGATACAGCGAAGCCTCGCATACTACCTGGGCACGCAGCTTGGTCATCCGGCCTTCATCAAAATGGGGAAAATGCTCAAACATATAGGTGCTGACAATGAGACCCAGGACAGAATCCCCCAGAAATTCCAGCCGTTCATTATGCTCATTGTGAGGATAGTGCGGCGTTTCATGGGCAAAAGAAGTATGCGTCAGAGCCAGATTCAGCAACTCAAAGTGTTGCATTGTGATTCCCAGCCCTGCGCACAGTTCTTTCAGTTGTTCTTTTCGTTCTTCGCTACAGCAGGTCAATCCTGCAGAATTTTTCATGGTCACTGTGCGCCTGTCTCTTATGCTTCGTACTTTCGAATCACGATAACCGCATTATGTCCGCCAAAGCCGAAATTGCTGGACAAGGCAGCCCGGACGTCCTGTTTTCTTGCTTCGTTAGGAACGAAGTCCAGATCCATACCATCTTCCGCATCCACTTCATGATAGTTTATAGTGGGCGGAATGATGCCGTTCACAATGGTGAGAACCGTTGCAACTGCTTCCATGCCGCCGGCCCCGCCTAACAGGTGACCGGTCATTGATTTATTGGAACTCATGGGAACTTTGTAAGCCCGTTCCCCAAAAATCTTCTTGGATGCGATAACCTCATTCAAATCATTGCGATGGGTAGAAGTTCCGTGAGCGTTGATGTAATCAATATCGTCCGGGGTCAGGCCCGCGTCTTTGATTGCTGCTTCCATGCAGACCGCAGGCATCTCTCCTGCCGGGTCTGGAGCAGTGATATGGTAAGCATCCGTGTTCATGGCGAAACCTGCCAGCTCCGCATAAATATGGGCGCCCCGTTTCTTTGCGTGTTCCAGTTCTTCCAACACTATTACACCGCCGCCTTCACCCATCACAAAGCCGCTCCGGGTCTTGTCAAACGGACGGGAAGCTGCCTGGGGATTCTCATTGCTGTCGGTGCAAAGGGCCTTCATGTTTTCGAAACCGGCGATAGCAATGGGATTCACCGCTGCTTCCACGCCACCGGCGATCATCACGTCAGCATCACCGTACTGAATGGTACGCAGTGCATCTCCGATGCAGTTGGTGCCTGTAGCGCAGGCTGTCACGATAGCCGTGTTGGGTCCCTTCCATCCCAGCGCTATACCGATATGGGCCGCCGGCATGTTGGGGATTTCCATGGGAATAAAGAACGGACTGATACGCCCCGGCCCTCTTTCCCCGTATTTCAGGGACTGTTCCAGGAACGTAATGATTCCTCCGATGCCGGTACCGACACACACGCCCAGGCGTGCAGGGTTTTCCTGCGCCACATCAATGCCGGCATCCGCCACCGCCTGCCTGGCAACGGCCACTGCAAAATGAGCCACCCGGTCCATTTTACGCCCTTCTTTTTTATCAACATACTGGGTGTAATCAAAATTTTTGACTTCTCCTGCGATTTTCGTTTTCAATGCCGAAGTATCGAATGCTTTTATCGTATCGATACCCGATTTCCCGGCAATCAGATTGTTCCAAAATGTTTCTACATCATTACCGATTGGTGTAACAACGCCTAACCCGGTAATTACCACGCGTTTCTTCAAAATCATCACCTCAAAATTATTGGGAACCACAGGACCGTGCACCGGACGGTCTGCCCGCTCGCCTTACTGCCCCGCTTCCTTTTAGCTGTTGATAGCTGACACTTCATCCTTAATGCGCCGGAAAATTTCTTTCACCGGCAAAATTTCATGAATCTTCCACATGTGAGCCCCGGTAAAAATCAGACCTGTTTCCACATCTCCCTGCTGAGCCCGGGACAAGGCACGAATTATACAGAACTGATGCGTGCAATGTTTCAGACATGCATCACAGGTTACCGGCAGAGGTGCCCTGCCTTCCAAGGAAAGTTGGGCGAAAGGACTGCGGATGGCGCGACCCTTATAACCTACCGGACTGTCAATCTGTACGACGTCCTCTTTTACCATCCTCAGGTACATTTCCTTAAGGAAACGCGCGCCGTTGGACTCCTCGCTGGCCGCAAACCGGCTGCCCATCTGTACACCGTCAGCCCCCAGGTTCAGAAGGTCCACAATATCCTTTCCGCAGGTAGCTCCGCCAGCCGCAATAACCGGAATCTTCACCGCTTTCGCAATGTCCGGAAGAATCTCTTTGATTGACTGTTGCGTTCCCAAATGACCGCCGGCTTCCGTACCTTCAACCACAATTGCGGAAGCACCCAGCTTTTCAGAAATCTTTGCCAGCTTTACAGACGATACAATCGGTACAACCGCCACATTGTATTCCCTGCCGACGGCAAAAATATCTCTTGAAAAACCGGCGCCGGCCACAATCAGATCCACGCCTTCCTGCGCAGCAGTCACAATTAAGTTTTTAAACGCACGGGCCGCTACCATGCAGTTTATCCCAATGATACCCTTGCCGTTGGTCAGCTTACGGGCAAGACGGATCTCCGTCCTTAATTCCTGCTCCTCCATACCAGAAGCAGCAATCAGACCGATACCCCCTTCATTGGCTACCGCAGCAGCCAGACGTGCCGTTGATAATCTAATTGCCATGCCGCCCTGGATAATCGGAACCTGCGCAACTAAATTCCCTATTTTAAGCACTGGTAATTTCAACAGATATCCCCCATTTCAGGAAACAAATTCACGATTCACAAACATAAAACAGTTTACAGGGATGCCCTTTCCCAGAGCATCCCCGAACTGATCAGCATTATGCCTCTTTTTCTTCGTCCAACATTTTAACTGCGTCGGCAACAGTACGGATCTTTTCAGCTTTTTCATCCGGAATTTCTACACCGAATTCTTCTTCAAAAGCCATAATCAGTTCAACGATATCCAGGGAGTCAGCTCCCAGATCATCAATGAACGCAGATTCCATCTTTACTTCATCAGCGTCAACGCTTAACTGTTCAACTGTAATATCTCTTACTTTTTCGAAAGTGCCCATCACGATTCACCTCCTCTCAAGACCTGTTACCGGTCAGTCTCCTTTTCCTTAATTCATAAACATACCGCCATTTACATGCAATGTCTGGCCAGTAATATATGCAGCTTCATCCGATACCAGGAATGCAACCGCTTTTGCAATATCCTCCGGGTCGCCGAGGCGTCCCATGGGGATACCTGCTTTCAAACTTTCCACGACCTTTTCCGGCAGCACTGCTGTCATATCGGTAGCAATAAAACCGGGAGCCACAGCATTCACTGTAATGCCCCGGGCCGCGACTTCTTTCGCCGTGGCTTTGGTAAAGCCCAGGATGCCTGCCTTAGCTGCGGCATAGTTTGCCTGGCCGGCATTTCCCATAGCACCTACTACAGAACTGATATTGACAATCCGGCCGCTGCGGGCTTTCATCATATACTTAATGGCAGCCTTGGTACAGTTGAATACGCTTTTCAGGTTGGTGAGCAGTACCGCATCCCAGTCTGCTTCCTTCATACGCATCAGCAGTCCATCCCGTGTAATACCCGCATTGTTTACCAAAATATCAATCTTTCCAAAAGCCTTAACTACTTCGTCAATCATGGTGACACAGGCTTCTGCGTCTGCCACATCCGTCTTCACCAGAATCGCTTTGCGTCCCAGCGCTTCTACTTCCGCTTTGGTTTTCTCGGCAGCTTCAGTATTGCCGGCGTAGTTGATTGCAATATCAGCGCCCCGGGAAGCCAGCAAAAGGGCGATGCTTCTACCGATTCCGCGGGAAGCACCTGTAACCAGTGCAACTTTACCTTCTAACTGCATTTTAGCGAACCTCCTTAAAATAAGCAAGTGTTTTTTCCAAACTTGCCATGTCTTCCACGTTTAAAGCATTCATGGCACGGTCAATTTTGCGGGTAAAGCCCGTCAGGACCTTACCCGGACCCACTTCAACAAACGTATCGAAGCCGTCTTTGATCATCCTGTGCATGGACATCTCCCATTTAACCGGACTGGCAGCCTGTTTAACAAGCAGAGCTCGGATTTCTTCCGCTTTGACAACCGGCTCGGCAGTTACATTGGAGAATACCGGGAACTTTGCATCCCGGAATTCAATCTTGTCCAACACTTCCTTTAGGCGTTCTGCAGCCGGTTTCATCAGAGTGCTGTGGAAAGGTGCGCTTACCGGCAGTGGGATGGCTCGTTTGGCACCTGCCGCTTTTAAGGCTTCCGATGCTTTATCCACTGCTTTTGTCGCCCCCGCAATAACAACCTGACCGGGACAGTTGAAGTTAACAGCCTGCACTTCTTCTCCGCATTCTGCTTCCACATTCTGGCAAATTGCCACGATTTCATCCGGCGTCAGTCCCATCACTGCCGCCATGGCGCCTTCCCCGACAGGAACCGCTTCCTGCATGAACTCGCCACGCTTGTGGACCGCCACCACCGCATCCTGCAGCCTCATAACGTCAGCTGCTACCAGCGCGGAATATTCACCCAGACTGTGGCCGCCGGCCGCCTCACACTCCAGCCCGTGTTCGCGCATCACAGCCAGCGCTGCTACGCTGCAGGTCAGAATAGCCGGTTGGGTATACTTTGTCAGTCGCAAATCTTCTTCCGGTCCCTCAAAACACATCTTCGTAATAGAAAAACCCAGCGCGTCATCTGCTTCTTCAAACACCTTTTTTGCGCAGGCGTAGTTGTCATAAAAATCCTTACACATACCAACTTTTTGGGAACCCTGTCCCGGAAATACAAATGCAACTTTTGACAATGGAACCAACCTCACTTTCCATACTTAAATGTATTATTTATATCCCAGAAATCACGTTAAAACATCAGAATTACTTTGCCCATTTCAGTAATGCGCCGGCCCATGTCAGCCCTGCGCCGAAGGCAACCATAATCACATTGTCACCTTTTTTTAACCGTCCGGCTTGCTGCGCTTCCGTCAGACAGACGGGAACGCACGCTGCTGACATATTCCCGTGTTTTTCAATATTGATCCAGACCCTGTTCCTATTTATTTTCAGACGGTCTATGGCATTATCGATAATGCGCAGGTTCGCCTGATGAGGTACCAGCAATGCAATATCATCTATGGTCATGCCGGCTTTCTGCAGCACCTTTTTACAGGCTGCAGGCATTTTGCGCGCCGCAAACTTGAATACATCCTGACCGTCCATGTGCACACATTGCCCGTAAGCATCTACCGTCTCGTGAGTGGTCGGATTGCGGCTTCCCCCGGCAGGCTGAATCAGATGCTCTCCACCCGTTCCGTCTGCTCCAAGCTCAAGACTCAGCACACCATAACCGTCATCCACCCGTCCCAGTACCGCAGCGCCTGCGCCGTCACCGAACAGCACACAGGTATTGCGGTCCGTCCAGTTGATAATCCGGGAAAGAGTCTCCGCTCCCACCAACAGAATCTTTTTATACAACCCGCTTACGATACTCTGGCTGCCTATACCCAGGGCATACACAAAACCGCTGCAACCGGCAGACAGATCAAAGCACGCCGCATTTTTCGCACCCAGTTTTGCCTGCAGGAGACAGGCCGTAGACGGATATTTATAATCCGGTGTCTCAGTCGCCACAATAATCATGTCGAGTTCTTCCGGTTTTGTTTTCGCATCAGCCAGCGCCTGCAACGACGCCTCGTAGGCCAGGTCACTGGTCGCCTGATCCGGAGCAGCAATATGACGCGTCTTGATACCCGTACGTTCGGTAATCCAGGCATCGGAGGTGTCAACCATTTTCTCCAGGTCCTGGTTCGTCAGTTTCTTTTCAGGAAGATAACAGCCTATACCTATTATACCAGCAGCAAATGTCACTATGTTTCTCCTTATATGAACCTTTGTACTTCATTTTTTTACCGCAGACTGCCCACTTTCTTGTCAGCTTTTGTCTGTCTTGCAATATCCTCAGCAATACGGCTGCAGATGTTTCGTTCCACGCCGTCAACCGCCGCACCTATGGCATTTTTGATTGCTTTTGCCCTGGAAGAGCCGTGACAGATAAAGAAAGGTGCCCGTACCCCCAGCAACAACGCGCCACCGTAGGCTTCCGGATCCAGCCGTTTTTTGAGACCTTTCAGGGCCGGACGGATCAGCAGTCCGCCGACCTTGGCTAAGAAGCCTCCGTTCATAATAGCTTCCTTTACCATGGTAAGGATGGCCGTTGCCAGGCCTTCCGCCGCTTTCAGCACCACGTTTCCCACAAAGCCGTCGCAGACTACCACGTCCACATTGCCTTTATTGATGTCGCGGCCTTCCACGTTGCCGATAAAGTTGATTTGTTTCTCTTCTTTCATCAGCGGGTATGTCGCCAGTGTCTGTTCATTGCCTTTTATCTCTTCTTCGCCGATGTTTAGCAGCCCCACCCGGGGATTTTTTATGTTCAGCATCAATTCCGCATAAATGGAACCCATGATGGCATTCTGCAGCATGTGCTGTGGTTTGGCGTCCACCTTGGCCCCGCTGTCCAGCAACACCGTAGTGCCCGTCAGACTGGGGATAGGCGTGGCAATCGCCGGCCGGCCTACGCCACGGATTCGTCCCAGATGGAACAGAGCCGCTGCTACTGCCGCCCCCGTACTGCCGGAAGACACCAGCGCATCGCATTCTTTGTTGCGCAAAAGGTCGGTAGCCACCACGATAGAGGCATCCTTTTTTGTCTTTACCGCAATGCCGGGATGCTCGTGCATATCAATGACTTCCGACGCATGCCGGGTAGTCAGATGCGGATTCTTATCAGCACCGTAATCTTTCAGCAATTTTACAATGGTAGGCTCATCCCCCACCAGCACTACGTCACAATTATATTCTTTTACCGCCATTACAGCGCCCAGAACCAGTTCCTTCGGGCCGTAATCGGTACCCATTACATCCAGCGCAATTTTCATGCGTTTTTCAGCATCCTTTCCAGTCAGCGGAACCACTTGCAAAGCCGCTGATCAATTTCTCAGTGCGTTTATCGTCAATTACACGTTCTGCTGTAACAACGCTTTACTAATTAAACTCTTCACCGTTACCTACTGCGGCAATAATAAACTTCGCTCTGAAAACTTCCGTATTTTCCTTTTTAATAATGACTCTGATGTAATATTTTCCGTCTTTGATGTTGGTCACATCCGCTTTGGCTACCAGCCTGTCATCGGGATACACAGGCACTTTATACTTTACATTACCGACAGCCGTTAAGGCAAATTCAGTATCTACCAGCGCAAGAGCCAGCGTATCTGCCATCGCATACATGAAATAGCCCCGGCCCACTCCGGTTTTTCCCAGTACCATCTCATTGGTGACAGTCAGGGTTGAAATGGCGGACTTGTTAAGTTCCAGATCAATCAGCTCGCCTACAATATCCTTCTGATCGATTGCTTTCAGGCGTGTGCTGGCCGCGCTGGCCATCGCGCGGATCCGCTCCCGCAGTTCAGGTATATTCAGCGAAAGGCGATCAAGCCGCACAGTTGGCACACTGACCTTTAAGGTCTTTGCCAGCTGTTCGTCGGTTAAAAATGGATCCTTCTGAATCAACTTCTGCAACTTCCCATGACGAACCAGTTTTTTCGAAGAATTCATTTTATCACCTCGCTTTTAATACCTGGTTATAACACCTACTTGTATGCATTATACTATTTTTCCTTTTCTAATGCAAGCCCTTTTTGAAAAATCAGTACAAATATACTAAGAAGCTGAAACGGGTCCGCTTGTGTTGAACATTATTAATAAAAAGGAAACACGGAATATTGTAAGCAAAACGAAAAAACCCTGAAGACTTACATCTTCAGGGTCAATTCTCGTTTTTAGATTATTCTTCGGTTTTGATAACTTCTTTCCCGTTATAGTAACCACATTCCGGGCACACACGGTGCGGCATCTTCATTTCGTGGCACTGCGGGCATTCAACCAGGCCCGGAGCAGTCAGCTTCCAGTTCGCGCGGCGGGAATCGCGGCGTGCTTTGGTCATTTTCCTTTTCGGTACTGCCATTTTCCATACACCTCCTAAGCAAAAATGGTATTTAATATTTGATGAACTGCTTTAATGCCGCAAGTCTTGGATCGATGGTGCCGGTATCGCAGCTGCAGGGATGGACGTTACGGTCCGCCCCGCACACAGGGCAGATTCCCAGGCAATCCTCTTTACACAAGACTCTCAGAGGTTCTGCCAACAGCAGGCTCTCACGCAGCGGCTCTGTTATATCAACAATATCCGCTTCGTAGACATAAGCATCATTTTCAACACCCGGACTTCCTGACGGATAATATTTCTCTACGACTTCAGCAGCTGAATCCGCCGTAAACTCTTTCAGGCAGCGGGAACACATACGGTTCACCCTTGCGCTGACACGGGCTTGCAGCAAAAGCACATCCCCTACATTGGATATTTCACCATCAATACGGACCGTGCCGGCAATGGGCAGTTCCGTTTCAGCGATATCCAGTTCTTCGGGTTTCGCGTCAAACTGCAGGAGTTTATTTCCTGTCAGGTGTCTTCGTATCTCAGCGACATTTATCTTAATCATGTTTCACCAATCGTTACAATTATAGCCATACATAAAACCTTTGTCAAGATAAAATCAACAAAGGAATTTATCCGAGCTTTCCTGATTTTATGATAAAATAATAAAAAAGGAAAAAAGGACTAATCCCTTCATGATTCTTTTTGGCTGAAACGATTGTATAACAGCCGGGGCAATATTGCAAGAGGAGTTCCCTATGAATTTGCAGATAATCGGAATCACAACTGAATACAATCCTTTCCATAATGGGCATAAATGGCAGCTTCAGGCAATCCGGGAAAAATTTGGCAATGTTCCGGTTATTGCCTGCATGAGCGGCTTTTTCGTGCAACGGGGCGAAATCGCCCTGACCGATCCCTGGTCCCGGGCCGCCGCAGCTGTGCATGCCGGCGCAGACCTGGTCTTGTTGCTGCCTTCATGGTACAGCCTGCGCAGCGCAGATTATTTTGCTGCCGGGGCAGTAAAAACGCTGGCTGCCACAGGCCTTGTTAACACACTGGTGTGCGGTACGGAGCAGGATGCCGGGCACAATCTTGCAGAAACTGCTGCCTGGTCGCTGCAGGCAGAAACCGAACAGCAGATAAAAACGTTACTGCAAAAGGGTCTGTCCTACGGCGCAGCCTGGGAAACCGCAGCCATGCAAAAACACAAAGACGCCAATTGGTTCAAAGGAGCAAACAACCTGCTGGCGCTGGCATATCAAAAAGTTGTTATACAGAACAATCTGTCTTTCGAACTGATTACTCTGCCGCGCCAGGGGAGCAATTACAACGACACGGTACTGACGCCGCCTTACGCGTCCGCCTCCGCCATTCGTACAGCATTGCGAAACAACGGTGCTTCCGTTTCCCTTTCTTCCGTTATGCCGGAAGACTCCTTAGCTTTACTAAAACCAAATGAAACCAATTATGCCGCCCGCTTTGTACAGCAGGAAGAAACCCTGGCCTTGCTTCTGGGTAGTCTGCTTGCCAGATGCAACAGCCATGACCTGTATGAACACAGCAGCGGAAGCCGGGAATTATGTGACCGCTTCCATAATGGAAAGTCAGAATTGCAGCAGGGCTACCGTTCCTTCTGCCGGAGTATTACCAGCAAACGAAATCCGCTGCCCTCTGTCCGTCGGCTCGCACTGCAACTGCTGTTACATAAAGGCCGGGCATTTTGGACAGAAACACCGGAACCGGCTTACCTACGGGTACTGGCTTTCAATAACCGGGGCCGCAACCTGCTAAAAAAAATGAAAGAAACCGCAAAACTACCTGTCGTAACAAAACCAGGCCGCATAGAGCACTACAAAAACACTGCCCTGTATCCGCTGTTTCAACTGGACGCCGATGCCGCCGATCTGTATCAGTTGTTGAACGGCAACATTGGAATATACGGAACCTGTTTTACCACGTCACCACTTTATGTAAAGTAAATCGCGGATTGCTTTAGATTTTCCGGAAAGCTTTCCGGAACAGCCTGTATCTGAATATCCCCATAATGAAATCAAAACTCCTTATCTACGGTTTGATTGCAAACGATCCTGCCGCATATAAGGAGTTTTTTCGTTCGTACAATGAGGCCCAACACAAACTAACGCGCAATTCCGGTCAAATCACGCCCGGTTATTCTTCTTCAGCAGGCACCTCTTCCGCTTCTTCCGCTGCTACAGGCGCCGGGATTGCTTCCGGTTGGGCAGCCGCATGCTGCACGCGGGATGCGATAAGTTCCGCCAATCCTTTCCGTTCCTCATTCACACTATTGCGGTTGTCTTCAATAGCCCGCAGGGCAGATTGCAAACTGTTGCCCAGGTACCCCAGCATATCGTCCGCATATTGGAGAGAATCGGTCTTCACCTGATCCGCGTACTGGTCCGCCCCCTGTTTCACTTCATCTTCATAGCGCTGGGCAGAAGTTTTAATATCTTTGGAAAGCATCTCGGCCTGTCGTACGATTTCTTCCTGGCGAACCAGACGGTCTGCTTCTTCCTTGGCAGCTGTGATGATATGTTCCGCTTCCAAATTGGCTTTTTCCACCGTTGCGGCAGCTTCTTCTTTTGCAGAACTCATTATTTTCTGTGATTCTGTCAGAACTTCCGACGCACGTTTTACTTCTTTGGGAATCGCTTCCTTCAAATCATCCAGAATCGCAGACAAATCGCTTTCTTCCACGATGATTTTGTCTGTCAGCGGAATCCGGTTCGCTTCCGAAATCAAATTGTATAAGTCGTCAAAAATCTGGTCAAGTGTTACGTTTGTGCTAAGTCTCTCCAGCATTTTCATATCCTCTTTCTTTTTCAATTTGGCAGCCCTGCCGCCAGCTGTTTATTGTATTATCCCATCTGCGCCAGTTACTTATACTCCAGATGCAGCCTCACTCACTTTGTTTTACGTTTCTGGTATTTGCGGATCAGCTCTTCCACGCCAGCCGGCACAAGCTGCCCTATGTCGCCGCCAAATGCTAACAGCTCCCGCACACCGGATGAACTGATATATGAATAGTTGGCATTCGTCATGATAAAAACCGTCTCCAGTGATTCATTAATCTTTTTCAACAACAACGCCCGCTGGAATTCATATTCAAAATCTGTGAAAGCCCTTAAACCCCTGACAATAAACGAAGCTTTTTCCTTTTCGCAGAACTCGTTTAAAAGCCCGCTGCAGCTGGTCACCCGCACATTCGGCAGGTGGGATGTAGCCGCTTTCAGCATTTCTACCCTTTCCTTTGGAGTAAACAGAGACGTTGCTTTTCCCGGATTGTAGAACACACAGACTATTATCTCGTCAAACATCCGGCTGGCACGCTCGATAATATCGATATGCCCTATGGTCACTGGGTCAAAACTGCCTGAACATACAGCCTTGCGCATCATTGCTCCCCCTTAGGCGACAAATTTAAAACTTATTTAATTTTAATAAGCTTCGACACCGTTTCATAAAATCCTTTTTATAAAACTCAATACCGTTTCCCCGTATTGCCGGTTTCGAAAAATTTCATAGCTTTCCGGCACAGCGTCCGCAATGTCGTCATGGGCTGAATGCTCTGCAACCAGCCAGCCGTTTTCTGCCAGAAGCTGATTTTTTTCCAGCTTCGCCAGGATTTTCTGCACCCAGCCTTTATTATAAGGAGGATCCACGAAAATCAAATCAAACCGTTGCCCCTGTTTGTACAACAGGTCCACCGCTGCCTCAGCGTCATGCTTTAACACCTTGCAGTCCGCTTCTGCCCGGCATTTACGGATATTGCTGTCTGTCAGTTGCAGAGACATCCGACTGTTATCCACAAACTGCACAAACCGAGCCCCGCGGCTCCAGGATTCCAGCCCCAGATTACCGCTGCCGGCGAACAGATCCAACACTGCTGCGCCCACTACCTTGCTGCCGATAATACTGAACAGGGACTCTTTCACCCGGTCCGCCGTAGGACGCACATCATAATTTTTCGGCACGTTCAGGTGCAGCCCCCGTGCCTTTCCCGTAATAATTCGCATCGCGTTTCAGGCCGCGCCTTTCTGCCGGTCAAAGCAATATTTTCCGGGAACCGGCGTACCTGCGGTTTTTCTTTTACACTGAACATCGCAGGACATTAATATTCTTACTTATCATACAACAAAACTGCCGTTTTGTCACTTTCCTATTGCTAAATATTGTAACAAATCTGTGAAAAACACAAAATATAGTATGATTTTGCCTTATAACCCCATTTTTCCGTAACCATTCCGTTCGGGAAATAATACACAGCGGAACAGAAAAAACGGTTACCAACTGCGGGATGACCCACCCCCACCACCGGAGCCGCCACCAAAACCGCCGCCGCTGTATCCTCCACCGCCGGAAGCACCACCGCCGGAGCCGCCACCACCGCTGAAGAAGAACCCCAGAACGCGCAGCAACAGACTGGTGATTGCGCCGTTGAACAAGATAAAATCAATGAGCAGCAGTGCAACTATGACCGGAACCCAGCCAAAAGTATCTACCAGCCACTCGCCTTTCATCAGCAGAAAACCGAATACGCTAAAGGCTCCCGCCAGCAGGGGGGGATCCGTAACGGGGGGAGCAGTTCCGCCACTGTTTACCGACTGATTCCGCGAATCATCGTCCTGCCCTTTTGGCTGATCTGCCTGCTGAGCAGCACTTTCCCTTCCGTTCTGCGAATCAGCACCCCGATTTACCTCTGTTCCAATTATTGCATTCCCTGTCGCGTTCTCCGTTCCGTTCTGTTCCTTGAGGGCCTTTTCAAACAGCGCCGCAGTGGACTGTCCGTCAGCGCCAGCCTTGACCGTACCCGAAGAATGATTGTTGTAGCCGCTGGCTGCCAATTGCACATTGTATTCCTTCGCAATCCGGAGGGCCAGGGCCTCATACCCGCGGGCAATTCCTTCCTCATAGGTCCCTTCTCGGAAATAAGGAATCATATACCGATCCTGAATCTGCCCGGTAAGACTGTCCGTCAGGGCACCCTCCAGCCCGTAGCCCACTTCAATTCGTGACTTGCGGTCCCCGGTGGAAATCAGCAGGAGCACGCCATTATTCTTTTCCTTATTGCCGATACCCCAGTCCCGCAACAGTTTCAGGGAATACTCCTCCAGCGGTGCGCCGTTCAGACTCTTCACCGTCACCACCGTGAGCTGGGCCGTAGTCTTCTGGTCCAGCTGGCGACCCAGGTCCCGAAGATAGGTGCGGGCAGGCGCAGAAATAACGCCTGCATAATCCTGCACATAAATGCCAGAAGATGCAGACGGCTTCGGTGGAACCTGAACGGTTGTTCCAGCAGGCTCATCGTCCACAAAGAACCAGATGCCAGCTATCATAGCATAGACCGCCACCAACAGCAGTCTTAAAAAATATTTCATTCTTTATACTGCGCTTTCATATCACAGAATAATCCTGTAACCGGTTTGAAAGGGCTCAAACCGGCAATCCGGCAGACCATCCTTAAAACTGCACTTTCGGAACTGTCCTGGCTGTTTCTTCTACCTTGAAATAATCCCGCGCCGTAAAGCCTAATGCCCCGGCGAACAGGGAATATGGCAGTGATTTTATCTTCGTGTTGTAACTCTGAACCGCGTCATTGTAGTCCTTCCTGGCCACCGCGATACGGTTTTCCGTGCCAGACAGTTCGTCCTGCAGCTGCCGAAAATTCTGATCCGCTTTCAATTGGGGATAATTCTCAGCCACTGCCAGCAAACGCGACAGCGCACTGTTTATCTCCGTATTGGCCGCCAGCTTATCGCTTACTGACCTGGCGCCGGCCATTTTTGCCCGGGCATCGGACACGGACTGGAACACTTCTTTCTCGTGAGCCGCATAGCCCTTTACCGTATTTACCAGATTGGGAATCAAGTCACTGCGACGCTGCAGCTGGTTATCTACCTGGGACCACTTACTATCCACATTCTCCCGGGCAGAAACCATACCATTGTAAAAGCCGAACACCGATCCAACCGCCAGCACAACGACCATCAGAATACTTACCAAAGCGCTCATGAAAATACCTCCCGTAACACCAAACGTATTATTATTTTCACATCATACGTACCATTCATTATAATTCACTACATCTTTTTCCAATTTGATTTTATCACATTTTACATGGTTTTGCAGATAATTTACACGTACGGAATAGCGGCAGATATTGATTAAATACTATACAGAACCCGGTATTGGTTTTGACTGTGTCCGCAACAGAATCAGAACAGGCTCAATAATTGTACATAATTCCTTTCAGTTTTTTCAAAAAAACATTTGAATTTAAAGAATAGCCGTTGTACAATGAGGTTGCTTGTTACCAATAATCGAAAAGAAGGTTTGCCAGTTGCCCTTTAAAAAGATTAATTTTGAATTTATAATCATTGGTTTTATATGCATATGCATAGGTCTGTTTTCCTTTGCCCGGTACATGGGCTGGCTACAGAATTCAGGATTATTGTCAACGATTGCCAGAACGGTCTACGGACCGGATATCCGACAGGAAATGGCCCGGCTGAAACGCGCAAAAGATATTGCGCCGGGGTTACCGGTCGTCACTGCTCTTTGCTACCATGAAGTGACGCCAGACCGCGAAAATGATTGTATGAACGTAAAGCCGGAAATTTTTCGCCGACATATAAGGGAGTTTAAGGAAGCAGGCTATGTGTTTATCCATGTAGGCGATCTGCAAAACTATGCGTCAGGTTTGGCACCACTTCCCGCGAAAGCACTGCTGATCTCGTTCGACGACGGATATGCTGACAATTATAATTATGCGTACCCTGTTTTACGGGAAGAGCAGGTGCCTGGCACTTTTTTTGTGGTAAGCAGTACCATTGGGAAAGAAAACCGGATGACCGCAGCCCAACTGCGGGAAATGCAGGCAAACGGAATGAAAATCGGCTCCCACACCGCGAATCATGTAAACTTAACCGATATGGGCGCAAACGAAATTGATTTTGAACTGCGTTCATCCAAAGAAACGCTCGAAAAAATTTTGGGGAAACCGGTCTGCGCACTGGCCTACCCCGGCGGCAAGGTAAATGACACTGTATCTGACAAAGCAAAATCCTGTTATGAAATGGCGTTTGTAGCCACGGTCAGGCCGGAAACAAAACAGACGATGTACACATTGCAGCGTTATGGTGTGTTCAGTTGGAATGAACATATCGAATCTATTTTTAAGAACAGGTAAAATTCAGATATCCTATAATACAAAACCCCGGAATCATAAAAACATGATTCCGGGGATTTTTTTCTGGTACTCGGACAGGGGCTCGAACCCTGGACCTCTGCCATGTGAGGGCAGCACTCTAACCAACTGAGCTATCCGAGCATATTTTGTTTACAAGAGGTATTATACACCTGTAACGGAAAAAATACCAGCTTTTTTTACAGAATTTCAGAAAGTCTTCAGCTTACCCTGTCCCAGATGACTCCTACTGCAGCGCCTATCACCGCCACAGTGAACCAGCCGAATCCTTCCATATACAAAGGCACCGATGCCAGGATACTTTCCATAGGAACCGGGATAGCTGCTGCCTTCAGCCCTTCCACAACAGCAAACAACGTAACGATCCACATCGTACAGCGGAACACACGCTTGTTACCACCAAAGCCAAACACATTTAACAAGGCCAGGGCAATCATAACCGGATATAAGAAACACAGAACGGGAATCGCCATCTTGATGATCATATCCAGCCCGAAGTTGGAGAGCAGGAAGCTGAGAAGCGCCACCAGAAATCCCATCGCTTTTTTGGACAGCTTTTGGTTGAACAGGATATGGAAATAATCGGCAATAGCAGCAATGAGACCGATGCTGGTAGTGAGACAGGCCAGAATGATGATGGCGGAAAGGATAGCGGTACCGCCTGCACCCAGATATTCATGGGCCGTTGCCACAAGGATGCCGGCGCCGTTGGAAAACTCACCAGACAGGTAACGGTGCGCTTCCGCTCCCGCATACCCCAGGAAGTAATAGATGACGGCCAGCAGGGCTGCGGCAATGAGACCCGCGCACAGACAGGCACGGATCAGATTTTTTTTGCCTTCAATCCCCAGTGTCTTAATGGAAGTCAGTGTTGCCGCGCCAAACAGAAAAGATGCCAGTAAGTCCATGGTATTGTACCCTTCCTGGAATCCTTTCAGGAAAGGGGTGTTCAGATAGGCATCCTGAGGCGCGCCCGGCACGAAAGACGGCGCCAGCAGTACTTTCGCGAACAGTACCGCAAGGCATACCAGCAATGCAGGTGTCAGGATTTTTCCCAGCCAGTTCAGCACTTTGGACGGATTATTCGCCACATAGAAGCTGAATGCAAAATACAGGGCGGAATACAGAGCCAGCTGCCATGTTTCCGTAGTTCCCAGCAGCGGTTTGATACCGATTTCATAACTGAACGCAGCCGTGCGGGGAATAGCGAACAACGGCCCGATGGCCATGCTGGACAAAAACATGACAATCTTTGCGTACGCAATATTAACAGGCGCCGCTACTTCCGTCAGGTCGGTACCGCCGGTCATAGCGATGGCCAGCACCCCCAGAATGGGAAGACTCACGCCGGTAATGCAAAAGCCTAACGTAGCAATGTTCAGGTTGCTGCCAGCCAAATACCCGAACAGCGGTGGAAACAGCAGATTGCCGGCGCCGAAAAACGAAGAAAACAAAACTAAGCTTACCGGAATCAGTTTATTGAGAGAAAGGGAATTGTTCATAAAAATCACCTGATAAGAAAACGAAAACGCACCTGACGTGCGTTTTCAAAATAATAATTAAGATAATGCAACTTTCAAACGTTTACTTTACAACAATACGATAATACTTCTTCTTGCCTTTACGGATCAGCACGCCGCCATCTTCCGCGAACAGCTCCGGTGTCAGCGCAAATTCCGCATCTTCCACCGCCGCATTGTTCAGATACAGACCCCGCTGGGCAATCATCTGCCGTGCTTCCCGCTTGCTGCCGAATACTTTTTGCGCAGTCAGGACGTCAACCAGTTTGGCAGTCTTATCTGCTTCGGAAATCTCCAGCGTGGGCACATTTTCCATATCCGCTCCGCCGCCAAACAGGGCTTCCGTAGCTTTCACCGCTTTGTCCGCTTCCTCCTGGCCGTGGATCAGCCTGGTCACTTCATAGGCCAGCACCTTTTTCGCTTCGTTGATTTTTTCGTCTTTGTACGCTCCCAGACGGCGGACTTCCTCCATAGGCAGGAAGGTCAGCAGCGCCAGGCATTTTTCCACGTCAGAATCGTCCACATTGCGCCAGTACTGATAGAAATCATAAGGCGAACATTTTTCCGCATCCAGCCACAGGGCGCCCTTTTCCGTTTTGCCCATTTTGCGGCCGTCACTGGTCGTGAGCAGCTTACAGGTAATGCAGAAAGCCGGTTTCTGGTCTTTGCGGCGGATCAGTTCCACGCCGGCCAGCATGTTGGACCACTGGTCGTCGCCGCCCATTTCCAGCACACAGTTATAGTTCTTATGCAGCGTATAAAAATCATACGCCTGCATAATCATATAGTTAAATTCAAAGAATGTCAGGCCTTTGTCCCAGCGCTTCTTATAGCACTCGGCCGCCAGCATGTGGTTCACGGAAAAATGCGTGCCCACCTCCCGCAGCAGGTTCACGTAATTTAAACTCAGCAGCCAGTCTCCATTGTTCACCATCAGCGCCTTGCCGTCGGAAAAATCAATGAACTTGCTCATCTGCTTTTTGAAGCACTCAATGTTGTGGTTGATAAATTCCGGCGTCAGCATCTTGCGCATATCGTCCTTGCCGCTGGGGTCGCCGATCATACCGGTGCCGCCGCCCAGCAGTGCGATGGGACGATGCCCTGCCCGCTGCATATGGGCCATAGCCATCAGAGCAATAAAGTGACCGACATGCAGACTGTCCGCCGTCGGGTCAAAGCCAATATAAAACGTAATTTTTTTCTTCTCCAGCATTTCCCGGATTTCATCCTCATGGGAAACCTGTGCGATAAAACCACGTTCCTGCAACACATCAAAAACAGACATCGGTTTAAAACCCTCCTGTAATTTTAAATAAGTAAGTATGTATTATTCTAACCCATTTCTTATCTTATTACAAGACTGTTGTGTGCTAAAACCCCCCTTTTTATAGAACTATTTTGTTTTTGGTTCCTTGACGTACCTATCACAATTACTTATAATATTGATGTATCAGAATACACCCTGCCCAGGCAGAGATAATATTTGGATAATATTATTAAAAGTATTTCTTACAAACAGGAGGATAATAGAATGAGACCTGATTTAGTCGTACCGGGCGAGAACGAGGAGAACTTTGTCGCCGCCCGCGATACCCGTGTTGTAACTGTACCCTTTTCCCCGATTGAAAAACGTTTTGCCAAGGAAAAGCCCCAACTGATGCCCGGCTTGAAAATGTTGCGGGAAGAATTGGGCGATGCCGAATTCGACAGGCTTATCAACCGCATCCATAACATTAACGTATCCGGTGAACGCTGTCTGATCGTAGCTGAAAGCGAACTGCACCGCACCTTTATCCTGCGGGACGCTATTCCTGCCATCTCCAAAGCATTTAATGTAAGCAACATCCGTGTGGTGACGCAGGGATAAGTTTTTTATTTTGCTGTTGACAAATTGAAATGAATTTACTATAATAATTATGTTGTCGGGGCGTGGCGCAGTTTGGTAGCGCGCTTGTTTCGGGTACAAGAGGCCGTGAGTTCGAATCTCGCCGCCCCGACCAGGTTAAAAACAACCGGAAGTCAGTAGGTATCTGGCTTCCGGTTTTTTTATAGCGAAAGGAGACATCTGTCATGAAAATATACAACCTGAAATGTCCCAATTGCGGCGCCACGCTCACAACTGACGTTAATAACAACTACGCAAAATGCCAATACTGCGGCAATGAATTTATGATTTCCGAAGATACGGAAACAGATGAAAAGCGATCCGCATGCGGAAAGATGAAAGAAGCTGCAGAAAATGGAACTGAAGTGCCTGAGAAACGTCCAGCGGCGCAAAAAGAAACCGCCAGCCCGGAAAAACGCAAAGCCTCCCGGGTCCGCGATTTTATCATAGTTTTTCTTATTGTTACGGCAGGTCTTGCCCTTTCCCTGCTGCTGGACAAAAATAAACCGCAGGACATCGTGCCCAAAACTGACCTGCACCGTTTCTTTATGGAACTGAGACCGGACGGTACAACGCGGGATGTAGAAACATTGGCCCAAAAGCACAAACTTCACTTTTTCCGGACAGAAAAGGCTGTCAACTCTGAAACTGCAAACGTAATATATTATAAAGTCGCCAAAACCAACGAAACAGTTCTGAACAAACAGGGCGAACATGCTGAAACGGTTGAAATCGAGTTCGACATGACGAAAGAAAATGCTTTCAAACTGGCAGTCTACACGGACCCGGAGCACATTACTGCCCGCGCCCTGCTCTTTAAATACGGAACTTACTACAGCCTTTCCGCTGAAAATCCTAAAACAAATGAGTTTGCAGGTTATTATTATTACAATAATTCCTTACGCAGCGCCGCAGGAGAACAGAAAACTCATCCGCCTTACCTGAAATGCGCAGATGCAGCGGAAGCACTGAAAAAAATTTATACTTACAAGAAGTAACTGAGCATCGCCACTTTGGTTATTTCCCCGAGTTACATCGCATATCGGTTGTTTTTATGAAACGACAAACATTAAACAGTCAGCCGAATGAACCGGCTGGCTGTTTTTGTCTTGATTTCCGCTTCAGAAAAGGCGGTTCCATTTGTTTGTAAATACGTACTGTTTCGTAAGCTGTTGCCGTTAAAACACCTGGTTGCTATTTCATTCCCTCAAAATCCGCATCGTCTCTTCGTAATCTTCCCTTGCTTCCGGGAAAAATACCGTGGCGCAATAACAGTGCGGCATGTCTTTCGCCATTTTCAAATGGTGCTTTACCCCGGCTTTCGTCAGCATTTCGTCATAGGCCGCAGCTTTGGCAGAAAGCACTTCCGAAGTTCCGTAATAAATCCACGTCTCCGGAAAACCCGAAAAATCTGCCCCGTCACAGCTCTGCATCCACCGGGGAATCGTCGTATTACCGTGGGACAGCAGCGGTTGTATCGTTTTCATATACTGTGCCGAAAGCATGATATCCTTGCTGTTCAGGGACTGCATCTTCTCCCACTCTTCCTCCGTAGACGGTATACCACCAGGAGAAATCAGTATTAGCTTTTCCGGCATGGGCAAAGGGTTATTATTCTCATTCAGGTAGGCTCCAAGCAACAGCAGCAATGCCCCGCCGGAGGAATAGCCATACCATCGCACATCTTCATATTCCCGGCACATGGCAGCATACACTTCCTGCAGCATGCGGACGCTGTCCCGAATCGTATATTCATCGCATAGCGGATAATAGGGGAACCACACATCCGCTCCCGTATTGGCCGCTATCTTTTTTGCAAAACCAACGAACATCCGGGGCGGCGCCAGTAAAAGTCCTCCGCCATATACACACAGGACAGCTTTTCCCGTTTTATTTTTATGACAGATTGCCAGGCAGTGAAACGCTTCAGAAAGCCTCTCTGCAGAAACTGACAACCCGCTTTCCCCGCCAGCACCGTCCAGACCAACAACCCGTACCGTTTCATCCCGATAAAGAAATTTCCCGTCTGTCGGGATGTAGAAACGGTTCAGCTTGTTGCGTCTGTGTATCTGCTTCAGCAGCTTGTCCTTTGGCAGACCGGTGATACGCTTGCTCCCCGACAGACGTACCAGCAGCTTCGTGATGGTCAACTGTATGCTCATGAAACTATTACTTCCGTTGTCCCTTTAATTACTTTTTCCTTCTTCCCGTTCAGGCACACCACCTGCATCCGGATTTGCAGTTTATCCCCCTGGCCTTCTGCAGGTACGGCCTTTGTTACTTTTGCTTCTGTAGTAATAACCTCTCCCGGACGAACCGGCGCCATAAAGCTCACTTCAATCACACCGTTTTCCAGCCAGACCCTGCCAAACGTACGAATCATCAGTTCCTGAATGAATGCCACGCTTAACATGCCATGGGCAATAGTTCCTCCGAAACGTGTGGTTTTGGCAAATTCCGGATCAATATGCAGCGGGTTGTGATCTTCCGCCGCATCCGCATAATGATTGATCATTGCCTGAGTCACATTTTTTGCAGGCAATATAAAAACATCGCCTTTACTGATTTCTTTCATACTTTCCCTCTTCCCGCCATCCATTATTAATTAGCCGAAATGACGTACTCCTGATTTATGAATGCTGTTTTTCACAACTATTTGTTAAAGCATTTTTAGGAAACACTGATTAATTATGCCGGCAAAATAATGGTAATCTCACTTTCCACTGCCAGTTCTCCGGCTCCATTAAAGGCTTCTACCTTTTGCACCACGAATTTCAGGCCGCGTTTTTCCATCTTTTCCTTCACCCTGCCCCGCAGTGTCAGAGTATCCTCCCAGTAAATGGGTTTCAGATAACGGAACACCTGCTTCGCATGGACGGTTCCGTCCTCCAGCTGTTCGCCGGTCAGCGCCTCCCAACGGGTATAGACAGCAGCATAAGCAGGTGGAACCAATTGTTCGTCCACATACAGCGGTGAATCATCCTCCACTGCTGTCAAATAAGCTTTCACCGCTTCCTCTGTCACTTTGAATATCTTTTCAGGATAAGGTACTCCCACTTGTACTTCCGCAAATTTCATAGTGATACATCCTCCGTTTCATACTGCTTCGTCACACCGAATTTGTTCCCTGCTTCGTCTGCTCCTTTTCCCGTTCTTCGATACGTTTGCCCACTTCTTCCGCAAAATCCGCGGCAAGTTCCATTCCAACCTGCAGCCCTTTCCTGATCTGCCGGCCGGTTTCCGCCACCGCACTCAGCAAGTCTTCAATCTGATGGGATTCGGAAATCCCTGTCTTGCACCAGATGGCAAAATGTTCGCAATTGTTCGTCCACAAACTGTACTGCGTCTCCCCGATACGTTCCCGGGCACGGATTACCGTTTCCTCCGGCGTATAGAGATGGTAATTACTGATTTTCAGTACATCCCACAAGGTCTGGGCTTTTTCGGGATGGGCAAACTTCTTCCGGAATTCCGCAAAAGGAATCTCTTCCGTAGGGCGCCCGTACACTTTCGGAAATTCACATATGCTGTAGACAAGGCTTCCGTTCAGGAATTCTTCCAGGGGAGCCTGATGGATACATATCTTATAATGGTCCGAAGGATCGATGTCATAGTGAATCACCTTATCATCGCCTACATAGATGCCATAATGTTCAAATCCGATGCGGTGCACACATATCACATCCCCATACTCCGGCTCTTCCAGCAGTCCCGGATCTGTTTCCAGATCCAGTGCCTGCCGCACATTACTGGAAAACTTATTAGCCGCCATAAAAATCGGATTGATCCGGCTGCCGATTCCATCCCTTATCTCATTGATTCGGTTTTCAATCTGATTTTCGATACTTTCAGGTATCTTCTCATCAATCTCCTGCCCGACGGTACTTTCTTCTGTTTTATCTTTGTCAATCCCGGCTTTATCTAATTCCGCCATCTTTCAAACGTAACCTTCCATTTTTCAATTTAAAGTCTATCACTAATTATTTCGATTTAATTTTTACTGGCAGACAGAACGAATCCTTTCGGAAAATCACTTCTTCTTACTAAAATAAATCCACAGCCCGCCTAAAATGCAGAGCATTCCCAGCCCCTGTTGCAACACGATGCTTTCACCAAAAATCAGGAACGCGAGTATGATTGTTCCTGCCGGTTCGCCTAAAATCCCCATGGTGACAGCCGTAGCCGGAAGATACTTCAGCAACAGATTAAACACACACTGCCCGCCAACCGTGGCAAACAAAGCGAGACCTAAAAAACATCCCCAGGTCTGCAGGGAATAGCCTGTAAAGGCCTGATCAGAAACCAGCGCATATACAGCCAGACATACAGTGCTGGCCGAATAACACACTGTCGTATAAGGCAGTACATCCAGTTCTTTCCGGAGAATCTGCCCGAAGAGAAAGTGCAGGCTGATGACCCCTGCAGACGTAAAAGAGAGCAAATCCCCCCAGAACGCTGAACCGCTGACCTGAAAATCCCCCCAGCCGATGATGATGGACCCGGCAATAGCCAGAAACACACCAATCATACCCTTCCGGGAAACTTTTTCGCGCAACAGCAGACCGCCCCACAATATGGAAAAAAGCGGTTGCAGGGAAACCAACACCGTGGAACTGGCCACCGATGTATACCGCAGGGATTCAAACCACATTACCCAGTGAACGGCCAGCAACGCCCCCGAAACAACTGCCAGCCTGATCTGTCGTCCATCAAGCTGATACAGTTGTTCCCGTTCCTTTTTCCGGTACAGTAGGACAGGTACTAAAAAAAACAGGGTAAACAGCAGACGGTAAAAGGCAATGATACCGGAGGGTGCTTCCGCCATTTTGACAAAAATCGCTGATGTAGACAGGAACAATACGCCTAATCCCAGTGAACCGTACAGAAAAACCGTAGATTGCATGCCGTCACTTACTTTCCATGCTCAGGCACAACGGCAAAAAACGTTAAATCTTCCGTGCCGTCATTAATCACAGTATGGGTTGATCCTTCCGGACAGTAGCAGGCCACGCCGGATTCGAGGACTTCCTTTTCCCCGTCACACACGATGTAACCTTTACCGGATAAACCAAAAATTATCTCGCTGCTGCCTTCGTGTTTGTGCTCGCCTACAGTCGCACCCGGCACAAGGCGCCCCAGCAGAATCTTATTGTTTGCATCTGCAAACATTTTGGCGTTCAGTTCTTTTTCCCCGCCTTTAAAATGCGGCAGAGCCTTTTCTTCTATTTTTGTATAATCAAAACGCACGGTCATTCACTCCTTTACAGATGATCGATAGAACCCCGGATGTGGGTGTAGATTACTTTTGCCCCTGTCAGCGGCACCACGATGGGTTCCAGCTCCCGCAGGTCTTCCACCCTCCAGCCTTCTTTCCGTTCCTCCAGCAGTTTCAGCGCATCGTCCAGCGTTTCCGCTTCCACGATCGCCAGCGCGTCCAGATAAAACTCGTTCACAACACAGGGCTCGTTAATCATACTGTGGCTGTGATAAGTTTTATTATGCCGCCAGATATACAGATTCATAATTATGCCTCCCCTACATACGTTACGGGATTTCCTTTCCGTTCCACAATCCGTCTTAGAGGCAGCCCGTCCGGTGAATCGGGATACCCCAGCGCCATACTGACATAGACCGTCTCCCCGTCCTGCATGCCCAGGGTTTTCAGATAGGCAACCATGACAGGGTTGCTGTTCAGCCAGTTAATCTGGTTGATCCAGCAGCTGCCAAGATCCAGCGCATTGGCCATCAGCATCATGTTTTCCACTGCGCAGCTGCAGTCCGCCATGTTGTTATCGTAACCGATCCGGTTCGCTGTCAGAATCAGCACCGGTGCATTGTAATGGAATACATACGTTCCTTTTTTGCTCAGTTTGATAGACGTAGCCAGCGACGCATACGTATCAGGCTTCAAGTTCATCTTTGCGAATTCTTCCCGGGTAATACGGACCAGTTCCGACAGCACTGACTTATCCTGAATCACAATAAAATGTGTGGTCTGGTTGTTGCCGCCACTGGGTGCAAAGCGTCCCGCTTCGATGACCTGTTCCAGTTTTTCTTTTTCTACAGGTTTATCTGAAAATTTGCGTGTACTGTGACGTGTCTTAATCAAGGTCAGCGCATCCATATGGTCCACCCTTTCTTCCCAAAGCCTTTCACTTCATTATAATTCATAAGCTTTAAAGTTCGTCACTCCGGTATTTCTTTTTTACTTATTATACACTATCAGGATGATTTATAATAATAATATACAACATATTTTTTAAAAAGAAAATCCCGGTCCGTTTTCAGGACCGGGATTTCACCTTACAGTTAAACTCATCTTTTATGTTTTGCGTTGCAAGCTTGAATCGCCAATTCCGCAAATAACAGGAAACCGCAACAGATTATTTTGCAAACTTCGCAATATCTTCCGGAACTTTCAGACCCAGCTTTTCAGCCTGAGCTTTGTTGATGCTGGGGGTGAACTCTTTCTGGAAAGCAATAGGCATATCCTGGGGTTTCGCCTTGCCCAGCAGAATATCGCCGGCCATTTCGCCGCTGATAACGCCCAATTGGAAGAATTCGATGTTAACGCTTGCAGTAGCACCGTTCTTTAACAGGATTGCGTCTGCCGCAACAACAGGAATCTTTGCTTCATTGGTGATGGCGACCAGCGCCGGCGTAGCAGAAGCAATGATGTTGTCGGTGGGAACATAAATGAAGTCAACGCCCTTGCTTACCAGGCTCCGGGCAATTTCCTGAATATCGTTAACGGTGTTTACGCTGCCTTCTTCAAACGCAACGCCCACCTTTTTCAGATGCTCTTCCGCCATTTTAATCTGAATCTGGGAATTCATTTCACTGGAAGTAAACATCAGCCCCACTTTCTTCGCGCCGGGTTTCAGTTTCAGGCCCAGATCCAGCTGTGCCGCTACCGGAGCCATATCGCTGGCGCCGGTCACGTTGGTTTCAGGTTTTTTATCGGATTTGACCAGCTTGGCAGTTTCAAAACTGGTGATAGCATTACCGACAATCGGAATGGTTTTCGTTGCGTTGGCCATGGTCTGGGCTGCCGGTGTGGAAATAGCGCAGATAAGGTCAACCTTATTATTCACAAAACGCTGGGCAATGGTCTGCAGGTTGGACTGGTCCCCCTGTGCATTTTGCGCATCGTATTTTACGTTCTTGCCTTCCACGAAGCCTTTTTTCTTCATGCCTTCGATGAATCCCTTGCGGGAATCGTCCAGTGCTTCATGTTGTACGATCTGGACGATGCCTACATTGTATATTTTGGCCGCGTCTTTTTTCGGGGCTTCCGCTTTCTTATCTCCGCCGCCGCAACCGACCGCAGCAAAGGCCATCATGGACAAAAGCATACCGGCTGCCAATAACTTTTTGCTTTTAAAAAACATAAACTTAACCTTCTTTCGCTAATATAATTACATAAATTAATGATACAAAATCAAAATGCCAAAGTCAACCTGAAATTTCAGAAAACAGTATGTTCACGTAAAGCTGTTTACATTCTTGCCTGCAGATACTCCAGTGCTGCCAGCAAATTTTCCACAATCGCTTCTGCTATCCCCCGGATTTCTTCCGTGGGCTGCTGCATGTCCGGCACCATGACAGGATGCATGCCGGCCCGGTACGCTGCCCGGATGCCATTATGGGAATCTTCCAGTACATAACAACATTTCGGTTCAGCCTGCAAAGCCGCTGCCGCAGCCAGAAAAATATCCGGCTCCGGTTTGCTGCGGGACACCATGTCCCCTCCCAGAACTGCATCAAAATATGGCAGCAGGTTTGCTTCTTCCATTTCCTGTTTTACAATATCCGAGCGGGTGGAAGAAGCCAGGGCCAAAGGAATATTATTGCGTTTCAGTTCTTCCAAAATTTTTACAACGCCGGGTTTTAACGGAAGCCTGCCCTCGCCGTACCGATCACGGAACAAGGCAGTGACTTCCTTTTTATACGCTTCATACGGAAAATCCCTCCCGTATTTTTCCCGGAAACGTTTCCCCGTTTCCTCCCGATTGTTTCCCTGAACCCGCATACAGATTTCCACAATATCCGGGATGTTATGCTCTGCCGCGACCACTTTCCAGCATTCGATTACCAACCGCTCTGAATCAAAGATTACGCCATCCATGTCGAAGATGACAGCCTGTACTTGTTTTCTCATAGTCTGTGACCCTCCTGTAAAACTATTATAAACTAAGTTGCCGTGTTATAATAACGGTATAGATAAAACATCTCAGCAGATTTACTTTCAAGTTCCGGGAGGTCTGAATATGAGTATTATCCGTCGTTTGTCCCTCGTATCCGGTGCTTTGTTTATAATTACTGCCAGCCTTTTCTGTTCAACAGTTCCTGCTGATGCCGACGCTGTATCTTCTGCTCTTCCGCAGGAAGAAATGCTGTACCTTACCGCTTCCGAGTTAGCCGAAGAAGAAAACCTGATGGCGATTTTATGGGTACAACGCTCTGCCGAATTCCGCGGCCTGAGTTACCAGGCATACAATCTGGCAGCAAGGGAGGTAGACAAAGCCGTCACACAGCGCAGGAAGGAAGAAAAAAACTTACGTAAAACAAAAGAAAAACTCCCAGAACCGCATAACCGCCTTCTTCCTCTGGCTGTCGTCATGGACATTGACGACACAATCGCCTGCCATGCGCCCCTTGAAGCTTACTATACAGAACACCCTGAAGCAAAAGCAGACTACAATGCCTGGAGGCAGTGGATTTCCAGCCATAGACTGTTGCTGCCCGGCGCCGCGGATTTTCTGAAATACGCTGACAGTAACGGTGTTCAGGTGTTTTATGTAACGGGCCGTGGCCCCCAGGACAGAAGGATAACCGAAGACTTCCTGCAAAAAGCAGGTCTCCCCTTCCCGGATGGATTCCATCTTCTGATGAATGACGGAAGCGGCGGAAAGATGAATTATTTCGCAAAGCTGGCGCGACGTTATGATATCATCTGCTACCTGGGAGATAACGTTGCAGATTTCCCCATCGGTGCATCCCGGGATGAAAACCCTGTCATTTATAAAAAAGATTTTGCTGACAATAAGTCCGGCATACCTGAAACCGATATGCAAAGCGGAAAACAAAAGACCGGAATGCCGCTGGATATTCAGGCCATGCTGAAACGGGATAAAAACGCGACCCGCAACCGGATTATTGACGCGCACAAAAAATCTTTCGGAGCCGCATTTATTTTACTGCCCAATCCCATGTACGGCGACTGGGAATACAATCTGGCGCAAAAATTCCGCAGGCTGCCTGCGGAAGAGCGTATTGCTCTGCGGAAAGCCGCTCTGAAGAGCTTTGAATTTAATGAATAAGTAAAATAAAACGTACATACCGCAGGGATTATACACGTTTTAATTTGAAAGGCAGCCGTTTTTACTACCAAAGCAAGGGTAATAATCTGAAAACAAAGAGGAGATACCGGATGCGTTGCGGTATCTCCTTTATATTGTGCCACTCTTAAAATATGTTAAAAGCGGAATTTAATCTGGTGGAGGTGGAGGGAGTCGAACCCTCGTCCGAACATATTGTTATACAACTTTCTCCGAGCGCAGACAGCATATTGTGTTTCGCTCCGGCACCGCCTGCCGACCGGCTGTACCTTCACTAGTTCGTAAGATTTAATCCGGAGCTACGAACCTTGCTCTCAGACGATCCCGCTAAGTGACGTTCTTGCCGTTCCTGCGGGAGCCGGAATGACAGAACGGGTTGCTTTAATTAAGCAGCCAGTGCTAATTCGTTATCTGCGTTTAAATTTAAACGTCCACCGTTTAACGTGCTGATGGAACCACGGCTCGCTTATCGTACACCACCTATACCCGTCGAAGCCTTTACACCCCCGGTTAAAGGCCCCTGCCAACGACAGGAAAGAGTAACAGCTGAGCGCCGGATTGCAACCCGGTACGCCGCGCTGTCAGAACAGGGTGCTAAAACAGCACCGTTGCCGCAGATTTCGTGTATAACGGATTATAGCACAAGTCAGTTACAAAATCAATCAAACGAAATGTGAATTTTTAAAGATACCATGATTAAATATTATTCCAGCGCAAACTCAAGATCTACATTCGCATTCACTGTGATGACACCCGGATCCAGTTCTGTGGGCGCAACTTCCGCCGCATCCAGGTTGGCTGCTTTTGCCATCATCATGTTGCGGTTCATGGTATGTGTCACGTTGCCTGATGTACTGAAGCCCGCATGTATCAGGCGACCCAGGGTACGCCCGCCCGCCCGGGCAACCACTGCAGCCTTGTTCCTGGCGTTGGCCACCGCTTCCTCCAGCAGGCTGTTTTCAAACAGGGAGCGGTTGTTCAGGCCGAACTCCACTCTGTCTACAGTGAAGTTGCAGCCGATGGACTTATCAATCACTGCGCCCAGCTTTTCCAGATCTTTGATTTTCACTTTGTAATCCGCACGGGCAACATAACCGGCGAGCCTGCGTTTATTCTTTTCATAGTTGTATTCCGGCTGCAGCGTATAACGGACGGTCTGGACATCCTGTCCGGCAACCATCTGTCCCAACAGCATATGTCTGAATGATGCCATATCCTTCGCCAGGTTTTCCCTCGCGGTCTCTGCGACGGCCGCCCGTTTTTCCAGATTACCATAGAGCGTCGCCATGTCCGGTGCGACTTCCGCGCTGGCGTGCCCGTTAACAGAGATACTGTCCCGCTCCGCTGCGAACGAACCGCTGCAGAAAACGGTAAACATTGCCGCCATCACAAGCAGCAAAGCAATGAATTTTTGTTTCATAAAAACCCCCGTCACGCTTCCGCAATCACTTCAATCTCTACTAATCCCTCTTTGGGAAGGGCCGCCACCTGAACCGCGGAACGGGCCGGGAAATTCTCTGTAAAAAATTCGGAATACACAGCATTCATCGCGGCGAAATCCTTCATGTCTTTCAGAAAAACAGTAACCTTCACAACTTTTTCCAGACCGGAGCCGGCTGCTTCCAGCACTTGCTTTACATTCGTCAGAGACTGGCGGGTCTGTCCTGTCACACCGCCTTCCGCAAATTCTCCCGTCCCCGGAATCAGTCCAAGCTGACCTGATGCAAACACAAAACCGTTAGCGGTAATTCCCTGAGAATAGGGCCCGATTGCCCCCGGTGCTTTGGTTGTAGCGATAATTGCTTTAGCCATGTTCATTACCTCCTTAATATATTGCATAAAAAAAGTGTGCCAGAATTATGGAAGGACGGAATATCTTTTCTCCGGTTTTCCAATTTTAATTATATCACAACTGTAACATTACAGTTATGTTAGTATTATTATGTTAGATAAGGTTTTTCTGATTCTGCAGTTTTTTTACAACTTCCGGGAATTCTGTGGTATAATTTTTAGTACACAATGTTCATTAAACCTGCAATTACTTACGCCGCCAACGCAGCGGCAGAATGGAGACAGAAATGAAAACCATCGGCATTATGGGGGGCATGGGCCCCATGGCAACCGTAGATCTGATGCAGAAAGTCATCGTGGCAACGAAAGCCATCAAAGACCAGGAGCACATCCACACGGTCATAGACAATAACACTAACATCCCGGACCGTTCCGAATGCATCTTCGGCAAAGGACCGAGCCCGGTTCCGGAGATGGTAAAATCTGCAGAACGACTCACCACCATGGGAGCAGACGTAATCATTATCGGCTGCAACACAGCCCATTACTTCCTTCCGGAAGTACAGAAACTGGTTAAAACGCCATTCATCAACATGATTGAGGAAACAGCAAAGTTCTGTGCGGAAGAAGGCTACCGTACCCTCGGGCTTCTGGCCTCGGCAGGCACCTGTGCCTCCGGCATTTATAAAAAGGAATTTGAAAAGCTGGGTATGACTTTGCTCCACCCGGAAGAAGCCGAACAGGAAATCATACACGAAATGATTTACGACGGTGTGAAAGCTACAAACTATAACTATGACGCTGCACCGGCCCAAAACGTGCTGCGTGCCATGGAACAACGGGGCGTGGAAGCTTTCATTCTAGGCTGCACGGAAGTGCCGGTTGCTGTACAGATGTACAAACTGCAGGGCTGCTTTGTAGACGCCACGGAAGTACTGGCGGAAAAAGCGGTAGCCTGGGCCGGCGGCGAAGTCATCAGCAGCCTGCCCCGCCGGAGTAATAAGTAAGGAATGTTGTGATGGATTCTTATACACAATACCTGATCATCTGCCCATTGCTGTTTCTGGGCGGCTTTGTGGATTCCATCGCCGGAGGCGGCGGTCTTATCACCCTGCCCGCCTATCTGCTGGCGGGACTGCCTCCCCACCTGGCTTTGGGCACCAATAAATTCAGTTCGGCTATCGGCACCAGTGTTTCTACTGCACGTCTGGCCCTCAACGGATTTATCAAACTGCGTCCTGCCCTGATCTGCATCGTCGGCGCCTTTATCGGTTCTTCCATCGGGTCAAGGCTGACACTGCTCATCAGCGATGAAGTTTTCAACAAGTTGCTGATTATCGTGCTTCCCATTGCAGCATTTTACGTTATGCGCAACAAAGGACTGAGCCAAGACCCCAATTCGTATGTAGACAAGACAGACAACAGAACGCCCTTGCGGATTGCTGTCATTGCATTTTTCATCGGCGGGTACGACGGCTTTTACGGCCCCGGCGCAGGTACATTCCTGCTGCTGGCCTTAACGGGCTGGGCCATGCTGGATGTCCGCAATGCGGCGGGGCTGACGAAAGCCGCCAACCTGACTTCCAACATTGCTGCACTGATTACTTTCATTCTCAGCAGCAATGTGGATTACCAGCTAGGCCTGGCTGGCGCCGTGTGCAATTTCATAGGCGCATACATCGGAGCCGGCATGGTGCTGACCAAAGCCAACAAAATTGTTAAACCGCTGGTCATTGTGGTATTGACGCTGCTGTTTATCAAAATTGTAATGAAATAGAAACGAATTAGATATACAAGTACAAAACTCGACTCAACAATTGTTTAACCCTGTCTGACTTAGTAAATCATTTTTAGGAGACGAACCATCATGGCAAATTGTAATCACGATTGTGAAAGTTGCAGCGCCAGCTGCGGTGAACGGCAGGATCCGGCCTCTTTCAAAAAACCGGCCCATAAAGAGAGTCACATTAAAAAAGTCATCGGCATTGTCAGCGGCAAAGGCGGCGTGGGCAAATCCATGGTCACTTCCCTGCTGGCCATGGCGCTTTGTCGCGCGGGCAAACAAGTGGCGATTCTGGACGCGGACGTAACGGGACCGTCCATCCCCAAAACCTTCGGCCTTCACGGGCAGGCTCTTATGACAGACCGGGGCGTGTTCCCCATGGAGACCCGCATGGGTATCAAAGTCATGTCCATCAACCTGTTGCTGCAGAATGAAACCGACCCCGTGGTATGGCGGGGCCCCATTATCGCCGGAGCTATCCAGCAGTTCTGGACCGATGTGATTTACGGCGACGTGGATTTTCTGCTGGTTGACATGCCCCCGGGAACCGGAGATGTTCCCCTCACCGTTTTCCAGACCATGCCGGTAGACGGCATTATCGTCGTCGCATCCCCCCAGGAACTGGTAGGCATGATTGTGGAAAAAGCCTGCAACATGGCAAAGATGATGGACGTTCCCGTACTGTCCATCGTGGAAAACTTCAGCTATTTCAAATGTCCGGACTGCGGCAAAGAACATTCCATCTTCGGCAAAAGCAGGCTGGCTGAAACTGCAGCAGCGCATGGCGTCGTCTGTCAGGACAAGCTGCCGGTGGATCCTCTTCTGGCAGAAGCGGTAGACAACGGCAAACTGGAGGAAGCCAACGTTCCTGCCCTGCCACAGACGACAGAGCTGTTGCTGAAGATGCTGTAAGAAGCGTACAATTTTACAAAAAACAAGCGCACAGGGTTTCTCAAAACCGGACGTGTATGCTATTCCATGGACTTATGTGCCTGTGGCTTCGAAACTCGGGCTTCGCCCTCAGACAGTCTCGCCACCGCGGCACATTTCGCCTCATGGAATGACGCAAACACTCCCGATATTTTGCTCATTCCCTGTGCGCTTGCTTTTTTATTAAATTTTTCAGGACCTTCTGTAAAAAAGTAACCGCTCTCGGAAAAGACAGCGGTTACGTTTGAGTAAATAGCTCTTTTGACCAACCGTTCATCGGTGGCACTCTTTTTCTGTTATTATTGCAACATCAAGCAGCCACAAAATCATATTTCTTTCTTCCCTGACTGCGCCAGCATATCGTGCTTCAGCGTCCACAGCTTTTTGGACAAATCCACGTTGTACTTGTGGGGATTTTCAAACCGTTTCACTTCGTCCCACAGGCCGGCCACTTCCTTGGCGCAGTATTCCTGCAGTTCTTTCAGACCGGGCTGCTTGTACACCAGCTTTCCTTTTTTGAAAATGGGCACCTGCAGCTCTCTAATTCGGAAATCTGTCAGCGTCCGCTGCTTCCAGGTTGCTTCCGGATCAAAGATGGTATGGGGCAGCGCTTCAGAAACCATCTCGTCACGCATGCAAATTTCATCCGCAATGGCCTTGCCCGTTTTCTTATCGTAGAAACGGTACACCTTTTTGAAACCGGGGTTGGTGATCTTGGCTGTGTTCTCGGAAATTTTGATTTTGGGAACGATGGTTCCGTCTTCTTTTTCCACCGCAACCAACTTGTACACGCCGCCGAATACAGGACTGCTCTTGCTGGTGATGAGCCGTTCGCCAACGCCGAAGGAATCAATCTTGGCTCCCTGCTGCAGCAGATCCCGGATCAGGTATTCGTCCAAAGAATTGGAAACTACGATTTTTGCATCGTTCAGTCCTGCTTCATCCAGCATGACACGGGCTTTTTTTGTTAAGTAAGCCAAGTCGCCGGAGTCGAGGCGGATGCCGAAGTTGCCAAACTTTTTGCCTGTTGACAGATATTCTTTAAATACTTTAATCGCATTGGGAATGCCGCTCTTTAACGTGTTGTAGGTATCCACCAGCAGCACTGCGTTGTTAGGATAGGTTTCTGCGTAGAACTTAAAAGCTTCGTATTCCGTATCGAACATCTGCACCCAGGAATGGGCCATGGTACCTGCTGCCGGAACGCCGTACAGTTCATCCGTCAGGGTACAGGCCGTGGCCACGCAGCCTCCGATATAAGCAGCCCGCGCCCCGATCACCGCGCCGGAAACGCCCTGGGCCCGGCGGGAACCGAATTCCATCACCGGCCGTCCTCCCGCCGCACGCACGATGCGGTTTGCTTTTGTGGCAATGCAGGACTGGTGGTTGATGCACAGGAGAATAAACGTTTCCATCAGCTGCGCTTCCGCCGCCGGCGCTTTTACAGTAATAATCGGCTCATAGGGAAAAACCGGCGTGCCTTCCGGCACTGCATAGATATCTCCCGTAAACTTAAACTTACGCAGGTATTTCAGGAACTTTTCATCAAAGATGCCCTTGCTGCGTAAGAACTCGATATCCGCTTCACTGAAATGCAGGTTCTTTACATACTCAATGATATCCGTCAGCCCGCAGGCGATGGCAAAGCCGCCATTATCGGGAACACTGCGGTAAAATACATCAAAATAGGCCTGCTTTTTATAAAATCCGTTCAAAAAATACCCGTTCCCCATTGTCAGCTCATAAAAGTCTGTCAACAGGGTTAAATTTTGCTCTGCAACAGTCGGCATTATCTCCTTCACCTCATTTCGACAGTATATCAAAAAGACAGCGACAGACCAATTCGCTTGTGCAACTATCTAAAGCTTAACAAATAACTTTTAGAATATTATTCCACCTTGATTATTTCTCCGTCATGACGAATCCGACCCGTAACATCTTTCAGGAAGCGTTGTCTGCGTTCCGGGATTATCATTCCGCCCGGTTGTCCGTTTTCCTGCATTTCTTCTGCTTCCGGCACAAAGTTTATCAGCTGGATACCATAGCCGCTGCGGACCAGCATATCAATCATCGCGTCACCCTTGTTACAGAACAACACCAAAGAACGGCCTTCCATTTCGCCCTTTAATGTTCCTTCTTTCTTACCGGTTGCCGCTTTCCTGACGGTTATACGTGTCTTCTTATAGTGGGGCATAATCAGAAAAGCCTGCTCTTTGCCCGTACGGATTACAAAATAGTTTTTCAGGCCGGAAGGCAGGATGACCCCGTTCAATTTCGGATATACTTTTAAATTCGCTACCGCAGCCATCACGGTATGATCCGTCAATTCCACAACAGCGTTTCCTCCGCCCAAAACCGCCTGGTAATCCGTTGCAACATCTGATTTGTCGACTTCGTCAGCAAACGCCGAAGTGCATAACGTTAAAAGGACACACAACCCCAACAGTAACTTTTTCATACAGAAAATCCTCCTTCCAGTCATTCAGCAAAAACAAAACAGCATTAACCCACAACCAGAGTATGATTATTATTTATTGATTATACCACAATGCCTTTGCAATTACATGAAAATAAAAACAAAAAATCTGTGAAGTTAAGGAAACAGGGCTGCAGCAATGTGCCGCAACCCTGATTTGTTTTATTTTCCTTTAAACCAAACCTTTTTCAAAAAACTTATATGCCTTTATTTCCAGGGATCATCTTTTGCCGGAATACGGATTCCCGCCAGCAGCCCTTCATACTCCCACAGATACCACTCGCCGGTTGACGGTTTCAACCGCATGGTAATCGGCCTGGGATTATCTGCGCCACCGCTCCTTACCCACAACTGAGCGTAATCTTTATTTTGATAACTGTACGGAGTTTCGGAAACTGTGAGCGTATAAGGCATGGACGGCGTGTAATTGTTGTCGGGGTTCGCCCCGTCAAAATAGGACTTTGCCGTATATTCCTTACCCCGTAGCTGATCCCGTAGAAACTGCTTGTTAAAATTATTCAAAGGACGGGGCCCTCTCAGTACATCCAACATGGCAATTCCCGCCTCTGCATTCTCCGTATACCGGACCAATGCGGCAATGGCATAGGCAGCAGTCTGTTGCGGCGTATTTGCAGGTTTGATTTCTGCCGAAGATTTCGGCAGCGGGTTAAGAACTACTTTCTTGCTTTCCATAGCATTAACCGCCTTTCCGGGCACACATGAACACAGGAACGTCAAAAGCAATGCGCCTAACAGAACCTTTTTCATCTTCATGTTACACGTCACCTCTGCTTTACGTAATCATAAATCATTTATTCTTCCGAAAAATCTTCTTTGGGGGCAGAGCATAAAGGGCAGACCCATTCCTCCGGAACATCTTCCCATGCAGTACCTGCCGCTACGCCGTTATCCGGATCGCCTTCCGCAGGGTCATATACATAACCGCACACGTTGCACACAAATTTTTTCATGTTCATGCTCCTTTCTGCATTACTACCGGTAAAAAACACAAAAATACAAAGATAAGTAACCAACTCATCATTTATGTGTATTATATCATAGAAACAGACGTTGGAAAATGCATAGTTTGGATTATTTACAAGCCGGATTCCGGTTCCTGCTGCCGATACTTCCAGAGCCAGTATTTAGAAAACTGAAACTAATTCATGTTTCCTTACAACATATACGCCAGTTTCCCGATTTCCTGACGACGCTCCCGCCATTTGGGATAGTACAGGTCCATCCGCGCCCTGAACGGTTCACCGTGCCCTTTCTCCCACAGATGGGTCAGTTCATGCGTCACGATGTAGCTCAGATATTCCGGCGGCAGATGACCGAGGTTTAAATTGATGCAGATACGCCCCGTTTTAATATTACAGGTTCCCCAGCGGGTTTTCATCTTACGCACATACCAGCTGGACTCCCGCTTGCCCACCAGGGACCCGCAGCCCTGAAAGACGGCAGGCAAAAAAGCTTCCATCTGGCGCTTCAGCCACAAGTCTAGGCATTGTTCCCGTCTTGATGCATCAAAATCCACGGGACAGGCTAACAATAATTTCGTGTTTTCAATTTTTACCGCAGCCATGCCATGCTTTTGCAACGCTTCTGCGGCTTCTTCCCCACACAACTGGTGAACCATCTCCTGGTCAGTCAGCACCAGCAATTCATAGGCTTTTCCCCAGACATATACCTGCTCCCCGGTCACATAATAATGAACCGGTTTCGGTATCATCTGCTCCTGCTTTTGCTGCTGCCGCCGGATCCACTCCCGGTTCCGGGAAACAAACTGTTCCACCTCAGACAGGGGCGTATGATAGGGCGCTGTCACAAACACCTTTGCCTCCTGAGGTCTTAACCGGAGGTACATACGACGGATTCGTTTATACTGCAGCAGATATTCAATTTCACCGATTTGATGTTCTTCTACTTCACTTGGTCTTCGTCTCAATATTAAACCAGTCCTGATTGTATCCTAACTACAGTTTATTCCGTTCCTTCAGCACCCGCTGCATCTCACGCTTCGCGTCCCGGTCTGCCATATCGCGACGTTTGTCGTAAATCTTCTTGCCGGTACAAAGCGCCAATTCCATTTTCACGAAGCCACGCTTGAAATACAGCTTCAGGGGAATAAGGGAATAACCTTTTTCCTTAACTTTACCCAGCAACCGATCGATTTCCCTACGATGCATCAGCAGACGCCTGGTACGTAACGGATCGTGGTTATTGTAATTGCCAAAATCGTAAGGACTGATGTGCATGTTCATCACAACCAGTTCCCCTTTTTTGCTAATCCGTACAAAACTGTCTTTTAAATTGACCTTGCCTGCCCGCAACGATTTTACCTCAGTGCCCACCAACTCCATGCCGGCTTCCATCGCTTCCACGATATTGTAATCGTGGCGGGCTTTCCGGTTTTCCGTAATGATTTTGATTTTTGTTTCCGCCATAGTAACTCCTGAAAAAATACGAAAAGGATATATGTGAAATAATGCGACGTATTTTTCTGGCTGCATTATTTACTTTACTAAATAATATTCACCAAAAATGCAAAAATTCCTTTATCTCCGTCTCCGTTTTTTCTTATTATTCATGCCCGCGTATTTATTACCGCCGATACCGCCCTTGCCCCGCTTGGCATAAGGACGTGTCACACCGTTAACTTGCTCGTGGCTGCCGTGACGCCGTTTGTTTTTCCTGTGTCCGCCGCCGGTAGCCTGGGCCGCGTCCTGACGGATTTCTTCCAGTAAAACGGCCACACTGCTGTGACCGGATTTATATGTTTTACCCGAACCCTCCGCCCTTTGCCCTGCAATGCCTCCGGACTTTTTCATTCTGCTGCCACCACGCCGGGTGTTGCCCCTGTGGTCCGGTCTTCCAGGGTCTCCGGTGCTGCCAAGCTGTGTCTTAATATAATCCCGCATGGCATCATTTTCCCCGGCCATAATGAAATCAATACTGCGGTCTTCCATGTTCACCTGCAGCACTTCGATTTGCACCGTGTCACCCAACCGGTAGGTGTTGCCGGTATGGGTTCCCGTCAGACAGTAACGATCTTCAATGAATTCGTAATAATCATCCGTGAGACTGGACATGTGGACGAGCCCTTCCACTCCATTGGCCAGTTCCACAAACATACCGAAGGAGGTCACGCCGGAGATCACGCCTTCATAGGTTTCTCCAATGTGTTCCAGCATGTATTCGGCTTTCTTTAAATCCACGGTTTCCCGTTCCGCTTCCGCTGCGTTGCGCTCCTGTACGGAAGAATGCTCCGCCATACTTTCCAGACTGTCTTCCGAAAGCGCAGACAAATGCTGCGTCAGGTCCGGATCTTTCAGCCAGGCGTGCAAAATACGGTGCACCAGCAAATCCGGATAACGGCGAATAGGCGACGTAAAGTGGCAATAGTATTCCGCGGCCAGCCCGAAGTGTCCGATGTTTTCCGTCTGGTACACGGCCTGCCGCATACAGCGCAGGGCTACCGTGTTCACCAGCCGTTCTTCAGGCCGCTCTTTCATTTCCGCCAAGGCTGCCTGCACATCTTTGGGACGCACTTCCCCGTTTTTGGGAATGCGCAGTTTCACATTGAAGCTTTGCAGCAGTTTGCCCAGTCCTTCCATCTTGTCTTCCGCCGGAGACTCATGGACCCGGTACACGCAGGGCCACTGGAGCATGGAAAGATGTCGCGCCACCGTTTCGTTGGCCGCCAGCATAAACTCTTCAATGATGGATTCCGGCAGTCCGTGAATACGCTGTTTAATATCTAACGGCTTACCGGCTTCATCCAATATCACTTTCTGCTCCGGCAGGTCAAACTCAATGGCGCCGCGCCGGGCTCTCTTCTTCTGCAAAATGCGGCAGAGTTCCCGCATTTCTTCCAACATGGGAACGATGTCCTCATAATCTTCTCTGGCCTTTTTGTCCCCCTCTTCCAGAATGGCACGCACCAGATTATAGCTGAGCCGGTGATGGGAATGGATCACCGCCGGGAATATCCTGTATTTTGCAATCCGGCCCGTCTCCGCTTCGATTTCCATTTCACAGCTCATAACAAGGCGGTCTTCCTTTTCGTTCAGGCTGCAGATGCCGTTGCTTAACCGTTGGGGCAGCATGGGCAGTACCCGGTCCACCAGATACACACTGGTGCCCCGTTCCTGTGCTTCCTGATCCAGCAGGGTTTTCGCTTTCACGTAATAACTGACGTCGGCAATGTAAACCCCCAGCAGGTAACGCCCGTTATCCAGACGCCGCACATACACCGCGTCATCCAGATCCCTGGCGTCTTCGCTGTCTACCGTCACGACAGGATAGTCCCGCCGGTCCTCCCTGCCCTGCCAGTCTTTTTCCCGAATTTCGTCCGGAATCCGGGCCGCCGCCCGTTTCACATTTTCCGGAAAATCCAAAGGCAGATCATGCTGCTTGATGATAGACAATATTTCCAGTCCCGGGTCACCTACGTAGCCCAGCACTTCCACCACACGGCCTTCTGCGCTTCGACGTTCCGCATTATGTTCTTCCGTGGGCCAATCCGTAATTTCCACAACCACTTTCTGATTGTTGGCCGCGCCGCCAAAATTCCTGCGTAAAATATAAATGTCGCTGCCGATCCGTTTGTCGTCAGGAATCACAAACGCAAAATCCATGGTGCGTTTGAATATACCCACCACCCTGGTGTTGGCCCGCTGGATAATACGGATGATCTCTCCTTCGGGCCGGCGGCCCGGCGCATGGCTGTCGATACGGGCCATGACACGATCGTTGTTCATGGCACCGTGGAGCTTACGGGGCGGTATGAATACATCCGGCTTTGTTCCCTTGTTATCGGGAATGAGGAAACCGAACCCTTTGCTGCTTAACTGGAACCGCCCGGCCACCAGTCCCATCTTTTCCGGCAGGCCGTAAGTCTCAAAACGGGTTTTTACCACATAGCCGTCTTTTTCCAGTTCCATGATGGCATCCCAGAATTCATGCATGGGTTCTTCTTTGACGGGAATGGCGAATATCATCTCCTCCGCCGTCATGGGAGCGTAACTTTCCCGCTGCATGAAAGCCATAATCTTATCTTTCAGTGAGAGTGTAGCCATATTCAACAATCCTTTGCTGTTTTTTTATATTCTCAGCTGTTCTTTCTTTTTCTTTGTGGAAGGGCATCAACGAAACTATGAAACGGGGCCATTCACGCTCCATCCTTGTCTATCTTTCCAGCATCAAAGTACTGGTGGCCTCCGCTGCTACAGTCCCGTCCGGATTGGTTATAACACCTTCCATGATTACCAGACGACCTTTTCGTTTTACTTCGTGCCCTTCGCAGCGTATGGTACTGCCAATCATTACCGGCGTGCGGAAACGCAGGTCGATGCGTGCCGTATAGGCAGGCACGCCTTCTTTCTTAAAAATGTAATTTCCCATAATCTCATCCAGCAGTACAGTAATCAGACCGCCGTGCATCCGTCCGTCGTAACTCTGATGTTCCTGCCTCGGCGTAAAAAATGCCAGCACGCCGTTAGGAATCCAGAAAAAATGTAAATGAAGTCCTATGGGGTTTTGCTCCCCGCAGGCAAAACACATACCGTATTTCTGGTCTTTCGACATTTCCACCAGCTTCCTGCCGTACTTTTCCTCTTCCGCTGCCAGAAGCTTTTTTTCTGTTTCGTTCATCTGTAAGTGCTGCGTTACAACCTGGTTCTGTATTTCTCCCATATCAGTTCCCCTCCCAATTTTATCATTCACCCAGTTCGATTATTCGAATAATTTGTGGCGTCATTTAGACTTTATTGTTGCGTCATTTAGTTTTATTAGATATTAAATTCATCTTTTTAGATATTTTTCTTGAGCCAACTTTTCACCAATTCACCGGCTTCTTTAAAGCGCAGATCCAGATGGTGATTGTCGCCTTCCATGTAATGCAACTGCTTTTCGCCCCCGGCAATTTCGAAATTCTCTTTTGCCTGGTCCGGCGTGACAGTGGTATCGTTTTCCCCGTGGATGATTAACAATGGACCCTTTTTCCATTTTTTTAAGAGCTCCGCCACATCATAATGGAACAGATCTGTAACAAACGCTGCCGGAATTTCATCGTGTCCCCTTTCATCGTCCAAAACAATGGTCTTACCATGCAACGCTTCCTGAAATGCATCTTCCCCCAGCACCTGTATAAAAGTTTGCTTCAGACTGTTGGGCGCAGACCACAATACCATGCCGTAAGGTCGATACGCATTCTCACCCCCACAGGCTGTAACAATGCACGTAGCCCCGCCGAAACTGCGTCCCAGCAGGAATACTTTTTCCGGTTGCATCGTTTCGCGGACAAAATCCAAAACGGCTTTGAGTTCCGCAACCTGATTGCTCAGCATGGTGCACCAGCTGAAATTGAACCGGACCACGCTGCAAATATTTTCCCCGATTTCATCCGCCAATGTGGCAGCTCGTCCGGCTCCATCCATCGAACCCCGGAATCCATGGGCCATCACGAGCACATGACGCCGTCCCAGCTCTTCCCCACACAAATTGATCACGCCACTTAACTTGCCAAACGGTCCGGCAATGGTAAAATTCTGTCTCATAAAGCCTCCAAATTAATTTATGATCTTAACGTAAACTTTCCGAGGCCTTGGCCCGTCAAACTCGCAAAAATAAATGCCCTGCCAGGTTCCCAGGACAAGTCTGCCATTCTCTATGATAATCTGTTCCGAAAAACCAATCATACTTGATTTCAAATGAGCTGCGGAATTTCCTTCCATGTGAAGGTATCCGTCTTCCCAGGGAACGATTTTATTGATTTCTTTCGTAAAATCTTTCACCACGTCAGGATCCGCATTCTCATTGATGGTGACCGCCGCAGTCGTGTGCGGGATAAACACAATGCAGAGCCCATCTTTTACACCGCTGTCCGTAACGGCTTTCTGTATCAGCCGGGTAATATCCTGCAACTCGGTATGATTTTTTGTCGTTACATCCAATTTGATAAACATAGACGCCCCTTTCCAGCCTCACATTTCATGTGCTAAGGTCTAACAAACGAAATCTTTGTATATTTCCTTCGCAATCTGGCATAATCTTTCTTCGTTTTTCATTATATCGTCCGGATTTGCAGAATTGTCCTGTTATTTATATTTTACCACATATTTCGATACAATTCCCCCTTTTTCCCTAACGCTGATCATATTTATAATATACTAAAATTTATATTTTGAAATCAATTATTGAATTTGAATCCAAACTTGTGTTAGAATATTTTAAGGAATTATTTGCCAATTATTATTTTTTATTTGTTTTTATTTTTTATTATAAGTGAGGATTTTATGAAACTGTCATTACAGATGCAATCTAAATCAAAAAACATTTTAATCACGGATGAGCACGGCGCACGTCTTCCTGTAGTACGTATCACAAAGATCGTTTTACAGGACTTCAAGAACGTAGAGTTTGGCGAAATAGATTTCAACTGCGGCAAATATTTCGTCCCATACGGCACCCAATCCGACATCCTGGGTCTGTATGGACAGAACGGCTCCGGCAAAACGGCGTTGATCGAGGCACTGTACATTTTAAAACAGCTGTTGCGGGGCAGCAAGGTGCAGAACCTGTTTTCTGAATGTGTCAACAAGAATGCGGAGTCCGCAAAGCTTTCTTTCCAGTTCGAACTGCAATACGAGGATGGCCGCATACGCAAAGCCATGTATGAGTTCTGTATGAAAGCGGAAGAGAATGCGGTTGACACAGAATCAGGGCTTGGTGACTCCCCTGATTTCAACACGCTTCCTTTTTCCAGCCAAAGGGTCTGTATCTTTAACGAAGTCCTCAGTATGTCCGGTCCCTTCCATGGCAGCGACCAGCGCATGAATCCGGTTATTGACACCACAGGCGACGAGCGTCCTTTCGGACCTAAATCACGCCATAAGTTCATGATTGGCCCGGATAAAAATAACCAGAAGGCAGTGGATCTCGAAGTAAACAAGAGGCTGGCCAGCAAACGTTCCCAGTCTTTCATCTTCATGCCGGAAACACTGAAGTATTTGAAAGAATGCGCTGATTATTCTGAATATCTGCAGGTGATACTGGAACTGAACTATTACGGGTTAAACTATTTCTTTGTAGTCAACACCCGCTCCTCCGGCCTGATCCGTCTGAATCTGGCACTGCTGCTGCACACGCCGGCAGGTTCCTTCCCTATCCAGATGGACCGCCCCACTGCCATGCCTCAGGATATGTTTAAAGTCGTTGACCAATATATCTCCAAGGTGAATACAGTCATTGAGCAGTTAATCCCCGGCCTGTCCATCGAGCTACGCACCATCGCCCGGCCTGTCATGAAGGATGGTTCTGTCGGGCAAATGGTGGAAGCGATTGCCCACCGCAAAGGGGTGGTATTGCCTCTGAGAGACGAATCCGACGGGGTCCGCCGCCTTATCTCCATGCTGAGCCTTTTTACCGCTGCTTATAATGACCCTTCCTTCACTCTTGCCATTGACGAATTTGACGCAGGAATCTTTGAATATATCTGGGGTGAAATGCTGGAGATTTTTGCGGATAGAGGCTTAGGCCAGCTAATCTTCACTGCGCACAACCTTCGGCCTTTGGAAGTCATCAATAAAAAGTTTTTGTTTTTCACCAGCACCGACCCGAAGGACCGTTATGTACAGCTGAAGAGCATTGCCCGCACCAACAACATGCGTAACGTGTACTTCCGCCAGATTGAACACGGTTACGAGGAAAAAGTATATAATGAAACAAAGCGCGATGCAATTATAAACGCACTGCAGAGTGTGAAAGAATAAATATCAGGCCGCCTTCATAGTTTGTAACGCAGATCTGTAATTCAGAATTCATTTGTTTCCCGGTTTCAGCCGCAAAATAAACAAGGCCTTCGCTGTCGGCCATGGCAGCGAAGGCTTTCTGTTTTTTCCAGACAATCCGTTATTTAGTACCAATACAATTATTGCCGGATCCGGTTACTGACCCAGCCAGTCCACCAACACATAGCGTTCCGCATCAGCAGGCGAACGGGTCACGGTAAACATATAGCGGCCGGTAAGTGCAGGAACATCTTCCGGCGCTTCCCTTCTCCATTGTTCAACCGTGCCGTGCACATTTCCGGTAAACCCGGAAGAAGCGGTGTAAACATTGGCCAAGCCTGTCCACACACCGTTCCCGCTTTCGTTCCAATCCGCCACCTGGGCAAAAGTAAAGGCTTCCCCACCGGCTTTGGGAACAATATACAGATCATTCGTCAGTGTGTATTGGCGGGACGAAGCAGCCTGGATGCTGCGGCCAAAATATTTATAAATGGCAGCCTCTACCGCTTCCTTCTTCACGCCCCAGTACCCGTCGTTTACATTCACCAGGTCATACTTACGGTTAATCAGATTGTGTCTTATACCGAAATTGACAAAAGAATCCATGGGAATCTCGTTGTTCACCACAAAACTCCCCACATGCGCTTCCGCAAAATTACTGAAGAAGATGTCCAGCTTGTCCCGTTGCGCAGCATCTAATTCCGCGCGGTTTGCAGCGCCTGCAGACAAAGCAAATAAAACCATTAAAAGAACTGTCATAAATAATGTTAAAAGTCTTTTCATGTTAAATCCCCCTTTATACTTTTCTTTTACTTCTTTATTTAAAAAGTTTATAGAATAAACCGTTGTATCAAATAACGATGCGAAAATAACTCACATTCAGAAACATAAAGAATCACTGATTAATAATAAAACCAAAACAGAATTTCACCCAGCACGATGCTGCACACGTTCACCAACACGAGAGTCCAGAACAGCTTCTTCCTGTCACCCTGGATGAAATAACAGCACAGGCAAAATTCCAGCAGTATCACTGCAAGTTCTCCCAAGACAACAGCCACCCAAAACCAGTCAAAAGGATCCTGTTCCAAAAATTCATTCAGCAGCAGGTTGCTGATAATATTAACAACAGCAAAGCCTGCCAGTTCTTTTGGTTTGCGGTAACCGCAAAAATAAAATAACGGAACTTCTATCAGCACGGTAAGCAACGCTGCCATTAGAAATGCTTCTTCTATTTCCGCCCAGTCTACAAAAATCCTGGTTCCGGGAATCAGCGGTGTGGGAGCAATCAAATCAAACAACATCGGCACAGCCTCCCTGTTTCAAAATTGCTTTTCAATAAATTCCAGGCACTTTTCATACACCGTTTCCCGTGCATCGTCCAGTGTCACCACATGCCTTGCTTTCGGCAGCCAGAGGAGTTCTTTCTGCTTATCCGGAACACGTTTTAAGTGTTCGTAAATGTATGTCGCGCTTTCCGGCTTTACTGTACGGTCCGCGTTCCCCTGCACAATCAGGGTAGGTATTTTTATTTTCCCCAGATATTCTTTTTTACAAAGCTCTATCAGTTCCAAAAGGCTTGGCACCGGTTTCGTCGGCATCTCCGTGTAGCCTTGCATATATTCTTCCGGCACGTTGTAACTGTGCTGACCTGTGTACAGACGCGGAATAAAATAACGCAAAAGTTTTACGAAAGGAACACGCCAGTCCTGTAAAAATACTGGCGTTGCCAGCAGTATCAGTTTTTCCACAGAACAGGTCTTTGCACGTTTTTCTGCCGGATCTTCCCTGTTTCCATTGATAAGCAATCCTTCCGAAGAATCCGTCAGAGGAAGCCCTGACGCAGCTTTGATGGCCAGCAGGCCGCCCATGGACTGCCCTGCTATATAGATATGGCGGCAGTGTCGGTGCAATTTTTTCACTCCGTCTTCCACAGCTTTATACCAGTCGTGCCAAGTGGTCTGCTCAAGCATTTCTACCGTTGCGCAGTGTCCGGCCAGACAGACGCCCTGCACAGTATAACCGCCCTTTGCCTGCAAATAGTCACCTAACATACGCATTTCAGCCGGAGCGCCGGTATAACCATGAACCAGCAATATACCTGCGTCCCTGCTGCCCTGCAGAAAAAACGCACCTGCTTCTTTGGGAATGATTCTGGTCATGGCTGCCTCCGCAAATGTAAATTGAAATTTATGCGCATACAAATTCATGGTTTCCAATTCCATTATATCATACCAACCCTACTTTCAGGCATAAAAAAAGGACCGCCAAAGCAGTCCTTTTAAATTTTATTCATATTATTTAAACATTCCCAGCAGAATGCCGCCGTGAGCAGCCAGCACCGGAGCAAATACCAGAGAAACGATGGTCATCAGCTTCAGCAGGATGTTCATAGCCGGTCCGGAAGTATCTTTGAAAGGATCGCCTACAGTGTCACCGGTAACCGCCGCCTTGTGCGGGTCGGAACCTTTGCCGCCGTGTACGCCGGATTCAATGTACTTCTTCGCGTTATCCCATGCGCCGCCCGCATTGGCCATCATGATAGCCAGCAGTACGCCGGCAGCCAGCGCGCCGCCAATCATTCCGCCCAGAGCGGCAGGCCCTAACAGCATGCCAACCAGGATCGGGAACGCAATAGCGATGACGCCGGGGGCAATCATTTTATTCAGTGCAGCAGCAGTAGAGATATCTACGCAACGGCGATAGTCGCCGCGGGCCTTGCCTTCCAGCAGGCCGGGAATCTCATGGAACTGACGGCGGACTTCCACTACCATTTCGTTAGCAGCTTCACCTACGGATTCCATGGTCATAGCACCAAATACGAACGGCAGGGTGGCGCCGATGAATACGCCAATCAGAACAACCGGATCCAGCAGGTCAATGGCTTTCAGCTTCACAACCTGAGAGTACGCGGAGAACAGAGCCAGTGCAGTCAGCGCTGCAGAACCGATGGCAAAACCTTTACCGATAGCAGCAGTGGTGTTGCCGACGGAGTCCAGGGTATCGGTGATTTCACGAACGCTTGCGGGCAGTTCTGCCATTTCCGCAATGCCGCCTGCGTTATCGGAGATAGGACCGTAAGCGTCAACCGCTACGGTAATACCGGTGGTGGCCAGCATGCCGACTGCGGACAGGGCAATACCGTAAATGCCCAACGCCGGATTGGCCATGCCGCCCATTACGAAGAACGCAATGAATACTGCGATGCAGATGAATACGATAGGCAGGAAGGTGGAATACATACCAACTGCCAGACCTGCGATGATTACGGTTGCGTGACCGGTTTCTGCCTGATCAGCGATTCTCTTAACAGAACTGTAATCAGCAGAGGTGTAAACTTCGGTAATCTTACCAATCAGCAGGCCTACAACCTGGCCGGCAGCAATCGCCCAGAAAGCGTTCATATTGCCAAACAGGGAGTTGGACAGATAAGCAGCCGCGCCGATAGTCAGGATACCGGCGATGTAGGTGCCGGTGTTCAGCGCGCCCTGGGGGTTGGTGGATTTGCTGTGACGGACATACAGGATACCGATGATGGAAGAAACGATACCGGCAAGAGCCAGCAAGAACGGATACTGAACGCCTTCGCCGCCTTTGAACGCAACAGCGCCAAGAGTCAGGGCAGAGATGATTGCGCCTACATAGGATTCAAACAGGTCGGCGCCCATACCGGCAACGTCGCCTACGTTATCGCCTACGTTATCTGCGATGGTAGCGGGGTTACGGGGGTCATCTTCCGGAATACCGGCTTCAACCTTACCTACCAGGTCGGCGCCTACGTCGGCCGCTTTGGTGTAAATGCCACCGCCTACACGGGCGAACAGCGCGATGGAGCTAGCGCCCAGACCGAAACCGGTTACGATGTCCATGTTTGCTCCGTTCTCGCCAAACAGTGCAAAGGCCAGCGCTACGCCGGTGATACCCAGACCGACAACGCCCAGGCCCATAACGGAACCGCCGGAGAACGCAATCTGCAGCGCCTGGGGCATACCGTGCTCAGCGGCCGCGGTAGTACGGACGTTGGCTTTGGTAGCTACGTTCATGCCGCAGTAACCGGCCAGAATGGAGAAGATTGCGCCTGCAACGAAGCAGACTGCGGTCATGGGTTTCAGGAAAATGCCAATAAGAATTGCAACAACCAGGATGAATACAGCCAGTGCTTTGTATTCACGGTACAGGAAAGCCATGGCACCCTCGTGGATGTGTCCGGAAATTTCCTGCATCAGTGCGTTACCGGCTTCCGCCCTCATGATAGAGCTGCTCAGCATGGCAGCGATCAAAAGCGCAAGGATACCGGCGCCAATGGAAAACATGATAAAACTACTCAAGATGTTATCCCCTTTCGACAAAAATAAAAATATAATTTAAAAATTTTAAAGGGTAAAACCCTTTATTAATAAAACTATGGTCATGCATTGAGCTTGGCAAGAGCTAACGTGATGACACCAAATGCAGTCCCCAGCGCAATCGTCGCCTTAGACAAAATCGTATCCAGATCATTTCCCTTGCCAAAGAAGGTACCATCACCGCCACCGAAGGAACTGGACAGGCCTGCGCCTCTGCCGGTCTGCATCAGCACAGCCGCAATCAGGGCGACACAGACGATAAAGTCCACTACCATCAAGACAGTTACCAGCATTTACTTACCTCCTTTTTTCATATTATATGATTATATACTCTGTGTTAGTACCACAGTATTTTACCATACCTTTATCAACGTGGCAATAATAAATGACAAATTTTTTTCACAGAATTTTGTCAAAGGTTAATTCACCATAAAACTTACTGTTTCATTACACCTGAAACGAAAACCCCTCTATGTTACAATCTTTAAAAGAATGGGGGAACTGCTTTAACACAGTTCCCCCATTTGTTTCGATCAGTAAATGATGTTTACCGTTTGAATCTGCATTTTGATTTGCTAAACAACCATTCCCATCTGTTTGCAAATTATTTGTTCAGATTGTAGAACACTTCCATGCCACCGTAGGTTGCAGCCGGGCCAAGGTCTTCTTCAATGCGCAGCAGCTGGTTGTATTTAGCCACACGGTCGGTACGTGCCGGCGCACCGGATTTAATCTGGCCGGCGTTCAGCGCTACTGCGATATCAGACATGGTGACGTCTTCTGTTTCACCGCTGCGGTGAGAAACGATGGCAGTATAGCCGTGACGTTTTGCCAGTTCCACAGCCCGGAAGGTTTCGGTGAGAGTACCAATCTGGTTCACTTTGATCAGGATAGCATTGGCCACACCTTTGTCGATGCCCATCTGCAGGCGTGCCGCATTGGTAACGAACAGGTCGTCGCCTACCAGCTGAACTTTGCCGCCCAGCTTCTTGGTAAGGGCAGCCCAGCCTTTCCAGTCGTCTTCAGCAAGGCCGTCTTCAATAGAGATAATGGGATATTTCGCAACCAGATCTGCCAGGTAGTTGACCATCTGGGTGCTGGTCTTGGGAGCGCCTTCCGCCAGCATATGATACTTGCCGTCTTTGTAGAATTCGCTGGCAGCTACGTCCATGGCCAGCATAATGTCTTTACCAGCTTTGTAGCCGGCTTTGGCAATCGCTTCCATAATTACGTCCAGCGCTTCCGCATTGGATTCCAGATTCGGAGCAAAACCACCTTCGTCACCCAGACCGGTGCTCAGGCCTTTGGCCTTCAGGATACCTTTCAGGGCGTGGTAAATTTCCACGTTCATGCGCAGGCATTCGCTGAAACTCTTCGCCCCTACCGGCATGATCATGAATTCCTGGATATCAACATTGTTGTCCGCATGGGAACCGCCATTGAGGATGTTCATCATGGGAACGGGCAGTTCATGTGCATTGGTGCCGCCCAGATACTGGTACAGAGGCAGTCCCACATAGTTGGCCGCCGCTTTGGCTACTGCCATGGATACGCCCAGAATTGCATTGGCGCCTAACTTTGCTTTGTTGGGAGTCTCGTCTAAACGAATCAGCAACTCGTCGATTTCAATCTGGCGGGTGGCATCAAGACCGATAAGCGCTTCGGCAATGATGTCGTTTACGTTTTCCACCGCCTTCATAACGCCTTTGCCAACATAACGCTTCTTGTCGCCATCCCGTAATTCTACCGCTTCATGCACACCGGTGGAAGCACCGGAGGGAACCGCAGCGCGGCCCATAGTGCCGTCTTCCAGGATTACTTCTACTTCAACAGTGGGATTGCCGCGGGAATCCAGAATTTCTCGTGCATAGACTTGCGTAATAATAGACATGATTACCACCTTATCCTTTCTCTTTAAATATTAATCAATTAAGCTCTTTCCTGTCATGGATTTCGGCTGCTGAATCTTCAAAAACTGCAGCAGCGTAGGCGCAATGTCAGCCAGCCGACCTTCATGCAGTTTAACTTTCTCTTTACTGATGACAATAAACGGAACTTTGTTTGTAGTGTGAGCCGTGCAGGGCGTTCCGTCTTCGTTCTGCATCTTTTCCAGATTACCGTGATCCGCGGTAATACAAATTACACCATCCAGCGCCTGAATCTTTTCTACAATCTTTCCGGCGCAGGAATCCACGGTTTCCATGGCCTTTACCGCAGCTTCCATAATACCGGTATGCCCTACCATATCCGGATTGGCAAAATTCAGGATCACTACATCATATTTATCTTCGTCCAGTGCTTTAAGCAACGCTTCCGTTACCAGGGGCGCGCTCATTTCCGGTTGTAAATCGTAGGTCGCGACTTTCGGCGACGGTATCAGGATCCGGTCTTCTCCGGCATTAGGTTCTTCCACGCCGCCATTAAAGAAGAAGGTTACATGAGCGTACTTTTCCGTTTCCGCAATACGCAGCTGCTGCAAGTTGTTCTTCGCCAACACTTCGCCCAGCGTATCTTCATAATGTTCCGGCGGATACGCTGTAGGAATGTCGATGGTGGCATCATACTGGGTCATGCCAACCATATGCACCGGCCTCGCTTCAGCAGACCGCTCAAAATACGGGAACTCTTCATCGTGAAGCGCACGGGTAATTTCCCGGGCCCGGTCCGGGCGGAAATTGTAGAAGATCACGCTGTCATCCTTACGGATGCAGGCAGCAGATTTCTCTCCCGCGTCAGCCACTTCATTTTTCTGCGCTACACAGAACGGTACTACAAACTCATCGTTAACTCCCGCTTCATAAGAAGCCTGAATACCTTCTGCAGCAGAAGCAAAAACTGCACCGTCCCGCAGTACCATGTTACGGTAGGCTTTTTCCAGACGTTCCCAGCGTTTGTCCCGGTCCATGGCATAGTAACGGCCGCTGACCGTTGCAAAACAGCCGATGCCTTTTTCCTTCATAAAAGCTTCCAGATCCTGCACATAAGGAATGGCGCTTTGGGGCGGCACGTCCCGGCCGTCCAGAAAAGCATGTACATAGACTTTTTGCAGTCCTGCCGTCTTTGCCATCTCCAGCAGCGCTTTCAGATGATCGATGTGACTATGAACACCACCATCGCTGAACAGCCCCATCAGGTGCAGGGAACTTTCCTTTTCTTTTGCATGCCGCAGCGCATCCAGCAACACCTGGTTTTTAAAGAAACTGCCTTCTCTAATGGCATGGGAAATCAGGGAGAGATCCTGATAAATGATCCGGCCCGACCCGATGTTCAAATGCCCTACTTCCGAATTTCCAATCTGGCCTGCAGGCAGCCCCACATCTTCCCCGCTGGCCTCCAGCCTTGTGTTTGGATAATTCGCAAAGTAACTGTCCAGGTGCGGGGTACGGGCTGTCGTCGCCGCATTGTAAGGACCGGCCGGAGCAATGCCCCAGCCGTCCAGAATCATTAACATTACCGGCTTCTTTGCCATTTGTTCTCCTTCAAACTGCCATGATTAAAAACTGCGGACAATCTTTGCAAAGCTTTCCGCTTTCAGGCTGGCGCCGCCCACCAGTACTCCGTCAATTCCGTTGATGCAGAACTGGGCCGCATTGGTATCTTTTACACTGCCGCCATACAGGATGCGGATATGCCTTGCAACTTCTTCGCCAACGATTTCATTCAACTGGTTGCGGATAAACAGGCAGACTTCCTGGGCATCCTGCGCCGTTGCAGTATTGCCGGTGCCGATCGCCCAGATGGGCTCATAGGCTATGGTCAGCAGTTTCGCCTGTTCTGCTGAAATCCCTGCCAGCGCACTTTTCAACTGTCCATCAATTTTGGCGTTGGTGGCGCCCTGCTTCCGTTCCGCATCTGTTTCGCCGACACACAGTACCGGTTTCAGCTGGTTGCGGTACGCAGCTTTCATTTTCTTTGCAATGATTTCGTTGTCCTCTTTAAAAATTTCACGTCGTTCGCTGTGGCCTACCAACACGTATTCACAGCCAATGTCCGCGATTTGGGCGCCGGACACAGCACCGGTAAAAGCTCCTTCGTCTTCCCAGCACAAATCCTGCGCGCCATAGCCCACCGATTTACCGTCAATGGCTTCCGCTACACTTTCCAACGCAGTAAAAGGCGGGAAAATCACGACTTCATTGACAGTACCGTTCGTTTCGGTAACCAGATCCTGGGCCAGTTCGACCGCTTCGCCAACGGTCTTGTACATCTTCCAGTTACCGGCCACAAAAGGGCGCCGCACCTCATCCAGCGCCTCCACGCCCGGCAGCACTTTGCCTTCCAGATATTCCAGGGAAGCGCCGCCGCCGGTGGAAATGTGACTGATTTTATCTTCCAGACCAATCTTTTTGATAGCCGCCACGCTGTCGCCGCCGCCTACGATGCTGACTGCATTGCTGTCCGCAACGGCTTTGGCAACCGCTTCCGTTCCTTTGCAGAACGCATCCATTTCGAATACGCCCATCGGCCCGTTCCAAACTACCAGTTTGGCATCTTTTACCGCATCCGCATACAGTTTGCAGGTTTCCGGACCGATATCCAGGGCCATGTAGTCCTGGTTCAGATCATCCAGCGCAGACACTTCATACACGGAATCTGGTTTGAACTCTGCTGCCATCACCAGATCAACAGGCAGGAGGATCTTTACATTCTTCACTGCAGCTTCTGCCAGGATACGTTTTGCTTCTTCGATCTTATCTTCTTCCACCAGGGATTTACCCATGGGGATACCTCTGGCCGCAAGGAACGTATTGGCCATGCCGCCGCCAATCAGCAGTGTGTCTACTTTGCCCAGCAGGTTTACGATTACGCCAATCTTATCCGAAACCTTTGCGCCGCCGATAATCGCAGTAAACGGATGCTCCGGATTGTTGACGGCGTCGCCGATAAAACGTATTTCTTTTTCCAGCAGGAAACCTGCCGCGCTGGGCAGGAAATGGGTTACGCCTTCCACTGATGCATGTGCCCGGTGCGATACGCCGAAACCGTCATTCACATACAGATCTGCCAGTGAAGCCAGCTTCTCCGCAAATTCAAGATTATTTTTCTCTTCTTCTTTATGGTAACGCAGGTTCTCCAGCAGCAATACGGAACCGGTCTCCAGCTTCTTCGCAGCTTCTTCTGCTGCCGGCCCGATGCAGTCTTCCGCAAAGGCAACAGGTTTTCCCAGCAGTTCTTCCAGATGTTTCGCAATCGGTTTCAGTGTATATTTGGGATTAGGCTCTCCCTTCGGACGGCCCAGATGACTCATTAAAATTACGGCCGCTTTATGGTCAAGCAGATACTGGATGGTAGGCAGCGCAGCCACCATACGGTTATCATCCGTTATGTTGCCTTCGGCATCCTGGGGCACGTTAAAATCGACCCGCACCAGCACCTTTTTGCCGGCAACATCCAAATCAGACAAGATTTTTTTATCCAAAGAAATCATACCCCTTTCAAAAATCTGCTATATGTTGACAGATTTTTATTTAATCAATTAAAGTTTTTACATCTGCAACAGAGCGAATAATCGCTTTTTGAAAGCGAAAAAACAACATTTATCCTAAAATGCAAACAAAGCCGACGCCCTGCAGAAGGACGCCGACTTGCTGTCAATTATAAACCTTTTTTGCCAACGTAAAGAGCAAGGTCAACCAAACGGCAGGAATAACCCCATTCGTTGTCGTACCAGGCAACCACTTTTGCCAGACGTTTGCCGATCATCATAGTAGACTGACCGTCAATAACAGAGGAAACCTCACAGCCGATGAAATCACTGGAAACCAGCGGCAAATCCGTATAACCCAGGATGCCTTTCAATTCGCCTTCCGCCGCTTCCTTTAACGCAGCATTGATTTCTTCAACGGTAGCGTCTTTCGACAGGTTTACCGTCAGGTCCGTCAGAGATACGTCCGGAGTCGGAACGCGCAGGGCAAAGCCGTTCAGTTTGCCTTTCAGTTCCGGCAGTACCAGGGCTACCGCTTTCGCAGCGCCGGTGGTGGTAGGAATGATGGACATGGCAGCAGCGCGGGCGCGGCGCAGGTCTTTGTGGCTTACGTCCAGAATCTTCTGGTCATTGGTATAGGAATGAACAGTTGTCATCAGACCACTTTCAATACCGAATTTCTCCAGCAGTACCTTGGTAAAGGGAGCCAGGCAGTTGGTGGTGCAGGAAGCATTGGAAATGATATGGTGTTTTGCAGGATCGTACTTCTCCTCATTTACACCCATAACAATGGTGATGTCCTCATTTTTACCGGGAGCGGAAATGATAACTTTCTTCGCGCCGTTATCAATATGGGCCTGAGCTTCTTTCGAATCCTTGAATTTGCCGGTGCATTCCAGCACGATATCCGCGCCGTATTTGCCCCAGGGGATTTTGGTAACATCCGTCTCGCTGATAACCGGAATCTTTTTGCCGTCAATCACAAGGAAGCCATCTTCCCAGGCCACATCTTCCTTCATTGTCCCATGAACGGAATCATATTTTAACAGATGCGCCATTATTTCGCCGACTGTCCGGTTGTTAATAGCCACAACCTCTGCATCAGGAAGGGTCAGGATCCTTCTCAATGCCAGACGACCAATACGACCAAAACCGCTGATACCAATTCTTACCATGCTAAACTCCTCCTTAAAATAATAAATTTAAATCTTTTGATAACTCTCAAAACACAGCCGGTTAACACTGTGAGAAATGCCATATTTGTTGACATTTTATTGTTTTCTTCCCATTTGCAGCCATCTGTTTGCAGGTCGCAAAGGTCTGCCGCAAATAAAAAGAAAATTTACTCTTCTCTCAAGAATATTGTAACATAGCATCCTTTAAAAGTGAAGAGTAAATTTAGCTGTAACAGTCTTTGTGATACTTACCGGTTATTAACCATTTCAGGCTGCATATCGTGAAAATGCAGCCGCTGATGGGCAGTTTTTTCCCAATCGGTTCCCTTCTTCCCGTAATTCGCATAAGGGTCAATGGATAGCCCACCCCGGGGCAGGAATTTTCCCCAGACCTCTATGTACTTGGGATCTAATAAGCGGATAAGGTCCTTCATAATAATATTCACACAGTCTTCGTGAAAATCCCCGTGATTGCGGAAGCTGAAGAGATACAGCTTCAGCGATTTACTTTCCACCAGCTTCTGATCCGGAACATACGAAATATAAATTGTCGCGAAGTCCGGTTGGCCGGTTTTGGGGCACAGGCTGGTAAATTCCGGACAGTTAAATTTTACAAAATAATCATTTTCCGGGTGTTTATTGGAAAAACATTCCAACACCTCCGGCGCGTAATCATCTCTGTATGCCGTCTTATTTCCTAGTAATTTTACACCCTGTAAATCCTTTTTTGTTCTGCCTGCTGTCATCGGTTTCTCCTTATATAACAATAATGCCGTTGTATTTCTACTCCCTATTCAGGGGTAGTGTTGCTGAACCTGTGCACTTATTGTGCATCAATTATTTTTTCAGTATTGTCATTAATTCCTGTTCCGGTCTGTCCTAAAGACCAGGTTTGCAACGTCTGCCTTTTCCAATGCCCTGATCAGCAGCATACCTGTAATTCCCGAGATCAACTGCCCCACCAGTAAACTCACTGCCAAAACACTATAGGGAATTTTTAATAAATACGATAACCATACAGGTACTCCGAGGCCGGGAAGCAATGTTACAAACAGCGCTACAATCCAGCAACCCAAACCATATCTTTTGCCCAAAGCAATGGCGCCGCTGGTCAGCACGCCCATAATAAAGCCGCCGATTGCATCAACGGGGCCTAATCCGCCCATCAAAAGATTGCTAATAACATTGGCAATCCCGAAGGGAACTACTAAAAACGGGAAAATGTACGACAGACCGTATAACGCGGTAGCGATGCGGACCTGGTATTGTCCAAAAGCAAAACTCTGGGTACAGAGCATCACAACCAGATATAAAGCTATACAAACCGCGCTGATTGTTAATTTTTGTGTTTTTGTGTACTCCTGATTCATTATATCTCCTCTTCAAACAAAATTTTGATAAGCAACATCAGGACGTAACCACGTATGAATTAAATTCCACGGCCTTAGATACAGAAAACTTACTGTTTGTCTTAGTATAAAAATTACCGAAACTCTTCATAAAAAAACGCCTATAACTATAGGCGTAAATTATTAATGCATTGCACAGACTTATATTGGCAAAATCCTCTGACAGTATCTGTTCAATTGCGCCCGTAGTTTTATTTAGAGACAGGATGGTCACGAACTGTCTGTTATGAAATTTTAATGTTTATTTATTATACATGATTATTACTCTTCTGTAAAGTGCTTTTGCATTTTTCTTGTTTCACTTTTTCTCCGTTTTTGTAAATCGTCTCCAGCTATTATAAAAACACAAAAAGCCCCCGCACGTAATGTGCGGGGGCTTCTGTCTAACCGGCAACAATCTATCCTCCCGGGCCGCTTCCAGCCAAGTACTTTCGACGCGTGAGAGCTTAACTGCTGTGTTCGGGATGGGAACAGGTGGGACCTCTCAGCCATCGTCACCGGATCGAACGTCTTCTCAGACCTTCAAAACTTTACAGAAGAAACTACTTACAAACTAACTCGTCCTCACTTACATTCTTTAAATCAAGCCCTCGACGGATTAGTACCGGTCCGCTCAATACATTGCTGCACTTACACTCCCGGCCTATCAACCTTGTCTTCTTCAAGGCGTCTTACTGGCTTAC
>NZ_FONL01000020.1 GCF_900112895.1 Succiniclasticum ruminis DSM 9236 | reverse complement strand
CATACAATTTCCTTCGATGATTTCTACACCTTTCCATTTGCACAAATCTTTAAGAATCGTTCTGATATCCAAACGCAATTGGTTATAAATGATTTTTCTTCTGTATTTTGGTGTAAATACAATGTGATATTTGCATACCCACTTGGTATGTGCTAAACTATTTGCCATAGGGCAACATCCTTTCTTGTTTTAGTGACGGCTTGAACACTATCATTATACAAGAAGGATGTTGCCCTTTTGCTTAAGCATTAATCCCACCTGCGTAGCAGGTGGTTTTTGAGCCAAATCCCCTTGAGGGATTCGGCTCCCAAGCTAAAGCCATAATCAAAAAAAGAGGAACGGGAATAACCCGTTCCTCTTTTCTGTATCAGCATGTACCGGTCCGTACCCTAATTTTTAAACAGCTTCTTCTTTCCGATATAAAACACCACCGCCACCACAATTATAAGGACCGTCAGACGGACCATGCTTTCGCGGAAATGGACCACGTCGTGACCAATGACCACCTCCAGCGCCGTGGAAGGAAATTTGCCAATCAGGTTAGCTATGATATAGTCCCTGGTACTCATACGGCTCAGGGCGCCGACAGCGGTAAGGATGCCGGAAGGAAAATATGGCAGCGCCCGGGCAAAAGTCATCCAGATAATGCCGTTCTTTTCGCTGGCCTTGTCGATGTCCTGCAGGCGGTCGGCTTTCCGGATCAGTTTTTCCGCCGTGTTGCGGAAGAAGAAACGCATCAGAAGAAAACTCAGCACCACGCCGGTGGTCTCCGCCAGCCAGGACACGGCGATGCCCAGGGGCAGACCGAAGATGAGGCCGTTGGCGGTTGACAAAAAGATGGACGGAAAGATACTGCCCGCGTTAATCAGCACATCAATAAAAAAGCTGATGAAGATGGCCCAGGGGCCAAAGGAACGCAGGTATTCCGCCAGCGCTTTCACGTTGCCGCTGACCGCCAGCCTGCCCGCCTTGTGCACTACGTCGCCGGCAAACAGGTGCATACACAGCAACAGTAACAGTAACAGCACAAGGGCCACAACTTTGGTTACCCCGTCCGGGTCCTGATACCATTTCTTTTTATCTTCTGACATGTAAAATCTTCTTTCTGATTCTTTTTTATGAGTTAAAAATTCCTGCAAAACGGCTGTCGAACAAATTGGCCGCGCCTTTCAGCATTTCTTTACGCAGTTCCGGTTGCGCCAGGACCCGGGTTGCGTCTTTACGGGCCGCCAGCAGCACGTCCGTGTCTCTCAGTATATCAGCCAGGCGCAAATCCGGCAAGCCGTGCTGACGCAGGCCAAACAGCTGCCCCGCTCCCCGCAGTTCCAGGTCCCGCTGGGCCAGTTCAAAGCCGTCGTTGGAATTATGCAGTACTGTTAAGCGGGCCAGATTGTCCTGCTCCTGATTGTCCGTCAGCAGCACGCAATAGGACTGTTTATCGCCCCGGCCAACCCGTCCCCGCAGCTGATGCAGCTGGGCCAGCCCGAACCGGTCTGCGTTCTCCACAATCATCAGGGTGGCATTGGGCACATTAACCCCTACTTCAATGACCGTCGTCGTTACAAGGCATTTCAGTTCCCCTGCCGCGAAGGCTTCCATGATCTCGTCTTTTTCCGCCGGTTTCAGTTTGCCGTGGAGCAGACCGCAGGGAATGTTCTTCAGCCAGGTCTTTTTCAGTTCGGCATACACATCATTCACGCTGCGGATGCCTTCCATGGCTTCCGATTCCTCAATGGAAGCACAAACTACATACACCTGCCGCCCGGCTTCAATCTGCCGCACCATGCCGGCATAGACTTTCTGCCGCATGTCGCCGGTGTAACACAAGGTTTCCACTGCTTTCCGGCCCGGGGGCATGCCCCGCATCACGGAAGTTTCCACATCACCATATACAGTCAAAGCCAGTGTACGGGGAATGGGCGTGGCCGTCATGATCAGCACGTCCGGCGCGTAATCCGATTTGTTCACCAGCGCCGCCCGCTGGTTCACGCCGAAGCGGTGCTGCTCGTCTGTCACCACTAACGCCAGATGGGCGAATACCACGTCTTCCTGCAGCAACGCATGCGTGCCCACTAACACGTTCAGCGTGCCTTCCGCCAGTTCCTGTAAAATTTCACGGCGCTCCGCTGCTTTGGTATTGCTTGTTAAAATCTCGATCGATATGCCCGTATCTTTAAAAAATTCTGTCAGCGTTTCCAGATGCTGCTGGGCCAGAATTCCCGTAGGCGCCATGATGCAGCCCTGGAACCCGTTTTCCGCGGCTTTCGCCAGAGCAAGGGCCGCGATGACAGTCTTGCCGCTGCCCACGTCGCCCTGCAGCAGACGGTGCATCGGCTTTACATCTTCCATGTCGCCGGAAATATCTGCCCAGGCTTTTTGCTGTGCCCCGGTCAGAGTAAAAGGAAGATTCTGCAAAACCTTTTGCACCGTCTTCCCGTCCCGGGCAAGTTTAACGCCCGGCCGGCCGTCGTGGTTGTGCTCCCGGTTCAGCATCAGCCCGCACTGGAGCAAAAACAGTTCTTCATACACCAGACGCCTCTTTGCTGACCGGAACCGCTCTGTGCTTTCGGGGAAATGAATATTGCTGACCGCTTCGAGACGGGAGGGGAAACCATACTGTCTGCGAATGCTGTCCGGAACCGTTTCCGGCAGCCCGTATTCTTTCGCCAGCTGCAACGCCTGCCGCACTGCCCCGCGCAAATTCTGCTGGGTCAGCGACTCCGTCAGATTATAAACAGGCAGAATGCCTACCGATCTGTCAAGATTATCTTCATCACAGGGCTGAAGCAGCACTTCGCTCACGGCTTTGGCTGTACGCCCCGGCTTCGCCCTCCCCGTAATCAGAAGACGGCTGCCCGGTTTAAAACGGCGGGCCTGAAAACGCTGGGCCCCGAACAGGAATATTTCCGCATACCCGGTTTCATCTTTCACGGTGATGACCGCATAGCGACGTCCACCGCCGGACACCCTCTCCACCGCACGCAGGGCTTCCGCTTCGAAAATCTGGCGGCTGCCGTCCGTTTTTAATTCCCGTATAGTTGACAGATGGGAATAATCGATATAACTGTCCAGCCGGGGATAATAATTCAGCAAGTCCCCAATTGTTACAATCTCCAGACGGGCAAAGGCTTCTGCCCGTTTGGAACCGATTCCCTTTAAGGCCGTAATCGGTTTCTGCCACCAGTTCTCCATGCCTTCCCGTCCTTTCTGCATTAAATATATATAGATTATAGCATTATTTTCACTTTTTTCTTTGACATTTTTGAAAAATGCTTGCTTTTCAGTTACACATGTGGTAATATACTCATGTTAATTTAATGAGTAGCTATATGCTTGATTCTGTGAAGGAGGTCGAACCACGATGGCACATATTTGTGAAGTATGCGGCAAGGGCATCATGTCCGGCAACAACGTAAGCCATTCCAACCGTCACACCAAAGCTGCCTGGAAGCCCAATGTACAGACTGTACGGGCTGTCGTAGACGGCGAAGTGAAACGCGTGAATGTCTGCACCCGTTGCCTGCGTTCCGGCAAAGTTACCCGCGCATAATCAGAAATGATACAATAAGCTGTTCTCTTCGGAGAGCAGCTTTTTTGTTTTGCAGATAACAAAACGTAAAAACCATTGCAGCCGGTAAGGCATCGCAAAACCGTTCCCATTTGCTATTCCATGGATTCATTCGCCTGTGGCGTCGAAACCCGGGGCTTCGCCCCTCAGACAGTCTCGCCACGGCCGGCTCATTTCATCTTATGGAATGACGCAAACGCGCACGCTGTTTTGCTTATGTCTTACCGGCTGCAACGGTTTGTGTACATTAGTTAATCGTCGCTCCGGAAAATTGTATCAAAAATACTCTTCTTCTCATCCGAATTGTCAATGACATCTTCATTGAAATTGAGCCGGGTTCCACATTCCGGGCAGAATTTTGTATTGGCCCTCACCTTATGCCCGCAACTGGTGCAGCGGATGAACGCCTTCATCTCAATGAGGCGCTGTTCATACAGCTTGTAAAACGCGTCCACATCACTGTAATCCGGCTTCCATGTGTACACTTCGATATATTTTTTATGCTGGTCAAAGAACAGTTGTACCGCGCCGTCACCCATGTCCTGCAGGGTAACGTCAAAGAACTTCTTTCTTTTGTGTCCGTGAATCACGTGATGTTCATCATCCCGTTCATCCACATCGATGCCGATATCGTTCAGACAGTCAAAAATCAGCTCCCAGGCATCCTGGAACGCAACCTCATAAATACGGATATCCTGCACTCCTCCGGCTCCCGGTATACGCATATATTATCACCTTCTTAAAAAATGGCTGCGAGCCTTGCGGAACGCAGCCATATATTTACTTCGCATAGTCAACAGCCCGGGTCTCACGAATGATGACCACCTTAATCTGTCCGGGATATTCCATTTCTTCCTCAATCTTCTTGGAGATATCGCGGGCCAGCAAAACGGCTTTCGTGTCGTCAATGACTTCGGGTTTAACCATGATGCGGATCTCGCGGCCAGCCTGAACAGCATAGCACTTCTCCACACCGTCAAAGGATTCGGAAATCTCTTCCAATCGTGTCAATCGTTTCAGGTAACTTTCCAGAGTCTCTCTGCGGGCGCCCGGACGGGCAGCAGATACCGCGTCAGCAGCGGCAATCAGTACAGATTCCACGCAATTGGGTTCAATGTCCCCGTGATGGGAACCGATTGCATTGATTACAAATCCGGACTCACGGAACTTCTTGGCAACTTCCACGCCCAGTTCCACATGGGAACCTTCCATTTCGTGGTCAATCGCCTTGCCAATATCATGCAGGAGGCCTGCACGTTTTGCCAATGTAACATCCACGCCCAATTCAGAGGCCATGATGCCGGCCAGCTGTGCCACTTCAATGGAATGATTCAGCACATTCTGCCCGTAGCTGGTACGGTATTTCAGACGTCCCAGCAATTTGATAAGCTCTGGCCTCAGACCGTTGACACCAACGGTGAAGGTTGCCTGTTCACCGGCTTCCCTGATGTTCTGCTCAACCTCTTTCTGGGCTTTTTCAACCATTTCTTCAATACGGGCCGGATGAATCCGTCCATCATTGATGAGCTTTTCAAGGGCGATGCGGGCAACTTCCCGGCGTACGGGGTCAAAACCGGAAATAATAACTGCTTCCGGAGTATCATCGATAATCAGATCAATGCCTGTCAGGGTTTCCAGCGTACGGATATTCCTGCCTTCACGGCCGATAATCCGGCCTTTCATTTCATCATTGGGCAGGCCGACTACGGAAACCGTAGTCTCCGCCACCTGATCGGCAGCACAGCGCTGGATGGCCAGCGCAATGATGTCCCGGGCCTTTTTATCGGCCTCTTCTTTCGCGCGCTGTTCCATTTCCTTGATCATAACGGCAGTGTCATGCTGTACATCGTCGCGGACTGCAGCCAGCAGTTCCTGCTTCGCGTCTTCGCTGCTTAAACCGGATAACCGTTCCAGTTCCTGCAACTGTCTCTGGTAAAGGGCGTCGACCTTTTCCTGTGCAGCATTCAGTTTGGATTCTTTTACTGTAAGATTTTCTTCTTTCTTTTCGAAAGCGTCAATCTTGCGGTCCAGATTTTCCTCTTTCTGTACCAGACGGCGTTCCTGTCTTTGCAGATCGTTACGCCGTTCTTTATTTTCACGTTCCATATCGGAACGTAAACGATGAATCTCATCCTTAGCTTCCATTAAGGATTCTTTTTTCTTTGCTTCAATTGTTTCTTCGGCTTCTTTGATCATGCGGTTCGCTTTTTCTTCCGCTGTGGCCAGCTTGCCTTCCGCCACATTCTTGCGTAACACATAACCTGCGCCGCCGCCAACGGCCAAAGCTACAACTGCAGCAATCACTGTTTCGAAAATTTTCTTTCACCTCCTTCTTTTACGACATAAAAATAAGGCAACCGATACGGTGGTTCGCCTCGTGAAATACGAAAAATCTTTAATTTTTGGAAATACTGATTAATTTTACTTACACGACTGGCAACTATAATTGTAATGAAAAATCCCCAAAAAGTCAAGGCGGCAATGCTGAAATGCGTTTCTGTGCCGGCCCTGTCTTTTTGGGGATATTCCATTTTTCAGATTACAACTGACTCATCAGCCTACGAATCACACACGTACTATTCCTGAACCTTTGACATGGCTTCTTCCTTCGCCAGGGCCAGGCCCACTCGAATCATGGATGGCCCGAATCCTCTGGCAGAGAAATACCGCGCCAGCGCAGCCACGCCTTTTTCCGTCGCGCAGTCGTATTTTTTATCGTGCCGACCCGCTATCTGCCGGTACGCTGCCCGCACACGCTGCATTTCTTCTTCTTCGCTCAGCATGGCCAGGATGGCAGGAATATATGCCTCGCCCACCTGTTTTTTCAAAAGCTCCGCCTGCAGATGCAGCCTTCCATAGACCTTTCTGCTCCGCCAGGATTCAAAGACGCGTCTGGCATAGCGCTCTTCATTAAGCAAGTCGTATTCTTTCAGCTTTGCCACAGTCTCCCGGATCAGTTCAGAAGAAGAACAGCGCCGCCGCAGCTTCTGCACCAGCTCCTTTTCACCGTGTTCCCGGCGGTCCAGCAGGCTTAACGCATATTCGTAAACTTCATTACTGGTTGTCAGGGATTTGCTGGCGTTCCGGAACATCTGCCGCTACTCCTTCCAACTCCTTCGGAGCCATCAGTTTATTAACAGTGAGTTCGCGGATCTTTGCTTCCACTTCCGCCGCCACTTCCGGGTTGTCCCGTAAAAATTCCTTGGCTTTTTCCCTGCCCTGACCGATACGCACGTCTCCGTATGAGAACCAGGCGCCGCTCTTTTGCAGGATATCCAGATCCACGCCCAGGTCCACCAGGCAGCCGGTACGGGAAATTCCCTGTCCGTACATAATGTCGAACTCTGCCTGCTTAAAAGGCGGAGCCACTTTGTTTTTGACTACCTTGATACGGGTGCGGGAACCGATGACATCATTGCCGTTCTTGATGGCTTCCACCTTCCGTACTTCCATGCGGATGGTAGAATAGAATTTCAGCGCACGGCCGCCGGTGGTGGTTTCCGGGTTGCCGAACATAATGCCCACTTTTTCACGAATCTGATTGATAAAGATCGTGGCGCATTTTGATTTTGAAATGATACCGGTCAGTTTACGCAGCGCCTGGCTCATAAGCCGGGCCTGCAGGCCTACATGGCTGTCCCCCATCTCCCCTTCGATTTCCGCCCGGGGTACCAGGGCCGCTACAGAGTCGATGACGATGATATCAATGGCGCCGCTGCGAACCAGCGCGTCACAGATCTCCAGAGCCTGTTCCCCGTTATCCGGCTGGGAAATCAGCAGGTTATCAACATCCACGCCCAGACGGCGGGCATAATCCGGATCCAGGGCATGCTCCGCGTCGATAAAAGCCGCATAGCCTCCCATCTTCTGGGCTTCCGCGATCATATGCAGCGCTACTGTCGTTTTGCCGGAAGATTCCGGCCCGTAGATTTCCACAACACGCCCCCGGGGGATGCCGCCGACACCTAATGCAATATCCAGGGACAAAGCTCCTGTAGGAATGGTTTCCACATTCATCTTGGCGCTGGCTTCGCCCAGACGCATGATGGAACCTTTGCCGAAATCTTTTTCAATCTGCCGCATGGCGCTGTCAAGCGCCCTTAATTTATCATTTGAAATACCTGCCATAACTAAACCTCCTGCGTTCGTCGAAAACTTTCCTGCAATCATTATACAAACAGAAGTTCGATTTGTCAATACAGAGCTGTAACCTTTTTAGCAGTAATTTTTCAACGCTCTTTGTGAAAGTATGGTATTATATATACAATTCGAAAGGAAATGAGGAAACATAAATGGAAATGCAGATGGAGTTCATACGGAAGCTGCCGTCGCCCCAGGAACTGATGCAGGATTATCCTCTCGGCGCCGAAGCGTCAGCCGCCAAAACAGCAAGAGATAAAGAAATCAGAGATATTATTTCCGGCAAAGATGACCGTTTCATCCTGGTAATCGGCCCCTGCTCCGCCGACAATGAAGACGCTGTGCTGGATTATATACACCGTCTGGCCGGCGTGCAGGAAAAAGTTAAAGACAAACTGATGCTGATCCCCCGGGTTTATACGAACAAACCCCGGACCATCGGCGTCGGTTATAAAGGCATGCTGCATCAGGCCAATCCGGAAGGAAAGGAAGACATGCTGGCGGGCATTACCGCTATCCGCAAGATGCACGTGCGGGTGGTGCAGGAAACCGGTCTCACCAGTGCGGAAGAAATCCTGTACCCGGAAAACCACCGCTACCTTTCCGACATTTTATCCTATGCAGCCATCGGCGCCCGTTCCGTGGAAGACCAGCTGCACCGGATGATCGCCAGCGGCGTGGGCATTCCCGTAGGCATGAAGAACCCCACCGGCGGCGACATCGGCGTCATGATGAATTCGATTGAAGCGGCCCAGCACGAACAGAGTTTCCTGTTCCACGGGTGGGAAGTGCGCACGAAAGGAAATCCTCTGGCCCACGCTATTTTGCGGGGTTATGTGGACAAATTCGGCAACAACATGCCCAACTACCATTATGAAGACCTGCAGGGACTGCTGGACGCCTACCACGAACGGGACGTCGTCAACCCGGCCGTCATTGTGGACGCCAACCACTCCAATTCCGGGAAAAAATATCTGGAACAGATCCGCATTTCCAAAGACGTGATGCACAGCCGTCAGGTCTCCCCCGATATCCGGCAGCTGGTCAAAGGCATCATGATTGAAAGCTACCTGGAAGACGGCAACCAGAAAATCGGCGGCGGCGTGTACGGCCGCTCCATTACCGATCCCTGCCTGGGCTGGGCCAAGAGCGAGCGCCTGATACTGGAACTGGCAGAGATGGTGTAATTCATTCTCTTTTTAAAAAATTAACCGAAGCATATGCCTCTTTTCCCCCTCCCCGCTTCGCTCGTCGAAGGGGCCCCTTTGAGGCATATGCTTCGGTTTTTTATAAAGGCTTAAGGAAACAAGCCCTGCCGGCCTTCGCTTCTTCAGCCACTTTCATATCCGGAACTATCAAAAACGGTCCAGCAGCCGGTAGCCTTTGCCCCGTAGGAACGTTTCCGTTTCCGGTTCATCGGTACAGAACACCGCAATCGGCGTGCTGTCGCTGCGGTCAAAGGAAATGTACAGATAGCGGATCATCACATTGGCATTCTGCAGATCGGAAAGGATCCGGTTCAGGGTGCCCGGCTTGTCCGAAGCCATGTCAATGGCAAGGACTTTGTCCAGCCGGCACTGGTAGCCGGCTTTTTCCAAAGCGGACTTTGCCTCTTCGGATTTGTCAACGATCAGCCGGACAATGCCGAACTCCGCACTGTCCGTCGCCAGCATCGTATAAATATTAACATCTGACTGAGCCAGCACGCCTGTTATTTTACTTAACGCGCCTTTCGTGTTGGCTGCAAACAATGAAATCTGATTCAGCATGGTATTCCCCTCTTTCTATTTTTTTGCCTTTTGCGCAAGTTTTTTTATCTCTTCCCGGGAGAACTCATATCTTGCATTGCAGTACGGACAGGTAATTTCGGTTTTCTCATCCTCCGCCAGCTGGTTCAGCTCTTTTTTCGGCAGGGTCTGCAGGACGCCTTCTACCCGCTCCCGGCTGCAGCGGCAGCCGAAATGCAGCGGATAGCTGTCCAGTATCTCCACTTTCATATCTTTTCCCAGCATCTGAATGATCCGCTCCGGGGTAAAGCCCATATCGATGAGACTGGAAACATAAGGCGTATGCCGCACATTTTTGTCCAGCTGTTCCAACGTTTCTTCACTGCAGTTGGGCAGCGCCTGGATGAACCAGCCCCCTGCCGCCTGCACATCGCCTGTTTCGTCCACCAGTACGCCCAGACCTACAGAAGACGGCGTCTGTTCGGAGGTGTAAAGATATCTTGTCAGATCGTCGGCAATCTCGCCGTCCACCAGTTCCGCTGTTCCCGTAAAAGGTTTCGCGCCGGCTGTGTATCGGGTCACGGAAATAGTGCCGTTGCCAACTGCGCCGCCAACATCAAGATGTCCGTTTTTCGGCGGCAGATACACATCCGGGTTGCCCACATAACCCCGGGCAATGCCTCCCTGTGCTTCTCCCGTGATGCCCTGGATCGGTCCGTCGCCGGAAACTTTTATGCCTACCCCTTCTTCATTTTTCATGGTGGCCGCCAGCAACAGTGCACCGGTCACGGTACGTCCCAGGGCTGCGGTGGCCAGATGGGACGCCTTATGGCGCAGGGACAGCTTGCGTACCAGACGGGTGGTCCGAGCAACGTAGATGCGCGCATCCCCCACAGTAGCGCGGGTCAGGATATCCGCTTCGCCGGCAAATTTTGCTTTGGCAGTTTTATCTTCGGTTTTATCAACTGTATTCGTTTTGATTTCTTCCATGGTAATCCCTTATCGTAACTCTGTTTTATAATTTCTTGAACAGGTTGACCATTTCGATCGCGCTCATGGCTGCGTCATAGCCCTTATTCCCTGCTTTGGTTCCGGCACGCTCCACGGCCTGCTGGATATTTTCCGTAGTCAGAATTCCGAACGCCACCGGCACGCCGGTCTTCATGGACGCCTGGGCCACACCCTTGGCCGCTTCCGCGCAGACATAATCAAAATGCGGAGTGGAACCGCGGATGACCGCTCCCAGCGCAATCACTGCGTCAAACTTTCCGCTTTCCGCCAGTTTCTGCGCAGCCAGGGGAATCTCATATGCCCCGGGCACCCAGACCAGAACCACCTCTTCAGTGTTGCCCCCTGTGCGGCGGATGGCGTCTTCCGCGCCGCCCAACAATTTGCTGGTGATAAATTCGTTAAACCGGGAAACTACAATCGCCAGCTTCAATCCTTTTGCCGATAACATACCTTCCAGTGTTTTCATTTGTCAACCTCCTGTTATTCAGTGTTTATTTATAAAAATTTTAACTATTGCAAAGTTACCTGATGACGCTCCCTGTTATCATTCAGATGACGGTTTTCCTTTCCCGCAGCCGCACCCCAGATGCAGGTCCGACAATTCATGCCCCATTTTATTTTCTTTCGTTTCCAGGTAAAACTCATTGTACTGATTGGGTGCAATTTCAATGGGTACACGTCCGGTGACCGTGATGCCGTAACCGGATAAACCGGCCCGTTTTGCCGGATTGTTGGTAATAAGCCGCACACTGGTGAGACCCAGGTCCGATAAAATCTGGGCGCCCATGCCGTAGTCCCGCAGGTCCGGGGCAAATCCCAGCCGCACATTGGCTTCCACGGTATCCAGTCCCTGCTCCTGCAGCGCATAAGCCCGAATCTTATTGGCCAGCCCGATGCCCCGGCCTTCCTGTCGCATATAGACCACAACGCCGCAGCCTTCTTTTTCAATCATGCGCAGGGCGGAAGCCAGCTGGTCGCCGCAGTCGCAGCGCAGGCTGCCGAATGCGTCACCGGTGAGGCATTCCGAATGAACCCGCACCATCACGTCTTTTTTCCCTGCAACCTCTCCCTTGACCAGGGCGATGTGGCATAAGTCGTCCAAATCGTTTTCATAGGCGATAATTTTAAAGGTGCCGAATTTGGAAGGCAGCTTTGCCTCCGCCACCCGGTGCACCATCTTTTCATGCTGCTTGCGGTACGCCACCAGCGAGGCCACCGTTACGAACACCAGATTGTGTTTCTTCGCGAATTCAATCAGCTGGGGTGTGCGCATCATATGGCCGTCTTCATCCATAATTTCGCAACAGATGCCTACCGGTGTCAGGCCCGCCAGCCTGCACAAGTCCGTGGTGGTTTCCGTGTGCCCGGTCCGCACCAGCACCCCGCCTTTACGGCTGCGCAGCGGGAACACATGGCCCGGCCGCCGGAAATCCATGGCCTGGGCACCGGGTTCCGTTACTTTTTTCATGGTATAAGCCCGCTCGTAAGCCGAAATGCCCGTCGTAGTATCCACGTGATCGATGGAAACGGAAAAAGCCGTTTCATGATTGTCCGTATTGTGGGAAACCATAGCGCCGAACTGCAGCTTGTCCATGATTTCGGCATCGGCCGGCATACAGATGAGGCCCCGGGCTTCCTTTGCCATAAAATTGATGGACTCCCCTGTACAGAACTGGGCCGCCATGATCAGGTCGCCTTCGTTTTCCCGGTCCTCATCATCGGTTACCAGCACCATCTTCCCTGCCTTGATGGCAGCGATGGCTTCTTCAATCGTGTTGAATGTAAAGTCTTTCATTTCTTTCTCCATTCCGCCTTTCATGGAAAACAGCTCCCTAAAATCCGTGTTTCAGCAAAAACTCTTCCGTTAATTCCGGTTCTGAATTTTCGTTCTCAGCAGCACCCGGCTTATGCCGGCCCGAAAAACCGTTCCCCTTTTTATCCATCCCCAGCATTTTCTCCACGTACCGGGCCAGGATATCTGTTTCCAGATTGACGGCATCGCCAGCGCTTTTATAACCCAGCGTGGTCATCTTCGCCGTATGGGGAATCAGGGAAACACCGAAGCCCGAATCATCGGCTTCCGTCACCGTCAGGCTGATGCCGTCCACGGCGATGGAACCTTTCTCCACGATGTAGCGAAGCAGTTCCCCGGGCGCCTGGATCCGGTACACCCGGGCATTGCCTTCCGGAATGATCTGCTGAATCGTTCCCACGCCTTCCACATGTCCCTGCACGATATGCCCGTCCAGACCATCCGTGGGACGAAGCGCTTTTTCCAGATTCACCCGGTCCCCCGGCTGCAGCAGGTGCAGCGTGGTCCTGCGCACAGTTTCCGGCATCACGTCCGCTGTAAAGGTATCGCCCCGGAGATGCACTACCGTTAAACAGACACCGTTCACTGCAATACTGTCCCCGATTTTCACACCGGACAGCAATTGGGGAGCGCGAACCGTCAGCCGGCAGTTTGTACTTCCTTCCGCCAGGCGTTCCACCGTGCCAAGGGCGGCAATTAAACCCGTAAACATGATACATCCTCTCTTTACAATCTATAATGATTATTTATGATTCATTTAAAACATTACCCTGCCGGTGATCAGCCAGTCTTTCCCCAGGGGCAGCAGTTCCGGTTCCACAACCGTTGCGCATTGGGACATCCGCTCAATGCCCCTGCCTCCAACGGAAGGCAGTGCATTTTTCCCTCCCACCAGTTTCGGCGCAATAAAGGCGTAGACCCGGTCAGCAATCTGACTGTCCAAAAACGAACCCAGCACTTCGCTGCCGCCTTCCACCAAAACAGACGTAATCTCATGCTCATATAAGGACTGCAGCAAAGCAGAAAGCGAAATTTTGCCATTCTCACAGGGAAGAGTTACTACTTCCACATTTTTCAGGCGCTGCAACTTATCGCATGTATCTGCATCCGCTTTCGGGCCGGTAACCACTACCGTCTTCGCATCTCCCTGCAGCACCTTTGCAGTCAGGGGTATCCCAGCCCTGCTGTCCAACACGATGCGGACAGGATTTTTTCCCTCCACCAGCCTTGTGGTCAGTTCCGGATCATCATCCAGTACCGTACCGATGCCAACCAGGATCGCGTCGTGGATTTTACGCAGGTAATGACTGTACGTATGCGCCTCCTGCCCCGTCACGAAATGGGAATCCCTGGCAGAGGTGGCCAGTTTGCCGTCCAGCGTCTCCGCAAATTTCAGACTGACAAAGGGACGGTTTTGGGTAATCCACAGTAAAAAGTGTTCATTCAGACGCCTTGCTTCTTTTTCGCAGACGCCCGTAATAACCTCTACGCCAGCTTCCCGCAAACGGCGAAACCCGTTGCCCGCCACTTTGGGATTCGGGTCTTCCATGGCCGCCACCACCCGTTTGATGCCTGCTTTGATCAGCGCTTCACAGCAGGGGCCGGTCCGTCCCCAGTGGGAGCAGGGTTCCAGCGTAACAAACGCGGTGTGGCCCTGCCGTTGCTTCGCCTTCATGTCCGCGATGGCGTTCACTTCCGCATGAGGCGTCCCCGCCTTATGGTGCCAGCCTTCGCCGGCTATCTTTCCATCTGCGTCGGCAATCACACAGCCCACCATGGGATTGGGACTGGTACAGCCTTCCGCCCTTCCGGCAAGTTCCAAAGCCCTGCGCATATAATACTCATAGTCAGACATGGCAAACTCCCCAAAACAAAAAACCATAGGAAACGTCCAGAGGCATTTCCTATGGCAAGACAGTTCTCCCATACAAGTCTTTTCTCATCCAGACTATACTGTCGGTTCCGGAATCACACCGGATCGTGCGTCGGCGCACCAGGCGCTGTCGGCTCGCGGACTGTACCGCCGGTTGGGAATTATGCGCCGGATCCGCCGGACACATTCACCCTGCCCCAAAGACTGTTTTCGTTATATAGTTTAATATGAAATCACGCGTCTGTCAATCGTACCGCCTGCTTTCATGCAAAAGCGTTGCCCCTTGACAGTATAATTTCAAAAGATTTTTTACAAAGCCTTACCCGCGTAAACTCTTTATCGCGGCGTTCACGTCCTTCGCCCCGTACACGTACGAACCCGCAACAAGTACGGTCGCCCCGGCCCCCACAACCTGCCGGGCCGTTTCCGCATTGATGCCGCCGTCCACCTGAATGTCGGTACGCAAACCGGCCATGTCCAGCATCCGGCGCAGCCGGCTGATCTTCGGCAGTACGGTAGAGATAAACTGCTGGCCGCCGAACCCCGGGTTCACCGTCATCAGCAACACCATATCCACATCAGGCAGGATTTCTTCAATCAAAGTTAAGGAACTGGCCGGATTCAAGGCCACGCCGGCTTTGATCCCTTTGGCATGGATGGCCTGTATACAGCGGTGCAAATGCTTTGTGGCTTCCGCATGCACCACGATCTGGTCTGCACCCGCTGCGGCAAAATCCTCAATATAGGTTTCCGGATGATCTACCATCAGATGGCAGTCGAAAAACATCCTGGTCACGTTCCGGATTTTTTTCACCACCGGCGCGCCAAAGGTCAGGTTCGGCACAAAATTGCCGTCCATCACATCAATATGCACCCAGTCGGCGCCGGCCTTTTCTATCTTCCGGATCTCGTCTCCCAGGCAGGAAAAATCCGCCGATAATATGGACGGAGCTATTTTGATCATCTTCGGTTCCTCGCTTTGTTTTCTTTTAACTCTTCCAGGATTGACAAATAAGACGCGTAACGGGAAGGAGCAACCCTGTTTTCCCGCACCGCATCCTTGACGCCGCAAACCGGTTCATGGGTATGGCTGCAAGGCGAAAATTTACAGGCCGCTTCAAACTGTCTGAACTCGGGAAAACAGGCCGGCAACGCTTCCGGTTCAAGATTTTCCATCAGTACATTGCCAAAACCGGGCGTATCGGCCAGGTAACCTCCGTTAAAGGGTATGAGTTCTGTATACCGCGTGGTATGCTTCCCCCGGCTGATTTTTGTGCTGATCTCCCCTGTGGTCCGCAGGACACCGGGCTGAATCGCATTCAGCGCGGAGGATTTGCCCACCCCGCTGGGACCGCCAAACGCGGTGACTTTTCCCTCCAGACGCTTGCGCAGGGCGTCAATGCCCTCTCCGGTTTTGGAAGAAATCACAAAGGTTTCATACCCGATCTTCCGATACACCGCAGCAATACGTTCCCTCTGCTCTTCCGCAGTCAGATCAGCCTTGGTCAGTACCAGCAGTACCGGAACCGTTGCCGCTTCCGCCAGGATCAGCAATTTATCCGCGATCAGAAAACTGAAATCCGGCTGTACCAGCGCCAGGGTAATCACCAGCAGGTCAAGGTTTGCCACCGTAGGCCTTTCCAGATAATTACGGCGGGGCAGAATGGCTGTGATCATCCCTTCGTCCGCCTTATCCGGATTGACTTCCAGCTGCACCCGGTCGCCGGTACACAGGGAAAACCGTTTTTGTTTCATGTGCCCTTTGACCTTACAGGTTATCATAACGCCGGCACAATCCACGTAATAGTATCCGCTGTAAGACCGAACTACCAATCCTGATGTTACCAACTCTTCTCCTCTACCAGCCTGTGGTCAACATAGAAGCCGACACGCTGTACATCACTGTCAACCTTTGTACGCAGCCGCACACCGCCGTTATAGGATCCGGACACTTCCACTTTTTGCGACCGGCCGTTGTTGGAAACAATCTGCACCGTATGGGTTCCGGTTCCGGGCACCACAAATTCGGCATACCGGGCCCCGGTGGTCCTGTTCACAGTCACGCTGCCATTGCTCTTGCCGCTGTTGCTGTTGATTTTGTCAGGCGTAGCCGGGAAACCGGCCTGCTTTTTCGCATTGGAAACCAGCAGAACTACCGTAGATCCTTCCGTAATGGTATCGTTCACTTCCGGCGACATCCCGATTACCGTGTCTTTATTCTTTTCGCTGTCTTCCTCTCTCACTTCTACTTTCAGCTTCAGATCTTCCAGTTTCTTTCTGGCTTCCGCCAGGGTCATCCCTTTCAGGTCAGGCACTGCAACATTCTTTTCTTCTTTTTTGTTGATAACAATGTTTACCGCGCCGTTTTCACCCAGCTGGCTTTTTTCTTCCGGCGACTGGCTTAAGATGATGCCTTCCGGCTTGTCCTGTTCCCACTTGTACTCAATCTTTTCAATACGCAGGTTCTTCTCCGACAGCAGTTTTTCCGCCTGATCCTGTTTCAGTCCCACGACTTTCGGAACCATCGTCGTCTTTTCTGTGCCGGAAACAACCAGGGTGATGGTCGCTCCCTCTTTCCGCCTGATACCGGCTACCGGATCCATGCGCAGGACCGTGCCCGGTTTGACGCTGGTATCCACTTTGTTCTCAACCTCGACTTTGAAGCCCTGGGCCTCTAATACTTGTTGTGCCTCCGCAACCGGTTTACCGTTAACGTCTGCTACAGCAATTTCAGGCTTGGAAGAACTAAAGAAATAGAAAAGCCCTCCCGCAAGCAACACAAACAACAAAATTATAGCTGCTAATAATTTCTTTAAAAAACCTGCCTTTTTCTTCGGCTTATCATTATTTCTTTCCAGTTCTGTGTTCAACGCACCCTGACTTTCCTTCTGAGCCGCCACAGCAACTGCAGGCGTGCCGGTGGCGGACAAACCGGAGCCGGCGGGTTTTCCCCCCTGGGAAGGCATTTCCGGTTTGGAAGCGCCGTTCATATCCCCAACCGGAATTACCACCGGTTTGCCATCCGTTTCTTCACCTCTGACAGCCGGTCTGTCTCCCGGTTCCGCCTTCTTTGTTACAGGAACTGTATCTGTGTCTTCTGCAAACAGGGATTGCTGCTCCGCTTCCGACGCGCCCATTGCCGCAACTACCTCCGCTGTCCCAAAAGCTGCAGCCTCAGATGTTTCCGCGCCGGCATCAGCCACATTTTGCTCTGCGTTTACCGCCACAACTTTTCTTGTGCTCTCCGGCTCTTCAAATTGTCCGTATTCACTGGTATCGTCATCAACTTCCCGGGTAAGAAAACTCGGCAAACTCATAATCAGGGTCTGATATTTTTCCTCTTCCGGATGCGACCGTGCCTTTGACGGTCCCGCTGCAGCCGCTGTTGCAGCCTTTACCGGGGAATTTGCCGCGATTGCCAGCAACGGTATGGTCTGATCCAGGAACGTTTCGTTGTTTTTACTGGGATAAATCAGGTTTTTAACACGCATCAGATCGTTCTTCATATCCTCGGCTGTCGCGTAACGGTCCTGAAGATTTTTAGCCAATGCTTTATCGATAATCTCCTGCAGCGCATCCGGCGCTTCCGGCCAATAAGCTTTTAAAGGCTGCGCCTGCTCCTCTACCTGTTTGCGGGCCACGGAGACAGCATTATTGCCGTCAAAAGGAACCTTCCCTGTCAGCATTTCATAGAACACAATACCCAGGGAATAGATGTCCGACTGCGCCGTTACCGCCAGCCCCTGCGCCTGTTCCGGTGAAAAATAATGGACGGAGCCCACTACAGAAGCAGTAAAGGCCATGGTCTCATTGGAAACGATCCGTGAAATACCAAAATCAACGATTTTCGGTACCATGGCTTCCGTCAGCACGATATTCTGCGGCTTGATGTCGCAGTGGATTATGTTATGCTTGTGGGCATGATCCAATGCTGAAGCCAGCTGCGCTGTCAGGGCTACGGCAAGACCCGGGTCCATACGTCCGTTCTGCTCCTCAAACGCCTTCAGGCTGACGCCTTCCACATATTCCATCAAAATATAGCTGATATCCCCTTCATCACAGACATCGTAGATGGTCACAATGGACGGATGAATCAGCCGGGCTGCGGAACGCGCTTCCCGCTTAAACTGCTCTAACTGGTTCTTGTTGTCCAAAAATTTTTTCCGCAGTACTTTTACTGCGATCTTCCTGTCCAGCAGAACATCTTTGGCCAGATACACTTCAGCCATGCCACCAAATCCGACGGATTTTAAGATCTCATAGCGTCCGTTTAAAATCTCACCGACCATCGTGTTCCACCTCCTTCCGATCTAATTTCAGTATAATGAACGAAATATTGTCTTTGCCTCCTTTTTCCAGCGAAGCGCTTAACAGCGCATCGGCGGAGGCCTCCGTATCTTCCATCTGCAGATATCCTGTAATCTCATTGTCGTGCAGCATATCCGTCAGTCCGTCGCTGCAAAGCAGGATGATATCGTCTGTATAAATGTCTATGACAAACACGTCGCCATTCACGTTTTTGTTGACGCCGATCCCCCTGGTCAGCATATTTTTTTGGGGATGGTTGAAGGCTTCTTCCTGCGTCAGTTCGCCATTCTCTACCATTTCTGCCACCAGGGAATGATCTCTGGTAATCTGTTTCAGATGGTTCTGCCGTAACAGGTAGACCCTGCTGTCCCCCACGTTGAAAACATATCCTTTTCCCTCACCGTTAAAATAGATACCGGAAAGAGTCGTCCCCATCCCTTCCAATGCAGAGTCGGACCGGGCTTTATCGTAAACTTCCCCGTTAATATCGCGCATGATCTGATACAGTTTGGAAACCAGGGAAAAACCGGTTTTTCCGTACAGATCCTCTTTTTCCGCTTTTAGTTTCTCCAAAGCCAGCTTGCTGGCGACCTCTCCGGCGTTATAGCCGCCCATACCGTCTGCTATGGCAAATAAATACGGCCGTTCCAGCAACAGGCTGTCTTCATTATTCTTCCTGACTCTTCCTTTATGAGTCCGGGTCGCTACTGACACAACAATCCCTCCAGTCAGCGTGCATGCGAATCAATCATTGTTTCTTTGATTCATTATCTTTGGCAAACGCCGCCCGCAGCTGTCCGCAGGCCGCATTGATATCTTTTCCCATTTCCCTGCGCACCGTGGCATGCAGGCGGTGCCGTTGTAATATAGATAAAAATCTTTCAATACGTTTCTCTGCCGGCCGGAAAAAACCTTTCTCCGGGACCGGATTCACCGGGATCAGATTTACACCGGCCTGTTTATAGCGCAGATACTCCGCCAGCAATTCCGCATCCCTGTCACTGTCATTCTTATCTGCCAGCAAAATATATTCATAGGTGACCTGTCTGCCGCTGCTGGCCGCATACTCTTCCGCAGCCGCAATCACATCCGGGAAAGGATAACCCTTATTGACCGGCATCAGTTCCGAACGCAGTTCATTTCTGACGGCATGGAGAGAGATCGCCAGATTAACCGGCAGGCCCAACCCCTGCATCTTTTTGATTCCCGGAATGATACCGCAGGTTGAGACTGTCATATTGCGGTAGCCGATATTGCCGACATCCGGCTGATGCAAAAACTGCAGGGCTCCGAAAACCGCATCAAAATTCAGCATAGGCTCTCCGCTGCCCATGACCACCACGCGGCTGACTCTTTCATTTTGCAGGTGCAGTTGCGCCTGGAACACATACAGCTGTGCCAGAATTTCCGCAACCGTCAGATTCCGGACCGCTCCGTTCAATCCGCTGGCGCAAAACGCACAGTGCATATCGCAGCCAACCTGACTGGAAACGCAGACGCTGTATCCGTAATCATGATGCATCAGTACGGTTTCGATGGCATTCCCGTCAGGCAGTTCCAATAAAGCCTTCCGGGTCAGTCCGTCGGAGGAGTCCATCTTGCGGACGATTTGTATTTCTGCCGGCAGCACCGAAAAACAGTCCTGCAGCAACTGGCGCTCCGCTTTGCCAAGATTACTCATCTGCGCAAAGTCAAACACGCATTTCTGGTACAACCAGTCAAATATCTGTTTTGCACGGAATTTCTTCAATCCCAACTCTGCCAGTGCCGTTTGTAACCGATGCAAAGGCATGCCGAATATTTCAGTCTTCATATAACGTTTATCAAAACACTGTCTGTTATTATCTGTCGTTTAACAAATAAAATATCGCAAACATTTCCGGAAACTTATTATTCTTTTTGCAACAGCGTAAGGTAAAACCCGTCCACGCCATCCCGTTGGGGATACAGTTGCAACTCTTTCACCACTTCTTTGGACCGGGGATGGATAAAACCGGACTGTTTCCATTCTCTGTGATTCTGCAAAAACAATTCTATTTGTTTCCCGTTTTCTCTATCTTCCAGAGTACAGGTGCTGTACACCAGGACACCGCCATACTTGACATACCGGCTGGCGTTTTCCAGGATACGCTGCTGCAACGCCGGAAAATCCCGTAAATCTTTTTCTTTTTTTGTCCAGCGCGCTTCCGCCCGGCGCCGCAACACGCCCAGGCCGGAACAGGGAGCATCTACCAGAACCCTGTCAAACTTTTCAATCCACTCTTCCCGCAAAACCGTTCCGTCCTGCAGTTCTGTTTTAATATTGTCCAACTTCAGGCGTTTCGCGTTTTCTTCGATCAGCTTCAGTTTATGAGGATATATGTCACAGGCCGTCACTCTGCCTCTGTTTTCCATCAACGCGGCAATATGGGTGGTCTTGCCTCCCGGCGCGGCGCACATGTCCAATATCTGCTCGCCAGCTTTCGGCTGCAACAGTTGGGCCGGCAGCATGGAGCTTTCATCCTGCACATAAAAACTGTGGGGAAAGGTTTGCAACAGGGCCGGAAGACCCGGCGATCTTGTCATCACGATACCATCGGGGCACCAGAGGGATACCTCCGCTTCGCAGCCCATTTCCCGTAAATCCTGCAAAAAAACATCCCGCGCTGTCATCAGGGTGTTGACCCTCAAGCACAGACTGGCCGGTTCGTTATCCCAGCAGCACAGGGCTTCGGTTTCATCTTCACCGAACTGTTTCCGCCAGCGCTGTACCAGCCATCGGGGATGACTGAGCCGCAGTGAAACATCCTCAAGGGTTTTCTCCCACAGGGCCATTTTCTGCCGGACACTGCTCCGCAATACTCCGTTCACAAATTTATCCGTACCCTTATGGCTGAACTTTTTTGCCAGGTTCACGCTCTCATTACAGGCAGCGGAATCCGGGATACGGTCCAGATAAAAAATCTGGTACAAGCCCAGATGGAGAATATAGCGAACTACAGGCTCCAGTTTCTGAAGCGGACGATTCACCATCTGGCCAAGGATAAAATCCAGAGTACCCCTGGCTTTTACAGAACCGTTGACCAGTTCCGTGGCAAAACGCCGGTCCTGTTCTTCCAGCTTTGTCTGCCGCAGCACACGGTTCAGAGCGATGGCCGTATAGGCCCTTTCTTCCCAGATTTGCAGCAATATCAGCAGGGCAGCTTCCCTTCCGTTCACCGGAACAATTTTTCTGGCAGTTCCTTCCGCCGATTCTGAAAACCTTTCTTTACGCACTGGCTTCCTCCGGCAGGTCTTCACTTAACAATCTGATTGCCTCTTCTACTTTATCTAAATTGACCCGTGTATTAAAACAGGGACCAAAGGGCCGTTCGTTAAAAATAGCTATGACAGGTATCGGAAAGACATCCTGTATCCCGCTGGTCAGATCCCGCTCACAGGCCACGGCAATGATAGCCTTGGGCCTTGCCTTGGCCACCATCTGCCGGGCCAGCGTCCCGCCGGTAGCCACCACAAAATGCATATGATATTTGTGACAAAGCCCCAGCAGACCGCCCACGCAGCAACCGCCGCACTGCCGGCAGTTTTCAATATTACGGGTAATCTTCCGGGGACAGGTATCCAGCTGCAGGCAATGAGGTGTCAGGATCAGCAGCCGGTCAGAAGGTACCTTCACATGGTGCTGCTTTACCAGGGCATTATTCACCGCCACAAAACTCTGTTCCACTTTCTCCCGCGGAATGTTGAGGATACGTCCCAACCCTACGGCAAACGGGAACAAAAAGTTGATAGCTTTCCATGACCAAAAGTATAAAATTTTCGGCAGGGGCATACCCATGATTGCCAGCACGATAGCTAATTCTCCCGCAAACAGGAAGAATATGGCGCCAAATACCAGAAGCCCGAATGCCGTGGGCAAAAACTGGCTGATGGCTTCAAAACCCAGATATGTCACTTTCCAGACAAAAAACAAGAGGATGGCTGTCACAATGGCGCTGAATAACACCAACGCCAGAAAAACCCGTTTCTTGGGATTCACTGCCATTTCCACCGCTGAAACCATAAAACTTCTTACTCCTTGCTTCCCAAAACATCTCCCGCTTTAACACCGTGGCCGTTTAAAAATACGGCAGCCGGCATACGCTTCTTCGATTCGGGCTGTACTGCCAGAACACGAAGCACCCCTTCACCGCAGGCTACGGAAAACTCTTTTTTACTGACAGAAACTACTGTCCCGACCGGTGCCCCTGTGCTGTTTCCGGCAACCCGGGTCTCCCAGACCTTCAATAATTTACCATCAGGCAAATACGTAAAAGCACCCGGCGCGGGATCGAAGCCCCGCACTCTGTCATGCACTTCCCGGGCAGGGCGGGTCCAGTCTATCTTTGCCATCTCTTTGGTGATGAGTGTGGCATATGTGGCTTCCCTGTCGTCCTGCTTCTCCGGTTGCAGACCGCCTGCTATCTCAGGCAGTGTATCCGTCAGAAGCTTCGCGCCTTTTTCCTTCAGTTCGTCATGCAGGCGGGCAAAATTCATTTCCTCACCGATGGGCACTGTCACTTTGCTGTACATTGCCCCGGTGTCCATGCCCTTTTCCATCCGCATAATGGTTACGCCGGTCTCTTTTTCGCCGTTCATGATGGCATATTGGATCGGTGCGGCGCCCCGGTATTTGGGCAACAGGGACCCATGCACATTGATACAGCCATACATTGGAATATTCAGAATTTCCTGCGTCAGGAACTGTCCAAAAGCTGCCACCACGATAAAATCAGGCTTCCATTCTTTCAGTTTCTGTACAAACTCCGGCTCTTTCACCTTGAGAGGCTGGAACACCGGCAGGCCATGCTGCAGGGCAAAGGTCTTCACCGGAGTTTCCACAACCTTCTGCCCCCTGCCTTTGGGGCGGTCCGGCTGGGTCACCACTGCCTGGATATGATACTGCCCTGCTTCCAGCAGGGCCTGCAGGGATCCCACCGCAAAATCCGGCGTACCCATAAATATCACGTTCCACATGGTTCATTCCTCCGGAGTCTTCAGAGTGATGGTTATGGCCTTATCCGTAAACAGGATGCCATCGAGATGGTCGGTCTCATGCTGAAGACAAATGGCCAGCAGTCCGTCGGCGGCAATAAACTGTTTTTTGCCACGGGGATCTGTGAACTCACACTCCACATATTCCGCCCGTTCCACTTCCCCTTCAAAATTGGGCACGGAGAGGCAGCCTTCCCCCACAATCCTGGAACCTTCCTTTTTAGTTATGACAGGATTAATCAGTTCCAGCAAACCGTTTCCGTCCTGCAGGTCAATGACCACAATGCGCTGAAGGATGCCTACCTGAGGCGCAGCCAGACCGATACCGTTGCCGGATTTATACAGTGTGTCTGCCATATCCTTCAAAATCCGTTTAACTTTTTTATCTATACGCTTCACCGGTTCGCAAACTTTTTTAAGAACCGGATCGCCGGCGCGTTTAATCTCCAGAACTGCCATGTTTCCTCCAAAAAATGATCGAATTCAATAAAATACATTATATTATATCACATTTTATATGATTTTAAAAATTATATTGCAGTTATGGGGTCCACATCAAAATAAATATTCTTTACTGTCCTGAACCTGCTGCCTGACAGACAGTTTTTCACCTTCTCCATGTCCATGGATTTCACTACGATATTAATGCGGTACAGATCCCTTACCTTAGCTACACCGGATGGAAATGGCCCCATTATTTCTGTACGTCCCCATTTTTCCATTTCGCACCGGTTCCGTAAAAACAGGGCAACCTCATCGCCCAGTTCCCATGCCTTCTTTTCGTTTTTATCAATTACTGTCAGTTTGATTATTTGACCGTAAGGAGGATAGAGCAACACTTTACGCTGGGCCAGTTCCCGCTTTGCAAAAGTCTCGTAATCCTGTTTTTTCGCAAAGTTGATAACTTCATTTTCCGGATCATAGGTCTGTAGCACCACCCGTCCCGGCTTGTCACCCCGTCCGGCCCGGCCTGCTGCCTGGATCAGCAGGGAGAAACCCCGCTCGGAAGCACGGAAGTCCGGAAGGTTCAGCGCGCTGTCAGCCGCTAATATACCTACCAGGGTAACGTCAGGTATATCGTGACCCTTGGCGACCATCTGGGTCCCCAATAGTACGTTAGCTTCCTTTTTTACAAAACGACCGATAATTTCCTCATGCGCCAGCTTCGTGGCCGTGCTGTCCTGATCCATGCGCAATACCCGCACGCCGGGCATCTGGCTGATTTCCTGTTCCGCTTTCTGGGTACCGCTGCCGAAAAATTTAATGCGCCGGCTGCCGCAGTCAGGACATGTCCGGGGAATCGGATACGTGTTACCGCAATAATGACAGCGCATCACCTGTTCGTCCGCATGATACACCAGGCTTACGGCGCAATGGGGGCAGGTCAGGGTTTCCCCGCAGTCCCTGCACATGACAAAAGTTGAATAACCCCGGCGGTTCAGCAACACTACTGCCTGCTGTCCTGCATGAACTGCCGCGACGATTTCCCGACGCAGCTTCCGGGAAATGACAGAAAAGTTCTTCTGTGCCAGTTCCTCCCTCATATCCACTACATCCACTGCCGGCAAAACGGAGTTGCCCGGCCGGAACGTAAGCTGCAGATGTCCAATGCTTCCGGAAACTGCCCGGTAATACGTCTCCAGAGAAGGCGTAGCACTTCCCAGCAGCAGTACTGCGCTGTTATTATTACAACGGCAGCGGGCAACTTCCCTGGCATGATACGCGGGCCGTTCTTCCTGTTTGTAACTATTCTCCTGTTCCTCGTCAATGATTACCAGGCCCAGGTTTTTAAAAGGTGCAAAGACAGCGCTGCGCACACCAATCAAAACGTTGGCCTCACCGGTCCGCATCTTATACCACACGTCGCCCCGTTCATTCTGTGACAGCTTGCTGTGGACCACCGCCACTTCATTATGGAACCAGGCCTGAAAGCGCTGCACGATCTGTGTCGTAAGGGCGATTTCCGGCACCAGTACCAAAACCTGTCTTCCCTGCCGCAACGCATAATCAGCGGCTCGAAGGTAGACTTCCGTCTTTCCGCTGCCGGTAATACCCTGTAGCAGGAATTCCTGAGGGCATGAAGAGGCAAAATGATCCAGCGAAGCCCTGATTTTCAGTACAGCCTGTTCCTGTTCAGAAGTAAGCTGCAGGGTCTCTTTCCATTCAGCCTGCCGGTCATAACTGTTGCGCAGCAGACGCTTTTCTGTACGGAGCGCCCAACCTTTTTCCGCCAGTGCCCGCAGCACAGCAGCGCTGATATGCTGTGCCTCCGCCTCTTTCCCATCCACTGGTTCTGCAGCCTGCTGCAATAGTTCCAGGGCCCTCATCTGCACTTTGGCTCTCGGGTTCCCTGCCTGCAAGGCAGCCCTGCCTGCCTCCGTAATGTTGTAAGCCAGGACCGTCCTTGCTTTCAGGCGTTCTTCAACATCATAGGCTATAAGTTTTCCGCCCTGATACACCGGTTTACGCCTGATACTGGTCTTGCCGGGAATAAACAGACGCATGGCTTCCGCCAGAGAACACAGGTAATACTTTGCCAGCCATTTCGCCGTCTGCAGCATCTCGTCATTAAACCAGGGACGGGTCCCCAGAGCTGCCGACACTTCTTTCACACCGGCAAAGGAGAAATCCGGATTATCCTTTTGTAACACTTCGGCAGCTTCCTCACGGGAAAAGGCCTGCACCACAAAGCCCTCCACCTTTTGCGATCCGAAAGGCACTATAACGCGCCAACCCTCTCCCACCTGCAACAGGTTCTCCGGAAGCCGGTATATAAACTGTCTGAACAGATTTTTTACAGGCAAATTGATTGCTACGAGTACATATTTCATATAATTAAATTCCATTCCGCCGTCTTTATCCGGGAGTATAAACGGTCGTGAAAGCATACGCTTTCAAAAAAATCATTCCCGATGATTCGAACCGTCAGCGTAATTGATCCTTATCCCCGGCTGCATATTGTACACGAAAACATGGAACCGGACCGCTCTGCCTCCGTCATCCGCAGAAAGCGCTTCCATCGCCACGCCCCGGGCCACAAGTTCGCGGCCCTTAAAGACAGGGGTCACCCTGTAATACACATGCTTACGGGTACGGCGTATATAATCCGCCACCCGGTTTTCAAAGGGAAGCATCCCCGTCACGTTAAAATGTCTGGTGCCCGTGATAAGATTCCGCTTATTGGCATTTTCCCCTGTAAGCTGGAACGCCAGCAGATGGCACCGGTTGTACAGGTATTTCTTATCTATCTCCTCATACTTGCTGTAACGCCATCCGGTAGGCTTGACCATACCGAGAGGCCCCCTGGGCCGGGTGGGCAGGAATTCCGGTCCCAGCTTGCCGTAAGCGGAGCCGCAGCGCCCCAGTTCGTCCAAAGGCGAAAAAGAATAGTATGGATTATTCTTTGCCTTGAATTCCGCGGAAAACTGCGGTTCGTTTCCGTACAGTACAATAAAGGTCCGTCCTTCGCTTTCCGGCAAATTATCCAGTGTCACAAACGGCGCGCTTTGGGCTAAGGCACTGAGATCTGCAGGAGCCCCGGGGAACAACGGGACATCATGCCTTCTCATCCCGTTTTTCAGAACATCAACCGCTTCCGATAAACTGTCCGACTGAACGATACGGCGGCCCCAGTCAAAAAACTGACTGGCCCCGTATCGCGGATAGCCTGCGTACTCCAGCCCAAAAAGCGCCAAAAACAGCAACAGTACCACGCGCAGCAGTACCCATCTTAACTTTTCTGCCGGACGGGTGCCTTTACGCGCCGTCATCTGTCTTGCCTCCCGTCAAAAAAGAGGCGGCTACAGTATACAATTATGCTGTAGCCACCGAACACCTTTTGATTCCCAACGTATTGGAACTGCTGATTAATCATCGGTTCCTTTATTTTAACATGGAGAGAAGTCCCAGCAAATCGCTCCCGTCAAAAGAAGCCTGGTTCTGGGGACGCCTCTGAGGAGCGCCTCCCTGAGCCTGGGACATCATCTGCATAAATCCCATGATGTCCGATGCATCAATCCCATCACTAAGATCGATGGGCGGTTTCTGAGGCTGGGCCGGCGCCCGGTTGGACGCAGCGGACAGACTGTTAAGCAATACCGGAGCCAGCGCTCCCAAAGCAGACCCCACCTGGTCGTTGCTCAGACCGCTCTGACGGGACAGACCGTTCATAACGGAAGAAGAATTACTGCCCAGGATGTGCTGCAGAATCCTCGCGCCGTCATCAATATCCGCTGTTTCAAACTGTTCCGCTACGGAACCGGTCTCCGTATGCTCGGTCAGGGCCTGCTGAAGGGACTCAGCGCCGGACTTGGTAGAAGCATTAGCCGTCAGAGCCCGCAGCAGAATCGGCAGCGCAGCAGTGATCAGCGCAGCCATCTGGTCGTTATTTCCGCCGGTCCTTCTGGACATTGTATCCAGAGAAGAAGAAGAGGTCATCGATTTTAACAACGTTTCCAGTAAACTCATGATAGCATCTCCTTTTCATTGAAAAATAATAATTAGCACAATACTGTTGGTATTATTATACCTTGAACAGTGGCTGTGACGCAAATATAATTTGCGTCAAAAATGTGATTTAAATTCCTTCACAATACATGATATAATAAAATATACTTGGTCGCACTACTGCTCAGGATCTGCTAAACAGTAATGAAAGCATTCCCCCGTTACTGCCCTGTGCCGCCGCCTGATTACAGCAAGGAGTAATAAGCATGTCTGACGTTGCAAAACAAATGATTCTCTGTCCACATTGTCATCGCACTGCCTACTTTAATATCTGGAACAGCATTAACACCAAAACCCATCCCGAAACATACGGGCAGGTTCGCAACCTTTCATTATTCAGGTTCTGCTGCCCTTACTGCGGGCAGACCTCAACAATCAATTATTCTTTTTTATATCATCAGATGGAAAACGGACTGATGATTTATTACATCCCGGAAGATGAAGAAGTGAATAATACACGGAAACTGTTGGAAAACGTATCCGCCGGAACATCTCAGGATGACAAATCAGATTCCGGCTCAGACACGGAAGCCGATGACAGATTGCTGGAAAATGCTCTGGCACGTTACAGATACCGCATCGTACGTACCCACGAAGAATTTTTGGAAAAGCTGGCCATTTTCGATTCCGGCCTGGACGACAGGATAGTAGAACTTGCCAAAGTCATAGTAGGTTCCGAGGCTGAACGCCAGTTATCCGAATCTGGCTTTCGTATTAAAAATGCTTTTTTTATAGTTAATAAAGAGACAAGGGAAAGAAAACTTGTCTTCCAGGACAAGAACAGCGGACAGACTGCCAGTGTCTCTTTTGATCAGTATGTTGCAAATGTTTATAATCAGATAATCGACCGGTACAGCGATGTATTGGAAGGTCCCCGTAAAAAGGATTCAATCATTGACCGGAACTGGGCAATAGACATTTTGAAAAGCGAAAAAACCACGCAAGGTCCGTTAAACCCGTCCTCTTCGCTTTAATTCCTCAAGGGCAGCCTCCATTGTCTGCATGCCATACTGACCGCCGGTTTGAAGATAAGAGCCCATCTGCTGTGTCTTCCCTTCGCGGATCAGATTGCGCAAAGCGGGTGTAACTATCATAATTTCAAAAGCCGCCGTCCTGCCGCCCCGCTTATCCGGCAGAAGCTGTTGTGAAACCACGGCCTGCAGGCAGCCGGCCAGTTGGACACGGATCTGCCGTTGCTGCTGTTCAGGGAACACGTCAATAATACGATCAACGGTCTCTACCGCGCTGCGGGTATGGAGCGTAGACAAAACCAGATGGCCGGTTTCCGCTGCTGTGACAACAATAGAAATCGTCTCCAGATCACGCAGTTCCCCGACAACGATCACATCCGGATCTTCCCGCAGCGCCGCCCTGAGCCCGGATGCAAAATCCACTGTATCGCTGCCAATCTCCCGCTGATGGATCAGGCTTCTGTCTGAAGCGAATCTGTATTCTACAGGATCTTCCAGCGTCAAAATGTGTACAGCCCTGTGCCTGTTAATTTCATTAACGATCGCGGCCAGTGTCGTGCTTTTACCGGAACCCGTAACACCGGTAAGCAACACGAGGCCGCTTTTTAATTCTGAAAGTTTCCGCAGTGCTTCCGGCAATCCCAATCCACTGCATGTAGGAATGCTGTTGGGAATAATCCGGACGGCAGCATCCAGCCCTTCCATGCTGCGGTATAAGTTGATACGAAAACGTTGCCCGGATGGAAGCGCATAAGCAAAATCGCACTCACCGTACTGCTTCAGTGCAACACGCTGTTTACCCGGCAGAACCGGTTCAAACAGGGAAAAAACGTCAGACAGTACGCTGCCCGGTTTTGTCAGCGTCCCGGCAATACGGACAATAACGGATCCCCCTTCACTGATATGCAGATCGGATGCGTTCATTTCCGCTGCCTTCAGCAGAATCTCATCTATCCTGCAGTTCATCTCACACCGTCCCCAGCACCCGCAGTAATTCCTGTACCGACGTAATGCCCTGTTTTACCTTTTGCATGCCGTCCTCTTCCAGGGAAGAAATGTCAGGAAATACTGTTTTTGCCGCGTTCCACAGTTCCTGTTCCGAAGCGCCGCGGCTAATTTTATCTTTTAAAACCGCATTGACCGGCAGCACTTCATGAACAGCCATACGTCCCCGGTATCCGGACCGTCGGCATGCGTCACAACCGGATTGCCGGTATAAGATCAAACCATCAGGCGGTTTCAATGCATCCCCCATATTTTCGTCACAGACAGGATTTCGAAAGCGCTTCCATCCCCACATGCCTTTATCCGCCATATATTTTTCTTTGCAGGCAGGACAAAGTTTTCGTACCAGGCGCTGAGCCACAACCCCCCGCAGGGCTGATGCTGCCAGATAAGGTTCGATGCCCATGTCCAGCAGCCGTGTAACGGCGCCGGCCGCTGTATTGGTATGCAGGGTGCTGAACACCAAATGCCCGGTCAGCGCTGCCTGAATGGCTATCTCCGCCGTTTCCCGGTCACGTATCTCCCCTATCATGATAATATCGGGGTCCGTTCGTAGTACGATTCGTATACGAACGGTCTTTTTTATTTTAATTTTTCTTAATTGTTATGTCAGTCTATGCCACTCAACCCCGCATATAATGCGGATTCTTTTATGTTCGTAAGTTTTCAGAATATTAATATCTTCAATATTTTTTTAATCTAATTTTTTCGATTTTAGCTACTTATCTATTTATTTTCGGCTTTTTTGACTACTCGAATTGTCGCTTTTTGGAACTGTAATGTGTATTTTTCCTCCTCATTTTTCCATCAGGGCCCAGTTCCATATTGCTCCGTTTAACAAATATTTTTTGTACCTCATCAAACAGTTCCTGACTGATTATCCCTTCGTGGTGATGTAAGGCTTTAAAATATCTTTCCTCACCCGTCTGTGGATTCTTAATGACTGACTTGACAATCACATTTCCCGTATATTTCTCGTTTTTCAAAATATTTTCTATGGTTTTAGTTCTCCATACTTTCTTCCCGGACGGAGATGGAATCCCCCTCTCCTCCAGCTTCCTTGCTATCCCGTATAGGCTGCATCCATATTTGTAATAATTAAATATGTCTTTCACATATTCCGACTCTAACACCTTCGGAATCATCTTCCCATCATAACTCCAATACCCGTAGCAACACCTGTTGTATAAACGTGAATTCGGGTTCTTTAGGCTCTCCCGAATCCCGAACTTGATGCTCTTGGATTTGAAGTAACTCTCCTCCTGGGACGTGCCCCCAATGATGGTGATAATGTTATCGTTAGCGGCCGTCTTCGTATCCAGGTTCTCCACCTCAAAGTAGACATAACCACCGGCATGGCGGATGTCATTTATGGCGCTCATTACGGTCACAGTGTTCCTGCCGAAACGCTGGATGCTTTTCACCACCACGATCTTTATCCTCCCCGCTTTCACGTCGTCCAGCATCCGGTTGAATTCCGGGCGCTTGTTCTCCGATGTGCCGGTGTAAATATCGACATACACGTCTTTCAGATACGGCAGACAGTCCCATCCCTGCACAGTCTTGATTAGGCTTGTTATCTGGTTGGAAAGGCTGCGCAGCTGCCGCTGTTCCGACGTGCTTACCCTGCAGTATATCCCGATACCCGCTTTCTGGAGTTTCAGCTCTTTCAACCATTCCGGAATCTTAGCAATCCTTTTTACCTTCGGCGAGTCCATCTTATCACCCTCTCGTTTTTGACTACACTTCATTATATCACGGCCTGTCAAAAACGAGACAAAAATAACGTTCTGACAAAGCTGATTGCCAGAACGCGTTTTATGGGTTTCGAGAATTCATTTACTATACTAAATTGCGACTTCTATAATTTTGACGTACAACGGCCATTGCAATGTGAGTAGTCCTGACCGCCCGCCACGTTTTTGAGCATACCTTCATCCAATTCTAAATCTTCCAGTTCAGCCAAATATGCTTCCGCCTCTTCTTTGGTCAGCTCAACACCTTCAGCCTTCGCTAATGTCATCAGTTCTTCCGCAGTTTTGCACTGCATAGCTTTTTCAATCATTTCTTTTGTAAGTTCGTTTTTGTTAATCGGCATAATAACTTCCTCCTTAAATTTGCTTTGCTTAAATGCCTCTTACTAATATATACAAGACAGGCTTCCTAAAATTGACGCTGATAGGATTTTTTTTAATTATATCATATTATCTTTACTGATAAAAACTGCAATTTGTCATACTAAAACAAAACAGCGCGGATGTTGAAGTTCCACGGCTGTTGAATCATTTACTGTGCAAAATCAGGATTTTTTAACTAATTTTTCTGATTAGTATCCTTCAACCCTGATTATTATTACTATAAATACAATCTATGCCACATTCATGTGGATTTTGAACATTATCCCAGCAAATGCCACCAGCGACCTTTTTCAGGGTTTCCTCGTTCAGTTCGACATCAGCCATCTCCGACATGTAAGCCTCCGCTTCGTCTTTGGTAATAGCAAAGCCTTCCGCCTTTGCCAGCGCGATCAGTTCATCGGCATCCTTGCACTCCATAGCTTTTTCAATCATGTCTTTTGTGAGTTCGTCTTTGTTAACCGGCATGATAAAACCCTCCCCGTCTCAAACAAAACTCCCGCCTGAAAACAGGAAGGACGGGAGTTCGAGATCATAAAAAAACCTTAATAGTTATACAATACTCCGTTTTCGCCGTACCGTATAATATCCGTTAATTAAGAACGCCGCATTTTATTTCCGTTACTTTGCCATATTTAATTTCAATCTTTAACCCGATGCCCTGCATCCCTTCGGCATAATAAATAAAATCTTCTTCGTGGATGAAATCCGGTTCGCC